>CAWHMQ010000001.1:0-482980 GCA_963830595.1 uncultured Solirubrobacteraceae bacterium
CGACAGGGTCGCCGTACGTGTTCCCGACCGAGTCGACCACCGTGCTGCAGGGCATCCTCTCTCGCGCCGGGAGCGCGAGCGTGAACTGGGTGCCGGGCAACGACCCGGTCAACGGCGCGTCGATGTTCGAAACCCCGGACATGACCACGGTCCCCTCCAGCGTGCTGTCGCCGACTAACGGGGTCGGTACCGGGCTGGAGACCGACTACTGGGATAACCCCAGCTTCCAGGGGTCGCCGTCAACGATCCGAGTCGAGAAGCAGGTCAACTACGACAACGGCTTCCTCACCGACTTCCCGGGCTGGTCAGGAGCCACGTCGCAGGTGCCAGTCCCGCCGGGGGCCAACCCGTCCGCGCAGCAGTCGGTGGTCTATGACGGGCACATCACCGCCCCGGCAACCGGGGACTACACGCTGGCGCTGACCGGCTACGGCGACGCCACGCTGACTCTGGACGGCCAGCAGATCATCACCATGACCGGCGCGGACCAGACGAAGTCGTACGTCGCCTCCCCGGTGCTGCACCTGGTCGCCGGGCAGACCCACACTCTGCACATCACCTACCAGGCCGACCACCCGTTCTCCCCCGGCCTGGAGCCGGGAACGTTGCTGCTGGAGTGGAAAACGCCGCCTGGCGCTGACTCCCCGGCGATCCAGCAGGCGGCAGCGGCTGCCAAGACCACCCAGGTGGCGATCGTGTTCGTGCGCACCTTCGAGGGTGAGCAGCGCGATCGGGTGTCGCTGCACCTGCCCCAAAGCGCTGACGAGCTCATCTCTGCCGTCACCGCCGCCAACCCCCACACCATCGTGGTGCTGGCCAACTCCGGACCGGTCACCATGCCCTGGCTGAGCAAGGTCCCAGCCGTGGTCGAGACCTATTTCGGTGGCCAGGAGCAGGGCAAGGCGCTCGCGCACGTGCTCTGGGGCGACGTCAACCCATCGGGCAAGCTGACCGTCACCTATCCGACCAGCGACACCGCGGTGCCCCCGGGAACCAACAATCCGTGGGCCACCCAGGGCAACCTCAATGTGGTCTATGGGCAGGGCATCAACGTGGGCTACAAGGGCTATGACACCGCCGGGATCACCCCGCTGTTCCCCTTCGGCTACGGCCTGTCCTACACCACGTTCCGCTATAGCAATCTGGCCGTCACGCCCACCGGCAATCCGGCTACCGCTCCGATCCACGTCCAGTTCCAGATCACCAACACCGGCCAACGAGCCGGCTCGGAGGTCGCCGAGGTCTACCTCGGACTACCCCGCAGCACTGGAGAGCCGCCCAAGCGACTGGTCGGATTTACCAAGGTGAGCATCGCCGCTGGCGCGACGGCCACCGCCCAGGTAACCATCCATCCCCAAGCCGGAGCCCACCCGCTGGGCTATTTCGACACGACGCTCAACAAGTGGGTCATCGCCTCCGGCGCCTACACCGTCTACGCAGGCTCCTCAGAACGCGCGACCCCGCTCCAAAGCAGCTTCACGGTATCCGCGCCCGGCTAATCCTCGACCGAGCCGCCCGCCGCAGACAGCCGCTCGAGCATCCCGATCACGCACCGCCGGAACCCGGCACGCGCGGAAATCAAGGCCAGGAGCAGACTGCCGGTTTGTCGCCGGACCGGCCATGTGCTGCCGACTGCTGCTCTGCTTGCCGGCTGCGCCGGAGCAGAAGTCCCTGACCGCCGCCGATCGGGCGGAGAGGCGCCTGCTAGTGCGTGAATCCGGCAGCGCGGCGGCTCGGTCCGAGACTTCTGGATCGGCCCGACTGCTAGCACGAAGCCTGCAAGCGCCGAGGCGAGGTTTTGCCGAGGAGCGGGTCCCCCGTCAGGATGGGCCGAAGACCTGCTCTCCTCGCGGCGCAGCACTTCCGCTACTCGGCGGAGGAGCAGCCCGCCAGACCTTTGCGGGACGGCTTCGGTCCTCGGATGTCAGTCGACCGGCGCGTCCGAATTCCGGCGAAAGCGTGAACCGTTGTCCGATCGAAAGCAACGCGTCGGCCCGCGCCCGGCGCAATCGCCGACGCTGCTGGTCGCCGCGAAGAACCTCGGCTCGCAGTCATCGCTCTTCGCCGGCCACCATCACTCGACGGGAGCCGCTGCGTTCAACGATCGTCTCTTGGGTGTTTGCGTAGCCGGTGGCCGCGGGTTAGGCTCTCTCGGCCGGGATCTGCAGTGAAGTTCGTGGGAAATTGTGCTGACGAGATGATGGGGGCCTACCGTGTATGACTATTTCTTTCTCGGCGCCGAGTACATCCGCGTCAGTCGTGGCGATGTGGGCCCGGGGGCGGTTGATCCGGGGTACCCGGCGCCAGTCTCTAACTGGGGCTGGGGGTGGGGCTGGGGAGCGTTCGGCGCCGACGGGATCGACGCGGCGCTTTACAGCGGGTCTGTGTGCTACTTCTTCTCCGGCGATCAGTACATCCGCGCGCACCGCGCCGACTCGGGACCCGGCCTGGTCGATCGAAATTACCCGGCGCCGATCTCCAACTGGGGCTGGGGCACATTTGGCGCCGACGGGATCGACGCCGCACTGTACAGCGGCGGCCCGCTTGTCCCGCCGTCCCTGGACACCCTCCTGGTGAGTAATCACAACTACTTCCTGGATAACCGTGGTCAGTCGATGACAGACGTCGCGGTGACCTTGCACTTCGACAGTGATCTGATCAGCACCGCGAACGGGTTCAGCATCCAGCTCAATGCATACTCGGGGCCCGGCGATTACGACGCGTGGCAGCAGATTTGGGTGTTCAAGACGCCGGGGGACAATGCGCTCACGGCCCGCATCGAGAATTGGGTGAACACCAGCACCGAGTTGGTGAACATCCAGGAGAAACTCGCCGATCTCCCCGATGGCAAGATCCCGGTCGGCTATGAGCTCACGATCGCGCTGCAAACCGACTCGTCCGATACCGTCACCGGCGCCACCTTCACGCTCACCGATGAGAACGGCCACGACGCCGGAACGGTCGACTTCGCGATCCTCGGACACCCCTTGTCCACGACGAATGAACCTGCCACGGTGGCCGACCTCGCGCCGATCACCGCGATCCAGCTGAATATCGGCGGCGACTTCAGCGGTCACCGGGCCACGCTGACCGCGGGAGCGGGCACGGTCACCTACTCGGCGGCGGCTGCGCTGTCGGCGGTCAATGAGGCTCCGACCTTCATCGACCAGGCCATTTTCACCCTCGAGAGCGCCAACCTGGCGTTTGGTCAGTTGCCAGTTGCGGCTCACGTTGCGATCAGCCAGTCGTTCCGCCTCACCCCGCCCGGGGCCGACACGCCTGACGCCCTCGCCCGCGCCGCCGAGTCCGCAAGCCATCACGGACACCGCTCGCCGCCGCCTCGCGACATGCCGGACGCCGGATCGGCCTGACTCGCACCGCGGTGCATGAGCACTGCCGCTTAGCCAAACAGCCGAGGACCGGGTTAGGGCGACGTCGTCGGATTAGCGCTCGCGTCTCAAGAATGACACCCGAACGGGCGCCGCCGGTCCGCGACGTTCGTGGCAGTATGGCGCGCGTTGATCCCGAGTAACTGCACGCCTGCGCTAGCTGTCGGGAAATGCTGTGTCGTCGGGCTCACATCGCCCTAACGGGGGCCAATCCCTCTCAAAGCCGTCCGAATGAGCCCCACGCGAGGAAATTGCGCCAACCACGACGAACGCCTCGAAGCAGAGCCGTGTCGGCGCCGGTGAGAACTGACCCCCCTTCGCCGGTTGAGATTTGACCCCCCGGGGCGGTCGCGGAGGTGTCCGGGGTGATCGTGAGCCTGGCTTGATCGTGTCGATCGAGGCCGGGAGGAAGGCGTGCTGGACGTGGAGCGGTGGGCGGAGCTGCGGCGGGAGCATTTCGTGCGCGGGGTTTCGATCAAGGAACTGGTGCGCCGGACCGGGGCTGTCGAGGAACACTGGTAGCGAGCCCCCCGTGCGTGGTCGAGAGGTCGGGTGCGAAGCGGGGCGGAGCGATTGCGCGGTCTGCAACGTGAGTGAAGCCTGAGTAAGCGTCGTTATGCGGTCCCGTCCTTGGGTGGGTCAAGAGGGAGCCGAGCCGTTGGTGACACGGCGAAGGCCATGGAGGGCGTCTTTGTTCCAGGAGCGGGCGCTGAGGAACCCTCCGGCGTTATGAGCGTTGAACGTGCGAACGGTCGTCGTGGGAACCCGGGAGAGCGTCTCGGCCCCCCTCAGGCTCGCGCTGACCGAGACCCCGTTCCTGCTCACCCAGGGATTGCGAAGGAGCCGCCGACGATGATCTCCCTGCTGAGAAGGACGAGGTGCAAACTCTCGCGGAGCGGGCCCGGATCGGCGCTGTCGGGGTTGCGCTCCCCATGCCTGCCCTTCCGCCAGGAAGGGTGAGCAGGGTCTGAGTCTGGGACGGCGTCTCCGTTCTGAGCTTCGTTGGGGCGGGCGGGTTGCTGGCGTAGGATCGGCGTGTGCTCGCCCGGGTTGATCGTGTCGAGGTGACGGTTGTGATCGACAACTTCCTCGACGTGCTGATGGCCGGCGAGGAGGGCGTGGCTCGCTACCAGGCGCGGGACTTTGGCGCGACCGAGCAGTTGGCTGCTGAGCACGGTTTCTCCGCGTTGGTTAGCGTCGAGCGGGACGGCGACCGGCGCAGTGTGCTCTACGACGCCGGGCTTACGCCGCACGCGGTGGCTCGCAACCTCGACGTGCTTCAGGTGCCGGTGAGTGAGTTGCGTGCGATTGTCATTTCGCACGGCCACGCCGATCATCACGGCGGCCTCAAGGGGCTGGTCCGTCGTCGGGGGCGCTCGCGGTTGCCGCTGGTGATCCACCCCGACGCGTGGCGTGAGCGGAGAATCGCCTTTCCCTCGGGCGGTGAGCTGCGACTGCCGCCGCCCAGCCGTCACGACCTCGAGGCCGAGGGCCTCGAGGTGGTCGAGGAGCGCGCGCACAGCCTGCTGCTCGACGGCGCGGTTCTGGTCTCCGGGCAGGTCGAGCGGGTCACCGAGTTCGAGAGTGGCTTTCCGATCCACGAGGCGCGCGACACGGACGGCTGGCGGCCTGATCCGATGATCTGGGACGACCAAGCACTCGTCGTCAACGTGCGCGACCGCGGCTTGGTGATCATCTCGGGGTGTTCGCACGCGGGCGTGATCAACGTCATGTTTCACGCTCAGCGTCTGACCGGGGAGCCCCGCGTCGCTGGCCTTCTCGGCGGCCTGCATCTCACCGGCGGACTGTTCGAAGAGCGCATCCAGCCAACGGTCGACGCGTTGCGCGCCGCCCGAGTCGGTCGCGTCCTGCCCGCGCATTGCTCGGGCTGGAGGGCGGTCCATGCGATCGCTCGTGCCATGCCCGAGGCCTTCGTGCAGTCCGCGGTGGGAACGACCGTAACGTTCGAAGCAGCGCCACGGAACTCAAGCTGACGCCTCGGGGCGCTGGCGCAGACGAGGCCCTTGACGCCGCACGGGGAGTCCCGCGGGACGCGAAAGTAAGACCCCGGAGCGGGACAAGCCCGGCTCGCCGCCCGCACCCCTGACCAGCGACCGCTCGAACCCGTTGCTCGGCTATGGCTTGGCAGCAGACAGCTGCGACGCGGGCGGGCGGCGGTGCTTGTGAGCAAGAGCAACTACGACGCTGACCGCTGCACGCACGGTCGAGGCTCCCGCTCGGCTGGCAATTCAGCCGCACCTCGCCTCTGCCGAAGAGTTCTCCTTGGCCGGGATGAAGCGGGCGTCTGGGCCACCAGTGCCGCTCGGGACGAGGACCAGGAGCACGACCGCGCCTCCGGTGGACTGATGCTCGCCCAGGAACCAGAAGGGATCCCGCGACCGCGGCATGAGCCGAAGTATTGTCGTCGAGCGCATGTGGGGCTCGACGGTCCCGCGCCCAAGAGACCCGGGATTCGCCGGTACGTGGAACCGTGTGCTTGCAGATGTCGTGCTAACGATTGGGTCGAAACAGCAGCTCGCTGCTACGTCAATCTGGCTCCCGCCCGGCAGGATCTCAGGCGTTCGAATGCGCGAGCTTCGCTGCTGGTCTGTCGCGATGCTGTCGGGAATCCCCCCGGCACTGCTCGGGCCGCTCATGACGCGGCGGGGATTCTCGGTGCGTGGTCGGTCGCGCTGGAGGGCAATACGCCCGGGCCGCTGGCGCGGTCCTCGCGTCAGCTGGCACGCTCCGCCGAGCACCGCGCCGTGCACCGCCCGCCCATGGGGCGGCCGCGGCCGCGCGGGTCGGTGATCGCGGTCTACCTGCTGGCGGGCGCGCGCCCGGACAGCACCAGCGGCTGGTTTCTGCTTACCCGGCAGTTGTCGTTTCTGGGTCGCGAGCTGGCGATGCTGCACCGGCTCCAGGGTGAGGTTGACCGCGCCCGCGAAGTCGAAACCGGGCTGGTTGCCCAGATTGACCAAGCCCACCACCAGCTGGCGTCCCAAGCTTCCGCTGACCCCGCCGCGGCGCCGGCGGATCCAGAGCGCGCCGCCCGCGTCGCAGAGCTGCTGGCCATGCAGCCGCCCCTGCGCCCCGGCGCCCCCGACGCCATCCCTCAGGATGTCGCCGCCCGGCGTGTCACCAACCCGTCCCAACGCCGACGCCCGCGGGGTCGATAGCGTCCGACCGAAGCCGGGGCCGGGCGGAACGCTGCTCTTGGTCGTGAGCGGAAGTCTCGCGCTGCCGCCCAGCTACGCGCGAGACTTCTGCGTGTGCGTGGAAGCAGGTGTGCGACTGATCGACCGGTCGGGCGCGTTGTCGCGCAACGGGACGGCCGGTCTTGTTGCTCCGCGGGGGCGAGCTGTTGCGGCGGCTGCTTGATGATCATCTGGCGCTGCGGGCGCTGCGCGAGCCGCGCCTTGAGCAGGTGATCGGCGATGAGGGGGTGGCGCGCGGTCGCCTCGAGCCCGGTCACGCCCGCGCGCTGGAGACGGTGTTCGGGACGGTGGGCGTGGCGCGGCTGGCGCTGCTTTGGTGCCGCCTGGCTCACTGCGGCGCTGGCAAAACCCCAGCCGGCTAGGGCGCACATGGTGGCGACGCCGACCACGCCCTGATCCGCCCTCCGTGGGCGACCAGCGACCCACGCATTCCGGTGGCGCGGCGTCGACGCCCACGCAGCCACCTCTCCTGCACGGGACTGTCCCCTCCGATCCTCGACCGCCGGACCCCATTGTCCGCGCGACGATCCGCCGGGCAATCGGCGTCCTTCGCCACCACGGGGCAGAAGTCGTGGACCGCGTCGACATCGGCGGTCGTAGGGGGGCGCACGACGACGCCTCGATCGGTGGAGCCCGCGGCTCCTGGTGCTGCGGCTAGGCGAGCGTGAATCGGCGCACCTTGACGCGCGCCTCGCAGCGCTCGGGTGCCGACCGGTTATCGGCGGGACCGCGACAGAATCAGACTGAGCGGCACTAACACAATCAGGGCGATGAGTCCTGCCGCGAGGACGAGCGCGCCGATAACAATCCACGTAAGGCTTGACTTCGACGGTCCGAGGGCCACGTCTTCGCCTAGATTTCGCGATACCGAAAACCGCCAGCGGCCGGATGTCGGCAACGCGACTTCGGCGAACACGTCGGCATCATTGCCGATGCCAGTGACAAACCCCAGTAGCCCGGACTTGCCGGTGGCGTTGGCGGTCCGATGGTCGTCGAGGTTGGTGATCTGCACGTCAGTGGCCTGGATACCGGTCGGACCGGTTCTCCACAGTGAGTAGGTCCCGGCGGACAGCTCAAAGGTTCCCGAGCCCGGTGTAGGGAAGGAGCGGGAGGCGTCGACACCCCAATCGCGAGCGCTGCTCGTCAACCACGCGACCGCCACCACGATGATCCCTACGGCTACCAGAGTCACGGCGAGAGCCGCAGGTAGGCATCCGCCCACACGCGCCTGCCGACCCACACGCGGCCGTCCCGAGGCAGGCGAACTCACCGCAGTAGCGTACCACCGGTTGCTTCTGCGGACGCGAAACCTCCACCGCCCGATGATCGAGCGCGTTGGCAACCCGACCCGAAACATGACCAGCGTACGAGCCGGTCACGGCGCTGGACCGGCAGCGCTAGCTAGGCAAGAGACACGTTGGGGTGCGGGTTGACTAGACAATATGGATTGAGGTCCGTCCGGCCCTGGATGTAGAAGTGGCCGGTCCCCCCACGCCGGTCGTGGGTGGGATGTTCAGGCCGCGTGGGTGCAACCACGCGGCCGGTCCACAACCGAATAGGGAGGAGCCAGCCATGGCGAAGGCTAGAAGTCTCGTCGGTCTGGATGTGCACGCGACGAAGATCGTTGCGGCGGTGCTGGATGCTGAGACGGGACAGCTGCAGACGTTCGCGATGAGCGCTGAGAACACGACGACGGCCGCGTTCTGCGCGGGGCTGCCGCGGCCGGTGCGGGTCGCATATGAGGCCGGCCCGACCGGCTATGGACTGGCGCGCGAGCTCTCAAAGCGTCGCGTGGAGTGTGTGGTCGCGGCGCCTTCGAAGATCCCGCGCGCGAGCGGGGATCGGGTCAAGACGGACCGCCGCGATGCTGAGCATCTGGTCAGGCTGTTGCTCGCGGGCAAGCTGCACGCGGTCAGGGTTCCGGGCGATGAAGAGGAGGCGCTGCGCGACCTGGTCCGCGCCCGGGAAGCGGTTCGCGTTGACCTGATGCGTTGCCGGCACCGGCTCTCGAAGCTGCTGCTGCGACACGGGATCCGGTTCGACGACGGGCGTGCGTGGACCGACCGTCATCGCGACTGGCTGCAGAAGGTCACGCTGGACTGGCCGGCGGCGCAGGCGACGATGCTCGACGCCAGCGGCGCGATCGATGCGCTCACACATCGCCGCGAGCGGCTGGAGCGCGAGATCGTTGCGATGATCGCGGACTCGCCGTGGCGAGTCCAGGTCGGCCGGTTGCGCTGCCTACGCGGTGTCGACACGCTGACCGCCGTCGGGCTGTGCGCCGAGATCGGCGACTTTGAGCGGTTCGCCAAAGCCGAGCAGCTGATGAGTTACGTCGGGCTGGTGCCGTGCGAGAACACGACCGGGCAGCAGCGCCGGCTCGGGGCGATCACCAAGACCGGGTCCGGGCACGCCCGGCGGCTGCTGGTCGAGGCCGCCTGGCACTATCGCTCCCGCCCGACCATCGGCCGCAAGCTCAGCGACCGCCAACAGAGCCAGCCACCCGAGGCGATCGCGGTCTCCTGGAGCGCGCAGCGACGGCTGCATCGCACGTGGACACGGCTGGAGGCCCGCGCCAAGCGCCGAACGATCATCGCGGCCGCCGCCGCACGCGAGCTCGCCGGCTTCTGCTGGGCGATCACCCAAATCGAATGAACAGTCCTCCCCACCGATATCGCCAATCCCGTCGGCTGGGTCGGTGGCGGCCCGGCAACGCGCGGGGAATCCGCGACAAAACTATGAGCAACCAGCCCCCGGGCTGGCCACGCCCGACCCTAGACAGCGGCTCCCCACGACGAACCATGGTCCTGCGGTCCCAACCCGCGTATATCAGTCTGACCGCGCGTCGCGCACAGCCTGCCGGACCGCCACCCACCCAGCCGACCACAACGACGACCCAAGCAGCGCAAACGCGAGAAATCAACGACCCCAGGTTGACAAACGTCTCTCCATATTAGTTTTGTCTGTCTTCCGGGCCTTGACCTGAAGCGCGCTGGTATGCGTTTTCGATCAACGTGCGGTCCTCGCGGGCGATCGAGCGCCACTGCCGCCAAGATGGGGCCTACCGGGTGATCACGGGCAACCTGGTTCCTGTCCACGCGACGATCGCGCGGTTCGTCTGCCGTCACGAGCAGGCGCTGGCTGACCTGTTTGGCGAGGTGCTCATGCTGTGTGACCGGGCTGGGTTGGTGGGGCCGGGGGAGGTGTCGATCGACGGCACCCGGATCGCTGGCAACGCCAGTCCGGAGGTCAACCGCACCTTTGAGCAGATCGCGCAGGATATCCTGGCTGAGGCCAAGGCGACTAATGAGGCCGAGATGAGCTTTATGGCGATGAGCGCGGCGACGAGCTACCCGAGCCGCTGCGCACCCCGGAGGGGTGCCGCGAGTTCTTCCGCCAGGCCAGGCGACAGCGCCAGCGTGAGGAGGATCCCGAACTCGCCGACTCCGAGCCCGAGCCCGCGGAGGAGGTATCGCTTGAGCCTGCGTGCGGAGAACGCGGACCAGGTCCCGCGCGGGCGGCCAGACCGGCTGCTTCAGGCGGCCGAGCGATTGGGAATCGACCACGATGTCGAACGTCGCTCCAATACTGCCTATGAGCATTGCCGGGCGACCGCGCGTGACCGACTGGGACGGCATCTGAGCCGGCCACCGAACCCCTTACGAGCCTCATGCGCCGGGCCTTTGGGCTGCACTACAGGAGGTTCCCACCCGCCGTACCGACAGCATCGCGGCCACGAGCCCGGCGCGCCGGTGCGCGGTAACAAACCGCGTGCGGATCAGCTGGCGACTGACGCGCAGCAAGCTGACGCGTGCGCCGCGCTGACAACGCAATCGTCCCAGCCCGGCGAGCGCAGCGACGAGCTTCGGGGTGAGTGCCGCGAGCTTGGCGCGCAGCTGCGCCAGGTTGGGCGGCTGGGTGTTTGGCGGAAAGCCGTACCACAGCCACTGCTCGCCCCAACCGAGCTGCACCTCCTTGGCGGCGTTGATCTGCTGATCAAAGAACTGGCGCACGCCGGCGTCCGCCAACCCGCGCGGCCGCGTCAGCGCCAGTGCCCCCGCCACCACCGTCCGCTCCTGGGCGCGGTCTTCGATCGGGGAGCGCGAGAGCCACTTGCTGGCCATCACCTGCCGCATCAACGACAGCCGGTCGTTGGTCAACCGCAGCGCCATGTAGGCCGCATCGGTGGGCGATCGAGCGGGCGCGGGAACCGGCAGCACCATGCACACCAGCACCGCCACAGACACGATCATGAGCGGCCGCCAGCCCGGCATCATCACATCAGCTTGACAAATTGAATCGCCGGAGCCAGGTCTGGCGGATCGACAGGGCGGGCCGCAGGACCACCAAGGTCGCATCGGGCCCTATCCAGGGTCGAGAAGCAGTCGCGCGCACTCAATCACCCGGCCCCGATGGTCGGCGGATGAACGATCCGGGGGCAGATCCGGGCGGTGGCGGGACGGGCGGAGTCGGCCGCGGCAACCACCGTGATGCAGACGTGGCCGGTGGCCATCTCAGGTATGCGGACCGCAACGCGACGCGTCTCGGACCGGCCCCGGCGCAGCTCACCCAGCCGCCACGCGAGGAAGTTGGCCCGCGGAGGGACGCCGAGGGGGATCGGTGAGAGCAGGCTTTGCACAACGACATGCCATAGCGAAGAGATCAGCCGGTTGCGCGGGCCCCGGCGGTGGTTGTCCACCCGCACCAGATAGGTGAGCTTTGCGCCGGGAGTCACGGCTCGGGGGCCGGCTATCGACACGGCCAGTCCGACACGCTCGGGTTGTCGTCGTGGGGGAATCAGCTCAAGCGCGCTGATCGTGCCGGCGCGATCCCGGATGCAGCGCCACGCCGCGGGCAGCGAGATCGTCTGGGTGGCATGGTCGTCGCTGAGGCGCAGCGCGGTGTCGAGCCCGAACGGCGGGGTGGCCAACGCGTCTGAGGCGGGCAGCTGCTGGCAAGCGGCCGGGACACCGACGTCGACCCGGTTGAGGGTCAGGTCGTAGGCGAGCTGACCCGCCGCCACGTGGCGCAGTTGCAGCCGCGCGAGCGGCTGGGCGCCGACAGGGCTGAGGAATGCACCGGCGCGGCTCTGGGGCGTGAGACGAAGCGTGCCGACCGCTCGGCCCGAGTCGCGATGCACGAGCTCGCCCAACCCACGCGTCTGATCCAGCAGCCGGTCGGCGAGAACGGTGACGCTCTCGACGTGGAACCCGTGAGGCAGCGTTACGCTGCCGGTCAGCGAAACGGCGCGGCCAGGGCCGATCGACGCGCGTCCGCTGACGCTCGTGCTGGGGACGGGATCGCCCGCGTAGTTGCTGAAGTCCCAACCGTTGGCCGTTCCCTCGCCAAGTCCGATGCTGCTCTGCTTGTTGACGCCCAGGTTGCAGCCAAACGTCCACTTGGTTTTGGCGTTGGACCCGTTGTACTTGCAGGTGTCGGCCTGCTCGCCCCAGACGGTGCTGGCCGCGGGGTCAGACAACGCCTGAAAGGTGCACTCCCAGCCGCCGAAGGGGGCCTCGCCGACGAAGCTGCACGGATCCGGGTATCGGGGCGCCACACCGATCAGGCTGAAGCCGGGCGGGTCCCCCCACCGCCCAGCAGCAGGACCAGAAACCTGGCAAAGCTGGTCATTCGTGTTCTTGCAGTTGGAGATCGTGTACCGGGCGTAGAGCGTCGGCAAAAGCTTCTTGTACACCCACAGCGCGAAGCCCTGGTTGTCCGCGCTTTCCAGGCCAATCGTGTCGGGCTGATACCAGGGACCCTTGGTGGCGGTCGCCGTTTTGGGTGCGGTCAGCTGCGTGATCAGCGACAGGAGCCCATAGTTCTGGCGCACCTCCTGGCTTTGCACCTCGAGCGACTTCTTGACCTCGGTGATCGAAGCGGTGAACTTCTCCTGCAGACCGGCGTACGTGGATTGAAACTGGGAGGTGAGCGTCTTCGATCCCGACGTCATCAAGCCGACGAGATCGCCCGCGACCTCCAGCCCCGGACCGATACCGGGGACCTCGCCGGCGAGCGCGCCCGCGACCTCGAGGATCGTGGCGGCGATCTCGCCGGGCTCGACCGTGGTCGTGGTGCCGGCCGCTCCTTGGATCCCCAGCTGGGTCGCGATCGTCGATAGCTCATTGCCATCAGCGAGGAATGTACTTCCGCGCAAGCTGTCCAGGGAAGCGAAGAAGCCGAGCACCTGCTTGACCGAGTAGACCTCGGCCAGGGCCTGGTTGACCACCGCGGTCCAGTCGGCCGCGGTGAAGCCGCTGGCGCCCGCGGGAACGGTGCACGTCTGATAGTGGGGCGGGGTGAGGTTGTCCTCACCCGAGCAGCCCCCGACCAACGGCAACGGCAAGTTTTGCAGGAGGTCGTCGAGCGTCTGACCCGGGGGCGGGTTCTCCGCGGTCCACACGTCGCGGATCGAGCTCACATCCCCGGGGATCAGGCCCCGCTGCTTGGCCAGCGCGGTCAGGGCGGTGAACGCCGCCGCGCGCGCCCCGGAGAACTGCGGATAGGAGCTGGTGTCCTGGGGCAGCCAACTCGTCCAGCCACTGTTGCCGCGCAGGTCATAAAACCAGGTGCGGATCCCGAACGGCCCCCGGGCGATCACCGCATCGTGCCCATCGCCGGTCACATCCCCGACCCTGAGCGTCGAGTAATACGACGCGTTCTTGCCCCACATGTCCCCGGTCAGGTTCAGCGCCGCCGACGGGCTGACCTTCGTCCACGTGTTCGCTTTCGGGTCATAGGACCAGGTCTGCAGCCCGCCGCCGTCAAGCGCCAGCACCTGATCGCGCCCGTTACCCAAAACGTCACCGGTGCGGATCGACGACCACCGTCCCGGCGTCTGCGCGAGCTCCGTGGCCGACCCCTTCAGATCGCCCAGCGTCGCCAGCCGCTGCCACTTCCCGTCAGCTAACAGCTTGAATGCGAGCAGACCGTCGCTCGTCCGCGCCAGCATCTCATCCCCGGTCCCGCCGTCGACGTTCGCGAACCGCAGCGTCTCGTAGTACGAGGGACTGGAGCCAAAACAGTCGGGGCTCGACCTGGAGAACGGGCAATCGCCCTGCAGGGACACATCGGTCAACACGCGGGGAGGCTTGTCGAGTCTTTGCCAGAGCTCATATTGGGTCTCATATTGGGCGTAGATCCCGCCCGGGTCGCGTTGGATCAGCGCCGGCACGGCGCCAGAGCCCGACGGCAGCGGCGCGACAGTCGTGTCGAGGTAGTACGCCGGGTTGCTCTGGAACTCCGTGAGCGGCTGGGCGGTATCCCGGGTCCAGCCCGAGCCCGTCCAGCGATATGCCACCACGCCGGACTTCGTTTGCCCGATCAGTCGTCCCGGCGTCTTTGCGGTCGCGCTGACCGCGTGGATCGTCAGATACACCGCGGGGTCGGCCCCACCATCGGCATCGCTGAACGGGCCGTTGCGAGACACCACCGACCAGCTGCCACCATCGATGCTCTTCGTCCCCTTCGCCGGCGTGTAGCGGTAAACCCGCATCCCGTCCGGGAACCGGGCGATGATCTCAGCGGCGCCGTCACCGTTGAGGTCGGCGGTCTGGATCGTGGAGTAGTACTGAGCCTGGCGCCAGTTGGGTCCCGCCTCCGAAGGCAACGGGGAGCGAAAGTCGGTCAGCACCTGTGGATTTCCCGAGGCGTCGACGGCCGGGCGCCACTGGCCCACGGCCGTGTCGAACTCCCAGATCTCAAGACCAGCGTCGTTTCGCCCGATCAGCTCATCCTTGCCGTTTCCCGTGAGGTCCGCCAGCTGGATGGTGGTGTACTTCGAAGGATCCAGCCACCCCGCCCCGTCCCCCCAAGCCGGGGTCTCGAACTCCGGCCCGCACGCCGCGTTGTAGCCGTAGTCCGCCAGCGAACAGTCCGCCGCCCGCGCCGCCCCAGGCATCGATAGCACCAAAGCCGCCACCGCCCAGAACACGCCAGTCAGGATCAGCCACCCTCTCCCGATAGTCAGGAGCGTCAGCGGATCGCAGCCGCCCCGTGCAGCCCGGCCACGACCGGCGACCGGCTTGGCTGCCCCCCCGGCCCTCCAGGCGGTCCACCACGACCTCGCCCGCCGGCGGGCCTCCATCTGGGTGACCGACGGCGTGGGGGTCAACTTGACCACCAATAGCTCTCGTCGGGGGCGAGCTTGCGCACATACATGAGAGCCGCGTACACACGCTCGAACTCCCTCTGCCAATTCGGGGATCGCCACATTAGATCGTGCGAGAACAGCGAATTGTTGGATAGATCAAACTGATAGACCCTCAGAACCGCGTAGGGACTGCCGAGTCCGGTGGGGTAATCCCTTCGAACCCACTTCACGTGGCCGGAGGCTTGGATGAACCCGGCGTTGAAGCCAGCAACGCTCACCAACCAGCTCGCCGGTGACTTGCCGTGCCAGCCCTCGGTCAGTCGCCGGTAGGCCTCCGCGGTGGGAAGCTCCCAGTTGCAGTAGGCAAACCCGCGAACGCCGGTCGGGCCATCGACGCGACGAGTGCCGCACTGGTTTACATTCTCGGGGGTGCGCCACGAAAACCGGGGTTTGCTGCCGGGTCGCGGCAGCACCTGGGCGATCTCGATCAGACGCTTCTTGGGGTCGGGCAGGTCGGTGACCCACATCTCCCGGGACTTGGTGTCGATCACGGTGTTGGCGGGCACGTCGGGCTTCAGCGAGCCGGCCTGGGACTCGACGTTGCGCTGCACCCGGTCGAGGTTGTTGGCGTTGGTCTCGGGGTTGTAGACGTCCGGCTTGGCGTGGTAGTACTCCTGCAAGAGCATCGCCAGCTGCACCTGATAGGCGGCAAAGTACTCATACACGCTGCGCACCTCGGCCGAGCTCTGCGGACCGAAGAACTTACGTTGCCCGAGCACCCGGGAGGCCGCTTTGATCACATTATCGGCCAGCGGAAGGTGTGACCCAAGCCCGCGATTGAGGATCGCGGGGGCGTCGAGCAGGTGGGCGCCGATGTAGTCGAGGATCGTCTGGGCGAACTCGGCCTTGTTGCGAGCGTCGGCCGGCAGTTTGGCCAACTCCTCCAGCTGGCTGGTGGCGTGGTCAATCTGCCCAAGGGTGATATCGGTGTGGTGCAACAGCGTGCTGAAGCCCACCACCCCCAGGTCTCGCTGCAGCTGGCCGACCTGGTCCCGCAACTGGGCGACCTGCTCGTTGAGCTGATCCACGATCCGCCGGATCTCAGCCACGGACTCGTCTCCAAGCGCGTCTTTGAACCCGAACGCGGCCAGGAGCCAGCCCAGCGCGGTCGTGCCCGCCTTCTCGGCGGCCACGCCGGTCAGCGAGGACGCCGCCTGCGTGGCCAGGAACTTGAACGCCTGAGAGATCAATGGGGTGACGCCGGCGGGTAGCGCGGTGGCCGACGCGATCGGACCAAGAAGACGAGGCCCACCGGTGAACGTGGGGGCAGGACTCAAGAACCGGTGATGCTCGCCGCGGCGCGCCTGGGCGACCAGCGCCCGATCGAGCCTTCCGATCCCGCCCGCCCGCCGAGCCGCCGCCAAGTAGCCCGCGCCATCGAAGTAGCGGGTGCTATAGCGCAGATCGAACTGGTCCACAAAACCCGGGATCTCCAGCAGCCGGTAGATCTGGCGGCGATCGCGGCCAACGGCGACCGACACGCGCGACCGGCTCTGACCAGCGAGATCATCCGTGATCAACGTGGTGACCGGATCGACGTCCACCACCGTGCCCGACACGTAGTTTCTGACCACGACGCTGAGGCTTCCCGGCAGCCGGCGACCCCCGGCCTCGCCGCCCGTCACCTGCACCGTGAACGCTGCCGGCAGTCGAGCGAACCCAAGCAGCGCCACCCCGGTGCGATAAGTCCGCCGCGCCCGGGCACCCGAAGACTGGCCCACCAGCAGCCTCTCAGCGGGCTGCCCGCTCCAACTGGCCGGCGGACGAGCGGTCGCGTACACCCGCACCGTCGCCCCCGCCACCGGCGTGTTGGCATCCCCCTGCGCCCACACCGCCAACACCACGCGCCTGCTAGTAGCCGCCCGCGCCCCTCCCGCAGTGGGCCAGGCGAGAACAAAAACGACCGCCAAAACAAGCCCCCATGCCACCGCCACCCCCACCGCCCGGCCCACCTTCACAGCCTCAACGTCCGTCAGCAGCGCCCCGGACAATCGGCGTCGAACCCCTCCCCGCATAGCTGAAAGACTCACCGCCGCGGATCCTAACGCCAGCAGCGATCCGGAGAAACCCCGCAAGCGCTGCTGGGGCGTGTAGCAGTCGGACAGTCGCCGCCGTCACGCGAGGTCCACCGCAGCCCCGAAAAGGCCCAAGGCAGTCCGAAGATCGTGCGGCCGGCTCGGTGGCGTTCGATCAACGCATCCATCGGGCTGCCGAGTCTATGCCCGACCCACCCCCGTTGGAGAGCGATCGCATGTTGTCCCAGACTGCCGTCACTGTCAGAGTCATCGCTCGTCTGGGCGGTGAGGTCCGACGTATCCGGTTGGTTCTCGGGCTGGCCGCGGGCTGACTCGCGACTGCCGCGTCGACCGCCTGGTCTGACTGGCAAAGCTTGTGTCGCCGCCGCCTGAGGAATGGGAGCCCCAGCAGGCGACATCGAACTTGCCCCCTCCAAGGGTCGCGGCCAGCCTCGCACCGTCAGTCCTTTGGTTTGCGCCACGGGTCATAAGTCGGACTGCGGACCAGGTGATTGAAACGGCGCAGCCATCCGCCTTGGGTCGGGCGGGCGAGCATCTCCCGTAGCGGTGTGATGCAGCAGCATGACTCGAGAAACGCCCGGAACAGGTCTGAATCCTGCGGTCTGCCAGCGAGCAGCGCCGCGCGCACCGCGTCCTTGGGGCCGCTCAGGCCGGCGCGGGCTCTGTGCCGTTCGCGGGCCTCGACTTCTCGGAGCCGCGTGCGGCTCTCGGCAGCGGTCTCTCGGTACCACGGTGTCAGCTTGGTCTCTTGTCACCCGATCCCAGGCCTCCGCGAACTCGTGCGGATCGTGGAGATGCGCTCGTGCGACGTCGCGCACGTGCTGCGCCTGGACGAACCCGAGGGACATGCCCCGCCGTAGCCGTCCTAGCACCGCCATGCGTCGGCGACAGGCGCAATCCCGGTTGCCACCGGCCGTCTCTTCACGATCACGCGGCGGTATCGGCCGATTACCCCGCTCATCGGGATGACTCGTGTGATCGGCTCGCCTTTAGCTTAGGTTCGGCACGGGTTGTTTGTTCTCGTTTGCCGCGGATCGGGCGATCGCGTTGGCGGTGTCTGTGGCAAGGCCAGTACAGCGATCACTGGGGGCTACAGATCACCTCGGGCGGTCGTCTGCCTCGCGTGCTTACCCGTCAGCCGTCAAACGAGCACACCGAGTCCACCAGAGGTTCGGCGCGTCGCTGCGGGCGCGCCGGACCGGCGATGACGACGTGAGTTGGCGTCGAGGAAGGGGCTACGTTCCCTTCGAGCGTGAAATGATCGATCTCGAACGGCAGCGAGTTTGACGTCAGGGGGTCTGGGCCGTCGTGGATGCCGAAGTGAAGGTGTGGGGCCGTGGTGTTGCCGGTGTTGCCGAGCCTGGCGATCGGTTCCCCGGTGCGCACACGCTGGCCTGGACGGAAGACGACCGAGCCGGTCTGCAGGTGCTCGTAGGCCGCGTACACCCCTGGTCCGATCTTCTCGATGATCTCATTGCCGCCGAAATCCTTCGGCGTGTGGACTGTCGGGTTGCCGCTCTCTGGCGCGAACGGGGGCACCTCGGGCCGGTCGGTGATCGTCGAGACCACGGTGCCGTTGGCCACGGCGTAGATCGGGGCGCCGAAACTCGGCCAGTCGCTCAGCTGCTTGCCGTCCCCGCTAAACAACGAGCCGTGGGCGATTTGAGACCAGTCTATATCGAACATCTCCGGGGTGACGTAGGTCCCGTTGGCTGATAGGACTGCGTTGCGGTGACGCGACGTTGGATCTGCGCAGCAGCCGTTGGCGTCCACCCAGCCTGACCCGCGCACCGGAGAGGCGATCAGCACCGGCGCTCGCCGCGTGGTCTCCAGCACGGGGCCATGGACCGTGGTGCTTCCGATCGCCTCCCGGAAGAGGACCCCCTGGGGGATCGTGTAGTCGATCTGGTTAGACAGCCGCCGTGGCACGGACCGCCCGGCAGAGCGAGGCAACACCACGTCCACCAGCGTCACCACCGTCGAGGAAGCGGGGATCCGCGCCGACGGCTCACCGGCGATGATCTGATGCGTGTGCGCGGCCAGTGCTTCGCCGGTGAGCTCCAGCAACCTCTTACCGGGCCCGGTCACCGTTAGCGACTTCAGCGTGACCTCGGCCGTGAACGCGTTGGTGATCACCAGGTCGTAGTCGACGTGCTCGCGCCGGTCGCTGCCAAACACGTACCGCGGCGGCCCCGGAGCGGTCACCTGGATCGCGGTTACTTCCGGAGGCGGGCCCTCCGGGGGCGGGATCCGCGCCATCGCGCCAGCGGGGACCACGCACAAACCGCTGGCCATCAGCAAAGCGAACATCCCGATCCCAACCGAGCGTCTGCCCATCATTCGGTTCCTCCTTACGGCTGTTGCCGCCGCGCGTGACCTCCGCCCGACCCCCAGCGCCGAGACAGATCGAGGCCGGCGACGGACACAAAAGCTCAAATGCGACCAGAGCCTACCGTTTCACACCCGACTCGTCACAGAGACTCGGTCGCGACGACGACCAAGTGTAAGTCCAGTGACCGGCGGTTGGCCAGAGGCGCACGTGAGGTCTCCATACACGATGCTCGTCGGGCCCGAGGCTCGCCTGATTGCCACGCCGGCAGCGCACCTGCCTTAGGCGGAAACCAAGCATATGTCCGTCCATGTGCTAGCAGATTCCCTGCTAACGGTCGGGTCGAAGCGGAACTCTGCGGCGCTCCGTCCTGGCTTCCGCTTATCTGAACGTGGTTGGGGTGTCAAGGCCTCCGTTCGGGTTGTGGCTCCATGGGTGCCCAGACTTATCTGGGTCCTCGAGCAGCCGGTCGTGGCTGTTCGGGACGTGATGGTTGATCGGTCATCCCGTGGGTGGGGTGTCCGGCCGCTCGGTCTCTGTCAGGACCGCCATGGTGGGTGCCACGGAAGCTGTGGGAGCTGGCCGGAAGGGTCCGCATCGGTGAAGGTGGGGTCGCGAAGCTGGAGCCGATGGTGAAGCTGGTTAGGTGACGGGCGCCAGAGCGTCCGGTCCGAGGTTGTCGAGCAGGTGGTAGCTGCGTCGGGCGATCTTGCGGGCGATCGTCAGCGACGCGCGCGTGTGGGTCATGCCGCTGGCGCGCAGGGCGTGGTAGTGGGCGTAGTCGGGGCTCTGGCGGCGGGTCGCGGATTGCGCGGCCTCGTACAGCGCCCAGCGCAGCGGCGATGAGCCTTGACGGGTCAGTCGCCCGACGCGGCTGGTCTGATCAGAGCGATGCACGCCGATGTCCAGCCCTGCGAAGCGCACCGCCTTGCGCGAGCTGCTCATGCGGGCGGCGTCGCCGAGCTCGGCCAGGAACGTCAGGGCGATCAGCTCCCCGACCCCGAACTGGGTCATCAGCGCCTGGCAGCCGACCTGGTGGCGCGCGACCCGCCGCAGCCCGCGTTCGATCTCGCGAATCTGGCGTTCGAGGGTGTCGACCATGAACAGGGCGACGGTGACCCGCTCACGCGCGTCCTCGGGCAGAGCCAGGCGCTCAAGGAACCGGCGACCGTCGGCTGCGGCGATCCGGGCGGGCGCCCCGCCGCTGATGCCGTGGTGATAGAGCACCGACCGGATCCGCAGCAGCCATTGGGTGCGCTCGTCGATCAACGCTTTGCGCAGATGCAGTCGTGAGCGCCACTGGCGCACGTGCTCGGGAGCGATCCAGGACTCCGGCAGCCGCCCCTCCGCGAGCAGTTCCCTGAGCCACAGCGCGTCCTGGCGGTCGGTCTTGGCGCGACGCTTGCGACCCCGCAACACGCGCGCGTCTCCACTGTCTCGGCCAGGTGCGCAGTCCCGCCGCACGCCTCAACGGTCCGGGCGACAAACAACCAGCCCGTGCACGCCTCGATCGCGACATGCACCGCCCGGCCCGCGAACTGTGCCATCCACTCCCGCACCGCCGCCGGCTCTGAAGCGATCCGCCCGCGCAAGACCTCTCCGCTGGCCGAGTCCAGACAGTCAAAGGTGATCTGGCGCAAATGCACGTCAAAGCCCGCGATGATCGCCCCGGACAGCCGCGTGGGCATCACGCCAGCCACGTTCCGAGCGACCGACCCTTTACCGTCGCTCACGGTCGGTACCTCCTGTTCGATTGGCCGGCCGCGCGGGCGCAATCCGCGCGCGCCTACGACGCCGTTCGACACGGAGGACCGACCACCTTTACGGCGACCAGCGCCGGCCGTATCAGAAGCCGTTCATGCCATCTCCGTCGCGAGGCTGTCGCACAAAGGAGTTCTGTCCGGCGGACTTACTTGAATCCTGGGATGCCTCAGAACTTCCTGGATTGTGATCGTGAGCAGGCGTTTTTGTTGCCGCCGTCGTTGCGGGATTGGCTGCCTGAGGATCATTTGGCGTGGTTTGTGATCGACGCGGTGGCCGGGATGGATCTCGCGGCGTTCTATGCGGCCTATCGGGCGGATGGGCATGGCCGGGCGGCGTATGACCCGGCGGTGATGGTGGCGTTGGTCTTGTACTCGTTCGCGGTCGGTGAGCGATCCTCACGGGCGATCGAGCGTCACTGTCGCCAGGATGTCGCCTTCCGGGTGATTACCGGCAACGTGGTGCCCGATCACGCGACGGTCGCGCGGTTTCTCGCCCGGCACGAGACGGCGCTGTGTGACCTGTTCGCGGCGGTCCTTTCACTGTGCGCGCGGGCGGGGATGGTCGGCTCGGCCGTGGTGGCGGTGGACGGCACGAAGGTCTCGGGCGACGCGCACCGCGACCGGTCGCTGGACTATGACCAGATCGCGCGGGAGATCATCGCCGACGCGATCGCGACCGATGCGGCCGAGGACGAAGCGTTCGGCGACGCGCGGGGTGATGAGCTGCCCGAGGCGTTGCGGACCCCGGAGGGCCGTCGGGAGTGGCTGCGCCGCGAGCTGGGTCGCGACCAGGACGAGCAGACGGCTGAGGGCGAAGCTGACGCGTTTGATGCTCAGCAGATCGTCGACCGGGTGCAGGGCCGTCAGGGTTGGGCGCGTGAAGCGCGCCGCCGGTTAGAGGCCGAGCGCTGGCAGACCGCCACGCCGATCGCTCGCTCCCGCGAGCAGCGGCTGCGGGACGGCGCGGCGCGCCTGGAGGGCGATCTGGCCGCGAAATCTCGCGGGATGCGGGCCTATGAGGCCTATCGGGCTGGTGGGCGGATGAAGGACGGGCGACGGTTTGGGCGCCCGCCGAACCCATGGCAGGCACCCAGCGTGCCGGATGGCAGCGTGAACCTGACTGACCCCGACACGCAGCTGATGAAGGGGATGCGCAACTACGTGCAGGGCTACAACGCCCAAGCCGTAGTCAACGAGCAGCAGATCATTCTCGCCGCGGAGATCACTAACGACCCCGGCGACTTCTCCCATCTGCGACCGATGATTCAGAGCATGAGCCACGAGCTCGAGCATGCCGGCGTCACTGACCGCCCAGAGATCGTGGTTGCTGATGCGGGCTACTGGAACGAGGAGCACATCAACGACGTCATCTGCGATCAGCACCTCCAGGTGCTGATCCCACCAGACTCCGGCAAACGCACCGGCCCGCGGCAGGGGTGGACCGGCGGGCTCTATGACTGGATGCGACACGCATTAGACACCGACCACGGCCGCGGGTTCTACCGCCAGCGACGGGAAACGATCGAGCCGGTCTTCGGTCACACCAAACACAACCGCGGGTTCACCCGCTTTCACCGCCGCGGCCGGTTAGCCGTGCGCACCGAATGGCGGTTGATGATGAGCACCCACAACCTCACCAAGCTCTACCGCCACCAACTCGCCGCCAGCTGACCCCCCGGGCCAGCCCGCAACACCCCACACGCAACTCCTCGCGCCCCGCAGCGATCGCTGCCCCCTCTGACCAGGACCGTTTGAGCGACAGCCGTCGCCGGTCGGGAAGCTTGCCGCTGGCTGCTGCTCTCGTTGCTCCCAGACCCGGAGCAGAAGTCGGCGCGGCGGTAGCGGGCGCCGCCGAGGCGGCTGCTGTTGCGTGAAAGCGGGTCTGCGCCACGAGGCGCCATATGACCGGGGGGGTGAAAGGACCCGCCCCCGGCCGCCGTAACGGTCGGGAGAAGTTGAGGGGCAGCCTGATGCCGGAGGTGCGGCGGAGGGCGGGAGCAGCCCCTGACGATGGAATGACGGTCCGCCGCCAGCGGGCCGTGCGTGCTAACGAGGCAGAAAGGCGTAGGAGACGAATCAGTGTTAGAAGCCCCGAGACCCACGAGCAGCCCCGAAGCTGGCGGCTATGGGCTGTTTGGGGTGCTCGGGTCCTGGTTTCTGTTCGGACCCGTCTTGGTCGGCCGTTTGCTGTTCGGTCGGTCAAGGCCGCGTGCGGTGTTGCGGTAGTGCGCGGCGATGCCCCCGGGGTACAGCTGAGCGCCGATCTTGCCGACCGGTCGATGGTGAACGTGGGAAGCGTCCCGGCGGTGCCCGCCGGACTTCGGTTCTGGGCAGGCGCACCGTCCGCTGTTGCCGCCGGGACGTGGCGGAGGACCCGTAGTAGTCGTGGCAGTCACGCGCCACCTCGGAGGGCGGGAAAGCCGCCTGCAGGGCGAAGGGGTCCAGTGAGCCAGCAGCACGATTGGACGGGAGGAGGTCGCCGGTGAACACCGGTGCGCTGCTGCCTGTCACGGGGAGCGGGTACTTCACTGAAAACGGTAGCTGCACGAGCGGCCTGGCCGCTCCAGTGCTCATGGAGAGCCGGATGCGGGGGGACTCGCACGTCCGGTTCGGAGGGCGGCGGCGAGGAGACCACCGGGCCGAAAGGCCGGCACCGGCGCCTCGCCGCCGACCCTGCGTCTTGCCTCGCCTGATCAGGGTGCCCAGATTCTTCAGGAGCCCGTCCGATGAGGGTGGCGCGTGAGCCTCGACCTGGCTGGCGTCGATCTCCTGCGGCGAGCACGCCGGCGTCATCCACTCCGCTCGCTACGGCTCGCTGCGCGAGAAGCCGCCGCAACCCTCAGCTGGCCTAAAATATATAATTCTTCCTCTTATTAATAGACTTTGAGCGGTTCGCCAAAGCCGAGCAGCTGATGAGTTACGTCGGGCTGGTGCCGTGCGAGAACACGACCGGGCAGCAGCGCCGGCTCGGGGCGATCACCAAGACCGGGTCCGGGCACGCCCGGCGGCTGCTGGTCGAGGCCGCCTGGCACTATCGCTCCCGCCCGACCATCGGCCGCAAGCTCAGCGACCGCCAACAGAGCCAGCCACCCGAGGCGATCGCGGTCTCCTGGAGCGCGCAGCGACGGCTGCATCGCACGTGGACACGGCTGGAGGCCCGCGCCAAGCGTCGAACGATCATCGCGGCCGCCGCCGCGCGCGAGCTCGCCGGCTTCTGCTGGGCGATCACCCAAATCGAATGAACAGTCCTCCCCACCGATATCGCCAATCCCGTCGGCTGGGTCGGTGGCGGCCCGGCAACGCGCGGGGAATCCGCGACAAAACTATGAGCAACCAGCCCCCGGGCTGGCCACGCCCGACCCTAGACAGCGGCTCCCCACGACGAACCATGGTCCTGCGGTCCCAACCCGCGTATATCAGTCTGACCGCGCGTCGCGCACAGCCTGCCGGACCGCCACCCACCCAGCCGACCACAACGACGACCCAAGCAGCGCAAACGCGAGAAATCAACGACCCCGGGTTGACAAACGTCTCTCATATAGTTTCTCCTGGCGCGTAGGGCCTTTTTGAAGCTGGCCCGCCCGTTGGCTCCTGTTGCATGGCTTGCTGGTGACCTGCCGCTCGTCTGAGGAACGGCTATGCAGGCGCGATGGTTTCCGCGGCTGCGGGTCGGCGGGTGTCTTCGTCGTCGTCGGATGCGATTTTCGCAAGGGATGGTGCGGTTTGGGGAGAGTTCACCCGGGGTGATAGCTGCTAGCCTCGCGCCGCAAATAAAGATCACCCGGGTGAACTCCGTCTGAGGGCTTGAAATCTATCTTGGGTGCTGAGAGCGTGTGCGGCGTGGATCGGCGACGGGATTCCGCTTGGGGGCGGTTCGTTCGGGCGGGCAGGCGTCGGTTGGGGTTGCTGGCCGTCGTGTGCTTGGGAGTGTGTTTGGGGACGGCGTCCTCGGCCGGTGCTCAGCCGGGGGGTCTTTACGGGGGAGATTACCGCGGCTACATCACCAACCTGACTCCCTACACACTTCACTTCGATAGGGCTTGGGGTAGCGGTCCGAGCGGCGCGACGAACCTTCCGGAGGATCCAGATCATCCCATCCCGCAGGAGATCCAGCCGGGTGAGTCTTTCAATTGGGTGATCTACTACAATTACGACTCCCAGGGGACGTTCACTTACTTCACTTTCGGCCTGCAGTATCACGCGGACACGACCTCGGGTCCTGAGGTCCTAACTTTCACGGTTAACGGCTGCCCCAAGCAAGAATACGGAGCACGCTGTGATTTCCGCGGGTACTATTACAGAGGGCCCGACAACCATGACCTACAAATAAGCTATACGGTCACTCCGGCGTCGGGGGGCAAAGCGGAGATCTTCCCCGTGCGTGACAGCGGCGGCGAGTACCCGCCACCGTACGCGCCGGATGTGAAGTGGGAGGTCGGGGGCAACTTCTCACTTGACGCGGCCAAGGATTCCGACAATAAGGCCGTCGCGGATGTAGTCAATGCGTTGTGCGATGGCTCGGCGGGTACGACGTGCGCGTTTAAGCCGACGAGTCCTATGTTATGGGGGCTCGGGCCGGCGACCAAGGCGGCGCAGGCGGAGGATTGCACGCGGCCAAGTGGCAGCTCCCAGGGCTCGCCGGGCGGGGGCGACGCGACGCCGCCGCCCCCACCGGAGCTAGATCCGGATTGGAACGAGCTCAAGTATGAGCAGTCCCAGACGGCGTCGGTGTCGTTCGGCGGAGGATTGACGCTAAGCGCGGAGGCCAGCATATTTAAGATTGTCTCGGTCGAGGTCGCGGTCAGCGTCGAGGCTGAGCACGAGTGGGAGCAGACCAAGACGTTTGCGAAGTCGAGCAAGGTGTTTATCCCGCTTTATCACCTCGCGCAGATCTGGACGGCGCCGACAGAAGCCAAGGTGGTGGGGACGCTGGTGGCATCCCAGATGAACCCAGAGGATCCGACGTCTGCGGTGGCGACGTACACGATCTCAAACTTCACCGAGGCGCGCAGCGGCGTGAGCCGTACCTTCACCGAGACCGTCGACGGCGTGACGCGTCAGGTCACCCAGCCGGCGTTTAATGTGATCGTGATCAATCGCGAGATGACTCCCGCGGAGTACCAGGCCAAGTGCCTCAACGGGCTCGGGGCGCCGCGCACGGGGATCGTGGACACGCCTGTGACAGCCCTCGGTACTCCTCAGCCAGCGCCCACGAAGGCCGTCGGGCCGCGTTCGGCGCCGGTGCGGGTCTCGCGCCCCACGCCCTCGAGCCTGTATCCAGGCCGAGGGGTCGCGAGGGTGACGCTGAGCGATTCGCGGGCTCAGGTCCTCGGGCGGTTGGGAGCGGCGCTGTATAAGACGAATGCCGCCAACGACTGTTTTGGACTTGACCCGAGCTGTCAGGCAACCCGCGGCCGTCAGGCGACTTGGGTGTACGGGCAGCTAGACGTGTGGTTTGGGTCTGGCCATCGGGTTAGCGCGCTGGTGTATCGCGGGCAGCAGACGACGGTCAAGGGCATCGGCGCGGGCTCGAGCCTGGCCGGTCTGCGGTCGGCTTACCCGCACGCGTCGTGCACGCGGTATGCGGTTCAGGCCGACTGCCGGCTGCGGGGCACCTATCGCGGACGGCCGGTCATGACCGTGTTTCATTTCTATACCGCCGGTGGTGGCTGGGTCTGCGATGACGTGATGATCTACTGGGTCGCCGCTCGCCGCGGGCGCGCGGCCCGAGCCGCGCGTGAGGTGCTGTTATGAGAGCGATGATGAGCTCGTCTAGACGGTGGTGGACGGTGGCGGTGAGCGCGCTTGTGCTCGCGGGCGTGGGGGCGTGGCCGACCACGGGCTGGGCGGCTGCTTCAGGCCGAGTGCCGGCTGCCCGTGCGCTCAGCACGCGGGCGCTGGGGACGCCCGATCAGGTGATCGACTCCAAAGCCAACCCTGATTTGGCCGCTGAAAAGCTCAACGAGTTTTGCGCGACGAGCCAGAACTGCCAGTGGGTCAACACCGCGGATGTGACCGCCGGTTACGGGCCCGCGCAGCCGCTGGGCGACATGCTCTATAACTGCAGCCAGGACGCCTACGCCGAGAACACGATTAGCCTCAGCGAGTCACGGGGGGAGACGACCAGTGTCTCAGAGAGGTTGTCGGTGAAGGTGTCGGTGGACATTCTCGGCCTGGCCAAGGCGTCGGCCGAGGTTTCCGCGTTCAGCAAGCAGGCCTCGAAGTTCGAGACCACGGTTGAGGACACCAACGCGGTGAGCGTACCGCCGATGTGGCGAGGCTGGACCCAAACGCGCATATTCTCGGCCTTGGTGCACGGCAGCATGTACATCACCGACGGCGTTCATCTCATCGACGTCTCGGACATGGATCTGACTTTCCCCGGATACATGCCTCCCGACGACCACTCAGACACTCCGGTGGATTACCAGAGCGTGCGCACCCCGATGACTCCGGAAGAGATCGCCACCCACTGCAACGTTCTTTCTGGCCTGGGCGGGGGCCTCGGCGCCTCCCCCCCGCCGACGGGAAGCTTTACAATCGCGTTCTGCCCGGCCATCCGCCCCCCCGCGTTCACCGCCGCGGTGCGACGCGCGACCATGGTCCGCGGGTGTACCCGCCGGCGCGTCAGCGGCACACCACCGCCGCTGAGCACGGATGCTGCGGCCACCCTCACCCGCGCAGCGACCACCTACGCCGCCGGCCGCGCCACCCGGGCCGGCATCCAGCTCACCATTAGACGCCGCCTGGGCTCCGGGGGCTACACCCTGACCATCAAAGACGGCAAACTCCACACGCTCATTCCGGTCAAAATCGTCTAACCAGCAGCGATGATCCGCTTGTGGACCCGTCAGAGGCCGAGCCAGGTGAGTCTGCTGCGTTCGTGCCGCGAGCATCCATACCGGGCCTGCGGGCTCGCGTCGCTGGTGGTGGCTTGCCTGCTGATGGCTGCGCCGGCAGCCGGGGCGACTTCGGGCTTGTCTTGGCGGGCGTGTCCGCGGGGTAGCGACGCCGCGCTGGCTGGGTTTCGCTGCGGGCGGCTGCGGGTGCCGTTGGACTATCGCCACCCGCGGGGGCGCCAGATCACGCTGGCGGTGGTCAAGCACGCCGCGTCCCGACCCCGCGCGCGGGTGGGGACGCTGTTTATGAACCCGGGCGGCCCCGGGGGCGAGGGCACGGTGCAGATCCCCGATTGGTACCTGCAGCTGCCGCGGTTGGTGCGCCAGCGCTTTGATGTGGTCAGCTGGGATCCCCGCGGGATCGGCCAGAGCACCGCGGTGCAGTGCTTCGCCAACCCGGCCAGCGAAGCCGCGTTCCTGGGCGTCTCGGCTGATTTTCCGGTGACCGCGGCCCAGCAGGCGACCTACATCAACCGGTGGCGGGGGTTGGGGCGCCGGTGTGGCGCCCGCGCCGGGCAGCTTTTGCGTCACGTCTCCACCGCCGATACCGCGGATGATCTTGACCGGTTGCGCCAGGCGGTGGGCGCGCGCCAGCTGACCTACTGGGGCCTGTCTTACGGCACGATCCTCGGCGCCACCTACGTCAACCTGTTTCCCTCGCGGGTGCGGGCGGTGGTGCTTGACGGAGACATCACCCCATCAGCGTGGAGCCCCCGCGGTAACCGGCAACCGTCCTTGAGCATCAGCCTGCGGATCGGGTCAGACGCTGGCGCCGGCCTGAACCTCAATGCGCTGCTGTCCTATTGCGGGCGTACCACGGTCGCCCGCTGCGTGTTCTCGGCCGGCAGCGCTCGCGCCACCAAGCGCAAGTTCAACCTCCTGCTGGCCCGGCTGCGCAAGGGTCCGATCACGCTCGGCTCGGTGTCGCTGAGCTACGCGCAGCTGCTCGGCGAGATCGGCGACGGGCTCGATCTCTCTCAGCCGTTCAAAGACTCACGGCTGCCCCCGACCGCGTGGAGCCAAGGCTGGCAGGGGATCGCCGGCCCGCTGCAAAAGCTCTGGGATGCCCGCCAAAGCCTCGCCGCGACCCCCACCGCCGCGGCGACCCCACCCCCTGTGCACCCCGCCGCGGCCGTCGAACGCTACGCCGGCCCCGAGCAGGCCCTGGCGGTGACCTGCGGCGATACCCCCAACCCGACCACCCCGCAGCGCTACATCGCGCTCGAGGGCTTCGTCACGCGCCGCGCCGGTCCGATCGGCCTATCGGCCCTGTGGGGCGATGAGCCGTGCGCCACCTGGCCGGTACGCACCGCCGACCCCTACCCGGGACCTTGGAACCGCCGGACCGCGAATCCGGTGCTCGTCGTGGGTAACACCGCCGATCCCGCCACCCCCTACGCCAACGCCGTGGCCATGACCAACCAGCTGCGCCGCGCCCGGCTGCTGACCGTCACCGGCTACGGTCACACCGAGCTTTTGAACCCCAGCGCCTGCGCCAGCCGCTACATCACCGCTTACCTGATCCGCGGCACCCTCCCCCCAGCCCGCACCGTCTGCCGGCAAGACCGGCTCCCGTTCGCCCGCTGAGACGATGGCAGAGCCCGCGCCGCACCGTCGCCTGGCCGCCATCGAGAGTTGGCGTGCCCAGCCCCCTCAGCTGTGGCGACAGGTCACGCCGATCAGCCGCCGGGTGCTGCTTGGCATGGTGGCGGGGCTGTCGCTGTCGCTGGTGATCGCAGCGTCGGTGGCTGTGGCCGGGATCCGGGTGCAAGCTCCCCGGCGGATCTCATTGGCGAATCCGTTCTCGGGCCCGTGCACGCAGGCCGATCCGAATTTCACGCCGGGGATCTCGGTGGAGACGTCAGTGGCGGTCGATCCGCGGGACGCTCGTCGGATCCTGGTCTCGTGGATCTACTCGGGTTCGGCGACCGACGTGGTGATGGCCTCCCAGGACGGCGGGCGGACGTTCTCACGGGTGTTCATTCCCGGGCTGTCGCAGTGCACCGGTGGCAGCGCCCCGGCGGCCAGCGATCCGAACGTGGCGTTTAGCTCTGACGGGCGCGTCGCGTATTTCAGCGGCGCGCAGGCCAGCCTGCTGAGCTTGAATCCGTTCACGCCCGCGGTGGGCATGGTGGCCAGCCGCTCCTTGGACGGGGGCCTGTCGTGGTCAGCACCGTACGGCATCCAGCCGCTGAGCGACTTCTACTGGGACAAGCCCATCCTGTCAGTCGACCCGCGCCGCCCGGGCACGGCGTACTACACGTTCGCGCTTCGGGTCGGCACCGACTACACCTCGGGGTACAGCCTTCTCGCTAAGACGAGCAACGCCGGGCAGACCTGGTCAAATCCGGTAAAGCTCTATGACCCCCACCGGTCCGGGGTGTGGCCGGCCAACAGCCAGATCCTGGTCAACCGTGACGGGTCGCTGCTGGACGTGTTCGTGCTGGCCAGCCAGGGGGGTGCCGGGCCGGCTCAGCTGATGTCAATGCGCTCGGTCAACGGCGGTCGCAGCTGGAGTGCTCCGGTGAGGATCGGGCGCTCGTCAGGGTATCCCGTCAACGATCCCGTCACCCAGAACGTGATCGACACGATCGGGACCGTCCCCTCCCAGACGGTCGCCCTTGACGGTGACGTCTACGCCGCCTGGACTCAGCCGGGGTCCACCAACCGCTCCTCGCACATCGCGGTCGCGCGATCCACCAACGGAGGACGCACCTGGAGGATCTACCGTCTCCCGGTCGACGGGCAATCAGCCTTCCCGGCGATCGCCGCTGCCGGCGACGGGACGATCGGCGTCGCGCACTACGTCGTCGCCGCGGCCAGTCGCCGCGGCTACTGGGCGGCCCGGGTGGTGTTCGACACCTCACAAGACTCAGGGCGCCACTGGACCCGCCGCACCCTAGCCGGACCGTTTAACGTGCTCACCGCCACCGGCCGGATCCGAGGCTGCTGCGCGCTGGGCGACTACATCGGGATGGCCGGACTCCCCAGAGGGCTCGTCACCGCCTACCCGATGGCTAAGCCCGTCGCCGTCCACAAGATCGACGTCTACTTCACCCGAATCACAACCACGCGTTGACTCGGCTCGCCACCGCGCCGCCGAGGCCTGCACCAGCTCGGCCGGCGCGCGGATCCTGGGCTTCCTTCGCAGGATCGCTACGGGACTCAAGGCAAGAGCCTCACCGGATCGCTCCTGCTTCATGCCAGCGCGAGCACCTCAACCTAGCTTCGACAACCGCTGGTGGGGCTGGCAGGAACCCTTCCCGGCCGTCCCGCGATCAAGACTCGCCTGGCGGCGAACCCGATCCGGAGACCGCGCAGCACGTGGGTGCACGACCCGGCAACCGCCGCGGCGGCCGTGGGCGATACCAAGTGATCGCCGTCGATACGGAGAAGCCCCGGCGCCCGCGCGTCGGGTCCAAACCGGGTAGCGAGCCCGGAGTGAAGCGTTCGGGCAGCGTCGACAACGGCCTTGGGAGCCGGCCGAGCGGCCGCCAAGATATGACCGCGGGCTGGCCAGGGTGAGCTTGCGCGGCCGGTTAGGAGGCGCGTGCACGGGCGCCGGGGTGCTGCTGGCGCTGGCGGGGCCCAGCATGGCGGCGTCAACCAGGCTTGCGGTCCATGAGCGCCAAGCATCGACAGGCAGCTGGGGCGGCACCCAGATCCAGTCGCTAGACCCGGTCACCGGAGCCGACCTGCGCGCAGCCGCCCGGCCCGGCTACGGCGGCGTCGGCGCCGACCTTGGGCTCGCTGCCCGCCAGGCTGCGAGCGCCGGCGAGCAGCAGGTGCTGTCTGATGAGAGGACGGTCACCCGCTGGGCATATGTAAACCAGACCGAGACGATCTATGAGCAGCCGACCACCTCCTCGGCGCCCGTCACGCGCCTGCGCTGGAGCACCCCGGACGGGTTTCCCCAAACCTACCTGCTACTGGAAGCTCGCTGGGACGCCCAGGGCCGCGAATGGGTTAAGCTGCGCATCCCGATGCGCCCCAACGGCCGCACCGGCTGGGTGCCGCGCGACGCGCTCGGCGCGTTTTACCTCACCCGTCTGCTGCTGGTCGTAGACCGTCAACGGTTGCGCATCTCGCTTTACCGCAGCGGACAGCTGGTCTGGAGCGCGCCCGTCGCGGTCGGTAAGCCCAGCACTCCCACACCCCCCGGATGGTTCTGGATCACTGAACGGTTTAAGATCGAGAACGCCAGCTCGGGCTACTGGCCCTACGCGTTTGGCACCTCGGCCTACTCCACGCTGACTGACTGGCCCGGCGGGGGAGTCGTCGGCATCCACGGCCCCTACTATGAGCCGCAACTAATCCCCGGACGCGTCTCGCACGGCTGCGTGCGTTTACGCGTCGCCGACGACGAGTGGCTCGCGCACCACATCACCCTGGGCACCCCAGTCCACATCCTGTGAACGTCTCGTCAAAAACCAAGGTCAAATTGCTAGACCAGCGGACCCGTCGCCGACCCCACAACCGCGAATGGCAGCCGGCCCGAGCGATCCCGATGATCCCGCCGGGCGTGGCCGGCGGACCGGAGGTTCGGCGGCTCTGATTCGTCGGGCGGGTGTGGTCGTGTTGGTGGTGGCTTGCCTGCGCGAGGCGCCTCGCCGAGGCAGTCGAACGAATCTCCCCGGATGATTCTCGAAAACCGGGGTGACGCGTCAAAGACCGACCGAGCTCGTCACCTCTGCGCACGTGTTAGAGCAGACCCTGTTCACGGGCCCGCGCGACCGCTGCCGACCGGCTTGACACCTCGAGCTTGCGGCGCACTCGGAGCGCGTGCGTGCGCACCGTATTGAGCGAGAGGTAGAGGCGGTCGGCCATCTCTCGGTAGGTGAGGTCCCCGGGCAGCAGCCGCAGCACCCGCAGTTCGGCCTCCGTAAGAGAATCAGCCTGGCCGGCCGGCGGAGGTCCTCCCAGCGTCGGCAGAGTATCCAGTGAGAGCTTCTTGACCAGGGAGCGCATGCTCGATAGTCCGATGCCCGGCACCAGCTCCCGGGCGGCGGCAAAGGCGTCCCGGCCAGCCTGGGAATCGCCCTGGCGGACCTGGACGGCGGCCAACCACACCAGGGTATGCGCCATCTCGACCCGGTCGCCGGCTCGGCGCGACAGCGTCACCGCACGCTCGAAGTGTTCCTCTGCCGTGTCTAGTTCGCCGCGAGCAAGTGGCGCGACGCCAAGCGCGATGTGCAACTGGTTGGTCGATGGGAACTCCTCGGTCTTCATCTGCTGGGTTGCCTGCATCGCGGCGACCGCGAGCCGCTCCGCGGCGTCCAGTTCGCCGTGGAGCGCGTGCGTCTCGGCCAGCAAAGCCATCGCGTAGAGGCGCCGCGGATCCTGGTCCTCGCTCGGGATGACCGTCAAGAACTCCTGCAGGAGGGGCCGCGCCCGATCGGGATCCTCGAAGAATAAGGCGACGCCGAGGTGGTAGCCCGCGGTCGCGTGGTGAGGGGACCCCGGGACCGGCTCTAGCTCGATCGCCCGGCGTGCCAGATTGATCGCGCCTGGCACGTCACCGACGGCGAGCCGGTACATCGAGCGCATCTCGGCCACAGCACCGGCGATCGACGTCGCCAACCCGCGAGCCGGGGCGTCGAAGGCAGCCGGATCGACGCGCTGTAACCACTCTTCGATCTCGCCCATGCGCCCGACGATCCGTGCCAGACCGGCGCGCACGACCGCGAGCGTGGGATGAGCCGCGATCACATCAGGCGAGAGGCGGTCCATCCAGGACGCCAGGGTCAGGAAATGGCCGGCAGTGTAGAACCCAAACCAGCGTTGTTCGAGCTCATCGGCCGCATAGTGCATGTCGCCGGCGGCGATGGCATGCTCGATCGCGTCGATCATCGCGCCGTGATTGGCATACCAGATGCTGGCAGTGCGATGCAGATCGGGAACGAGGTCCGGCGCGAACCGCTGCAGCTGGCCGATCAGAAGGTCGCGGAACAGGTGGTGGTAGCGATACCAGACGCGCTCGCGGTCAATTGGCACCACGAAGAGGTTGGCTCGCTCGAGCTCGCGTAGCGCTTGCGCCCCATCGTCGCGACCGGTGAGCGCGTCAGCCAGTGGGGCGGTGATGCGCTCCAGGATCGCGGTCCGCATCAGGAACTGACGCACCGACCGTGGCTGTGACATCACGACTTCGTTCCACAGGTACTCCACCACAAATCGGTCATCGGCCGGCAATGCCTCCAAGATCCGGTCTCGGGCGTCGCCGCGCTTTAGGGCCAGCGCCGCAAGATTCAAGCCCGCGACCCACCCCTCGATTCTCAGCTGCACGGCCCTGACCTCCTCAGGCCCTAGATCCAGGCCATGCACACGGTTGAGCAGCTCGTCGGCCTCCTGATCGGTGAAGCGCAGCTGCTCGGATCCGATCTCCACCACCTCTCCGATGGCACGCAACCGTCCCAGCCGCAACGGAGGATCGGCATGAGCCACTAGGACCACATGAGTGCCCAGCGGCAGCCGGCCGATCAGGTACTCAAGCTGCGCATGGATCCCGGGATTGAAGATCACGTGGTAGTCATCGATCACGAGCACAATCGGGCCGGCCGCCTCGGCGAGATCGTTGACCAGCGCCGGAAGAATCTCGTCGATCACCGATACCGCCGGGGACTGCAGTCGGCGCATGGCCGATGACGATCCGGGCACGGCCGACACCAGCGACGTCACCACGCACCGCCAGAACCGAAGTGATTCGTTGTCGCCGGAATCAAGCGAAACCCAGACACCCCGGGCGTCGCGAGCCGTCGCCCACTCCGCCACGGCGGTTGTCTTACCCCACCCCGTGGGAGCACACACCAACGTCAGCCTCGCCGACAGCCCCTCATCCAGGAGCTCGAACAGATGCGGCCGAGACACGATCCGCGAGCGCGCTCGGGGAACCGGAATCGACAGCTTCGTCCGCGCAACGACAAAACCCGCCTCAAACCCATCCGCCTCCGGCGGCACCGCTGCCATCTAGGCGCCGTCTTCCCCAGCGTCAACGGCACCCCGATCACCAGACCTCATACGCACATCTTTCCGGAGATCGCTTGCAGATGCCAGCCTCAAGCGGTATGCCCGGGCGATCGGTCAAACCCGGTTCTCCTGGCCGCTCACCCATCGACTCCGGGTACCAGTCAGGCCGGCCACGGCATCAAACTGATCCTCGCTGGTTCGACAGCATCGAAACAGCGCCGAGAGCCCGATGCCCCCGGGCTCACACAATCGCCTGGATCACGGCGACGTTGCGGCTGGCGAGGCTGCCGCTCACGACGATTAGGAGCAGCCGCCGTCGCGCCGACCAGACTTCTGGATCGTCGCCGGCACGGCAGTCAGTCGGTCGCTGCCGCTTCGCCTCCTAGGCGAGCTGAAGCAGAAGCGCGTCGCATCCTGGGGGCCGGCGCGGGGCTGGCTGGTGGTGCGTGAAAGAAGGTCAGACGCTTCTTGCTGTCTAGGCGGTTCGGACGCGGACGGCTATTCCAGCCACTTACCGATCACGGTGGGGTTGGCGTGGATGCACACGAGCCTGGAGGGGGCGGAGCCCGCGTTGGTGAATTTGTGCGGGGTGCTCGCCGGGACGATCACGACATCGCCGGGGCCGGCCACAAAGCTGCCGTCTCCGGCTTGGAATGCGATGGTTCCCTCCACCACGAACCAGGTTTCGTCGTAGGGGTGTTGGTGCAGCTGCGGGCCCTGACCGGGCTCGCTTCGGTCGAGGATCAGCGAGACGGTGGCTCCGTTGTCGACGCCTTCGATCGTTTGTGAGTTCTGTGGATCGGACTCGATGACAGCCATGCCTTGCTCCTTGTTCATAGAACCGCCGCCGGAACCACCGAACAGACGGTGTGCGCCGGCGGAGAGCTCCGTTGCCGTTGATGCCGACGACGCCGGGACCGCAGGTCTGACCAGTTTCGACGGCGTCTGCGGCCCGGCATGAACTCTGCTATTCGGCGGTCTGGTAGTGCAGGTGCAGGGCTCCGTTGTCGTAAGCGTCGCTTGCAGCCAGCGTGAACCTGGCTTCGTGGCCCTCCATGAAGAGCCGCTGGCCGGTGCCCACAGTCACCGGGTAGACGAACAGGTGGAGTTCGTCGACCAGGCCATCAGCGAGCATCGCTCTGACCAGCGTCCCGCTGCCGCTGACGTAGATGTTCCCGTCGGTCCGGTCCTTGAGCGAGTGGATCGCGTCCGGGCGATACGCGCCCAGGATCGTCGAGTTGCTCCATTCCGCTCGCTCGAGCGACGACGACACCACGTACTTTTGCGAGTCGTTCATGAACGGCGCCCCAGGATCCTGCTCCGCGGTCCGGCCCGACCAGGCCGGCGCGAACTCCTCGTAGGTCCGGCGACCCAACAAGATCGCCCCGCTCGAGCCCATGATCGCGCCGATCGCTGCGCCCATGTGCGGATCAAACGGATAGTCCATCGTCCAGGTCGGTGCGTCGATCACGCCGTCGAGCGTGATGAATTCGTGTACCGCAATCTTGCCCATCGTCTGCTCCTCTCGAGTGGGTGCGGGGTCGGCGGCTAAACCGAACGGTTTAGTAAGCTGGCAGTTGAGACTGGCACAACTGCCGAGACTCATCGGCCACCCGAAGCGATTTGATGACCGACCACCTCGCCACGAAGCCGACCGCGGAGTCCCGATCGGCGCGCAAGCGCCAGGCGATTCTCGACGCGGCGAGCGAGGTGTTCCTCTCCGAGGGCTTCGCCGGCGCAAGCATGGAGGCGATCGCGGCAGCCGCTGCCGTCTCAAAGCCGACGATCTACAACCACTTCGCGGACAAGCAGCAGCTGTTCGAGCAGGTCGTCGGCGATCTTGTCGCCATGATCACGCAGCCGTTCTACGAGCAGATCGTCAACCTCGGCGACGATGGCGACCTCGCCCAACGCCTGCGCGAGCTCGCATCTCTCCTCCTGGAGGGAGTGATGCAGCCCGCGAACCTGCGGCTGCGCCGCCTTGTGATCGGCGAGGCGAAGAGGTTCCCTGACATCGGTCGCGCCTATGAGCGGCAAGGACCTCAACGCGCGATCGCCGCGTGGACGACAGCATTCAAGCGCCTCTCCGACAAGGGCCTGCTACGCCGGCAAGATCCTGCACTTGCCGCGCAACACTTCCAGGCGCTCGTCCTCACGACCCCGCTCAACCACGCCATGTTCACAGGCGACGACCGACCGCGACGGCCGGCGCAGTTCAAGAGTTACACCGACAGCGCGGTCGACGTTTTCCTCGCCGCCTACGGCAGCGTCTGATCCCGCCAGCAGTTCTCCTTCGTCGCCGATGGAGCCACGAAGCCGTGGCTGCCGCTGCGCTGGTCCGCCAACCCCGAGCAGCAGTGCGGTCGGCACCGCGACGGCCCCTCGGGGCAGCTGCAGCTCGTGCAAGCAGGAGCGGGAAGGCTCAAAGTTCAGGCGTGCGGGGGATGCGAACTGTCAAGACCATTGCGCTCGACAGCGGTGGCAGCGAGAATGCGGCGGTCATGGCATCAAGCAATCGTTCAGCTCCGCCGCATGCAGTCGTGCCGATCGTCGTTTATGACGATGTCGAGCGAGCGGTCGAGTGGCTGACGCGAGTCTTCGGATTCGTTGAGAAGGTCAGGATCGGCGATCACCGTGCTCAACTTGACGCTGGCGGCGGCGCTGTGATCGTCGCCAACGCCACGCACGGCCGCCGGCCGCCCGTGAACGAGGACAGCATCACGCACTCGACAATGTGCGAGTGCGTGACATCGATGCGCACTACCGGACTGCGTTGGCCAGCGGCGCCCAAACGACTGGCGATCCGGCCGATGCACCGTTCGGCGAGCGCCAATACAGTGCTCGCGACTTGGCCGGACACTTGTGGACCTTCAGCGAATCCATAGCGGATCGACTTTGTGGGCCGGCGCAGCGTGTACCGGATCGGCTCGGAGTGGCGGCTGATGGTCGAGGGCAGATGGTTTGTCGGCAAGCCGGACGCGTGGACGGAGCGGGTGCTGGGTGACGTCAGCTACAGCCCCGAGTGGACGCTGGCGACGCTGGCGCGCACCACCGATTCCACGGTGGCCCGGACCCGTCGGATCGCAGGCGAGGAGTACATCGAGTTGACCGGGGTGACGACGGTCGACCCGGCGGTGTGGGATGACAACGGCGGCTCGTACCTGCGGCTGGAGTGGCTGGAGTCTCCGGTGAAGGTACGTGCCTGGGTGGATTTGGATGGCCGGCTGCGGCTGGCACGGCTGCGCTGGGGATACGAGGCGGGACAGCGAGAAGCTGCGCTTGAGCAGATCCGCCGCCACTACGGGACGGGCGACGCAACCCCGCACGCGCCGGCCGGTCTCGGTGTTGGGGTCCATGACGAGATGTCGATCGCGCTCGGGGATTTCGGAGCGGCGTGGACACTCGACGCGTTCGATCCTGACGATCCTCGCTGGGACCGAGAACCCGGCAGGTCGGCGTGCCCCAGGCCGAAACGATGCCGGCATCACAGCCGGCCTTCTACGGCAACATCACCGTCAGCGGCGGACCGGCACCCATGCGCGCCTACATCGACGAGCTCCTGCCCGACGTTCTCGAGGGGCGGATCGAGCCCGGTCGCGTCTTTGACCGGAGCATCGGCCTCGAGGAGGTGCCCGAGGGCTATCAGGCCATGGCCGACCGCGAGTCGATCAAGGTGATGGTGCAGCCGTGACGAGCTGGGTCGTTCGTGGACCGAGGCGCCCCCGCCGGGTAGCAAGACCTCGGCTGTCCCGGCGGCCCAGGATCGGCCAGGGTGAACCGCAGCCGCCTAACCCCAACCACAGGAGCGAGCACCACCATGCAGATCACCCGCAACTCGCTTGACACCACCCCCGGTCCCAGCGAATCGTTCACCGGCACCGTCTATATCGACCCGATCGCCTCCCCGACGCCGCCATCGCGCACCGGAGCGGCCAGCGTTCACTTCACTCCCGGCGCCCGGACCGCGTGGCACACCCACCCGTTTGGGCAGACGATCTACGTCACCGAGGGGATCGGCCGCTGTCAGCGTGAGGGCGGCCCGATCGAGGAGATTCGCCCGGGCGACCGCGTGTTCTTCGAGGCCGGGGAGAACCACTGGCACGGCGCGGAGCCTCACCGGTTCATGACCCACATCGCGATGCAGGAGGCCGACGAATCGGGCAGCCCCGTCACCTGGGGCGAGCACGTCACCGACGAGCAGTACAACGCCGCCCCGGCGGCCTGACGGCCCACGCCTGCCAGGATCCACCCGTTCACGCCCATCATGAGGGCTGCTCGAGCCCTCGCCCGCCGGCTCGCTCGCGAGCGCACCGCGGCGCGAAGCGCTGATTCCGCTGACCCGCGGCCTCGTTGGGTAGCAGGAATATTGTGAGCTCAAACCTCAGCCGGTGCGAGGACTGACGATGGGATTTTTCGGGGATCGCGATGACCAGGGGGCCGAGCAGGCAGCCCCCGCCGCGCGTGACGAGGAAGGCGGTGTCCCGGCCGGCCCGGAGTCTCGCCTGAGGGAGCTCGGGACGGAAGGGTCAATGTTCACGAGCGGTCTGTCGGTGAATGAGTTTTCGCTCCTGGACCGGTTGGGTTCCCAGCCGCTGGCCCAGGTGATGGGCGCGAGCGTGGTCCGCCCCGGCTGGCAATACCTGCCGGCCCTGCCTCCGGGCTCGAGAGCGGGCATGGGGCGAGGTGCGGGCCGGACATCGGGTTGGGCACCCGGTTTGGCGCTGGGAACGCCGCCGCCGGGGACGGGCGGGACCTGGGCGGGTATCTACACCGAGGCCTCGCCCGCTCAGGTGCGCAACTACCAGTGGCATGCGGACGTGGTCTGCGAGCTCGAAGTGCTGAGCGACGCCTGGAACCTGGCGCGGCGTCGGGCACTTGACCGTCTGTCCGAGGAGGCGTCGCAGGTCGGGGCCGACGCGGTGGTCGGCGTTCACCTGCAGCGCAGCGATCACGACCTCGGCAAGGGCACGATCGAGTACGTGGTCACCGGAACCGCGATCCGCCTCCCGAATGCGGCAGGGGCAGCCACGATGCTGAGCGACGTGTCGGTGCAGGACTACTGGCGGCTACGTGGCGCCGGTCATGAGCCGGTGGGGTTGCTCGCGACGACAGCCGTCGTGTTCGCGTCGGCGTCACGGTCCACGCGCTTACGGAGGCAGCGGACCAGGCCACAGAATCAGGAGCTCGACGAGCTCAGCCGCGGCTTCCAGACCGCGCGCGAGACGGTGCGGGCCAGGCTCCGCGGCCAGGCGTCCGACGCTCACGGAGCGGGCGCGGTCGGCGTCGAGCTCTCCCACTCGGTCCGTCGTGACAAGCTCGCGCTCGCGTCGTCTCTCGGATCCCCCGGCCAGCGCGGCTGGAACCGGGGCCGCCTGGGGATGCCGTACTTCGTCTCCGGTCACGCCGACGTCGAGCGCCGCGGCTGGGTGATCACCATGCACGCCGCCGGCACAGCCGTTCGTCGCCGGCAGCACCCGTCGCAGCTTGCCCCCAAGACCCAGATCCGGATCGGAGCCAGATGACCGACTACGACCCCACGTCGCTGGAGGGAGTCCCGGAATCGGGCCGTGAGCGTCTCGAGCAGAATCGCGAGGGACTGTTCACCTCGGACCTGAGCGTGAACGAGTTCCTGCTCATCAGCGAGGCCGGCTTTGATCCGGTGGGCTTGGTGGTCGGCAGCTCGATCTTCCACATCGGCTTCCAGATCGCCGGACTGACCTCGAGCCGTGAGCTCGATGTGCTGTCGCAGGCCATGTACAGCGCTCGCCACCTCGCCATGACCAGGATGGAAGAGGAAGCAGACCAACTCGGCGCCGACGGGATCGTCGGGGTGCGCTTGGAGATCGGCCGCTATGAGTGGGGAGCCAACATGGCCGAGTTCATCGCCATCGGGACCGCGGTCAAGCACCGCGAGGGCGTTCTTCACCGTGCCCCGAACGGGCGGCCGTTTCAGAGTGACCTCTCGGGCCAGGAGTTCTGGACGTTGCTGCGCACCGGCTACCGTCCCGTCGGGATGGTGATGGGCAGCTGTGTCTATCACGTGGGACGGCGCGGGCCCCTGAAGACGGTCGCGCAGACGGGGCGCAACGTCGAGCTTCCCAACTTCACCCAGGCGCTCTACGACGCGCGTGAGCTGGCGATGCAACGGATGCAGACCGAGGCCCGGGAGCTGGCCGCCAGAGGCATCGTCGGCGTGTCGCTCTCGGAGAAGAGCCACGGCTGGGGCAGCCACGTGATCGAGTTCTTCGCGCTCGGCACCGCGATCGTCAAGACCGACGCGCCGGCCACGATCGAGCCACCGGTCCCGGTACTCGATCTCAACGATCGCTGACGGCGCCGCACCAGGGGCGGGCACACCAGAAGCTCGACGTGGCGACGCTCGCGGACGCGGACACCCCCGCTTGACTCGATGGTCAGCGGGTCGACGAGCGAGAGCTGATCATCCGATCCCGATCGCGAACACGTGCAGCGCGGGGTTGTAGCCGGTGACGCCACCCAGCGAGGGCAGCGCCACCGCCTCAACCGTCTTGCCGGGGTCAAGCGGCACCGAGGTGGCGAACAGGTAGACCGTGTGTCCCGAGGAGCCGGTGGGATAGTTGGCGTAGTTGACAGCCGCCACCTGGGTGTCAGGGGGATTGCCGCCCTGTCCCGCCGGAGACCAGAAGTTGCCGACGTTCAGGGTGAACGTCGAACTGGTGCCGTCGGTGTAGTAGATCGTCCCGGTACCGGACTGAGGTGAGTTGTTGGCGGCGGTGAGGAACCCGAGCTTGCTGCCGGAGCCTGACACGCGGACGATCTGGCCCTCGGCCATCGTGTTGTCAGGCTGAGCGGGCGAGACGTTGGACCAGGTGAACGTCACACCGTCGGCGCTGACCGTCCCTCCCGGGGTGATCCCGGCGGCGGCCAGGCCCTCGGCCGAATACGTGGTGCCTTCCCCGTCAAAGCCCAGAAAGCCCGAGCCCGGGTTGGTGTCGCTGTTGCTGGTAATGCCGGTGTTGTCATAGCTGGCCGCCAGCGACGCGTAGGGGACTTGCAGCTGGGTGGTGCCCAGCAGAGTGTGCCGGTAGGACCCTTCTCGGAACGTCGCGCGCGCCAGCACGTCCACGGGCCCGGGGGCCGCCGAGCCGGAGGCCGCGGGCGTGACCCGGAAGCCGGCCGAGGCAGTCTGACCGCCTGCGACCGTGCCCAGCGAGGCCGGGCCGGCGGGCACCGCCGTCCAGCCGGCAGGCAGGCTCAGGCTGACCGCGGCATGACGCAGCGGGGCGAAGCCCGGGTTGGTCAGGGTGGCCCTCACCGTGAACGGCTGACCGGGGTTGACCAGCGGCGCCGAGCTGACCAGGCCCAGCGTGGGGCTGGGGACGGTCGGCCGCCCGTAGACGGCCGCGCTGTAGCCGGGACTGTCGACGGTCTGCACTCTCACTCCGCCGGCCTGATCGCCCATCTCGGCCAGGCTCACCCGGGGCAGGCCGCCGCTGGCCGGATCAAGGCCCCATACGGCGATCGCCAGGGTGTTGCGGCCGTGCTCGTCGATGATGCCGTCGGGCACGTAGAAGCGGTGCTGGGGCCCGAGCTTGTTGTCGTACTGGCCCATCAGCCACCCGTTTACGAAGATGAACGCCCGGTAGTCGGCGCCGGTGGCGCCGGGACCGGGACCGGGGCCGCCGATCTGCACGGCCAGCGGCACGTAGCTGTGCCCGGGCACGCCCAGGTTGAAGGTCGTCCGGTACCAGCCGATCCCGGCGGGCAGCCCGCGGGCCTGCCACGAGTCGGGAAGCGAGACCCGCTGCCAGCTCGAGTCCGGGTAGCCGGGCAGATCCCAGCCGTGGTTGGTGCCGTACAGGCCGGTGGCGTTCAGCGGACCTCGCACGGGATCCTGGAGGTTCTCGCCGCCCTGGTTACCCTCCAGCCGCCAGGTGACGGCGGTCGAGGCGCCCTGCAGCGCGGCGCCGAGCAGGCCGCGCGGCGCCTTCTGTGAATCGGACGGGGGTGGTCCGTAGACGCCGTCCTCGTCGTGGCCCGAGCTCTGCACCAGCACCGCCACCACGTTGTCCTTGCCGGCGCGCAGCGCCGCGGCCGGGAACGCGAACGACATCTGCGTCGACTCGCCACCTGCGGTGTTGGAGCCCAGGAACGCGCCGTTCAGCCACACCGAGAAGGCGCCGTGGGTGCCGCCGCCGGCCGTGAGGTTGATGCCGGTCTCGCCGCCGGTGGCGGTGAAGTGGCCTCGATACCAGATGAAGCCGTGGTGGAAGCCGTAATCGTCGGCGTACAGAACCGGCGTGGTGATCGGCTTGGCCGGATTCGTGGTGACCGGGTGATCGGCCAGCACCCACGAGCTGTCGTCGTAGCCGGGCTGGGCCTCGGGTGTCTCGAAGGCAAAGCGCCAGTTGGCGAGCGCGGGCAGCGTCACCGGCGCCGGGCCGGCGACGGTCCCGGTCAGGGAGCCATCGCGGTTGGCAGTCGCGGCCACCGGGCGGCCGTCCCAGGTGACCGATCTGATCTGCGGTGGCGCCCACACGGTGATGGGCCCGGCGTGGCTGGTGTCGCCCGTCAGCGCCAGCCTCGCGCTCGTCGCCTGCGCGCCGCGCACCAGGTAGGCGCCCCGCACCAGGGCGGGGCCCGCCGCGGTGGCCTGCGGCCAGAACTCCTCGGCCACGGTCTTCTGGGCGAGCAGCAGCAGCAGCGGCGGACGGCCGCCGCCCGTGATCTGAACCTTCGCCAGCCCGTGGTGGACATAGTCCAGGCGCAGGTCTCCGCGGGAGGCGTCCCACGTGGTTGTCACGCTGCCCGACAGGACCTTGACGGTGGGCTGACTGGCATACCGGAGCACGGTCTCGCCGTCGGTGCCGGCCGGCCCGAAGAGCAGCGCGACCGCTCGGTCGCCGATCTGGGCCTGGGTCATGAGCTCAGAGGTCGAGTACATCAGGCGCTCGCCGGCGAAGCTGTAGTTGGCCAGCAGCAGCCGGGCGTCGCGTCCCTGCAGCGTGATCGCCGTGGTCGGAGCTTGGGGCAGGACCGGGTAGTAGTCGGCCTGCTGGGCGGCGCTGGGCACGTTGATGGCGTCGACCGACACGAAGGTGCCGGCCGAGGCCGGATTCTTCTGTCCGCTGACGACGATCTTCAGCGTGTGCGTCGTGTCGGCGAGGCCGCTGGCCGAGTACTCGACCTGCTGGAAGTCCGTGCCGGGTGAGTACCCGTCGACCGTCGCCACCTGCTTACCGTCCAGATAGACGTCGGCGATCCCGTGGTTGCTGGCGGTCGGGGCGATCCATTGCACCCCGGTGCCGGTGAAGGCAACCGATACCGAGTCGCCGGTGGTGTCGCTGAAGCTCTCGGTCTGCTTGTAGTCGCCGCCGGTATAGGACTGGTTTGACACGTGGGACCAGCTGCCCGTGTAGGTGAGCGCCGGATCGGCGTCGTCGTAGGTATAGGCGCCGGTCTGATCGGTGTTCAGTGCCATGTGCGTGCTGACCGTGGACGTGGAGGCGGCGTTGGCCTGGCGCAGGTAGACGAACTGGGTCCCGTCGTCGGGATTGGCGCGGGCGATCGCCGTCACGCTTGGGTTGTCGAGCGCCGGGGCGCTCACCGAGACCGTCTTGGTGAGCGACGGCACCGCCTGGGTGAAGTCCCCGATCAGCTTGTTCTCGCCGTACTTGGAGTTGGGAATCGCGTTCGGGTCGCTCGGCGTGCCGATCTCACCGGTCTCTTGGATCGCCGCTCCGTAGTCGTATGAGGTGTACATGAACGGCGCCGGCAGCCAGCCCCAGTTCGTGCCGCCCACTCCCATGTAGTTGCTCTGAATCGTGACCCCGTTGGCGATGTTGCTCTTGTAGAACACGTTCTCGAAGTCAGGCCCGGTGAGCGCATAGCAGTCGGCGTAGCCCGAGCCGCCCCAGGAGTCGTAGGAGCCGCCCTGGAACTCGGGCAGCATGATCGGCACGCCCGGGTTGGTCGGGTAGCTGGACGGAGTCGCGAAGCCGCTCGGGTTCGCGCAGCTGAAGCCCTGCGGATAGCTGTCATAGCCGGGGATCTGGACCGCCCCGTTCGTGCCCTGGAAGGTCGCTGAGTGGTTGCCGCTGAGCGGGACGTTGATGCCGTCGGCGCGCGCCTTGGCCTCCAGGTCGGCCATGTAGTCAGCGGTCGCCGGCTCGTTGTGAAACAGCTCGTTCTCGACCTGATAGAGGATCACGTCGCCGCCGCGCGTGATCTGGTGGGCGGCGATGATCGGGTCGATCTCCGACTGCCACTGCTCGGCCGCCGCGACGTAGTCCGGGGCATCGGTCCGCGCCGTACCGGACTGCGTGACCAGCCAGCCCGGGAAGCCGCCGGCGTCGGTCTCGGCGTTGATGTACGGGCCGGGGCGGGCGATCACGTACAGCCCGGCCTCCTGGGCCATGTTGAGAAACTCGTTGACGTCCCTGACGCCCGAGAAGTCATAGAGGCCAGGCGCCGACGAGTGGTAGTCCCAATCGAAGTACGGGGTCACGGCGTTGTAGCCGTCGGCTCGCATCTTCTCCAGGCGGTCGAGCCACAGCGACGGCGACGGCAGGCGCCACGGATCGAATTCTCCCGCGTAGATGAAGGTGCGCTTGCCGCCGATGATCAGCGAGTACTGGTCATAGGTCACCGGCTGAGGCCGGCCGAGCAGCACGTTGCGAGGTTCCGGGACCGGAGCCGGAGTGGCGCGGTTTGAGGCCGCCGACGGGGGCGAGCTCTGACCCGAGGCCGTGCTGGCGCGCACCGTGAACGAATACGAGCTGCCGTTGTGCAGCCCGTCGACGATCACATAGTGGTTGGGAACCTGGGCCGTTGCCTGCTGACCGCTTGACGACGTCACCGTGTAGGAGACGACCTTGGCCGCGCCCCGGCGCGGAGCGCACCAGGTGACCGTGACCGAGCTGTCGCCGGCGATCGCGCGCACGGCGGTCGGCGCGCCGGGTGTCGACACCTGGGCGGCCGCCGGAGACGGCGACGGGCAGCTCGTCTGACTCCGGGCCACCGCGGTCGACAACCCGGGAGCGAGCGCTACCAGTGCCAGCGCTCCGAGCACGGCCAAGCCGAGGCGCGGCGCCGTCCACGCGCGCCTGCGACCTGCGGCGGAGTACCAGTTCAGCATCGCCCTGCACCTCCCACGGTCATCTCGATCCCCCGTCCCGCCCCGGCGCAAGCCTCGCCCGAGCAGATTCAGCAGACGGCGGCCATTATGACCATGTGAGCGCTAACAGGCAACCCTCCTCATAGCTGCCGTTTGCTGTCTGGCGCGCTACTCATCGGGCCGGGCACCGCTCTCAGATGGTGCCCATCTCAAGCTAGCCGTTGCGCGTCCCGCTGGCGGAGCTCGATCCTCCTGATCTTCCCGGTCAGGGTCTTGGGCAGGTCGGGAACGAACTCGAGCTGTCGCGGGTAGGCGTAGGCCGACAGGTGATCCCGCACGAAGCCCTTGATCTCCTCGGCCAGGGCATCGCTGGGTTCGTAGTCGCCGGCCAGCACGACGAATGCCTTGACGGCGTTGCCCCGTCGCTCGTCGGGTACGGCCACCGCGGCCGCCTCGGCGACGGCGGGATGCTCGAGACATGCCGACTCGACCTCGAACGGGCCGATCCGGTAGCCGGCCGAGATGATCACGTCGTCGGCCCGCCCCTCATACCAGAAGTAGCCGTCATCATCGGTAGAGGCCGCGTCCTTGGTATGAAACCAGGCGCCGCCGAACACCTCCTCGGTGTCCTGCGCGGGCCGGTTCCAGTACCCCAGTGGGTAATGGGGGTTCGACCGTGCCCGCAGGCAGATCTCGCCGCGCTCCCCCGGGGCCACGGGGTGCTCGTCCTCATCGAGGATCGCTACCTCCCAGCCGGGCATCGGCTTTCCCATCGACCCCTCGCGTACTTCCATGAACGGGAAGTTGGCGCACAGCGGATAGGACTCGGTCAGGCCGTAGTAGTCGAGCACGGTCACCCCGTACTGCTCACGAACCCAGCGGATCGCCTCGGGATTGAGGGGCTCGCCGGCCGAGCACACGATCCGGAACTTGCACGGGTAGCGGGTACCGGCGTCGGGGATCGACATCATCGAGCGGATCGCCGTCGGCGTGCCGAACACGTTGGTGACCTCGTGGCGGGAGAGGAAGTCGAGCTGCTTGGCCGGGTCAAAGCCGCCCTCGCGCTGGTAGACCGCCTGAACGGCGCCGTAGCGCCACGGTCCGAGCAAGGGTGCGATCCCGGCGGCCCACGCCCACTCGCCCATGCCATGAAACAGCTCGCCGTCACGGACGTCGTGACAGTAGACGAACTCCTCGTGCCCGAGGATGTAACGGTGGGCGTGCAGGATCCCCTTGGCCAGCCCGGTGGTGCCCGACGAGTAGTACAACTGCGCGGGATCCTCGGACGAGCTGTCGACGACGTCAAACGACGTGGCGCCATGGCTCAGCAGCTCATCGTCGAGGATCAGTACGTGCTCGACCAGGGAGCGCTCCATCCGCTCGGCATTGGCCTGGTTGGTGACCAGCACCTTGGCCTGGGAATCGGTCAACCGGTGGCGAATCCCCTCGTCGCCGTAGAGCACCGACATCGAGAGCAGGATCGCTCCCGTCTTCCAGGTGCCGAAGAAGGCGGCGGCGGTCTCAGGGGTGGGCGGCAGCAGCATCGCCACGCGATCCCCACGCTGCACGCCGTGCGCCGCGAGCACATTGGCAAACCGGTTGGATGCGTCCTGCAGCTCTCCCCACGTGATCCGGCGGACGTTGCCACGGTAGTCCTCGTGGATCATGGCCAGCTTGTCACGGGGATGGCGATCGCACACGTCGGTGGCGATGTTGAAGCGCTCGGGTACATCCCACCGATGCTCGGCACAGACCTGGTCATAGCGACTCATACCAGCGCTGCTCTCGGGGTTGCTGTGGCTGCCGTGTGCCTCCAAGGCTGCTCCTCCTAGATTGACTCAGCTCGGGTCTCGGTCCGGGTGGAAGACGAGCGACGCGCCACCCCTGAGTCCTCCGCCGCGTCCGCGACCGCGGGAGCCACCGCGTCGACCACTTCACGGTTGAACACGCTGGGGATGATGTACTCGGGGTGCAACTCGTCCTCGCGGACCACCGCGGCCAGCGCCCTCGCCGCCGCCAGCTTCATCTCCTCGTTGATCCTGCGGGCGCGCACGTTCAGCGCGCCCCGGAACACGCCGGGAAAGGCCAGCACGTTGTTGATCTGATTCGGGTAGTCGGACCGGCCGGTGGCCACGATCGCCACGTGGGGGCCGATCTCCTCGACGGGCACCTCGGGCTCCGGGTTGGCCATCGCGAACACCACCGGCTCGCTCGCCATTCTGAGCACGGCCGCCTTGGACACGGCGCCCGGTCTGGACACGCCCACGAGCACGTCGGCGTCCCCGAGCACGTCGTCGGCCATGCCTCGCTCGCCGTCCGGGTTGGTACGCGCGGCCAGTTCCTCCAGCACCGGGTCGAGCCCGGGCCGGCCCGGGTAGAGCGCCCCGTCGACATCGCACACGACGATGTTGCGCACGCCGTGGGCCAGCATGATCTCGGTACAGGCGACGCCCGCGGCCCCGGCGCCCACGACCACGACCTTGATGTCCTGCGCAATCTTTCCCACGACCCGGAGTGCGTTCATGAGCGCGGCGAGGAGGACGATCGCCGTTCCATGCTGGTCATCGTGAAACACCGGGATGTCGAGCTCCGTGCGCAGACGCCGCTCGATCTCGAAGCAGCGGGGCGCCGAGATGTCCTCCAGGTTGATCGCGCCGAACGCGGGGGCGGCCAGCTTGACGAACTCGACGATGCTGTCGGTGTCGTGGCTGGCCACGCACAGGGGGAACGCATCGACGCCGGCAAACTCCTTGAACAGCAGCGCCTTTCCTTCCATCACCGGCATCGCCGCCTCGGGACCTATGTCGCCCAGCCCGAGCACCGCCGTGCCGTCCGAGATCACGGCCACCGTGTTGCCCTTGATCGTCAGCGACCACGCATCGGCGACGTCGTCGTGGATGGCCATGCTCACCCGGGCGACGCCGGGCGTGTAGGCCATCGACAGATCGTCGCGGGTCCTGATCGAGACGGTGCCGTTGACCTCGAGCTTGCCGCCCAGGTGCATCAGGAAGGTTCGATCCGAGACGTGCTCCACGACTACGCCCTCGAGATGTCCGACCGCGGCGACCACGGCCTCGCTGTGCGCCACGTCTGCGCAGGCGACGGTCACGTCGCGCAGCACCTCGCCCCCCTCCACGCGCACGATGTCGATCGCGCCGAGGATCGCGCCCGTGTCCCCGATCGCACCGGCCACCCGGGCAAACGTCCCCGGCCGCTGCTGCAGGCGCACGCGCATCGTGATGCTGTAGGACGCCGAGGGGTGGCTCGGGAGGACGCTGCGGTCCGGCACCTGCGGGATCCTACCCCCGGGGGTCGGCGTTTGGCCCCGGGCGTCGCGGGCGAGCCGTCGGGGGTGGCCGACCGGGTCAGCCGATCGACATCCGCTCGGTTGACAGATAGACCCGGGCCGCCCAGGAAACCGGGTCGCGGGCGAAGTAGCGCTGGAGCGCATCGTGGCGCAGGGCGTCGTCGAGCGCGGCCATGATCATCGATTGATCGAGGACCAGCCTGCGATGTCCGATCGAGCCGGTGATGGGGTTGACGGCGTCGTAGAAGCCGCCGTCGGCGCTGTAGATGCCCGGATAGTGGGCGCGCAGGGCGACCAGGTTGGCGTAGGCCTGCTGGGGAATCACCGGCAGCGCGATCGCCGAGGCGTGCGGGCTGACGGTCGTCTCGGTCGCGCAGGTTGTGCACCAGGCCAGCGGCTCGCTGGCGCCGAATGCCTGGCCCTCGACCCCGAAGCCGCCGTAGTCGCCGGTGTCGTCGGCTGTGCTCGAGGGCGACATGCCCCACACCGGGTAGCCGAGCTCCTGGGTGGCGTATTTGAGCTGGACATGCGCCCAGCGCAGGTCGTTGAGCCCAAAGCTGTGGGGGCCCCAGGTGGTCTCGGGCACGACCAGGTTCGCCATCAAGCCCTCGAACATCCCGCCGGCGAAGGTCGGGACGAACGTCAGCGAGGGGTGGGAGGGATAGATGTAGTGGCCCTCCCACACCGGAAACTGCTTGCCCGACTGCGGGTCGGTGTAGGTCTGCCAGTAGCCGGTGCCCGGGTCGCCGGACGGGAGCGGGTCGGTGGAGCAGCGCTGGGGCGGCGGGGTCCGCCACGACCGCCACCACACGTCGCCGGGCATCTGGTGGCGCCCCATGCCGATGTACATCGCGATCCGGGGATCGCTGTAGAGCGCGCTGTTGTGGTAGCCGGCCGGTCCCTGGTCGACGTAGTAGCCGCCGTACATCTGGCCGGTGGCCGGGTTGCCGGGCAGCGAGGCGTTGGTGTTGCAGTCGGTCTGGGCCCGGTCGTCGTAGAAGATCGAGAAGTCCATCGGTCCGAGCAGCTGATCGGCCAGGCCGCGGAGCTTGGGCAGCGCCTGACGGACCTCGATCAACCCGGAGGCGTACCAGCCGTTGTCGACGGCCGAGACGAACCAGCAGTTGTCCTGAGCGGGAGTCGTCTCGGCGCAGTCGCCCTGCCCGGGGTTGCTCAGGACGGCGCCGTCGCCGGTGTCGTACCACTGGTAGAGGAAGCCGTCGTAGCGCTTGAGCGCGGCGACTTCATCGAGCGTGGCGGTGACCAGCGAGTCGGCCCGCGCGCGGTCGATCAGGCCGAGGTCGTGCGCCGCGACCACCGCCCACAGGTACACGCCGACGTTCGCCGCCGAGGTGTAGGTGCCGCGAACGCTGCCCGGCCCCAGGTTGTCCAGGGGCAGGTGGGTGACGGGGTCGACGTCGGCGGCGTAGAACCTCCACGTGGCCCGCGCCACCCCGTAGAGCACCGAGCGCTGGTGGGGGGTCAGCGACGCGCCGCCGCCGTGCGCGAGCGCCGTGCCCGGGAGGGTCGCCGCCAGCGCCGCGGCGGCGATCACCGCGGCGGCACACGCGACCCGGCGGCCGAGGCCGGGTCCGGGCCGAGCACGGCGCATCGTCAAGACCTCCTAGCTGACCGTGAACGTCGACGGCGTGCCGACGACCGAGCTGTCGCCGACCCACAGATCGAACGGCCCCGGCTCGACGACGAACTGCCCCTGCTCGTTGTAGAAGCCGAAGTTCTGGCGACCGAGCGTGAAGGTCACCGTCTTGGTCTGACCCGGCGCCAGCGTGACTCGCTGGAAGCCCTCGAGCTTCTCCACGGGCTGCAGGATGCTCGTGTAGCTCTCGTGCAGGTAGAGCTGCACGACGTCATCGCCGGCCACCGACCCGGTATTGGCGATCTTCTCGGTGACGGTCAGCGGACCGTTCGGCGACACCCGGGTCGAGGACAGCTGCGGGGTCGACAGCGAGAACGTCGTGTACGAGAGCCCGTAGCCGAACGGGTACAGCGGGGTGTTCGGCACGTCGAGGTACTTGGAGGTGTACTTGTTGTTGGGGTCATACGGCCGTCCGGTGGGCAGCTCGTTGTAGGAGATCGGGATCTGCCCGACGTTCCGCGGGAACGACATCGGCAGCTTGCCACCGGGATCCACTTTGCCGAACAGCACGTCGGCGACCGCGTTGCCGCCCTCGGTGCCCGGATACCAGGACTCGAGCAGGGCCGGGGCATTGCCGGCGAGCCAGGGAATCGTCAGCGGGCGTCCGTTCATCAGCACGACCACGTAGGGCTTTCCGGTCGCGGCGATCGCCTGCACGAGCGCGAGCTGCTGTCCGGGAAGGCCGAGCATTGACCGCGAGGAGGCCTCGCCGGTGTCCGACGACGGCTCACCCACGACGACGACCGTCACGGCCGCGGACTGCGCGGCGCTCACCGCGGCAGCGAATCCGGAGGTTGACGCGCAGGGGGTCGGGGTCGTCGTGATGTCGCATCCCTGGGCGTAGGTGACGCCGGCGTTCGGCGCCGCCGCCTTGATCCCGTCGAGGACCGAGACGACCTTGTCCGTCGTCTTCAGGTCGCTGGGGGTGGTGTCGTAGCCGATCGGCACGTCGGGCCCGAGCTGATCCAGCGGGTCGTCGGCGAGCGGGCCGACGACCGCGATCGAGGGCGTGCTGGTGCTCAGCGGCAGGGCGTGGCTCTGGTTGCGCAGCAGGACCATCGACTCGTCGGCCGAGGTCCGCGCCGCGGACAGGTTACCGGGCGTCAGCTCGGCGGTCTGCACCCGGGTCGGATTCGTGTACGGATGCGCGAACATACCGGCCAGGTACTTGAGCGTCAGCACGTGGCGGACGGCGGTGTTCAGCTGGCTCAGCGTGATCTTTCCGGACGCGAGCAGCTCCGGCCCGTAGTTGGAGTACGTCGAGTATTCGCTGGAGCTCCCCACCTGTACCGCCATCTCGATATCGATGCCGGCGGTCAGGGCCAGCTGCGCCGCCTGGGCCCCGTTGGCGGCGTAGCCGAACGCCTCGAGCTCCTGGACGGCCTGGTAGTCGCTGAGCGTCGTGCCACCAAAGCCCCACTCGTCGCGCAGGATCGTCTGCAACGTGTACGGATTGGCGGTGTTGGGGACGCCGTTGAGCGAGTTGAACGACGCCATCACCGTCGCGGCGCCGGCGTCGACCGCCGCCTTGTAGGGCGGTAGGTAGTCGTTGAAGAGCTGCTGGGTCGACATGTCGACGGTGTTGTATTCGCGACCGGCGACCGGAGCGCCGTAGGCCGCGAAGTGCTTGACGGTCGCGGCCATCTTGTCCGGGGCGGCGAAGTTGGCTCCCTGGTAGCCGCGAACCTTCGCGGCGGCGATCGCGGCGCCGAGGAATGGATCCTCCCCCGCGCCTTCCACGACGCGGCCCCAGCGCGGATCGCGGCTGATGTCGACCATCGGGTTGAACGTCCACTTGATGCCGTCCGCCGTGGCCTCCGAGGCCGAGACGGACTCGTCGTTCTGCACCAGCGCGGGATCCCAGCTGCTCGCCTCGGCGAGCGGCACCGGGAACATCGTCTTGTAGCCGTGGATCACGTCGAGCCCGAAGATCAGCGGGATGTGGAGCCGTGAGTGCAGCGCAGCCCGCTGGAGCTGGTTGATGCCGGCGACGCCGACCAAGTCGAGCACCGAGCCGACCTGTCCGTCACGAGCCTCTTGAAGGAGCGTCGCACCCGCGGCGGTCGACGTCTGCGGCCCCGCCATCTCCAGCTGACCGAACTTCTCGGCCACCGTCATGCGCCTGAGCAGGCTGCCGACCCTGGCGTTGATCGCCTGCTGGTCCGGCGTGAATGCCGTGCCCGCACTGTGGTGGATCGTCCGCGCGGCGGGCGCCGAGGTGAACACCCCGCTCGCGAACATCACCGCCACCGCGACGAGCAACGCCAGGCTCGTCCCCACTCCGAGACGACGCTTCGGCGCCTCACCGACGACTCGAGCTACCCGATCAGCCATGTCTCCTCCTCCTGGGCCACTTCCCCTCGCGCCTACCCAGGGGCGGGTGGGTTCAAACGCCTGGTTTGACGCGCGGCTGCCCGCCGTGCCGCCCTGCGATGGTCAGATATCGGGCCGTGGGTAGACCTTGCGGCCACTGCACCTTGACGCGTTGTCACTCCCTCGGTATATTCGCCCGCGGTCGTAAGACAACGTTGTCATTACGAACCGCAAATCCTCTCCCGCGATCCAGGCGGGCGGGGTGCCCGCACGCCAAACAGCGAACGGCAGACACAGAGGGAGATCCACATGCGAGGTACGAGTCTTCTCGTCCGAATGGCCGCTGCCGCGGCAATCACGTCCGGCCTGGCGCTCATTCCGCTGGGCGGCACCGCCTCGGCCCAATCGGCCACCGGCTACGTGTCCGACCCCGCGTCGCTCGTCAACCCCTTCATCGGCACGACCAACGGCGGCGATACCTTCCCGGGCGCGGACATGCCGTTCGGCATGATCCAGTGGAGCCCCGACACGCCCAACCGCCCGTCCGGGGGCGGCTATGACTACAGCTCGCAGTCGATCATCGGCTACAGCCTGACCCACCTGTCGGGCCCGGGCTGCGGGGCCGAGGACGACGTGCCGATCCTGCCCACGACCGGCGCGGTCGGGACCGATCCGACCGGGGCGACCGAGCCGCTGGACCACAGCCAGGAGACCGCGACTCCCGGTTACTACCAGCTCAACGCGGGTGGCGTGAACACCCAGCTGACCACCACCACCCGGGCCGGCCTGGCCACGTTCGCTTTCCCGGCGACGGCCGGGACCGGGAACCTGCTGTTCAAGCTGTCTGACAGCGGAGCGCCGGACACGGCCACCCACTTCCAGGTCGTCAGCGACAAGGAGATCTCCGGGTGGGTCACGACCGGCGCCTTCTGCGGGGCGAACAACCAGTACACCCTGCACTTCGACATGGTGTTCAACCGGCCGTTCGCCGACTACGGCACGTGGACCAACGGCTCGGCTCCGCAGGCGGGTTCCAAGTCGATGACCTCGCGGCTGTCCCCGGCGGCCGCGGCGACCGCCCGCAAGCAGGCCAAGCTGCGGGCCCTGGAGGCGATGTCCGCCGCCTCCCTGCCCGGAACGGTGCGTTCCGCGACCGGACGGGCGCGCCTGGACTCGACGGTGGCGGCCCCCCAGCCTCCCGTCAGCGGCGCGGATGGGGCCTACCTGAGCTTCGACACCGCCAGCAACGCGGCGGTGACCGCCAAGGTGGGCATCTCCTACGTGAGCACCGGCAACGCGGCCCAGAACCGGGCGAAGGAGATCCCCGGCTGGAGCCTGGCCCCGGTCAAGACCGCCGCGCACAACGCCTGGAACCAGGCGCTGTCGAAGATCCAGGTCGCCGGAGGCACCCCGACCCAGCAGGCGGTGTTCTACACCGCGCTGTATCACTCGCTGCTGCACCCCAACGTGGAGAGCGACGTCAACGGCCAGTACAGCGGGTTCGACGGCCAGCTTCACACCGTCCCCGCCGGTCATCCCGAGTACGCCAACTACTCCGGCTGGGACATCTACCGCAGCCAGACCCAGCTCGAGTCGATGCTGTTCCCCAAGCAGGCCTCGGACACCGTCACCTCGATGCTCGACGACTACAACCAGACCGGGATGCTCCCCAAGTGGAACGAGGACAACGGCGAGGCCTACATCATGGTGGGGGACCCGTCTGACCCGATCATCGCCGACGCATACGCGTTCGGCGCCCGGGGGTTCAATGCGGGCCAGGCGCTCACGGACATGGAGACGGAAGCCAACGTCCCCAGCAACATCCGCCCCGGCCTCAACTACTACCTGAGCAAGGGATACCTGCCGATCGACGGCACCTACGGCTGTTGCAACTACTACGGTCCGGTCTCGACGCAGGAGGAGTACAACGCCGCCGACAACTCGATCGCGCTGATGGCCAAGGCGATGGGCAAGGGCTCGGTCGCGAGCACGTTCGCCACCCGCGCCAACAACTGGCAGAACGTATTCAATCCCGGCAGCGACTTCCTCCAGCCCAAGCTCGACAATGGTGCCTTCCAGTCGGGATTCGACCCGACCTCGGGCACCGGCTTCGTGGAGGCCGACGCCTACGTCTATACGGCCGAGCTGCCGTTCGACGTCAATGGCCTGGTGCGAGCCGAGGGCGGCGACAGCAACTGGGTCAAGTTCCTCGATGGCCTGACCTCGAGCGTGACAGCGATGGGGCCGACGCAGGCCCAGATGGGCAACGAGCCCAGCTTCGACATCCCGTGGGAGTACGACTACGTCGGCGCTCCCTACAAGGCACAGCAGGTGGTCCGGGAGGTCCAGGACCAGCTGTACACCAACACGCCCGGCGGCCTGGCCGGCAACGACGACCTGGGCGCGATGAGCTCCTGGTACGTGTGGTCGGCGCTCGGCGGCTACCCCGAGACGCCCGGATCCGCCACCCTGGCGTTGGGCAGCCCGCTGTTCTCGAAGATCGCCATCCACCTGGGCAACGGCAAGACGATCACCGAGAGTGCGCCCCAGGCGGCCGACAGCGCTCCCTATGTCCACGGCGTGAGCCTCAACGGCAGCTCGTGGGACCGGGCCTACCTGCCGGCGAGCCTGTTCACCCGGGGCGGCACGGTCGACTGGACGCTGTCCGGTACCGCCTCGGATACGTGGGCCAGCGCCCCCGCCGACGCGCCGCCCTCGAACACCCAGGGCATCCTGCCGGCACTCGGCTACGTGACCGGGCCCGGCAGCACCAACAACCCGCTGATCGTCACCTCTCCGGGGAGCAGCGCCGCGCTGACGCTCGGAGTGCAGAGCATGACCGGCACCGCCCAGACGATCAACTGGACGGCTGCCACCACCACGGGCTCGGGCCTGCAGGTCGGGCCGACCAGCGGATCGATGCTCGTGGGCAAGGAGGCGAAGGCGACCCAGCCCGTCTCCGTGACGATTCCCGCCGGGACGCCCGACGGCCAGTACCTGGTGACGTTCCACATGACCTCGGCGACGGGTACGCCGCTGCCCGACGTCGTGGAGGAGATCGCCGTGGCCAGCCCCGGCGATCTGGCGCCCTACTACAACAACACCGGTATCTCCAGCGACTCAGACGAGGGAGCCGCCAACTTCGACGGCGACGGCTTCAGCTACTCCGAGCAGGCGCTGGCCGCGCAGGGAGTGACCGCGGGGGCGACGGTGACCTCGAACGGCGTCCAGTACAAGTGGCCCTCGGCGGCTGCCGGACAACCCGACAACCTGATCGCCGGCGGCCAGACGCTGAAGCTGCTCCCGGTCACCGGAGCGACCGAGATCGGCCTGGTGGGCGCGGCCACCAACGGGCCATCGACCGGCCAGATGACGATCACCTACACCGACGGCTCGACCCAGCAGGTGTCGCTCGGCTTCAGCGACTGGACGCTGGGCGCGAACGGCTCCCAGCCGTCCTACGGGAACGCCGAGGTGGCGACGACGCCCTACCGCAACAGCATCTCGGGCAAGCCGCAGACGATCAACACCTACGTGTTCTCCACCACGATCCCGATCACCGCGGGCAAGACCGTGGCCAGCATCACGCTGCCCGCGACCACAAACCAAGGCGCGATCCACGTGTTCGCGGTCGGCAGCGACAAAGGTCCTCTCACCAACTAGCCGGCTGGTGGCCCCGGCGGGAGTCTCCACCCGGAGGCTCCCGCCATTCCGCCCCGCGGTCGGGCGTCTGGGTGGCGCTTCGCGTCGTGCTTGCGAGCAGGCAATACGCAAGGGGTTTGGGACTAACTATCGCTATACGACACTTACTCCCAGACACCCCTGTTGCGCCGGCGAGCGGACCGGCTGGCCGCGAGGGTCGGGCTCAACCGGCAAACGGCGCGTAGCGCAGGATGGCCGCCACGTCGGTCTCGCCGGGTATGTCGGCGCGGCGGACGGCCAGGACCCGCCCTCCGGCGAGCCAGGCCCGACGAGCGATCTCATCCAGGATGCCGTAGCTGTGCGCGCCTGAGCCGGCGAAGCTGACCGCTCCCGAATCCTCGTCGACAGACCCGGGGAGGACCGCATCCATGTCGACCAGCACTGTGTCGACAGCGCCGTAGGTGGCGGCCCGTGCGGCCTCGGCAACGTCGGCCGTGGCTCGGCCCTCGGAGGCGCGGCGCGCGAAGAGCTCGTGCAGGCCGCGCAGCTCGTCGGCGTAGAGCCCGTCGAGGACGGTCCGCGCCTGGCTGGCCAGCTCGGCGTCCGACGACGTCTCGGGGTTCGCCGGGATCGTCGCCGTCGCCAGGTACGGATACGAGCTCACCGTCCTGTAGATGGACCCGATCGGCTCGCCGGCCGCGAGGATCAGTGGCACGTCCAGGCCGCTCAGCAGCGGCCGGAGCGCCTGGTCGATCTGCCGCGCGAAGCTGCGCATCCGGACCTTCTGCCCCTCGCTGCCCTGGATCCGCCGGGTCGGGGCGCGATCGGTGATCGAGGCGCGGCCCGCGGCGCTGGCGACATCCTTGGGGAGGTCCGGGACCGCCACCTCGGCGGGAGCCAGCTCAGGTTCGACCTCGACCAGCCGTACCGAGCCCTGGGCGAGCGCGAGCACGAATGCGACCTGCGGAAAGGTGACAGCCCGCAGCAGCGGCTTGACGTGGAAGCGGTCGGATACCTCCACGAGAGCGACCAGCCGGTTGGGAAGCCGGAAGGTGGTCAGCGCCGCGGGCGTCACGAATACGGCGAGGCTGCGCGCTTGGAGGCGCCAGAACTCCTCGTCGGCGGTCAGGTCGGCCAGCTCCTCTTCGATCGTCGCGAGATCGCGGCTCGTGGAGCCGGCCTCGCGCAGCTGCCGGATCGCCTCGTCACCGAGATTGCGCAACTCGATCCGCTCGGCGCCTCCCGGGGAGGCGGGCTCGGTCGGCAGGTAGATCGACACGCTGCGCGGGTCACGGTTGCCCAGCAGGCGATCCACCTGGGCTCGGGTTGGAATGTCGGTATGCAGAATCATGCAGGCGTGCCCGCTCTCACCGGATCGGCGGCGGGTTCCCTTCTGCGCTTGCGGAGAGCTGGGGATTCCATCCGCACACCGCGCAGGCATGGCTGAACGCCGAACGGGCGAACTCCAGGGCGCCGGCGCGCGGGTCGGCGCCGGCGCGAACCGCCTCCCAGTCCAGGACGTACTCGCCCAGCGCCGGCTCCCAGCGCGCCTGCACCGGCGACAGGTGGCCGCCCTCGAACCCGGGAGGGGCGGGATGGGCGTAGGCGTAGAAGGCCGCCGCGTCGTAGCGCTGATCGCCTGGCCACCAGCCGATCGCCACCTCCTGGGCGTCCATCGCGTTGCGCATGATGAAGTCGTCGGCCGGCGGCTCGGCGGGCTGGCCCGAGAACAGGTTCACCGCCAGGTCGAACGAGCCCCACCACGCGTTGACCGGCGTCGACCGGCCTCGGTAGGGCGCCCGGAACGCCGCCAGCACGAGTGCCGCCTGGGTCGCGGCGCCAAAGTAGGCGCCCACCTGGGAGCGGTCGTAGGTTGCGTGCTCCTGATCCTCGTCCAGCGGGGTGGTCCACGTGGTCTCCTGAGGGGTGAGGTTGATTTCGAACGGGCCGCCGGCAGAACGCACTGCCTCCAGGACCTCCCGGGTCACGCTTGCCACCGCTCGGTCTGGAGCCAGGGCGACTCGCTGTACCTGGCCGTTGCTGTGCTCGATGACCGACTCGTGGTTGTGCAGGTCAAGCGCGACGACGATCGCCCCCGAGCCGTCGGAGGCCGGCAGGGGGCCGGTCTCCCATCCCCGAGCCGTCAGCCTCAGCGCCGCGTGCTGGAGCTGGGGCTCAGGCGGGGCCAGGGCGACCGCGAGCTTGCCGAGCAGCTGGGTGTGGGCGTGCAATGTGTCGCAGGTCGCGCTCCAGGCGCCGTAGGAGACAGCTGGCCATTGCGAGGGCACCCGCTCACGGTATCGCGGTCAGGCGGGCGGGAAGGTCAGGAGGGTCGCGGTCCCGGGGGGCAGCTCTACGGAATAGGACCCGGAGCGCGGCGCCACGGTCTGGCTGCGTGCCGGTGAGAGCCGCCCCGCAGCGGTCTCGGGACCGAAGCTCTGGCCGCCGAGGAAGATACCGCTCGTCGCGTATGCGCTGGAGGCCCTCAGGCTCTCGGCGCCCGCCGGCCCGCCGGCCCCGGACGCTCGTACCTGGGCCAGCGCCGCGCCGGTCAGGCTGTCGTTGATCAGCAGCACCCGGGTGCGATGGTCGGGAGCCAGCGTCGCCCATGCGCGCACCCGGTCCTGGTTTCCGGACTGGATTCGCAGCAACCTGGACCCCGGCGGCGCCGCCTGGGCGAACATCATCATCCCGTAGTAGATGGGGTGCACCGACGCCTCCCACCGGCCATCGGAGCGGATGAAGTCAAACAGGCCGTTGGCCGCCTGCGGATAGGTGTGAATGTTGACGCCATCGACGCCGTCTGCGGTGAGCGTGAACAATGAGTCCAACAGCCACAACGCGGACGCCATGGTGTTACTGACGCCGAGCCGACCATTGCAGCTGACGGAGTTCATCTCGTCGATCCGGAAGCTCGCCCCCACCCGGTGCGCGCCGGCCACGGACGGCTCCAGGCCGGCGACGAATCCGCGTGACGCCGACGGGCTGAGCAGATGGGAGACGCTTGGATATAGGGCCGAGCTCGCGTCGGTGACGCACTGATTGAGGCCGTAGGCGTGCCCGGTGACGATCTTGACTCGTGATGTCGGTGACAGCAGGCGGCGAAAGCCGGCGTACCACGAACCCGACCCGCTCGCCGGGCCGGCGATCGGAACCTGGGGGGCCACCGCGTGAAGCGCCCGCTCGAAGTCTCCGAGAAACGCCGCGGGCCCGTAATCGGCGGGCCGGGCGAAGATCGGCGTCCCGGCGTTCTCATACCAGGGGATCGGCTTGCCGTGAAGCTCGCGATACCAGGGGATAGAGGTATACAGCTCCGGCTCGTTGCCGATCTCCAGCGCGGCGATGTGCTGGTCCCCGATGCCCTCGACCAGCTGGGTGGCTTCGACGGCGTCGATCCTGGGTTGGTTGGCCTGAAGGCCGAGGCCGAGGATCAGCCGCGCATTCGTCGCCTGGGCGAGCGCCCGCGCGGAGCCAATCCAGCTGGGGGTTAGGTTGTAGGTGATCCCGAGCGGCCGGTTGACGCCAGGGACCGGCCACCAGGTCCGGTCCGTGCTCAGGCCGCCGATGCGCAGCACGGGTCTGCCCTGAGGCACGAGATTGCGAATCAGCTGGACCAGCACCGGATTCACCGGGACCGGGTCAGATCCGGTCAGCTGCGGTATGGCCCGGTACTCGAGGGCCAGACCGAGGAACCCAGGGGCGACCGGCCGCCCGGTGGGCGTACGGCTCACCGACACCCGGAACACGAACGCTTGTGCCGAGGAGACCAGGCAGGCGCCGCCGGCGGCAAACAGCGTGAGCGCGCCGAGCAGGGCCAGAGATCGTCGCGTTGCCCGGGCGATCGAAGACAAGGCACGGGAATGTAGCCAACTGCGGGCCTCGGGGCGCCGGCTCGGCGCTACACTTAATTGTTGTCTGCTCAACCAAGGAGTGCTCGTGAACGTCGAGATCTGGTCTGACATCGCATGTCCCTGGTGCTACATCGGCAAGCGCCGCTTCGAGACCGCGCTGGCCGAGTTCGAGCATCGGGATGACGTACAGGTCACCTGGCGAAGCTTTGAGCTCGATCCCGACGCTCCGCCCGAGCGCGGGGGTGAGCGCGCGGCCCGCCTGGCCGCCAAGTACGGGATCACGGTGGAGCGGGCGCGGGAGCTCGAGCAGCAGCTGACTCGCACCGCCGCCGACGAGGGCCTGGACTTCCGCTTCGACATCGCGCGCAGCGGCACGACCTTCGATGCCCATCGCCTGCTCCACCTCGCGCACGAGCATGGCCTTCAGGACGGGTTCAAGGAGCGGCTGATGCGCGCCTACTTCACCGAGGGCGAGCTGATGAGCGATCACGACGCACTGGTCCGCCTGGCCGTCGAGGTAGGCCTCCCCGAAGGCGAGACGCGGGCCATCCTGGCCGGCGACCGCTACGCCCGGGAGGTACGCGAGGACGAGCAGGTGGCGATGCGATTCGGGATCAGCGGGGTTCCGACGTTCATCGTCGACCGGGCTCTGGGCGTCTCGGGCGCGCAACCACCGGAGGGGGTGCTCGAGCTGCTGCGCCAGGGCTGGGCCCGGGGCGCTCCCGTGTTGGCGACCGCGGACGGGGAAGCGTGCGGCGTCGATGGTTGCTAGCGGCGCCGCGCTGAGCGCTCTGAGGCGGGCTCGACCAGGCGACCCTCACGCATCGGGCGCCCGCTCACAGGGCCGCGAACTCGCGCAGTAGCGACCGCGCAGCGCCGATCCCGAGCGGCACGGATTGCAGCGGCAGGTTCTCGTTGGGGGAGTGGATGTTGGCGTCGGGCAGCGAGAACCCGGTCACGATCGTCGGGATGCCCCGATCGGCCAGGGCGGGAACGATCGGCAGCGTGCCGCCCGAGCGAATCAGCGCGGGCCGGACCCCGAGCGCCCGCTCAAAGGCGGTCAGGCCCAGCGTCACCGCTCGGGCGTCGGAGGCGATCACACCGGGCCGCGCCGATGACAGCAGGCGCACGTCAAGCTCACAGCCGGCGGGCCTCGCGTCGAGCAGGATTCGCTCAAAGGCCTCCGCGATCGCCCCGACCTCCTGGCCGGGAGCCAGGCGGATCGAGACGTTGGCGTCGGCTCTCGCCGGCAGAACCGTCTTCTCGACGTGCGGCGAGCCGCTCTCCAGGCCGTTGATGTCAAGCGCCGGCTCGGCGAACGTCCGCATGTAGAACTCGTCGGCGGCGCGCCGGTCCTTGGGACGGGCACCCTGCTCGCCCAGCTCGTGCGCGCCCGCGGGCAGAGCGTGCCAGTCGGCGAGCTCGGCTTCGGAGGGAGCCTGCACTCCCTGCCTGAGCGCCTCCACCAGCAGGCCGTCGACGGCCACGACGGCGCCCAAGGTGCTGACCAGGGCGTTGGCGGCGTTGAGGGCGGCGCCGCCGTAGATCCCCGAGTGCAGGTCCCTCTCTCCGGCGCGCAGGGTCACGTGGAAGTAGACGAGCCCCCGCGTGGCGATGTTGAAGGCGGGCCGTCCGCGATCGATCATGGCGCTGTCGAAGATCACCGCGACGTCGGCGCCGCGCCGGTCGGCGCTCAGGAACTCGAGGATCGACTGCCCGCCCGTCTCCTCCTCGCCGTCGCAGGCAAAGCGCACGTTGACCGGCAGCTCGGCGGCCTGGGCAAGCTCGCGGGCCGCGTACAGGAGCATGTAGAGCTGACCCTTGTCGTCGGCGATCCCACGTGCGTAGATGTGGTCACCGCGGATCTCGGGAGCGAACGGCGCCGACTCCCAGAGCTCCTCCGGATCAGGCGGCTGCACATCGAAATGGCCGTAGCAGAGGACGGTCGGGGCGCGGTCGGCGTCCCGAGACGCCCGCAGCTCTCCGATCGCCAGCGGTTGCCCGTGCCAATCGACGAGCTCGCACTCACCCCCGGCCCGGCGCACGAACTCACAGATCCAGTCCCCGGCCCTCACGACGTCGGCGGCGCGCCCCGGGTCGGCACTCACCGAAGGGATGCGCAGAAACTCGCCGAGCTCGTCAAACCAGTCGGGCATCCCGGCGAGCCTACTCACCCAGGCCGCCGGCGCTCACGCCGGTGACCTCCGCCGGCGCTCCGGCCGATGACCGGTCGGTTACAGCCTATGGCGGGCGCGAGTTGCTCCCGCGCCCGCCACGGCCTAGGTACTAACTCCCATTCCAAGGCATCGGAACCGCCTTTATCCGAATGATGGAACCGGGCATCTGTACAGGCTTTTATTATCCCCCGTTCGCCGCGAACCTCAAGCAAGTTCTCGGATTTGCGGGGGGCGGGACCGGACGGCAGCTCACAGGGAGCGCTGGTAGCTGGTGAAGGCCCGGGCGGTGAGCACCGCGGCCACGAGCAGGAGCGCGGCCAGGAGCCCCACCCGGCCGGCGACCACGCTCCAGTCGATCTTCTGCATGGCCGCCGACCGAGCGGCCACCACCGCCCAGTTGACCGGGTTGTACTTCGCGACCGAGCGGATCCAGGAGGGGAGGAGGCTGTCCTGCATCAGCGCCGCCGAGAGAAAGGTGAGCGGGAGCTGAACGAAGGTGACGGCCCCGATGACGGTCTCACGCTGGCGGGCGAGGACGGCCACCGCGTTCGACAGCGAAGCGAACACGGCTCCCAGCAGCGCGGCGACGATGATCATCAGCACCACGCCGCCGACACCGCCGCGAAAGTCCGCGCCCAGGGCGAGCGCCAGCAGCACGATCACGACCGTCTGCACGGCGACCATGAACGACCCGTAGGCGATGGTGCCGGCGTTGAGCGCACCTCGCCACACGGGCGTCGTCAGCATCCGGTCCATCACCCCGCCGTTGATGTCCTCGACGAATCCCATCCCCGTCCAGCCGGCCGAGAAGACGGCCAGCATGACGACCACCCCGGGAGTCAGGAAGTTGATGTAGGAGCCGTGAAAGCCCGGGATGTGAGCCACCGACTTGAACACGGCTCCGAACAACAACAACCAGATGACCGGCTGAACGAGAGTCATCCCGAGGTAGGCCGGCTGCCGGCGCAGCACACGCAGCCCGCGGAGATACACCTGCCAGCTCTGGCGCACCGAGGTCACGACGACACCTCCGCGGCCTCGGCATCGACCCGGTGAAACACGCGTCCGGCATGGCGCAGGTAGACCTCGTCGAGCGACGGGCGCGCCAGCGTGACCGAGGTCGCCCGGGACCCGTGTGACTCCAGTGCCGACAGGACGGCCGGGATCGCGGAGCCGCCGTCGCGCGCCCGGGCCCGCAGCGTCTGACCGTCGAGCTCTATCTCGGTCAGCCCCTCGACACGATCAAGCGCGCTGCGGGCGATCGCATGCTCCCCCGCGTCCAGCTCGATCTGGATCGCATCTCCCTTCAACTCGCTCTTGAGCTGCTCGGGTGCTCCCTCCACGACGATCTGACCGCGGTCGATGATCGCCAGGCGCGAGGCCAGCCGGTCGGCCTCGTCCATGTAATGGGTGGTGATCAGGACCGTCATCCGCTCGTCGGCGGCCAGCCGCTCGATCTCGCGCCACATGTCGACTCGGGCTTCCGGATCGAGCCCTGTGGTCGGCTCGTCGAGGAACAGCACCTGTGGCTCGTGCAGCAGCCCCATCGCGAGGTCGAGCCGGCGCTGCATCCCGCCCGAGTACGTCTTGGCGAGGCGGTCCGCGGCTTCCGCAAGGCCAAAGCGCTCCAGCGACTGCGCCGCCCGGTGCTTGAGCCGGCGTCCGCCCATGCCGTAGAACTCACCCTGGAGGACGAGGTTCTCCCGCCCGGTCGCCTCCGGATCGAAGCCGTGCTTCTGCCCGACGACGCCGATCGCCCGCCGCACGACCGCCGGATCCCGCAGGACATCGACGCCGACGATCCAGGCGCGGCCGCTGTCGGGATGCGTGAGCGTGCACAGCATCCTCACGGTCGTGGACTTGCCCGCCCCGTTGGGGCCGAGCACGCCGAAGATCGTGCCCGGCGGCACCGATAGGCTCACGCCGTCGACGGCGGTCACTTCCCCGTAGTTCTTTCTCAGTTCGCTGGCTCGGATCGAGGGTTCCATCACAGACCTTTCTCGCATACGACTCGTGGCTTGCCGATCACGCTCACGCGATAGAATGCCTTGAGCGTCAAATCTTTCTAGCATCGAGAGATCATAGTGTCAAGACATAAGCGGGAGGTGTTCGAGGAACTGGTGGACGAGATCCGCCGTTCGCAGAACGCCACCGCCCGCTTCGACCAGGCGGTCGCCGACGCCGCGGGCGTCAACCGGACCGACATGCGCTGCATCGACGTGCTCGGCCGGGAAGGGCCGATGACCGCCGGACAGCTCGCCGAGAAGACCGGACTGTCGACGGGAGCGATGACCACGGCGCTGGATCGGCTCGAGCGCGCGGGCTACGCGCGGCGCGTGCGCGACCCCGCCGACCGCCGCCGGGTGCGCGTCGAGCTGACGGAGGCGGTGCGACAGCTGGACAGCTTCTACGCCGAGCACGGACGGCTCGCCGAGCGTCTCTACCGGCGGTACGACCTCCCACAGATGGAGCTGCTGCTCGAGTTCGTGCGCGACGGCAGCGAATTCAACGAGCGCCAGGCGGCTCTGCTGGAGCGGAGGATTCACGAGCGATGAGCATCGCGCTCCTGTTCGACCTCGACGGCTGCCTGATCGATTCGTTTCCGTCGATCGCTCGCTGCTGGAGAGAGACGCTGGTCGATTTCGGCTTGGCGCCGCCTACTCCGCAGCAGGTGCGTCCCCACGTAGGGCCGCCGGTCGACGTCGCCGCTCGCGCCCTGGCACCGGGTGCCGACGAGGCAACCCTGAAGGCGATCGTGGCCGACTACCGGCGCCGCTCGGCGCAGGCGACCGATGTGCGTCAGTTTCCCGGCATCACCGAGCTGATGGGCGACCTCGCCGAGCGGGGGCTGCGGATGGCCATCGCGACTTCGAAGTCGATCGAGGTGGCGCTGCCCCAGCTGGCTCGTCTCGACCTGCGGCGCTGGTTTGAGTTCGTGGAGGGGTCACGGGTACACGAGCCGGGCGCCGACAAGGCCACGATCGTCGCCCGGTCGCTGGCTCGCCTGGGTCCGGCGCGGCCGCTCGCGCTGGTGGGCGACCGCGAACACGACATTCGCGGGGCCCACGCCAACGCGCTCGCTGCGATCGGAGTCCTGTGGGGCTACGGCTCCCGGGACGAGCTGGTAGTCGCCGGCGCCGAGGAGCTGGCCGGAGAGCCGGCCGACGTGCCCGCGATCGTCTCGCGGATGGCATCCGAGAAGCGCATCCGGCTCGTCGACCGGCAGTAGGCCGTCACCGCAAGTAGGGAAGAATGGGCGGATGGACATCGGGCTGCGCGACAGGGTGTACCTCGTGACCGGCGGCAGCCGCGGCCTTGGGTTCGCCGCCGCCAAGGCGCTGGTGCAAGACCAAGCCCGCGTCGTGGTCAGCGCTCCCCACCAGGCCACAGCCTCGGCGGCGGCGGCCCGCCTGACGCAGAACGCCGGGACCGCTGATCGTGCCACCTGGGTGGTCGCCGACAACAGCGATCCCGCCACGCCGGAGCGGCTGATCGCTGCCGCCAAGGAGCGGTTCAGCCGCCTCGACGGTGGCCTGATCAGCGTGGGCGGGACGCCGGCGGGGACGGTTGCGAGCACGACGGACGACGCGTGGCGGGCCGCGTTCGAGACCGTGTTCCTGGGTGGCGTCCGGCTGGCTCGAGTGCTCGCGGCGGAGCTGGGCGGCCGGGACGAGCGCGGTGCCGAGGCCCGCTCCGTCGCCGGCACCGGCGGCTCGATCGTCCTCGTGCTGGCCTCGTCTGTACGGGTGCCGCTCGCGGAGCTGGCGGTCTCCAATGGGATGTTCCCGGCCCTCGCCGGGGTGGTGAAGACGCTCGCGGACGAGCTCGGCCCCGCGGGGATCCGGATCAACGGGCTCATGCCGGTCCGGATCGCCACCGACAGAGTGCGTCAGCTTGACGCCCTCAGCGGCGACCCTGACGAGGTGCGGGCCCGCAAGTCCGAGCAGATCCCGCTGCGCCGGTACGGGGAGCCGGAGGAGTTCGGGCGGGTGGCGGCGTTCCTGCTGTCCCCCGCCGCCTCCTACATCACGGGCGCGATGATCCCGGTCGATGGCGGTGCCATCCGCTCCATCTGAGGCTCCGTCACCGAGAGGCGGAACAACAGTGGAGGGTTTGCGAACGTCCGCCGCAGCGTCTGATCGCGCCCGCCCGCGCCGACTCGGCGCCGCGGTGGACAGCTCACATGAACTCAGGAGCTTGGTATCCCGGCATGATGTCGGGCAGGCCGTCGCTGACCCGGTCGGTGAAGCGGGGAGCCCGCTTCTCCAGAAACGAGCGCACCCCTTCGGCCGCGTCGGCTGACCGGCCCCGGAGGAGCATGCCGCGGGAGTCGGCACGGTGGGCGATCATCGGGTGCTCGGCGCCCAGCATCGTCCACATCATCCGCCGGGCCAGGGCGACCGACACGGGCGCCGTGTTGTCGGCGATCTCACGGGCGAGCTCGATCGCCGCCGGCAGCAGCTCTCGGGGAGGGTGCAGGCTGCGCACCAATCCGGCCTGGTGGGCCTCGGAGGCGGAGAACACCCGGCCGGTGGCCACCCACTCCATCGCGCGGCTGATGCCCACGAGGCGGGGCAAGAACCAGCTCGAGCAGGCTTCGGGCACGATCCCGCGGCGCGCGAACACGAATCCGAGCCGCGCCTCCTCGGAGGCCAGGCGAATGTCCATCGGCAGCGTCATCGTGACCCCGACTCCGACCGCCGGGCCGTTGATCGCGGCGATCACCGGCTTGACCGACTCGAATACGCGCAGCGTGAATCGTCCTCCGCCGTCGCGGTGGCGCTCCTCCTCGGGCTCGCGTCCGGCGAAGTCGAACGTGTCGCCGCCCGCGGCGAGGTCGGCTCCGGCGCAGAAGCCGCGGCCGGCGCCGGTGATCACGATCACGCGGACCTGGTCGTCGGCGTCGGCTCGATCGAAGGCCTCGATCAGCTCCGCGCCCATCGTGGGTGTCCAGGCGTTGAGGCGCTCGGGGCGGTTCAAGGTGATCGTCAGCACGCCGTCGTCAAGCTGGGTCCGGATCTGCTCGAAGTCCATTGCCTGTGCCTTTGCGCTCGCGGGAGGTCAGGTGGTGCGGCCGCCGTCAGTATGGCGTCGGGAGTTGGTATGAAGCCGAGCTCGGCGTAGGATCGCGAGGGTGAGCTCCGAGATCGACGTGGGCGATCGCCCGGACTCCGGGCGCTACGAGATCGTCCTCGACGGCAACCGCGTGGGGTTTGTCACCTACCGCCTGGAGTCAGGCGAGATCTCGTTTCTGCACGCGGAGATAAATCCGGCCGTGGAGGGGCGGGGCCTGGGCTCGCGCCTGGTCTCCGGCGCGCTCGACGATGCTCGCGCCCGCGGGCTGACCGTACGGCCGCTGTGCCCCTTCGTGTCCGCGTACATCGAGAACCATCCCGACTACGCCGACCTGATGGCCGAGGGCGATCGGCGCCGGCTCGGGCTCTGAGCCCGCGAACGCGCCACTCTCCTCGCCGGCCACCCGCCGGGGGACGATTGCGGGCGTGCGGCCCTGCTAGGGGCGCGCCAGCGCCGCCCGCACCCCGTCGGCGTCCAGGGGCACGTTGTAGACCGCCGTCCCGGGCTGCTGGTTGCGACCGTCGGCCAGGCTGCCTGCGTCCACGGGATCGAAGCCCATGTCGTCGATCAGCGACGCCACCACCTCCTTGGCCTCCACGTCGTCTCCGGCCAGCGGGACCGCCAGACGCTCCGGGGTGCCGGGCGGCTTGGCCTCGTGGGCGATCCGCTCGTAATAGATCGTGTTGAAGGCCTTGACCACCCGGGCTCCGGGCAGGTGCCGAGCCATGAGCTCGCTGGAGCCGATGGAGCCGTCGTCGAGCTCGGGGATCTGCCCGTCGCGCGGCGGGTAGTAGTTGTTGGCGTCGACGACGATCCGCTCGTCGAGCAGGCCGGCGGGCAGCTTGTCGATCGCGGCCACCGGGATCGCCACCACGACCACCGGGCCATACGTGGCGGCTTCGTCCACGGTCCCGGCATGGGCGTTCTGGCCCAGCGACTCCTCGATCTCGGCCAGCGACTCCGGCCCCCGGGTGTTGCTGAGCATGACCTCGTGTCCGGCCGTGACCAGCCGGGTCGCGACCGCCTGGCCGATCCTCCCGGCGCCGATGATTCCGATCTCCATCTCCGACCTCCTCCTCTATCGATTTAGTGCTCGTCCGGGGTCGCACCGCTAGTCCCGCACGGCGCCCGCTCCCGCCGGGGCGCGCGCGTCTGCATCCTTGCAGTCGGCCACTGCCCGCGGCGCTCCGGCCAGCGCCCCGCCGGCGCACTCGCCGGCCGCGATCCGGGTGACCGAGGTGGCCGGCGTGACTCCCGTGACCGGCGCCGTCGGCGTGGCCGCTTCGCGCGGCTTTCCCCGGAGCGCCAGCCCGCCCACGCCGGCGATCACCAGCAGGCCGGCTCCGACCCCCATCGCCAGGTGGAAGGCATCCTCGGAGGCGCTCGCCGTCGTCCGGCTGGCGAACGCACGCTGGGCGGGGGGGACCGCCGCTGGTTCGATCGTGCCGAACGTCTTGCGCTTGGCCTGCTGGACGGCGGCATGGCTGGAGGCGGGCAGGCGACCTCCGAGCCGCTGGTCCAGCAGCGTCGCGTAGTACGAGGAGATCGCCGCGCCGACCGCGGCCACCGCGATCAACCCGGCGGTCCGAGCGATCGCGTTGTTGATCGCCGAGGCGATCCCGGCGTCGGCTTCGCTGGCGTCGGCCAGCACGGTGGCGGTCAGGGGCGCGACGGTCACCGCCAGGCCGAGGGAGAAGACCAGCAGCGCCGGGAGCACGTCGGTGAACAGCGAGACCGAGGTCCCGTAGCGCTGCATGAGGAGGAAGCCGGCCGCCACCAGCAGCGGCCCGACCGTCAGGAAGGGGCGGGGGCCGTAGCGATCGGCGAGCCGGCCCGCGCGCGCGGACAGCGCGAACATGACCACGGTCGGCACCAGGCCGGTCACCCCCGACTTCAGAGCGCTGTAGCCGGCCACCTGCTGGAGGTAGATGGTGACGAAGAAGCCCAGCATGGAGATGCCCCCGTACATCGCGAACGTCTGGGCGTTGGCGACCGAGAAGTTGCGCCGGCGAAACAGGGACAGCTCGAGCATGGGCGCGGGAACGATGGTCTCGTAGAAGATGAACGCGACCAGCAGGGCGATGCCGGCGAGCAGCGCGCCGAACACGCCGGGACTCGACCAGCCGAGCACAGGTTGCTCGATCAGCCCGAACGAGACCCCGGCCAGTCCCGTGGCGGCCAGGGCGGCGCCCCCCCAGTCGATCTTGGCGTGGCCGGCCTGCGCGGATCGGCCCGGCACCGCGGCTCGGGCGATCGCCAGCGCGACCAGGACCAGGGGGACGTTGATCAAGAAGATCCAGCGCCAGGACGCCACGTCGACGATCTCCCCGCCGAGCAGCGGACCAGCCAGGATTCCGATCCCGCCCCAGGCCGTCCACTTGCCGATCGCAGCTCCCCGTTCGTCCTTGGGGAAGACGGCGACGATGATCGCCAGCGCCGACGGTGTCAGCATCGCTCCGGAGACGCCCTGGAGGGCCCTGGCGACGATCAGCACGCCCACGGTGGGCGACGCCGCGCACAGGGCCGAGCCGATTCCGAAGCCGGCCACCCCGGCTGTGAACACCCGGCGCTCACCCAGGCGATCGGTCAGCGAGCCCGCCAGGAGGATGAGCGCGCTCAGGGTCAGCAGGTAGGCGTTGGAGATCCACTGCTGGCCGGCGAAGCCGCCGCCGAGATCACGTCCGATCGCCGGCAGGGCGACGTTGACCGCCGACGAGTCGACGGCGGCGATCGTCGAGGCCAGGATCGCGCTGATCAGCGACAGCCGCTTCGTCGAGTCCGAGAACCGACCGGCTGTCTGGCCCCGAGCGGCGGCGCCCGAGGCCGTCCCGCCGGACGCGGGCACGGGAGCGGGCATCTCAGCGCGCCGCCGCGTCGATCGGCAGGCGGGCGCGGAACACGGTCCGTCCCGGCTCGGATTCGAGTCGCAGGCTGCCGTGATGGCGATCGACGAGGATCCGCCGCGCGGTGTCGAGGCCGAGGCCGGTCCCCCGGCCGACCTCCTTGGTGGTGAAGAACGGGTCGAACACCCGACTCCGGATCTCCGGGGGGATCCCCGGACCGTCATCGGCGACATCAATCTCGGCGCAATCGCCGTCGGCGCGCGTGGTGATGGTGATCTGGCCGCTGTCGCCCAGCGCGTCGATCGCGTTGTCGAGCAGGTTGGTCCACACCTGGTTGAGCTCCGCCCCGTGCACGGTCAGCCGCGGCAGCGACTCGTCGTACTCACGCGTCACCTGGATCCGGGTGTGCTTGAGCTTGTGGCTGAGGATCGTGAGCGTCGTCTCCAGGCCTTCGCGAACGTCGACCTGGACGATCTCGCCCCGGTCCATGTAGGCATAGGTCTTGATCGCGGTGACCAGCCGGCTCATCTGCTCGGTGGACTGGGCGAGCTCGGCCGCGAGCTTGCGGGCCGACAGTCCGGCCGCCACCCACCGCAGGGCGGCCGTGGCGCCGTCGCCGGCGATCTCGATCACCCGCTCGACGAACGCGCGGTCCACGCCGGCGGCCGTCAGCGGCTCGGCGAGCATCCAGCCGTCGGCGACTCCCAGCTCGTCCAGGACGTCGGAGAGCTCGTCCTCGGCGTCGGCGGCATCGAGCGACGAGAGCGACGGGCGCGCCGCTTCCGAGCCCGCCGCGCCCGACCCCGCCGCGCCCGAGCCCGCGTTCTCGATCGCCAGACGCTGCAGGGAGACCAGCTTCGCGACATCTTCCCGGGAGATCCCGGATTCGACGAACACGCCGACGGCGGTGCTCAGGACCTCGAGCGCCTGCGAGATCTCGCTGGCGGTGCGCCGGGCCGCCGAGGCCGGGTTGTTCAGTTCGTGGGCCAGTCCCGCGGCCATCGTGCCGAGCGACTCCAGGCGCTCGCGCTGCTGCTGGCGGGCGGCCACGCGGGCGATGACCGGCTTGACCTGCGCCATCGTGCGCCGGAATACCGGTCGCTGCGAGAGGGTCAGCTCGATGAAGTCCTCCGGCGCCACCAGCGCGAAGCGCACATCGGTGTCGGCTCTCATGGTGATCGCGCTGGGCACTCCGGTCAGCGTGGGGATGGCGCCGATCCAGGTGGGCGCCAGGTTGAAGCCCACCGGATCGTCGACATCGCCGTCGCGATCCAGCAGCTGGACACGGCCCTCCAGCAGCAGGGTGACGCCGTAGCCGGCCTGGCCCTGCTCCACCAGCGTCTGGCCGGCCGGGGCCTCGCGGCTCACGGCGACATCGGCCCACTGCTTCAGCTGTGAGTCGTCGAGCTCGGTGAAGAGGTCGATCGAACGCAGCTCGGCGACGCTGGGATGAGTCATCCCTCGGCCAGGTACTGGTGGATCAGCGATACCGCCATCGACCCCTCGCCGACGGCGCTGGCCACGCGCTTGATCGACCGGGCGCGCACGTCCCCGGCGACGAACACGCCCGGGACGCTGGTCTCCAGCGGCTGGGGCTCACGCGTCAGCGGCCACCCGTGCTCGCGGACGTCGGGGCCGGCCAGGATGAAGCCGCGCTCGTCGCGGGCCACCACGCCATCCAGCCAATCGGTCCGGGGCAGGGCGCCGATGAACACGAAGCAGGCGTCGACGTCTACATCGCGCTCGGCGCCGTCGCCATCGCGCAGCCGCAGGCGCGCGAGGCGGCCGTTGTCGCCTTCGGCGGCCACCGCCTCGGTCCGCGTGAGCACCTCGACGTTGTCAAGGGCGGCGATCTGCTCGATCAGGTAGTGCGACATCGACTTGGCCAGCGAGCCGGCTCGCACCAGCATCGAGACGCGGCTGGCGTAGCCGCTGAAGTAGACGGCCGCCTGCCCCGCGGAGTTTGCGCCTCCGATGACCACCACGTGTTGGTCGGCGCAGGATCGAGCCTCGGTCAGGGCGGCGCCGTAGTACACCCCGGCTCCGGTGAAATCCTCAAAGCCGGGCGCCGACATCCGGCGATAGGAGACACCCGAGGAGACGAGCACGGTGTTGGCGCTCAGCTGCACTCCGCCCGTGAGCTCGACGATCCGCCCGGCGCCCTCCGCGCGCAGGGCCACGGCGTCGGAGACGGTGAGCAGCTCGGCTCCCAGGCGCCGCGCCTGGGTGGTGGCTCGCCCGGCCAGATCGGACCCCGACAGACCGGCGGGAAAGCCGAGGTAGTTCTCGATCCGGCTGGACTGGCCGGCCTGGCCGCCGGGCGCCTCGCTCTCCACCATCACCGTGCGCAGGCCTTCCGAGGCGCCGTAGACGGCGGCCGCCAGACCGGCCGGGCCGCCGCCGACGATCACCAGGTCGTAGTGGTCGGCGGCCGGGCGCCCGGCGACGCCGAGGCGCTCGGCGAGCTCGAGCACGGTCGGGCGCTCGAGCACCGAGCCGTCCTCGAGCAGCGCCACCGGAAGACGCTCGTCGGGGACGCCCGCCACCGTCAGCAGCTGCCGGGCCTCGCTGTCGTGCTCGACGTCCAGCCACCGGCCGGGCACGCGGTTGCGAGCCAGGAAGTCACGTAGATCGTGGGTGTCCTTGGAGAAGCGATGCCCGATCACGCGCACGCCGCCGGCCTCGAGCGCGGCCCCCGCCTGCCAGGTCTCGAGCAGGTCGGAGATCACCGGATAGAGCTGCTCCTCGGGGGGGTCCCAGGGCTTGAGCAGGTAGTAGTCAAGCGATACCTCGTTGATCGCCGAGATCGCGGCCTGGGTGTCCGCGTAGGCGGTCAGGAGCACCCGCTTGGCCTCCGGGTAGATCTGGCGGCCCTTGACCAGGAGCTCGGTCCCCTCCATCCCCGGCATCCGCTGGTCGGCAACCAAGAGCGCCAGCGACTCGCCCCGGCGCCGCAGCTCGCCCAGCAGCTCCAGGGCCTCCGGGCCCGAGCGGGCGCGCAGGATCCGGTAATGCTCGCCGAAGCCGCGGCGCAGATCGCGCGCCACCGCCGCGAGCACGGTCGGCTCGTCATCGACGGCGAGGATCGCCGGTCGGCGGGTCTCCTGCGTGGCCACAGGGGGCTATGTGAGCATCGGCGACGGGGGAATCCGCGTCGAGCCGGTGACTTCGGGGATGATCATCGCCAGCTCGTCGGCGAAGCACCAGGACCACTCCTCACCCGGCTCCAGCGAGCGGATCAGCGGATGTGAGCTGTCGTGGGCGTGGTGGCTGGCATGCCGGTTGGGAGAGTCGTCGCAGCAGCCGACGTGCCCGCACTCCAGGCAGATGCGCAGGTGCATCCACACGCCGCCCTCGCGCAGGCAGTCTTCACAGCCGTCGACCGATGCCGGCAGCTCGGTCACCTGGATCGTGTCCAGGTGGGTGCAGGAGGGTTCCTGATAGCTCATGAGCCCAGCATCGCAAAGTCGTCAAGTCCGAGCAAAAACGCGCTGGCGCCGCCGCGCCGGGCGGGCCGTCTCGATCGAGCCAGGTACGCTCGCTTCGATGCCCTGGCAATGGCCCGTCGGCGCCGTGCTTGCGTTCGCGCTCGCGCTGATCACGACACCGGCCGGTGTCTCGGGGGCGGTTCTGCTGTTGCCCATTCAGCTGAGCGTGCTCCATGTTCCGAGCCCGGCGGTCACTCCGACGAACCTGCTGTTCAACGTCGCCGCGACCCCCGGCGGGCTGCTGCGGTTTGGGCGTGAGCGGCGTCTGGGCGGCCCGCTCACGCGGCGGCTGGTAGCGGGCACGTTGCCGGGGGTGGTCGGAGGCGCGATCCTCCGCGTCGAGGTCTTCTCGGGCTCGCGGAGCTTCACCGTGATCGCGGCCCTGGTGTTGTTGCCGCTCGGGCTCTGGCTGCTGCTCGGCGCCCAGACCCTGGGCCGGCCACGACCCCGGCCCACCGCTCGCCACCGCGGCGCCACGTGGCTGCTGGCGCTGGTCGTGGGGGTTGTCGGCGGGATCTACGGGATCGGCGGCGGCTCGATCCTGGCCCCGATCCTGATCGTGCTCGGCTATTCGGTCTACGAGGTTGCGCCCGCCACTCTCGCGGCAACGTTTTTGACCTCGATCGCCGGGATCGCCACCTACCAGGTCCTACAGCTCGCTCGCCACGGTGCCATCGCGCCACAGTGGATCCTCGGCGCGTTCCTCGGCGCGGGCGGATTTGCCGGCAGCTACTGCGGCGCGCGCCTCCAGCGACGCCTCCCCGAAGCCTCACTCCGGCGTCTGCTGGGCCTGATCGCGTGTCTGGTCGCGGCGCGGTACCTCCAGACGTCGTTGTCCGCCGGCCGCGCTCCCGCCCGAACCCCGACTCACCTCCGGGCCGGCTGAGGAGCCATCCACCGGTGCCGAGCCGGGGGCTACCCGCGGCCCCCTCGTCTGCGGCAGGACTCGCACGTTGGCGGGGGCGACTCGCACCCCGACTGACTGGCCCTCGGCCACGGCGGGCTGAACGTCGCCCGCCCGCCGGTCCTGGATCGTGAACCGCGTGAGACGGACGAGCAGGCCTCCGCGGTCCTGGCGGACGCTGACGACCGTATCGACGAGCGCGCTGGATTCTGGATCGCCCAGCTCGAGCTCCCAGGGCTGGATGGCGATTTGCACTGGTCCGTGGGCTCGGATGGAGCTCGTCAGCCGACCGCCTCCGGCGATCAGGACGGATGATCCGGCGGCGTCTGGAGTGGCGATGCCGTCGAGAACGTTGGCGCCGGTGAGCGCCGCGACCATCGCATTGGCCGGCTGCGTGAGCAGCTCGCGCGGCGACGCGACCTGCACGACGCGACCGTTGTCGATCACGCCCACGCGCTTGGCCAGGGCGATTGCGTCGTCGAAGGAGTGGGTCACGAGCAGGGTCGGGAGCCCCAGGTCGGTCAGCAGGCCGTCAAGCTCATCGCGAACCTGCTGGCGGGTGACCGCGTCGAGCGCCCCGAATGGCTCGTCGAGCAGCAGGACCCGGGGTTCGCGCGCCAGCGCGCGTGCCAGCGCCACGCGCTGGCGCTCGCCGCCGGAGAGCTGCCGAGGCCGGGCGTGAGCCAGGTGTCCGATGCCGAGACGCTGCAGCAGGTCGGGGCGGTCGCGCCGTCCGGCGAACCGTACGTTCCCGGCCACGTCGAGGTGCGGGAACAGCCCGTAATCCTGTGGGAGGTAGCCGACGCGCCGCCGCTCGGCGCTCAGGCGAATGCTGCGCTGCGCGTCGAACCAGACCTCGCGGCCCAGGAAGATGCGCCCGGCATAGGGACGTTCCAGGCCGGCCACGGTTCGCAGCAGCGAGGTCTTGCCCGAGCCCGACGGACCGACGAGCACGATCGTCTCGGCGCCGACACTCAGCGCCGCGCGAAGATCGAACGCCCGCCGGGCGAGCGCGATGTCGATGTCGAGGAGGTCTGCCATGAGCTCGCCAGCAGCTTGGAGGTGAGCAGGATGGCACCGCTCACGATGATCAGCAGGACGCCGATCGCGATCGCCTGGTCCAGGTTCGCGTCGAACAGGGAGTAAACCGCCAGCGGCAGCGTCTGGGTAGTCCCCTGGAAGCTGCCCGCGAACAGGATCGTGGCGCCGAACTCGCCGAGCCCCCGCGCGAAGGCGACCGCCGCGGCCGCGCCGAGGCCCCCGCCGGCGAGCGGTATCGCGACGCGCAACAGCCGGCGCGCCGGGCCGGCCCCCAGCGTCCCGGCCACGTCGATCAGTGTCTGGTCGACGGCCTCGAACGCGGCGATCGCCCCCCGTAGGTAGAACGGGCTGGCCACGAACAAGATCGCCATCACGACCGCCGCCTGGGTGAAGGCGAGTTCGATCCCCAGCACGCTGAGCGTGTGCCCCAGCAGCCCGAGGGTGCCGAACGCCACCAGCAGTCCGAGACCGGCCACGGCCGGCGGCATCACGAGCGGCAGCTCGACCAGCGTGATCACGACGCTTCGCCCGGGAAACCGCCAGCGAGCGAGTACGTAGGCGAACGGGGTGCCGAAGGCGATCATCAGCCCGAACGCGATCGCGTTGGTCTTCAGCGAAACCTTGATCGCGTCGACCGCGACCGGGGATCCGAAATTGCTGATCAGATCGTGGATCGGTTGGTAGGTGATGAGCGCGATGATCGGCAGCATCAGGAACGCCACCGCCACCGCGATCACGATCGCCGTGGCGAGGATGACGACGATGCGCCCCAGCCCGGACAGCCATGCCGGGGCGGTGTCAGCTCCGATCGGCGTGCCGCTGTCAGCGGCGGAGCTCACGGCTTGCCGAAGCCGGCCGCTCGTAGCGTCGCTTGACCCGTAGGCGACAACACGGTTGCGACGAACGCCTTCGCGGAGGTTGGTTCAGGCGCCTTCTTGACCACGGCGATCACGTCCTCGGTTCCCGGCTTTGCCGCCGCGGGCAGGCGGACCACCGTGACCTTGCCGTTCGCCGCCTTGGCGTCGGTGATGTAGACGAAGCCGACGTCGGCCTCGCCGGACGCGACCTCGGCCACGACCTGGGTTACGTCGGTCGCCTGGCTGACCACGTTCTGCATCGCCTTGGTCGTGATCCCGAGGTTCGTGAACGCGGTGCGGGCATAGTCGCCGCACGGGACCGTGGCATTGCAGATCACGATCTTGACGCCGGGCTTGGTGATGTCTGAGACCGTCGTGACGTGGGCCGGATTGCTCTTTGGCACGATCAGCACCAGCGTGTTGGTGGCGAACACGGTCGGCTTGTCGATCAGCCCCTTGGCCAGCAGCTTCGCCGGATCCTTGGGGCTCGCCGCGGCGTACACGTCGGCCGGCGCGCCCTGTTCGATATCGGTCGCCAGCGCGCCCGAGCCTCCGAACGTGAACTTCGCGTTCGGCTCGATCATCGGGAAGACCTTGGTCAACGAGGCGGCGGCAAGCACGGTTGGCTTGGAGCCACCGGCCGCCGCCGCCGACGAGGTCGTCGTCGCCGCAGACGAGGCCGCGGACGTCTGCGAGCTGGAGCTGCTGGAGCTACTCGATCCGCAGGCCGCGCCGAATGCCGACAGCGCAATCACTGCCAGCGTGGCCGCAGCGCGCCTGACCGATGTTTTCCTCAGCATGATCTTGCCCTCCTCGTTGATGACCGCTCGGCCCAGGCTCTTCTTCTACCGACCGACAGAATTCGGGCAGCCTACTAGGATTCTGGCGAGTGCCGAGCTCATCATGTCTACGGGAACGTCGGCTCACGTTGGGACTGACACAGGACGAGCTGGCCGCCCGGGCCGGCGTCAGTCGCCAACTCGTGGCCGCGGCCGAAGCCGGCCGCAACACGCCCGCTGTCGATGCCGCGCTCGCGATCGCGCGGACGCTCGCGACCAGCGTCGAGCAGCTGTTCGGGCAGACAACGTCCGACGTCGTGTCCGCGCTCGGAGGCCAGCTGCCAGACGGCGCACCCCTGAAGCTGGGACGCGTCGCCGACCAGGTGGTTGCGGCCGAGCTTGCCGATCACGGGATCGCGGGCGCAACCTGGGCCAAGCCCGACGGCGTCCTGCGCGCCGGACAGCTCCGGCTGTTCCCCGGCACGACCCCCGCCGCGACCGTACTGGCGGGATGCGATCCCGCGCTCGGCATCGCCGAAGCGATGCTCAGCGGGTTCGGTCCGCAAAGCCTGCTCGTCATCCCCGCGCCAACCGGCACCGCCCTGCAGGCGCTCGGCGACGGTCGCATCCACGCCGCCGTCGTGCATGGCCCCCCACGCGCGCTGCCCGATCCTCCGGTCCCGGTAGCCCGCTATCACCTCGCGCGGTGGCAGGTGGGCCTGGCTTTTCCCATCAAGGTCGGCGACCACACCCTCGAGGCTCTACTCAGCGGCAAGTTGCCACTCGCCCAGCGCGATCCCGCCGCCGCCAGCCAGCAAGCGCTCGAACGCGCCCGAACCGCCGCCGGGATCGGGGCCATCCCGGCGGGTCCCCACGCCACCGGACACCTGGACGCCGCGCGCATCGCCGCCACGCTCGCCGGCGCAGCGATCACAACCGAAGGCGCGGCCAGAGCATTCGGTCTGCACTTCCTGGCGCTGGAGGACCACGTCGTAGAGATCTGGACCGCCGTGCGCTGGGTCGACCACCCTGGCATGAACGCCCTCACGGACCTGATCAGCACAGCGGCATTCACCGAGCGCATCGCTCACTTCGGAGGCTACGATCTCACCGACTGCGGTCAGCCGGTGAAATCGGGATGACGGCTGGGGAAGGCGATCGCCCGCGGCGCCGCCGGTTCGCCATACTGAAGTGGCGATGACCGCGTTCGACGACCCCGCCTCAGCCGCTGAGAAGACGCCTTACTGGCGGCGCCCGGTGGTGCGCTCGCGGCCCGAGGAACGCACGTCGGACACCCCCCAGACCCCGGGCATGCAGCGGTTTGCCGCGATCTCGGGCTCGCTGACCGGCTCCCGGCATCTCTGGATGGGCGGCAACACTGTCGCGCCCGGTCAGCGCTCGGCAGATCACCATCATGGCGAGGCCGACAGCGGGATCTACATCGTCTCCGGGCACCCCCGGTTCGTGTTCCTGGAGGAGGGCGAGGAGCAGCACGTCGACACCGGCCCCGGGGACTTCGTCTACGTCCCCGCCTGGGTCCCGCACCGCGAGGAGAACCCGTCGGTCGACGAGGCGGCGGTCGTGGTGCTGGCTCGCAGCACGCCGGAGGAGATCGTCGTCAACCTGCCCGACCTCTGGTCACTGGACGGAATTCCCGGGGCTGTCGAGAGCCGGCGCGGCCAGAGCTAGACGTTGTCGGCGGAGGCCAGCGTCAGCAGCGTCGGGTAGCCGACCGCGCGCCCGGCGATCACGCACGTGTGTCCCGAGCGCACCCAGGTGATCAGGCGCGCGGCGCCGTGGCGCTGGAAGGTGTAGGTGACCCCCGCGTACTTGACCGAGGTGCCTCCCCCCGGGGCCAGCGGCTTACCCGAGACGATCGCGTAGCCGACGCGCCGCCCCTCCGGACCGGTGTAGAAGACGGTGACGACGTCCCGGCCGGCGATCGTGTCGCGGCGGGCTCCGGCGGCGCTCCACCCCGTGGTGCGCTCCCAATTGGGAAACCGGATGCCGTCGACTCCCAGCCCCAGCACGTACCGATCGGTGGGATCGTGGATCGGCGCCGGAAGCGTGGCCGCTGCCAGGGTGACCGGCACGGTCTGGGGAACGGTGGGGGCGCTGCCCTGACCGTTCAGGAGGACGACCACGGCGGCGACGACGATCGCCAGGGCGGCGACCACCGGCAGTGCCAGGCGCGGGCGCCAGCGCCCGGTTGCGCGCCGGCGACCCGGCGCCCCCGAGCTTGGCTCACGGTCGCTGCTCTGAGGGCCGGGGCGCCCCGCCTCGGTCAGGGCCTCGATCCGGGCGCGCAGCGATTCGGGAGCCGGCTCGTCGACCGCGCGCAGCAGCGAGACCGCCCGGCGCTGCTGCGCGAGCGCGGCGGCCAGCTCCGGGGATCGCTCCGCCGCGGCACTCAGCTCGGCCTCCCGGTCTGCGGGCAGGGTGCCGTCCGCGAGCCTGGCCAGCTCGGCCTCGGAGAACCGCGGTTGGTTTGTCATGTCATCGTCCTTCAAGCTCAAGACTCCGCTCGGGCGCCGATCCTTCCCGAGCCTGGCGGGGCTCGTCGGGGAAGCGGCTCGCGATCCGCTGGCGGGCGCGGTACAGGCGAGAAGTTATCGTTGCCTCGCGCGTGTCCAGCGCCTTGGCGGCTTCGGCGTAGGAGAGCCCGAGTATGTCGACCGCGACGAGCGCGAGCCTGAAGTCCTCGGGGAGCTCCGCGACCGCGTCCAGGATCTCCCCGAACTCGACCGCGCCCTCCGGCCGGCGGGCGGCACGCCGGTCGACGGCCTCGAAGTCCTCGGGCATGGCCGCCGTCTGGGGACGGCGAGACGCGGTCCGCCGGCTGGTGTAGAAGGTGTTGCGCAGCGCACGCAGCAGGTAGGCACGCTCGTCGCCGCGGAGTACGCGGGGGCGCGCCAGCACTTGTGCGAAGGTCTCCTGGACCAGGTCCTCCGCATCCTCACGGGATCCGGTCAGCGCCCGGGCCGCGCGATACAGAGCGTCCAGGTGCTGGCCGACTGCCCTCGGATCGAGACGACGCACCGTGGCGACAATGCTACGCCCGGGTGCGAATGCTTACGCGGGCATCCGCCGAAGCGCACGTCCGTACACCCCGCCGAGCATCATCTGAGTGAGCGGCTCGACGATCGCGGCGGGCGTGGGCAGGCCGCGCGCGTCGCCGACCAGGGCGACGTGGAGCACGCGCTCATAGCCCCACATCAGACAGGCGGCCAGCGCATCGGGGTCGGCGCCGGCGGGCGCCTGCTCGTGACGGCGCGCCGACCGGATCACCCGGGCGGTGCGATCGCTCACGGTCTGTAGCTGCGCGAACCACAGCTCGCGCAGCTCCTCGTTGTGGGGCCATTCCTCGCTGACCGCGCGCAGCAGTGCGCCGTGGACCGAGCACACCTGCACCCAGCGCTCGAGGCTGGCCCGGATCGCCGGCTCGGCGTCTGCCGCGGGCTCGGACAGGAACGGGTCGGTCGCCACCATGACCTGATCCATGACCCGGCGCAGGGCCTCGGCGATCACGGCTGTCTTGGAGCTGAAGTGGGCGTAGAAGCTGGTGCGGGAGATCCCGGCGGCGGCGATGATGTCGGCGACGCTGAGCTCGTTCAGCGGTCGCTCGCGCAGGAGCTGCTCGGTGGCCGCGAGGATCGCGACCGTGACGCGGCTCTCGCCGTTCTCCGCGGACCCTTCGGGGGATGAGGCTGCTGTCGCCATGTCGGTAGTTTGGTCGGTCATGCGCCGAACCCTGTTCGAGCCCGAGCACGAGGACTTCCGCGAGTCGGTCCGCCGCTTCGTGGCCGAGGAGATCGCTGCCCATCACGAGGCGTGGGAGCGCGAGGGCATCGTCCCCCGTGAGCTGTTCGCCAGGGCGGCCGCCAAGGGGATGCTGGCCATCCAGGTTCCCGAGCGCTACGGAGGCCTGGGCGTCGACGACTTTCGCTTTAACCAGATCATCGGCGAGGAGGTCGGGGTGGCCAACGTCGCCGGCAGCGGCCTCGGGATCACGCTGCACAACGACATCTGCCTGCCCTACTTCCTGCGCTACTGCGACGACGAGCAGCGCGAGCGCTGGCTGCCCGGGATCGCCGACGGCAGCCTGATCACCGCCGTGGCCATGACCGAGCCCGAGATCGGCTCCGACCTGGCGGGGCTGCGGACGTCTGCGATCCGCGATGGCGACGAGTACCTGGTCAACGGCTCCAAGACGTTCATCACCAACGGGATCAACGCCGATCTCGTGATCACCGCGGTCAAGACCGATCCCAGCCAGCGTCACGCCGGCATCTCGCTGCTGATCGTCGAGGCCGGGATGGACGGGTTCACCCGGGGACGCAACCTCGACAAGGTCGGCATGCATGCCCAGGACACCTCCGAGCTGTTCTTCGAGGAGGTCCGGGTGCCCGCCGCCAACCTCCTGGGCGAAGCGGGCAGCGGCTTTCGCTATCTGGCCTCCAACCTGCCCCAGGAGCGGCTCAGCATCGCCATCGCCGGAGTCGGGGCCGCCCGAGGGACGCTGGCGGCGACGCTGCAGTACGTCAAGCAGCGAAACGCGTTCGGGCAACCGGTGGGCACGTTTCAGAGCTCGCGCTTTGCCCTGGCCGAGATGGCCACCGAGGTTGAGCTGGCAACCGTCTTCTGTGACCAGGCGGTGCTGGCGCTCAACCGCGGCGAGCTTTCGCCCCAGGACGCGGCGATGGCCAAGTGGTGGTCGACCGAGCTCCAGGGCCGGGTGGTCGACCGCTGCGTGCAGCTGCACGGCGGGTACGGCTACATGCTCGAGTACCCGATCGCCAGGGCGTTCGTCGATGCCCGGGTGACTCGGATCTACGGCGGCACGACCGAGATCATGAAGGAGATCGTCGGGCGGTCACTGGGGGTCTGATCGGCACTGAGTCCGCCGGCTCGGGGTCAGAGGCGCGGAGACGATCGGGCCCCAGGCTCGGAGACGATCGGGCCCCAGGCTCGGAGACGATCGGCCGGGCTCGGATACGATCGGCGCGTGAGTGCGGTGAGACTGGCGGATGTGCTGCGGGATCTCGCGCGCGAGCGGCCGGATGCGCCGGCGCTGATCTACGAGGGCTCAAGGCGCTCGTTCGCGGAGCTCGACGAGCGCACCAACCGGTTGGCCCAGGCCCTGCTGGATGCCGGCGTGAGAGCCGGCGCCCGGATCGCGCACCTGGACCAGAACTCCCCGGAATGCGTCGAGCTGCTGTTCGCGGCCGCCAAGATCGGCGCCTGCCTGGTGCCCATCAACTGGCGGCTTGCCAGGCCTGAGCTGGCGGCGATCCTCGCCGACGCCGACCCCGAGCTTCTGGTCTGCGGAGCCGACCATGCCGAGGGCGCGAGATCGCTGGCCGACCGAGTGATCGTCGCCGGCCGCGAGTACGAGGAGTGGCTGTCCGAGTTTCACCCCGAGGATCCCGGCTATGAGGCCAGGGCCGGCGATGTCGCATTTCAGCTCTACACGTCCGGTACGACCGGACGTCCGAAGGGGGTACTGACCACCAACGGCAACCTCGAGGCCCTGACCCGTGTCTCGGAACGGTGGTCGGTCGACGGAGACTCGGTGGCCCTGGTCGCGATGCCCCTGTTTCACATCGGGGGACTGGGCTGGCTGCTGGTCGCGCTGGCCCGCGGCGCGCCCTGCGTGCTGATCCGTTCGATCGAGCCGGCGGCCCTGGTGGAGACCATGGTCTCGGAGGGCGTCACCAACGCTTTCCTGGTGCCCACGGTCCTGCAGATGCTCTGCGGGGTCGACGGGGCCGCCGAGCGCGACTGGTCGGCGTTGCGGTCGATCGCCTATGGAGCCTCGCCGATCACCACCACCACGCTCAAGGCGGCGCTGAGGACATTCGGCTGCCCGCTGTTTCAGGTCTACGGTCTCACCGAGACGACCGGCGCGATCGTCCAGCTCGAGGCCGACGACCACGACCCCGACGGACCGCGCGAGCATCTGCTGCGCTCGGCCGGCCGTCCGTATCCGTGGATGGAGCTCCAGGTGGTCAGCGCCGACACCGGCGAGCCATGCCCGGTCGGAGAGGTGGGCGAGATCCGGGTCCGAGGCGCCTCGATCATGCCCGGGTACCACGAGGCCCCGGAGGAGACCAACGCGGCGTTTGACGAGCACGGATGGTTCCGCACCGGCGATGGCGGCTATCTCGATGAGGACGGATACCTGTTTCTCACCGACCGGATCAAGGACATGATCGTCTCCGGAGGCGAGAACGTGTATCCAATCGAGGTCGAGGAGGCGCTGGCCTCCCACAGCGATGTCTCGGAGGTGGCGGTCATCGGACTTCCCGACGAGCGCTGGGGTGAGGTGGTCACCGCGGTCGTCGTGGCCCGGGAGCGCCGCGAGCTCGATGCCGAGGCGCTCGTGGCTCACGTCCGCGAGCGGCTGGCCGGCTACAAGCTGCCACGTCGGATTCACGCCGCGGCCGAGCTGCCCAAGACGCCGACCGGAAAGGTCCTCAAGCGGGCGCTGCGCGAGACCTACGGGTAGTCCGCTCTCTATCGTTCTCGCTGCCGCATGTCCTCGAGCGCTCAGCCCGCGACGCCGAGCCGTCCGCGCAAGCGCGGCCGCCGTCCCCGCACGTTTGCCGCGGTGCTGAGCGTGACCTCGCGGCTGCTGGAGTCGGTGTCACTGTCCGAGCTCAGCGTTGCCCAGATCCTCGACGCGGCGGGTGTGGGCCGCACCAGCTTTTACGAGCACTTCTCCTCCAAGGAGGATGTCGTGGTCAAGCTCGTGCGCAGCGTCAGCCTGGAGGTCGCCGAGGAGATCGCGCCGATCTTCGATCGCGGCGAGCGCACGCCCGACGAGGCGTTCCGGCAGGGGATCCAGAACCTGGTGCGGATCGGCGCTCGCTACGCGCCGCTGCTGGTGGCGGTGAGCGAGGAGTGGCCGGCGGTCGCGGAGCTGCGCGAGCTCTGGGTCGCCATGCTCGCCGACGCCACCGGGCGTCTGGGGGCCACGATCCAGCGTGATCGAGACGCCGGGATCGCGCCTCCCGGCGCCGACAGCGAGGCGCTGGCCGCGTCGCTGGTGTGGAGCGCCGAGCGGACCTTCCACGTCGCGATGACCGGCGCGCATCCCGTGCTGGTCGATCAGCAGGCGCTCGTGGAGCCACTGGTGACCTTGTTCGTGGGCTCGATCTACGGGCGCCCGGTCGGGCCTCCGCTCCCGTAGATGAAGAACTCGCCGGTATTCCGTACCTGGAAGTCCCATTCCAGCTGCGCCAGCGTGTGCGTGAGCGCGTCGGGTTCGTAGTAGCGCTTGACGATCTCGAACTCCCGTCCGTCGTCCAGCCGGCGGACCATCGTGTCCATCTCGTTCTCCGGGAGCTGGTGATCGGCCGCCGTGGAGCGGTCGGTGCGGGCGCTGTCGATGAACAGCACCCGGCCCCCCGGCTTCAGTGACGTTCTGACCGTCTCCCAGAAGCCGATGAAGCGGTCCGCCGGCACGTGGGAGAGCCAGAAGCAGAACACGCACGCGTCGTAGGCCGCCGCAGGCTCGGGTCGCCACTGAAACAGGTCCGCCTGGACGTAGTTCACCTTGTGGCTGGCCACGCGCTCGCGGTTGATGGCCAGCACCTCGGGGGCGGCGTCCACGGCCGTCACCCGGTCGGCGTACCTGACCAGGTGGCGCGTCCAGAGCCCGGTCCCACAGGCGAGCTCGAGCACGTCACCGCGGGGTGCGAACCGCTCCAGGACGCTTTCCAGGGCTGTCGTCTCGGCAAACCAGGCGGCGTTGGCCTCGGCGCCGCGGTCAAAGCGCCCCTCGCGGAACCACCACCGGTCATACTCGCCGGCGCGGGCCCGGTAGTACTCCAGCTGCTCGGTCAGCAGAGCCTGGTCATCGGCCGGCGTCACGGGGCCAACGCTAGCGCGCGCGTTTCTCAGTCCGGTCCTTGACCGGCTGGGGCGCCTTCTGCTCCCAGGCGTCGGCCAGCAGCTCGGCGATCAGCGCCTCGCCGGCGCGGCTGAGATCCACGTGGACCGCGCGCAGCCGCTTACCCCACCAGAACTCCTGGCATGTCTCGGGCTCGGCCTGGACAGCGGTTCTGATCCCGGGCTCGTCGAGCATCACGTTCGCGTGATCCTGATCCCAGAACGTCACGAAGATCCGGCCCCCCACCCGGAACGAAGCTCGGCCATGATGGTCGCGCTCGATGACCTCGGGAAGCGCGAGCGCCAGCTCGCGAACCGCATTCTGGGACACCACGGGAGTGCCAGGTTAACTCGTGCGGCTTCATTGCGTTCGCTACCCGGGCCTCAACTGGCGCAACTTAGCCCGGGACCCTGGGTTAAACCGCCACAACAGGTGTGACCCGCGGGAACTCCGGGAGGAAGGTCATGCGTCGTTTGCCGATCCTGCTGCTATCGATCATGTCGGTCGCGATCGGGGGCGCGGCCTGGGTTCTGACCAGCTCCTCCGCCGCGAATGGCCATGCCGTCTCGGCGCGGGTCCTGTGCCCGCTCGCTAGCCGGAGTGTGGGGGGATGCTGCGGTCCGCCGGTGGCTCGGGCCGGGGCGACGACCAGGGCCGGGGCGTGTCCCGGACGGCTCACGATCAACGCCCAGCCAAACCCGTCGACCGCGGGTCAGCCGGTGCGCATCTTCGGCCGGCTGTACGGCGCCTATCCGGTGGGCACGCGCGTGGTGCTGTGGCACAAGCTGGCCGGCTGGCGGGCCTTTCATCCGGTGACGCAGACGACCACGACGACGCTTGACCGGTACCTGATCCCCCGCGCGGCCGGGATCGTGGAGACCAACCGGGCCTGGTACGTGGTCGCCGCCGGCCTGCGCAGCCGGACGCTGCGGGAGCGGGTGCACGCGCTGGTGACCCTGAGCGCGTCCGAGACCACGGCGGCCCCGGGTGACCGGGTGACGCTGAGCGGCCACGTCACACCATCGCATCGCGGTCAGCGGCTGCTGCTCCAGCAGCGCTTCGGATCGCGCTGGGTGACGATCGCGCGGCCGCGGCTGAACAGCGGATCGAACTTCAGCCTCACCCACGCGTTCCGCAAGCCCGGATCGGCGTACGTGCGCGCGGTTCTGCCGGCCGATCCACGCAACATCCGCTCCTACTCTCCGGTCGTGTCGATCTCGGTGAGCGCGATCCACAAGATCAAGCACGTCGTGGTCATCATGCAGGAGAACCGATCCTTCGATCAGTACTTCGGCACGTTCCCGGGCGCCGACGGCATCCCCGCCGGCGTGTGCGTCCCGGATCCCAAGAACGGCGGCTGCATCCAGCCCTATCACGATCCCTCAGACCTCAACTACGGCGGCCCGCACGGCCAGGCCAGCGCCACCGCGGACATCGACGGCGGCAGGATGGACGGATTCGTGGGCCAGGCCGAGAAGGGCACGAACTGCTCGACCGTCAACCCCAACTGCAGCCCCTGCACCGCCGCCGGCCAGACCAAGTGCATCGACGTGATGGGATATCACGACGCGCGGGAGATCCCCAACTACTGGACCTACGCGCACGACTTCGTGCTCCAGGACCACATGTTCGAGCCCAACGCCTCCTGGAGCCTGCCCGAGCATCTCTACCAGGTCTCGGAATGGTCGGCGTACTGCACCAACCCCAACGATCCATACTCGTGCAAGAACGCGCTTCAGAGTCCGAACTCGCCCGGCGCCGCCCTGAGCCAGACGCCGCTCTACGCGTGGACCGACATGACCTATCTGCTGCACAAGCACGGCGTCCGCTGGGGCTACTACGTGTTCAAGGGCACCGAGCCCGACTGCGAGAACGACTCGGCGGAGACGTGCGCGCCGGTGGCGCAGGGAGCCAAGACCCCGGGGATCTGGAACCCGCTGCCCCACTTCACCGACGTCCATCAGGACGACGAGCTGGCCAACATCCAGACGCTGACCAACTTCTTTGACGCCGCCAAGGCGGGCACCCTGCCGGCGGTCTCCTGGATCGATCCCAACGGGACCGTCTCAGAGCACCCGCCCGCCCTGGTCAGCGCCGGCCAGACCTACGTGACCGGCCTGATCAACGCGATCATGCGCAGCCCGGACTGGGACAGCACGGCGATCTTCCTCTCCTGGGATGACTGGGGAGGCTTCTACGACCACGTCGTGCCGCCGGTGGTGGACGAGAACGGCTACGGCCTGCGCGTCCCCGGGATCGTGATCAGCCCGTACGCCAGGTCGGGCTACATCGACCACCAGATCCTCAGCCACGACGCCTACAACAAGTTCATCGAGGACGACTTCCTCGGAGGCCAGCGTTTGAACCCGGCCACTGACGGACGGCCCGATCCTCGCCCCGACGTGCGTGAATCCAACCCGATCCTCGGCAACCTGATCTCGGACTTCGACTTCAGCCAGAAGCCCAGGTCGCCGCTGATCCTGCCCGTGCACCCCGCCCCGGGGCCGGCATCGGCGCCGCCGCCGGCCTAGTGGCCCGGCCATGACGGCGCTCCGGGCCAGGGGTCTGGTCAAGCGGTTTGAGACCACCTGCGCGGTGGGCGGAGTCGACCTGAAATTGGACGAGGGCGAGCTCCGCGGGCTGCTCGGCCCCAACGGGGCGGGCAAGACGACGCTGCTGCGGATGCTGTTCGGTTTGGTCACCCCGGACGCCGGCACGATCGAGCTGCTGGGCCGCTCGCTGGACGCGTCCGATCCGCTGGCCCTGGATGGCGTCGCCGGGTTCGTGGAGGACCCGAGCTTCTATCCCTACCTGTCGGGCCGGGCCAACCTGGAGCTGATGGCAGAGCTCGACGGCGGCAGGCCGCGGGATGGCGTCGAGGCGGCACTCGACCAGGTGATGCTCTCCGGACGCGCCTCGGACCGGGTAAGCGGCTACTCCACCGGCATGCGACAGCGGCTGGGGATTGCCGCGGCGCTGTTGCGCTCGCCGCGGCTGCTGCTGCTCGACGAGCCGACGAGCGGCCTTGACCCGGCGGGCGCGCGCGACGTCCGCGGGCTGATGGGGAAGCTTTCGTCGCAAGGCGTGGCGGTGCTGGTGAGCAGCCACCAGATCGGCGAGGTGGAGGAGGTCTGCGACAGCTTCACGGTGCTTCGCCGAGGGAGCGTGGTCTGGGACGGGACCTCGGCCCAGCTGCGCGCGCAGGCGCCCGAGCCGGCCTATGCGTTGGCCACCAGCGACGACGAGCGCGCGCTGAAGCTCGCTGCCGGCGAGCCCGGCGTCCGGGCCCGGCGCTCACCCGAGGCGGGGCTCGAGATCGCGGCCGAGTCCGAGCGCCTGGACCGGTTCGTGCTCGTGCTGGGTCGCCACGGGGTGGCGGTTCGCCGGCTCGAGCTGCTGATCTCGCCGCTCGAGTCGCTGTTCTTCGCCCTCACCGGCGACTCTGGACCCGGGAGCGCGGACTCGAGACCGGAGTCGGATTCGAAACCGGAGTCGGATTCGGAACCGGAGTCGGATTCGAAACCGGAGGTCATGGCATGACCGTCACGGCCGGCCGTCCGCTCACCCGCACCGACGCACCCGTGCGTGCGGGGAGCGCCGGCGGCATCGCCAACGCCTACCGGGCCGAGCGGCGCAAGCTGGCCGCGCAGCTGCCGGCCCGGCTGCTGGCCCTGGCGTGTGCGCTGGGCCCGCTCGCATTCGCCGCCCTGCTCAAGCTCCAGAGCGGGGTGCCGGCGGACACGCTGTTCGGGGTCTGGGTCCACTCCTCCGGCTTCGCGGTCTCGCTCGTCGTGCTGAGCTTCGCCGGGCAGTGGGCGTTCCCGGTGATCGCCGGCGTGCTGGCGGGGGACCTGTTCTCCTCCGAGGACCGCTACGGCACCTGGAAGACCGTCCTCACGCGCTCGTGCCGGCGCAGCGACGTGTTTGCGGGCAAGGTGCTCGCGGTGGCGGCCTTCGCGATCGGGCTGGTGGCGCTGCTGGCGATCTCGAGCCTGGTGGCGGGCCTACTGGTGACCGGCGATCACTCGCTGGTGAGCCTGAGCGGAACCCTGCTTTCACCTGGCCGTTCGCTGGGGCTGGTGCTGGCGAGCTGGAGCGTCAGCCTGCTGCCGGCGCTCGCATTCGTCAGTCTCGCGGTGCTGTTCTCGGTCCTCACGCGCAACGGGATCATGGGGGTGCTCGGCCCACTGCTGGTGGCGCTGGCCATGCAGCTACTGGCGCTCGTCGGCAGCGGCGTCTGGATGCACGCGGTGCTGGTCGCCTCGGCCTTCGACGCCTGGCACGGGCTGCTGACCGGGCACCCCTTCTACGGGCCGCTGGTGCTCGGGTGCGTGGTCAGCCTGGTCTGGATCGGGGCCTGCCTGGGGGCGGCCTGGCTGGTCCTGCGCCGGCGTGACTTCGCGGGGGCGGGCGGGTCGGAGAGCCGGCGGGCGGGCTGGGTCGCGCCGGTGCGCGCCGTGGTCGGCTCGCTGGCGCTGCTCGGGCTGCTGGCCGCCGCCGGCAACTGGGGCCCCAACGCGGTCACGCCCGCGCGCCTGCAGGCGGCGATCACACCCGCCTTCAACGACCTCACCCTGCTCCAGCAGCGACTGCTCGGGCGAAGCGTTCCCGCGGGCGCCAAGCTCAACATCCTGCCCACCTGCCGCCGGCGGGCGAGCACCAACCAGGGAGCCGGCGATTGGACGTGCACGCTCGACGTGCTGATCCCGCAGGCGGGCGCAGAGCCGTTTCAGGACACGCCGGTCACCTATGACGTCAGCGTCAAGTCAAACGGCTGCTACAAGGCCGAGGCCCCACCCTCGTTCATCGGTCAGCAGATGATGCGTGACGCGCACGGACACAGCGTCGTCAACCCGTTGTTCACGATCTACGGCTGCTTTGACACGTGAGCGGTGTCCAGACCGTGGCTGGCGGGATCAGCTCGTCGTGACCAGCGCTTCTTCATCGGAGTAGATCTCGCCGCGCTCGGCCTTGTGGACCAGCGACTCCGGGGGCTCGAAGCGCTCGCCGTAGCGCTGCGCCAGCTCGCGAGCGCGAGCCACGAACCCGGTCACGCCGCTGCGGCCGGGACGGCGGGCGGGATCCTCGTATCCGTTGATGTATTGGAGCACACCGCCGCTCCAGCCCGGGAAGCCGATCCCGAAGATGGAGCCGATGTTCGCATCGGCGACCGACTCGATCACGCTCTCGTCCAGGCACTTGACGGCCTCCAGCGACTCGATCACCATCATCCGCTCCTCGAGGTCCCTGAGCGAGATCTGGGAGGGATCGCCGACCGGTGGGAACGCCTCCTTGAGACCCGGCCACAGCCGGGTGCGCTTGCCGTCGTCGTACTCGTAGAAGCCGGCGCCCTCGAGTCGGCCGGGCCGCCCGAACTCGTCGAGCATCCGCTCGATCACCTGCTCCGCCGGATGGCCCTTCCAGGGGATGCCCTCGGCCTCGAGGGCGGTCCGGGCGGCATCACGAATCTTGCGCATCAGCTTGAGGTTGAGCTCGTCGGAGAGCTGCAGGACGGGCGCCGGATAGCCGGCCTGCGAGGAGGCCTGCTCGATCGTGGGCGCGGGGATGCCCTCCAGCAGCATCGCGATCCCCTCGTTGATGAACGTGCCGATCACCCGGCTGGTGAAGAAGCCGCGGCTGTCGTTGACGACGATCGGGGTCTTCTTGATCAGCTTGGCGACGTCGAGCGCGCGATACAGCGTCTCGTCGCTGGTCCGCTCACCCTTGATGATCTCCAGCAGCGGCATCTTGTCGACCGGACTGAAGAAGTGCAGGCCGATGAACTCGGCCGGCCGGGACACGCCCTCGGCGAGGCTGGTGATCGGCAGCGTCGAGGTGTTCGACCCGAGCAGGGCATCATCGGCGAGGACGGGCTCGATCTCGGCGAACACCTCGGCCTTGACCTTCGGGTCCTCGAACACGGCCTCGATCACCAGCTCGGCGCCCTCGGCGGCGCCCGCGTCGGTGGTGGGGGTGATCCGCGCCAGCAGTTCCTCGGCCTGCTCCTGGGTCGAGCGCCCGCGCTCCACCGCCTTGGCCACGAGCTTCTCGGAATAGCCCTTGCCCTTCTCGGCCGCCTCCTGGGAGACATCCTTGAGCACGACCTCGATGCCGGCCTTGGCGCACACGTAGGCGATCGCGGCGCCCATCATCCCCGCACCCAGCACGACCATCTTGCGCGGCTTGAAGGGCTCGATGTCCGCCGGGCGCCCCCGGTCCCCGGTCGCCCGCTGCAGATCGAAGAAGAACGCCTGGATCATGTTCTTCGACACCTGGCCGGTCACCAGGTCGACGAAGTAGCGACCTTCGATCTCGATCGCGTTGTCGAAGTCGACCTGGGCGCCCTCGACCGCGGCGGCCATGATGTGGTGGGGGGCGGGGTAGTAGGCGCCCTTGATCTGCTTGCGCAGGTTGGCCGGGAAGGCGGGGAGGTTCTGGGCGAGCGACGGGCTGCTCGGGGTGCCGCCGGGCATCTTGTAGCCCTTGGCGTCCCACGGCTGCTGGACAGGCTCCCCGCCACCCTTCTCGGCGATCCACTTCTTGGCGGCCGGGATCAGATCTTCGCGCGTGGGGACGACCTCGTCGATCAGCCCGATCTCCAGGGCCTTCTCCGGCCGCAGGCGCTGACCCTGCATCAGCAGCTGCAGCAGCGCGTTGGCGATTCCGAGCATCCGGACCGTGCGGACGACGCCACCGGCGCCGGGGAGCAGGCCGAGCTGGACCTCCGGGAAGCCGAGCACCGCCTTGGGATCGTCGACGACGACCCGGTGATGGCAGGCCAGGGCGATCTCCAGACCGCCCCCCAGAGCGGCGCCGTTGACCGCGGCGACCACCGGCCTGCCCAGCGTCTCCAGGCGGCGCAGTGCCGTCTTGCCGTCGCGGACGAAGGTCGCGATCTGCTCGGAGCTCTCCGGGGTGGCCGTCTTGAGGTCGTTGAGATCGCCCCCGGCGAAGAACGTCTTCTTGGCCGAGGTGATGATCACGCCCGTGATCTCGTCGCGCTCTGACTCGAGCCGGTCGACGGTGGCCCGCATCGAGGCCGCGTAGGCGGCGTTCATCGTGTTGGCCGACTGGTTGGGATCGTCCAGCGTCAGGATCACGACCCCGTCGTCGTCCTTGTCCCAGCGGATCGTGCTGCTCTCGGTCATGTGGTGGTTCTCTCCTTAAACGCGCTCGACCACGGTGGCGATGCCCATGCCGCCGCCGATGCACAGGGTGGCCAGGCCGTAGCGCTTGCCCTGACGCTCGAGCTCGTCGACCAGCGTGCCCAGGATCATCCCTCCGGTGGCGCCGAGGGGATGGCCCATCGCGATCGCCCCGCCGTTGACGTTGACCTTCTCCATGTCGAGGCCCATGTCGCGGACGAAGCGCAGCACGACGGCGGCGAACGCCTCGTTGATCTCCACCAGGTCGAGATCGTCCACGGTCAGTCCCGCCTTGGCCAGCGCCTTGCGGCTGGCCGGCGCCGGCCCGGTGAGCATGATCGTCGGGTCGGCGCCCGAGACCGCGGTGGCCAGGATCCGGGCCCGGGCCCGCAGCCCGAGCTCGTCGCCCGTCTTCTCGTTGCCGACGACCACCAGCGAGGCTCCGTCGACGATTCCCGAGGAGTTGCCGGCGGTGTGGACGTGATCGATCTTCTCCACCCAGTGGTACTTCTGCAGCGCCACGGCGTCGAACCCGCCCGCGTCGCCGATCGCCGCGAACGACGGCTTGAGCTCGGCCAGCGCCTCCACGGAGGTGCCCGGGCGGATGAACTCGTCCTGCTCGAGGACGACGTGCTCGTTGAGGTCGAGGACCGGGACCACCGACTTCGAGAAGCGGCCCTCGGAGCGGGCGGCGGCGGCGCGCTCCTGGGAGCGCGCGGCGTAGGCGTCGACATCGTCGCGGCCGAACTCCTCGATCGTGGCGATCAGATCGGCGCCGATGCCCTGGGGCACGAACGAGGTGTCATAGGCGGTCTCGGGATCCATCGCCCATGCGCCGCCGTCGGAGCCCATCGGCACCCGTGACATCGACTCCACGCCGCCGGCCAGGACCAGGTCCTCCCACCCGGAGGCCACCTTCTGGGCGGCGATGTTGACGGCTTCCAGACCCGAGGCGCAGAAGCGGTTGAGCTGCACGCCGGACACGGTGTCGGGGAGGCCGGCCTTGATGGCGGCGGTCTTGGCGATGTCGGCTCCCTGGTCGCCGATCGGCGTCACGCAGCCCAGAACCACGTCATCGACGCGATTGGGATCCAGGTCGGGGTTTCGGCTGAGCGTCTCGTGCATCAGCCCCACGACCAGATCGACCGGCTTGGTGGTGTGCAGAGACCCGTTTACCTTGCCCTTTCCGCGCGGTGTGCGGAGGGCGTCGAAGACGAGCGGTTCGGTGGCGGCCATGGTCTGCTCCTTGCGGTAACTGCACACGATGTTCGGAAAAGCTTTCACCGCTGATCTTACTCCGCGGTCTCTTCCCGCACCGGCCGCGGCTTTCTAATCTCCATCCCGGTGACCGCTGCGGACGTACCTCTAGGCTCCGAGGAGCCCGATTCCCAGACGGAGTCCGCGGCCGGCCCGCTGGCGGGCAAGACCGCGTGGGCGCGCAACCTCGAGGCTCCGCTTCGCGACTTCCTTCGCACCGAGACCGGCTCGGCGGCGGTCCTGCTCGCGGGCGCGATCGCGGCGCTGATCTGGACGAACGTCAGCGCCTCCTCCTATGACTCGGCGTGGCACACCACGCTCGCGATCAGGATCGGAGGCTCCGGGATCTCGCAGGACCTGCGTCACTGGGTCAACAACGGGCTGATGACGCTGTTCTTCTTCGTCGTGGGGCTGGAGGCGCGGCGCGAGTTCGACCTGGGTGAGCTGCGAGATCGACGCCGCCTGGCGCTCCCGCTCCTCGCGGGTCTCGGCGGCATGGTGGTCCCGATCGGGATCTATCTGATCATCAATCGCGGGGGGGCGCACGGGGCCTGGGGGACGGCGATGTCGACCGACACCGCGTTCGCGCTCGGAATGCTGGCGCTGGTCGGGAGCCGCTACCCCAACAGCCTGCGCGCGTTCATCCTGACCGTCGCCGTCGTCGATGATCTGGTAGCGCTGATCGTCATCGCGGTGGCCTTCACCGGCGCCGTCAAGGGCGTGGCGCTCGCCGTCGGTCTGGCGATGTTCGCGCTCATGCTGGTGGCGCGAGGCCGAGGCGTGCACAACGGGGCCCCCTACCTGGTGCTGGGGGTGGTGGCCTGGGTCGCGTTCCTGAAGTCCGGCGTCGACCCGATCGTGGTCGGCCTGGCCATGGGGCTGCTGACGATCGCCTATCCGGCGGCCCGCTCTGACCTGGAGCGGGCGACCGACCTGTTCCGGGTGTTTCGGGAGCAGCCGACCGTCGAGCTCGCGCAGTCAGCGCGGGCGGGGGTGCGCTCGGCGATCTCGCCCAACGAGCGCTACCAGCAGCTGTTTCACCCGTTCTCGAGCTACGTGATCGTGCCGCTGTTCGCGCTCGCCAACGCGGGCTTTGCGATCAGCGGGAGCTTCCTGAGCCACGCCTACACGTCGCCGATCACGCTGGGGATCATCGTCGCCTATCTGCTGGGCAAGCCGGTGGGGGTGACCGGCACCGCGACCGTGGTGACGCGGCTGACGCGCGGTCGGATCCGGCCGCCGGTCGGCTGGGCGTCGGTGCTCGGCGGCGGCGCGATCGCCGGGATCGGCTTCACCGTGTCGCTGCTGATCGCCAGCCTCGCGTTCACCGGGCAGAGCCTGGCCGAGGCCAAGCTCGGCGTCCTCACCACCCTGATCGGCGCGCCGATCGTCTCCTGGAGCGTGGTCACGGTGACCAAGCGGATGCCCAAACGTACCCGTGCCACGCTCCTGCTGGGACGTGCCGAGGCGATCGTCGATCTGGCGGTGCCGATCGACGCCGAGCGCGACCATATTCGCGGTCCCGGCGATGCGGCGGTGACGCTCGTCGAGTACGGCGATCTGGAGTGCCCTTACTGCGGCCGCGCGGAGGGCGTGATCCGGGAGCTCCTGTCGGACTTCGGCGACCTGCGCTACGTATGGAGGCACCTCCCGCTCAACGACGTGCATCCCCACGCCCAGCTGTCCGCGGAGGCCTCGGAGGCGGCCTCGGCCCAGGAGCGATTCTGGGATATGCACGACACCCTCCTGGACCACCAGGACAAGCTCACGGTCCGCGACATCCTGGGCTATGCGGAGCAGCTCGGGCTGGACCTGGAGCGCTTCCGGGAGCACGTGCGCAAGCGAAAAGGAGCGGGTCGGATCGCCGAGGATGTCGAGTCGGCCGACCTGAGCGGGGTGTCGGGAACGCCGACGTTCTTCATCAACGGCCACCGCCACCAGGACGCCTACGACATCGACACGCTGTCCAAGGCCGTCCGGGTGGCGCGCACGCGCGCGGCGATCACGAGCTGAGCGTCCGGCCGCCCTCGGCCGGCCGCGCCTGGCCCCCCGGCGCGCTCTGTCAGGCGCTGATCAATCTCTTCAGCAACTCGTAGTCGCCTCTTCGCCAAGTCGCGGGCGATTCTTACCGCTCGGTTTCAGATTGAGTGAATATGAAATCGAAGCTTCTCATTCCCACTTTCGCCGCCGCCGCCGCTGCTTGCGCTCTCGGTGCGGCTCTTCCGGCGAGCGCGGCTGCGGCCGCCGACGTGCAACAGGCCTCAAGCGAGAACTGGTCCGGCTACGTGACCGGCAGCTCGAGCACCGGGTCTGATCAGCAGTTCAAGAGCGTCTCTGGCAGCTGGGTGACTCCCACCGTCAACTGCGACAGCGGCCAGAGCTACTCCTCGTTCTGGGTCGGGTTGGGCGGCTCGGGACAGTCCAACGCCCTGGAGCAGACCGGGACCGAGGCCAACTGCTCCTCCTCGGGCTCCGCCGCCAGCTACTACGCCTGGTACGAGCTCGTGCCTTCTGCCCCCGTGAAGGTGGGCATGGCCGTGAACGCCGGCGATCACATCTCGGGCAAGGTCACGGTCAGCGGCAGCAACGTGACCGTCTCGTTGACCGACCAGACCACCGGCGGCTCGTTCAGCAAGACGCTGTCGATGAGCAATCCCGATGTGTCGAGCGCCGAGTGGATCGCGGAGGCCCCTTCCACCTGTGGGCAGTCGCTCAGCAACTGCAGTCCGCTGCCGCTGGCCGACTTCGGCACGATCGATTTCAGCAACGCATCCGCGACCACGACCGGCGGTCACACGGGGACGATCTCCGACCCCGACTGGTCGGCCGCGGCGGTGTCGCTGAGCCCGTCCGCGCAGGACATGGGCATCGGGGGCGCCCAGTTCGCCTCGCAATCGAGCGGGGCGGGGGCAACCCCCTCCAGCCTGTCCTCGGACGGTTCGTCCTTCTCGGTCGCCTACTCGGCGGACGGGGGTTCGTCATCGGCATCCGGTGGCAGCTCGGCCGGTGGCTCGGCGGGCTCGGCGGGTGACGGCGGCGGCTCCGGCTACGGCTACGGCGGCTCCGGCTCCGGCTACGGCGATCCCGGGTCCGGCTACGGCGATCCCGGGTCCGGCTACGGCGATCCCGGGTCCGGCTACGGCGATCCCGGGTCCGCTTACGGCGATCCCGGCTACGGCTACGGGGATCCCGGCGCCGGCTACGGCTACAGCTCCGGCTCCGGCGGGTACTCCTACGGGTCCGTCGGCTACTGAAGCCAGGTAGCGAACGGGGGGGTGTTTGGGCCTAACGTCCCCTATAGGGGGCCTTAAGCCCAAACCCCCGGGAGCCCCGGCAAGCATTGGGCAGACGCTCCACATGACTCGCGTTTCGAGTCGGTGGGTCGTTTGCCGTGTGCGCCCCAGCAGTCAAAAGCCCCGCGCCCTCACCAGCACGGCCGAGCGGGCGAGCGGCGCGGTGGGCGCGAGATCGCCTACTCTGGCCTCCTCGGTGAGGAGCACGCGATCGTAGAAGTGGACCGTAGAGGGTTGTCGGACGTCAAGGGACTACTGGGTGGCAGCCTCAAGCTCGCCGAGCGCTTCGGCGACGAGGCGATCTTCGTCGCGCTCTGCATCCGCAGCGGGCTGTTGCGTCCCGAGCTGCCCCACCGGGTGGCGCGGATGCTGCTCGCCTTCGAACGCCGCGGGATGCTGGCCGGGGCGGTCACGGTCGGAGCCATCCGCAACGGTGACCGCGTGGCCGTGCGCGACGAGCGCGGGGACCTCACGTACAAGGAGCTGGACGAGCGCTCCAATGCGCTGGCCAACGCCTGGCGGCAGCGGGGTCTCGAGCCCGGCGCCGGCGTGGCCATCCTGGTCCGCAACCACCGAGGCTTCTTCGACGCCGTGTTCGCGGCCGCCAAGTGCGGCGCTCGGATCGTGCTGCTCAACACCTCGTTCTCCGGCCCGCAGATCCGCGCGGTGGCCGATCGCGAAGGGACCGACCTGCTCGTCCACGACGACGAGTACTCCGGCTTTCTCAGCGACGTCGAGCCGGCCCTCGGACGCTGGCGCGCCTGGGTCGATGGCCAGGAGGACGGTGCCGCAGACACGCTGGACCGGCTGATCGCCACCGGTGACAAGCGTCGAACCCCCAAGGCCGACATCGGGCCGAAGATCGTGATCCTGACCAGCGGCACGACCGGGACCCCCAAGGGCGCTCCCCGCAGCGAGCCCAGGTCCCTGGCGATGATCGGGGGGCTGCTGAGCAAGGTGCCATTCCGCGCTCGCGAGGTGACCGAGCTGGCGGTGCCGATGTTCCACGCGCTGGGATTCGCGCACATGGCGCTCGGCCTGGGGCTCGGCTCCACCCTGGTGGTGCGCCGGCATTTCGATCCCGAGGTGACGCTCGACAGCCTCCAGGACAACGAGGTCAGCGCGCTGGTCGTGGTACCGGTGATGCTGCAGCGAATCGTCGATCTCGGCGCGGAAACCATCAAGCAGCACGACCTGTCGAAGCTCCGAATCATCTTCTCCAGCGGCTCAGCGCTCGGAACCGAGCTGGTCAAGCGGGCGCTGACCGCCTTTGGTCCCGTCGTCTACAACCTCTACGGCTCGACCGAGATCGCCTACGCCACGATCGCCACCCCCGACGAGCTCAAGGATGAGCCGGGGACGGTCGGCGGAGTCGTCAGAGGATCGGTCGTCAAGGTCCTGGGCGAGTCCGGCGAGGAAGTCGGCACGGGTGAGAGCGGCCGGATCTTCGTCGGCAATGCCGCCCAGTTCGAGGGCTACACCGGGGGTGAGACCAAGGAGCAGGTCGGGGGCCTGATGTCGTCTGGCGACGTCGGCCATTTCGACGCGAAGCGCCGTCTGTTCATCGACGGGCGCGACGACGACATGATCGTGTCGGGCGGCGAGAACGTGTTCCCCGCCGAAGTGGAAGAGCTGCTCGCGGGTCACGAGGCGATCGCGGAGGCCGCCGCCATCGGCGTCGAGGACGACCGGTTCGGCCAGCGCCTGAAGGCGTTCGTCGTCCTGCGCGTCGGCAAGAAGCTCAGCGAGGCAGATGTCAAGGACCACGTGAAGGACAACCTGGCCCGCTACAAGGTCCCGCGTGAGGTCGTGTTCCTCGACGCGCTCCCGCGCAACGCGACGGGCAAGGTGATGAAACGCGACCTCGAGCAGGCGGGCGACGCCGGAGACCGGGAGCGGTGATGCTGATCCTCCCGCCGGGCCACGCCCAGACGATCCGCGAGCGCCGGACGCCGGCATCCCGTGAGAAGTGGATCCTGCGGGGCGTGCTCGGCGGAGTGGCGGTCGTGGTCGTGGCCTTGGTGATCGCCCTGACCACGCAAGGGCACAAGCTGGGCGCGGGCTGCGTCTCGGTCGCGCTGGCCTACTCGACGGGGGGTGCCCAGATCGATCGCTGCGGTGCCTCGGCCCGAGCCCTGTGCGCGGGCGTGGGCCGCTCCGGCGGCGTCACCGGCAAACCGGCCGAGACCGTCGCCGACGCCTGCCGCAAGGCGGGGCTGCCCATCGGCTGACCGGGCCCGCGCTGAGCGGGTCCTTGGCTGTGCGCCCCGCATCCGGGCGATGGGCCCGGAGACTACGATGACCGATCGTGACCGAAGCCGCCGAATTTCGCGCCCAGTTCCCAGTCTTCGAGCGCCGCGCGTATCTGAACGCCGGCACCGAGGGCCCCCTGCCCCGTCAGGCCGCTGATGTGGTCCGCGAGCGGATCGATTCGGAGGTCAGCCTCGGGCGCTGCGGCACGGACTACATGACCGGGGTCAAGGAGCTGGCCGCGGCGCTGCGCCAACGCTATGCGCGGGTGCTGACCTGCGATCCGGCGGACGTCGCGCTCACGGGGTCGACGACCGACGGGTGCAACACCGTCCTCTCCGGCCTGGACCTTCGCCCCGGCGACGAGGTCGTGACCAGCGACGAGGAGCACCCGGGGCTGCTGGCACCGCTGGGACGGCTCAAGCGCGAGCAGGGGGTCGCGGTCCGCGTGGTCCCGTTCGCGGAGCTGGCGAACTCGGTCACCGCCAAGACCCGGCTCGTCGCCTGCTCGCATGTCTCGTGGGTCAGCGGCCGCGTGGTCGACAGCGAAGCGCTGTCGGCGACCGGGGTTCCGGTGCTGCTCGACGCCGCGCAGAGCATCGGCGCCGTCCCGGCCGACGTCCAGGCGCTGGGCTGCGCGTTCTACGCCGGCTCGGGTCAGAAATGGCTGTGCGGTCCCGAGGGCAGCGGCTGCCTCTACGTCCGCCGCGATCAGCTGGACGAGCTCACCGTCCCGTGGCCCGGATACGGCTCGCTGGCCGACGCCCACCAGGCGCTGGACTCGCCTCCCGCCGAGGGCGCGGCCCGGTTCGATCACGGCTTCCCTCCCGGGATGCGCAGCGCCTGGGCGATCGCCTCGCTCGGGGTGCTCGAGAGCGCCGGTTGGGAGTGGGTTTACGCTCGCGCCGCCGGGCTGGCGGCCGGGCTCGCCGACCAGCTCTCCGCGCGGGGCCTCGAGGTCGGCGCTCGCGGGCGTTCGACGCTGGTCTCCTGGAAGGCGGAGGACGTCGACGCCGAAGTGACACGTCTGGCCGAGGCGGGGTTCGTGGTGCGAAGCATCCCCACCCATGGACTGGTGCGGGCCTCGGTTGGCGCCTGGTCCTCGGAGGAGGAGCTGGCGCGCCTGGCGGATCTCGCCGCCTGACACATCAGCCCGACACGTGCCTGACAGGGTCAGCCCCAGACGCGCCTGACAGGGTCAGTCCGAGATGCGCTCGGGCCGGGTGTAGACGTTTACGGCGCCCCGCCGGGCAAAGCCGCCCAGGGTCAGCCCCCGGTCAGCGGCCAGCTCGATCGCCAACGAGCTCGGCGCGCCCACCCCGACGAGGATCGGAGCCCCGGCCACGGCCGCCTTCTGTACGAGCTCGAACGACAGGCGGCCGCTCACGCACAGCAGGCGCTCGCCCAGCGGGAGCAGCCCGTCGATCAGCGCGCGTCCGATCACCTTGTCCATGGCGTTGTGGCGCCCGACGTCCTCCCGGGAGCACAGCAGCTCGCCGGTCGCGGCGAACAGCCCGGTGGCGTGCACTCCGCCGGTGCGCTGAAAGGTAGGTTGCTCGAGCCGTAGGGGGAGCTCGGCGGCCAGCGCGCGGGAGATCGTGGGCCCGGGGGGAAGCGGCGGGCTGTGGACCGCGACTTGCTCGAGCGCGCCCTTGCCGCACACCCCGCACGAGGACGTCGTATAGAAGCGCCGGACCCCCGGGTCATGGGTGAGCGGCCCGGCGATCTCGATCGTGTTGCCGGCCAGATCATCGGTGAGGCCGGCCGTCCGCGGGCCGGCGATCAAGCCCTCGCCGTAGAGGAAGCCCAGCGCGAGCTCCTCGTCGTGGCCTGGAGTGCGCATCGTCACCGCCAGCGCGGCGCCGTCGACGCGGATCTCCAGCGGCTCCTCGATCGCCACCACGTCGTCGATCCCGTCGTGGCTGAAGCTCTTGAACATGACTCGAGTCCCGGTCAAGGTCCCTTGTGGAGCGCGCGACCATTCCCCGGGAGGATGGGACGCTAGTGCATGGCTTCGCGCGGCCGAGGCGACGCCGGGTCGCCCGTCCGTCGCGAGCTCAGGCTCAGGCGAGCGCCGGCTCGGCCCGAAGCTCGGCGTCGAACGGCTGTGACTCGCGCTGGAGCTCGCCGTCGGGACCTACGCGGTAGGCGCCGGTGCGCCGGAGTGGAGGTGAGTAGGCGTGAATCGTGACCGCCGGCTGGTCTCCGGCATGAAGGACGCGGTGGATCGCCACCGGTGGGACGGTGAACGTGGCGCCGGTCCCCAGCTCTCGGGCCGCGGGTGCTCCGGCGAGCCTCAGCCGCTCCTCGCGCACGCGGCCCGAGACGACGGCGATTCCAGCTGCGGATTCATCGTGGTCGTGAAACCCGGTGTCCTGATCCTGGCCCCAGCAGATCACCCAGGCGTTGACGAGCGCGTGGTCCCAGATCTGGGCGTAGACGCGCGCGTCCTGGGCGTGGCGGACTTGATGGCGCCAGCGCCCGGGCGATGCGGCCAGGCCGATGGCGAATCGCTCCAGCTCGGGGATCGTCAGGCTCATGCGGGAGGCGTCAGGGGTCGAGTGCAGACTTCACGAGAGGGTGGCGAGGGCTCGCCGGCGGAGCGTTCCCAGACAATATATGTAATTCGATCGAACTTGTCCAGATTGGCAGGACGCCGCGCACGTTCATCGCTCCAACCCAGGCCGCGGCTCAAGCTGACGCTCCGCTGGCCGGCCAGGGGGCGTGGGGGCTATCGTTGGCCTGAGGTGTCCGAGGACGAGCCCACCACCGAGGAGCGCAAGCGCCGGCAGCTCGACGTGGAACGAGCCGAGCGCGAGGAGCTCGCAGACGCCGACAACGAAGCCGACGCCGAGCGTCACCGCCGCCGCGCCGACAAGGCCCACTACCTGCGCGAGAAGCTCCAAGAGCAGGAGATGGCCGATCAACAGGCCGAGCGCGAGCGCCGAGACTGACGCCTGGCTTTATGCGAACATGTGTTCGTGACGAGCGAGGGCAGTCCGTATGCGCGGTTTCGGCGCGCGCTGGAGACCGGCAACGAGCTGCTGGTGCTGGGCGCCGCTCGCGAGCTTCCGCAGATCGCGCTCGACGATGCGCTGCGCATCTGCCTGGTGCTGCGCGACGGAGACCCTGACCGCTATGAGCGCGCCGCCGTGCGCTGGCTGGGCCGGTTCGCGCTCGAGGCCCGGGCGGTCACGATCGGGGACCTGCGGACGGCCGCCGCGGCCCTCGCGGCGCTTCCGACCAGGACGGCCGAGGCCATGGAGCAGCTCCAGCGACTGTGCGTCGCCCGCGGGGTGTTCTGAAGCCGGGAGACCCGAGTCAGCGTGAACGGCGGGCGAGCCCGGCCTCAGCCCGAAGGCGTCAACTTGCCCTCGCCCTGGGATCCCGCGAGCGCGTCGGGAGCCATCAACCGGGCGGCGTCTGCGGCCTGGTCGTCCTCCTGGCGCTGCGAGTCACGTTCGGCCTCCACCCGGGCGCGATACATCTCGACTTCGCGCGTGACCTCCTCCTCGGACCACCCGAGCACCTCGGCCATCAGGTGCGCCACCGGCTCGGCGGCCGCCACGCCCCGGTCCCAGGTCTCGATCGAGATCCGGGTGCGCCGGGCCAGGACATCGTCGACGTGCAGGGCCCCCTCGTCCGAGGCCGCATACAGGGCCTCGACAGCCAGGTAATCGTCGGCTCCGGGCAGCGGCTCGGACAGCTCCGGTCGCGCCTCGATCAGCTCCAGGAGCTCGTGCGTGCGGTTGCCATACCGGCGCAGCAAGTGCTCGATCCGCGCCACGTGCAATCCCGATCTCTCGGCCAGGTGGTAGCGCCCGTTCCAGAGCGCCTGGAAGCCGTCGGCGCCGACCAGCGGCGTGATGTGGGTGGCCGACGGGGCCACGTGCGCGTCGAGCCCGCGCACCGCCGCGTCCACGGCGTCCTTGGCCATCACCCGGTAGGTGGTGTACTTGCCACCCGCGACGGCGACCAGGCCGGGCAGCGGAACCGCGACCGCGTGCTCGCGGCTCAGGCGACTGGTGTTCTCGGACTCGCCCGTGAGCAGTGGGCGCAGCCCCGCGTAGACCCCTTCCACGTCCTCGTGCCCGAGGGGCTGCTCGAGCACCGCGTTGAGATGAGCGAGCACGTAGTCGATGTCGGCGCGGCTGGCCGCCGGGTGGGACTTGTCAAGCTTCCACTCGGTGTCGGTGGTGCCGATCAGCCAGTGGCGGCCCCAGGGGATCACGAACAGGACGCTCTTCTCGGTGCGCAGGATCAACCCGGTGTCGAGCTGCAGCCGGTCCCGCGGCACCACGAGGTGGATTCCCTTGGAGGCGGTGACGTGGAACTTCCCGCGCTCGCCCAGCATGTGCTGGAGCTCGTCGGTCCACACCCCGGTGGCGTTGATCACGACGCGGGCCCTGACCTCGAACTCCTCGTCGGAGACGTGATCGCGCACCCGCACGCCCGTCACCCGTCCGGCCTCGCGCAGGAATCCGACCACCGACGTGGAGCTGGCCACCGCGGCGCCGAAGCCGGCCGCGGTCCGGGCCACGGTCAACGTGTGGCGCGCGTCGTCGACCTGGGCGTCGTCGTACTGGAGAGCTCCGACCAGCGAATCGGGCCTCAGGGCCGGCGCCACCCTCAGCGCCTTGCGCTTGCTCAGGTGACGATGGCGATGCATGCCCTTGTGGCCGCCGAGCTCGTCGTAGAGGAACATCCCGGCGCCGACGTAGGCGCGCTCCCAGACGGGATGCTGAAGCGGGTACATGAGCGTGACCGGCTGGACCAGGTGCGGGGCGATCACGTTGAGCAGCAGGCTGCGCTCCCGGAGGGCCTCGCGGACCAGATGGAACTCCATCTGCTCCAGGTAGCGCAGACCGCCGTGGATCAGCTTCGAGGATCGGCTTGACGTGCCGGACGCGAAGTCTCGGGCCTCCACCAGCGCCACCGACAGCCCGCGGGTCGCGGCATCCAGCGCCGAACCGCTTCCGGTGGAGCCGCCGCCCACCACGACGACATCGAAAATCTCGTCGCGCAGGCGACTCATGGTTGCCGCGCGCTCCGCCGGTCCCAGCCGTGCAGGGTTGACAACGCTCTCGACAGATGGAAGGTTTGCGTTCATGGTCCCGAGGCTACCTTAGGATCGCACCGCACCCTCGAGGAGAGAGGAAGGTAAATGGCGACGACGGCAGAGACCTCCGGTAGGCGGCGACGGTGGGGCTGGCAGCAGTCCACCTTGGGCGAGTTGGTTGCCGAGTTCTTGGGGACGTTCATCATCATCGCCTTCGGCGACGGGGTGGTGGCGATGGTCGTGGCGGCGCTCAACCAGTCCGGTCGCGGCAAGGCGCCGTTTCTCGCCCAGGCCGACTGGCTGATGATCATCTGGGGCTGGGGCTTTGCGGTGGCCTTCGCGGTGTGGGTGGCGGGAGGAGTCAGCGGCGCGCATCTCAACCCCGCCGTCACCCTCGGCTTCGCCGTGCGACGCAAGTTCCCGTGGAACAAGGTCCCCAGCTTCTGGGCCGCTCAGGTTTTCGGTGCTTTCGTAGGCGCCGCTCTCGTGTACTTCAACTACAGGAGCGCGATCAACAGCTTCGACCACGCCATGGGCATCACCAAGGGAGCCAAGAATTCCGTTCCCAGCTACTCGATCTTCGCCACCTTCCCGGCCAAGTATTTCCATTCATGGGTCGGGCCGTTCTTTGATCAGGTGATCGGCACTGCCTTCCTGCTGGGCTTCATCTTCGCGGTCGTCGACGAGTACAACGCGCCGGTCAAGAGCAACCTGGCGCCGCTGATCATCGGCTTTGTCGTGGTGGCCATCGGCCTCTCCTACGGCGCCAACGCGGGCTACGCGATCAACCCGGCACGCGACTTCGGCCCCCGGATCTGGGCCTGGATCGCGGGTTGGAAATCGATTGCCTTTCCAGGGGACTACGGCAACGTGAACACCTATTTCTGGATACCGATCGTCGGCCCCTTGGTCGGCGCTGTCGTGGGCACCTGCATATATGACTTCGGGATCCGCAACGTCCTGATCGCCCGCGGCGTCCAGCCCGACCCCGAGCTCGTCGAAAAGGGAACCGAGTCGATCGAGGAACCCGGGCGCGAAGTCGAACACGAGAGAGACCCCGACCGTCGTGAACACGAGAGAGACCCCGACCGGCGAGACGAGAGGCAAGGGAGCTGACATGGCCAAGTACGTCGGAGCAATCGACCAGGGAACCACCAGCTCGCGGTTCATCCTCTTTGACCACGATGGTCAGGTCGTCCACGTCGACCAGCGTGAGCACGAGCAGATCAACCCGAGGGCCGGGTGGGTCGAGCACGATGCCAATGAGATCTGGACGCGCACCCGCGAGGTCATCAACGGGGCGCTGGCCTCGTCGCCCGCCGAGGCGGGCGACCTCGAGGCGGTGGGGATCACCAACCAGCGAGAGACAACCGTGGTCTGGGATCGTAAGACCGGCGAGCCGATCCACAACGCGATCGTCTGGCAGGACACCCGGACCGGGCCGCTGGTGCGTGAGCTGGCCGGCGACCAGGGGGTCGATCGCCTGCGCGAGGACGTCGGGCTGCCCCTCTCCACGTACTTCTCCGGACCCAAGATCCGGTGGCTGCTCGACAACGTCGAGGGAGCGCAGGAGCGAGCCGACAATGGCGAGCTGGCGTTCGGGAACATGGACACCTGGGTGCTGTGGAACCTGACCGGAGGGACCGACGGCGGCGTGCACGCCACCGACGTGACCAACGCCAGCCGCACGATGCTGATGAACCTGGAGACGCTGGACTGGAACGAGCCCAGCCTGGAGCTGATGGGAATTCCGCGCTCCATGCTCCCCGAGATCCACTCCTCGTCGGAGGTCTACGGCGAAGCCAAGGGCACCGCGATCGGCGGCGTTCCCGTCGGCGGCATCCTCGGCGATCAGCAGGCCGCGCTGTTCGGCCAGACGTGCTTCGATCGCGGCAGCGCCAAGAACACCTACGGCACCGGATCGTTCCTGCTGGTCAACACCGGGGAGGACATCGTCCGCAGCGACAAGCTGCTGACCAGCCCGGGCTACAAGCTCGGCGACGGAAAGACCACGTACGTGCTGGAGGGGTCGATCGCGGTCACCGGCGCGCTCATCCAGTGGCTGCGTGACCGGTTGAAGATCATCCCCAACGCCCCCGCTGTGGAGGAGCTGGCGCGGACCGTCGACGACAACGGCGGCGTTTACTTCGTGCCGGCGTTCTCGGGTCTGTTCGCGCCGCGCTGGCGTCCGGACGCCCGCGGCGTGATCGTCGGGCTGACCGCCTACGCCAACCAGGGGCACATTGCCCGGGCGGCGCTGGAGGCCGTGGCCTGGCAGAGCAAGGAGGTGGTAGACGCCGCCAACGAGGTGGCCGACGTGCCCTTCACCGACATGCGCGTGGACGGCGGCATGGTCGGCAACGAGCTGCTGATGCAGTTCCAGGCCGACGTGCTCGGGGTGCCGGTGATCCGCCCCGCGGTCACCGAGACGACCGCGCTGGGCGCCGCCTACGCGGCCGGGCTGGCGGTCGATTACTGGTCGGGCCTGGACGAGCTGCGCGAGCGCTGGTCAGAGGACAAGCGGTGGGAGCCGCAGATGGACGAGGCCGAGCGCGACCGGCAGTACGCCTTCTGGAACAAGGCCGTCGAGCGCTCGCTGGACTGGGAGGACTAGAACGTCTGACGCGCGCTCGGGGGCGCTCGTCACCTGTCTGGCGGTGGCGGCGAGCGTCCTCGTCGTCCTGTCAACGCTCGCGGCGGCCGCGGCGGGATCGGCAGGGCCGCGCTCCCCCTCGATCACCTTCTACTTCGGGCTCAAGCGCCCGGAGGTCCAGGCTCAGGCGGCGTTCTACGCCGTCCAGCAGCCCGGCAGCCCTACCTATCGCCGGTTTGAGTCCCTGGCGCAGATCTCGGCTCGCTACGGCGCGAGCCAGTCCACCCGCCAGGCGTTCGTGCTTGACATCCGCCGGCTCGGCCTGTCGGCGAGCATCGATTCCTCGGGAGTGTTCGCACGGGTGAGCGGCACGGTGCGCCAGGTCGACCGCGTGTTTCACGTGCGCGTGCAAAGCAGCTTCACCCAGGACCCCAATCGCGACGTCTATTTCCTACGCGGGCAACAGAACCTCCGCCTCCCCCCGTCCCTGCGACCGCTCGTGACCGAGGTCGACCCTGCCTATGAAGCCTCCGCCTCGGGCCCGCCTTCTCCGACGGCGACGATCACGCGGGCCAGAGCGAAGGCAAAACCTATGGCGACCGGCGCCGGGCCCACGAACCAGGGAACCTGGACGCGCGGCTGTCGCGCAGCCAAGGCTCAGGGGGCCTACAGCTACGGTCAGGTGCGCCACGCCTACGGCATCCAGTCGCTGGGGAGCGGGGCGGGTGCCTCGGTGGCGATCCTCAACGCCGGCGAGGACGCATCCGCTCAGGATCTCGCCGGCAACGCTCGCTGCTTTCGCTATCCGCCTGCACGTGTGCGCATCCTGCGCACCGACGGTCAGACACTGCCGTTTGGCTTTCAGAGCTTCGAGCCCCAGGAGGACCTGGCCCTGGTCCGCGGGATGGCTCCCGGCCTGCGCTCGCTCACGTTCACCAAGACATGGGCGGATCCGGCGCTGATGTTCCTCGGCGCCTCTCAGGTGCTGGCGGAGCGCCCCCACCCGGACGTCCTGTCGATCTCCTACGGCTTCTGCGAGCGCGACGTTCTGGGCCGGGGCGGGATGGCCGCCAGCCGCGCCGGAGGCAGTCTGATGGAGGCGCTGCTCGTCCGCCTCGGGTTGGCGGGCGTCGGCACGTTCGCCTCCGCCGGGGACTTTGGCTCCAGCTGCAACGGCGATCGCTCCTCCGGAGCCGCGTGGCCGGGATCGTCGCCCTTCCTGACGTCCGTCGGCGGTACCCGGTTGGTCCTCGACAGAGCCAACCGACGAGTCAACGAGGTCGCCTGGAACGATCTCCGGTGGACTTCGATAGCCGAAGGTGGGGGCGCCGGCGGCGGGAACCTCTCGGTCTTCTCCGCGCGACCCGCCTACCAGTCAGGGCTGGGGCTGTCCGGCGACAGGCGCGCGGTTCCCGACATCTCCGCCGCCGCGTCGAGCTTCCCGGGCTACGCCGTGGTCACCGGCGACGATTGGGTGGTCGACGGCGGGACCAGCGCCTCGGCGCCGCTGGAGGCCAGCGCGTTCGCGATCCTCGATGCTCGAGAACGCGCGGCCCACCGCCCGCCGCTCGGGCCCGTCGACGGATTGCTGTACTACCTACACGCGCGTGACCCCGGGGCGTTCTACGACGTCGTCTCGGGCGACAACCGCTTTTATCGGAGCGTGCCCGGCTTCCGGGCGCACAGGGGATATGACCTGGCCAGCGGTCTCGGGGTGCCGCAGTTCGCCCAGCTGGCCCGGGCGCTGCCGGCGCCGGCGGGGACCATCACTCCCGGTTCTGGTCTGGGCTGACGCCGGAGGGCCGCCCGTCCCGGTTCTGCCCTGGGCTGACGGATGGGTCAGTTGGCCGCCGACTCAGGGTCGGGGCGCACGATCACGGTGTCCGCGACCGGAACGATCTCGTCCACCGGCAGGTCGGCGCTCGAGGCATGCTTGCGGAGCGCCTCCGGGCTGGTCGCTTCATAGATGCACACCGTACCCACCGCGCCCTCACCTTCGTCGAGCACGTAGCTACGGATCCAGCGCACGTCGTCGGGCATGTCCTCGTTGCCCACCTTGCTCGACCGTTGGGCCGCCTGCTCGAGGTCTCCGGCCGAGCGCCAGCCGTTGCGACGCAGGATTGCGTAGAGCTCCATGGATCCTCCTGGGGTTGATCGACACACGGACCGTACGCCATCGCCGCTTCGTGTCTCCCGAGGACCACCTATCGGGACCCGGGTAACGCGGTCATGTCCTTTTAGCCGGCTCATCCGAGACCGAAGCGAGCCCCGGTCAGGCGGCCATGACTACGACCGTCTATGTTGAGGGCTGACACCGATGAGTCCCGAAGACGTCACCGCAATCGAGCAGGCCGGGCGCCGGTGCGCGCTCTGCCACACCGGGCGTCACTGGCGCCGCTTTGAGGTCATCCGCCCGGAGGGAGGCGAGCCGGTGGTCATGTGCCCGGCCTGCCGGGCTCGGTTCGGTGAAGCGCCACCCGCGGCCGAGCCACCGCAAAAGGTGCCCGCGGTCGAGGCGCCGGCCAGCACACCCGACCGTTCGCCACCCCCCAAGCAGTCAGAGGACCGGCTCAAGCGGGCGTTGCGCGAGCTGCCTCCCGGTGAGCACTCGACCGGACGGATCGCGAAGGCCGCCGGACTGAAGCCCACAAAAGCACTCTCCAGGCTCCGCGCGCTCGAGGCGGAAGGCGAGGTCCAACAGGTTGGAAAGCACTGGTCGAACCGGCCGCCATCCACCGACCTCGAGGCGGCCTTTGACCGGCTTCAGGCCCGCACCGGCAACCTGCGCATCGTCAAGGAGCGCGAGCGCGTCAGCTGATCAGCCGGGAACCTACCCGGCGAGATGGGCAGCGCCGCCGGGGCCTACTCGGCGAGATCCTGAATGAGCTGCGCGGCCGCGGCCACGAGCTGAGCGTTGCCGGCGGCGGCCCGACCATCCGGCAGGACGAGCACGTCCTCCAAGCCGACGCGGACGTCCACGTCAGCGGCCGCGGCCGCTGCCAGCACCTCCCAGGTCCGTTCCCCGTAGCCATGCCAGAGCTGAGCCAACCCATCCGGGATCAGCTCCGATATCGCACGCGCGTCCTCCGCCCCTCCGTCGACCTCGACCAGCACTCGTAGGACCTGATGAGTGAACGGGCTGCCGACGAACTGCTCGGCGTCCGCGAGCGTCGCGACCCCGGCCTCCACGGCGATGTCGGCACGCAATGCCGCCCGCACGATCCCCGCCCAGCCGATCTCGGACACGTTGACGGACACGAAGTCGGGTCGTTGCCGCCAGGCGCCGACCGCCGCGGCGCGGGCAAACGGGTCGGGATGGATCGCCTCGGAGGTGGAGAACCCGACCGGGAGGCCCGGAGCCGCGGCACGAATCGCCGCCACGGCGGCCTCGCACGCGTCAGCCGCCAGAGTCTGGGCGCCGCCGGCATCACGCGGATGCACGTGCACCGCGAACGCACCGGCGTCCCGGACAGCGATCGCGTCGGCGGCGAGCTCCTCCGGGGTGAGCGGGACGCCGGCCAGCTCCTCGCGGCTGCGCGCGCCGTTCAGGCACGCCTTCACAGCCATCCCAGGCTCAGAGCTCGGCGATCATCAGTGTCGCGCCGCCGGTGGCGAAGTTGGCGACGTCTCCGGCGAAATACGCGCCGAACGCGGCCGGATCCTCAGGCAGTCCGTAGAGAACGACGAGCTTGACCATGGGTTCCTCCGGGGGTTGGATCGCGTGACCTGTCGAGCGCGTGTCAAGGCTACTCAGAAGGCGAAGACCGCCTTGCCCGCGCAGGCGTCACGGTGCGCTGCCTCGTGCCGCACCTGCTCGGCGCCCAGCCCGTACGCTTCACCGGTGCGGATTCGCTGGCGCAAGCTTGGTGTCACCCGGGAGCCGGAGATCTCGATCGACGACCCGCGCCTGGCCGGCTGGGAGACGGTGAGCATGTTCGAGGAGCAGAGCACCGCGCTGGCCTGGCGCGACCAGCTCCGAGACCTGGGCGTGGATGCCAGCTGCGTCGCCGATCACCCGCCTGATCGCTTCGGCCGGGGCGAGGTCTATCTGGTCGTCCCGCCCGAGCAGTGGTCGAGGGCCAACGAGATCGTCGAGAACCTCGACTGAGCCTCAGATCCGATTTTGAGCGATCCCGACATCTTGCTGGCCGAGACGCGCGCCTTCAACGCGGAGCTCGAGCGGGCGCTGGCCACGATTCCCTCGGTGCATACCGTCCCGCCCGAGGAGAGCCGCCGGGCTCGCCGGCAGGGTCGCAGCATCTATCCGCCGCCGGTGTTCCTGCCCGAGGCCCGGACGTTGGAGATCGATGGGCCAGGGGGGGCGATCGCGCTGCGGATCATCGCCCCCGAGGACGAGCCGACCGGAGCCTTCCTGCACATCCACGGCGGCGGGTGGACGTTGGGCGAGAACGACATGCAGGACCCGCGCCTGCGCCGCCTGTCCCGTGAGACCGGTCTGACGGTGGTGAGCGTGGGCTACCGCCTGGCTCCCGAGCATCCCTACCCGGCGGCACCCGACGACTGCGAGGCGGCGGCGCGGTGGTTGCTGAGCGACGCGGGCAAGGTGACGGTCGGTGGCGGAAGGGCGCTGGCGATAGGAGGCGACTCGGCGGGCGCGCATCTGGCGGCGGTGACGCTGTTGCGCCTGCGTGATCGTCACCGCGTCACGGGCGCGTTTGGCGCAGCGGTCTTTCAGTACGGGTGCTTTGATCTGTCGATGACCCCGAGCCAGCGGCTATGGGGCGAACGCAACCTCGTGCTCTCCGAGCCGATCCTTCACTGGTTCGGCGACCAGTTCTTGCCCGGGCGGGATCCGGAGGCGCGTCGTGATCCGGACATCTCGCCGCTGTTTGCCGGGCTGTCGGGCATGCCCGCGGCGATCTTCACCGTTGGCACGCAGGATCCACTGCTCGACGACACGCTGTTCATGGAAGCCCGGTGGCGAGCGGCCGGACACCTGACCGAGCTGCGCCTCTGGCCCGAGGCGCCGCACGGGTTCGTCTCGCTCCAGATGACGGTCGCCAACGAGGCTCAGTCCGCCGAGCACGACTTCCTGCGCCGCACCCTGAGCGCCGACGCGCGCCGATGACGCTTGGCGTCCCGGGCAGGGGCGCGGTGTAACCCGGCCGCGGCGATGCGCGAGCGCTTGACGATGCGCCGCGTTCAGCCTGGTCGGCCTCCCCGGGGGCCATCCCTGTCCGCGGGCGGACGTCCGCGCGGAGACGTCTCGCGTGGGGCGCCATGAGCGCGCCGGTTACGTTGCAGCGAATGACCGGAGATCGCTCGCGTGAGCGTCCAAAGATAGGAGGCAGGTGATGATCTGGGTGCTGGTTGGTGTGGTCGTTGTACTCCTGGTGGCGATTGCGGTGCTCGTGGTGCGTCAGCAGCGTTCCCGTGCGCTCCAGGAAGGCTTCGGCCCGGAATACGATCGTGTAGTCGAGCAGCGCGGGGACAGGCGCTCGGGCGAGCGGGAACTGCTCGACCGCCGCGAACGGCTCGACCAGTTTCAAATCCGCAGCCTGGAGCCGGATGTCCGCGAGGAGTATCTGCGACGGTGGGGTGAGACCCAGCGTCAGTTCGTCGACGAGCCGGGGGCGGCGGTCGGTGAAGCACACGCGCTCGTGCAGCAGGTCATGCACGACCGCGGGTATCCGGTCGACAGCGACTTCGAACAGCGCGCTGCCGATATCTCGGTCGAGCATCCGGCCGTGGTTCAGAACTATCGAGCGGCCCATGCGATTTCGGTCCGTGCGCAGAACGGGAAGGCGAGCACCGAGCAGCTGCGCCAATCGATGGTTCACTACCGGGCGCTTTTTGACGATCTGCTTGCTCCCGAGGACGTACAGACGAGTGACGGCCATCAGAGCGATATGTCCAGGACGACGACCAGGAGCCGATGAGATGAACCGTAACGACGAGTCACTGAGCACGCGGGACTTGGCATCCCCGATCGACGCGGCGCCGGCTGCCGCCACGAGTACAGAGACCCAACCCTCTGACACCCTTACCTCCGCCCCGGCAACAGCCCCGGCCGAATCGATTCGGACGGCCCGCCCGGAGAGCCAGGGGAGTGACGGCCAGGTCGAAATTCCAACGGACGCTGAGACTCAGGTCGAGGCGCCCACGGAAGCTGGGACTCAGGACGACATGCCGAGGGAAACCGAGGCCGGCTCGGCCGAGCCGCTGCTCGCGCCCGACCTGAGCGCGACCTTCCAAAGCCGCTGGGAAGAGGTCCAGACCCGGTTCGTGGATGAGCCGCGGGGCGCAGTCGAGGACGCAGACGGCTTGGTCGCCAACCTCATGCAGCAACTCGCCGAGGGCTTCGCCCAAGAGCGAGACCGACTGGAGCAGCAGTGGGGCCGCGGCGAGGACATCTCCACCGAAGACCTCCGCGTGGCGCTGAAGCGCTATCGGTCGTTCTTCCAGCGGCTCCTGTCGACCTGAGCGAAAGCACGCACCACGGGGGCTCGCTCCCGTGCATTGACGTGAGCCTCGGTTAGGACGATGATCGGTGGCAGCGCTGGGCTCATGGGTCCGGCCGACCGCTGCGCCGCGCCTTCCGGTGCGGCGCAGCCGATCACCGACCCTGACCCGGGAGGGAGAGCTCATGCCAAACGGCGCCCAGGCCTTGATCCGCACGCTTGTCGATTCAGGCGTGAGGACGTGCTTCACGAACCCTGGCACCTCGGAGATGCACTTCGTCGCCGCCCTGGATTCGGTGCCCGAGATGCGGGCGATCCTGGGGCTGTTCGAGGGGGTCGCGACCGGCGCTGCCGACGGCTACGCCCGGATGTCAGATGCGCCCGGGGCCACGCTGCTGCACCTCGGGCCTGGATTGGGCAACGGGCTTGCGAATCTTCACAATGCCCGCCGGGCACGGGTTCCGGTGGTCAACATCGTGGGCGACCATGCGACGTACCACACGCGCTATGACGCCCCGCTGCAATCAGACATCGAGACGGTGGCCCGCAACGTGTCAGGTTGGGTGCGCACCTCACGGAGCTCTGGTGAGCTGGCCCGCGACGTGGTGGACGCTGTCAGCGCGGCCATCGGCCCACCTGGGCAGGTGGCGACACTGATCGTGCCGGCCGATGTGTCGTGGAGCGACGGGGCCGAGCTCTCCGAGGCATCTCAGCCCGCCGCGCCGGCCCCGCCTTCCGGGGAGGCCGTCGAGGCGGCCGGCAAGGTGATTCGCCGCGGCGAAAGGACAGCGATGCTGTTGGGCGGCAGCGCGTTGCGCGAGCGGGGATTGATGGCGGCCGCGCGGGTGGCGGGCGCCACGGGCATCAGGCTGTTGGCCGAGGTGTTCCCGACGCGCTTGCAGAGGGGGGCGGGGCTGCCGGCCGTGGAGCGGCTTGCCTACTTCCCGGAGGTCGCGATGGCGCAGCTGGACGGGCTCGAGCACCTGATCCTGGTCGACACGAAACCCCCGGCATCGTTCTTCGCCTACCCCGACACGAGAAGCGAGCTGACACCGGATGGCTGTCAGATCCACGAGCTCGCGGCGCCCACGGCCGATGGGCCGGCAAGCCTCGAGGCCTTGGTGGAGCTGCTGGACGCGGGCAATGCCAAGCCCTCTCTGGCGCCGGCTTCCCGGCCGGCACCACCGGCCGGCGCCCTCACCGCCGAGAAGGTCTGCGCAGCGATCGGAGTGGTTCTGCCCGAGGGCGCGATCGTGTCCGACGAGGCGGTGACCTCGGCGGCGATCCTTCCCGCCAACACGGCGGGAGCGCCCAGGCACGACTGGCTGACGCTCACCGGCGGCGCGATCGGGCAAGGGCTCCCGCTCGCCGTCGGCGCCGCGGTCGCCTGCCCGGACCGTCCGGTGTTCGCGCTGCAGGCCGATGGCTCGAGCCTCTACACCATCCAGTCGCTGTGGACGATGGCACGCGAGCAACTGGACATCACCGTCGTCATCTTCAACAACCGCTCCTACGCGATCCTGAACGTCGAGCTCGCCCGCGTGGGCGCCCGATCAGCCGGCCCCAAGGCCAACGCCCAGCTCGACCTGAGCCGCCCCGAGCTCGATTTCGTCAAGCTCGGCACGGGCTTCGGCGTCCCCTCTCGCCGCGTCGATACCGCGCAAGAGCTGGTCGACGCCCTCCATCGCGCCGGCGCCGAGCCCGGACCACAGCTGATCGAGGCCGTCATCCCGAGCGTCGGGACCGCCAGTGACGAGCCGCTGATGCGCGCTCCGCTCTAGTCGGCGGCCTCTCGGCCGAGGGCGGCCTCGCGACCGACCCTGGCCCTCTGGCCGCGGCCCGCCAGGAAGTCGGCTTCGGCCTGTCCCAGCGGCGTGGCGGGTGGCTCCCCGTGCAGGTACTCCGCGGCGATCGCGCCCCAGTCCGCGCCGGCTCGAAGTTGCGTCAGGACCACGGCGACGATGCCGTGCATTCGCCGGATCAGGATCGATTCCGGCGGCAGCGTGAACTGGTGGAACTGCGCCTGGGCTGCGGCCCGCTGCTCGCTGTCGGGACGCTCTGGGTCGAGCCCCGGTTGGTCGGGAGCCTGTCGGTCTGGACGCTTCCGGTCGCGGTCGCGGTCGCGGCCGCGGCGGCCCTGGCCGGACGAGAAGCGCCGCTGGCCGGGGACCGCGTACCACTTGATCGCCCTTCGCATCAGCCTCAGCGCCAGGTCGGCGTCGACCGCGTCCGCCCGGTCGGCGGGCAGATATCCGCCGTCGATCAGGGCGGCCTTCAGCTCCGCTGCGTCCCGTTTGCGGACGGCCAGGGCAAGGGCCCGCTCGGCGGCCACGCGGTCCGGAGAGACTCCGCGCACCAGCCCGAAGTCCAAGAAGCAGACCCGGCCATCCGGGCATAGGAGATAGTTGCCGGGATGTGGGTCCCCGAGAGCGATCCGGTCGCGATAGAGCAGACCGAAGAAGAACCGGAAGACGATCTCGCCGTAGCGGTCGCGTTCGGCCTCGCCGGCCCGGCGCACCGTCTCAAAGCGCTCCCCCTCGACGTACTCGGACACCAGCACCCGCCGGGTGGAGAGGTCGGTGCGGACCCGGGGCACGCGCAGGAAGGGATGTCCGCGCATCAGCCGCTCTATGCGACGCTGATTCTGAGCCTCGAGCTCATAGTCGAGCTCCTCGCCGATCCGCTCGCGCAGCTCCGCCAACAGCGCCTTCGCGTCCAGCCCGGGAGCGAGCCGTTTGACGAGCGGCAACAGCAGCATCGCGTTGCGCAGGTCGGTCTCGACGGCCTCCGCGACCCCGGGATACTGGACCTTCACGACCACGTCCTCGCCGTCGAGCGTGGAGGCGCGATGAACCTGGCCGATCGAGGCCGCCGCAAAGGCACGCTCGTCGAAGTCGGCGAATACGCTCCGCAGCGGTCCGCCGAGCTCCCGGCGCATGAGCTTCTCGAGGTCCGCGAATCGCACCGGTGGAACGTCGTCGCGAAGCGCGGCGAGCTTGCGTCGGAGCTCATCCTGCTCTGACTCGGCGAGGCCGTCGAGCTCGACCATCGAGATCATCTGGCCGACCTTCATCGCCGCACCGCGCATCTGCCCAAGCTGATCGACCAACTGGTTCACGAGCGCGGCGGTCCGCTCGCTCTGAGCGGCCGCGGCCCGCTCGGGGGTCCGAACCCGGTTGGCGGTCCGCATCCCGGCCCACCGCAGGCCCTGCCCGGTCACCAATCCGCCCACCCGGGCCGTGCGCGCCACGCGACCGGTCGGCAGCTTGCCGGCCTCGGGAGGAGGGTCGTCTGGGTCGACCGTCATACCCCGAGCCTAGTGGTCTCCGAAGGCAGCTCCATCCCGGCCCGGCCCGCCTCGGCGAGCGTGACAAGGTAGGGCGGTGAGTCAGCGAGATAGCCGAGGCGTGACGGATCCGGCGCGGCCTCCCGCCGCTGTGATTCCGCCGGCCAAGCACGCGTCGGTCGGGACCGGGCTCGCGTTTGTTGTCGTGGGCGCGGCGCTGGGTGTGACCTACGCGGTGGTGAGCGCGTACTGGGCGGCGGGTGGCACCGCGCTGCTGGGCACCGTCGGCGGCAGCCTGGAGCGCGAGGGCAAAGCGGGCGGCGTCTGGGTCCACCTCGCTCTGTGGGCGGTGGTCGTGCTCAAGCTGGTTGCCGCGGCCTTGCCCGCGCTGGCGATCGCCTCGCACATCAGGGGTCGCCGGCGACCGACGATTTGGAGGCTGACGCAGCTCGAAGCGGTGATCTTGACGGGCTACGGCTTCGTGCTCACCGCCGTTGGACTGCTCGTGGAAGTCGGGCTCATCAGCCACGAAGCTCATGCTGACCGCCGGGCGCTGGCGTGGCACGCGTTTCTCTGGGATCCCTGGTTTCTGGTCTGGGGCTTGGCCGTGGCCGGAGCGCTTTACCAGGCTCGGGCTGCCCGCACGCCCCAGAGCCCCGGGAGCTCGTAGCCGCGGGCCTGGCGTAGGCCCGACGCTACGGTAAGGCGATGGCTCCCCGGCGGTCCGCGGAACGATCGCTGCTGGCGGCGCGTCTAGCCGCGCAGGGGCTGTCGGGCCCCCGGGCGGCCGACGTGGTCGACGGGACCCGCCGCTTGCTGGCCGTGCAGGCCCAGGATCCCCGCGGCGCACGTCTGGCCCTCCGTGCTCGCACGGCTGCCGGGCACGCCTCGGCGGTCGACCACGCCTTGACCGACGAGCGCTCGCTCGTCATCACATGGGCCAACCGGGGAACGCTTCATCTCATCTGTGCGGAGGATGAGCCACTCCTGCACGCGCTGACCACTCCCCAGCTCCGCAGCAACAGTGACCGTCGGTTGAGACAGGAGGGTGTAAGTCAGACTGCCGAGCGGCGCGGGATCGCCGCGATCGTAAAGGCGCTGGGCGACCGCGGGCCGATGACGCGGGCTCAGATCCGCCTGGTGCTCGAGAAAGCACGCGTTCCGGTGGCCGGACAGGCGATGGTTCACGTCCTGTTTCGTGCCACCTTGGACGGGCTGATCGTCCGCGGGCCGATGATCGGAGGCGACCACGCCTTCGTGCTCGTCGCCGACTGGCTGGGCGAGCGTCCGAGGATCGACCGCCATCGCGCGCTTGCCGAGCTTGCTCGCCGCTACCTTGCCGGCCACGGGCCGGCCGACGGTCGCGACCTGGCCAAATGGGCCCAGGTGCCGCTTCGCGACGCCCGTGCCGGTCTCGAGGCGATCGCGTCCGAGCTCGAGCAACATCCCCACGGACTCGTCGACCTGCACCGCGACGAAGTGCCAGCGGTGCCGCCGCCGCGGTTACTCGGAGCATTCGACCCGCTGCTGCTCGGCTGGTGCTCGCGAACGCTCGTGCTCGACAGCCCTGGGGAGGTCGTCACCGTCAACGGGATCATCAAGCCGATCGCGCTCGTCGGCGGACGTGCCGCCGGCACTTGGAAGATGCCCGGCGGCCGGGTCGAGCTCCGCCTGTGGAGACAGCAAGGTCGCGCGACGACGGCCGCACTTTCGCGGGAGGCAGCCGCCGTGGAGGCCTATCTGGCAGCCGCCTGAGCTCGGCGCGCAGCCCGGCAGGCTCTCTGCGGGGTCCGCTCGGCGTTCTTGACACTATTACGTACTTACGTAATATATCTCGGGATGGACGCCGACGAACCGGAGTGGGCGCGGCGAGTCACCGAGCTCGAGGAGCGGATGGACAGGCTGGAGTCCCAGCCTCGGCCAGCCTCGGGATCGAGCGTCGAGGAGACGGGAGCGGATCAGCAGACCTTCTGGATCCTCGACGGGCTCAAGGCGCGTCTCGGCGCGACCGGCGCGGTCACGCTTGCCGGGATCGTGCCGCTGCCCGGCGGCGAGGAATATCACTGGCAGTTCGGCCGCCCCTCAGGCGACGTGCTCGAGGCCGACTGGTCGCCCCTGAGCGCCACGATCGCGTCGCTCGGTCATCCGGTCCGGCTGACGCTGCTGAGGCTGATCCTGACCGGAACGCGCTCGAGCGCCGACCTGCAGGCCGCGGCCGGGCTGGGGACCACCGGACAGCTCTATCACCACCTCCGCCAGCTGATCGCCAGCGGCTGGCTGGCACAGGCCACGCGTGGCCACTACGCCGTGCCGGGGCACCGCGTCATTCCGCTGCTGGCGATCCTCGTCGCGGCGGAGCACTGACGGACATCCCGAGACATAGGAGACAACATGAAGCCACAGGAGACTCTCGCCGCCGCCCCTAACCCCGGTGATGACCGGGCGGGGCACGATCATCGAGCCGCCCCGGGAGCCCCGTCCAGAACGCCGTTCGTCGATGTCCGACGTCTAGCCGCGCTAGACATGCACGGCAGCGCGGGCACGACGCGTCGCCGGCGGATCATCCTGGCCGAGTTCGTGCTCGGTGCCACCCTCGGTTCCGCGATCGCGATCGCGACGCTGGTCACGGCTTCGTCGGCGTTCGCCGTCGTGCTGGGCGCGTGGGTCCTGGGCTGCTCCCTGAACTACGTCCCGCTCGTCGCCCACGTGATCAGGCTGTGGCCTCCCGGAGCCCTCGATGCCGAGCTCGCCGGAGTCGACCTTCGCGCGGAGCTGCGTCTCTACACCGTCAAGCAGTTCTGGGTCGCGGTCCCGCTGCTGTTCGTGATCCTCGCGGTGATACAGCGCCCGTCTGACCGGGGGATGTAATGACCCGCGGGCGGTCGTCATCCCGGCTCGGTCAGGCACGCCACCCACCGCCCGCACCGGATTGTGCGGGTGCTCCGGTTTGGCTTCTCGGGGCGACCGACGGCATTGGTTAGACTGCCGAACGCCAATCGGGGTTGGTACGCGGGAGCGCGGCTTCGCCCCAAGTTCGTGTCCGGAGGAGAGTGAACATGTCGTGGAGTCGTAGGTTCCCGAGGCTGATGCTCCTAGCCGTGCTGCTGGCCGCCACTGCCGGCCTGGCCGGGGCCGGCTCGGTGCTGGCCACCGCCCCACCCACGGATGCGAGCCCGCGCACGCTGACAGGAACGCTGGCGGACGGTGCGACATACGAGCTCCAGGTGCCGGCACACTGGAACGGCACGCTGTTCCTGTACAGCCATGGATACGTCGTCCCCGGCTCGGCCAATCCAGCCCAGGACGTCGGCGATCCGGTGACCGGCGGCTGGCTGCTGAGCCACGGCTACGCGTTGGCAGGCTCGTCCTATGCGTCCACAGGATGGGCCATCCAGCAGGCCCTCCCCGACCAGATCAGCACGCTCGGCGAGTTCGACCACCTGGTGGGGCATCCATCGCGAACAATCGCCTGGGGTCACTCGCTGGGCGGCATCATCACCGCCGGCCTGATCCAGCGCTACCCGAACCGGTTCGCCGGTGCCCTCCCGATGTGCGGCGTGCTGGCCGGCGGGGTCGCCACCTGGAACACCGGGCTTGACTCCGCGTTTGCATTCAAGACCCTGGTCGCGCCGTCGGTGACTGTCACCAACATCACCGACCCGACCGAGAATCTGAATATCGCCGAGACCGCGGCGGCCACAGCGCAGCAGACCCCGCAGGGGCGCGCCCGGCTGGCGCTGTCCGCCGCGCTGGCGGACTTTCCCGGCTGGTACACGCCGCTCTCGCCCGAGCCGGCGCCGACCGACTACACCGCCCAGGAGCAGAACCAGTACGAGTGGGCCTCCCAGGTGGACTTCCCGTTCGGGTTTGACTTTCGCGCCGAGCTCGAGGCCCGCGCCGGCGGCAACCCGTCGTGGAACGTCGGCGTCAACTACGCCCAGGATCTGGCTCGCTCCGCCGATGCGGCCGAGGTGCGTGCTCTGTACAAGCAGGCTGGACTCAGCCTGAGCAGCGATCTGAGAACGCTGAACCGAGCCCCGCGGATCAGCGCGGACCCGACCGCGGTTCGGTACCTGGAGCACAACATCGTCTTCAACGGACAGCTGTCGATGCCGGTGCTGACGATGCACACCACCGGTGACGGGCTGGTCCAGCCCGAGAACGAGCAGGCCTACCGGCAGGTCGTCGACGCCGCCGGTAACGGACGCCTGCTGCGACAGATCTTCGTCGCCCGCGCGGGCCACTGCGCCTTCACTCCGGCGGAGACGGTCGCTGCGGCGCAGGACCTTCTGCACCGCATGGACACCGGCCGGTGGGGGCGCGGGGCCGCCAACCCCGACGCGCTGAACGCGTCGGCGGCGGCGCTCGGTCCGGACTACAACATCTTCCAGTCGGGGAGCCAGACCGTCGCCACGCCGCCCGCGTTCATCCGCTTCCGGCCGCCCGTCTATCTCCGTCCGTTCGACGCGGGCGACCGCCCTAATGCCACTTCGGACCATGAGCGGGACGAGGACGGGGCGCGGTGATCGCGCAGCCCAGGCCGCGGCGGCCGGGCGTCGGTCGCAGCCACTGGGCCTCGGGGTCAAAGGTCTCCGTCGTGACGTTCGCACGGCACCTCTCGGAGGTTGCCGCTCGACTCGGTAGGGTCTCCGGATGGGCTGGCGGACGCGCGGCGTGAAGTATCTGGTTCGCCTGGCGACGACCGCGCTGCTGGTGCTCGTGATGTCGCTGACGGCGGGGGCGGGTTCGGCGGCGGCGCAGAGCTCGGGGTACAGCGTGACGTTCGCCGCGCTCTCGTGCCCGTCCTACTCCGATATCTTTGCCAACCGGGCCCGCAACGACATCCTGGAGAGCCTGAAGGACCTGGGTCCCGACACGCAGTACGTGGCCGGCGAGCTGATCAATCCGACCGCGGAGGGCATCTCGCCCCAGAGCAACTGCACGCCGCTTCCGGGGTGGGAGTTCACGCTCGGACACGGTTATGTGAGCCGCGCGGTGACGGGTCCGTGGGGGTCGCTGTCGACGGTGACAAACCCGTTTGTCCGCGCCCCGATCGTCACCCAGGCGCACACCCCGCTGCTGGATCAGGACGGGGTCCCGGTCGGCCATGAGCAGCTCGCCGGCGCGACGACGATCGAGCTGACGCCGGAGGAGCGCGCGCAGGCAAGCAGCTCGTCGCAGCTGTGGGCTCAGGGGGGTACGCCGATAGATCCCGTGCTGGCGGACAAGTTCTATGACGGGCTACCCGGAGCACCTGCGTATGGGTTCGGTGCGCTGCGCTGCGCCGTGGACAACCTCAACGGCGACAACGTGGAGTACATCTTCTTCCCTGCAGGGGTCCGGCACGTGTTCTGCTACGGGCTGTACGTGAAGCCGCCGCCCACGAGCGGGACGATCACGATCCAAAAGCAGGTCACGGGCGCTCCGCCCGGTGGCGCGCCGGCGTTCAGCTTCAACGGCAGCATCTCCTTCAACCCCGAAGGGTTCCAGCTTGGGAATGGTGGCTCGCAGGACTTCTACCGGGCCGGTGGTGCGACCTGGACGGTCACCGAGGCCGCGACCGCGAACTATGAGCTGGCAGGCATAAGCTGCCGGACGGAAGCCGACGGAGGTGGATCCGGGTCGAGCAAGGTCGATGTAAGCGGCGCTACGGCGTCGATTCACCTGGTGGCCACCGAGCACGTCACGTGCGTCTACACCAACCGGTATGTGCCTCCACACGGCGGGCTGACGATTCGCAAGCTGAGCCGAGGCGGCGTCGGCCAGTTCGCTTACACGGTCACGCCGAGGTCCGGCGAAGGCGAGGTGCACCACGCGCGCGCCACCACGACCGAGCCGGGTGTGATTGTCGACGCACAGCCGTCTCCGCTGAGTCTCGGCCCCGGCCGCTACACGATTCACGAACGGGCGCCCACCTCGACTGCCGGGCGCTGGCACCTGCGCAACGTCGATTGCGACGGCCAGACCCGCTCGGCGGCGCAGCCGGTTGAGGTCGACGTAGCCAGCGGCGAAGCCGTGACCTGCACATTCGTCAACGTGTTCGTTCCCCGGGGCTCGATCTCGATCGCCAAGATCACCGAGGGCGCGACGGGTACTGCGACGTTCCTCGTGGCCCCGGTGCGCGGCGCTCCCGCCCAGTATCTGCAGAGCGCCACGACGACCGCCCCCGGCGTGCCCGCGACCGCGCTGCCCCACAGCCCGGCGGATGCCACCGACCACCTGCGGCTCGGCTCCTACCGAATCGTCGAGCAGCTGCCCGCCAGCAGCCCGGCCGGCGGATGGACGCTCACGGCTGTCGATTGCAACAGCGCGCTGGAGCCGTTCGCTCAGGGCACGGCCGACGTGACGCTGACCGCCAGCCATCCGGACGTGCACTGCCTGTACATCAACACGTTCTCGGCAACCCCGACGCCTCCCGTGCCCGAGCCACCCAACCCGCCGCCCGTGATTCCGCCGCCGGTCACACCGCCACCAGGCGTGGGGCCAGAGCCCATCTTCCCGAACATACCCGATCGGCCCGAATATCATTTGAGCGACCTCGTCGTCATCAAGCACCCCTCGACGCCGGTCGTGATCCGCGGAGCGGTCCTCGGCTACCGGATAACGGTTAAGAACCGGGGACCCGACCCCGCCCAGCGTGTCGTCCTCGGCGACAAGGAGCTCGGCGCCGTGCTCGTCCTTCAGGCTCACACCAGCGCCGGGGCGTGCCGGCTGCGCCCCGTTATCACCTGCCAGCTCGGCACCCTGAACGTCGGTCAGACGGTCACGGTGATGGTGCGCGTCCGCGCGCAGACCAGAGCATCGACCCTCTCCGATGTTGCGGTCGCGGGCACGGCGACACAGGACCAAACATTTGCCCACAACGTCGCCCGAGCTACGGTCAGGGTGATCGCGCCGCCGCCGGCCGGATTGGGCTAACCGAACCAGAGATCACGCATATCGATCCGCCGACGAGCTGGGCCACGCGCGGCGGCGACCGAATCAGTCATTGCCCGACAGCTCGCTGCCGGGACGGGAGGAATGCAGCGGAGGCGCATCGCGGTTCAGCGCAAGCGTGACCCCGAGCCAGCGGGCGGCCGCGCTCAGATGCGCCGGGTCGATCTGGTGGGCGAGATCGTGCTCGTGGTACTCGACCTCGAGCCCGGCGGCAACCAGCTCATCGCGGGCACGCCGGCCGAAGCCGACTTCGATGACCGGGTCGTGACGACCGTGGGTGATGAATGCCCGCATGCTCTGGCGATCCGCGAACGAGGGCGACCATCCATCCACCACCGGGACGAACCCGGAGAAGGCGAGAATCCCCGCCGGCGCCGGACGCTCGCGTCCCAGCCCCAGCGCGTAGCTCATCACCGCCCCCATCGAGAAGCCACCCAGCACGGTCCGGTGGGGCGGGATCCCGGTCCGGGCCCAGAGCTCATCGTGGAACGCGGCCAGCTTTTGGTATGCGGCCTCGAACGTCGAGGTATCGGGATAGCCGACTCTGGGCACGACGTACCAGTGGTACCCGGGCCAGCCTGGCAGCTGCAGCGGCGCGCGAGGCGTCACGATCTGGAGCGCGCCCGGCCTGTCGAGCAGGTTGGCGAGCCCGAGCAGGTCGTGCTCGTCGGTGCCTCGTCCGTGGTGGAGGACGAGGAGTCCGGCCGGCGCGTTGCTCGCGGGCCGCTCGGCGTATACGAGGTCGGTCATGCGCCGGTGCGCTCGCGGCGGACGGCGCGCGGATTCTCGACGGGGGCGAGGATCTCCGCGAGCCTGGAGCGCAGGTGCTCGTGCTGCCTCGGCAGCCGCAGCTGTTCTCCGAGGTGCTCGGCGTCCTCGTCGACCGCGAAGCCCGGCGAGCGCGTCGCGATCTCGAACAGGACGTGACGGGGCTCGCGGAAGTAGATCGACTTGAAGTAGTCGCGGTCCAGGACCGGAGTCACATGGCATCCAGCGTCGCGCACGTCCTGCTGCCAGGCGACCTGGTCCTCGTCCGGACACGCCCAGGCGATGTGATGCACGGTGCCCGCCCCCTGCAGACCCACCTCCTCGGGCGCCGGATCGTAGGCCCAGGCGAAACCGCGCCGCTCGCCGTCGAGGCGGTACTCGCCCTCACCGAGGTGGCGAAAGCCAAGGATTCCGGTCAGCAGCTCCTCCTCCTGGGAGGCGATGTCGCCGGGGGTGTAGGCGCGCGCACCCTCGATACCGACTATCGCATGCTCCGGCGGAATCTCGGGGTGCCCGGCACGAAGCGGCGGGTTTCCGGAACCGGCCAGGACGAGCGCGAAGGCGAGCCCGTCGTAGTCCTCGAACCGCAGCGAGGTCCGGTCACGCGACGAGAGATAGCCGCCGGCGCGCAGGCGCTCCTCCCAGAAGGCGAGCGAGTCTTCGGACCCCACTCCCAGCTCGAGCGCGTGGATCATCCCGGCGCCCGGACGGCCTCGGGCGGCACCGGAGAACTCGAACCAGGTGAGGATCGAGCCCGGCGAGCCCCGCTCGTCTCCGAAATACAGGTGATAGGCGTCCGGCTGGTCAAAGTTGACCGTCTTCTTGACCAGCCGGAGGCCGAGCAGGTCGGCGTAGAACTTGACGTTCTGGCGCGCGTCGGCTGTGATCATCGTGATGTGGTGAAGTCCATCGAGCTTCATGTGTCGTCTCCTATCCGTCGCTGCGCAGAGAATATGGCGGCGACGTGCTCATGCGACGGCGTTCGTCAGCTCCTGGCGATCAGCGCCGGGATGGCGTACGAGGCGAACGGCCCATTTGCGGGCCGCGCATGCGTGACGCTCACTGACAGCCGCCCCCAACCTTCCTGACTCCCCGCCAGCTACCGGGGTGCCGCGGCTGTCGTATTGAGATCCCGTCCGTTCGGAAGGAGCCTCACATGCGTCGGCCCTCCTCGACGCCCGTTCCATCTCTCGCAAGTTCGGCCCGCGCACCGTCCTCGCGGGTGTCGACGGATTCCGGCAGCGTGCTGCGGGCCGGGAGCGTCGGCTGTCTGCCGCAGCGGGCCGGCGCCGTCGCGCGCGCCGCGATAGTCCGCGACGAGCTGCTCGTACGCCTCGGTGTCGCCGCGGCGGAGCGGGAGCTAGACGCGCTGGGGATCCGCTTGGCTTCGGGTGACCTGTCGGTCACCGAGCCCCACGCCGAGGCTCTGGAGCGCTGGCTCGCACTCGGTGGCGCCGATGCCCGCACCCGCCTGGATTCCGCCGCCGCCTCGTTGGGCGTGGATTCAGAACTGCTCGATCGCCCGCCGGCGGGGTTGTCAGGCGGGCAGAGGGCCCGCACCGGGCTGGCCGCCCTGGCCGCCGCGCGGTTTGACGTCGTGCTGCTCGACGAGCCGACCAACCACCTTGACCTCCAGTCGCTCGATGTGCTCATCGCCGCTCTCGCCACATGGCCCGGCGCGCTCGTGGTCGCCACTCATGACCGCCATCTCCGTGAGGCACTCGAGCTCACCGCCGAGCAGGCGCTGAAATGAGCCTGCTCGACGGCGAGCGATTCGTTCATGCCGGCGCGCCGCCGACTGTGGGCTGATAGCCGGCCAGCCGCCCGAGCGGTGCGCCGGTCCCGAGCGCCGTCCGCTGCAGCCAGGCGGGCGGGAAGGGCAGGCGGACGGTGTCAAAGTGCGCCTTGGCGATCACGGCGAGTCGGAGCGGGTTGGGCATGCCCTTGCGGTTGGTCTTGCCCTGGGCGGCGAGCGTGAACATCGTCTCGATCAGCGACTCGAACTCAAGCGCCGGTGAGATCTCGCACACAAACCGCGTCTGGTGCTCGCCGGCGTTCCAGAAGCGATGGGGGGTGCCCGGCGTGACGGTCGCGACCTGGCCGGGCTCTGCCGTGAGCTGGTCGTGTCCGATGCGCAGCCCGAGCTTGCCTTCGAGCACTTCGAAGCGCTCGGTCTGATGGGGGTGCACGTGCGCGGCGGCGACGTAGCCGCCGGGGTGGAGGATCGTCTCGACGAGCACGGTCTCGCCGCCGGTGTCCTGGGAGGTGCGGTGAAAGATGAGAACCTCGCCGGTGACCGGGTTCTCGAGCCTGTCTGCGGTGTGGATCATGCTGGTTGCCTTTCGGTGGCCATCTCCGGGATTGGCGATGCCAGACAAGGCTGAGGCGGCACAGCGGATCTGTCGTCGCCCCGGGGCGGGATTCGGGGTCGTGCCGCGGGGGGATCCTGCGCGTCCTCTCGCGGGGGTACGAGCGCTCAGGCGGCAGCAGAGCCTGCAACTCGCCCGCAGTGGTCATGCGCACCCCGTACGGCCGTGGCGGTGAGCGGGCGAGCGCTCGCACCGATGTGTTCGCGCGCGCCGGCTATGTGGCGGTGTGGGTCGACGTGCGCGGGCGCGGAGATTCCCAGGGCACGTTTGAGCCCTATCGCAACGACGGCGCCGACGGGGTGGACGTGATCGCCTGGGTCGCGGCGCAGGAGTGGTGCGACGGGAAGGTGGCGACGTGGGGCGGCAGCTATCCGGGCCGGATCCAGTGGCTGACCGCCCTGCACCAGCCGCGGGCACCGAAACGATCCCGGCGGTCGGGCAACGCCAAGGGCGCTCGGGCTATAGATTTCGCATCGTGACCGTTCAGCCCGATCCGGTGGATGCACGTCGTCTGGCCGGGTGGCTTCCGGGCGACCAGGACGACTTGGAGTCCTGGATTGCCGGCCTCGGGGACCGGGTGGATGCCAAGGGTGAGGACGTCGCGCTTCATCCGGTGATCACCGAGTTCCAGCGGCTGATCGACGGCGAGCCGATCCTACGCATGTACGTCTCCCAGATGGTCGCCCAGGTCCCGAGCAGCAAGCCATACCAGCAGCGTCACCTGAAGAGCGTCGACCAGCTACTGCGCCTGATGAACGAGCTCCTGAGGACGGCGCCGGAGTTCAGCGAAACCGCGATGGTGGGGGCGCCCATGAACGCGATCCTCGACTGGACGATGGGCACGCCGGCCGGGTTTGCCGTCTTCCGCGATCCGCGGATCAACGCGATGTTGAAGAAGATCCTGACCGTCTGGTGCGAGTTTCTCAGCAGTGGGGAGTCGCTGTACGTGCTCAACGACTCGCCGTCTGGCTGGAAGTCCGCCGGGGCCCAGCGAGCGGTCGGCATGCAGCAGTACCGGCACGATCCGCAGGACGAGCACTGGGGTTTTGCCTCCTGGAACGGCTTCTTCACCCGGCACTTCCAGGACGGCGAACGGCCGGTGGCGTCTCCGGAGGACGACAAGGTGATCGTGAGCGCCTGCGAGTCGACGCCCTACGGGATCAGCATGGACGTCAAGCGCCACGATCGGTTCTGGATCAAGAGCCAGCCGTATTCGCTCCAGGACATGCTGGCCAACGACGACTCGGTCGATCAGTTCGTCGGGGGAACGGTCTACCAGGCCTACTTGAGCGCGCTCAACTATCACCGCTGGCACAGCCCCGTGGCCGGCACCATCGTCAAGGCCTTTGTCCAGGAGGGTACTTATTTCTCGGAGGCCGACTCCGAGGGTCGGGATGCCACTGAGCCCAAGAACTCGCAGTCCTATCTCACGCACGTCGCGACCCGAGCGATCATCCTCATCGAGGCCGACGACCCCGTCATCGGGCTGATTGCCTTCGTGCCCGTCGGCATGTCGGAGGTGTCCTCCTGCGTGATCGACTCGAAGGTGGTTCCCGGCGTCAAGGTCGGAAAGGGTGAGGAACTGGGTTATTTCCAATACGGCGGCTCGACCCACTGCCTCGTCTTCCGTCCCGGCGCGATAGCCGAGTTCACGCTCGCTGCGATTCCCCAGCCCCACGACCCCAAGGCTCCGTTGATGCTGGTCAACTCGAAGCTCGCCATCGCCAACGCCACGGCCTGAGCGAGGCCTCGCGGAGCTCGTTCTCGTTCGCCGAAACCATGGCATTCACCCGTCAACAGATCCGCGACTCGATCGAACGCGCGGGTGACGCGTACTGGCAGGCCCTGGTTCGGCACCACACAGACGTTTATCCCGAGAGCAATCCCACGCCGGGTGACGTCTGCAGGGCCGAGGCTGAGCGGCTGAACGCCCTCGGCTTGGGCGACGACTCCAACCTCGAGCTGGTGGAGAGCCGGGTCGAGCAGGTCGCTCCCGCGGTCCGCATCACCCACGTTTTCGAGGATCGCGACAAAGGCACCCGGTTCGAGACCGAGCCGTTCACCGGCTACGAGTGAGCGTGGCGCGGCATTGGCATCGTCGTCGGGGCATCATGCTTTTTTCTGTTGTCTGGTTGAGTCGTGGAGACCTCGAAGTCGGCGGGCTGCAATCGCGTGAGGCGGAGCTCGGTGAGGCCGACTTCTTGGATCGGTGCGCGGGGATCGCGACGCACGGCGGCGAGTCGAGGCGATGAGCGTCTTCATCGAAGCCGAGCTTCGGTATTTGACCGGTGGTCGGCAGCTGGGTCGGATCGCTACCGTCGGCGCGGACGGCACGCCGCACGTGGTCCCGGTCGGATGGATCTATAACGCAGCGCGCGACACGATCGAGGTCGGGGGCCACGAGCTGGAGCGGTCGAAGAAGTTCCTCGACGTCGCCCGCGCCGGGCGAGCCGCGATCGTGATCGACGATCTGGAGAGCACCGACCCATGGCGTCCGCGGGGGGTCGAGGTCCGCGGGCGGGCCGAGGCGATCGCGCTGCCGACGCCGCTGATCCGGATCTATCCAGAGCGAATCGTCAGCTGGGGGCTCGGACAGCGACGCAGCGCGCGGACGGTGGCGGGCTAGAGGCTCGCTCCCCGGGCGGCCGAGCGCTGCCACCTCACGCGTCCTCGTGGGGCACCGGTAGTCGCCGCGGCGTGAGCGATGGTGCTGGCGTTGTTTCTCGACGCCACCTTTATCTCGGTTTGCCCGCTGCAGGTCACAGACCGGTCGCCACCGAACGTTCAAACGCGATGCGCGAATGGTGGGCGATCAATGTGAGGGTTCATGGTTTCGAGAGCGACTCGATCAGGGGGACGACCTCCGGCGCAGTGGGCAGATCACTGATCTGGCCCGCGGCGATCGACGCGGCGGCCGCGATCGTAGGGTCGTTGAGGACTTGCTCGAGAGCTGCGTCCAGACCCGCCGGGTCGCAACGGCGCCCGACCCCGGCGCGGTGGCAGGCGTCGGCCATACGGATCTGGCTTGGGGAGCCGCGAGGAAGGAGCACGAGGGGAACGCCGGCGGCGAGCGCGGCGAGCACGGTACCGGCCCCCGCGTGAGAGATGACGACCTGGCATGAGGCGATGAGGCTGCTGAGCGTCACGAATTCACGCGAGTCGACCAGGCGCTCGTCGATACCCGCGAGCTCCCGCCGAACTACCTCGTTAGGGCTGGTGACGACAACCCGGAGCCCTCGGTTCGTGCACGCCCGGACGGCGGCGATGAGCTCCATACGCGCGTTGGCGAAGGTGGGGACGGTGCCGAAGCCGATATAGGCGTCAGCTTCCAAGTCCGGTCCTGGTCCCTCCAGCGGGCGGGGCCGGATCGGCCATACCATCGAAGCGCACGGCGGCGGCTGGGGCTGCAGGATCGGCGGGCATGGATCCACCAGCGCGTGGGCGTACAGGCCTGCTGCCGCTGGCACGTTGCACCCGCACGATTCCCAGAGCCCGGCAGCAAGCTCCTCCAGCTCTGCCAGTTCGTGGGCCGGCCGCAGCGGGCTCCCCCACGCGTGCGTAACCCACGGGATGCCCGCCCGTGATGCCACGGCGGGCGCGGCGTACTCGCCTTCGTCGTGGACCACGACGTCCGGTGGCCACTCTTTGATGAGCTCCAGGAGATCCTCCAGTGTGCTCGGCGCCATCACTTGCGCCCACATCCGCGTCGCCCAAACCGCTACTGGCTGGGCATCAGTCTCGGGCCAGCGACGCCGCCTCTCCTGGCGCATCTCCGTGATGCTCATCCCCGCCGGAACGGGCCGAAGTCCAGCACCAGCGATCACGGCGTGGCTCTGCTCGTTGGTAGCGAAGCGAACCTGGTGGCCGGCGAGCTGCAGGGCCCGGGCGAGATCGAGCAGGGGCACGACATGACCAAAGGCGGGAACAGCGCTCATGAGCACACGCATGCGAGCCTTTCTAGCCGTCGGCTAGGCTCGGCGCACCCATCGGCACGATGAGCGCGGCGCGACGTTGCCCGCCAGAGCGAGCGTGCCCGCCAGAGCGAGCGTGCCCGCCAGAGCGAGCGCCGCATGTGGACAGAGGGAGCGCTGTATGTGGACGTAGCTTAGGCGGTGACGAGTGCGATCACCGCTTCCGCCAGCAGTGAACTGACTACGTCTTGCAGGGCGCCCTCGATCCCCGCGACGACCGTGTCGGTTCCGGTCATGTTTGCATCGAACGTGGCACCCACCACCCTACGACCACGCCACACCTACGGCTCACTGCTCGTCGCGGCGGCATCGACCTGGTGAGCTGAGCGTCAAGGCCGCGATGGGCCACTCCCGGATCACGACGACTGAGCGCTACCTGCATGCCCCCCCAGCTGGCGAGCTCGCCGATCGCTTCACGCGCGGTCGGATGGATCCGACTACGAAAGTAATCTCCGTCTCATGGGCCAACAGGTCGACCTCGATGATCTCATCGACGCTAACGGCGTCGCTGATCTGCTCGGGCTCTCCCACCGCAACACCGTAAGCGTGTATCAGCACCGACACGAAGGCATGCCACGCCCCGTCCTGAACTTAGGAAACGGCCGAGTCAAGCTCTGGCTGCGTCCTGAGATCGAGCGTTGGGCCAAGGAACAAGTCGACCGTCCTCGCCGCCGGCGTCGGAGCACCCGGTAGCGCTGGTCTCAACTCAGACCTGAGGATCGAAATTGATGTGCGAGTTTGTCTCGTTCCACAGGTCAAACACTTGCGATTTGGTGCCGGTCTGGACGGCCGGGGCCAAATCGCAAGTACCCGCGGCGACCACCGCAGTTGCACCTCTGCCGACTCGCCGGCGCCACCCCCTTGCACCCGCTCTGTGCGAGAAGGCGCGAACCTGGGCCCAGCGTGATCGACCGCGGGCAGCGACCGGTCGTCCTCGCTGTTCTGGTCAAACGTCAACTCATACGGCACGTTCCGCTTGGACCTGGACGGCCGCCTCGATCTCGACCGCGGCCCCACAGTCCCCCTCCTCGCCTGATCCCCCACTGGCCCGCAAGGGGATCCCTGAACGGTCACGAGATCCTTGGGTGGCCCGAGCCCGCGCCGATCCGAGGTCGGGTATTCAGCGCCTGGTCTCGTACCTGGTCAGGAGCACGCCGTCGGGAAACGTCCGGGTCTCCACCAGGTTCAGGTTCACCCAGTTGTCCAGGGCCGTGAAGAACGGCGTGCCGCCGCCCACCAGGACCGGGTGGGTGACGATCGCGTACTCGTCGATCAGCCCGGCCCGCATGGCCGCCGCGGCGAGGGTGGCGCCGCCGACGTCCATGGGACCGCCATCCTCAGTCTTGAGCCGGGTGATCTCGGTGACAGCGTCGCCGGTGACGAGGCGGGCGTTCCAGTCGACCGCGCTGGTCGTCGAGGAGAACACCACCTTCGGCATGTCCCGCCAGCGGCGGGCGAACTCGATGTGCGCCGGTGTGGCGCCAGGCTGCTGGTCGGCGGTCGGCCAGTGGGAGCTCATCGTCTCCCACAGTTTGCGCCCGTACAGCGCCAGGCCCGTCGCCCCCACCCGGTCGGACCACCACTGGAACAGCTCGTCGCTCGGCACGCTCCAGCCGAGATCGTCGCCGGGCGCGGCGATGTAGCCGTCCAGGCTCAGGTTCATGCCAAAGGTCAGTTTCCGCATGGCGTCAGCCTCCCGTGAGTCGGTATTCGGCGTACAGACCAACACGGCGCGGAAAATTCATCGGTCAGACCACACCGAGGGCCGGTTGACCACCGCGCCAAGCGGATGCTGCGTACGCAAGGGAACCACCACCGGGACACCCGCGGCCGACTGAGCCTGTCGATGCCGCTTGAGCGACGGGTGTCCCGTAAGACCCGCCGGAGAAATTGCCCGGTGAAGGGGACGTAGATGGGACACTTCGGTCATGGGCGGGCTGCTGATCGGCTACGCGCGCGTCTCGACTGACGGCAAGACCTCACCGCTCAGCGTGCCGCGCTCGCCGAACTGGGCGTCGAGACAGAGCGCGTCTACGTCGACCACGGCCTGACCGGCACCACCCGCGCCCGGTCAGGACTGCGCGAAGCGCTCGCCGCCTGCTGTGCGGGCGACACCCTCGTGGTAACCAAGCTCGATCGCCTCGCGCGGTCACTCCCGGACGCTCGCGACATTGCCGACGAACTCACCGCCCGGGAGGTCAAGCTCCAACTCGGCGGATCAGTACACGACCCGGCCGACCCCGTCGGACGGCTGCTGTTCAACGTGCTGGCGATGGTCGCCGAATTCGAAGCCGACCTCATCAGAATGAGAACACGCGAGGCATGAAGGTCGCGCGCGCCCCGCGGGCGCCTACGCGGCAAACAGCCCAAGCTCAACCCCCGCCAAGAGGCCCACCTCGTGACGCTCCACAAGGCCGGCACCCACACCAGCGCCGAGCTCTTCTCGATCGCCCGCTCGACCGTCTACCGCGCCATCCAACGCGCGGGCTGAGCAGCTCTGAGTCGCCTACTGTGCGGCTGGGGACAGCTACCCAAGCGCGGGGCCTACACGCGTGGAGCGTCATCCAGTGCAACATCGCTAGCCCCGGTCTCAAGGAACCCGAGCCACCACGGTTGCGGTTCGGTGTGCGCGGAGAGCACACGGAGTAGCGTGTCGTCGAAACGGTCCTCGCGTGGGCGTGGCAGGTCACCTGGGACGTCGAGGCCCAAAGGGAAGGCAAGGGTCGCGTACGCCGCGAACACCGGCGGAATGCTCGCTGTGATCGACATCCCCTTGGTGCGAACGCTAGCGTTTCGCCCGCCCAGACTCACGCCTTGATGGCTGGAAGCACGGTCGTGGCTGCAAGCTCGACCTGCCGCGGCTCGTCGCCGAGTGGCCAGAGATATACGCGCTCACAGCCTGCCTGCGCGTAGCGCGAGAGCAGCTCCGCGCAGTGCGCGGCAGGTCCGACGCAGAGCTGGTCGCTCAGCAGAGATGGATCGCGCCTGAGCATGGGGGCCAGCACCTCTCGCAGCACGCGATCGGTGTCGCGGGTGTCTTCGCTGATCCAGGTCCACATCGTCGCGAGCGCGTTGGGGAACCGATCGGGATCCTTGCCGCGCGCGTCAAGCTGCTCAGACAGCGACTGCTTCGCGGCCCGGAAACCCTCGGGCGTCGTGTTGTACGCGGAGGCGAGCCATCCGTCACCGAGACGCGCGACGCGCCGAAGACCGGCGGCTGAGCCCCAACTCCCGATCCACACCGGGACTCCGCCGGGTCGGCGTGGGGCCGGCGCCAGCGGCGAGCCCGGTAAGGCGTAGTGGCGGCGGGTCTCCGGTGGCGGCTCGTCGCGCAGCAGCGAGCGCAGAATGGCGACGGCTTCGTCTAACCGCTCCCAGCGCTCCTGAAACAGCACGCCGACCGCGTCGTAGTCACGCTCCGATGAGCCAGGCCCGACCCCGGCAATAACCCGCCCATCGGACAGAACATCCAACGCGGCCAGCGTCTTCGCCAGGGGCACAGGACCGCGCAGCGCGACGTTCGCGACCGTTGTCGCCAGTTCCATAGCGCCCGATCGGTCGATGACGGCAGCCAGAGCCGTCACGCCGTCAAGCCACGGCGTTTGAAACAGGAAGTGGTCGTTGGCGGCAACCGCGGCGAAGCCGCTCACACGGGCGGCGTCGACTGCGCCGCTAAGACGCGCGAACGACTGCCCCTCGTCGCCGAACTCCATCAGCGGCAGATGAAGGCCGAGTTCCAAACCGGGCCGATCCTCTCAGGCCACGGCCCACCCGACAAGACACGCTGCGACCATACCTCCCGCCTCCCACGCGCAAAGCGGTGAACGTGATCCATGAACGAAGGCGGCGTCTCACACGAATTGGACGCTGCGAGGTGCTCGAAGCCCCCGAGGACCTTCTCGGTGATCGGGCGGCCGCCCGCGGCCAGCGCAGCTGCGGCGGCGCTTAGCACCCCGAGGAGCGCGACGACGCTGATGAGAAGTTTCATTGTGGTCCTCTAAATCATGTAGATGGTTAGGCGGGGGCCGCCGACGCCTGGCGGACGTCAGCGATGCGCCGGGGGTTCGTCCCCGATCACGGCTAGGCGGGCACCCCGGCGGCCAGCGCGTGCATGGCCTCGGTGGTCAGGCATTGCCCGCCGATCGCCCAGTCGCCGCTCTTGACCTCCTCGAGCACGCACCAGGTGACGCCGCGCATGTTCTCGCCCTCGACTGAGACCATCGCGTCGGTGAGACGCTCGGCGATTTGTGTTTCTGCTCGGACGTGAAGACGCCTTCGATCAGCTTGACGTTGATGAGCGGCATTGCGCTCCTCCTCTTGGTTGGTTGATGATGGAGACTGGGGGTCTTGCGGGCGGCCGTTGCCTTCGCGGCGGCCCTTTGTTGTCTCCCGCGTGCGGCCTGATGTTCTGGTTGACGCGGAAGACGTTTCGGGGTTGTGGGCGGGCGATGGCCGGTGTGTTCTCGGGCCCATCCCTCGGCGCGTCGAGTTTCAGCTCGAGCTCGATTTCGCTGCCGTAGCTCGCGTAGGCGTGGAACTCGAAGCGTCGCAACAGCGCACGCGCTGGCCGGTTCTCCCGTAGTGTCGTGGCGGTGAGAAGCGCGAAGCCGTTCTCGCGTGCGCGCTGCACGGTGTGTTTGATGAGTGCGGTGCCGATGCCCATGTTCTGCAGCTCGTCGGTGACCTCGATGGCGAGGTCTGCGACCTTCGGTCGATCGGCGACGTGCACATAGCGGCCGACGCCGACGATCGAGCCGTCGCGCTGATCGATCGCGGCGAATGCCGCGTGGCCGACGTGATCGGTATCGGTGAAGTCCGAAAGCTCCCGGGGCGTTAGTTCCCGTTTGGGTGAGAGAAATCGCCGATAGCGCGATTCGGGGCTGAGGCGGGCGAACAGCGCCGCGAACCCATCGCGGTCCTCAGAGCCGAAAGGTCGTAGTCGAAGCCGTGTGCCGTCGGCCAGAACCAGCACGTCGGTCGGCCCTGCCCAGGACGCTCGGACGCTCGTGCTAGCCATCGGCTCAAGGAACATCGGCGCGCGTGGGTTCGGGCGGAGGGCTCATGGCGAGGACTGGGTCGCGGGTGCGGGGAGGCCGAGCCGGGTCGTTCGCATTTCGTGGGCCGGTGGGCGCAGGCCGTGGGGTCAGCCGTGAGAATCGCGCGTTGAGGCGAGTGATGGGGTTTGAGTCGGGCCAGCCGCGCCGGCGCGCATCTACCTCGCTTGCCAGTCGCGCGCGGTCGGCGTTGCGCTGCAGGTCGGCGATGTGCTGTCGGGCAAGCATGTAGTTCAGCTGGGGGTTCATCGGTTGCTCCTGGAGGGTCGGTTGGTCGATGCGCTCAAGCAGGCGTAAGCTCCCGCGCTGCCATCGGGCAATGCCTCTTTTGGGTTAGGTTCCGGGCGAGCGCTTAAGCCGCGGTCGGGCAGACGGCGGCACTGGGCCCTTCGGTAGCGATCGCCGGTAGAGCGTCCCAACGGGCGGCATCACTTGCAATCGCGATGCGCGAATCTCTATAAGTCCCACTAATGCTCGACGTGCGCAGGCTCAGGGTGCTGTCAGAGGTCGCCGCCCGCGGGTCGTTCTCGGCCGCAGCAGACGCGTTGACGCTCACGCAGTCGGCCGTGAGCCAACATGTCGCGGCGCTGGAGCGGGAAGTCGGGCTGCCGCTTATCGAGCGCGGTACCCGGCCGGTCGAGCTGACCGAGGCCGGTTACGCCTTGACTCGGCACGCGACCGGGATCTTTGCGCGGCTCGACGGCGCCGAGCAGGAACTCGGCGAGATCGCCGGCCGGCGCCACGGACGTGTGCGCTTCGGGAGCTTTCCCACTGCGCTCGCCACGCTCGTGCCGCCTGCGTTCGCACAGTTCCGGCGCCGCCATCCAGAGGTGACGCTGACCGTCGTGGACGATCACTTACAGCGGCTGATCCCGCGGCTCGAGGCCGGAGAGCTCGACCTTGCGCTGATCTACGATCACGAGGCGCTACCCGACATCGCCGCGCGGGATCTCGAGCGCAGACCGCTGCTCGACGACGTCTTCCGAGCCGTCCTGCCGACCGGACACCGCCTCAACCGCCGCCGCCGCCCGCTCGAGCTCTCAGACCTCAGCGGCGAACCCTGGATCGGAGGAGCGCCGACGAGCGCCTGGCATCGGATCGTCGGCCACGCCTGCCGGCTGGCCGGCTTCGAGCCGCAGGTCGGTTTCGCGTCCGACGACCACGTCGCGGTCCAGGCCCTTGTCGCCGCCGGGCTCGGCGTCTCCGTCATTCCCGGCCTCGCCGTCGCACACCCTCTGCCGGGGCTCGAGGTGCGAACGCTCGGGTCAGGCGCGCCCGTCCGTCACATTTCCGCGGCGCGCCCACGCGATGCCTACCACGGCCCCGCCGTCACCGCGATGCTCGACAGCCTGCGCGCCACCGCACAAGCCCTCGCGAGCAGCGCCCGCCGCCACGATCAGAACTGACACAGACTGGGCGTCGCTTGCGACCACACAACAGCTTCATGCGGCGGGCGCCTCACCTCCGGCCGATCAGCGGAGCCACCTCGCTCGCGACCAGCTCGAGCTGTCGCTGCTCCTCGCCTAGAGGGCCACAGGTAGTCGCGGTGGCACCCGGCCTCCGCGTAGCGTGAGAGAAGCTCTGCGCAGTGATCCACAAGGGTCAGCCGCACTCGGATCAAAACGGGCTTCGCGAATGACGGCGCTACCGGGTGGCGGCGGCGCTCGTCAGCCGTGTTCGCAGCACCCCGCCAAGGTTCGGCGGTCCTTTCGATGTCAGCGATAGCGCCGGGTGCCGGCGGCGTCGGCGAGACCCGCTTCGCTCGCGCCTCGATACTCCGTCACGGTCCACCACGTCGCCCCGCTCTGCGCGGGTTCCAGTCGGAGTACGAGTCGAAATCGACGAGCACCTGCCAGACGACCTCGCTGGGAGCCCCGATCACGATTTCGGACGTGAGCAGAGTGTCAGCGGATCTTCCTTTGATGATTGGCAACGCGGACGGTGATATCGCGGCGCCTGCCCGACGCCCCCCGGGCGCGGGCGGGCGGGCGTGTAGGCGAGGCGAGTGCGTCTCGACAGCTTCGTCTAGGCCTCCCGGGCGCGCTCGTAGGTTAGGTGGGCGAGTCCGCTCCCGATGGTCTTGGCGTCAGTCAGGCGCAGGGATCGCTTGTCGCTGGTCTCGCCGAACAGACGCTCACCCGCGCCGAGCGCAACCGGAAAGACGGTCAGCCGCAGTTCGTCGACCAGGTCGTGCTCCATCAGCGTGTGCACGAGCGGGCGGCTGGCGTACACGACGATCTCCCCCTGTGTCTGCTGCTTCAGCTTCGACACTTCGCTGACTACCTCGCCCCTCAGGACGGTCGCATTGGTCCAGTTGGGCTCTTCGAGGGTCGAGGACACGACGTACTTCGGCAGGCTGTTCAACCTGTCCACCCACTCGCCCGTCTGAGATGACGACCGTGTGGCGAAGTACTCGTCGCTCCGGCGACCCAACAGCAGCGCCTCGGCGCCTTGTGCCTCGGCGAGCTCGAGATCAGCCCACGCCTCCCAGTCCTGACCAATGAACTCTCCAAACCAGCCGCCGTGCCTGAACCCTTGCTCGCCGCTCGGGTCCTCCATGACGCCGTCGAGGGAGACGTTCTCGCTGACCACAATCTTTCCCATCTTGATTCTCCTTGCCTGTGCTTGTGGGTGTTGCGTGTGTTGAGGCGTTCGCAGCGAGGGAAATTGAGCGGCGAATTTCGGGACGCGCCGACGTCATTACAGTGATGCGGGTGAAAGGAACAGTCGGTGCGAGGATGCGAGCGTGACCAACCCGGTGCTCGCGCGTGCATGCGCTGGCCAGGAGGACGCGTTCCGCGAGCTGACCGACCCGTACCGCCGTGAGCTCCAGATCCACATCTACCGGATCGTCGGGTCAGTCCACGACGCGGAGGACCTGCTCCAAGAGACCCTCCTCGTCGCTTGGCGGGGCCTTGAGGGCTTCGAGGGCCGCGCGTCGGTCCGTGCCTGGCTGTACCAGATCGCGACCAACCGCGCCCTCGATGCGCTCCGGGCGACCCGACGCCGCCCTGAGGACCTGCAGCGGATGACCGACAGGCCCGAGCCCACCCGCTACGGCGAGGCGATCTGGCTGGAGCCCTTCCCCGACGTCCTGCTGGAGGGGATCGCGGACCAGGCTCCCGGGCCGCAGGCGCGCTACGAGACCAAAGAGGCGATCGAGCTGGGGTTCATCGTCGGCCTTCAGCATCTGTCCCCGCCCCAGCGCGCGGTGCTGGTGCTCCGCGACGTGCTCGGCTACCGCGCGGAGGAGGTCGCCGAAATGCTCGACACCACCGCACAAGCGGTCAACAGCCTGCTGCGCCGCGCCCGCGCGGCATTCGAATCGCGGCTGCCGGCCGCCGAACGCGAACGGGCGCCGCTCCCCAACTCCAAACGCGAGCGCGACACCGTCGGCCGCTTCGCCGACGCGCTCCAAACAGGCGACATCGAGGGCGTCGTCGCCCTACTGACCGACGACGCCTGGCTGACGATGCCGCCCGAACCCTACGAATACCAAGGCCCCGTCACGATCGGCGCGTTCCTCCGCGACCGCAAGATCACGCGAGGCGCCCCGCTACTGGTACCGACCCGTGCCAACACCCAACCAGCCTTCGGCGCCTACTTCCCAACCCCCCAGACCGAGATCTTTGGCGGTGGTCGTCGCGGGTACTTGCGATTTGGCCCCAGCCGTCCAGACCGGCACCAAATCGCAAGTGGTTGACCTACGGACCAGACGAGCTCGCACAACCAGATCAATAGTCCAAGGACTGGGCCACGTGCCACCGAACGTTGCCCGATACCGTTGCCCGGCCCGGCGATAAAGCACGACAAACCGCCAAAGAAGTGCCGAATCGCCAGTGTTTACTTGGCACTTCTAAAGCGGGAGCGACGGGACTCGAACCCGCGACCTCCGGCGTGACAGGCCGGCGCTCTAACCAACTGAGCTACGCCCCCCAAGGGGGACTCAAGTATGGCAAGCCTCCCGCGCAGGCGCCCGGCCGGCCTGTGAAACTTCACTATTGCTTCGCAACTTTGCCGCGTGAGGAGGGTTTGAGCAGGGGCAAGCGATCCTCTGAGGAGGACGTCCAACCCGGCCGTGGGCGTCCGCCTGAAGATCGGCGACGGGGACCTTCGGAAGCGGGTCCCCGTCGTACTTTAAGCGGCGCTTCCGGCTCGGTTGCCGGACAGGATGAGGGCCATGGTCGAGCGCGCGAAGCGCTCGTAACGGTCTGGTGAGAAGCGTTCGGGGTCGATCAGCACCATCCGGCCGGCCTCCTCACAGAGGCCGCGAATGGCGCGGGCGGCGATCTCGACGTCGATGCCCGGTCCAAGTCGCGATCGCCGGATCGCCCAGCCCACGTGCTCCTGCAGTCGCTCCAGCAGCTGTGCCCGGTTGGTCTCGACGTGATGGCGGACGATCGCGGGGGTGCCCTCAGGCGGGAGCAGGATGATCCGCCAGGTGTCGGGGCGGCTGGCCACGGCGTCCAGGAAGCGGCGCACGGCCGCGGCGAACTGCTCGACGGGATCTCCCGCCGGCGGGATGGGCGGCACGACTTCGGCGAGCTGGGCCTGGGCGCAGGTCTCCTCGCGCTCGATGAGCGCCCGCAGCAGTTCGCCCAGGTTGGTGAAGTGGTCGTAGACCACCGGACGGGTGACGCCCGCCGTCCTGGCGATGGCCTCGATCGATACGCCCTCGTAGCCCTGCTGCACGATCACGCTCAGCGCCGCGTCGAGCACCTGCTTCCGGCGTTTCTGCGGCGCCATTCGCGACGCGTAACGGCGCCGCGGCTTGGCAGAGGCGTCGGGCGGGAGATCCTGCATGCCGGGGCGGCAGGCTAGCAGTGCTCGACTTCTCGGCTACACGACTGTAGGTTCGATGTAGCCTGACCACGCTAGGTTCCTATGTTCGACACGTGCGATCGGTATTCGACGGCCACAACGACGCGTTTACGCGCGCGGACTACGATCTGATCGCCTCCGGGCGCTCGGGAGGGCACCTCGACCTGCCACGGATGCGCGCGGGAGGTGTGCGGGGCGCGATGTTCTCGATCTTCACCGAGTCGGCGGGCGCCGAGCGGCCGCCGATGGCCCGTGACGATGACGTGCTGGAGTTCGCGCTCGCCGAGCCGGTCCCTCATGCCGTCGCCGCCGAGTTCGCGACCCGGGCCGCCGGGCGGCTGCTCGCCCTGGAGTCAGCCGGAGAGGTGCGGCTGGCGCGTACCGTGGAGGACCTCGACCGCGCACGAGACGGCCTCGGCCCGCCGGCGGCCGTCTTGCACCTGGAGGGTGCCGAGGCGATCGACGCCGGCCTCGAGTCGCTGGAGCTATGGTATTCGGCCGGACTGAGATCGCTGGGACCCGTGTGGAGCCGGCCCAACGAGTTCGGGCACGGCGTGCCGTTCATCTCGCCATCGGGCCCGGACATCGGGCCCGGCCTCACCGCCGCGGGCCGGTCGCTGGTCAGGCGCTGCGCGGAGCTCGGCATCCTGATCGACCTCAGCCATCTCAACGAGGCCGGCTTCTGGGACGTGGCAGGGGCCGACCTGGGTCCTCTGGTGGCCAGCCATTCGGCGGTGCACGCGTTGTGCGCAACTTCGCGTAACCTCACCGATCGCCAGCTCGACGCCATCGGGTCGTCGGACGGTCTGGTCGGGATCGTCTACGCGTGTGCGTTCCTGCGCGCGGATTTCGCCGACGACCCCGACACCCCACTCGAGCTGATCGGCCGCCATGCCGCCTACGTCGCCGAACGGATCGGGGTCGAGCACGTCGGCTTGGGCTCAGACTTCGACGGCACCACAATTCCGGAGGCGCTGGGCGACGTGGCCGGGATCCCCCGGTTGCTGGAGGCGCTCCGGGCCACCGGCTTCACCGAGTCGGAGCTGGACGCGATCGCATGGGACAACTGGCGACGGGTGTTGGGCTCCTGGTGGCGCTCGGCGTAGGATGGCGGGATCGAAACCCGGCGCGACATCCTTCCCGGCGTTCACGGACTCGGCATCTCGACGATCAACTGGTACCTGGTCGAGGAGGGGGGCCGCCTGACCGCCGTCGACGCGGGCCTGCCTGGATTCCGCGGCTCCCTGGAAACCGACCTTGCGGGGCTCGGTCACTCGCTCGGCGACGTCGACGCCGTCGTCCTCACGCATGCCGACCCCGACCACGTCGGCTTGGCCGGCGCTCTGCGCGAGGCCGGTGCCCGGGTGCTGGTCTCCGCCGCCGATGAGCCGATGCTGCGTACCGGCAAGCGCAAGTCGACCGATGGAAGCCCGCGGGATGTGGTTTCCGGCCTCTGGCGGCCGTCCCTGTATCGCTTCCTGTTCTCGATCATTCGCTCCGCCGGGGGTCTCAAGCCGACCACAGTGGCCGGGGCCGAGACGTTCGCCGGCGGTGACGTGCTCGACGTGCCCGGCTCTCCGCGCGTCGTTGCCACCCCAGGTCACACCGCCGGTCACTGCGCGATCCATTTCGAGAAGCACAGAGCGCTGTTCGTGGGCGACGCGCTGTGCGCGTTCAATCCGTTCACCGGGAGCCGGGAGCCGCAGGTCATGCCGGCCCTGATGAACACCTCTACTCCGCAGTGCCACGAGTCCCTGGCGCCGATCGAGTCGCTGGAGGCGGATGGCATGTTCTTCGGCCACGGCGAGCCCTGGCGAGGCGGGATTGCGGCGGCGGTGGACCGGGCCCGCGCCGTCGCCCGGCGCTAGCCGTTCGGCTGCCTTCAAAGCCGGCGCGTCAGCTCAGGCTTTCGGCTCCCTTCGCCGGCGTCGGCGCCGCCCTCCTTCGGCGAGCCGCGCCACGACCTCCTCGTCCCAGCGGTCGGTGCGCAGCAGGCGGTAGCGCTCGGCGCTGATCTCCATGTAGGCCTCTGTGTCGGTCCGGTCGCCAATCAGGTCGGCGTCACGGAGCATCTCCAGCACGGGTCGGTACTCGTTCTCCAGCCACAGGTAGGCGGTCTCGCGGCGGTTGATCAGCTCGCCGCGGTCTTGGGCGGTGCGAAAGCCCCAGGCCTCCACGGCCTCGGCCAGCCTGGGGTAGTCCCAGGGATCGGAGAGCACGATCTCCGAGCGGGCGTTCTCGGGCAGGGGCACGCGCTCGAAGAACACGCGCGTGTGGCTCTTGATCGGCAGGTCAGCGAGCGTGATCGCCCGTTCGGCTCCGACCCGCGTGACCACGTCGGTGATGTAGGCGTCGATGTCGTCGCGCCCCAGCGCGCGCGCCACCGAAACGCGATGGTGACCGTCGCGGACGAAGTAGATCTCGCCGATCCGGACCAGATCCACCGGCGGCATCGATTCGCCGCGCCGCATGGCGGCCGCGATGTGCTCCCAGCGCGAGCGCACTCGTCCCGAGGTGGGGCGAAAGCTGCGGTCGAAGTCGCGCCCACGCTCCACGGTGCCGACGATCGCGTCCAGGGCGACCACTCCGGTCCCCGCGGGACGCTCGCTGACGAACCCGAGTGCCGCCACCACCTCCTCGTAGGGCAGCACCATCCGGACGTCGTCGGGCTCGCCCCGCAGCCGGGCCGCCACCCGGGAGAGGGCAGCATGTCGGCGAGCGCGCAGGAAGTCGTGCTGCGCGTCGACACCGGGCATCCCCGTCGAACGCCGTATCCCGGACATGGGAGTCCGAGGTTAGCCGGTGTATCTGGGTGTTCAGCGGGCCGGGTCGGCCGGCGGCAGCGTCCCGCCGCTCTGCTCCGAGGCGGCGGACCGCTGCTCTCCGGGGTTTGGTGACGACGCGGTCTGAGGAGGCGCGTCGGGCGTGCCGCGCCGGTCATCGCCGTCACCGGAACCGAGCAGGCTCTGGCCGGTCTCGGGGTCGAACAGGTGCAGGTGCTCGCTGTCGAACCAGAGCTCGGCCTCCTGACCCTGACGGACGCGGCTGTCGGCATGCAGGCGGGCGACGATCTGACTCCCCTCCTGCGTGGGCAGATCGGCGGCTCCGGCGTCGTGGGCGAGCTCCTCGAGCTCTCGGGAGCTCACCCGCTCGGACTCGACCGCGAAGTAGGCGTAGTACTCGGAGCCCATCGATTCGAGCACGTCGATCTTGGCCGTGAAGGTGACGCCGTGGGAGCGGTCGCTGACCAGCGTCGCGTCTTCGAAGTCCTCGGGTCGGAGGCCCGCGATCACACCCTTGCGCCCGCCGCCCGGTCCCGATTGCAGACGCTGGCGCAGGCTGTCGGGGATCTGCAGGTTCCCGATCGGGAGCTTGACGTTGTCGCCGTCGATCTCGCCGGGGAGGAAGTTCATCGACGGGGAGCCGATGAAGCCGGCCACGAACAGGTTGTTCGGCCGGCTGTAGAGCTGGTTGGGCTCACCCACCTGCTGCAGCACTCCGGCCCGCATGACGGCGATGCGGTCGCCGAGCGTGAGCGCCTCGGTCTGGTCGTGAGTCACATAGATGGTCGTCGTCTCAAACCGCTGCTGGATGCGCGAGATCTCGGCTCGCATTTGTACTCGCAGCTTGGCGTCGAGATTTGACAGCGGCTCATCCATCAGGAACGCGCTGGGGTTACGGACGATCGCCCGACCCATGGCGACCCGTTGGCGCTGTCCGCCTGAGAGGTTGGCGGGCTTGCGGTTGAGGTGCTGCTCGAGGTCGAGGACCCGGGCGGCTTCGTTGACCTTCTGATCGATCTCCTGCTGGGGGGTTTTGGCGAGCTTGAGCGCGAACCCCATGTTCTCGGCGACCGTCATGTGCGGATACAGCGCGTAGTTCTGGAACACCATCGCGATGTCCCGATCCTTGGGCGCGCGATCGTTGACGATCTGGCCACCGATCTTCAGCTCCCCGTCGGTGATGTCCTCCAGCCCCGCCACCATCCGGAGCGCCGTCGACTTGCCGCAGCCCGACGGCCCGACCAGGATCATGAACTCGCCGTCGGAGACGTCCAGGTTCATGTCCTTGACGGCCTCGTAGCCGTCGCCGTAGCGCTTCGTGATGTGCTCGAGTGCGATTTCGGCCATGGCCTCTCCTTATCCCTTGACTGCGCCCGCGGTCAGGCCGGACACGATCCGGCGCTGGAACAGGAGCACGAGAATCATCACCGGAACGGTAACGACCACCGCCGCGGCCGCGATGTCGCCGTACGGCACCGTGAACTGCGAGACCCCCGGGAAGGTGGAGATCGCCGGCGGGACCGTCTGCGCGGCCGACGTGGAGGTCAGCGATACCGCGAACACGAAGTCGTTCCAGCAGATGATGAACACGAGGATGAACGTCGTCACGATCCCGGGCATCGCGAGCGGAGCGATCACTTTGCGAAACGCCTGAAACGGCGTCGCCCCGTCGATCTGGGCGGCCTGTTCCAGTTCCCAGGGAATCTCTCTGAAGAACGACGACAGGACGAAGATCGAGAGCGGTAAGGCGAACGTCATGTACGGGATGATCAGCCCCGGCCAGGTGTCGTAGAGCCCGATCTGGCGCCACAGGTTGTACAGCGGCCCGACGAGCGAGATCTGCGGGAACATCGCCACCGCCAGCGACGCCCCGAGGATGATCGGCTTGCCCGGGAAGTCAAGGCGGGCGATCGCGTACGCGGCCGACGAGGCGAGCAGCACCGCCAGCCCGGTCGAGATCAGCCCGATGCCGATCGAATTGCGCAGGGCAGACGTGAACGTGCCGAGCTTGAAGATGTCCGAGTAGTTCGACAGCGTCCACGCGTGGGGAATGAAGCTGCCGTCGGTGGCTGTCGCGGAAGTCTTGAGCGACAGCATCACGATCCAGACGACGGGTACGAGCGAGATGACGACGACCACGAAGATCGCCGCCGACCAACCGCTGACTTGACGCGTGCGCAGACTCAAGCTTCGGCCCGCCCGGGCGCGGCGCCCGCTCCGAAGCCTGCGTAGAACACGAACGCGATCAGGGCGACGAGCACGAACAGCAGAATCGACACCGCCGAGCCGAGCCCGAGATTGAGCCGGTCAAGCAGGGTCGAGTAGTTGAGCATCGAGATCGACTCCGTGTTCTGGGCGCCCTGACCGAAGATGTAGATCGTGTCGAAGATCCGGAAGGCATCGAGCGTGCGGAAGAGCAGCGCGACGAGGATCGCCGGCTTCATCAGCGGGAGCGTGATCCGGGTGAATCGCTGCCAGGTGCTCGCGCCGTCGACCTTGGCCGCCTCGAGCAGCTCGTCGGGCACCAGCGCCAGGCCGGCCAGCAGAAGCAGCGCCATGAAGGGCGTGTTCTTCCAGATCTCGGCGATGATGATCGCCACGTAGAGCCCGAACGTATGGCTCAGCGGGTCGCTGCTCAACCCGAGCAGCTTCGGGATCCAGCCGCTGTTGAGCGAGAACGCAAGCTGCCAGGAGTAGGCGGACACGACCGCGACGATCCCGTAGGGGATCAGCGCGATTCCCCGCACCAGACCGCGCGCGAAGATCACCCGGTGCATCACGATCGCCAGGCACATCCCGAGCACGAACTGGATCGAGACCGTGATCACCGTGATGATCACCGTGTGCAGCACGTCCTGCCACCACACCGGCGCGCTCAGCACGTGACCGTAGTTGGACAGGCCGATGAACTTGTTCTTGGTCGGGAAGCGCAGGTCCGCGCGCTGCAGGGACAGCACCACCGCGTCGATGATCGGATAGGCGATCACCACGATCATCACGACCGCCGCGGGGCCGACCAGCATCGCGGCCAGACGCCGCTCCTCCCGGGCGCGCTCGGTCAGGTGACGTCGTCCCCGGGGGGCGGCGGTACTCGGAGTCGGTGCGGCGACGGCGCCAGTACTCATAGCAGGGCCGAAGAGGTGAGAGAGGCTTTGATCTGGCTTCGCAGTTTGCTGACGGCGCTGCTTGGATCGATGCTCGAGGTCGGCGACAGCGCCTTCTGGATCGCCAGCGTGACGTCGGCGTAGGCGGGTGTCTGCGGTCGCAGCCCGTAGGTCTCAAGCTGGGACTTGATCAGCGCATGGAAGGGATAGGCCTTCTCGAAGGCGGGATCGCTGTAGATGCTCGAGCTGACTGGGGCCAGGCCACCCTTGATCGCGTAGGTCTTCTGGTTGGCGGGCTGGACCAGGCACTGGATGGCGTCGAAGGCAAGCTGCGGGTGCGTGGCGTGAGACGAGACCCCGAGGTTGTAGCCGCCGATCGAGACCCGCGGGGTCATGCCCGGGACCACCTCGGGGAACGGCGCCCACGCCATGTCGTTGGCGACCTTGGGATTGGACTTGTGGGCCGAGGCCCACACGAACGGATAGTTGATCTCGAACGCCGCGGTCCCGGCGTCGAACGCCACGTCCGACGGACCCTCCTGGGCGACGTTCAACGACGGATCCGCCGCCGGCGTGGTCGCCAGCCGGTGCATGATCGACGCGGCCGTCTTCGCCGCCTGACCGATCACGACCTGGTTGTCGCTGTTGATGATCTCGCCGCCGGCTGAGTTGACCAGCGAGTTGAACCACACGGTGAGGCCCTCGTACTGGGCGCCCTGCTCCTCGATGAAATGGGGCTTGCCCCGCTTGGCCAGCGCGATCGCGTCGTCGATCATCTGATCCCAGGTCTTGGGCGGGGTGGGGACCAGGTCCTTGCGGTACCACAGCAGCTGCGTGTTCGAGTTGATCGGAGTGGCCCAGAGCTTGCCCTGCCAGGTGGCGGTCCTGACCGGTCCGGGAAGATCCTGGCTTTGGACCTGCGTAGCCAGCGAGGGCGGCACCGGCCGGATCCAATTGGCGGTGGCAAACTCGGCAGTCCAGTCGACGTCCATCGCCAGGATGTCGATCGAGGAATCGTTCGCGGCCAACCGGCGCACGAGCGATACCCGCTGCTGATCCGACGAGGTGGAGAGGAAGTTGAGCTTGATGTCGTACTTGCCCCCGGAGGCCTTCGAGCAGTTCGCGGCAGCGGCAGCGAAAGAGCCAGACGGCTCGGGGAACACGTACCAGTTCAAGGTCACCGGGCCCTTACCCGAGGAGCCGCACGCCGCAAGTGCCACCGTTGTGGCTGCAATTCCCAAGATCGCACTGACGTGGCGCACGACGCACCGTCACCTCTCTCTCATCTCCTCGCCAGTCCCGGTTTGCCGCGGTACGCAACGGCGGGCCAAATACTACTCGCGCAGACGCTGGTCGTTGAACTTTTCGTTGCGGCAGTAAACGCAGTGCTGCCAATCGAACGGAGGTCGCAGGCCGCGCAGCCGGCCGTCGTTGTCACCCCACCCCCGGTTGAGATGACGACCGATGACCACCGCCGCGACGGCTCGCGCGCCGGCGCGCTTGAGAGCCGCCGCCGCGCTCTGGGCGTTGGCTCCCGTCGTCCAGGTGTCGTCCACCAGGAGCACCGTCTCTGCGCCGAGCTCGCGGTGAACGTCGAACTTCTGCGGAGAGAACTCATGGGCCGCGGCGGGGAGGTCCGAGCGGGTCAGCAGCGGGCGGTATCGCTCGCGGGTCGGGGCGACGAGCTCGCTCACGAGCCGGCGCAGCGGGTGGATGTCGTCGCGCCCGCGGTCTCCGGAGGGCACGGTGGTCACGAGCTCGAACGCCTCCACGCCGGCGGCTCGAGCAAGGCAGACCTCGTGCTTGGCCAGGTGGCGCCACAGGACGGCCGCGAGCTCGATCGTGAACCGTCTGGCGACCGGTCCCGTGCCTCGCTTGTAGGCGACCAGAGCGTGATGAAGCTGCTCACCGGCGACGCTGTAGGAGACCGGAGCCAGGACGTCGAGCCATCGTCCCCCGTGAGCGCAGGCATAACACCGCCCGTATCCGTCGGTCAGGTTGAAGCACACGGAGCACACGTCAGGTCCAGGCCGCGGGGCGACCATGAAGTTCCCGTAGAGGTCGCTCAGCTCGGCAACCGTGGGCACGGTCCGCTACCCCGCCAGAGCGCCCGGATCGCGTAGCCCGCCCGGATCGCGTAGCCCGCCCGAGTCGTGCAGCCGATCGATCGTCGACATGATCTGTGCCGCCGTGTCGATCACGTGGACGCCGGGTCGGAGGGCCAGCTCCCGCGCCCACGCCTGACTCAGCAGCGGTTCCGTCAGGAACACCGGCCTGCCGTGAGCCAGTGCCTGGCGAGCCTGGATCCGAGCCCCGCTCGTCACCGATGCCTCGACGATCACGGTTCCCAGAGCCACGCCCGACATCACCGCGTTGCGCAACCGGAAGCCCTGGCGACACGGCGGAGCCTCGGGCCAGAACCGCGAGATCACCGCGGACTCTTCCTGGAGCCGGTGCTGCAGGTCCGCGTTTTGCGGCGGGTAGACGTGGTTGAGTCCGGTGCCGATGACGGCCAGCGTGCGCCCTCCCGATTGCATGGCCGCGACGTGAGCGGCGGTATCGATCCCCGCCGCCAGTCCTGAGACCACCACGTAGCCGGCGCCGGCAAGCTGCCCAGCTATCCACCGAGCCGTTTCGATGCCGGCGGGGGAGGCTCGGCGCGAGCCGATGACCGCCACCGATCTCCGGTCATCGGGGTTCAGGCCGCCCGCCGTGAAGACGATCGGGGGGCGATCGTGAACGGCGAGGAGGTTCTCCGGGTATTCGGGATCGAGCAGGGTGAGCGTTCGAATGCCCTGGGCTCGCCAGCCTGCGATCTCGGCCTGAGCGGCGTCGAGCAGGGGTGCGATGGCGGGAGCGACCAGGCTCGTCTGGCTACCGTCGCCGGCCAGCTCGCGCTCGAGAACCGGCAACGCGCTGCCGGTTTCCTCAACCTGATCGGAGTAAGCCTGCGGAGCCCGCCGTCCCAGGCGGAGCAAGGCGACGAGCGCCGCGCACTCTTGCGCCGGCGGCATGGCTGCAACGTAGCGCGGCGAACAGACGTTCTTGCTGATCTTAGGAGGCGCGGCGCCGGGGCCGGCGCGAGCCTGCCGCTTAGTTGTCCGGCCGGTCCCGCGTCTGCGCGGGATTGGAGCTCTCGTAGGCGAACTCGTGCTTGTCGCCGGGGTCGGCGGCTTGCTCGTGCGGCGTGGGAGTGGGCGCGGCCGTCGCAGCGGGGCCTGCGGTTCCAGCGGGAACGGCTGTCGCCGGGACACTGGTTGTCGCCGGAGCATCGGCTGTCCCGCGGGTATCGGCTGTCGCCGGAGCACTGGCTGTCCCGGGGGTATCGGCTGTCGCCGGGTCCCCAGCCGCGAACTCGTGGCCGTCGGCAGCCGGCTCTTGGCCGGTGAATTCGTGATCACCAGCCGACGACGTGGTGTCGGCCCTGAAATCGTGGTCGTCGGCCTGCTGGAGGCCGTCGGCCTGCTGGAGGCCGCCGGCCGGCTGGTTGCTGCCTCCGGCGAATTCGTGCTTCGGCTCGTCCCCGGATCCCTCGTGGTTGTACTCATGATCGATCTGATCACGATGGGGGTGGCCCTCACCGTTGATCGCGGACCTGAAGTCCCTGAGCCCGTCGCCAATCGCACGTCCCACTTCGGGCAGCCGCTTCGGTCCGAGGACAAGCAGCGCGATGACGAGCACGAACAAGAGGTGCGTGGGCTGCAGGATGTCGCCAACCATGCCCTTGGGAGGGTACTCGCTTGACCTTGCATCGACCAGAGGAGCGCAGCGGGGGTCGATGTGCGCTCCCCCGGCGCTCGAAAGTCACGCTCCTGTCACAGCTCGAGACGCTCTCGGCGCGGGTGGACGACAACGGACTATCCGGGGGTTGCCGACGGTGTCGAGCCCCGTCGAGCCGGCGCCACCTCCTCGGGAGAGACCGCCAACTCGGCGCAAAATCGAGCCTGGGCGGCAAGGGCGAGCCTGGGCGGCCAAGGGCACGGCCGATGCAGAAAGTTTGCGGGTCCGGTCGGTGTTTTCTTCCGGGTGCCGCCTGGGGGACCAGGATGCAGAAAATCTCGCGCGCGGATGGGAACTTTCTGCGTTGGAGCACCGCGAGCCGGACCGGCGGCGGCGACGGCTCCTGTGACGACCTTCATCGAGGTCGAGGTCGGAAGGAGCCGGTATTTGGGGGTCGAGTTGCTCTCGCCTCGAGGCGGACTCCCAGGGTGTGATGCAGGAGCAGCGCACGGCGGCACGCCGGCGATTCCGGCTTCTTCGCAAACGACTTCGCTGACGATCGGGTTTCGCCGGCGGAGCGGCAGTCCGCGAGGCAACGACCCCCTGTCTGTCGCGCGGAGGGCAAGGCGTCTTTGAGCGGCCGGACTCCCGCTCTGGTCCCGGCTGGGTGCGACATCGCGGCGTCCTATCGGCCGCTGTTCTCAGCGGCGCACCCCGTCAGCGGCATCCGCGTCGCACAGCTACTTGGCAGACTGGCACCTGCGACGGGCCATTGGGTCCATGTTGCAAACTCTCCCGCGCGGCGAGATACGGGGGTCTCGCTCAACGGTGAACCGTTACGTACACACGCGGGCTGCTGGTCTCGGCATATGGGTAGTCCGCCTCGGATAGCGTCGAGACGGAGAACCAGTAGTGGACTGTGCCGTTCCCGGGCGCGAACGTCCATGTCGTCGCGAAACGACCGTGCCGATTGATGTTGGGGATCCCCACTGTCGAGTAGATCCCCGCGGTCCCGATCCGTAGCCGGAGCAGCTTGCCGGTGGGGATGTTTCCGCCCAGGACGCGACCGCTGATCCTGATCGTGTGACCCCAGACGGTTAGGCGCGGCCGGATGCTCAGGCTCACCTTCGTGCTCGAGCGCAGGGTCACACTGGCCGAGGTTGCGGCCTCCGTGCTGGCTGAGCCCGGATAGACCGCCGCGATCAGCCGAGATGGTCCCGGTTTCAGCGTCGCCTTCCAGGTGCCGTTGGCGGCCGTGGTGGCGACCGTCGCCAGTCGCCAGTGGTTGCGCCCGTTGTCTGTGGCGGTTATGACCTGGACTGGCACTCCGGCCAGAGCGGTGCCGTCTGACATCCCGGTCCAGCCAGCGACGGATGCCGGTCGGCCGTAGCCAACCCGTTTGGTATTGATCTGCACAGTGTGAGGGAGCAGGACGACCCGGCGGCGTTCGACACGACCCCGGACTCGCACCGTCCGGATCACGACGCGCGGATGGCAGCGCGTCTCGTATCGCACGATTACGTGACCTCGACGGCGGATCCGGACTCTCCTGCCATGCCGGTCGACCGTGACCCAGCGAGACTTGACGCGAACACGAACCGTGACGCGCTTGCAGCGCAATGCGTCGAGGAGGCGGCTGCCGAAGGTGATCCCCGAGATGGTCGGCTCGCCGATCTTCAGCGCCCAAGTTGCCGGACTTGACCAACTATGGTTGCCGGCCTGGTCAACGGCGTTATTCGCTGCCGAGCATTGAACCGTGTGCTCTCCCAGTCCGGCGACGGGCACCTGCGCGCTCGCGCCTGGATACCACTGAGCCGGCGCGCCGTCCACGGAGCAGGAGATCCCGTCCACGCCCGACGGTCCGGCGGCTGCCGTCCCGGTCACGTACTGCGTGCCGGCCGTCGAAGGTGCGTTTCTTGGGCCCGACAACGAGATGGTTGGTTGCGTGTTATCGATGTAGATCGTCTTGGTGTCGCTGGCTGGGACGCCCGAGGCGTCCGAGGCGCTAATGGTGAGCGGCGCCGCGCCCTGACCGTCCTGCTCGGTATGAATCGTCTGCGAGATCGCCGGCGCGCTGCACTGATGCCAAACCGTTGTGTCCTGCGGCGAGCTCGAGCCGGCGACCACTTGGCCGTTGATCGTCGCTACCAGCGAGCACAGGCCGGAGGGCGAATCACCATAGAAATGCAGATTCCAGTCACCGCGCACCCAGCCCGAGGACTGCCACAGCCCGTCGGGGGAGACAAGGTTCGGGCCGACCGTCTCTTGAACGTAAAGCGCGATCTGCGTCACCGAGATGTTGCCCGTATAGCCCGCGGCTGGGCAAGTCTTTTTGCCGCACACAAGAAGGAACCCAAAGTCATGGGAGGCCAGCGGCGCGAAACCGGGAGCGCCGTTCCCAAGCTCGGTGATTTGGGAGCTTCCTCCCTGCCAGTAGAAGTCGCCTCCGAAGTCGCCCAAGCTTCCTACATTCACGTACCACGACTGCAGGCCCTCGACCGATGCGCCAACGATGAGCAGTCCGGCGGGGGCGTTTGCCTGCCAGATCGCTCCCTGCCCTTGCTGGAGGAGCTTGCCGTTGGAGTTCAGATCGAAGCCGGAACCTGGACAATCAGCGGTCGCGGCCATGCCGTAAGCCGAAGACGCAGCGAACACCCGGTTGGGGTAGGCGCCGCAGGCGACAACCGTCTCATTGGCGCGCGCTGCGCTCGCGACGACGACCAAGACGACTAGCAGCGCGACGAGAATGCTGAGCATGAAGGGAGCCCCGCGCGTGAACGTCCACAACTGCGGCCGCGTATCTCTGCTATCGCTCATGGTTGATTCAGGGCTGAGGACAGATCACAACGACGTTGACGCCGGTCTGAGGAAGAGACAGCCGCACGTATGCGGCCCCAGCCGTGTTCTTTGGGTTCGAGACGGGAGTTGCACTTGCGTAGGTGGCGCCTGAAGGCTGAGTTAGGCTCTGCGTGGCCGTGGCCAGCCGAACGCAGGAGGCCGGGATCGGGCTGCTCCAGACAACGAATCCGCCCGGCGAAGCGGCATCCGGCGCATCGCTCCAATACGCGAGGTGCGCCCGAGGCCTTGAGGCAATGACAGTCCCCTGGGGGCTGATCGCAGCCCAATCGCGCACGTACCCGGCGATCGAGCCACGATCCAGCTTGATCGGGGTCACCGAGTGGTTTTTCAGTTGGCGGTTTCCGACGCTGCCCGTCGGCAAGCGGACCGCCGCGTAGCTGGTTCCGCCGAGGGCGACGAACAGTGCTAGGTAGGCGATCGCGTTTCCCTGCAGGTGCCTGAGCAGTCGGTGCATTCGCTTCCTCCTCGTTTTCTAGCCGCTCGGGCTGGTGCCGGGGCCGATCAGTGACGCAGGGCCGGTGGGGCCGGCCGGTTGGCTGGAACTGGTGCCGGCGGTCGTGCTGGGTGCGCTTGCAGCCGCTTGTGGGGTCGAGCTGGTTGTCGTGCCGGAGGTGCTTGTGCCCGATTGGGAGACCGCGGACTGCTCTTCCGAGTCCCCTACGGATTGGTTTTCTGAGGCGCCCGAAGATGTCGGAGCAGCGGCTGGCTCGGCCGTGTAGGACGGCGTGCTCTTGTGCGCGACGGTCTCGGTGGCCGCCATTGCGGCGGAGTGTTGCTGTGCGGCCCGGGAGATGTGACGACCGGCGTGCCCCGAGCGGGCGGTGGAGCGGCCGTGGCGGACCTGACTACCGGTCACGCGCCTAGACCGGGCTGCCGAGACAGCGAGGAGGTTGCCCGCCGCGGCCGATGACCGACCTCGGATCGGATCGGACCCGTAGAAAGACGTTGAAGCTGCCAGCGCCTCCCCGTGCGGCGTCCTCGTCAGCGGCCTACGTGTCGCAGGCGAGCCCTCGAGCCCTCCGATGAGCGAGACGACCAGGAGGATGGCAACCGCCGAGATGGCCAGCGCAGCGCGCCGGGCACCGATGCGTGGGTGGAGCCCGCGGAGAGTGGGCAGGCGGGGCACGCGAACACCAGGCAGGCGGAGCCGAAGCGCCGAGCCCCTCCTCTGCCCCTGCTGCGACGCCGGCCGCACCGGCAGGTCGGTCTCGGATGGCGCCCCCACGGCGTCCTGCAGCGCCGCGGAGTCCTCTCCCCAGAATGCGTGTGCCGTAGGCGGCCAGTCATCCCGACCTTCGGGCCCGGACTCGCCCCCGATCGAGGCTCCTCCATCGGCGGGGGCTCCGATCGGCACGAGCTCCTCACGAGGGCCCAGCCAGTCCCGGGGAAGGCGGACCACGTTGGATCCGCCCCGATCTTGTTCGCTGCCTCCCTCGGTACGCCGATCATCCGTTTTCACGGGATTTGCAGAACCTTTCTGACCGCTTGGGGCAAATCCGTCGTCCGGACGCGATAGTATAACTCTGAATTGGCTTTGGTTTGTCTCAATTAGACAAGGATTGCCGTGAGCATCAACGAGTCCGAAGAGTCCTACCTGACCGTCGCTGAGGTCGCAGAGACCCTGAAGCTCAATCAGCAGACGGTCCGCAACTGGATCGACCAGGGTTCGTTGCCGGCGCTCCGGGTGGGCCGGCGGGTGCGGATCAAGCGCTCTGACTTCGAGCGGGTCCTCGAGGAGAGCTACAGCGGCGGGGCGGCTGCGCCCGCGGGCGGGGCCCCGAGCGGCGACGATTTCTGGGGCGGTGAGCCCGTAGGGCTCGCCGAACCGCGGCCCGACCGAAGAGGATGAGTTCCCGAGCGCCGTTCCGACCGAGAAGGATGAGTCTCGACCACCGTGAGGCCGGGACAAGGGGATGAGCTTCGGAGAAGACCTGGACCGCCACCGCGCCGAGATCATGCGTGCCGTCCGGCATGCAAGCGATGGCTGGGCTGCAGCGATGCGCGCCCACAAGCTGGCGCCTCCGGACGCCGGGTTCGCGGAGCGGCTGCGCAACCTCGCGGGTGCCGCGTCCACCGAGCAGGTGGCGTGGGAGCACGCCCATGCGGCGGGACTGCTTTGGCGACCCGTGCCGGGCGCTGAGAGCGCCGAGCCGCCCTACGAGCTGAGACCGGGCACCGGCCGCCGCGGGCCGGCGCAGCTGTGGGAGCGGTTCGACTCCGCCGTCGCCAGGCTCAACCATGCGATCACCGGCTCGAGCGCCGCCGCGGTCGCCGACGCCTTCGGCGATTTCTCCCAAGCGGCGCGCGCGCTGGCCGAGGCGGTGGCACAGGAGGACGAAGCTGCCGGCGCGGGTGAAGCTGCCGGCGCGGATGAGGCTGCGGGTGGGCCGGGAGGTGAGGCTCGGGAGTCTCGCGCGCGGGGGGCAGCGTAGAGGCCGGTCGCGGGCTGGTCCATGGGTAGGCTGGAGCCGGAATCCGGCGGCGACCATGGGAATGGATCGGTCCCCCTCTCACGTGATAAACAGGAATTCCACCGGATGTTTACTCGGGATGAAGGCTGAAATGTCAGCCTGGCGAGCGAACTGATTCCCGAGGAAGGTGCCTATGCCGCAGATCATCGTCACGGCGGATAAGCAGACCGAAGGCGGAGAGCCGCCGATCATGCTCCGGGAGCGCGTCAGCGCGCGTGACCTCGAGTCAGAGCACTTCGCCAGACAGCTGGTGGAGCGGATCGGATGGGCGGTCGGCGACGCCCATACGGTTGAGCGAGAGCCCCAGTATGAGCGCGAGGCCGAGGACGAGGAGGACCTCGACCTCCTGCCGATGCCGGCGCTCAGCCCCGTTCTTCCGCAAGCGTGGTGACCACCGCCTCGTAGACCCCGGCGCCGTAGGAGTCCGCAGCCACCCGGACTCCCGCCCGCCCCGCCACGTCCTCTGCGAGCGTGAGATCGCGCTCCAGAGCGTTGGCGACCAGCCAGAACGATCCGACCACCGAGGCCGTGTCCACGTCCTCACGGGAGTCGCCGGCCGCGATGCACTCCGCCGGCGGGTAGCCGCGAGCCTGCATGTGGCGGGCCACGGCGCGCGCCTTTGAGGCCCCGGCCGGAATCAGGTGATAGGCGTGCACGACCGCCAGGCCCGGCATCTGCTCGGACGCCGCTCGCACCACGCCGTTGTCAACCAGGCGCAGCCAGCCCAGCCCGGCATCCTCGAGCACGGCGGCGACCTCGTCGCGGCCCACGTTGCCGCGAAACAGGTGCGAGACATCGCGCTGGGCCGACCACGGGGTGTGGTACTCGATCTGGCCGGCGAAGCGCTCCAGGAGGAGCGCGGGGGCGCCCGTGGCCTCGATCTGGTCGTAGATCGTTCCCGCCTGCGGGCTCGGGCACAGGCCGTCGGTCAGCCACTCGAGATCGCCGTCGATCACCAGTCCGCACCCGAGCTCGAAGATGTAGGCCGAGCTTCCGATCAGCCGCGCGCCCTCGAACACGCTTGACTGCTTGCGCCCCGAGTACAAGACGACCTCGGCGCCCACCCGGGCACAGGCCTCCAGCGCCCGCACACCGAGCGTGCTGAAGCGGCCGTCGGCGCCGGCCAGCAGGGAGGCATTGGGACCCAAGAGCGTCCCGTCCAGGTCGACGTACAGGCAACGCATGGCCGCGCGACGCTAGCACCGGGACCGCCGGCGGCCCGAATCGTCCCGCCATACTGAGAGTCAGATGCCCGCCCTGCCAGACACCGAGCCCTGGGAGGCGTTGCTCGAAGCCGGGCGCGCCGACGAGCGCCTGGTCCACGACGATCGCTACGGCGGCCGCCCGCCGAGCCTGGTCTCGATCCCCTCAGAGCTCAACTCGAGGGTCGCCGGTGCCCTTCAGGAGGCCGGGATCGAGCACCTCTACGCCCACCAGGCCGAGGCGCTGTACAAGGCCTTCGACGGTCCGACGGTCGTGACCACCGGCACCGCCTCGGGAAAATCTCTGTGCTTTCAGCTGCCCACCCTCGAGGTCCTGACCAGCGATCCCGGGGCGCGCGCCCTGTACCTGTATCCGACCAAGGCGCTGGCCCAGGACCAGGCCCGCTCGCTGGCGGGCTTCGGGCTGCACAAGGCGATCCGTCCCGCGATCTACGACGGCGACACTCCGCGGGCGCAGCGCTCGGCGATCCGCAAACGCTCGAACCTGATCATCACCAATCCGGACATGCTGCACGTGGGGATCCTGCCCCACCACGCTGCCTGGGGTGACCTGTTCGCGAACCTGGCCTTCGTGGTCGTCGACGAGGCCCATGTCTACCGTGGCGTGTTCGGCTCGCACGTCGCCAACGTGCTGCGGCGGCTGCGTCGCGCCGCGGCGATCCACGGCACCGAGCCCCGGTTTTTGCTGGCCAGCGCCACGATCGCCAACCCGGTCGCGCTCGCCGAGGGTCTGACCGGGCTCGAGCCCTTCAACCTGGTTGACCGAGACAACGCTCCCCGGGCCGAGCGCCGGGTGGCGATGTGGAACCCGCCGCTGCTCGACGAGCAATTGGGCGTGCGGGGCTCAGCGCTCTACGAAGCCGCGGAGGTCTTCTCCGATTTGATCTCGAGCGGCGCGCGGACGATCTGCTTCATGAAATCGCGCAAGGGCGTCGAGCTCATCCTTCGCCATGCCGTCGACCGGCTGCCCGCCGAGCTGGCCGAGCGCGTGGCGCCCTACCGCGGGGGGTATACCCCCGCCCAGCGCCAGGACGTCCAACGGCGGCTCACCAACGGCGAGCTGCTCGGCGTGGTGGCCACCGACGCGCTGGAGCTGGGAATCGACATCGGAGAGCTCGACGCCGCCGTGTGCGTCACGTTTCCCGGGACGGTGGCCAGCCTGCGCCAGATGTGGGGTCGGGCCGGACGGCGGGGACGAGGGCTGGCCGTCTACATCGCCGGCGAGGACGCCCTGGACCAGTTCTTCTGCCGCCATCCCGACGACTTCCTCGGCCGCCCCGTCGAGGCGGCGATCATCGATCCCGAGAGCTCTGAGATCTATGCCGAGCACCTGCTGTGCGCGGCGCACGAGGCCCCACTCTCGGAAGCCGACGAGCCGATCCTCGGCCCGGGCTGGCGCCAGGGCGCCGAGGCCCTGGTCGCCGAGGGACTGCTGCGCGAGCGCGCCACGGGCTTTGTCCCGCGACGGCCCGACGACTACCCCGCCGCCCGGGTGGCGCTGCGCTCCGCCTCGGCTGACAGCTTCCTCCTGATCGAAGCCGGCTCCGGCGAGGTACTGGGCACGATCGAGGCCGGCCGGGCCTACTCGACCATCCACGAAGGGGCCGTGTACCTGCACATGGGTCGCTCCTACCTGGTGCGCGAGCTTGACCTGGGCTCGCGGCGGGCGCTGCTCGAGCGTTTCGACGGCGACTACTTCACGCAGACCAAGCACGAGAGCATGACCTACATCGAGCGGCTCGGGAACCGACGCATTGCCTGCGGGGTAACGCTCTCCTTCGGCTCGGTCGTCTACTCGGAGACCGTGCTCGGCTATCAGCGCAAGCGCCTTCAGGACCACGAGGTGATCGACTTCCAAGGCCTGGACCTGCCGACGACCGAGTTCCCGACGCGCGCGCTCTGGTACGAGCTCGACGAGCTGATCGCGTCCGAGCCGTTCCCACCGGCCGCGCTGCTCGGCGCCCTGCACGCTCTGGAGCACGGGCAGATCGCGGTCCTGCCGCTGATCGCGATGTGCGACCGCTGGGACATCGGAGGGTTGTCCACCAACGCCCACCCCCAGACCGGCGGCCCGACGATCTTCATCTACGACGGACATCCCGGCGGAGTCGGGATCACCCGCCGAGGCTTTGACGAGTTCGAGCGCCTGGTGAGCGACGCGCAGCGGTTGATCGGTGAGTGCCCATGCCGCTCGGGATGCCCGTCCTGCGTGCAGTCGCCCAAATGCGGCAACCTCAACGAGCCGTTGTCAAAGCGGGGCGCGCTGGAGCTGCTGCACCGGATGACGATCACAGGATCTAAACAGGGCGCCGCGGCGGCCGCCTGAGAATGGGTCATCGCCATGACTAGGCAAGCGCGGTCTGCGGCCGCGTCCACGTCCGGCTGGTCGGTGGCGGAGCCGGTCGGGCCGAGCGCGCTCGATCGGGTCACCCAGCGCCGGCCACTGACCCCGGACGCACGCTTTCAGGCGCTTCCCGAGCCCGTCGGGCGTGTGCCCTACCGGCGGTCGCTCCTAGACGTGCTCGGGTCCGAGGCAGGGCCGGCGATCATGCGGGACGGCGCCCTGCGCTTTCACTGCGTCGGCGACACCGGCGGTCACGTGGATCCGCAGCCCCAGCGGCGAGTGGCGGCGGCCATGGCGCGCGAGCTGCACGACGAGCTTCCGGTGCGGTTCTTCTACCACCTGGGCGACGTCGTCTATCCACACGGCGAGGAGGCCAACTACCGCCCCCAGTTCTTCTCCGCCTACGCGGACTACGCCGCCCCGATCTTCGCAGTGCCGGGCAACCACGACGCCGAGCCCGGCGCCGACGCCTACCGGCTCGAGCCGTTCGTGAAGACCTTCTGCTCGGACGCTCCGCCGCTGCGTGACGCAGCCGCGAGCCGGTCTCGGCCGCTGCCCGGTCAGCCGAATGTCTACTGGACGCTGGTCCACGACTGGGTGTGGATCGTGGGGCTGTACGCCAACGTGCCCGAGGGCGGGCAGTTCGCCGAGGACCAGCTGGACTGGCTGGTGGGCGAGCTGGCCGCCGCGCCCCCGGACGCGACGGTGATCGTCGCCGTCCACCAACCCGTTTACTCGGCCGATGTCACACATGGATCCAACGTGGCTCTCGCCGAGCTTCTGGACTCCTGCGCGCAGCGGGCCGGACGGGGTCCGGACGCCGTGTTCACGGGGCACGCCCACAACTACCAGCGCTTCGCGGGTCGCCGGTCCGGGCGGACGATCCCCTACGTGGTCGCCGGAGCCGGAGGCTTCTACGAGCTGCACCCGCTCGGTTTTGGCATTACCGAGCTGCCAGCGTCATTCGATGGCCTGGAGGGCGTCACGCTCGAGGCCTTTCAGGATGCGGCGCACGGCTTCATGACGGTCACGGCGGGGCCCACGGGGGCCGAGGTCGTCTACACCGCGGTCACCGACGACCGGGTCATCCGAGCCGACGCGTTCCAGATCACGCGTGGCCGGCCCCGTTGACGCCGATCGCCCCGATGGGTTCGGCCTTCCCTGTCCGTGTTCTCTTGACGTGGCAGTCGCTAGCATCGCGCGGCCAGGGCGAGATAGCTCAGTTGGTAGAGCACACGACTGAAAATCGTGGTGTCCCCGGTTCGAATCCGGGTCTCGCCATCCCCGTCTTCTGGTAATCGCCCACTTCTTGATCACCGCGATCGATCCCCGCTGATCGAAACCACGCGATCGCAGTCGGAACCATCTCAGGCTGGGACGCTCGCTTCTTGGGCGAAGGCGAGCGCCGAAGCGTGGGCGTCGGACGCGGCGTGGCTGACCCGCGCACCTGTCTTGCCCATGCAGGACGCCGAGCCGGGCGAGCGACGAGGCGTTGATGCTTCTTGTCCAACGACGTCAGCTTCTTTCCGGTCGTCACGATGCGAGCCGTTCGATGACCTGGATGGATGCTTCGGGGTCCTCCAGCTGCGGGTAGTGGCCCAGGTCGGGTAGGCGTGTCAGTGGGGCGTGCGGTCTGAGCTCGAGCACGGCCTGCAGGACTGCCTCGGTGCAGATCGGATCGAGCTCGGCCCACGCCAGCTCCAGCCGCCCCGGCCAATCGCGCAGCGCACCTTTCCAGCGCGCGGCGTAGGTGACCCGCTCGTGCAGGTAGAAGATGAGCCGGTGAAGCTGCCGATGACCGTTGTTGTAGGCAAGCAGCGACCACTGATCGGCCGCCTCCTGTTCGCTGAGCGGATGCTGCCGGGAGAAGAGCTGCCCGAACTGCCATTGGAACCCGGGTTTGGTTGTCATCCGTGCCGCGAACGGCCCCAGGCGGCTGCGCAGCATCTTCTGGGCGACCGTCAGGCTCGCGCGCTCGAGCACGAGGCTGGCGTTGAACAGCAACACCGAACGGAGTTCAAACGACAGCCGGTGCTCGAGGTCCCGGGCGAGCAGCTCCGTGGCGACCGAGCTGCCCATGTCGTGGGCGACGAGGATCACGGCCTCGCCGGCAAACCGTGCGGCGATCCTCTCGACGATGTCGGCCTGCGTCAGCAGCGAATACAGCTGGCCGCGCGGTTTTTGCGAGAGCCCGAACCCGAGGAAATCGAACACGATCAGCCGTCGGTCGCCGAGCCGCTGCAGAGCGTGGCGCCAGTCGTAAGAGCTGGACGGATATCCGTGTAGGAAGAGCACCGGCGGGCGATCGGGGGCGCCGTCGCGCTCGCGAACGAAGATCTGATGCCCGGCAATCGTGGTCAGCGCGCCCGCTCGCTGCCAAGCGGAGGTTCGGGGGGTCAGCTGGAGCATTTTCGGTGCCTTTCCCGCCCCGGTATGCAACGAGGCGCGCGAGGTCGCGGCGCCGCCGCTCGTTGCTTTTTTGCGAGGTTCTACGAATGTGTGTCGAGTGGGTCGGTGCATATCGACTCAAGCTCGTTGGTTGGTCGGTTCAGCCGGGCCCTCCGTCGCGGCTTTCAGTCCTCGATGAAGGCCCGGTTGAATCGGGGTCGTTAGTCAGCTCGTTGCTTACCGAGACGAAGCAGCGACGGGTCACTTGATGGCTTTTGGTCAGCTGCGTGGTTCGAATGTGGAACCGGGCCGCGCCCCGCTATGAGGGCATGGCCGGTTGCAGCTCTGGCTCGAGCTTGTCCTGGGCGGGCCGCTCGCGCTGCTTGAAGAACTCGGCGCCTTCAATGCTGATGTGGGGAAGGAGCCGGTCGAGCCACGCGGGCATGTACCAATTGAGCTTTCCCATCTTGATCATCAGCGCGGGCACGAGCAGGCATCGCACGATCGTGGCGTCGAGGATCACGGCCACGGCGAGGCCGATCCCGAATTGTTTGACGGTCGGGTCGCCGTTGAGCACGAAGCCGCCGAACACGAACACCATGATCATCGCCGCGGCGGTGATCACTCGCGCGCTGGTCACCAGGCCGGAGACCACCGAGCTCTTGTTGTTCTCGCCGGCATGGACGTGCTCTTCGATCTGGCTGACCAGGAACACCTCATAGTCCATCGAGAGGCCGAACAGGATGGCGAACATGAACAAGGGCACGTAGGAGACGATCGGCACCGAACCGTCCAGGCCGATCAGGCTGTGCAGCCAGCCGAACTGGAAGATCGCGGTCAGCACGCCATAGGCGGCGCCGATGGAGAGCACGTTCATGATCGCCGCCTGGACGGGGACCACGACCGTGCGGAAGGCCAGCATCAGCAGCAGGAAGCTGAGCGCGATGACGACTAGGATCTGCAGCGGCAGCTTGCTGGAGATTTTCGACGCCAGGTCCACGTTGCCGGCGGTGGTGCCGCCGACGTACGCCTTTAGGTTGGTGCCCTTCTGGGCTGCAGGGATCGCGCTTGAGCGCAGCTTTGAGACCAGGTCGGCGGTGGCCTGATCGGCGGGGCCGGTGTTAGCGATCGCGTTGAAGTAGGCGGTAGTCCCAGCTTGGTCAAGCTGCATCGGAGTGGTCGCGTCCACTCCCGCGGTCGACTTGACATCTTGCTGCAGCGTGGTCAGCCGCGAGTCGCTGGTCCCCTTCGCGGGCGAGCCCAGCGTGACGGCGATGATCAGCGGCCCGTTGACCCCCGGCCCGAAGTTCTTTGAGATCAGGTCGTACGCCCGCCGGGCGGTGGTCGAGGTCGACAGCGCCCCGACGTCCTTCTGGCCCAGGTTCAGCGACAAAAGCGGGATCGCCAGCGGGATCAAGATCACCAGTGCGGCAAGCCCGGAGATTACCGGTGCGGTGGCGATCCGGTGCGCCCATCGCGCCCACAGGCCTGGCTTGGGGTGTGCCCCGGGATGGCTCTTGTGGACTCGCAGCGAGTTGAGGTGCGGACCGACGATCGCCAGCAGCGCCGGCAACAGGGTTATCGCGGCGAGCACCGCGACCACCACCGCCACCGCCGCCATCAGCCCCATGGTGGTCACCAGCGGAATATCTGCCACCGCCAGCGACACCAGCGCGATCGTGACCGTGCTGCCGGCGAACAGCACCGCCCCGCCGGAGGTAGCAGCCGCCCGGGCGATCGACTCGCGCATCTCAAGGCCGTCGTGCAGTCCGCGGAAGTGGCGGGTGACGATAAACAGCGCATAGTCGATTCCCACCCCCAGGCCAATCATCGTGGCCAGCGTCGGTGCCACCGTGGAGACGGTCATCGCGTGGCTGAGGATCTCGACGATCGAGAGCGTCGAGGCCAGTCCCAAGATCGCGGTCAGGATCGGCAGCAGCATCGACACCACCGTGCCGAAGGTCAGCGTGAGGATCACCATCGCCGCGATGATCCCGATCAGCTCGCTCGACTCCGTCGAGGGCTTGGAGACCTTCTGACCCAGCTGGCCGCCGGTCTCCACCTGGATCCCGGCCGACTGCGCCGGCTTCTGCGCGGCGTCGATGATCGCCTGCGCGTCGGAAACAGACAGCGTCCCGGGGCTGACCGACAGAGTCACCGACAGATACCCGGTTGCCTGGTCTTTACTGAGCGCGGAGGCGCCCTGCTGGGTCAGCGGGCTGACAACCGAGGCCACGTAGGGCGCCTTGGCCACATCGGCGGCCGCCTGGCCGACCGCGTTCGAGTACTTGGAGTCAGTCAGCTTGCCGCTCTTGACATGCAGCACGATCGGGCTGGATCCGTTCGCCTGGTCTGGAAACGACCTACTCAGCGTATCGGAGGCATGCTGGCTGTTGGTGCCCGGAAGGCTGAGGTTGTCATTGGTGGCGTCACCAAGGTGATGCGACACGGCCACTAGCCCAATTGTCGCCACCAGCCACACCGCGAGCACCAAAAACCGCTGGCGCGTGCAGAAGCGCGCGATGGCGTAGAGCACACCTGTCATGACCTGCCCCTTCCTGTCGGTCAGCGGCGTGGCCGCCGTTTGCGTTGGCTGGCGCACATCCTGCGCAACGCCCCGGCCATTCACAAGAGGGGAACCCCCCGTGTTGTCCCTACCTTTTTGGGAGGTGTCGCCCGGACGGACGGGACAGCTAGTCGCCGATCGCAGCCACCAGCTGAAAGCGAGAGCGAATCCCCAGCTTCTGATAGGCGCTGCTCAAGTGGCGCTCGACGGTCTTCTCGGTCACGAACAATGCCTGCGCGATCTCTCGATTGCTGGCATCTTCGGCGGCCCGCCGGCAGACCCGCCACTCGGCCGCGGTCAGCGCGCCGCGCCCGGTCAGCTCGATCCGCGGGCGACGCCCCGGTCCCGCATGCAGCTCCGCTCGCGCGCGTTGCGCCAGCACGATCGCGCCACAATCCTCGGCAAGCCCAATCACGCGGCGCTGGGCATCACGGCCCTCGCCTCGCCGTCCCACGCGGCTCAGCTCGCGTCCCAGCTCTCCGAGCGTGTAAGACAGCTCCAGCCGCGCCCCACTGTGCTCGAGGATCGAGATCGCTTCCTCGAGCAGCGCCAGGCGCTCGTCCCCCTCCATCGTCAGCGCAACGGTCCGCAATGCTATTCCCAGCGCCCCCGGCGCACCAACCTGCCGAGCGATGGCCAGCTGCTCCTGGGCAAGCCTCGAGGCCGCCTGCCGTTCACCGAGCGAGCCGAGAGCCGGTGCTAGAGCCGCCCTCCAGTCGCTTGGCCACACCAGGCCCAGCGCCTGCAGTCGCTCACCGCACCAGCGCAGGTCCGCGACGCCCTCGTGCACCTGACCCTGGGCGATCCGCAGGCGAGCGCGGGCGACCAGGAACTCCCCGCCGTAGGTGCGATCCTCGATGAACCCGAGCGCGTCGCCCATCCGTGCCAGCTCGTCGGCCGCGGCCAGCGCTCCGCGCTCGACATGCACCACGATCGCCACCGCGACCAGCTGCGGCACAACGAAGTGCGGCGGTGCGACCAGCAGCAGGCCGGTCTCGGCCTCGACCTGCGCGTCGGGAAGCGCCCCTCGGGCCAGCGCGATCGCCGCTCGCTGGCCGTGGATCAGACCCTGTCTCGCCGTGTGGCCCTCACGGCGGGCGCCCTCGTATGCGAGATCCAGCAGTCGCGCGGCGACGTCATAACGCTCTGCGAGCCGCAGCGTAGTCACGGCCAGAAGCCCCGCCTGCGTCGCCGCGGCGGGGGGCAGGCCGGCCACGAGCGCCGCCTGAACCTCCTCGGCGGCTGCCTCGGCCGACCCTCCCCGAAACAGCCGCTCCGCGGCGGCATGAATTCTCGCCACGGCCTCAGACCCGGGGTCACCGCGCGCCTGGGCGCAAAATCGCTGCAGGTGCCCGGCGAGCACCGGACGCAACTGCGGGACGCATGTCGCGACCATCAACAGTGCAGAGCCCAATTCCAGTGAGCGCTCGCGGTCGAGTGGCTCCAGTTGTCGCGCCAGCGACGCCAAGGCGTCGACGGCGGCGTGCGCGGAGCGACCGTCCGATACGATTGCGCACCGCGCGAGCGTGGACGCTGCGTCGGCTCGGGTGGACAGTTTGGCATCCGAGACCAAACAAGCCTGCAGGTGCTCTTCGGCGGCATCGAACTGCATCGCGGCCACCTCATCTCGCCCGAGCTCGGCCAAGATCTCTGCCCGTTCCTGCTCGGAAGGAGATTCCTCGAGCGCGCGCCGCAGTCGCGCGGCAGCGGCCCGGGGGGCACCGCGGTCGGCCGCGCTCATCGCAGCCGACCGCAGCGTCTGAACACGACGCTGATCGCCCGTCGGCGTGGTCAGCAGCAGATGCGCGGTGATCCATTCCGGCGCAGCGCCCACCTCGGCCAACGCTTGAGCGACCGCGGCGTGCCGAGCGTGGCGCTCGCCCGGCACAAGATCCTCATACAACGCAGCACGCACGATCGGATGCACGAATCCCAGCCGCTCGCCATGGGCAAAGATGTCGGCCCGGACCAGATCGTCTGCCGACTCCTGGGCCACTTGGTCGCTCAAACCAGACACACGGGCCGCAAGCTGCAGCTCACTGTTGTCTCCGAGCACCGAGACGCTGCGGGCGAGCTCGGTGGCCGCCGGTCCCAGAGCGGCAAGCCGATGCAGCACGAACCGGCTCACGACGGCCGGGCCGACCGCCTGAACCTCGCTCGCCGCGGCAGCCGACGGCAGGACCCGGGCAGCATCGAGACCCCGCAGGAGCTCTCGCAGGAAGAGCGGGTTTCCGCCGGTCGCCGTGTGGCAGGCACGACAGAAGTCGTCGTCCGCGCTCGCGCCCAAGTGCTCCCGCACCAATCCCACCGCAGCAAACTCGCTCAAGGGCCGCGGATACAGCGCAACCGCCGAAGGACGCGAGGCGACCTGCGCCCACAAGGCGGCGGCCTCTGACCCCGAAGAATCCGACGGACGGCCCGCAACGACGACCGTGATCGGCAGTCCCTCAATGCGCTGGGCCAGGTAGCTCAAAAACCGCAGCGAATCCGGATCCGCCCACTGGCAATCGTCCACCAGCACCAGCAGCGGACCACGGTCGGCGAGATTCACCACCAGCCAGTACAGGGAGTGAAGCGCCTCAAAGCCAGGTTCGTCAGCCCGTGACCGTTGCTGATCGGACCTGAACAGGCGTGCCGCCGGATTCGCTGCCCCGGCGAACACCTCAGCGCCTGCAGCTGATTCGTCGATCGCCGGCTCGAGCAGCTGGCGCACGACGCCAAACGCAAACGGCTGCTCAAGCTCTGAACCCCGTGCCTCCAGCACCGCGACGCCCGCCCGCTCGGCCGCCAGGCGCGTCTCGCGCTGAAGCTCAGTCTTGCCCACCCCGGCTGGCCCCTCGATCAAGACCAGCGACCCTTCACCCGCGCACGCGCGATCTACCCCCTCACGAAGCGCTGAGAGCTCGATATCGCGCTCACGCAGAGCCTTCCAGCTCGCGGACGACACAGCTCGACGATACACCGCGCGCCCACCGGCTTGGGCGACAAAACACTCGGGTCAACGCTCGGGGATCCTCCCTTGTAAGCGACGCCACGCCGAAGATCATGACCTGCCATGACCGGCGTAACCGAGCGGAACAAGAGCAAGGTCCAGCTATTTATCCAGGCAGTCTGGAACGAAGGGCGGCTTGAGCTGATCGACGAACTCGTGGCCGCCGACCACCTCGAACGTCTGTGGTGCCTGCCAGAACCAGTTATCGGACCGCAGGGAGTGCGCCGGCTCGTGTCAATCCACCGCCGCGCCTACCCAGATCTGTACATCAAGATCGAGGACCAGATCGCCGAGCACGACCTTGTCGCGATGCGCTGGCGAGCGACCGCGACCCGTTCCACCACCGGCCGCGTGCGATGCTGGGTGGGGATTTCGGTCATCCGCCTGCTGGCGGGTAAGCAGGTCGACGCGCATACCGCCCTGACACCGAGCACGACCGAGGTTGCCAGGTGAACAGAGACGTCGTGCTCGTGCTGATCTCGGCGGTGGTCGCGACGCTCAATCCGTCGCTGCTCGCCGCGGTGACCATGATGCTGCTGCTCCCCCACCCGAAGCGGCTCATGCTGGGGTACCTGCTCGGCGCATACATCTCAAGCATTACGGCCGGGGTGGTGATCGTTTTCTCGCTGCACGGAACGAGCGTGGCGAGAACCTCGACGCACGTGCTCAGTCCCGGCGGTCAGATCGCCGTGGGCGCAGTCGCTTTATCGGTCGCGTTCTTACTTGCAACCGGAAGCGACACCAGACTCCGGAAATGGCGCGAAAGCCGAAAGACGGCCAGACCGGCCGATCAACAACCCAAGGCCCCGTGGCAGCTACGCATGCTCGAGCAAGGCTCCTGGCTCGTCGCGTTCACCGTCGGCGCGGCAATGAGCTTCCCCGGCGTCAGCTACGTCAACGCGCTCGAACATATCGCGCACCTCAACCCGCCCCCCGTCTCGATCCTGCTGCTCGTTCTCTACTTCTGTGCAATGCAGCAGATCCTCCTCGAGGGAGCGCTGCTCGCCTACACGTTCGCCGCCGACCGAACGCAAAACTTCGTCGTGGCGCTCAAAGGCTGGTTCGCGCGCCACGGCCACCAACTCGCGGTCCTCGGACTGTCGGGACTGGGGATCCTTCTCGCCGCGCGCGGCGCACTCGCATTCAGCTGACCACATCTCCGTAGACCTGTGGCCAGCCAGGATGACCGAGCAGCCCAAACTCCCGAACCCGCATGTTGCAACCGGGTGAACTCACCCCTCGTCGCGCCTCGGCGATCATCGCGTCTCCATCACCGTCATCGCCGTCCGGCTCCACCATAGCTCGGCCGTCATTGAGCGCCATGACTTCCACAGCTTCGGTGTCGCCATAGGGTGGCAGTACAGACAATGACCGTGCCGCGGCCGGTCAGTAGGCGCGGCTTCTTGTTCCCACTTCAGTCACGAGCAGTCGTCGCCGCCTGGCGCGGGCGCCGTATCGGCGATGGTGTCGCTTGAGGCGCGGACATAGACCATGCGCGCCACCTGGTCAAGCGGTGAGCTGTACGAGGTGTAGTCGACGCAGCCGCCCTGGTTGAGACCCCCGATCACCCCGACGATCGTCGGGCCCCTGGAGGTTTCGATCAGCCATGGGGAGCCGCTCGTGCCATCCACGTATCCGCGGCAGTTGAACGATGGGAATCCGTGCGTGACGAACACCCTCGTGCGGCAGCTGATCGGGTCGTTGTCGGTGCCGGCCGGGTATCCGGCGACCGTGATCCGCTCCCCCCTCCTCGCAGTTGTGCCGAGACGATACGCGCCGGTCACCTGCTGGATCTCCGTCGTCTTGCCGTCGGCCTTCTGTGGCGCAACGGTGAGGAACGCATAGTCCTCGTGGGGATCCTCGCGCTGCACCCAGGCCGGCGCCAGGTGGGCCCCCGTCACCATCCAGCGTCCGTAGGGCGAGGTTCCGCCGTGAAACCCGGGGGCGAACACCATCCCGGCGCCGCTTCCTGACACGCAGTGCGCCGCCGTCAGCAGCAGGTCGCCGTGCGAGCTGTCGACGACGCTGGCCGTGCATTGGTGCTGCGTGCCGGCCGAACTCGAAAACAGTGCCCCGACCTGCGGCACGCCGGTCTTGATCTGGGACGTCGGCATCGTGGCCCTGACCCCCCGCGCTCGCATCGCGACCCGCAGACCGAGCGCCAGCGCGGCGGCTGGGAGCACGAGTCCGAGCACCAACGCCACCGGGATACCGACGAGTTTCCGGGGGAACATGGCCGACGAACCTACGGGCTCCGCCGTAAGCTGCTCGTCAACTCAGCGGCCGGCCGCCCGATTCCCAGCATCCGCTCAGTGGCCTCATGCGCAACGCTTACGGGAGCGCCCCGGGATCGATCGCCCGTTATCGTGGGCGCTAGTGGCAACCGAGGGAGGAACGCGCGTGAATAGTCGGGTCAACCACGTCAGCGTGAACGCGCGCAACCTGCAGGAGTCAGTGGACTTCTACGCAGACCTGCTCGGGGCGCAGCCCATCCCTACCCCGAACTTCGGTCTCCCCGTGCAGTGGCTCGCGCTTGGGAGGACGCAACTGCATCTGTTCGAGCGCGACCTTCAGCCCACGAGCCATCATCACTTCGCCGTGACCGTTGAGGACGTCGAGCCGGTCTACAGAGCCGCGGAGCGCCGCGGCGCTTTCGAGCGGACCGCATTTGGCAACCATCTCGTCGAGCTGCCCGGGGACGTCGTCCAGCTCTACGTCCGTGATCCCGCAGGCAACCTCGTTGAGATCGACCAGCCCGGTGTCGAGCGCCTGCCCGAGGACCTGCGGGCACTACTGAAGGGGCTCTGGGAGTTCAACCCGCAAGACGACGAGAACATGCGCGGTCGACTCTTCGTTCCCGATTAGCACACGGGCGGTCGCTCGCCGGTTCCAAGCTCGGGGCGCGTCGTTGCCAGCGAGCTGTTCGCTGAGCGTTGGTGAAAAATGGGTGCTTCCGGCGTTGATGTGGTCAAAGGTGAGCGTCGGATCGTGGGTCTGAGCAGGCGGTTTGCGGCGTGGACGGGATATCCGGATCGGGGGTTGCCGACGGTGTCGAGTTCCGATCGAGCCGGTGTCGCGCCCGGGAGACCGCAAACCCAGCCCAAAATTGAGTCCGGGCGGCCACGCGGACGGGCTCTGCTGCAGAAAGTTTGCGCGTCGGGTCGCAGTTTTCTTCCGGATGGCTGCTGGGGGACCAGGATGCAGAAAATCTCGTCCGCGGGTGGGAGCTTTCTGCGTTTGAGCACCGCGAGCCGGGCGGGGGGCGGCGACGGCTCCTGGGACCGGTGCCTCTCAGCCCGACCTCCACCGACCCCGTCGCATCACCTCAGCCCGGCAGATCTTCGGGCCGCTTCTGGGCGAGTCTGCCTTCGAGCAGCCCGGTGGCCTGACCGACTTCGATCAGGTAGCCGTCGGGGTCGCGCATATAGCAGCGGATCTCAGCGCCGCGGTCGATCGGCGGGGTCACGAACTCGGCACCCTTGGAACGCCACTGCTCATAGCACGCCTGGATGTCGGCGACGCGCAGGTTCATGAAGCTAGAGATTGTGTTCCCGGGCTCGTAGTTGACCACCGAGATGCCTGGCTTGTCGGGGGTGGGGCCGCCGCCCGGATTCATGATCAGCCATGAGTTGGAGAGCTTGATGATGCACGGGTTCTCCTCCAGTACGACCTGGCCGCCGAGCACGTCGGAGTAGAACGCGCGGGACCGAGCAACGCTTCGTACGGTGATGAACACGGTGACGAGAAAGCCCTCGCTCGGGATGGGCAGGTTCTCGAAGTCGATGGCTGGCGTGTGCTCGGTCATGGTTCTGGGCTCCCGGTACGCGTTCTAGGAAGTTCGGGTCGCCCCTAGCGCGCGTACTCGGCGGCGGGCATGGGCGCGACCAGGCCGGCGGCGGACAGCCGCCGCCGGAACTTGTCCTCGACGAGCTTCCGGGTTGCGGCGGGCACCGCGTCCCCCCATGCCGCCGCGGCCGAGGCCGCGCGGGACAGCAGGTCGTCCAGGAGATCCGGAGAGGGCTGAGCCTCGAGCAGGCAGCGCAGGCCGAAGCCGATGTGCCAGCGCTCGTCCAGGTCGACATGCTCCACGCCCTCGCGCACCCCGGGCAGGGCGCCGTCGGCGAGGTCATCGAGCAGCGCGCGTTGCCCGATGGCAAAGACGATCCCCTCGAGCACCATGTGGTAGAAGCAGACTGCCTCGCCCAGCCCGGTGCGGCCCGCCGCGAGCTCGGCGGCCAGCGCGGGCAGCCGCTCCTCGAACAGCTCGAGCACCGCTGCCGGGACGTGGGCCCGGGCCGCGGCGCGGCGCTGCTCCGGGCTGGCTCCGGGGAGGCCGAGCACCTCGCCGGCGATGCGGTCGAAGAGCCGCGTGTGGCGCTCCTCGTCGCGGCGCTGGAGGAAGAAGACCCACGTCACCATGGTGTTCTGGGACGCGGCGCCGAACGGCACGAGCTGCTCGGAGACGGCGTCCTCGCCGACGCAGAAGCCGGCGAGGAGGCTGAGCAGGCGACGGCGGCGCGGGGCGGGGAGCTCGCGCCAGCTGCGAGCATCCGGGGCGAGGTCGATCGCCGCCGCATCCCACTGCAGACGGGCCACAATCCGGGAAAACTCCGGAAGGTCTGCGAAGTTGGGGAGGTGCGAGGTGTGGGGGGGCCTCGAGAACATCTGCTCCAAGGCTAGCCACACCTGTCCATCTAGATGACCCCTTGCCACACCATCACGGCCATGATCACGAGCGCCACGCCGGTCACCAGATCAGAGCGGATGTGGATGAAGCGGACGAGCACCCGCCCGAGCTGCAACCCCACCAGCGACATCACCGCGGTGGTGAGGCCGAACAGCGGAGGCGCGAGCCAGGGGGAGAACCCCAGCAGCCCCAGGCTCGTGCCGGCGACCACGTTGTCCACGCTCAACGGCACCGGCAGGCCGAACAGGGCAAACCGCTCGTCCATCTCGTCGGCCTCCGGGTGTCGCCACGCCTGGACGACGAGATACAGGCCGTAGGCACCGAGCGCGATCGCACCCGCGTAGTCGGCCGTCGAGCCGATCCTCTGGCCCACATAGTGCCCCGCCAGGATGCCCACCAGCGGCGCCACGCCATCCCAGAACCCGAACACAACCGACACCCGCAGCGAACGAGCCCAGCCGAGACGAAGACCCCCGAGCACAACCGCGGTTCGGAAGTTGTCCAAGCTGAGGGTGAACCCGAGGATGAGAAGGCTGGGAAGGCTGGCCATCATGTGCTCCGATGATCTCGGCAGCAGGGCTCGTGCGACGCTGCTGGACTGCCTGGGCACGCCGGGTGACCCCGACCGCGACCTGGCCCACGTCCCTCAGGGCGTGGGCAGGTCGCTGACCTCCTACTGCGATGTCGGGAGTTGAGACTCCCGCCCTACTCCGGCAGCGCGAACGCGAGGAGCGCGGCTCCTCCAGCCGCTCCGAGCATCCCGGGGAGGAATCCTTCGGTCCAGGCGCCCCACCCGGTCGGCACGGCGATGTACTGCCTGCCGTCGACCGTGTAGGTGCTCGGGCTGCTGTGGTGGCCGCTTCCACACTGGAATTGCCACAACTCCTCGCCCGTGCTCGCGTTGAACGCGTAGAGGTCTCCGGAGGGGGCACCGGCGAACACCAGGTCACCGCCCGTGGCCAGCACCGACGAGCACATCGGCTGCTCATTGCGAAAGCGCCACGTCTCCTGGCCTGTGGCGGGATCGATGGCGGATATGTACCCGGCTATGTCCTCGGTGTCCACCGCGACGCCGGCTCCCCAGTACGGGATGCTCTCCTTGAACTCCCGCCGCCGCCGTGTGGCCGTCGCACCGATGTCCTGCACGGGAGCGTAGAACAGCCCGGTCTTCGGGCTGTAGGCCGCGTGCGTCCATTCCTTGGCGCCGGCCGGTCCGGGCCAGAAGTGCACCGGATCGCCCTCCGCTTCGGGAAACACCTTGGGCGTCACCTTGCCGTCGGCTGTGATCTCGCCCCAGGTGATGCGGTCGACGAACGGCACGACCCGGACCAGGCTGCAGTCGGTGCGATCCAGGACGAAGAAGTACCCGTTCTTGTCGAAGTGCCCGAGCAGCTTGCGCCCGTCCTGCTCGAACAGGATGTTCTCCATCGTGCTGTCGTAATCCCACACGTCGTGTGGCGTGTACTGGTAGTGCGAGCGGATCTCGCCGCTGTCGGGGTCGACTGCGACGACGCAGTCGGTGTACAGGTTGTCGCCCTCGCGCACGCCCCCGTCGAAGTCGGGGCACGGGTTGCCGGTATTGAAGTACAGGAGGTCGAGCTCCGGATCGTAGGTGGGCGTGATCCAGCAGTTCGCACCACCGCGCTGCCAGGCATCGCCGTCGGCCGGCCAGGTCTCGGACCCGGGCTCGCCGGGCTTGGGCACCATGTAGCAGCGCCAGACCCGCTCTCCGGTCTCGAGCTTGAACGCGTCGGCGTGACCGCGCACCCCGAACTCCCCGCCGGAGCTCCCGACGATGACCATGTCCTTGACGATCAGGGGGGCGACCGTCGCGCTCTCGCCGGCCCGCACATCGCCGTACGTCTTGTCCCAGACACATTCGCCGGTTTCGGCGTCGAGCGCGAGCACGTGCGCGTTCAGCGTGGTGACGAACACCTTCCCGTGAGCGACGGCGCAGCCGCGGTTGACGTTGCCGCAGCACAGCGACACGTCGTACGGCGACGCGTGCTTATAGCGCCACAGCTCCTCCCCGGTGACGGCGTTCAGGGCCCAGACCCAGCCGTCCCAGCCGGTGACGTACATGACGCCGTCGACGACGATCGGCGAGGCTTCGAACGAGTAGGTCGACGCGCCCGAGTGCATGCCCATCGACCCGCACTGGAAGATCCACGCCGGCTTCAGATTCTTCACGTTCCCGGTGTTGATCTGGTCCAACGGACTGTAGCGCTTCCCGTCGTAGTCGCCGTAGTAGCTGAGCCAGTTGTGCGGTTCCTGTTCGCGAGCGTTGAGAATGCGCTCGTAGGTGACGTCCTTGGCCACCGGCGGAGCACTCCCGGCCATGAGGCTCAGGGTCTTGAAGTCAACGGCGGCGCCTGCGTCAACGTATTCAGTCTCGGTTGCCATCAACTGCTCCTTTCTACGGCCGTGGCTGGGCTGGGCGGTCGAGACGGGCCTCGTCCGGGACCTCCCCGCTTACGACGATCGTGCCGGTTAGGCCGCGGCCTTCGTCGTTTCCCGTCCGGGAGCCGTACCAGTAGTAGCCCGGGCCGTCGAGGTTGAGGCTCGCCGTTCCTTTTGCATAGTTCTCGAGCCAGATGAACTTGCTGTCGCCGTTGCTCGGCAAGATCGCGCAGTGAGAGTTGTTGTCGTCGTTGAAGATCTCGAGCTCGACGTCGCCCCCGTGGGGGAGGACGAGGACCCGAGGCTCGAAGACCAACTCGTCCGGTGGGATCCGGATGGTGGCGTGCATCTTGCCGTCGGATCCCTCCTCGGCCTGCCCGACGCTTCCCCGGCCGAGTACCCGACCCAGGGTCACCCCATTTTGCTTCTCCAGCCCCTCGAGCACGCTCTTATCGGCAGTGGCGGTCACGGCGCTCTCTCCTTCCGTCGAAAACGGGCGGGCCAAACCTAACACCGGCGGGGCGGCGAAACAAGCTCATCTGTCAGTCCGGCGACTCGCGGGTCGACCTGGGCCACGCCGACGGAGCGTCTGTGTCAGCCCAGAGAGATCGTCTCGGCGCCGGCCACGCGCAGATGATCGAGCGCGGTTCCGCTGGACTCGCGCAGCCCCAGCACCTCCGCGAGACCGGCGTTGCCCCCGCCTGCCAAGCCGTCGGCCAGCAGCGCGGCTCCGTGCGCGGCGGCGCTCGCGCGCTCGGGAACGCATGCAATCACCGGAGCGATGTCGGCCAGCGCGCAGGACAGCGCCGCGATCAGCCCGGGCAGGCGGGCCAGGCGGCCGGAGACCACGATCTCGTACGGGGCGGGAACGCTGACGAGCAGGCCTCGCACCGCCTTGGCGGCGGCCTCGAGCAGCGCGGTCCAGCCGTCGGCGTGCGCCGGCGAGGACCAGAGCGTCGCCAGGTCGGCGCCGCCCAGCGCGCCCGCCGGGTCCAGGGCGCCGCCGGTGAACAGCGTCTGCTTGCGCAGCGCCGGCCCCAGCAGGTAGGCCACCTCGCCGTCCAGCGCCCCGGCGGCGCGCACGCCGAGCGGCCCCGAGGACCCGCCCACGCCGTCGACGATCCGGCCGTCGGCGATCGCCAGCGCCGCGGTGAACGCGCCGCCCAGCTCCAGCAGCACGAGCGCCGTCTCGCGCAGCGCGATCGCCCGGCGCGCGGACTGGTCGGCGATCGCGTAAGCCGCCGCGCACACCTTGTCCGCCGTTCCCAGGTCGATCCGGTTGTACTTGCGGTGCGGCGGAACCGACGGCAGGTGGATCACGGCGGGGCCGAAGACGATCGGCAGGCCGCTGTGGGTCAGTCCCCGCAGCAGCGAGCGCATTCCGCCGACCCCGGTGTCGTGGCCGCTCTCGTCGGGTCGCACCAGCACCATCTCCGCGAGCTCGCGCTCTCCCACCTCGGCGGCGGACAACAGCGGCAGGCCGTAGCCGCTCGGGCCGTAGACGAGGTCATACGGGCCGTGTCGGGCGAGCTCCCCCAGCAGCGGTTCGCTGTCCTCGCTCAGCGAGCCGGTCTCGAACACCTGCTCTACGGCCGGCTTGCCGTCCTGCAGCACGCACAGGTCAAACGAGACGGTTCCCGGGTCGACGCCGGCTACCCGGGGCATATGATTTGAGGATGAGCGACAAGCGCACCTATACCGACGAAGAGATCCCCGCCAAGCTGTCCGAGCTCGGCCTCGACGAGTGGTATCTGGAGGGCAACTGGATCCGGCGCAAGTACAACACCGACGGCTGGCCGACGACGCTGATGGCCGTCAACGCAGTGGGTTACCTGTGCGAGGCCGCCGGCCATCACGCCGACCTGAACGTCACCTGGGGCAAGCTCTGGGTCAAGCTGGCCACGCACTCGGCGGGAGGCATCACCGACAACGACTTCACGCTGGCGCGCAAGATCGAAGACGTCGTGCTGTGGCGGCCCGAACCCGACAGCCCGCTGGACGGGCCGATGGGCAAGTTCGTGTTCTCCAAGCCGTCCACAGGCGCCCGAGGCTGACGGCGAGGGCGCCGCGGCGCCCCGGTCTCACAGCACGTCCAGGGCGACGTCGTAGACGCCCTCGAGGTCGAGCACCGTTCCCTTGGTCTCGAACATCCGCTGCACGCAGCGCTTTTGCAGCTTCATCTTGGGACCGCCGACGGCCAGCGCCCCGAGCTTCTTGACGCCGTCCTCATCGCTCAGATCGTCGTCGCGGGCCACGCCCTCCACCCCCACGGGCTCGGCCGCCGAGTAGTCGACGACCACTTGCAGGCCCTCGATCTGCGCCCAGCCGCTGCGCCGCAGGATCTGCGTGCCCGCCGGACCGGCGGCGAACACGACCGCCTGGCCGGCCAGCGCCGCGTCGAGCTCGTCGCTGGACTCCGGCTCGACGACCTGAAAGCCCGCTTCCTGCGCGACCGGGATGCCCGAGGCGCGGCGATGGCTGCCCTCGATCACGTCAGGCGGGAACGTCAGAACGGTCACGTCGGCGTCCTCGCGCCTCAGCAGCTCGGCCGTGCGCAGGCCGACCGGGCCGACTCCGATCACGGCCGACCGGCTGCCCTTCAGCGTGACCGCGCCGCGGACCCGCTGAACCGCGGCGGCGGCCGTCGTGTTGGAGCCGTCCGAGTCGAGCATGATCGAAGCCTGGAAGGGCTCGAAGAACAGCTTCCGCGCCGCCTCGAACACAGCCTCGCCGTCGCGCACCTTGGATCCGCCCACCCAGAAGGCGGTGTTGGCCAGGCCCTCGGGCCCGCGCGGGAAGATCGCGCCCTGGACGATGCCGTCCAGGTTCTCGGGGGTGACCTCGGGGAACCCGAGCACGACGTCGACATCGGCGTCGTAGGCGGCGATCGCGTCGAACGGGCTGGGGTGCGGATCGGTGTCCAGCTGGATCAGGATCTTCTTCATCAGGAGTCCTCTCGTCGAGGTTCGGGAAAGCTCAGAAGGCCCCAGTCCAGGGGACCCTCCTGGCGATAGCTCTTGCCCAGCCCGCGCGCGATCGTCGCCTTCATCAGCTCCTTGCCGAGATAGAAGGCGTGCGAGGCATCGTCCACGTCGAGCTGCTCGAACACGCGGTACATGTTCGTCTCACGCACGAAACGATCGCCGTTGAACGCGTACAGCCAGTCGGCGTCGGCGAACAGCCGGTAGTTGGAGTCCGAGACCTGGGTCTGCATCTCGCGCAGCTCCTGCTCGGTGGGGGTGCGCATCGACTCGTCTCTGCTCGTGACCAATCCGGAGTCGATGTGCTTGGGGGGCAGCGCCTCGCGCTGGGCCAGGCGCATGATCTGTGCCGCCAGCACCGTCTCGCGCACCGCCCCGCGCGCCCAGCCGATCACCTCGGTCGTCAACACGGCTCCGATGCCGACCTCCTGGCAGAAGCCGATCAGCAGCGCGGTCACCCCCGTCGAGTCGGCCTCGGTGAGCTCGGTCAAGTTTCCGATCCCCATCAGCAACTGGGCCTCGGGGCGGCGCCGGCGGACCTCGACGTAGCGGGCCAGCGACGCCGCGAAGCCGGAGTTGATCGGAGCCAGGATCGAGTCAAGCAGGTAGGACCGGTGCAGCCGTTCCATACGGGCCGCCATCCGGTCCAGACCGTCGAGGTCGTCGGGATCCTCGGTGATCAGCACCGGCGTCGCCCGCAGGTCCTCGGCCAGTTCGATCGTCTCCGGGGTGAGGCTGAGCACGTAGTCCACGCCGGCGGCGTCGGCCATGCGGATGTGCTCGGGGTCAAGCGTGTCGATGCTCAGCGACAGGCCGCGCTCGCGCAGCGCCGCGATCGTCGGCGGCCCCTCGGTCAACCACGAGCGATCCAGCGACAGCCCGAGGTCGATCACGTCGGCGCCGGACGCCCGGTAGGCCTGCGCCCGGTCGATCACCTGCTCACGGGTCAGCGTCGGCACCTGGTTGATCTCGGCGAACACGCACACGTCCCGTGGACCGAGCTGCGCCCGGACGGCCTCGCGCCCGTACCACTCCGGGAGCGCGCGGACGTCCGCCGGTCCTTTGCGCACCGGCAGGCCGGTGGCCTCCTGCAACGGGTCGACGTCACCCTCGCACAGCCCCGGAATCACGATGTTGTCCACCCCCGGCGGAGCGCTCAGCCGCTTGGCGATCCAGCGCGTGGTCATGAGCGCGGCCACGCTGATGTTCATCACGCTGATCTGGTGGTCGATGCCGAGCTCGGCCAGAACGCCGCGCAGCGCGGGCTCGGCCAACCGGCCGGTGACGAACAGCGTGTCAGCCAACTGCGCCACCGTTGAGGTTGACGGCCTGTCCGGTGACGAAGCCGGCAGCCGGCGAGGCCAGCCAGACCGCGGCGCCGGCCACGTCCTCCGGCCGGCCCCAGCGGCCAAGCGGCGTCTCGGACTCGATCTCGGCGTAGAAGCCCCGGTCCGCGCTCGCCCCGTACGCGGTCTCGATCCAGCCCGGGCAGAGCACGTTGACGCGTACGTCGGGAGCGACCGAGCGCGCGAACGACTTGGAGAAGCCGATCACCCCGCCCTTGACCGCGGCGAACAGCTCCGGATCGTCTCCCGCCATCCCGTCGATGGTGGCGCGATCCCAGCCGAGGTTGAGGATGCTGGCGCCGGGCCGCATCCGGGGGGCGACCAGCCGCGAGCACCGGATCGTGCCCTTCAGGTCGAGCTCGAGCAGCGCCTGCAGCTTGCGCTCGGCCGGCCACCGGGCGGCGTCGCCGGTGAGCACGTCGGCGCCCGCGTTGTTGACCCAGACATCGATCTCTCCCAGGGCGCCGAACGCCTCCTGCACGATCGAGGTGCAGCCGTCCAGCGTGCCGAGATCCGCCTGGAGCAGCGGATGGCCGGGGCCGAGCTCGCCGGCCAGCGCGCCGGCGGCCTCCGCCGAGCGCCGGAAGCCGATGCCGACGCGAGCCCCGGCGGCGGCGAAGGCGACGGCGATCGCCCTCCCGATCCCGGAGCTGGCTCCGGTGACGACGGTGCGCAGACCGGCGAGCGGCGACTCTCCGGTCTGCGTGGTCAACGGACCGGCGGGGGTTAGCCCTCGGCGCCGCCGGCGAACGGGTGACGGGCCGTCGCCGAGTCATTGATTACCGTGTCGACGTTGGGCTCGCCCTTGAGCGCCCGGGCAATCGACTGCTTCACGGCCTCGTAGTTGTAGTCGAAGATCTTCTTGTCGTCGCTGGCCTCCCAGTGGATGAACACGCCGACAACCAGGCACAGATCGTCGACGTCGCCCTTGGGGATGACACCTTCCTTGACGGAGTCCACCACCGCGCGGGCGACCGCGGCCTGCGCCGGGCCGAAGAGCTGCGCGGCCTGCTTCTCGCCCTTGATGTCGACCTTGTTGGTGATCACGGTGTCAGGCTTGGCCGGCAGGTTGGGGGCGACGATCGCCAGCAGGTTGGTGTGGCCGGTGGTCTCGCTGACGAACGCAGTGGCGAAGGCGGAGCCGACCGGTCCGTTCTTGGACCCGATCAGCAGGTCGATGTGGGCCAGCTCGTTACCGTCGCCGGTGAGCGCCTCTCCGGTTGCCAGGGTGATGGCCATGCTGCGTCCCTCCCTCTCGTATGGTGACGTGGGTGAGTGCAACCCTAGCTCACTCCAGACGCCGCCGGGACCTGCTCCAGCACCACGTTGCGCTCGCGTGCCTACTGGAGGTATCGGCCGCCAAGCCCGGCAACGTCACCCCGGCCCACGACTTCTCCGACACGACCTACGCCGACATGGTGCGCTCGGCGCTCGCGCTCGCCCCCGCGCTCGCGCTCCGGCGGGCCCGCGAGCGGAGCGTCGGCGAGCTGATCGCGGACGGGGTGGAGGCGACCGCTCGTGTCACCGATGCCAACACGAACCTGGGGATCGTGCTCCTGTTCGCCCCGCTGGTCCGCGCGGCGGCGACCCAGGGGGACGACGAAGCGCTGCGCTCGGCCACCGAGAGGACGCTCGCGCAGCTCGACGTCGACGATGCCGTCGCTGCCTTTGCGGCGATCGCCCGGGCGCGTCCCGGGGGGCTGGGCGAGGCGCCCGAGCACGACGTCAGAGCTCCGGCGCGCGTGTCCCTGCGGGAGGCGATGACGGCCGCCGCGCACCGCGACGGCATCGCCTCGGAGTACGCCACCGGTTACGCGATCGTGTTCGACACGGGCCTGCCGTGGCTGGCCGGTGCGCTGCGCGAAGGCACCCCGACCCTCGACGCGATCGTCTCGCTTCACGTCGGCCTGCTCGCCTCCCACCCGGACACCCTGATCGAGCGCAAGGCGGGCGTGGCGGCGGCGCGCGCGGTCACCGCCGCGGCCCGCGAGGTGCGTGACGGGACCCGCGCGCTTGAGGACTTCGACGCCTCGCTGCGCGGACCCGACCACCGGCTGAATCCGGGGACGACCGCCGACCTGGTGGCCGCGACCCTGCTGGCCGCGCTGCTGTCGGGGTTGAGGCTGCCGTGAGGGCGCGAGCCCGCGTGCTGGTGGTTGCCGTCAGCGCGCGCATGCTCGCCCAGCTGGCGGTGGCCGACGGCTACGAGGTGACGGCGCTTGACCGCTTCGGGGACGTCGACCTGCGCGCGGTCGCCTCCGCGGTCACCGCGCCGAGCAACGACGGGTTGGCGGCGCTGGCCGCCGACGTCGACGCCGACGCGGTCGTCTACGGCGCCGGCCTGGAGAATCGGCCCGACCTGGTGGCGCGCCTCGCCCGCGGGCGGGAGCTGCTCGGAACCCCGCCCGAGCTGCTGGCGGCCGTGCGCGACCCGTGGGCGGTGGGCGCCGCGGCACGGGCGGCCGGGGCGCGGGCTCCCGAGACGCGGCCGATCCACGCCGCCCCGCAGACCGGCGGGAACGGGCCGGCTCCGGGGGGATGGCTGCGCAAGCCGCGGCGCGGCGGCGGCGGGCGCGGCGTGCGCCGGTGGACGGGCGGTCGGCTGCGCCCCACAGAGATCCTGCAGCGCCGGGTGCGCGGGCTGTCCTGCTCGGCGGTGGCGATCGGCGACGGCCGGCGGGCCGCGGTGCTCGGCCTCACCGAGCAGCTGCATCGTTCGCCGGGCTTTCAGTGGACGGGCAACCTGACGCCTCCCCGGTTGCCCGAGTCCGAGCGCGCCGAGCTGGACGGGCAGCTGAGGGCGGTGTGCGCCGAGACGGTGGCGCGCTTCGGCGTGCGCGGAGCGTTCGGGGTGGACGCGGTCTGGGACGGGCGCCACGCGTGGCTGCTGGAGGTCAACCCCCGCCCGCCCGCCGGACTGGAGTTGTTCGGCCCCGGCAGCTTTCAGGCGCACGTCCGGGGGGCGCGCGGCCTCGGCCTCCCCGCCGGCGCGCCGCCGGCGACCCGGTGTGCGAGGGTAAAGCTCGTGCTGTTCGCCGGCCACGACCTGCGCGCCCCCGATCCCGGCTGGTGGCCGGAGGGCCTGGTGCGCGACATTCCCCGCGCGGGGGAGAGGATCAGGCGGGGCGCGCCCGTATGCACGCTGATCTCTGAGACCGCCGGCGCGCCGGAGCTGGCCGAGCGAGGCGCCCAGCTGCTGGCGGCGCTCCCCGAAGCGGTGCTCGCCCGTGTCTGAGTCCGGCCCGTCCCCGGGTGGGCGGGGCCCCATCACCTGCGCGGGCTGCGGTCTCTTGTGTGACGACGTGACCGTCGAGCGCGGGGGTGACCCGGTGCGCCTGCAGCCCCCCTGCGGCCTGGGCGCGGAGTGGTTCTCCGCGCGCGCTCGCCGGCCGGCGAGCACACCGGCGGCGACGATCGGCGGTCAGCCGGCCAAGGTCGAGCTCGCGCTCGCCCGTGCCGCCGAGCTGCTGCGCGGGGCCCGCCGGCCGCTGCTGCACGGCTTCGACGCGGCCACCGTTGAGGACGTGCGGGCCGCGGTTGCGCTCGCCGACCGGCTCGGGGCCGTGGTCGCGACCGACGAGGTGACCGGCGACTGGCCGGGTGCTCCGGCGCTCCCGCTGCGCGGTGCCTCCACCGCCACCCTGGGTGAGATCCGCGATCGCTCACGGGTGGTCGTGATCTGGCGGGAGGATCCCGAGATCACCCATCCGCGCCTGCTCGACCGTCTCGGCTTCGGACCCGGCTCGGCCTCCAGGCGCGGCGGCCAGCGCACGCTGGTGGTCGTCGACGACCGGGACACCGCCACCGCGCGGCGCGCCGATCAGCGGCTGCGCTGGGCAGCGGAGCGCGACCTCGACGCGCTGACCTATCTGCATTCGCTGCAACGGAGGCTCACGGTGAGCCGCAGCGACCTCGGGTCCGAGCTCCAGGAGCTGCTGGGGCGCCTCGGGGCCGTACCCCACGCCGCGTTCGTGCACGGACCCAGCCTGACCGCCGGCGCCGGCGGGCAGCGGCGCGCGCTCGCGCTCCATGAGTTGGTGCGCGCGCTATGCCACGACCGCCACGTCGTCACGTTGGGCCTGCCCAGCACCACCGGGACCAGGGGGACACAGGACGTGCTCGCTTGGCAGACCGGGTATCCCGGCAACGTGGATCTCGGCAGCGGTCATCCGGAGCTGGTCACAGCCACGGGGCCGCTCGACGCTGCCCAGGGCATCGATGTCTCGCTGCGCATCGAGAGCGCCCGCGCGCTTCCGGCTCCCGGGGTGACCGAGATCGCGCTGGGCAGCCTGCCGGTGCCGGGCGCGGAGGTTTCGATCCGCACCGCGGCGCCCGGCGTGGAGGCCGGCGGCACCGCGCACCGGCTGGACGGGGTCCCGCTGACGCTGCAGGCGCCGCTGCCCTCGGGCGCGCCCACGGCGGCGGCGCTGCTGGAGCGGCTGAGCGCGGAGGTCGCGTCGTGACCGAGATCCGGATCAGCGGCGGTCAAGTCCACGACCCGGCCAACGACGTCGACGGCGAGGTCCGCGACGTGTGCCTACGGGACGGCAAGGTGGTCGCCGAGGTCGGGCCCGGCGCCCGGCGGATCGACGCCCGCCGGATGGTGGTGATGCCCGGCGGCGTCGACATCCATGCCCACATCGCGGGACCCAAGGTCAACGCCGCTCGCAAGCTGTCCCCCGACGAGCGCCGGGAGCATCCCCGGGATCGCACCGAGGTCCTGCGCTCGGGCACCGGCGGCCTGGTTCCCTCCACGTTCGCCACCGGCTACCGCTACTCGCTGCTCGGCTACACCACCGTGGTGGAGGCGGCCGCTCCGCCGCTGGCCGCGCGCCACGTGCTCTCCGAGCTGCGGGACACGCCGATGATCGACAAGGCGTTCTTGATCTTGATGGGCAACAACCAGGTGCTGTTCGAGCTGATCCGCGAGTCGGGGGGCGCCCCTGGGGACGGCGGGGCGGGCGGGGCGGGCGGGGCGCGACTCCGCGACGCCATCGCCTGGTGGCTGGAGGCGACCGGAGGCTACGGCGTCAAGCTCGTCAACCCGGGCGGGGTGGAGCTGTGGAAGCAGAGCAACGGGCACATCGACTCCCTTGACGACACCGTGGCGGGGTTTCAGGTGACCCCACGCCAGGTGCTGGAGGCGATCGGCGGCGCCGTGCACGACCTCGGGCTGCCTCATCCCGTCCACATTCACGCCAACAACCTCGGCGTCCCCGGCAACGCCGACACGACCCTCGACACGATGCAAACGCTCTCGGGGCGTCAGGCGCACTTCGCTCACCTCCAGTTCCACAGCTACGGCGGCCGGGCGGGCGGGTCCGATTCCCGGCTCCGGTCCCGGGCGCCCGAGCTGCTCGATTACCTGTCGACACATCCCGAGATCACCGCCGACGTCGGCCAGGTGATGTTCGGGCCAGCGCTGACGATGACCGCCGACGCGCAGGTGTCCGCGGTGCTCCGCGATCTGGACGGCGGCAAGTGGATCAACCACGACACCGAGGTCGAGACCGGCTGCGGGATCGTGCCCTACACCTATCGGGCGCGTAACTATGTGCACGCGCTCCAGTGGGGGATCGGGCTGGAGCTGTTCCTGCTGGGCCGGGACCCGTGGCAGGTGATGCTCTCCACCGACCATCCCAACGGCGGCTCGTTCCTCAGCTACCCGAAGCTGATCCGGCTGCTGATGGACCGTGCCTTCCGGGAGGATCAGCTGGGCCGCGCCAACCCCCGGGCGATCCGGCGCACGGCGCTGCTCGACGGGCTGGACCGCGAGTACACCCTGAACGAGATCGCGATCATCACCCGGGCCGCACCCGCGCGCCGGCTCGGCCTGCATGACAAGGGGCATCTCGGTATCGGCGCCGACGCCGACGTGACGATCTACCACGACCGCGCCGATCGCGAGGAGATGTTCGCCACCCCCCGCTACGTGATCAAGGGCGGTGAGCTGGCCGTCGAGGACGGCGACCTGCGCCGCGCCGAGGACGGGCTCCTGCTCAGCGGCCGGGCCCCCTTCGACCCCGAGATCAGCGATGTTCTGCGGCCGCTGTTCGGCGAGCGCTATACGGTCGCCTTTGATCACTACCCGGTGCGCGACCCGGCGCTACGCGAGCCCGCTCGGGTCGTGGAGGCTCGGCAATGAGCTATCCGCTCGCCGCCACCCAGGTCGACGACACGTTCGCCGAAGCGTTCCCGATGCGCTATGCCCGGCTGGTGATCACCGCCGCCAGCGAGGCCTGGGCGCAGGAGGCGGCTCGCTCGGCGACCGGCTTTGCCACCTCGGTGATCGGCTGCAAGTGCGAGGCGGCGATCGAGCGCCCACTGGCCGTCGGGCAGACCCCGGACGGCCGGCCCGGGATCGCCGTGCTGCTGTTCGCGATGGACCGCGAGGGGGTCGGCAAGCGCGTCTCAGAGCGAGTCGGTCAGAGCGTCATGACCTGTCCCACGACGGCGTGCTTCGACGGCCTGCCCGACGCCGAGAAGCGGGTCGCGCTGGGAAGCAGCCTGCGCTACTTCGGCGACGGCTTTCAGGCCAGCAAGGTGATCGGGGGACAGCGGTTCTGGCGGATCCCGGTGATGGAGGGAGAATTCCTGGTCTGCGAGTCGGTCGGCGTCGGCACGGGCGTCGGGGGAGGGAACCTGGTGATCGGAGCGGCCGATGACGGCCGGGCGCTGGCGGCGGCGCAGGCGGCCGCCGACGCGATGCGGGGCGAGGGCATCGCGCTGCCGTTCCCGGGCGGGATCGCGCGCAGCGGAAGCAAGGTCGGGGCGCTCACCTCCTCCTCGATGCCCGCCTCCACCAACCACCGACTGGCCCCCACGCTGCGCGCCCAGATCGACGACACGCTCGTCCCCGAGGGCGTCGGCACGGTGTTCGAGATCGTCATCGACGGCGTCTCCGAGGACGCGGTGCGCGAGGCGATGCGCCGCGGCCTGCACGCCGCGGCATCGGCCGGCGCCATGCACGTGAGCGCCGCCAACTTCGGCGGCGACCTCGGCGAATTTCACTTCCCCCTCTCGGAGCTGCGTGACCCGCCGTGAGCCTGACGCTTACCCTGCGATGCACCCCGGCCGCGCGCGTCGACGGCACGGGGCTCACGCCTTCGGCGCTGGACGGGCTCCATGCCGGCGCGGTGGCCTCCCTCCCGCTGAGGTGCGGCCGGGAGACGGTCGCGGTGGGAGAGCTGTTCGAGGTGTCGGGCGCCGGCGGCGAGGAGCTGGTGCTGGCCGGCGACCTGCGCGGCGTGGACGGGATCGGCGCCGGCATGTCGGGCGGCCGGCTGGTGGTGGACGGATCCTGCGGAGACCATGTCGGGGCGCGCATGGGCGGCGGCGAGATTGAAATCGCGGGCGACGCCGGGGCGTGGGCCGGCTCCGAGATGACCGGTGGCCTGGTGCAGATCGCCGGCGACGCCGGCCACCGGCTCGGCGCCGCCGACCCGGGCGCGCGCGTGGGCATGACCGGCGGGGAGATCATCGTGCGGGGTGACGCCGGCGAGGAGGCGGGCGCCGGGATGCGGCGCGGGCTGGTGGCCATCGGCGGCCGCGCCGGCGACGGGGCGGGGCTCCGGATGCTGGCGGGGACAGTGATCGCTCTCGGTGGGGTCGGCGAGCAGGCCGGGATGGGCAACAAGCGAGGCAGCCTCGTCTCCGGCGCGACCACGACGCCGCTCTCCGGCTATGCCTTCGCCGCTCGCTTCGTGCCCCCCGCTCTGGGCTTGCAGCTGCGCCGCCTGCGCGAGCTCGGCCTGGCCGTGAGCGATGCGATGCTCGGCGGAGCCTGGGCGAGATGGTCCGGCGACCGGACCGAGCTGGGCCGGGGCGAGATCTTGATCTTCGACGAGGAGGAAGCCCGGTGAGCCTGTCCATGAACGAACGCGCCGCCGACCTGGTCGACGCGATGGTCGCCGACGCGGACGCGCTGCAGATCGCGGTGCGGACGCTCGACTCGGGGGCGCGCGTGGTCGACTGCGGCGCCCGCAGCCCCGGCGGCGTGCAGGCGGGGCTGGGCTTTGCCGGCGCCTGCATGGGCGGGCTGGGGCGGATCGATCCGCTTGGAGTGCCTGTCGGCGAGCGGACCTGGCCCGGCGTCGGGGTCAGCGTCGATCAGCCGGCGGCCGCGTGCCTGGCCGCCCAGTACGCCGGCTGGAAGCTCGAGGACGAGGATTTCTTCGCGCTGGCCAGCGGTCCGGGCCGGTCGCTGGCGCGGGCCGAGGACCTGTTCGACGAGCTCGCGTGGCGAGAGCGGGCCGACCGAGCTGTCCTCTGCCTGGAGACCGGGCAGGATCCGCCGCCGGCGATCGTCGACAAGGTGGCGGGAGCCTGTCGGCTGGATCCGTCGCGGCTCACGTTCCTGATCGCGCCCACCGCCTCGGTGTGCGGATCGGTGCAGATCGCGGCCCGGGTGGTGGAGACCGCCCTGCACAAGCTGCACGAGCTGAAGGTCGATCCGGCGCGGATCCGCAGCGGCTGGGGCTGCTGTCCGATCGCCCCGGTGGCCGCAGACGACGGCGCTGCGATCGGGCGCACCAATGACGCCATGCTGTACGGGGGGACCGCCCACCTGTGGGTCGATGGCGACGACGACGAGACCGCGGAGCTGGCCCGGCGACTGCCCTCGTCGGCCTCGGAGGCCTTCGGCACGCCGTTCGGAGAGCTGTTGCAGGCCGCGGGCGGCGACTTCTACGAGATCGACCCGATGCTGTTCAGCCCCGCCCAGGTGACGCTGACGAGCAGCCGATCCGGCCGCGCCCACCACGGTGGCGGGCTCGCGCCCGAGGTGCTGGAGCGCTCGTTCACGCGGTGACCGGCGGCTTGCGCGTCGGGGTGCTGGGCGCCTCGGGCTCCTGGCACTCACGCGGGCTGCTCGCGGCCTTCGCCGCCCGCGGGCACGAGACGCTCGCCATCCCTGCCACCCGGCTCGAGTCCGAGATCGACGCCGACGGAAGCGTGCACCTGCGCGGGCCCGACGGGGCGGGGCTGGAATCACTGGATCTGCTGGTCGTGCGCGGGCTGCCCCGCGGCTCGCTGGAGCAGGTGATCTTCCGCATGGACGCGCTGCACGTGCTCGCCGAGCACGGCGTCCGCTGCGTCAACGGCCCGCGCGCGATCGAGCGCACGGTCGACAAATCGTGGGCGGGCGCGATGCTCGCCGGGGCCGGGGTGCCGACTCCGCCCACGATCGTCTGCGAGCGCTACGACGGCGCGATGCGGGCATTCGAGCGGCTGGGCGGCGACGTCGTCGTCAAGCCGCTGTTCGGCGCGATGGGCAACGGGATCGTGCGCGTCGAGGACCGCGACGTGGCCCACCGCGTGTTCCGGGCCCTGGAGCTGGAGCGCACCGTCTACTACGTGCAGCGCACGATCGCTCCCGCCGGCCGCCGCAACCTGCGCGTGCTCGTGGTCGCAGACCAGATAGCCGGTGCGATGGAGCGGGTGACCGACTCGTGGCGGGCCAACGTTGCGCGTGGCGCCTGTCCGCGCCCCGTGGCCCTGAGCGCCGCCGAGCGCGGCCTGGCGCTCGCGGCGGCGGCCGCTCTGGAGGCCGACGTGGCCGGCGTGGACCTGCTCGTCACTCCCGGCGGGGAGATCGCCGTCCTCGAGGTCAACGGCATCCCCGGCTGGCAGGCGCTGCAGTCGATCTGCAAGCAGGATCTCACCGCCCACGTGGCGGCCGCCTGCGAGGCTCTGGTCACGGCCTGATCGCACCCTCGTGCAGGGCGGTGGCGACCAGTGCGCCGGTCGCCCCGGCGGCCTCGAGTGCGCGCAGGTCGTCGCCGTCGCGCGCGCCGCCGCCGGCGAAGATCGCGACCGCCGGGAGGGCCCGCGCCAGGTCGGTGACCGGGCGCAGCGGTGGCCCGGAGCGGCTGCCCACGCGTTGGAGATCGATGACCAGCACTTCGCGCACCCCGAGCGCGGTCGCCAGCGGGGCGGCGGCGGCCGGGTCGCGACCGCTGAGCTCGGGTCTGGGGGAGATCAGCCGTCCGTCGCGCAGGTCGACGCTGAGCACGCGGGGCGGCGCCGGAGCGCCGGCGGAGAGCTCCTCGGCGGCGTCGGGTCCCAGCGACTCGGTGCCGACGACGTTGCGCGACACGCCGATCCGGGCGAGCGCCGCCGCCCGCCCAGGGGTGGTGGCGCCGGCGTCGACCCACAGGTCGGCCACCTCCGCCAGCCCCGCGAGCGTCGCCACGTCGACCGGCTGGCCGGCGAGCGCGTCCAGATCGGCGACGTATACGGTGCTCGTCCGGCAGACAGCGCACAGCGCCCGTGCCACCGCCACCGGCTCGCACCCCTTGACCAGCGGGCTGCGCAGCGGCTCGTAATCGGCGCGCTGTCCGCGGCGGGCGTGAACGACGATGCCGCCCTTGAGATCGAGCACCGGGATGATCCGCATCGCTCTCCACCGGACGGTAGTGCTCCCGGGGGGCGCCGGGCGACGCCGTCCGCATGGAGATCAGAGCGCGATCCGCTCCTGTCCCGGGTGAAAAGGCCACTCCTCGAACGCCGAGCAGCGCCCATCGCCGGCCAAGGCGATCACCCACAGGTCACGGTAGATGCGCCCGGGCGGGTCGCCGTAGACGACCTCGACACGAGCCACCGCCGTGTCGCCCTCGGCCGCGATGATCCCCCAGGTCATCGTGAACGCCTCGTCCGGTCCCTCGCGCTCGTCCTCCCAGAAGGCAGCGATGGCGTCCACACCGACGAGCGGATCGTCGAACGGCGCGGCCTGGTAGCTCGCGTCCCCGGTGAACAGCGCGCGAACCCGATCGGTGCCGGGGCTCCGCCAGGCCGTCTCGTAGGCGGCGATCCAGTCTGCGAAGCGGTCCCTCACGGGCCTGAGACTACGGACGTGCTCGACTTCGGGCCCGTGGCGTCCGGGTCGGGTGCGACCAGACGGCACCCAGCTGCTGCAATCACGTGATGGAAGACTCGTCGCAGCCGCCGCTCCCGGTGATCGGTCTCGACGTCGGGGGCGCCAACACCAAGGCGGCGGTGGTGCACGGTCACGACCGGGTCCAGACCGCGTCCGAGCCATTCGAGGTGTGGCGGGGTCCGGACAGGCTCGAGCAGGCGATCGCGTCAGCCGTCGGGCGATTGGGGCTCGATCATGCCCCGGTCACGCTGACCACGACCGCCGAGCTCGTCGACGTGTTCGCGAGCAAGCGCGACGGGGTGCTGTACGTGCTCGAGGCCGCCTGCCGGGCGCTCCCCGGACGCCGGCTGCGCGTCATGACCACCGACGGCGTGCTGGTCGGCTTGGAGGAGGCGCGCGCCGCGCCGCTGCGATGCGCGGCGGCGAATTGGCTGGCTGCCGCGCTGCTGGTCGCGCGCTCGCTGCCCGACGCGATCCTGCTCGACTGCGGCGGCACGACCACCGACGTGATCCCGATCACGGAGGGCGAGGTCGCCGCCCGGGGGCGCACCGACCTCGACCGCCTGCTGCAGGGCGAGCTGGTCTATACGGGTGCGCTGCGGACCAACCTCGCGGCGGTGGTCTCGCACGTGCCGATCGGCGGCGAGCCCTGCCCGGTGTCCTCCGAGCTGTTCGCGATCAGCGCCGACGCGCACCTGCTGCGCGGCAACCTGACGGCCGAGCACTGCACCTGCACGTTCCCCGACGGTCGCGGGGCTTCGCTGCCCGAGGTCCGCGCGCGGCTCGCGCGCGTCGTCTGCGCCGATCCCGAGCAGCTGGCCGACGCTGACCTGGCGGCGATCGCCGCCGCCGTCGAGGAGGCGCAGGTGGCCGCCATCGCCGGAGCGCTGGCGCGCGTCGCCGGCCGGGTGCCGGCCGGGACCGAGACCGTCGCCGTGGGCGTCGGCGCGTTTCTGGCCCGGGCCGCGGCACGCCGCTGCGGACTCTCGGTTCGTCCGGATGCGGAGCCGCTCACCCCGTGGAGTGGGCAGGGCGGGCAGGTCGCCGCGGCGGTCGCGCTGTCGGTGCTCGGCCGTGACTGAGCTCGCCCCGGGTCCGCTGGTGGTCAAGGTGGGCGGGGGACTGTTGCGCCGCCAGGGGCTGCAGGGGCTTGCCCGGGCGTGCGCCGAGGCGACCGCGCTGGCCGCACGCCGCCCGGTGCTGGTCGTGCCCGGGGGCGGTCCGTTCGCCGATGCGGTGCGCGCGCTGGACGCCCGGGTGGGCCTGACCGACGACGCCGCGCACGCGCTGGCGCTGCGGGCGATGGACCAGCTCGGGGTGCTGCTGGGCCCGCTGCTGCCGGGCGCCGAGCTGCTTCCGAGCCTGCTCGCGCCCCGGGCACTGGCGGTGTTGCAGGCCGAGCCGGCGTTGCGAGGCCGGTCCGAGGTGCCACGGTCCTGGGCGGTGACCAGCGACTCGCTGGCGGTGCTCGCGGCCGCCGCCATCGGGGCCGAGGAGGCCGTCCTGCTCAAGCCGGTCGTGGGAGTCGTGGACCAGTGGCCCGGCGACGGCCCGCCGCTGACCAGGCTGACCGCTGACGAGCTTCAGGCGCTGCAGGATCGCGGCGGCGGGCGGGCGGTCGACGCCTACCTGCCCGAGGCGCTGCGCCGGACCGGCGTCGTGGTCACGGTGCGCTCGCCGGGGTCGGCCGGGACCCGGATCGGCTGAGGGCGACCGGCCGCGCGACCGGCTGGGCTCCATCGGGCCGCGGACCACTCGCGGGCACGGCGGCACGCAGCTCGGCGACGGCGGCCGCCACCAGCGGGGCCTCGAGATCTGCCCCGCGGTCGCCGCCGCGGCAGACCGCCGAACGCACCCCGACGACGTCGGCGGCCACCCGGCCCAGCTGCGATCGCGTCAGCTGTCCGGCGACCCCGAAGCTCGCGCCGGTGGCTCGGGTCCGGGCGATGAGCTCGACCAGCTCCGGCTCCGAGCACCAGCCGTACAGGCCGCGGCCGTCCTTGACGAAGGTGTCGACGAGCGCGCCGGCGATGCCCGCGCCGGCGACGACCTCCGGCAGGTGGCGCGGCGCCAGCGCCGGCGGGTCAAGCGCGCCCGCGTCGGCGTAGGCGGCCGCGATCACCTGCACCCCGGACCCGTGCACCCCGGGCCCCACCGCGTCGGCCACCGCCCGCATCAGGGCCACCGCGCCGGCCGGGTCGCGCACCCCCCGCAGGCCGACCTTCACGTACCCGGCACCCAGTTCCGCGGCGCCCCGGGCGGCGAGCGCCGCGGTGTGGGGAAGGTTGGGCAGATCGCCCAGCGCCACGCTCACCGGGACGGCGCCGCCGAGCACCCGTACCACCTCGGCCAACACGCGCGGGGACGGGGCGCCGAGCGCGCCTTCTCCCGGGTCCTTGACGTCGATGATGTCCGCCCCGCCGTCGAGGGCGAGCCGGGCCTCCTGCGCCGAGATCACGCTGACCAGCAGTTTCACGAGCGCGCCCCGGCGGCCATCTCGGGTTGCACCCGAGCCCCGGACCGGTCGAAGTCGACGACGCTGACGCGAGCGGCGGCGCCCACGCGCCGGCCCAGCTCACCGGCCACCGCGGCGGCCCGCTCGGGACTCTCGACGATCCCGTAGGCGGCCGGTCCCCAGGAGCTCTGTCCCACCGCTCCCACGCCCAGCTCCAGCAGCACCGCGATCAGCGGCTCGGTCTCGGGGTGGTAGACGCCGCCCTGCGCAGCGGCGAAGATCGAGCCGATCTCGCGCTGGATCTGTGCGAGCGCGGCGCCGAACTCCTCGATGTCGGCGGTCAGCAGCCCGGGCAGGAGCGCGGTCAGCACCAGCCGTGACACGCGCGGCTCGGCGCCCGCCGGATCGCGCAGGCCGACGAAGAAGCGCTCCTCCACATCTCCGGAGAGGCCCTGGGCGCCAAGCGGCAGCGCCAGCACGCACCGCCACGGCTCCGGCATCGGGTGGCGGGCCACCAGGGGGCTGAGCGAGCCCTCGCCGCGCACGCCCGCCTCGACGACCAGCCCGGGCGCGGCGAATGTCCAGCAGCCGACGCTCGAGCGCGCTCCCCGCCCGCTGGCCTGCGCCAGCGCCAGCAGGTCGACGTCGTTGCCGGCCAGCTCAGCCAGCGAGCGCGCGATCGCCAGCCCGAGCTTGGTGCCGGAGCCCAGGCCCATGTGGCGCGGGATCGCCTCCCGGACGGTCAACCGAGCGCCACCGCTGAGCCCGAACTCCGACCAGCACCTGTGCGCGACTTCGGCGGCGCGATCCACCTGCTCGCCCTCGACGACCAGGCCGGCGTCCGGCCGCGGCGAGACCGCCACGACCACCCGCGGATGCTCGATGCCGACGCCGACTCCCCCGAAGCGCCGCGAACCGGTACCCACAGGATCGAGCATTCCGAGATGCAACCGCGCCGGCGCGCTGACCACGACCTCGGTCACGTTCGCTCGGCGACGTACCGTCGCACGTAGGCCATCGCCTCGCGTTCGCGGGGCCCGGCGGTCTTGTCCACCAGCTCCTGAAGGCGACCCAGCTCGGCCAACACACGCTCGCCACCCAGCCATTTGATCCGCGAGGCCAGGATCGATGCTTCGACGGCCGCGAATCGGGCGCGGCACAGGCCCAGCGGCGGCAGCGTGCCCGTACCGGTGGCCACCACCCGGGCGCGCACCCGTGAGCGCGCCGTCCCGTCCTGCTCGGGCGTGATCTCGGCCACGACCACCTCCCGCCAGGAGCTCACCCCCTCTATCACCCAACCGGCGATCGTGCCGGCGGCGCGCATGGCCGGGCGCGGGTGGCCGAGCGCGGCCTGCACGAACAGGAGGACGTCGTCGGTCAGATGCACGACCGCCTCGCCCCGGAAGCGCAGGTTCGCCAGCGTGCGGGTGGCGTCAAACGGCCGGAACACGAGCTCCTGCTCGCTCCAGCGCACCCCCATCGCGGCGCAGTTGACGACGCCATCGCTTCCGGTGGTGGTCACCACGGTCTCGATCAGCGGCGCCTCGCTCCCGGTCGTGGTGGTCACCAGGGCGCTCGGTGACCGGCATCAGCCGACAAGGCTCAACAGCTCCTGGCGGGTGCGCGCGTCGTCGCGCAGCGCGCCGCGCAGAGCCGAGGTCACCGTTCGGGCACCCGGCTTGTGGACCCCGCGGATCGTCATGCACGTGTGCTCGGCGCTGATCACCACGCCGACGCCTCGCGGTCTGAGGTCGGATTCCAGCCAGTCGGCGATCTGCACCGTCAGGCGCTCCTGCAGCTGCAGATCCCGGGCGAATTTCTCGACCACGCGCGCGAGCTTGGAGATCCCGATGATCCGCTCACCGGGCAGATACGCCACGTGGGCGTGACCGTGGAACGGCAGCAGGTGGTGCATGCACAGCGTGTGGAAGGGGATGTCACGCACCAGCACGAGCTCGTCGTAGCGGCCGTCGTTGGGAAACGAGGTCGCGGCGAACTCGGCGGGCGTGACCAGCTCGGCGAACGAGGCGGCGACGCGACGCGGCGTCCCGAGCAGCCCCGGGGCCTCGAGGTCGGCGCCGATCGCGCGCAGCAGGTCCAGGGCGGCCCGCTCAGCGGCGGCGAGATCGAGCTTGGAGGCATCGACGACACGTCCGAGCGGGGTCGCGGCATCTCGCGCATCGCGACCTCCGGCGTTCATCGCGCCAGCGTAACGCCTGGATGCTCTGTCACTCGGTCGCCGCGCCGCTCAGGCGTGCGGCGAGCTCGACGAGCATGCGGACGCCGTAGCCGGTGGCGCCGCGGCCGAACGCATCCCCCCGATCCTCGTCGAGCAATGCAGGACCCAGCATGTCGACATGCGCCCAGGGCCCCGGGCCCGCGAACTGCGCCAAGAACGTCGCCGCGACGATCGGGAAGCCGAAGCTCTTCCCCGCCGTGTTGCGCAGGTCGGCCACGGTCGAGTCGATCAGCGCCCGGTAGCGCGGGTGAAGCGGCCACGGCCAGGCAAGATCGCCGCTGGCGTTGCCCGCCGACACGACGGCCTCGCGCCACGATTGATCGGGTGCGAACACCCCGGCGTAGAGGTCGCCCATGCCCGCGCGCAGAGCGCCGGTCAGGGTCGCCAGGTCGACGAGGTGCGTCGCGCCGTCGCGGCGTGCGTACCACAGCGCGTCCGCCAGGATCAGGCGCCCCTCGGCGTCGGGATTCGTCACCTCGACGGTGAGGCCGGCGGCGGTCGTGATGACGTCGGTGGGCCGGATCGCCGCGCCGCTCAGCATGTTCTCGCAGGCAGGCACCACACCGGTGACCGACAACGGGAGCCCGAGCTCGGCGATCGCGCCGAGCGCCGCGACGACCGCCGCCCCGCCCGCCATGTCCGCCTTCTGGCGGATGATGTCCGATTGCGGCTTCAGGAAGTAGCCGCCCGTGTCGAACGTGACGGCCTTCCCGACGAGCGCCAGCCGCGGTGCTTTGCCAGCCCCGGGCGGCTCGTGCCGGAGCACGAGGAGGAGCGGGCGGGCCGGGCTGCTGGCGCCGACCGCGGCGAGCGCGCCCAGCCCCGCCTCGGCGGGGTCGACGGTTTCGGTGGCGAGTCCCGGGAACGCCGCCGCACGTTCCGCGAGCCCTGCCGGCGACATGACGTTCGGTGGCGCGTCGACCAGCTCGCGGGCGGTGTTCGTCCACCGGGCGACGAGCGCTGCGCGATCCGCCACCGGCGCGAGCTCGTCGCCGGCGCCGCAGATCACGAAGCGCTGGACGCCGGGCGGCCGCTCGCCGCTTCGCCAGCGGCGGCCGTCGTATCCGCCGATCACGGCGCCTTCGGCCAGCGCGCGCACCTGCTCGGAGACGGGAACGGGCAGAGCCGCGTCGAGCGCCCACGCGACCGTGCCGCCCCCCCGGCAGGCGCGCACCGCTCGCGCCGCCGCGGTGCGCAGCCCCTCGACGTCCGGCTCGAGTGCGACCAGCGCGAGCGGGGCGGTGGCGTCGGCGTGCGGGTACACGATCGCGACCGGATCGGCATCGGCGACCGCGCGCGCCGGGGCACCGAGCCCCGAGGCCCGCGGCCCGGCGGCGGCCGCGACCAGGTCGGCGCCAATTCCGCGGGGATCGCCGGCGGCTACCGCGACCTGCATCGTGTGGCGGCGATGATCGGACCGCGGCAGTTCGATAGAGTGCCGATCACTGGACTCTATTAGGGAGGTATCCGATGAAGTGGATCAAGCCCGAGTTTGAGTTTGTCGACCTCTGTTCCGAGGTCACCTCCTACGTGTACCACCGGTAGGAGGCTGCAGCACCGGTTGGGAGCCTGAAGCCGACGTGGCCCCTGGTGCTCGCCTGGGGCCGCGTTCCGCTTCCGTGCCCACGTGTACGTCCGGATTCTCGGCTCGGCCGCCGGCGGGGGGTTTCCGCAGTGGAACTGTCATTGCGAGACGTGCGAGGCGGCGCGCGCGGGCGAGCGGGCACAACCGCGGACCCAGTCCTCGATCGCGCTGCGCGGCGCAGAGGGGCCGTGGTTCCTCGTAAACGCCTCCCCGGACGCCCGCCAGCAGCTTGAGACGCTGACGTCCCCGCAGGCCGACGGGGTGCGCGCGCCACCAATCGCCGGCGTGCTTCTGACCGACGCGGAGATCGACCACACGGCGGGACTGCTGCTGCTCCGGGAGTCGGCGGCGCCGGTGCGCGTGTTCGGCGCTGCCGACGTGGGCCGCGCGCTCAGGCAGGGGTATCCCGTGCTGACGATTCTGGAGGCTTATTGCGGGGCCGACTGGGAGACGCTGGAGCCAGGATCGGCGAGGCCGCTGCCCGGCTCGAGCCTTTCGGTCGAGCGGTTCGGGGTGGGCGGCGACGCACCGCGGTATCTGAGCGGCTCAGACGTCGACGTGGAGGCGAGTGGGTTCGTGTTCCGCGACCACGCCGGTGCGGGCGTCGTCACCTACGTCCCCGGCCTCGCCCGATTGGACGACGATGTGCTCACCCGGTTGGGCACGAGCGATCTCGTGCTCGTCGACGGGACCTTCTGGCGCGACGACGAGCTCGCCCGGCTCGGCATCTCGTCGCGCAGCGCGCGTGACATGGGACACGTGCCGCTCTCGGGCCCCGGCGGGACGCTCGAGGCGCTGGCGCGCCTGCAGCGACCGCGCAAGGCGCTCGTCCACATCAACAACACGAACCCGATCCTGCTCGAGGACTCTCCCGAGCGCCAAGCCGTCGTCCGCGCGGGCGTCGAGGTCGCTTACGATGGGCTGGAGATCGAGCTATGACCGAGAGCACCACGATCCCGGCGGCCGACCGCGGGCCGTCGCCGCCGGACCAGTTCATCGGCCGCCTGCGAGCCCAGGGGACGCGCTACCACAATCTGCACCCGTTCCACCGACGGATGGACGCGGGAGAGCTCACGCGCGAGGAGCTCCAGCGATGGGTGTGCAACCGCTTCTACTACCAGAGGTGCATCCCCCTCAAGGACGCGGCGATTCTGTCCAACTGCCCCGAGGTCGAGGTCCGGCGCGAGTGGATCCAGCGCATCATCGACCACGACGGCACGACCGAGGCAACCGGCGGCATCGAGTCGTGGCTGGCGCTCGGCGAGGCGCTCGGCGTCTCACGAGCGGAGCTGGTCTCCGAGCAGCGGGTGCTCCCCGCGGTGCGCTACGCGGTCGACGCCTACGTGAACTTCGCGCGCCAGAAGCCGTGGGTCGAGGCGGTCGCGTCCTCACTCACCGAGCTGTTCGGGCCGGCGGCGATCCGGGTGCGGCTCGAGGCGCTGGAGCGCCACTACGAATGGATCGAGCCCGCGGGGCTCGAGTACTTCCGTGCCCGGCTCGTGCAGGCGCCCCGCGACGCTCGGTACGCGCTCGAGATCGTCGTCGAGCGCTGCCGAACGGCCGAGCAGCAGGAGGCGGCGGTGGCGGCGCTGCGCTTCAAGACCGAGATGCTGTGGGCGCAGCTCGAGGCGATCGAGCGCGGCGACACGCAGCCGCGGGGGACGGACGCTTGACACGTCCGCGTCTGGTCACGGGCGCGCGACTTCGCTATGACGAGGTGCGTGAGGAGCACGTCTTGCTGGTCCCCGAGGGTGTCGTGAAGCTCAATCCCACGGCGGCCGAGGTGCTCGAGCTGTGCGACGGGGAAAGGTCGCTGGACGAGATCGTCGGTGCTCTGTCCGCTCGCTACGGCGGTGCCGAACTTGGCGACGACGTCCGGGGGCTGGTCGACGGCATGACCGAGAAAGGGCTCGTGGTCGATGCCGCCGGGTAGGCCGTCCACGCTCATCGCGGAGCTGTCCTATCAGTGTCCGCTGCACTGCCCGTACTGCTCGAACCCGCTTGACATCGGCGCCGACGGGTATCGCTCGGAGCTCGAAACCGAGCACTGGCTCCGCACGTTTACGCAGGCGCGCGCGCTCGGCGTTCTCCAGCTGGCGCTCACGGGCGGCGAGCCGATGCTGCGCCGCGATCTGGTGGCGCTGTGCGCGGGTGCGCGTGAGGCCGGCCTGTACTCGTCGCTGATCACCGCCGGGACCCTGTTCACGCGTGAGCGCGCGCAGGCGCTGAAGGCGGCCGGGCTCGACCACGTGCAGATCTCGATCCAGAGCCCGAACCCGCAGGACAACGACCGCATCGCGGGCAACCGATCGTTTGAGAAGAAGATCGCGGCCGCGCGCCTGACCCGGGAACTGGACTTCCCGTTGACGATCAACTGCGTCCTGCACCGGCAGAATCTCGATCGGATCGACGAGGTGCTCGAGCTCGCGCTCGAGCTCGGAGCGCAGCGGCTCGAGCTCGCGAACACGCAGTACTACGGCTGGGCGGTCGCCAACCAGGAGGCGCTCCTGCCAACCTGGGAGCAGCTCCGGCGCGGGGAGCAGGCAGTGCAGCGCTTCCGGGAGCGGGTCGGCCCCAAGGTCGACGTTCTCTGGGTGCTCCCCGACCTCTACGAGGACCTGCCCAAGCCATGCATGGGTGGCTGGGGCCAGGCGGCGATGGTGGTCGCTCCGAACGGCGACGTGCTGCCCTGCCAGGCGGCGTCGACGATCCCGGGACTCGAGGTCGCCAACGTGCGCGAGCGCCCGTTGGAATGGATCTGGAGCCAGTCCGATGCCTTCACGCGCTTCCGGGGGACCGGCTGGATGCCGGAGCCATGCCGCTCGTGCCCGCTCGGACACCAGGAGCTCGATTGGGGCGGCTGTCGCTGCCAGGCGCTGCGGCTCACGGGCGACGCGGCGGCCACGGATCCGGTCTGCCGGTTCTCGGCGCACCACGAACGCGTCGTGGCCATCCGCGATTCCGCGCAGACGAAGGACCGGTCAGCGCAGACGGTCGGCGGGGCAGCCCAGCCTGACGAGTTCGTCTATCGCACCATGAAGCGGCCGGTGCACCTCTGAGCCTGCAGCCGGTCCGTCGCGGAGTCTTCAGCTCCACGGATACGGGCTGCTCGAGACCGGATGGAGATCTCCGGAGGTGAAGCGGTGAAACCGGAACGGGTGCAGCAGCGAGGAATGCTCCCCACACAGCACGCGCGCGATCTCGCGGCCCACGGCGATCATCTTGAAGCCGTGGTTGGAGTCGGCGGCGACGAAGACATTCGGGCGCACGTAATCGAACACCGGGAAGTTGTCGATCGTGAACGCCCCGACTCCGCCTGAACGCACCTGGCGGTAGCGGCCATGGGCGCCGTCGAAGCGCTCCAGGCAATGGGAGAGCGCGGACGGCCACAGTTCCTGAAAGCCCGGATCGACGGTGCCGCTCGGGTAGGGATCGACTTCGTACTGGTGGCCCAGACGCAGCGGTTGAGCTCCCCCCTGGACCGTCGTGCGGTCGGGCTTGAAGTAGACGCCCCACGGTTCGTCGGTGATCAGCCGTCCGGCGTGGTCGCGCAGCGGCTGGTCGCTATCGACGTGCAGCACCGGCGAGGAGCGCCCATCGGCGGTCACGAACTTCGCCGGATCGAAGTCGAGCTCTCCCTCCTGGAGATACCAGAAGGTCCACATCGGCAGCTGCTTGCGCTCTGACCCGTCGGGCTGGCGGACGTCGATGCGCTCGGGCAAGCCGAGCATCCGCCACAGCGACGCGATCCACGGCCCCACCGCGACGACCACCTGGTCGACATCGACCATTCCGGCGGTCGTAACCACGTGCTTGACCGCGCCCGAGTTGTCGGTCTCAAAGCCGGTGATCTGCACTCCGGACACGATCTCGGCCCCCGCCTGCCGGGCCTTGTCGGCCAGGCCGAGCATGGATTCCCGGTTGAACGCGTAGCCCCCGGCGTGCTCGTGCAGGCACGCGGTCAGACCGGGGGCCCGCCAGTCGGGATACAGGGAGCGCATGTGGGCCTGCACCTGCCGCTCGCCCACGTGCAACGTGGAGGGGTAGCCGATCCGCCGGTGTCGCTCGTGGATCTCGGTCAAGTCGCCCTCCTGGCCCGGCGGGCCGAGGGCAATGTAACCGGTGCCGTGGTAGTGGAAGGCCTCGGGATCGGACTCCCAGAGCTCCACGCAGGCCGCCATCAGCTCCGACATGGCGGGCTGGAAGTAGTTGTTGCGAACCACCCCGCAGGCGATCCCGGAGGCGCCGGCGGCTATCCCGGTCTTGTCCAAGACCAGCACGCGCTGTCCCTGGCCGGCCAGGTGCCAGGCGGTCGAGAGTCCGTGCACGCCGGCGCCGATGACCAGCACCGGCACGGATGAAGGCAGGCGCTCGGGAATGGCTGGCGCCCCTAGAGCTCGCCCGCGTAGCCGAGGTTGGACTCCGCGAGCTGCGAGTCGGTGCCGAAGTAGGCGTGCTTGGACATGTCGGCGCTATACCGGCTGGCCGGTGGGCGGCGCCCGAGCGCCTCGGCCATCGCCCGGATGTGATGGGGGCCCGCGCCGCAGCACACCCCCAGATACGAGACCCCGAGAGCGTGGGCGGCGCGGGTGAAGTCGGCGATCTCGAGCCGGTTGCAGGTGAACGGGTCAAGCTCCGTCGGGAACGGCCTGCCATCGGACAGGCCGTCGTATCTCGGGTCGCGAAGCGACTGAAAGCTCGGCTCCGCCTCGTGCGTGCGGTATGGGACGGGCAGTGCGGCAACGTTGACGCCCACCGCCGCTCGGATCTCCTCCAGCAGCGGAAGCATCGTTTCGGGACCGCGGCTGCAGTTCAGGCCCACGACATCGGCGCCCGCCGCCTCGAGTCGCTTGCAGGCTTCCGCGGGGGACCATCCCTCTCGGGTCGCGGGCTCACGGTGGATGACCAGCGTCACGACGGCCGGCAGGCCGGTCGCCTTGATGACCTCCGTGGCCAGCAGGGCCTCTTCGCCCCACGAGAACGTCTCGCCGACGATGAACTCCACCCCGGCCTGCACCGCCCAACCGACCTGCTCCTCGAACATCGCACGGACGGCGCTGCGCGACCTCCGATCTGCGCCGAAGGCGTTCGTGTTGCAGATGTCGCCGGCGAGCAGGGCGCCGCTCTCCGCCGCCACCTCGCCGGCGATCGCAAGCGCATTTCGGTTGATCGTCTCGAGGAGGTGCTCCTTGCCGAGAATCCGGAGCTTCTCCCTGTGGGCGTAGTAGGTGAACGCCTCGACCACGTCGGATCCGGCGTGCACGAACTCGCGGTGCAGCCCGGATACGAGCTCGGGGTGCTCGAGCACGACCTCGGGCACGAAGGCGCCCGCCTGGAGATAGCCGCGACGCTCGAGCTCGAACAGGTAGCCCTCCGCGCAGACCACCGGGCCGCGCCGCAGTCGCTCCATCAGTCCCGGTCGCGTCGCCGGTCGGTCGCCGGTCATATCGGTAGTCACGTGGGGCCTCCGCGGGGTGTCACGAGTGCGCGTAGTTGCTCACGGCAACAGTAGTTGGCATAGTACCGACAGGCAGACCAGCCAGGCGGGGCGACCACCCGGCGTTGCTTGACGGCGAGCTGGTTTGATGGCATAACAGCACTAACCGATGGAGCAACGTGGTACGAGTCTCCGGCGGGGCCTTCAGGTGTTGCTCGCGCTCGGATCCGATGAAGCGGTCGCCGTCGGCGGCCTGGGAGTGACCCGGATCGCCGCGCTCACGGGGCACGAGAAGAGCCAGGTCTCGCGGGCGCTCGCCGCGCTGGCCGACCATGGGCTGGTGGAGCGGGTGCCGGCGGGACGCGCCTACCGGCTCGGTTGGAGCTGCTTTGCGCTGGCCGCCCGCGCGGGCGAGCCGCGGCTGCTCGAGGAGGCCGCGCCGGTGCTCGCGGATCTGGTCCACGAGGTCTCGGAGACCGCTCATCTGTCGGTGCTGCGCGGAGTGCAGGTGCTCACCGTGATGACCGACTCGACGCCCTACGCGATCGCCGCCCGGGGCTGGGTCGGCCGCGCGGTGCCCGCGTATTGCACAGCGTCGGGGCGAGCGCTGCTGGTGGACCACGATCGGGCGGCGCTCGTGAAGCTGTTCGGCGGGGTCCCGTTGCAGCGCACCGGACCGAGCTGTCCGGCGGACGTAAACGAGCTCGAGTCGCGCATCGGACGGGCCCGTCAGGTCGGCTATGCACGGGCGGACGAGGAGCTCGAGCCGGGGCTGGTTGCGGTGGCGTCGCCGATCCGTGACTTCACCGGCCGGGTGGTGGCGGCGGTCAACGTGTCCGGGCCGAAGTTCCGCCTGGGGCGAGCGCTCGACGAGACCGGGCGTACCGTCCGCGCCGCCGGCATCCGGCTGTCGGGCGCGCTCGGAGCCCCGGCGCTCCCGGAAGCGGTCGGGCTCGCGGACTGACCAAGCCGGAGCGCGCTCAGGTTTCCGGAGGCGCGCTCAGGTTTCCTCATCCAGCAGGCGCGCAAACTCGCGGGCCAGCATGTCGAGCCGGGGCTCCTTCACCAAGGGCATCTGTTGCCGCCGCCGGCGCACGGCGCGCAGATCGAGCTCCGCCAACACGAGCGCCGGCTCGCACCTGGGAGCCTCGACGATCACCTGGCCCCACGGATCCACCACCCGGGAGCCGCCCCAGAAGCTGATACCGGACTCGCTCCCGACCCGATTGACGAAAACCACGTAGACCTGCAGGAAGCGCGCGTGGAAGCGCAGCAGGTCGCCCCAGTCGTCTTCGATCGCGCGGTCGACGTCGGCCTCGGGATCGTGCGAGCTGTTGGCCGGGACGATCAGCACCTGCGCTCCGTGCTGCACGGCAAGGAACGGCAGGGTCGGCTGCCAGGCGTCGTTGCATATCAGCAGCGCAAAGCGGCTCGCGCGAGTGTCGAACGTGCGCAGCCCCTGCCCGGCGCGAAAGTGCTTGTGCTCCTCGAAGCGCCCGTAGGTCGGAAGGAACGCCTTTCGATGGACGTGCACGCACTGGCCGTTCTCCAGGTAGATGGCGCTGTTGTGTACGTGCACCGGTCCCTGCTCGACGAACCCGAGCACGATCGCCATTCCTTGCGCTGCATCGGCCAGGCTCGTGATCGCAGGGTCATCGACGGTCAGGGCAACGTCCTCGGCGATCGCGCGCAGCGAATAACCGGTCAGGTTGAGCTCGGGGAAGACGAGCAGATCGGCTTGTCGCCGGTGAGCTGCGGCGATCGCCTCCCGCGCCCGGCGCACATTCTCCTGAATGTCCCCGAGGGCGCAGTCGATCTGGGCCAGCGCTATGCGCAGCGTGCGGTTCTGTGGCGGCGCGGTCAAGGCCCGGGCGGTCGACGTGAGAGCTCCGGCCGCCCGCCGCACAGGGCGGGAGGCGGCCGGTGCGCAGCCTACATGTTGGGGCAGTTGTGCTTGGTGGGCGGAGCCGGAGCCGGGGCCGGCGCCGCTGCGCGCGCCTGAACCCGGGGCCGGCGTTCTGGTCCCCGTCGTACTGGCGCTCCCCTTACCGGTGGTCGCCGTACTCGTCGTCGCCGTGCCGTGGGCGGGGGAGGTCGTCGTTGCCGCGCCGGCAAGTGCGGCGCCGCCGCCCGCCACTGCTCCGATCGCCGCGAGCGTGGCGATCAGGGGTTTGATCCTTCGAGGCATTGTCTCTTCACCTCCTTTCGGTTGCCTGAGAGCAACCGTGCACCCCGAGTGTGTGAGCGCCGTAGGAGCCGGATAAGCGTCTCGAGCGCGGTAGGGACGGCGAGCTCATACATCTTGCTTATGTGTGACATACGGCGTTGCGACACGGAGCGGCGACGCTTGGGCGTGATCGACAGCGACCCCGTCATACTGGTAAGGAGGGCTGATGCGAGTCTTGGTCATCGAGGACGACGACGCCGTGCGCTCGGCGCTGCGGCGGGCGCTCGTGCTCGACGGCTACGAGGTCCTGCCGGCGGCCACGGGTCAGGCGGGTCTGCTGGAGGCGCAGACAGCGGCGCCGGACGCGATCATCCTCGATCTCGGGTTGCCCGACGTGGACGGAATGGAGGTGTGCCGCCGGCTGCGCAGCGTGGGAAATCGAACCCCGATCTTGATGCTCACGGCTCGCGACGCCGTCGAGGATCGAGTCGACGGTCTGGAGGCGGGGGCCGACGACTACCTGGTCAAGCCGTACGACGTGCGGGAGCTGCAGGCTCGGCTGCATGCGATCATGCGCCGCCATGTGGAGGGCGCCGACGGCCGGTCGCTTCGGTTCGGCGACCTCGAGCTCGATGCGGATGCGCATGCGGCGAGGATCGGCGACCGGGTGGTGGACCTGACGCGCACCGAGTATCAGCTCCTGGAGCTGTTGATGCTCAATCCCCGGCGGGTACTGACCTCGGAGCTGATCTACGAACGCGTCTGGAGCTATGACTTCGGACAGGCCGGCAACGCTCTGCGTGTCTACATCGGGTATCTGCGTCGCAAGCTCGAAGCCGGCGGTGAGGGTCGGTTGATCCAGACGGTGCATGGCGTGGGCTACGTCCTGCGCGAGCCAGCCAGATGACGCGGGCGGCCTCGTTTTGGCGAGCCAGCCGGATGACGCGGGAGGCCTCGTTTTGGCGAGCCAGCCGGAACCAGATCCCGCCCGCCCTGCCCATCCAGGCGAGGCGGGATCAGAACCGGTCCCGCCCACCCGCAAGCCCGCGGGCGAGCGGAGGCCAAGCGTGAGCCTGCGCCGGCGCCTCACCGGGGCGGCGGCGCTGGCCGTCGCCGCCGTCGCCGTGACCCTCGGCGTCACCGGTTACCTGAGCACGCGGTCGCACCTGCTGGGGGAGGTTCGCCAGGAGCTGCGCGGGCGCGCCGAGCCCTTCCTGGGACCGCACCCCGGCTCTGCCGGCGCCCGCTCGAACCACGCCAACGCCGGCGCCGGCTCGAACCACGCCAACGCCGGCGCCGGCGCCGGCGCCGAGCGCGGGGGCCCGGGGCCACCTGGCCGCGAACCCGCCAATCCCCCGTTCGGTGGGGCGCCAGGATATTTCCAGTTCGTCCACCCGAGCGGCCGCGTGTACGCCGGTAACGGCGGCACGCCTGAGCTGCCGGTCGACGCGCGGACGCTCGAGATCGCCAGCCGGGCGCACGGCAGCTTCTACAGCACAGCCCGGGTCGACGGCGTCCATCTCGAAGTGCTGACGGTCGGCGACCCCTACGATCACTATGCGGTCCAGGTAGCGCTGCCGCTGACCTCGGTCGACTCGGTGTTGCGCGGGCTCCTGTTGACCTATGCCCTGCTCGTCGGGATCGGCGTGGTTCTCGCCGGCGTCCTCGGAGCGTTGATCGCCCGGGCCGCGTTGGCGCCGATCGAGCGTTTCTCCGAGCAGACCGAGCGGGTCGCCAACGCTCTCGATCGCCCCCGCCGCCTCGAGGAGACGGGGGCGAGCGAGCTTCGCCGGCTCGCGGCGAGCTTCAACCAGACGCTCGATGCCCTCGAGCGCTCCATCCAGGCTCAGCGTCATCTGATCGCTGACGCCTCGCACGAGCTGCGCACCCCGATGGCCGCGCTGCGCAGCAACATCCAGATCTTCCTGGAAGCGCATCGGCTTCCCGAGGAGGAGCGCCGGGGTCTGCAGGCAGCGATCGTCGCCGAGCTCGATGAGCTTACCCAGCTGGTCGCCGATGTCCTCGAGCTCGCCCGGGGAGCCGCGGCCGGCGAGCACACCGAGTCCATAGAGCTCGATGTGATCGTCCGAGAAGCGATCTCACGCGCCCGGCGTCGCGCTCCGCAGCTTCGGTTCAGCGTCGAGCTCGAGCCGACGTCGATCGTCAACGCTCCTGACCGCGTGGCCCGAGCGGTCACCAACGTGATCGACAACGCCCGCAAGTGGAGCTCCGCCGACGGGCGGATCGAAGTCGTCCTCCGCGACGGAGTTCTGTCGGTTCGTGACCACGGGCCGGGGTTCAACGAGAAGGACCTCGAGCACGTGTTCGATCGCTTCTACCGCGCTCAGCAGGCGCGGCGCATGCCCGGATCGGGCCTCGGGCTGGCGATCGTCAAGCAGGCGGCCGAGGCGCATGGCGGTTCCGTCCAAGCGGAGAACGCGCCCGACGGCGGAGCGATCCTGCGAGTCTCATTTGAACCCTTGAACGAGCAGATCAGCCAGGCGGCGCGGGCGCCGGCCACCACCCGGCGATCCGGGGCGCACGTCTCCTAGGAGCCGCCCGCACGGGTGGACTCCCCCGGATGGACTTGCCCGGGTCCGCTCGCGCCCTCAGGCGTCCCGCCGCGCATGCTTACAAGTCTCCTACAGCGATCCCACATCGGTCTTCGCAGGGCCAACGATGCTGACTCCACCAGCCAAAAAAGGAGCCAGCATGACCCTCGTCATCATCGCCAACGCCGTCCTCGCCATTGTGCTTCTCACCGCCCTCGTCGGATTCCAAGCGTGGGCGATCTGGTCCTCCGCTCCGCGGCAGGACACAGCGTTGAGGAAGGTGACCAGAAGCCGTCAGTCACACGCTCCTAACCGGGGCGTCGGCACCCTCCGGGGCCGGACCCGGTCAGAGGCGTAGCTGAGGTTATGGAGACCTGCCGGCGCGTGCTTGTGCGCCACGCGCCGGTCTGGAGGGCCTCCCGAAGGTGGTCTTCGCCACGTTCCGCATCACTCCCGAAGGCTGGCCGCGACACGCCCGGCGCGTTATGGCCCCTCTGGATACACATCGGGCGCGACAGATGCCAGTGTCGTCCCGATCTTGGTCTCGCCGTGGTAGATCACCTCGGTGCTTCCATTCGAGGTTTGATTGCCGTAGAGGTTGACGTCATTGAAATTCGGGCCCGAGTCGTTGTTGCCGTTGAAGTTCGAGAAGTAGATCCGTGTGTCGGGGCCGGCGGTGCCCGTTTCCAGTGGGGCGCCCGGTGCCGTCGTGTCCGGCGACGGGATCAACCTCTGCGGAGCCCCATCAAACCATAGTTCGGTGTAACCCAATGAAGGGTTGCCGGACCAGTTGATGTGCAGCGTGATCGTATGCCAGCCGTCCGAGGTGATCGTCGGCGAAAGCCACTGGCAAGCCGCCTCCCTGGGAGGATCATAGGTTCCGAGGAAGTCATTCCAGCAGAACCGGTAGTTGAACGATTCGGGACTGCGGGCAACTACGTCCACGTTGCCGGCGGCCGGCGCACCGTCGAACGGAGCTCCGTAGGGCTCGTCGACCATGAACCCGTTGTTCGTGCTCCCGTAGGCGTCCGCAATCGTGCTCATGGGAACGTAGACCGGGATGCTGATGTACACGTTGCTGTTCTGCGTTGGGCTCATCAACTCCGGCGAGTCGAGATCAGCGCGCCCGGCGTAGGAGCAGCAGGGATTCTCATCCTGGCGTTTGACGCTGAACTTGCCGACATCCTGGCCGCTCCCGAGCGGATCAGGGGCGCCGACCACATCACCGGGTACATACCAGTTCGTGGGTCCCGACCAGACATGGGCGCTGGGGGCCCCGCTGCTGGGCCAGGTTCCGTCGAACAGAACCGTTCCACTCGGGGGAGGTGGAGGGACAGGAGCTCCGATCACCGGAGGCGTGGCACCATTCGCCGTGCCAGCCGTGGGAGCTGTGCCTACTACCGGAGGCTTGGGTTTCGGCTTCGGCTTGCGGGTGGGCCGTCCGCAGAGGCGATGGCGAACGCGGCGATGTGCCCTTGCTCGCTTGTGGCGATGGTGGCGAGCGCGGCGATGCGACTTGCCGGCTCGCTTGCGGCCACGATGTACGATCAATGAACCGCCGGTGACGGCATCTCGCCCGCTCACGCGTGCCCGCCGGCACCGAAGGCGCGCGCGCGACGGCGGGTTGATGGTCAACGTCGCGCGCAGCTTCGAGCTGCGTGTGACGGTGTGGCGCGAGGCCGGGCTGGCTTTCGACGTATCCGGGCGTGCGCTCACGCAGGCCGCGAAGACGAACGGTAGGACGATCAGGGCACCAACGCGTCGCTTCATCGGACAACCGATACTTGAAGCGTTGAAAAGTAGTAATCCGTGAAGCGGTGATCATGTACAACCGGTGGGGTGGCTACCGACAAGTTCTGATCCATGGCGCGCCACCCTACCCGCTTTGCGTGACAGTTATTCGTGCCAACAATCTGGCCCCCCCGGCGTCGATGTGGTCAGAAATGGGCCCGTGTGGTCAGAATGGGCCCGTGCGGGCATGCCTGCGGGGACACCTCGTCCTCGTCTCGGCCTCGGGCCCGGCCCTCGCTCCTCGGCCTAGGCCCCGACCCTCGCCCTCGGCCCTCGGCCCCTCGGCCTGGGCCTCGGTCTCGATGGAGGTCGTCCAGGAGCCGTCGTCCGCCGCCGCCCGGCTCGCGAGTTCCCAAACGCAGAAAGTTCCCACCCGCGCGCGGGATTTTCTGCATCCTGGTCCCCCAGCACGCACCCGGAAGAAAATTGCGGCCAGCCGTGCAAACTTTCTGCAGCAGAGCCGTGCCCGTGGCCGCCCGGGCTCAATCTTGGGCACCGTCCACCCGGCAAACCGCCTGCTCAGACCCACGATCTGGCGCTCGCCCTGACCACATCAATGCCGGGAGCACCGCAAATCTCGGCTCTGTGGAGGGCAAGCGATCTTTCAGACCCGCCCCGAAGTCGGGCCGGACTGCGAATCCCACCCGGCGAGCGCCGCCAGGCCGGCGGCGACCGCGAAGACCACTACGAGACCTGGTGAGGCCGCGCCGAGATCAGGTGCGGGAAGAACTCCCGAGGATGGCCGCGAGCAGCAATGACACCGGGTCGCAATGCGCCAGGGCAACCGCCACGGCGGGCGCCGCCGAGGACGGGCCGAGCCAGGCGGTGCCCAGTCGCCGGCGGTCGAGTCTGCGCGGGGATGGCGTGGGGACTGAGCTACGACATCGGGATGGCCGAGCAGGCGGCGAACACGCTGCTGCCGGCCGGCGGCGCCGGGGGGCTCGCGCTCGGCGCCTGGGCGCTGCACCAGGCCGGTATGTCCACCGACCACATCACGCGGCGCACGGTCGCCTTCTTCGTCGTCACCAGCGCCGCGAACTTCATCGCTCTCGTGGCGGTGGGGGTGGCCGTGTTCACGGGGATCGTGCCCGGCGCGGGCTCGTGGGTGCTGACGCTGGGGCCCGCGCTCATCGCCGCCCTTGTGATCGCCCTCGTCTGCCTGAGTCCCAGGCTCCTCGCCTACCGCCTGTTTCAGCTGCTGGTGCCCGCGGTTCTCGGCGTCCCGGCGTTCGTGCTCCTGCGGCGCAAGCTGAGGCGCTGAGAGCAGCCCGCCCGGGGGTGCGCACCGCTCGCGGTCGACAAGGGGGCGTAGCATCCGCCCCTCAGGGCGACTTCAGCGCTCCTGCGAAGCGATTCGCGCAGAGCACCGCCGGGCATAGCGCAGCGGCGACCTCACGGACAGTTTCGTCGCCAGCGACCGGAGAGCCGTTAGTCAAGAGAGTGGTTCGGGACACGCTTGGGCCGGTCCGGAGACGCTCAGGGAGGTCTGCGAAATGGACGACGACACGATTCGCACCCTGGTGAAGGGCCTGTCGCGCCGCCACCCGTCGGGCGGAGAAGTGATAGAGCGCGCCGCGATCCTGGCCGCCGGAGAAGAGTCGGCGGCGATCCTGGCATGGATCACCAGTCACGATGGGGAGCCCGAGGCCGTGGTGCCGAAGGCTTCGGGACGCGGTATACACGGCGGCCGGATCGGTGACAGCGGACGGACCAGCTCCTCGACTCCGGCCCGCTATGTGCTTCCTCCAGGTGCCCTTTCCTGACGGCACGACGACGATAGGAGACGACGATGAGCGCCGACCCAAGTCCACCACTCCGGCCGGAATCCACGATCCCCGACGATGATCCAGGACGCGAGCTGGGAGTCGCCCGGCCCGAGAGTGACCAGTCACTATCTCATCTGGGAGTGGTGGGAGACACGTACACGATCCTCTTGAGTGGTGATGACACCGCTGGTCGCTACACGCTCATCGACATGTTGGTTCCTCCGGGCGGCGGCCCACCTCCCCATCGTCACGACTTCGAAGAGATGTTCTCGATCATCGAGGGGGAGGTCGAGTTCACCTTCCGCGGCGTCAAGCTGATCGCCAAAGCAGGAGAGACGATCAACGTTCCGGCCAACGCGCCGCACGTGTTCACAAACTCCTCCGCCCATCCGGCTCGGCTGCTGTGCATGTGCACGCCGCCCGGCCAGGAGAAGTTCTTCGCCGAAGTCGGGATCCCCCTCACCAGCCGGACCGAAGCGCCCCCGAAGCTCGACGAGGCCGCCCAAAAGTCGTTCATGGAGAAATCGATCGCGCTGATGCCGAAGTACCGGACGGAGCTCCTGTTGCCCTGACCGAGGGCGATCCGGAGTTGAGGTCGTCGTCTCTCCCCACCGGGCGACGCTCGCGCCCCTGGCCAACTACATCGCGGCGCTGCATCGCGCGAAACGGCGACCTGACGCTCACCGTCGTCGTGCCCGAGCTCATCGCCAAGCACCGCTGGCAGCAGCTCCTTCACGGCCGGCTGGGCCAGCGACTCCGCAGGACACTCGTTCACTACGAGGGGATCGTGATCACGAGCCTGCCCTTCCACCTGACCGGATGAGCGCCCCGGCGCCCAGGGCACGGTGATCGGCTAGCTGCGCTGCTGGTAGAGGAGCGCTCTCTCCACGGCTGCCGAGGCCATCTGGGCGAGATGGATGAGGGCGGCTTCGTCGTCGGCGGTAAAGCGCTCTTGCTGCTTGTCGAAGAGCTGGATTGCTCCGAGCTGCGAGCCGTCGAGGGCGGTCAGCGATGCCGCGAGCCATCCCCGAACCGGCCGATCGCCTGCAGCGGTGCGCGAGACGGGCAAGCCCGCGAGCTGATCGTCGGCGATCCGGAGCGAGCCGCCGCTCATGCGCACCAGCCGGTAGATCTCGGGCAGGTCGAGCCACCGAAGGAAGGCCGTCCATCGCCTGTCCTCGTCGGGGTGGGAGGCCGCCTCGGCAATCCGGGGCTCGCCGTCTCCGGCCACGGTGGCCAGACAGCACTCCGCGCCGGCGAGCTCGCGCGCCAGCTCGGCCACCAGCCACAGCATCTCCTGAAGCGAGTCCGACCCGTCGACCGCGAGCGACGCATCGGTGAGAAACGCCGACAGCTGGCGCGACAGCTCCGTGTTGCGGCGCTCGTCGTGCAAGGCCTGGCGGGCCGCCTTGAAGCCGCGCTGGACCATCTCGAAGCTGGAGAGGCTCTCGAGGAAGAAGTCGCCCGCCGTGCGCGTGAGCCGCTGCACGTCGGCGACATCCGGCGTGTCCGCGAGCGCCGTCAGCAGGATGTCGTGATGGATGACGGCCAGGTCGAGCACGCTCAGCTCCCGGCTCACCGCCTCGCGCCCGAGCTCGTAGGCGACCCGAAGCGCGCTCTCGGTGGGCTCGCGCACGTACTCCTGCAGGGCGGATCCGTACGCCATCCGGAAGGACAGCGAGCCGCTGTCGGTCCCGCCGCTCACGGTCGTACCCCCAGGTACCGGACGGCGACGACGAGAGCGTCGTCAAACCGTTTTGAGTGGCCGGCCAGGATGCGGTCGCTGATCGTCTGCGTCGAGCCAGAGATGTCAGGCGAGTCCGCGAACGCTGCCTCGATCCCGTCGGTGGCGAGGACCAGGACGTCGCCGGGGACGACCGCGAGCGTGGCGGTTCTCATGGCCGGGAGCTCGTGTCCGGGAACGCCGCGCTCCAGCGCCAGAGAGCCCTTCGGCCGCGTCGCCCACGGATCGCCGCTCAGGATCCGTCCCTCCACGTTGCCGACGCCGAGCCAGGTCATCTCGCTCTCGATGCAGGACACGAACGCCAGGCTGATCGCGGCGCCACGCGTGTCGCTCAAGGCAGCATGGCAGAGCTCGACGAGCAGGACGAGGTCCCGGGTGGAGCTTTCGCGCACCACCTGGGCTGCCCTGCGGGCGGCCCGAGCCGCCTCGGGGCCGTGTCCAAGGCCGTCGATCCCGGCCACCAGCGCGCCTTCGGGGAGGAGCGTGACGACCCCGAGATCCCCGCTCGTGGCCTCGCCTCGGCGCGACCGGGCGGCCACAGCCCACTCCACGGACGCACCGGCTCGGCGCTCACGCACGGCGGCGGCGCTCCTCACGTAACCGGGCCAGCTCGTCGCGGAACCTCCACTTCTTCATCACGACGGTCGTGCCCGAGTCGGCGTCTGATTCGACTTCGAACTCGTCCATGAGTCGCCGGGCTCCGGGCATGCCCAGGCCGAGACCGCCCCTGCCGCTGTAGTTGTCTCGGAGTGCCGCCTCGACATCGCGGATGCCGGGTCCGTGGTCGCTTGCGATCACCACCAGGCCGTAGCGATGGGTGTCCTGAAATGGCCTGAGCACGATCTCGCCCTCACCGACGTGGACGACGATGTTGCGCGCGATCTCGGAGATCGCGGTCGCGATCAGGGTCGGATCGGGGCGCGGGAAGCCGAGCCGTTGCGCCATGGCTCGCCCCTGCGCCCGCGCGGTCACGAGATCCGCGTCGGAGGTGATGGGCACGCGGACCTCATCGTCCATTCCTAGCGTCCCCCTGGGTCAAGCGATCAAGCAGGGCGGTCGCGGCGTCCAGATCAAGAGCCACCCGGAGCGGCTGCAGGTTCAAGCGAAACTGCACCATGGCGATTGCCACATCGGGGTGGATGCCGACGATCACCGTCTCGGCGCCGCGCAGCTTCGCGGTCAGGACGATCGTGCTCAGGGCTCGGGCGACGAAGGAATCGATCACATCGAGGGCGGCGACGTCGATCACGATCCCTCGTGAGCGATGCTCGCCGACCAGCTCGGTCAGCTCGTTGCGAAGCTCGATGACCTCGCTGTCGGACAGATCCGACTGGATCGAGGCGATCAGGTAGCTCCCCTGGCGAAGGATCGCTACCGCCATCGACGCCTCCGGCCCGAGACCCTCTAGGTTGCGGGGCTGGGCGGGGGCCCCGCGTCGTCGCCCCGGTAGCCGGCCAGCCGCTCGGCCTCCTCGAGCCCTCCCTGGAGATCGCCGACCGTCTTCATCATGCTCAGGTCGACGCCCAGGTCGACGAGCGTCTGGGCGATCTCCGACGACAGGCCGGTGAGGATCGTGCTCGCCCCCATGAGCCGCGATGCCTCGACGGTCTGGACGAGGTGATTGGCCACGGTGCGATCGATGCTGGCCACCCCGGTGATGTCGATCACCACGACCTTGGCTCGGTTCTCCTGGATCGCCCCCAGCAGCTGCTCGGTGAGCTGGCGGGCCCGCGAGGAGTCCAGGGCGCCGATGATCGGCAGGATCAGCAGCTGCTCGCGAAGCTGCAGGACCGGCGTGGACAGCTCGCGCATGGCTTCCTGCTGCTCGTGGATGACCCGCTCGCGTTCCTCGACGAAGCTCACTCCGACGGTCACCGCGATCCGGTTCGCCGCCGGCTCGTAGGAGTCGAGGATGCGGTTCAGCAGCTCCAGGTCCTTCTGGTACTCGGCGAACAGCGACCGCGCGAGCACGTCTCGCAGCAGGAGCACGATCCCGAGCACCTCGTGGGTCTCGACGCCGCGGGGGATGATCCTCTCCGAGAGCTCACGGGCGTAGGACTGCAGGGTCTCGATGCTGCCGGTCTCCAGGGCATCGACGTAGTTGTCATAGACCTCGGTCGCCTCCGAGAAGATCTCCTCGTCGGACATCACGCCCAGGAGCTCGGCCTCGCTGATGCGCCGAGCCCATTCCTCACGGAGCTCCGTGCGGTGCTCGCGCAGGTAGGCCACGAGCTCCTGAAGCAGCGAGTCGGCCTCCTCGGAGGACTGCTGCATCTGGTAGGCACCCGCCTGATCCGGCTGTCCGTCGCGGTTGCCGTGGTCGTCGTGGTCGTCGCGATCGCCCTGGTCGCCGGAGCGTTGCCCGGACTCGTCGCCCGGGCGCTGCTCGGCCTCGCCGTCGCGGCCTTGTGCCGACTCGTCGTCTTGGTCCTTTGCCGACGCCTGCGGGCGCTGATCAGGCTCCTGCTCGGGAGCCGGTCGATCGGCCTCCTGGTCCATTTGCTCCTCCTCGCTGCTGGAATTGTCCGCGGGTCGCACTCGCACGGGTATCGCGTACTGATGGTCGCTCATCGCCGTCGCGGACCACGGGTGCGGGCTCCGTCGAGGAACAGGCTGATGATCGTGGCGATCACGTCCTCCCTGCCGAGCGGCGGTCTGGATGTGACCACGCCGACGATCAGTCCGATCAGCGACTCGGTGAGGCGAGCGCTCGCGATGTCGTCGCGGACGTCTCCGCTGGCCTGCCCGCGCTCGAAGAGCTGTCGCATGGGCTGGTCGAGCTCGCGCTCGAACCGCTGCGGGCCGGATCGTCCCCGCTCGCGGGCGAGGAGCACGAAGGAGTCGCCGACATCGACGAGCGCGCGCACCGCCCGGGCGATGCCCTCATCCGGCGTCACCTCGTCGATTCGGGCCGACGCCAACCGCGCTTCGACCTCGCTCGCCGCGGCCTGCGCAAGCTCGTTGAGCAGGACCTCCCGGCTCGGGAAGTAGCGGTACACAGTGGCCCGGGCGACTCCCGCCGCCTCGGCCACGTCGTTCATGCTCGCGTGCTCTCCCTGGACCGCGAAGATCTGCGCCGCTCCGTCGAGGATTGCTGCGGCTACGCGCTGCCGGAGCGCTGGTCTGGGGGCGGATGCTGACATCTTCGTCTCCGCGCTAGTCTAGGCGATCCCTTGATGAGATGCTATTGTCTCATTCACGGTCTTTGCTGTCCTACGTCCTCGAAGGAGGTCGACTGATGTCGTTGTCGGAGCAAGCGCGAAAAGGTTTGCGAGATATGCCTTCCAACGCCGCCTGGCTGCTGTCGCGAGCGCTCAAGCCCGCGGAGGCGGTCGGTTCCGCAGCCGAGTCCGCCACGGCGGGCGCCCGCGACCAGAGTCGGAAGGTGAGAGCTGCCGTGATCGACGCTACGCCGATCGGCGGGGACTCCGTCGACATCCGGATGCGGCGGGCGCAGGAGGCCGGCGAGCGCGCTCGCGAGGCCGAAGAGCAGGCCGTGGAGGCGGCGCAGGAGTCCAAGGAGCGCTCCGAGCACGCCCGAGAGGTCAACGAGCAGGGTCGGGCCCGCACGCGGGAAACCGAACGCGAGATGGCTCGGTATGTCAAACAGCGGGTTGCGGAGGCGCAGAAGGCCGCCGAGGCGGCCGTCGAGCGTGAGCGGCGAGCCGTCGAGGCGGAAGCGCACGAGCACCAGCAGGAGGTCAAGGCGGAGGTCGACGAGGAGGTCCAGGAGGCCCAGCGTGACGCCGAGGAGTGCCGCCAGCGGGCCGAGGAGCTGCTCGAGGACGCGACCGAGAAACTGGCGGAGGCTCGACGCATGGCCGACGAGGCCGCTGCGGCCGCCCGCGCGGCGGCCGAGGAGGCGAGCCGGCGGGCGTCGGCGCTCGCGGGCGAAGCCGAGCAGCAGGCGCGGGAGGCCGAGGCGCGGGTCAAGGAGACCGAGCAGATCCGGCAGCAGGCCCGGACGACGGCGAAGCGCACCGCGCGTGAGCTTGAGAGCGAGTCCATCAACGGCGGCCTGGAGTCCCACAACAAGGCCGAGCTGGTGCAGCTTGCGGCCAGCATCGGCATCGAGAACCGAACGAGCATGACCAAGAGCGAGCTCGTCGACGCGATCGCCAAAGCGTCTCGCGCTTCTCGCTGAAAGGGAGACGACCAAGTGAAACTGCTCAACCGAAAAAGCAAGCTCCAGTCGCTGCTCGACACGGTCGGCGACTCGATGGATGGAGCCGCTGGGATCAAGAAGGCGTTACCAACCGCAGGTTCCGCTGACGCGTTGAAAGACCGGTTGTCGACCGACACCGTCCGCAGAATCGGGCTGATCGCCGGCGGGGTGGTGGGCCTCACGGCGGGCAGCGCCGGCATCTCTTCACTGCGGCAGCGTACGGGGGGGGCGAGAGGCGATTCGTGAAGCTCGCGAAGCTGGCACTGTTCGCGGCCGGGTACGTCGCCGGCGCCAAGGCGGGGCGTGAACGCTATGAGCAGATCATCGAGGCGATGGCCAGGACGTCACAACGACTCGAGGACTTCAGCGCCCGACGCACCTCCCGCCTCGAGGATCCGGGCCCCGGTCATGCTGATCGCGGTCCCCGAGCGCGGACGGCGCCTGCCCGACGGGGTTCTCATCAAGGGCTCGATCCTGGCGCGCGTCCTCGGGCTGCGCGTTTTGACCCTTGACGCGACGGTTGTACTGACCCCCGCCGACGTCAGCGATCCCAAGTTCGGATCCGACGACCCCAAGTTCGGATCCGACCACCCCAAGTTCGGATCCGATCATTCGTTGAGACGCACTCCGTCAGCCGCGGGGCAACCCAACCGATTGCGCGCCCCCAGCCACGGTCTGGCGGACGCCATCCGGCGCCTCGACGAGGGAGCGGCGCTCCTCGCGGAGTCCCGAGAAGACGCGGGCTGACCCACGCCGCGCAGGCTAGACGCCCGGACGAACCACGTGCTCGTAGACGACGAACGAGGTGAGCCGCCCGACCGTGTCATACAACGACCTCGCCGGACCGTTGAACTGCTGCGTGTGCCAGTACACGCGCTCCACACCGCGCGCCCGCGCCGTGGAATAGACCGCGTCGAAGATCGCAGTGGCGATATGACCGCCCCGATGCTCGCGGCCCACGTAGAGATCCTCGAGGTAGCAGTAGCCGGCGGCGCTCCACGTGGCGGGATGAAAGACCAGGTGGGCAAGCCCGATCGGCTGGTTCCCGGCGTCGACGGCGATCAGGCCGAGCATCCCCTGCTCCTGTTCGCACAGGCGCCTGAAGGTCAGCTCGGTGACTTCCTCGGAGACGTCTGACCGGTAGAAGGACAGGTAGCCGTCCCAGAGCCCGCGCCAGGCGTCCCGATCTGAGGCTTGCAGACGACGGATCTCAGGCTGAGACGACGTCGTCACCGGATCTCCTTGGGGGGCGCGTGATCGCTGGCCATGGCGAAACTCCTGGTCGGCTCGATGGCGACGCCTGAGGCTACCCCCAAACGCAAGCGCGACACAGCAAGTGTTTGCCGGCCACGGCCGCCGGGCAGCAACTGGCGGCTCCTCGAAGTCGAAAACCAGGAGGGTGGATGAGCGAGATCGCCGGATGCGGATCGCATTGAGCAGAATTGGCCGAACGACGCCGCTGACGGCCGTCGCGCTGGGCGCGGTCACCGGGCTGCGAACCACGGCGGGACCGGCGACGTTGGCGTTGCGCGGGCGTTGGGGTCGCAATGGCCGGGTCGCAGGGCTGATGGCCGCCGCGGGCGAGCTGGCCTTCGACAAGCACCCCGCCGCTCCGCCCCGGAGCGAGCTCCCCTCGCTGGCCGGAAGGATGGTCAGCGGCGCGGCCACCGGGCGCTTGATCGCAGGCTCGCCGGGGGCGGGGACGGGTGCGGCCTGCGCCCTGGCTACCGCTTATGGATCCCAGCGGCTGCGCGCGCTCGTGGGCGAGCGGACGGGCCTCCCCGACGCGCTGCTGGGAGCCGTCGAGGATGCGGTGGTGATCGGAGTCGCGGCGACGGCCACGCGCGCCGGTGCCGACACCGCTCTCGAACCCGCGGTTCAGAGCGACTCTGGCGAGCCCGGCGAGCAGGGCAAGTCCGAGCGGCCTGGCGAGTCCGACGAGTCCGAGGCGCGGTATCGCCTGTCGCCTCTGGGCGCAGCCGCCCGGGGCATCGTCGCCGCCGCGGTCGGCACGGCGGCCATGACCACGGTGCAGGAGGCATACCTGAAGCTGACTGGAGGCGAGCCCAGCTCAGCCCCCGAGGAGATGGGGCGACGCATCGTCGAAGGCGTGCTCCGCCGAGGTGTGCCACGCAACCGTCGCGGTGCCCTCAACCAAGGCATGCACATGCTCTACGGCACGGGCTGGGGGCTGCCCTTCGGCCTCGTCGCCGGATCGCTGGAACGTGAGCCGCCCGCGAGCACGGCCGGCGCCGCGCTCGGGCTGACGGCCTGGGGAGCCTCGCTGGTCGAGCTTCCGGCCCTGGGACTGTCCCCTCCGCCCTGGCAGCAGTCGCCAAGCGAGCTGGCCGTCGATCTATCGATGCACCTGGTCTTCGGCGCCTCGACGGCCGCCGTCTTTCGCGCGCTCTCCTAGACGCCACCGTCGGGCGTTTGGTGCTTTGCTTCCCGGGGGATGATCGTCACCCTGTCAGCCGCCTACGGTGCCGGCGGAGGCGTGATCGGGCGCGAGCTGGCCCGCCGGCTCGGTGTCCCGTTCTGCGACCGGGCGATTGCCATGGGGATCGCTCACCACCTTGACCTCTCGGTCGACGAGGCCCTGGCCTACGAGCAGCCGATCGAGCGCAGCCGGCTGGCGAAGTTGCTGAGCGCCTTCGCGGGCGCCGATCCCGGGGTCACGATGGCGCTACCGCCCGAGATGATCACGCCCGAGGACGTCCATCGCGCCTCCCGGGAGGCACTGCTCGCCCAGGTGGCCACAGGCGAGGGGGTGATCCTGGGCCGGGGGGGCGGTGCGGAGCTGCGAGACGACCCGCGGGTTCTCCGCGTCCGTCTCACCGGGCCGGCCGATCGCAGAACCCAGCGGGCGACTTCGTTCGCCCACGTCGATGAGGCCACCGCCGAGCGGGCCCGCCGCCATCTTGATCAGGTCCACGCCGATTACGTGAGGCACTTCTACGGGTTCGACATCGACGACGCCCAGCTCTATCACCTGACGATCGATTCGGCCTCGCTGCCCACCGACCTGTGCGTCGATCTGATCGAGCAGGCGGCGCGAGCGATGCGGACGAGCCAGTCGAGCTCCCAGACGACGTGAGCGACCGCCTCCCGGGCGCCGGATTGGATTGCGGACGCCACGAGTGCGGTACCTGGGGATCATGACCGCGGGAGCAGCGGCATGAGCTCGGACGTCGAGACGGGCACGATCCGCACCAAGATCCCGGCTCGCCTGGATCGCCTGCCCTGGTCACGATTTCACTGGCGGGTGATAATCGGCCTGGGAACCGTGTGGATCCTCGACGGGCTCGAGGTGACGATCGTCTCCAGCATCTCCGGCCGCGTGGGCGAGAAGGGGGCCGGGGTAGGGATCTCGACCGCCGACGTCACGGGCCTGGCCGCGTCGCTGTACGTGGCCGGGGCGTGTGCGGGTGCGCTCGTGTTCGGTCAGCTGACCGATCGCTACGGGCGCAAGAAGCTGTTCATGATCACGCTCGGGATGTACCTGATCGCGACCAGCCTGACCGCCTTGTCGTTCTCCCCGCTGTGGTTCTACGTGTTCCGGTTCCTGACCGGGTTCGGCATCGGCGGCGAGTACAGCGCGATCAACTCCGCGATCGACGAGCTGATTCCCGCCGAGCGACGCGGCAGGGTGGACATCGCGATCAACGGCAGCTACTGGGGGGGCGCCGCCGCGGGGGCACTGCTGGCGATTCCGGCGCTGAACACGAGCATCTTCGCGGTCAACGTGGGCTGGCGGTTGTGCTTCGCGCTGGGAGCGGTGCTCGGGCTCGGGATCCTGCTGGTGCGCCGGCACGTGCCCGAGAGCCCCCGCTGGCTGTTCATCCACGGCCGCGAACAGGAGGCCGAGCGGATCGTGGATGAGATCGAGCACGAGGTGGAGGATGAGACCGGCCAGCAGCTCTCCGAGCCCGAGCAGGCGATGACGGTGCATCAGCGGCGCACGGTTCCGCTCAGCCTCGTGGTGCGCTCCGTGTTCACGCTGTACCCACGGCGCACCATCCTCGGTCTGGCCCTGTTCGTAGGCCAGGCGTTTCTCTACAACTCGATCCTGTTCGGCCTGGGCAATCTGCTCGGCACCTTCTTCAAGGTGTCCAGCGGCAACATCCCCTACTACGTCGCGATCTTCGCGGTCGGCAACCTGGCCGGGCCCCTGCTCCTGGGGCGCCTGTTCGACACCGTGGGGCGCAAGCCGATGATCTCGGGGACGTACCTGCTCTCAGGCGCGCTGCTGATCGTCACCGCGCTGCTGTTCAGAGGCCACGACCTGACCGCGGCCTCGATGACCGCCGCGCTCACGATCGTCTTCTTCTTCGCCTCCCCGGGCGTGAGCGCCGCCTACCTCACCGTCTCGGAGATCTTCCCGATGGAGACCCGCGCGCTCTGCATCGCGGTCTTCTACGCGATCGGCACCGGCGTGGGAGGGATCACGGGGCCGCTCGTCTTCTCGGCGCTGATCTCGACTGGCAGCTACACCAAGGCCGCGCTGGCTCTGATCATCGGAGCCGTCGTGATGATGATCGGCGGGTTGGCAGAGCTGGTCTTCGGGGTCAAGGCCGAGCGCCAGGGGCTCGAGAACATCGCCAAGCCACTGACCGCGACCGACGATGGGGGCGCGCCTGCCCCGGCGGCGGCGTAACCCGTGGTGTCGGCCGCTCGCCCGCCGCGCCGGGTGTCGCTGTTCATCACCTGCTTCAACGACACGATGTTCCCGCAGACGGGGCGCGCGGTCGTGACACTGCTGGAGCGCCTGGGCGTGACGGTGGACTTCCCGCTCGAGCAGACCTGCTGCGGGCAGATGCACTTCAACACCGGCTATGCACAGGAGACGATCCCGCTGGTGCGCCGGTTCGTGCGCGCGTTCTCCGACAGCGAAATCGTGGTCTCGCCCTCGGCCTCCTGCGTGGGCATGGTGCGCGACTCCTACGCGCGGGTGGCCGCGCTGGCAGATGACGCCTCCCTGGTGTCCGAGGTGCAGACACTGGTCCCGCGGGTGATGGAGCTGACCGAGCTGCTGGTCGACGGGATGGGCGTCGAGGACGTGGGCGCGTTCTTTCCCCATCGCGTCACCTATCACCCCACTTGCCACAGCCTCCGGATGCTGCACGTCGGCGACAAGCCGCTGCGCCTGCTGCGCGCCGTCAGGGGCATCGAGGTGCTCGAGCTCGAGCAGGCGGGCGAGTGCTGCGGCTTTGGCGGCACGTTTGCGGTCAAGAACGCAGATACGTCGATCGCGATGCTCACCGACAAGGCGCGCACGATCCTCGACACCGGCGCCGAGGTGTGCGTTGCGGCCGACAACTCGTGCCTGATGCACATCGGGGGCGCGCTCTCGCGTCAGCGCGCCGGCGTGCGCACGATGCACCTCGCCGAGGTGCTCGCCTGCACCGAGCCCGCGGGCGGGCGGGCGGCGGAGGATCGACTTCGTGGCTGACGCGGCCCGGCATCCGGCCTTCCCGGTGGCGGCCCGAGCGGCGCTGGCCGATTCTCAGCTGCGCCACAATCTCGGCCACGCCACGCGCACGATCCGGGCCAAGCGCGCCGAAGTGGTGGGCGAGCTCGACGATTGGGAGCAGCTGCGCGAGGCCGGCCGCGCGCTCAAGCAACGCGTCCTCCGTCACCTGGACGAGTACCTGGTCGAGCTCGAAGCGTCGGTGGGGCGAGCCGGAGGCACGGTCCACTGGGCCCGCGACGCCGCCGAGTGCAACCAGATCGTCGGCGACATCATCGCCTCCCACGGGGTCGAGCAGGTCGTCAAGTCGAAGTCGCTGACCACGGAGGAGACCAGGCTCAACGAGGCGCTGGCCGAGCGCGGCATCAAGGCCTGGGAGACCGACCTGGCGCAGCTGATCATCCAGCTGAGCGACGACGCGCCGTCGCACATCCTCGTGCCGGCGATCCACAAGAACCGCGAGCAGATCCGCGAGCTGTTCGTGCGCACGCTCGACGAGGCCCCGGACGACCTGTCCGACGACCCGCGTGAGCTCGCCGAGACGGCCCGCCGTCACCTGCGCCGTCTGTTTCTCGAGTCCAAGGTCGGCATCAGCGGGGTCAACTTCGCCGTGGCCGACACGGGCACAGTGTCGGTGGTGGAGTCAGAGGGCAACGGCCGCATGTGCACGACGCTGCCCGAGGTGCTGATCAGCGTGATGGGCATCGAGAAGCTGGTGCCCAGCTGGCAGGACCTGGAGGTCTACCTGCAGCTGCTGCCCCGGTCCTCCACGGCGGAGCGGATGAATCCCTACACGTCTCTGTGGACGGGGGTCAGCGAGGGCGATGGACCTCGGGAGTTTCATCTCGTGCTGCTTGACAACGGCCGCACCGACGTGCTCGCGGACACGGTCGGTCGCCAGGCCCTGAACTGCATCCGCTGCTCGGCCTGCCTGAATGCCTGCCCGGTCTATGAGCGGACCGGTGGCCACGCCTATGGGTCCACCTACCCGGGACCGATCGGAGCGATCCTCACGCCGATGCTCAGCGGCCTGGACGAGGCGGGCTCGTTGCCCTACGCCTCGAGCCTGTGCGGCGCCTGCTACGAGGTCTGCCCGGTCAAGATCAACATTCCGGAGGTGCTCGTGCACCTGCGTGGACGCGAGGTGGCGCACGCCCGACGGGTGGGCGGGCTGGCCGGCCGGGTGTCGCCCGAGCGGACGGTCATGCGGGCGATGGCCCGGGTGTTCGCCGACCGGCGCCTCTACGAAGCCGCCCAGCGCACCGGTCGCCTGGCGCAATGGCCGCTTGTGCACGGCGGCAAGATCGAGCGTCTGCCGGGACCGCTGGCCGGCTGGACGTCGGCGCGCGACCTGCCCGCGGTGCCCCGCCAGAGCTTTCGTGACTGGTGGCGACAGCGGTCGTGAGCACGGCGCGCCAGGAGATGCTCGGCCGAATCCGCTCGGGGCTGGCCGACGTGCCCGCCGCCGAGCGGCCGGCCGACGTGGGGGTGTCCCGCGATTACCGGCGGGGCGGCGAGCTCGGTCCCGAGGCGCGGGTCGAGCTCCTGCGCGAACGCCTGCTCGACTACCACGCCGAGGTCGGGCAGGCGATGCCGGAGACGATCGGGCAGGTGGTGGCGCAGGCCTGTTCCCGCTGGGGGCTCAAAACCGTGGTCGTCCCGCCGGAGCTCGAGAGCGGCTGGCGGCCGGCCGGCGTGGACGTGGTCGAGGACCGCGGGCTGACCGCCGCCGAGCTCGACGGGATCGACGGCGCGGTGACCGGGTGCGCCGGCGCCATCGCTCAGACGGGCACGCTGCTGCTCGATGGTCGGGGCGCCTGCGGGCGCCGGGTGATCACGCTGGTGCCCGATCACCACATCTGCGTCGTCACCGCCGAGCAGGTGATCGAGTCGGTGCCCGAGGGGGTGGCGGCCCTGGCCCGGGCGGTGGTCGACGACCAGGCGCCGGTGACGCTGATCTCGGGCCCGTCGGCCAGCTCGGACATCGAGCTGGCTCGGGTGGAGGGCGTCCACGGGCCTCGGAACCTGCTGGTGGTGATCGCCGGGCCGGCCCGATCGGGCCGGCCCCGCGGGGTCTCAGGTCAGCGGACGTAGATCGTCGACACCGGGCTGTAGAACGTCAGGGAGCTGCCGGCGCGATCGTCGACCTGCTGGATCTGGACGTAGTACGTGCCCGGAGTGATGAGCCACCAGCCGGGAAAGCTGTAGGTGGTCGGCCTGTAGGTGAACAGGGTCGGGTCTCCCTTGACCGCCCGCAGCTGCCCGTAGATGCCACCGGCCCCAGGGTCCGCGGGCAGCCGGCCGTGCCTTCCGGGCCGCTTGCTGGTCAGCTCGATGAACGGCGGGTAGCGATGGGCCTTGGAGTTTCTGTCGCGGACCTTGAAGGTGAGGTTGTGGCCCACATGCACGGTCGCCCGGTTGCACGGGAAGCTCAGCGTCGGGGTGAGCGACCCGGCCCGCAGCGAGCAGCTGCGGTGGGATTTGGCCGCCGCGCCGGCGGGGAACGCGAACAGCGCCATGAGCGCTGCCGCAAGGGCAAATCGGCTCGCGAGCCTGAGGAATGGCTTTGTCATGCGTCGTCTACTCCTGGAGCATCATCGGTGTGGTTGACCACCGCCGGCCCGATCGCGGGCACCCGGGGGCTTCGGTGTCATCAAACCGACGAGCCGCCGGTAAGTTGCGCCAGCTTTCGCCCCGGCCGGCGCCTCCGCTGCGAGGCGTCAACCCCCCGCCCGCAGCCGGATACGCGCCCAGGAGTTGTTGACATAGCCCTTGGGGTTCCACACCGACTCAGGGCGCTCGGGCTGGGTGTTGGCAGCACTGTCCCAGGCCCGCGCGATGAGCTCGTGCTCGCCGGGGCGCAGGTCGATCGTCGCCTGCCACAGGCGCCAGGCCCAGCGACCCTGGTCCTCGAGCAGCCGCGCCTGGACCCAGGTCACGCCGGCGTCGACCGAGACGTCGACCCGGGCCACCTCGCGCCGGCCGCCCGCGAAGGCATAGCCGGAGACCTCGGTGAGACCGGGGGCGACCTCAGCCCCGTCGTCAGGCGACAGGAAATCCGCGTTGACGGCGACCTCGCCGAGCTCGATTCCCACCCGAGGACCCATCTCCTGGCCGGGAGCCAGCAGCCGGTATGCGGTCGCCTGGTAATAGCCATCCCAGGGCTCGGCGCGCACCTCGATGCGGCGGACCCACTTGACGCTGCGGGCGCCTATGTACCCGGGGACCACGACGCGCACCGGCGCCCCGTGCACGGCGGACAGGGGACGGCCGTTCATCTCGTGGGCGAGCAGCACCTCGCCGCCCAGCGCCTTGCGAAGCGGGATCGAGCCTCCGTAGAGCTGCGGGGGATCGGCCTCCTCGGAGCGGTCGGCGCCGACGAAAGCCACGTGGCGCGCCTCGGGGCGGAGGCCGAGCTCGCCGAGGACGTCCGCCAGCCGGACGCCGCGCCAGCGGGCGGTGCCGGTGGCGCCGGGTCCCCACGGGGCCTCGCCGGGTATCTCGCGGACCTCGATCAGGCCGCTGCGCCGGTTGCCCGCGCACTGGAGTGTCGCCACCACCTCGGTCTGCGTGAACTCGTCGTGGTCCCCGTTCAGCTCGGAGAGGCTCAGCGACCGCGGCTGCTTCACCAGTCCTCCGATCTCCAGCCGCCACTGCTCGTGTCCGAGCGCGGGCACAGAGCCGTGCCCGCGCACGTAGAAGGCATCCAGCGGCGTCAGCAGCGAATCGGCCAGCGCGCCTCGAGGTGGCTCGGCGTTGAACGGCTCCTGCTCGTGAACCAACATGTCCGGGCGCTTGGCGAACGCCGTCACGGCTGGCTCCCTCTGCGGTTCTCCCGGGCTCCGGGGGCGGCGACCAGACGCCGGGGGCGACTAGTGGGCGCGCCCCACTAGAGCTTGACTCCGCGCTCGTCCAGCCATTCGACGACGACCTCCGGCGGCTCGCCCTTCCACTCGGCCCGAGCCGCCAGCTTCATCAGCTCCTCGGGCTCGGCATGCAGCTCATCCCGGCGGTAGCTGAGGTAGTTGGTGATCGCGCCCATCATGGACAGCGAGCCGTTGGCGACTGCGGGGTCGAGATCCGCGAGCACGGTCCCCACTCGTTCCTCGACGTCGTCAAGTGCCCGGACCGGCTCGTCGGCGTCCTCGAACGCGCGCTCGAAGTCGCCGACGGCGGGATCGACGTCGTCGGGATCGACGGCGTCGGCGGCTCGCCTGACGACCTGGGCCAGGGTCACGGGTGAGGGCTGGGTGGGCATGTGAGCAGTACTCTTAGCGCCGATTCAGGCGGGCGGCGATCATCGGTCCTCGACGCCCTGGCCGCTCTCCCGCGTGCCCGACGCCCGATCCAGCTCATCCTCGGGAGTCGGCGTCCGGTAGGGATCTGAGTCGGCGTCCGGATTCACTTCGCCGACATGGGTGTTGAGCGCGTGGTGGGGATCCTCCCCGGAGCCCGGCTGATTCGCTGGCTCGTCGGAGGGCGAAAGCTCGTCCGAGCCCGACTTCGGCTCCAGCGGGCGGTCGGCGGCCTCGGCGGGATCGGCGGCCCGCTCGTAGTGACGCTCGTGTTCGTGTCGGGGTCCGGTGCGCGGCTGGTTCTCAGGCATCTAGCGTCCTCCTTGGCGGGATCGTCGCTGGCTCGTACCTTAGTGGCCCGTTTGGCACGGGGGCCACTCAGAGACCTCCCGCCGGCTCGGTCAGCACAAACCCACCGAGATCGACGCGCAGCTGCTCCCGGATCGTCACTACCACCATCACGACGTTGCCGCACCTGCGGCAGCGGACCACCGCGCCGGGCGCGCGCACGTAGACGGCCAGCTCGGCGATCTGGGACACCTTTCCGCAGTGACGGCAGGCTCCGTTTGCCGTCGTCATCTCCGAGCCGAAGTAGTCCAGCAGCGATCCACCGATGGCGTTGCCGTCCAGTGCCAGCAAGGCCGCTCGCCGTTCCTCAGGTTCCGGTGGGCCCGAAGCGCTCGGTGCGGACGCGTCCGGGGTCGTGTCCGGTGTCAACCAGCCAGCCGGCGGCCACCTCGACGAAGCCGCTGGGACCGCAGATGTAGGCCAGCGGCCGATGGGCGGGGGTCCACCCGATGTTCTCGATCAGATCCTGGTCGATCCGGCCGCGGTGCCCGGTCCACTCGGGCGGCCACTCACGGGTCAGCGCGAGGCGGATGTCCACGCCCTCGTCGTCGCCCAGGCGCTCGAGCTCCTCGCGGTAGATGATGTCGCTCAACGAGCGGGCCGAGTACAGCAGCCGCATGGGTGCCGAGCTCGCGACGGCGGCGCGGTGGCGCAGCATCGAGCGGAAGGGGACGATGCCCGATCCCCCCGCGATCATCTGCACCGGTCCCCCGGCCGACTGCTCCCAGACGAAGTAGCCGCCGATCGGCCCCCGCAGCTCGAGCTCGTCACCGCTGCGGAGCTCGCCGACGAGGTAGGGCGAGACCTCGCCGTCGTCCAGTCGCTCCACGGTCAGCACCAGCTGGGGATCCTCGGGCGCGGAGGCGATCGAGTAGCTGCGCTGCGCCTGGTAGCCGTCCTCGGCGGTCAGCCGCACGTCCACGTGCTGGCCGGCCCGGTGACCGACCCAGTCCGGCGCGTCGAGCACCAGGCTGGCGGTCCGCGCTGTCTCGGCGACGACCTCGGCCACGGTCGTCAGCTGCCAGGTCAGTCGCCCTGGTAGCGCTGCTCTAGCCATGGATCCCCATGATTGTGGTAGCCGTAGCCCTCCCAGAATCCGGGCTCGTCACTCTGGGTCAGGGTCAATCCCCGCACCCACTTCGCGCTCTTCCAGAAGTACAGGTGCGGAACCAGCAACCTCGCGGGCCCGCCGTGCTCGGCCTCCAGTGGCTCGCCTGCGTACTCGTAGGCGACCCATGCTCGGCCGTCGGTCACGTCCTCCAGCGCGAGGTTGGTCGTGTAGCCGCCGTCGCTGAAGGCCGTCAGGTACTCGGACGCGGTGCTCACTCCGGCCAGCAGCGTGTCCACCGACACCCCCTTCCAGCTCGTGTCGAGCTTCGACCACTTGGTGACGCAGTGGATGTCGGTGGTGACGGTTTCCGAGGGGAGCTGCAGGAAATCCGCCCACGGCCACGACACGGGCTCCTGCACGGCGCCATGGACGGTGAAGCTCCACTCGTCAAGCGGCGTGTGCGGAGTGGGACCGGCGGAGAGAACGGGGAAGTCTCCGGTCACGTACTGCCCAGGCGGTACCCGCGCCGGGTCGACCTCCGGCCGCCGACGGCCCGAGAACCCGCGTGAGATAGGCGACATCAGCCAGCACCTTCCTTGATCGACGGGTCCATCGCCGCCTTGGTCGCGGCCGCCGACTCGATCTTACGTCACGTGAAGCGGCGAACGAAATCAAGCGCCTTGTCGGCGACCTCGCGCCACCCGCTATCGATCGTCAGAGCGTGGCCGCGGCCAGGAATCTCGGCGATCTCGGTCACTCCAGGATTTTCCTTCTGGCGCTTGTAGGCGGCGTTGGCGAGCGCCCAGGGAACGGTGTGATCCCTTTCTCCTGAGATGATCAGGAGCGGGCCGCGCTCGGGGTTCTCGGTGTCGACCCTGGCCTCGGTCCAGGGATTGAGGTTGGCCGTGGCCGCCTGAAACAGCGGCAGACCTGATCCGGGCACCGCGAACTGCTCATACAGCGCCTTGGCCTCCTCCTCGCTGACTGCGTTGGCGAAGGCGTACCGGAACTGCTCGTAGGTGAGCGGCACCGCGCGGTTGCGGTTCAGGGGGTTGCCGAGCACCGGCTGCCCGGACCGCAGCGCCGAGATCGGGAGCGGCAGGACGCCGCGAAACGGGGCGGGATCGATCGCCACCGACACCGCGGCCAGACCGCGCCCGGCGAGGATCTGGGTCAGCAGTCCACCGAACGAGTGCCCGATGATCGCCGGCTTTCGGTCCAGGCGGCGGAGGATGCCCTCGACGTAGTAGGCGATGTCGCCGATGCTCTTGTGGGCGAAGGTCTCGGGATGCTCTCGGGCCTCCTGCACGGTGTCGGGGTCGTCGGGCCAGCCCGGCGTGATCGCGGCGTAGCCGGCCTCCTCGAAGGCGATCACCCATCGCTCCCAGCTGGAGGGCAGCAGCCACAGGCCGTGGACGAAGGCCACGGGGACGCGGTCAGATTCGTTGGCGCGCTGCACCTGCTCGGCCTCGTGATCGGTGATCTGCGAGCTGATCCCGGTCCTGGTGCTCACGGCGTCCTCCTGACGCTCGACGGTTGCGAGGCCCATCATCGCGCGCCCGCCGCCGGTTGTCATCCGTCACGTTGGCGCTGCCGATCAGAACGCGAGCGCGAGGCACGCGCGTCCTGGGCCGAAGCTTCGTTTCGGTCCTCAACGAAACGTTCCTGGGCTAGCGTCGGTGCCATGCTGAACATCGACACGGCAGGCAGGATCTCGGAGACCGACGCCGCCGCCAGACGCGCCCGCCGCTACACCCTGATCGCCATGAGCCTGGGCTTTGCGGTCGTGCAGCTGGACGTGAGCGTCGTCAACGTCGCCATCAAGTCGATCGGAACCGGCCTGGGAGGTGGGGTGAGCGCGCTGCAGTGGGTCGTCAACGCCTACACGATCTCGTTCGCCGCGTTCATCCTGACCGCCGGCGCCTTGGGTGACCGGATCGGAGCCAAGCGCGTGTTCGTGTGGGGGTTCCTGCTGTTCATGGTCGCCTCCGCCGCCTGCGGGCTGGCTCCCGACCTCCTCGTGCTGGTGGGCGCCCGGGCCGCCCAGGGCATCGGGGCGGCCGCGCTCGTGCCCTCCTCGCTGGCGTTGCTCAACCACGCCTATCCGGATCCCGCCGGACGGTCACGCGCGGTCGGGCTGTGGCTGGCGGGGGCGAGCCTGGCGCTGTCCGGCGGACCCCTGATCGGCGGCGGGCTGATCGCGCTCGTAGGCTGGCGGGCGATCTTCTTCATCAACGTCCCGGTGGCCCTGCTGGGGATCTACTTGACCGGGCGCTGGGCCCGGGAGACGTCCCAGGCCCGCGATCGGGGCATCGACGTCGGTGGCCAGATCGCCGCCGTGCTCACGCTGACCGCACTCGTGGCCGCCACCATCGAGGGCGGCGCGCGCGGCTTCGGGAACCCGCTGGTGCTGGGGGGCTTCGGCGTGGCTGCGGCCGCGGGGATCGTGTTCGTGTGGCTGGAGGCCCGGGGCCACAGCCCGATGCTGCCGCTGCGCATGTTCAGCTCGCGCGTGTTCAGCGTCTCGGCCGCCATCGGGCTGCTGATCAACGTCGGCTTCTACGGGCTGATCTTCGTGCTCAGCCTCTTCTTCCAGCGGGAGCAGCACCTGAGCCCGCTCCAGACCGGGCTCGCGCTGGTGCCCACGATGGCCGCGGTCACCGGCGCCAACCTGATCGCCGGGCGACTCGTGCAACGGCTGGGCGCCCGTCTGACCGTGGCCGGCGCCGCCCTGATCATGGCTGCGGCCTTCACCGCGCTGCTGGGGGTGCAGGGGTCGACCAGCTATGGCGCGATGGTGCTCCAGATCGCCGCGCTTGGTCTCGGCGGCGGCACGATCATCCCCGTGATCACCTCCGAGCTGCTGGGCAGCGCCGAGCGGTCTCGGTCAGGCGTGGCCGCCGGCACGCTGAACACGCTGCGCCAGACCGGGAGCGCGATCGGCGTGGCCCTGTTCGGATCGCTGATAGTGGGCGCGGGTCACTTCGCGGCGGGGCTGCACGTGGCGCTGGGGATCGGAGCCGGCCTGGCGCTGGCGATCGTGGCGCTGACGCCTCTGCTGGATGGGCAACGTCCCCCGGGGGCCGCCGCAGCGACTGAGTGACTTTGACCCAGGGCTTCGCCCTCGGAGCAGATAGTGTGCGCGCGGAGGAAGGTGTCGCCTGCCGTGAACGACGAGCGTCGCAGAAGTGCTGACTTCGTGCAGTCCCTGGAACGGGGCCTTCTCGTCTTGCGCGCCTTCGACGCCGAGCATCGCGAGCTCGGGCTCAGCGAGGTGGCGCGCATCAGCGGGCTGACCCGGGCCGCGGCGCGCCGTTTCTTGCTGACGCTGGTCTCGCTGGGCTACATGAACCACTCCGACGGCCGCTTCTCGCTCAGCCCCCGGGTGCTCGAGCTCGGCTATGCCTACCTGTCCAGCCTGACCCTTCCCGAGGTCGCCCAGCCGCACATGGAGGCGCTGGTGGCGGCCGTCAACGAGTCCTCGTCGATCTCGGTCCTCGACGGCACCGAGATCGTCTACGTGGCGCGGGTGCCGACGCGGCGGATCATGAGCATCACCCTCTCGGTGGGGACCCGGCTGCCCGCCTACGCGACCTCGATGGGCAGGGTGCTGCTGGCGGCGCTGCCCGGCGAGACCCTGGAGGCTCGCCTGGCCCAGATCGAGCTGCGGCCGCTGTCGGCGCACACGATCACCGACCTCGACGCGCTGCGGGCCGTCCTCGAGCGGGTCCGCCGTCAGGGGTGGGCGGCGGTCGATCAGGAGCTCGAGGAGGGGCTGCGCTCGCTGGCGGTGCCGATCCGCGACTCCTCGGGCACCGCGGTGGCGGCGCTCAACGTCTCGGTGCACGCCACCCGGGGGTCGATGACCATGCTGCGGCGAGACTTCCTCCCGCTCGCCAAGCAGGCCGCCCGGGCGATCGAGGCGGATCTATGGCGGTCCGGCGCCTACGGACGCCCGAGCGGGTAAGAGCTCGGACCGATTACTCAAATCGCGGGCAGCCCGTCGATGCTCTGGGCGTTGCCGTTGACCGCGGGCAGCCCGTCGATGCTCTGGGCGTTGTGCTGCGCCACGTACTCGTCGAGCGCGCCTGGGCCCCCCTTGGCGAGCTTGCCCTCGGCCCAGCGCCGGAAGTTGGGACGCTCGGCCTCATAGGACATCAGCGGCACTCCGTACCCGCACGAATCGGCCACGCGCGTCACGGTCACCCGGATCACGGCCCGGCGCTGCTGGGGCAGGGCGCCGGCGTCGGGAAACTCGACCGCGTCGCCGTCGAGCACCTCGCCGCGCCCGTGCAGGCGCAGGATCCGCGGGGGCCCGGCGAACGCGCACAGCATCACCACGATGCGCCCGTTCTCGCGCAGATGGGCGACCGTCTCGGCGCCGCTGCCGATCAGGTCCAGGTAGGCAAGAGTGTGATCGTCAAGCAGTCGCAGCGAGCCGATCGGGCCCTTGGGGGAGACGTTGACATGGCCTGACTCGCCGCTCGGAGCGGTGCCCACGAAGAACATCGGCTGGCGCATGATCCACTCGGCCAGCCGCTCGTCGATCCGCTCGTAGACCTTGCCCATGGGCCCCTCAGGTTAACGCGGCCCGTCCGCCTCTCGAAGGGCCGCGTTTTCTTAAGGCCGCGTTTCGCCGCCCGGAACCACAGTTGACAGGCCACGCCATTCAGGGGTATCGTCGCGATTGCAAACGATTGCAGCACTCGCCAGCGAGGGTTCGTGCGTCGAGGACCAGGTCGACGAGATCCTCGACTTCGAGCGCTCAGATCGGTTTGACGCGCGACAGCGGGCAGCGCTGGAGTGGGCGATGGCAATTGCCTGGGACCCGAGCCTGGCCGCCGGCGATCTGTGGGAGCGCCTGCACGAGCACTTCACCGAGCCGCAGCTGGTGGAGCTCGGCCACTTCATCGCGCTGACCCTCGGTCAGCAGCGGTTTCTCAAGACCGTCGGGGTCAAGCACGGCGAGGTGCTGGCCGACACCGACGCCGGGCTTGCTCCGACGGAGGCCGCCCGCGTCAAGGCGCAGGGCGCCTCGGCTCCGGATACCGCGTCGCTCCGAGAGGCCGATGGAGATCGGGAGCCCCCGCTCAGCGAGACGCGATCCGCAGCCGACGCACCCCTCGGAGAGCCAAGCTCCAGGTTCCGGTAACTCGCAGCCGGCGTGTTGAGCGTTGATTAGGCGTCGCCGCGACGCCTCCGCGGGGTGGCATCCCGACCGAGATGTCATTAGATTGTGAGGTCTGGGAAGAACACGACCTCTTGGAGGAGGATCAGTGAAGAGATACGTCAAGCCGTTGGCAGCGGTACTGCTGATGGCAATCGCCGCGATCGTCATCGGCGCCTGCGGGTCGAGCTCGTCGAAGTCGACTACCACCTCAGCCGCGACCAGCGGGTCGGGAGCCGCCTCCTCAGGCGGCAAATCGGGCGGCGCGGTCACGATGCTGCTGGGCACCCCGCCCCAGTCGCTTGACCCGGGCATGGACTACACGACGCAGGGAGCCGAGTTCAACTGGCAGACCTATCTGGGTCTGACCACCTACCGGCGCGCCAACGGCCTCGCCGGGACCCAGCTGATCCCGGGCCTGGCCACCGCGCTGCCGACGATCTCCGATGGCGGCAAGACCTACACGGCCACGCTGCGCAAGGGGCTGGTGTTCTCCAATGGCAAGCCGGTCCTGGCCAGCGACTTCGCCTACACCGTCGAGCGCTCGATCAAGATCCCGTGGGGCGGCTCAGGCGAGTTCATCACCCCGGTGATCGCGGGCGCAACCGCGTTCTCGACCGGCAAGGCCAAGACGATCTCCGGGATCACCACCGACAACGCCACCGGCAAGATCGTGATCCACCTGACCGCGCCCTACGGCGCGTTCGACAACGTGCTCGCCGAACCCACCCTGGGGATCATCCCGGCGGGGACTCCATTCATGAACGAGCCCAACAACCCGCCGCCGGGCGTCGGGCCCTACGTGACCAAGAACATCGTGCCCAACGCGTCCTTCTCGTCGGATCTGAATCCGTACTGGGCGAAGATGAACATCCCCGGCATCCCCGCCGGCCACGTCGACGTCAACGTCAAGATCTCGGCCAACGTCAGCTCCAACGCGCTGTCGGTGCTCAACAACACGGCCGACATCTTCGACTGGGCGGACACGATCCCCGGCAGCCTGCTCCCGCAGATCCAGGCGAAGGCGACCGGCCGTTACAAGCTGGTCAACCTCGGCGGCTCGGTCTACTACATCTTCCTCAATAGCACCAGGAAGCCGTTCTCGAGCCAGCTGGCCCGTGAGGCGGTGGTCACCGGCCTCAACGAGGACGCGATGAACCGGCTCGGCGCCGGCACGCTGGCTCCGGCCTGCTTCTTCCTGCCGCCGGGGGTGCCCGGGCATCCGACGGCTTCGTGCCCGTACGGGACCCCGGGGACCGGGAATCTGGCCAAGGCCAGGGCGCTGGTCAAGCAGTCGGGAATGGCCGGCCAGCCGGTCGTGGTGCAGAGCGAGACCCGCGCTCCGCGCCAGCAGTGGATGACCTACTACACCCAGTTCCTCAACCAGATCGGGTTCAAGGCGACCCAGAAGGTGCTCGCCGACGCGACCTACTTCACCGAGCTCGGTGACCTGAAGACTCACCCCCAGACCGGCTTTGCCGACTGGAACGAGGACTTCCCGAACCCGGTGGACTTCTACGGGGTGCTGCTGGACGGGCACGCGATCCTGCCGACCGACAACGAGAACTTCGGCGAGGTCAACGACCCGCACGTCAACGCCCAGATCGCCACGCTGGGCGCGATTCCGACGACGCAGCTGCAGCACAACGCCTCGCAGTGGCAGGCGCTCGACCAGTACGTGGCCCAGAAGGCCTACGTCGCAGTGTTCGGCTACGAGAAGTTCCCCTTCTTCGTGTCGAGCCGGATTAACTACAGCGCGCTCGTCTTCCACTCCATCTACGGGTGGGACATCAGCTCGTTCCAGTTGAAGTAGTGGCTGCGCGGGGTCGGGACGGCTAGTAGGCTGTCCCGACCCCCTTCCACTGGTAATCGATGGCGACCGCTTCAGCCCCCGGCACCGAATTCTCCGACGACCTCTCGGCCGGGTTCGTCGGCGCCGGCCAGGAGCTCGCCCCCGGGACCGGCCCTTGGAGGCTCGCCTGGCGGCGGCTGCGGCGCAACAAGGTGGCGCTGTTCTTCGGCGGGGTGTTCCTGCTGATCGTCGTGCTTTGCGTGCTGGCGCCGGTATACGCCAACGACATCGCCCATACCTCTCCGTCGTCCGGGAACATCACCGGCACGGTCACGGTGGGCGGCAAGACCCAGGACATCGTCAGCGTGACCGGGATCCCGATCGGGCCCACCTGGGAGCCCAGCCACTACTTCCTTGGCGCCGACGCCAACGGGCGCGACACCGCCGTCCGGCTGCTCTACGGGGGGCGCAACTCGCTGGAGATCGGGGCCCTGGCGACCATCATCACGATGATCCTGGCGCTGATCCTCGGCGTTGTGGCCGGCTATTTCCGCGGTTTCGGGGATGCTCTGATCAGCCGCGGCCTGGACGTGATCTGGGCCTACCCGGCGGTGCTGCTCGGGGTGACGCTGGGGACTGTGATCGCGGTCGGCGGGATCGGCCCGATCAAGGGCAACAACCTGTTCGTGCCGGCGGTGGTGATCGGGATCGTCTACATCCCGTACGTGGCCAAGCCGGTGCGGGGTCAGGTGCTGCAGCTGCGCGAACGCGAGTTCATCGACGCCGCCCGCCAGCAGGGCCTCGGCCACATCCGGATCATGTTCTCGGAGATCGTGCCCAACCTGTCGTCCACGATCGTCGTATTCATCCCGCTGATCCTGGCCAACGCGATCCTGCTCGAGGCCGCCCTGTCCTATCTCGGCGTCGGCGTCGAGCCCCCCAACCCGTCATGGGGCAACATGATCTCCGACGGGATCTCCACGATCCCGGCGGCATTTCACAACGTGCTCGTGCCGGGAATCATGCTCGTGCTGTGCGTGATGTCGATCAACATCTTCGGCGACGGGCTGCGCGACGCGCTCGATCCTCGGGCCAAGGTCCGCGTCGCGCATTGATGCTCCCCGAGCGTCCACGCCGATGACCCGCTTCATCCTCCGCCGGCTGCTGGCGATGGTGTTGGTCATGTTCGTGATCTCGCTGCTGACGTTCCTGCTGTTCGAGGCGATCCCCAACGGCAATCCGGCCTACCGCCTCGCCGGCCGCACGGCGACCACCGCCGAGATCCAGCAGATCGAGGTCAAGTACGGCTTCAACAAGCCGATCTACGTTCAGTACGCGCGCACGATGAAGAACATCTTCACCGGCCAGGCGTACTCCTATACGCAGGGCTTCAACGTCCTGGACGAGATCCGGGCGGGGCTGCCGGCGACGCTCTCGCTGGCGCTCGGGGCGGGGATCATCTGGCTGCTGCTCTCGATCCTGGTCGGCACGTTGGCGGCGGTCAGGGCAGGCAGGTACACCGACCGGGTGCTGACCGTGCTCGCGATGGCCGGGGTCTCGTTCCCGCCCTTCTTCCTCGGTGCGGTGCTGATCTACTTCCTCGGGTACAAGGCCAACATCTTCCCGCTGGGCAACTACGTCAAGCTGACCTCGAACCCGGCCCAGTGGTTCGTGCACCTGGTCCTGCCCTGGTTCACGCTGTCGGTGCTGTTCATCGGCTTCTACTCCCGAGTGCTGCGCTCGACGATCCTCGACACGGTCAACGAGGACTACGTCCGCACCGCCCACGCCAAGGGTCTGTCCGATCGCCAGGTGCTGATGCGCCATACGCTGCGAAACAGCCTGATCCCGATCATCTCGCTCTGGGGGCTCGACCTGGCCCAGGTATTCGGCGGCGGGGCGATCCTGACCGAGTCGGTCTACAACCTGCACGGCGTCGGGCAGCTGGCCGCCGAATCGATCGGTCGCCTCGACATCGTCCCGATCCTGGTGATCGTGATGCTGACCGCGTTCTTCGTCGTGCTCTTGGCGGCGGTGACCGACATCGCGTACGCCTACCTCGACCCCCGGATCAGGCTGACCGGATGACCGCGACCGACATCCCGCTGCTCGAGGTCTCTGGCCTAGAGGTGTCGTTCGCCACCGAGGACGGGACCGTGCGCGCCGTCGACGGTGTCAGTTTCTCGGTTGGCCGGGGCGAGGTTGTGGCGATCGTGGGCGAGTCGGGATCTGGCAAGTCGGTGACCGCGATGACTCTGATGGGGCTGACCCGAGGGCCCAACGCGCGCTTTGCCGGCGAGGCGACGTTCGACGGAACCGAGCTGGTCAAGGCCACCAACCAGCAGCTGCAGCGCATCCGGGGGCCGGGAATCGCGATGATCTTCCAGGACCCGATGAGCTCGCTGGATCCGGTCTACCGGGTCGGCCATCAGATCGTCGAGCAGATCCGGGTGCACGACCGTGAGATATCCAAGGCGCAGGCGATGGACCGCGCCGTGGAGCTGATGGAGCGCGTCGGCGTCCCGCGCGCCGGCGAGCGCCTGCGCTCCTATCCGCACGAGTTCTCTGGGGGCATGCGCCAGCGCGTGATGATCGCGATGGCCCTGTCCTGCAATCCACAGCTGCTGATCGCCGACGAGCCCACCACGGCCCTGGATGTGACAATCCAGGCGCAGATCCTCGATGAGCTGCGCGAGCTCCGCGATGAGACCGGCGCGGGCGTGATCCTGGTCACGCATGACCTGGGCGTGGTCGCCGACATCGCCGACCGCATCATCGTCATGTACGCGGGACAGGTCGTCGAGCAGGGCACCCTGGATGACATCTTCTATGACCCCCAGCACCCCTACACCTGGGGGCTGCTGGGCTCCATCACCCGGATCGACGCCGACCAGTCACAGCGCCTGCCGGCGATCCCCGGGCAGCCTCCGTCGCTGCTGGCCCCGCCCCAGGGCTGCCACTTCCGTCCCCGGTGCCCGCACGCGTTCGATCGCTGCACCGAGCTCCCCGAGCTGATCAACCGGACTCCCGATCGGCCCGAGATCCTCGACCGCTGCTTCTTGAGCCCGGAGGACAAGCGCGCGCGCCGCCAGGTCGACGATCGAATCGGTCTGGCCGGCCCCGAAGCGGTGGCCACGTGAACGAAGACGCCGCCGGCACCCCGTCCACGCCTCCGGCCGACACACCACCGACGGCTGCCGAGAACACACCGCCAACGGCTGCCGAGAACACTCCGCCGACGGCCTCCGAGAGCACTCGGTCGACTGCCTCGGCCGACGACGGGAACGGCGACGCCCTGCTTTCCGTCGAGCACCTGCGCGTGTTGTTCCCGATCAAGTCCGGGGTGATCATCGATCGCCAGATCGGCAACGTGCATGCCGTCGACGACGTCTCGTTCGCGCTCGCGGAGGGCGAGACGCTGGGTATCGTCGGCGAGTCCGGGTGCGGCAAGACCACCCTGATTCGCGTGCTCGTCCGGCTGGTCGACGCCACCTCGGGCTCGATCCGGTTCCGCGGTCAGGAGATCACCTCCAGCGGACGACGCGAGCTGGAGCCGATCCGCCGCGAGATGCAGATGGTCTTCCAGGATCCCCAGGCGTCGCTCAACCCGCGCAAGCGAGTCGGTCAGATCCTCGCCACCCCTCTGTCCAGGCGAGGCGTGTCCAAGGGCGACCTCCCCTCCGAGAGCGGCAGGCTGCTGGAACGGGTGGGCATGTCGACCGACGTCCTCAACCGCTTTCCGCACGAGTTCTCAGGGGGGCAGCGCCAGCGCATCGGGATCGCCCGGGCGCTGGCCGTCAACCCTCGCCTGATCATGCTCGACGAGCCCGTCTCCGCGCTGGACGTATCGATCCAGGCCCAGGTCATCAACCTGCTCGACGACCTCCAGGACGAGCTTGGTCTCAGCTACGTGTTCGTGGCCCACGATCTGAGCGTGGTCCGCCATGTCTCGGACCGGATCGCGGTCATGTACCTGGGCAAGCTGATGGAGGTCTCCCCGGCGGCGGAGCTGTACACGAAGCCGATCCACCCCTACACCTCGGCGCTGCTGGGCGCGATCCCGATCCCCGACCCCAAGCAGAACCGCGCCCGCGAGCGCTTGATCGCCTCCGGAGAGCCGCCCAACCCGATCACCCCGCCCTCCGGCTGCCGCTTTCACACCCGGTGCCCGCGAGCTACAGACATCTGCAGGACCGCCGAGCCCCAGCTGACCGAGTACGCGGGCGGCCACCTGGCGGCCTGCCACCATCCTCAGAACGTGACCGACGCCGAGATCCGCTCCGCCACCCGCTCCGAGAGCAGCCCCAAGAGCTCCGGCGCCGAGACTCCGGAGCTCTCCGGCGCCGGCGGCGCCGGAGTCTCCGCCCCGGCCGAGATCTAAGACACAGGCCTAAGGGGCAGGGTGCGGCCGCCTAAGGGGTCAGGCTCGCAAATGCGCTCCGTTCTCCCGATGTGCGCGCGGACGTCGCAGTCCATCCTGAGCTCACGGTGTCAAAGAGCAAAAGGAGCGAAACATGCACCCCCAATTCAACGCGGTTCTCGCGGCCAGCCGGATCCAGGAGCTCAGGGCTGCCGCGGCCCAGTCGAGACGCGGACGGGATTTCGAGGATTTCGATGGCGATCCGACCGGGGAGGCCGCCGGATTCACGCTTCGCGCCGCCGTCCGGCGATACTTCGGCGATGACGTCACGGCTGACCAGCCACCACTTCGTGGGCAGAGCCGGCGAGCTGGCCGAGCTCGAGCTCGCCGTCCTGGAGGCCAGGGCCGGCCGGCCCACCCTCGTCCTGCTCGGCGGTGACTCGGGCGTCGGCAAGACGCGACTCGTCGCCGAGCTGGAGCGGCGCCTGGCTTCCGCCGGTGAGGGGGTCGACGAGACGACGCTCATCCTGCGCGGCGACGGCGTCGAGCAGGCCGATGGCGAGCTGCCCTACGCGCCTCTGCTGGGGGCGCTGCGGCCCCTGGTGAGGGCGCGTGATCCGGCCCTGCAGGCGCTGACCTCCGGCAGCCGAGCCCAGCTGGCCACGATCCTTCCCGGCCTCGAGGAGAACGGGTCGATGAGCAATCAGCGTCCGGACCCGACCGGCCAGCTGCGCCTGTTCGAGGGCATGCTCGAGCTGATCGACTGCCTGAGCGAGTCACGCCCGCTGGTCCTGATCCTGGAGGACATGCACTGGGCCGATCGCTCCACGCGCGCGTTCGTCTCCTTCCTGGCTCGCAGCCTCCGACAGGAGCGCGTGATGGTGCTGCTCAGCTATCGCGCCGACGAGCTTCATCGCCGCCATCCCCTGCGCCCGCTGCTCTCAGAGCTCGAGCGCCTGGACCGGGCGCGGCGGATCGAGCTGCAGCCGTTTGATCGCGACGAGCTCGGCGAGGCGCTGACCGACATCCTGGGGGCCCGCCCCGAGGCGCTCCTGCTCGAGCGTCTGTACGCGCGCAGCGAGGGCAACCCGCTCTACACCGAGGAGCTGCTCGCGGCCGGCCTCGATGGCCGCGGCGCCACCCCCCAGAGCCTGCGCGACGCCTTCCTGGTTCGCATCGAGCGCCTCGGACCCGACGCCCAGCGGATGGCCCGAGCCGTGGCCGTCGGCCGGACGCTGGACGAGGACGCACTGGCCGCCGTCACCGAGTCCGATCGCGACGCGCGCCACGCCGCCCTGCGTGAGGCGCTCGCCGAGCAGGTGCTCGTCACCGACGACGAGGGGCGGTTCAGCTTTCGGCATGCCCTTCTGCGCGAGGCCCTCTACGACGACCTGCTCCCCGGCGAGCGCGGCGACCTGCACCTGGCGCTCGCCCATCACCTGGAGCGAAGCCAGCCCTCCTCGGAGGAGGGGCGGGCACAGCGGGCGTCGGCGATGGCCGGGCACTTTGCGGCGGCCGGGGATCAGCCCGCGGCGCTGCGCAGCACCGTCGACGCCGCCGAGGCCATGCAGTGCGTGCTCGCCTTCGGCGAGGCGGCGCACCTGCTCGAGCGAGCACTCGAGCTCTGGCCACGGGTTCCCGATGCCGAAGCGATCACGGGCTCCGATCACGTCGAGCTTCTGGCCCGCGCGGGGCTGGCGCGATCGACGGTCGATGACCGGGGACGCAGCGAGGTGCTGCTCGCCGAGGCGCTCGGCGAGCTGGATCCCGAGCGCGAGCCGGCTCGCTACGCCCGGTTGCTGGCGTGGCGCTCCCGGGTGCTCTGGGGCCTGAATCGCGGCGATGAGGCGGTGCGGAGCTCAGAGCAGGCGCTGGCGATGCTGCCGGCCGACGACCCGGAGGGCATCCGGCCGCTGCTGCTGGCCTGGTTGGCCAGGACGCGGTTTCTGCGCGGGCGCTTTCGTCAGGCGGTGACCGACGGTGAGGCGGCGCTGGCCGCAGCGATCAGCGCCGGCGACCGGGTGGCCGAGTGCGAGGTGCTCAACACGCTGGGGATGGCTCGGGTGGCGCTGCAGGAGGTCGACGAAGGAGTGGAGCTGCTGAGGCGGGCGATCCAGATCGCGCGCGAGGACGAAGACCTCGACAGTCTGACCGTCGCCTACTCCAACCTCGCCGACATGCTCCTGATCGCGGGACGCACCGAGGAGTCGCTGTCCACGATCCGTGAGGGACTGGCCAGCGCGCCGCGCCATTTCCCGCGTAACCACGACTGGATGACCCTGAGCCTGTCGGAGGTCTCCTTCGAAAGCGGCGACTGGGAGACGGCGCGGGAGAGCTTGTCCCCCCCACCGTCGCGGCTGGCGGGCACCGCGTTCATGTTCCGCCAGCTGCGCGAGGCCGAGCTCAGCTTGGGGATCGGCGACCCAGAGGCCGCCACGATCTGCCTGGAGTCGGTCACTCCGCTGGTGCAGGCGTCGAGCGAGCCCCAGTGGATCGCTCTCTACGGAGCGCTGCTGGGCGAGCTGCGGGCGCGCCGCGGCGATCTCGACGGGGCCCGCGCCGCCGGCGAGCAGGCGCTGGATCGAATCGAGCTGTGCACCGACGACGTGATGCGGATCGCCCGGGTGAGCACGATCGGGCTCGGAGTCGAGGCCGAGCGCGCTCAGCGCGCCCGTGACCTGCGAGACGCCGCCGGACGGCGCGATGCCCTGGCGCGGGCCCGGATCCACGCCACGCGGCTCGAGGCCGCGGCCCAGGCCGGTGGACCGGTGGAACGGGCGCGGCTCGCCCAGGGCCGTGCCGAGCTGGCCCGGGCGCGAGGAAAGCCCGCCGCGCGAGACTGGGCCAAGGCGGCCGCCGCCTGGGAGGCCGTCAAGCGCCCCTACCCGGTGGCGCTGGCCCGCTGGCGCGAGGCTGAGGCGCGAGTTGGCGCCGGGGAGCGTGCCGAGGCGGCGGAGGCCGCCGGCGATGCCCTGGAGCGCGCCCGGCGGCTGGGCGCGCGGTGGCTGATCGAGGAGGTCAGGGCGCTGTCCGAGCGCGCCCGGCTGAACGTGGAGAGCGAGGCCGAGCGCAACGGCGACGGGGCGTCTCAGCCGGACGGTCCGGCCAGCGAGGACCCGTTCGGGCTGACTCCCCGGGAGCGCCAGGTCCTGGCGCTGCTGGCCGAGGGCGCCACCAACCGTCAGATCGGCGACGCCCTGTACATGGCCGAGAAGACGGCCAGCGTCCACGTGTCTCGCATCCTGGCCAAGCTGGGAGTGCGGGGGCGCACCCAGGCGGCCGCCGTCGCCCACCGCCAGCACCTGGCCTGAGCGAGACGACGAACCGCTCGAGCCGGTCCGGGCTCGACGTGGGCGTAGGCTCTGGATCGATGCGCACCCCGGCGGAATGGGAGCCCCACGATCGAACCCTGATGGGCTGGCCCTGTCGGGTCGGGCTCTGGGGTGAGACGATGGCCCAGGCTCGCGCCGAATACGCGGAGGTGGCCGAGGCGGTCGCCAGCTTCGAGCTGGTCACGATGATCGCCAATCCCGGGGAGGACGCGCGGGCGGCCCGCGAGGCCCTGAGCGCCGCCGTGGAGGTCGTGGAGCTCGGCCTCGACGACTCCTGGCTTCGTGACTGCGGCCCGATCTACACCCTCGGCGAGGACGGGGAGCGGATCGCGGTGCACTTTCGCTTCAACGCCTGGGGCGGGAAGTTCCCGCCCTGGGATCGGGACGCGGCCGTGGGAGGGCTGATCGCCCAGGAGCTGGGCGACCCGGTGGTGGACGCGCCGCTCGTGCTGGAGGGAGGCTCGATCCTGACCGACGGCCAGGGCACGCTGCTGACCACCGAGCAATGCCTGCTGAACCCGAACCGCAACCCGTCGCTGTCGCGCGAGCAGATCGAGTCCGCGCTGGGTGAGCACCTCGGCGTCCAGCGGATCGTGTGGCTGGGGATGGGGCTGCTCGAGGATCGCGATACCGACGGACACGTCGATCTGATCGCCGCGTTCACGGGTCCCGGCGCGGTGCTCCTGCAGACGGTGGCCGAGGGCAACCCCAACTTCGAGCACTGCCAGGACAACCGAGCCCGGCTGGAGGCGGCGGGTCTCCAGGTGACCGAGCTGCCCTGGCTGCCCTACGCCGAGGTGGCCGGAGAGACGATCGCCGCGAGCTACCTGAACTTCTACATCTGCAACCGTGCGGTGATCGTGCCCGTGGCCGGAGTGGACACCGACGAGCAGGCGCTGGCGCTGATCGCCGCGCAATACCCGGGACGCGAGGTGGTGCCCGTCCCCGGACTGGTGATCGCCTACGGGGGCGGGGGACCGCACTGCATCACCCAGCAGGTGCCGGTCGCCGGTGGCTGACGCGCCGTTGCTGTTGACGGCCCTGGCGCCGCCGCCATCCCCGGCGCGGACGCGACCGGCGCAGCGAACGCCGGTGCGAGTCGGCCTGGTCCAGGAACGGTGGCACGCCGATCCCGACGAGCATCGCCGGGCGCTGGCCGCCGGGATCCGGATGGCCGCCGGCGAGGGTGCGCTGATCGTGTGCCTGCAGGAGCTGACCATGTCCCGGTACTTTGCGGTCACCCCCGACGGGCCGGCGGCGGCCGGCGCCGAGCCCGAGCACCTCGAGCAGGGCCCGACGCTGACCTTCGCCAGGGATGCGGCCGCCGACGCCGGCGTCTACGTCCACGCGTCCGTGTACGAGCGCGCCGATGGCTCCGACGGGCTGGGCTACAACACCGCGATCGTGGTGGCTCCCGACGGGCAGCTGGTGTCTCGGACCCGCAAGCTGCACATCCCGGTGACCGCCGGCTACTACGAGGACCGATACTTCCGTCCGGGGCCCGCGGACGGGGAGGGCGGGGAAGGTGCGTCCGGGGGACCATTTCCCCTGACCGTGCTGCCCGTGCCTGACGGGGAGGCGACCCTCGGCTGCCCGACCTGCTGGGACCAGTGGTTCCCAGAGCTGGCTCGCGCCTACTCGCTGGAGGGCGCCGAGGTGCTGATCTATCCGACCGCGATCGGCTCTGAGCCCGATCATCCGAACTTCGACACCGAGCCGCTGTGGCGGCAGGTGATCGTTGCCAACGGCGTCGCCAACGGGACGTTCATGGTGGCCGTCAACCGGTTCGGCGTCGAGGGCCCGCTCACCTTCTACGGGTCAAGCTTCATCTCCGACCCCTATGGCAGGGTTCTCGTCCAGGCCCCGCGGGATCGGCCGGCGGTACTGGTCGCCGCGCTCGATCTCGACCAGCGACGGGACTGGCTGGAGCTCTTTCCCTTCCTGCGCACGCGCCGCCCGGATGCCTACGGCTTGCTGACCCGCCACTAGTGCCACTGGACACTACGGTTAGTATCCCGTCGCGGCCATACACACAAGCCGTGGCCATGCCACGGGCGGGAGGGGGATTTCAATGAAGCGAACCATGGGGAAACGCGGCGTGCTCGCGTTGATCGTGTCGGTGGTAGGGCTGGGCGCGGTGGGCGCCGGTTCGGCGAGCGCGGCCAGTGCGGTGACCAGAACGTTCTCGTTCATCGCCAAGCCGAACTCCGGGAACGGAAAGGTGGTCGTCAACATCGACGGCCTGGTGCTCAACGCTCGCTGCAACGTGAAGGGCGAGCCGGTCATCTACGCATTCTCGAACACCGATGCGGACCTGTTCGGGCGTGTCTTCGACGGCTACGGCCGGTTGACCAGCATCAAGGAGAGCGCGTTCGTCAAGAGCAACAAGGGCGTCCTGCTGTCGGTCAACAGCGGCGACTTCGACGCCAGCGGCAACGTGCTCTACGAGACCGCCTCCGGCAAGGTCGTGACCGTCAGCTACGCGTTTGACAACGCCACGACGCTGAACAAGCGCAAGGTGTGCACGGTCTACGGATCGTTCGTCGCTAGCTGAGATGCGCACCGGGCTGGCCCTTCGCCGCACTGGCGAAGGGCCGACGCCCGGCCGATCGGCTCCAGGAGAGTGGTCGTGATGCGAGACGCGCCGCGGGTGTGCGTGATCGGGGCGGGGCTGAGCGGGTTGACCTCCGGCAAGGCGCTGCGCGCCCACGGGGTCTCCTACACCTGCTTTGAGGCCAGCGACGACATCGGAGGCAACTGGTACTTCCGTAATCCGAACGGACGCTCGTCGGCGTACCGCTCGCTGCACATCGACACCTCGAGGCAAGCGCTCAGCTTCTCTGACTTCTCGATGGACGAGCGCTATCCCGACTTCCCGCACCACACCGAGATCCATCGCTATCTGAGCGAGTACGCGGACCGTTTCGGCCTGCGCGAGCAGATCCGCTTTCAGACGCCCGTGGAGCGGGCCGACCGCCGGCCCGGCGGCGGCTGGACGATCACAACCGGGGAGGGTGAGCGCGACGAGTTCGACGCGCTGCTGGTCTGCAACGGCCATCACTGGGACCCCTCGTATCCGAGCTTCCCGGGCAGCTTCGACGGGCCCACGCTGCATTCCCACCACTACATCGATCCCACCGACCCGATCGACCTTCGCGGCAAGCGCGTCCTCGTGGTGGGGATCGGCAACAGCGGCGTGGACATCGTCTCCGAGCTGTCGCGCAAGGGGGTCGCCGAGCGGGTCCTGCTGTCAACTCGCAGCGGCGCTTGGGTGCTGCCCAAGTACGCGTTCGGGCGGCCCGTGGATCAGGTGTTCCAGACGATCCCGTGGCTGCCGGGGAGGCCCCAGCGCTGGGTCGCGGGCCGGCTGGTCCGGCTGGTCTCGGGCCGGATGGAGGACTTCGGGCTGCCCACTCCCAACCACCGCTTCCTCGAGGCCCATCCCACCGTCTCAAGCGAGCTGCTGCTACGGCTGGGCTCGGGAGACGCGGTCGCCAAGCCCGACGTGTCCGAGCTCCAGGGAGACCGCGTGCGGTTCGCCGACGGCTCCATCGAGCCGGTCGACGCGATCGTCTACGCCACCGGCTACAAGATCAGCTTTCCGTTCCTGGATCCGGATCTCGTCTCGGCGCCCGGCAACGTGCTGGCGCTCTACAAGCTCATGTTCAAGCCGGGGATCGACGACCTCGCGTTCATCGGCTTCGGGCAGGCGATCCCGACGATCTTCCCGTTCGCCGAATCTCAGGCCAAGCTGGCGGCGCTCTGGCTGGCCGGTGACTGGGCGCTCCCTACGGCGCCGGAGATGGAGGCAGAGATCCGCCGTGACAGGCGCCGTCAGGCCCGTCAGTTCACATCGCGCCAGCGCCACACGATCGAGGTCGACTACTACGTCTACGAGTACGAGCTGCGCAAGCGCGTGCTGCCTGAGGGCGTGGCCCGGGCGCGGGTCCGCGCCGAGGCCGGCTACGCCTCGGGCAGCGCTTCTGAGCCGCTGGCCACCGGCAGCGTGTAGAAGGCGGCCACCGCCCCGCAGATGGCCAGTGTCAGGTAGGGGGAGACCGGCGCCAGCGCCGTGGCGACCGCGTAGGGCGCCAGCCCGGTCAGCGCCCTGACATAGATCTGGCGCCGGCGCTCGGGCGCCAGCGCCACCGCGAGTAGGTCGGGCCTTCCGAGCAGGATGTGGCGATTCAGCACGCTGAACAGCACGGACATGAGCAGCAGCGAGCCGCCGTAGATGACGGCGGCCAGCGTCTGACCCTGGGACGCGCGCAGGTATGTGGCCATCAGCTCGGTGGCGAAGGGCAGGATCCCGATGCTCATCAACAGCAACAGGTTGAGGATCAGGATCGCGTGGTCGGTCTCGCGCAGGCGCCTGATCATCGCGTGATGGTTGATCCAGATGATCCCGATCGTCACGAACGAGACCACATAGGCGGCGTACTGAGGCCAGCGGATCCCCAGCTCGTGGGCGAGCGACCCGCCCGAGCCGGGCGCGGGCACTGAGATCCCGAGCACCAGCAGCGTGATCGCCACCGCGATCACGCCGTCCGAGAACGACTCCAGGCGATTGGTCCCCATGCAGGGAGGTTCGGCGGCGAGCCGGCCGATCCTCGCCAGGGTCGGCCCCGTGCCGGGGTCAACGTGGTCGGGCGGGCAGCGCCGAAAGCGGTCAGTCGGGCCGTGGCGCCCGACCTGCTCCTCCCAACGCGGCCCGCAGCGCGCCGAGCGCGTCGAGCCGGTGGGGGTCGGCGACGGTGATCGAGAGACGACGGTCGGAGGGGTCGTAATCGAGGATGAAGAAACTGCAGCACTGCCTTTCGATCGCGATCGTCTCGCGCACCAGGTGGAGATCGACGTCGGCGTCAAACCAGACGAGCAACTCCAGGTCGTGCTGCTTGATCCTCTTTACCTTGCCTCCGAGTCGCCTGTAGCGGTCGAGTTGGTCGACCAAACCGTCCCCATCGAGCGAGCAGCCAGAAGGCGCCATCGGCAGGTCGTGGCCGGCGTCGCTCGGCTCGCGCAACTCGTCCTCACCGCGGACCGACTCCGCCGCCGCCGCTCGGCCCGGGGGGTGGCTGGCATTGAGTGGGTCGGGGAGATCGATATCGCCCTCTCGGCGTCGGCCGGTGAGCGACTCGCGGCTTGGCGGGCATCGACGGAGAGCAGTCTAAAGATTGACAGATCTCACTTGGCGCGGCGGGCCTCGAGGCCGCGGAGTTCTGCGAGACGCACCGCGTCCATCAGCACGCCGCTGCGGTGATCATCCGGGCCCACAAGCCCGGCCACGCTCACCCGTCGGCGGCCGCCCCGACGCTCGGGTCGGCTGCATCTAATGCGAATGCCCGGCGCAGTCCGCGCAGAAGCCGACGATCGCGAAGTGCGTGAAACGCGCGGCGTGGCCGAAGTGGCGCTTGATGTGATCGCGCACCGGCTCGAGCTCGTCGGAGCGCAGCAGGGTGACCTTGCCGCAGCGCTCGCAGTACAGGTACTCGCCGTCGTCGCGCCCGACCAGGGCGTAGAGGCCAGGCCCGTGGCCGAGGTGGACGTGGCGGGTCAGGCCGTGTCGCTCCAGCACCTCGAGGTTGCGGTACACCGAGGACTCGTCCAGGGAGAGCTCGAGCGCGAGCTCGGGGGCGGACACCGGACCGTCGGCGGCGAACAGCCCTTCGATCACCAGCCGTCTCACCGTCGACAGGCGCAGTCCCGAGTCGCGTAACGCCCGGAGGGCCTCCTCGGGACTGCTGACGGCCAGCCTGGGCACGTCGGGGGCGACGGTCATATCGGGGATTGTGCCTAACTTGCGTCCTCCAGGTGGGTGCTCCACCGCTCCTCGATGCGTCCGAAGCGCCATACCGAAAGCGCGATCGCCCAGGTGGCGACGAACATTCCGACGATCGCGAACCCGAGGAAGTTGATGTCGATGTTCTCGAACCAATTCCAGAACGAGCCCGAGAGGTTGAGCTCCGAGGCGATCAGGCCACCGAGCTCGATCGTGCCGATGACGAGCGCGACCGCCACCGACAAGCCGGTGATCGTGATGTTGTAGAAGACCTTGCGCACGGGCTTGGAGAACGCCCAGCCATAGGCGAAGTTCATGAACGAGCCGTCGATCGAGTCCATCAGCGACATGCCGGCGGCGAACAGGATCGGCAGGCACAGGATCGCGTACCAGGGAAGCCCCGCCCCGGCGGCCCCACCGGCGATCACCAGCAGCGTGACCTCGGTCGCGGTGTCAAATCCCAGGCCGAACAGGACTCCGATCGGATACATCTGCTGTGGCTTGGTGATCGTGCGGGTCAACCGTCCGAAGAAGCGGTTCATGAAGCCGCGCTTGCGAAGCTGGTCCTCCAGCTGCTCCTCGTTGTACTGGCCGGTCTTCATCTCGCGGAACACCTTGACGATTCCGATCAGGATGACCACGTTGAGCGCCGCGATGATATAGAGGAAGCCACCCGACACTCCGGTGCCGACCCAGTTCGTCACCTGATGCAGGTTGGAGCTGTCGTTCTTGACCGGGCCGGCCAGCGCCTTGATCCCGATGGCGAGCGCAAGCGCGAGCGCGAACACGATCGTCGAGTGCCCGAGCGAGAACCAGAACCCGACGCTCAACGGCCGCTTGCCCTCGCTCATCAGCTTCCGGGTCGTGTTGTCGATCGCCGAGATGTGATCGGCGTCGAACGCGTGCCGCAAGCCGAGCGTGTAGGCGGTCACGCCGATCCCGATCGTGAACGCTCCGGACGTGCCCAGGTGATAGTGCTTCGGCACGACGAGCGCGATCAGCGTCAGGAAGCCGAGAACGTGCAGGCTCACGACGACGAAGATCATCATGAGCAGCGTGCGTCGCTGCCCGCCGTCGAGCGATGCCCAGAACGCGCGCAGGCTGCGTTCGCCGGTCCCGGCGCGGCCGCTGCATGCCTGCGTTGCCATCGTGTACCCCCTGCTCGGTCGGGGAGCGCGGCGGCGGAAGCGCTCGCTCGAGGGTCGACCCTAACCCGAGCGGACTTCAATTGCAAGGTGCTCTCGATTACCCGGCGCGCGCGACTAGGCGGCGCGGACCTGGTGTGAAGCCGGGCCGCGCAGCAGCGCCGCCCGGTAGCCGATGGCCAGGCGGCGCAGCGAGGCCTCCCAGGTGCGCTCTGAAACGACCGCCAGCGCCGCCCTGCGCAGCCGTCCCGCGAGCTTCGGGTCGTTGACCACGGTGAGCAGCGCCTGGGCGAGCGCAGCGGGGTCGGCGTCGGCCAGCAGGCCGGTCTCTCCGCTGGTGATCAGGGACGCCGGACCCCCTTCGCCGACGGCCACCACGGGCAGGCCGCTGGCCTGGGCCTCCAGGACCACCTGGCCGAAGGTGTCGGTCTGGCTGGCGAACAGGAAGGCGTCGGCGCTGGCGTAGGCGCGGGCCAGCTCCTGGCCGGCCAGCCAGCCCAGGAAGGTGGCGCTGTCGCCCAGACGCTCGGCCAGGACCTCGGCCTCGGGTCCGCCGCCGGCGAGCACCAGATGCAGGCGGGGGTCCTGCCAGCGGGCGGCCTGGAAGGCGTCGGCGAGCAGATCCACGCCCTTCTCCCGGGTCAGCCGGCCGGCATACAGGACGTTGACCTCTCCGGGCAGTGTCCCCTCGCGGCGCAGACTGGGGTCGAAGCGCCCGAGGTCGACGCCCCGGTCCCAGCGTCCGACCCGGGCCTCGGCGATGCCCAGCTCGCCCAGGCGGCCGTCGGTGGCCGGGCTCGGGGAGAGGACCACGTCGCAGGATCCGTAGAACGCGCTCAGGGCCAAGCCGGCCAGCTTCTCCAGCCGCTCCGAGCCCGACCGCAGGCCGGCGTAGGCGGCGAGCTCGGTGTGGTAGCTGCCGATCACCGGAAGCTCGAGCACCCGAGCCAGCAGCCAGGCGCCGACGCCGGCGGGACCGGGGGAGCAGAGGTGGACGAGGTCGTACCGGCCCTCGGCGAGCGCCTCGACGATCGCCGGCAGGCTGGGGACGCCAACCCGGAGCCCCGGATAGAAGGGGACGTCGATCTCGGCCACGGCGCTCAGGCGCCGGTCGACGTCGGCGTCGGTCCCGATCACCTCCACGTCGAAGCCGGGGACTCCGCGCTCCCGGATCTGCTGGATCGTGTGGGTGACGCCGTGCATCGCGCCCAGGCCATCGGCGACCAGGGCCACCCGGGGCCGGTCCCCCTCGTTGCGCGTCAGCTTGAACTTCTCGCGTCCCAGGAAGGCCGCCGACGCGGCGTAGGGAATCGCCGGGATGCAGGCGTCGAACAGCCCGGTCGCGCAGCGTCCGAGGTCGAACCTCGAGCTCTCGGTCATCGCCACGAGCTCAGAGGCCGACTCGGCGAGCCGGCGCTCGTGGATCCGGCGGGCGCGGCGCAGCAGATCCGAATGGCTGAGCTCACCATTCTGGAGGCGCTCCAGCAGCTGGGCCTCGTCGACGCCGAGATCCATCGCCGCCAGCCAGGCGCGCAGCAGCGCCCGGGCGTCGTCGGGGCCGAGATCGGTACCGACCTGGCCGTGGCGCACGTCGCCCTCGCGCATCACCCGCTCGATGATCTTCAGCACGGCCGCGGGGCTGGGCCGTGCGGCGCCCGCCGGAGGCTCCAGGCTGCGGACCGCCAGCGCCATGGCCGCGTGGGTCCACTTGGCCGCGCTGCCCTGGGCGCCGTACGCCCCGGCTCGCCCCGCCCGGACGTGACGCAGGAACTCCACCGGGCCCGACGCGCGCGGGGTCTCGGTGAAGGTGGCGCCGATATCGATTCCGGCGTGGTCATCGGACCCCCCGATGGCGGTTCCCCCGTGGGTCTCGATGTACACGAACGCCGGCAGGTTCAGTTCCTTGGCGCGCGAGCCGTTGCGCGTCTCCCAGATCGGGAACAGCTGCGCCAGGCGGCGGCGATGGCGCGCGGTCAACGGCGCCTGCACCGCGAAGAAGGGATGCGCCAGGGCGGCGGTGATCTCCTGCTCCTGCAGGTAGGAGGCACAGGTCTCGACGTCGTCGTTGTGGGCTTGCAGCCATTCGTGGTCGTCAGGCGTTATCCCGTAGCAGAGAACGTGGACCGCCTGGGGCTCGTCCCGGAACCACACCGTCAGCTCCTCGGAGACGAACGTGTCAGGCAGATGGCCGATCGCCTGTGCCCCGGCGATCGTGTCGTGGTCGGTGATGGTCACGAAATCCATCCCCCGGCGCTTGGCGAGCGCGTAGACCTCCTCGGGTGACGTCGCGCACTCGGGAAGGTTCAACGAGCGCTGGATGCCGAGCTTGGAGAGCTGCGATGCTGTCGAGTGAACGTGCATGTCGACGCGACTGTTCTCGTTCATGACCACAGGATTAACCTGCAAACCGCCGTATCCGTGAAGAACGCGCTCACCTTCTGTGACCATCTTGTGAACTCGAGCATGGACGCGTGAGCTCGGAGCGAACCATGTGACCATGCCGCCGCCGGAGGTGTCGGTCTCAGACCGCGTGGACACCGCCATCGTGGAGTCCGGGCGGTTGCGAATAGAGATCGTGATGCAGCCGTTCGCGTTCACGATCCGGCGCGCCGGCCGGCGGCTGTTGCGCGCCGCCGGGGCGTGGGTGGCCGACGGGCAGGCCAGCGACCACTTCATCCAGTTCACCGAGGGCGTGGTTCCCAGCGAGCTGCGCGCGCCGGCCCAGCGAGCTCTGCACGCGATCTCGCTGCAGCCGTTGCCGCGGCGCGTGAGGCTGGGCTTCGAGCTGGGCGGCGGCCGTCAGGCCGAGCTGTCTATCGAGATCGCCGGCGAGCAGCGGATCGTGCTCGCGCTGGCGGTCACCGGCGACCCGCTCCGGCTGGGCCTGGACTGGGACCGGCGCTCGGAGGAGCGCCTGGTGGGACTCGGGGTCCGCCACCATACGCGTCTGGACCAGGCCGGGCGTGACATCCAGCTCGGGGCCGATCGCCGCTACACCGGGCCCGACTGTCCTGCGGAGATGCTCAGCGAAGGCGGCATCCCCCAGGGCGATTGCGCGCCCATGCCGTGGCTGCTGTCCAGCCGCGGTTATGCGGTCTGGTGCCGGACCGAGGCCAACGGGACCCGCTTCGACCTCGCGGGCGACCGGATCTCGATCTCCACGCGGGCGCGGGCGGGGCCGCTGGCGCTGGAGATCCTGTGCCACGGCAGTCCCGCGTCCCGGCTGCGCACCCTGTGCCGGTTGACCGGCTTTCCGGCCCTGCTCCCGGGCTGGGCCTACGGCTTCTGGAAGAGCCGCGACATCCACGAGCACCAGGAGGACGTGATCGACGACCTCGAGGGCTTTCGCCGGCATCGCATCCCCCTGGACGCCGTGGTCATCGACTCGCCCTGGGCGACGCAGTACAACACCTGGGAGTTCAACCCGCACCAGTTTCCCGATGCGCCGGGGATGGTGGCCAGGCTGCGCGCCGACGGCGTGCGGACGGTCGTCTGGGTGACGCCGTGGGTCAATCTCGATTCCCGTAACGGCCAGACAGCACCGCAGTCCGGCTCCGAGCGTCTGCACTCCGTGCCCGCTTCCACCTATGCCCCGGCGGCGGCGGCCGGGCACTTCGTGACCGAGCCCGACGGCACGCCGTTCGTCACCCAATGGTGGATGGGGACTGGATCGACGGTCGATTTCACCAATCCCGCGGCCGAGCGCTGGTGGCGTGACTCGGCCAAGCGGGTGCTGGCGCTGGGGGTGGAGGGGATCAAGGCAGACGACGGAGACGGCTACTACATCCCCGAGCGCGTGCGCCTGGCCGACGGTCGCACCGGCGCCCAGGCGGCATGGGCGCTGGGCGGCCTGCATCGTCAGTGCCTGCAGCGGGCGCTGGACGAGGTCCATCCGGGGACCGGTGTGGTCTTCGGGCGCAGCGGTTGGACGGGTCAGCAGGCCACCGGGCTGACCTGGGGCGGAGACCAGGTGTCGGATTTCTGGTCGCTGAGGGCGCTCGTGGTCGGCGCCCTGAGCGCCGCCTGCAGCGGAATCTCGAACTTCTCGCACGACGTGGGTGGCTACCTCGGACATCGTCTGGTGGAGCGCTGTCCGCCGGAGCTGCTGATCCGGTGGCTGCAGTTCGGCTGCTTCACGCCTTTGATGCATGCCCACTCCCGGATGCCGCAGGAGCCGTGGCACTACGGAGGCGACGTGATGGACGTCTACCGGGGCTACGTGACGCTGCACGAGCAGCTCGTGCCCTACGTGCGGGCGGCTGCCCTGACCGCCGCCCGAGCCGGTCTGCCGATCATCCGCCCGCTGTGCCTGACCGACGAGCGCGACCCGCGCGGCTGGACGCTGGCCGACGCCTATGGCTACGGGCCCGCCCTGTGGGTGGCGCCGGTGCTCGAGGAAGGGGCTTCAGAGCGCGAGGTGTCGCTCCCGCGCGGCGACTGGATCGAGACCTGGTCGGGACGGCGGGTGCGGGGTGGGGGCGACGTGGTCGTGGCCGCCCCGCTTCACCAAATTCCCGTCTGGGTGCGGGCGGGCTCGATCGTCGTCACCTACCCGGCCGCGCATGTGGCGGCCGGGCTCGGAGATGTTCCCGAGCCCGAGCGGCCGCTGGTGGCGACGCTCTGGGGCCGCCCGCCTCTGGGACAGACGGCCGCCCGGTTGCCCGGTGGCGGGCGGATCGGCTGGCGCCACGGTGCCTGGGAAGTGCCTCGGGGGTTCGAGATCACGCTCGTCGAGCGAGCGCTGTGAGGGCCGCGAAGCCGGTGGCGAATTCGGCGGTCCCTCCCGCCTATCGCGGCGCTCATGCTCAGGCGGCGGCGCTCCTGCATCCGGTGGCGCGCAACCACGCAGTAGAGGAAGTACTCCCCGCGTCGAGGCGTCCCGTTTATCCTCGCTGCGTGCACTTCGCCGAGCTGACCGCCCCCGAGCAGCGCGTGCTGGGCTGCCTGATCGAGAAGCGCTGGACCACGCCCGATCAATACCCCCTGTCGCTCAATGCGCTGCGCCTGGCCTGCAATCAGTCGACCAATCGCGACCCCGTGACGGACTACTCCGAGGACGAGGTGTACGAGGCGGCCCAGCGGCTGACCCGATACGGCCTGGCGCGCCTGGCCAGTGGTCATACCTCACGCTCGATCAAGTTCCGCCACCTGGCCGAGGAGGGCCTGGGCCTGGATCGCGAGCAGCTGGCCGTGCTGTGTGTGCTGCTCCTCCGCGGTTCACAAACCCCGGGCGAGCTCAAGGCCCGCAGCGAGCGCATGGCTGGGCTCGGGTCGCTGGAGGAGGTGGACCGGGTGCTCGGCGAGCTGGCCCAACGCGGCTACGCGTCGCGGCTGGAGCGGCGGCCGGGGCAGAAGGAGGACCGCTACCGCCAGCTGCTCGGGGCGGACGGAGCGGCGGCCCCGGCGGGGGTCGGCGGGGCGGGGGTGGCCGGGGCGGGGGTGACCGGGGCGGCCGGCGTCCGTGGCCCGGACGGCACCCCGGCTTCAGGCGGGGCCGACGGGGCCGAGCAGTCCGGTGCCGACGCCCGGGATGCGCAGCACCCCTCCGGGACGTTGGAGCTCGAGTCCCGCGTCGCCAGCCTCGAGACTGAGGTGGCCACGCTGCGCGCCCAGCTCGACGAGTTGCTGGGGTAGCGTCAGCACTGCGCTATCGATGCGGTACACATCGCGACGATGCCCGATGGCCACAACGCGCACGACCTGCGTCTGATCGTGGGACTCGTAGATGATCCGGCAGGGCCCACGGCGAGCTGAGAGGCGCTCCTCGTGTTTCAAACATGAGTGGCTTACCCAACCGCCTCGGGATTCGCGGCGATCGCGTCAAGGCGTCTCGAGCACCGCTGCGGCCACCTCGATCGGGAGCTCGATCGAATGCTCGCCGTGCCGGTGCCATCACTTCGACCCGCCACGGCTCTTGGCTCACCTTCGACGTGTCCGGCGCCGCTCGAGATCCGCTCGGAGCGCTTCAAGGTTGCTCCCCGTCTCGGCCGAGCTCAGGTCGGCAGCGCGAGCCCGATCAGGAACGTCGCCCCGCCGACGATCACCCCGGCGAGCGTCATCTCGAGCCCGGCCGACCACCAGGTGCGCAGCGTGACCAGCGACTTGGCGGCGCCGACGAGGAAGTGGGCGATCAGCGAGACCACCGCCGCGGCCACGATCGCCGCCGTGCCGGTGGTGATCATGAACGGGATCACCGGGACGATCGCTCCCAGGCCGGTCGAGACGCCGGCCGCCGCTGCCGCCTGAGTGGGGTCGCCGCCGCCGCTGGAGGTGACTCCGAACTCCTCGGTGGCCAGGGCCTTGAGCATCGCGTCCGGATGCCGGGACAGCTGCTCGGCGAGCTCGTCGGCCGTCGTCTGGTCGATGCCCTTGAGCTGGTAGAAGAGCGACAGCTCCTCCTTCTCCTCCTCGGGGTGCTCGACGATCTCCTGGCGCTCCCGTTCGATGTTGGCGGCCGTGACCTCGGCCTCGGAGCGTTCGGCGAGAAATGCGCCCGTGGCCATCGACAGGGCGGAGGCGATCGCGCCCGCCAGCCCGGCGGTCAGGACCGAGCTCGATCCGCCGGTCGCGCCCGACACCCCGGCGACGATCCCGAACACCGCCGCGAGCCCGTCGTTGGCGCCGTAGATCGCGCCCGAGATCCAGCTTCCTCCGGTTTGATGCCATTTCTCGCGGCCCAAGATCCTGTCCAGCCGGGCGCGGGCGCCGGGGAAGGCCACCGGAGGGCCGTCCCCCGTGTCCGGAACGGGCCGGCGGGGCGGCGATTCGGACGGGGGCGCGCCCGGGGCCGAGGTCTGACCGTCCTGGGCGCCCCCACCCCCGGCGCGAAGATCGGCGACGGCCAGCGAATGCGAGCGCTCCTCCTTGCGGATGTCGCGCAGCAGCCGGTCAGTCACCGGGTCTCCCGTCGAGCGCTTGTAGAGATCGTCGACCTCTTCGTCCTCGGCTGCCTCGCGGGCAGCCAGCAGCCGATCCACCGGAGCGATGCGCGCCTGCAGGCGCAGCCAGAGCGGTACTCGGACCGAGCGCGGATCGGGGACCGCCACCTCCAGCTCCTGCATGCGCTGCTCGAGGCGCCGGCGATGGCCGCTCTCGGCGTCGGCCATCTTGCGCAGGATCTCGGCGTCCCGCGGCGGCAGACGCCGCGCGATCAGGTCGTACACGGACCCGGCCAGGATCTCGCCCCGCCAGGCCGTGAGCAGTCGCTCGCTCGCCTCGGCAGCGCCCCGTTCGCTCATGGCGAGAGCGTAGCGTCGGTCGGTAGCGTTGAAGCGGTGACCAGCGACGCGACCTCGATCCGGTTTCGGTCCGGCCACGTCGACTCCGGGTCGGGGGCCGTCCTGGCCCAGGCGATGCGCGACGAGATAGCGGTGATGTACGACGGGCTGGACCTCGACGGGGCCGCGATGCCCCGCGCCGGGGCCGCGGAGCTGAGCCCTCCCGGGGGCGCCTTCCTGGTCGGCCACCGCGACCATGTGCCCGTCTGCTGCGGTGGCGTCAAGCGGTTGGACGAGCGCCGGTGTGAGCTCAAGAAGATGTACGTCGTACCCGAGCTGCGCGGCCGCGGAGTGGCCCGGGCCCTGCTGCACGAGCTCGAGGAGCGGGCGCGCGCGCTCGGCTATGCCGTCGTGCAACTGGACACCGGTCCCAAGCAGGTCGGGGCCCGGCGGCTGTTCGAGTCAGAGGGCTACGTCGAGGTCGCGAACTTCAACGGCAACCCGGTCGCCTCGTTCTGGGGCGAGAAGCCCCTGGTTTGAGGCCGGGTCCGGGTCCGGGTCCGGCGTCCGGGTCCGGCGTCCGCGTCTGGCGCCCGCGCTCTCAGCCGAGGGCGGCCGAGAGCTCACCCGCCAGGTCTCCGCGCGGCGCCACGATCACGTCCTCGAGCCCCAGCCAGGATGCGATCGCGGCCAGCTCGGCGGCCAGCTCGGCAGCCACGTAGGCCCTGTCCACTCCCTCCTGGGCGAAGGCGCCCTGGACGAGCAGCGCGCCCCGCTGGCGGTCTGACTTGAGATCGACGCGACCGACGAGCGTGTCGCCGAGCAGGAACGGGAGCACGTAATAGCCGTGGATCCGCTTGTGGGCCGGCGTGTAGATCTCGATCCGGTAGCGGAAGCCGAACAGCCGCTCGGTGCGCTGGCGAAACCAGATCAGGGAGTCAAACGGCGACAGCAGAGCGCGGGCGCGGACCCGGCGCGGCTGCCGGGCGGCCGGCCACAGGTAGGCGACCGACGGCCACCCCTCGACGCTGACCGCAACCAGCTCCCCGCTCGCCACCAGCTCGGCGACGCGGGCCTTGGAGGCCGCCCGGGGCAGGCGGAAGTAGTCGCCGAGGTCGGGCTCGGTGGCCACCCCGAGGGCCCGGGCGGCGATCCTGACCAGCTGGCGCTGGGCGTCGGCCTCGGGCGGCGTGGGCGCCTCGAGGATCTCAGGCGGAAGCACACGCTCGGTCAGGTCGTACAGACGCTCGAAGTTGACCCGCCGGGCCGCGGCCACCTGCCCGGTGAAGAACAGGGTCTCCAGCGCCAGCTTGCCCTCATGCCAGTTCCACATGTGGCCGGGCCTGGGGGGCGGGCGGACCGCGCCCGTGTCCCGGGCCCGGATCGGCCCCTGCTCGGCGACCAGGGCGAGCGTTCGGGCGACCAGGTCGGGCTGCTGCTGGAGGATCCTGCCCATCGCCCCCCATCCCTCCCGGTCCACGTCGGCCATCCGCCAGCGAAGCAGCGGCCAGGTCTCGACCGGGATCAGAGACGCCTCGTGGGCCCAGTACTCGATCAGCCGACGGTCGAGCCTGCCGGTGCCGTGGCCGGCGATGCGGTCCAGCCGGGAGCGGTCGTAGGGCCCGAGCCGGGAGAAGACGGGCAGGTAATGCGATCGGGAGAAGACGTTGACCGAGTCCAGCTGAAGGATCCCCAGCTCCCGCACCAGCCTGTCGAGCTGGTTGACGCTCGGCGGCCGGCTGGGCCGGGGACGGCCGAAGCCCTGGGCGGCGAGGGCGATCCGGCGCGCCCCGGCGGCGCTCAGCCGGCGAATCGATGCCGATCGGCTGCCGGGCGCCGGCGAGAGGGCGGCTGGACCCGTCAAAGCACGCCTGACTAGAGGATGCCGATCTCGGAGTTGTCGCCGACCAGGAAGCGGTAGGCGCGGGGCTGGCGGTTGCCGCGGCCGATCCTCACGTTGCGTCCCAGCAGCGAGGATTCCATGCGGCCGTCCAGGCCGCGGACGCTCGAGCCGGTGAGCAGGATGGAGTGCTCGATCTCCGCGTTCTGGATCACGCAGCCTTCTCCGACGGCGGTGTAGGGGCCGATGTAGCAGTCGGTGAGCTGGGCTCCGGCGCCGATGATCGCGGGGCCGCGGACCGCCGACCGCTCCAGGCGGGCGCCGGGCTCGATGATCACCCGGCCGTCGATCTGGGAGTCGATGAGCTCGCCCTGCACGCGGTGCTCGATCGTCTCCAGGACCAGTCGGTTGGCGGCCAGCATGTCCTCCAGACGCCCGGTGTCCTTCCACCATCCCTTGACGATGTGCGGTTCGACGCGCCGCCCCTCGTGGACGAGGCGCTGGATCGCGTCGGTGATCTCGAGCTCGCCCCGCGCCGAGGGCTCGATCGCGCGCGCCGCCGTGTGCACGGCTGCGGTGAACATGTAGACGCCGACCAGCGCAAGGTTGGTCTGGGGCTGCGGGGGTTTCTCCACCAGCGCCACCACCTGCCCGTCGCGCAGCTCGGCGACCCCGTAGTGCTCGGGGTCGTCGACCGGGGTCAGCAAGATCAACGCGTCGGGCTCGTGATCGGAGAACGCGCGCACGAGATCCTCGATTCCGCCCTGCAGCAGGTTGTCACCGAGATACATGACAAACGGCGAGTCGCCGAGGAACGGCTCGGCGGTCAACACCGCATGCGCCAGCCCCGCCGGCTCTGGCTGCACGATGTAGGTCAACCGCACTCCGAATTGCTGCCCGTCGCCTGCGGCGGCGCGGATCTCATCGCCGGTCTCGGGCGCGATGATGATCCCCACCTCCTGGATCCCGGCATCGGCCATAGCCTGGATCCCGTAGAACAACACCGGCCGGTTGGCCACCGGTACCAGCTGCTTGGCACTGGTGTGCGTGATCGGACGCAGCCGCGTTCCCTTGCCGCCGGACAGGATCAATCCCTTCAGCGCTTTCATCGCGGGCGAAATCTAGTGCAGCGGGCCCGGCAGCGAGCGGGCGCCGGCAATCAGCGCCCCTGGCCGGGATCAGTAGGCGCCGGCGAGCTTGCGGTGATCCCAGCTGGCGGTGCGGCGAACCCGGAACCGGAGCGCGACGCGCTTGGGCGCCTGGGCGCGGATCGCGTCCATCGCCTCCGGAGATTGATTTCCGCCCACCCCGCCCATCCCGCCGCCGTAGCGCGCGGCCAGCTCGGCGCCCAGCTGCGCCACCACGCTCGTGTCCCGGTGGATCTCGGTCTGGGCCTCGAGCATCACGCCGCGCAGCTGGTCATAGCTCTCGCCGGCCTCGATCTGCAGCGTGGCCCGCGGGTCGCGCTCCAGATTGCGCGCCTTCTGAGAGCGCGCGTAGGTCCAGGCCCAGATCTGGCCGTCGCGCACCACGTACCAGAGCGGCATCAGGTGCGGCCAGCCGTGGGGGCCGTTGCTGGCGCAGATCACCGTTCGCTGCTCGAGCAGAAACGCGCCGACCTCGCCCTCGGTCATCTTGATCTGATCGCGCCGGCTCATCCGGGAAGTGTGGCCGGCGGGCGGTGCCCTAGTGCGAGACCAGCTCGGCTCCGGCGCCGATCGCTTCGGCGGCGCGGCGGACGGCATCCCGGGCGTCGGCGGGCGCCAGCACGACCGCGTCGCCCGCCTCCTTGAGCGTCTCGCGGACCAGCCAGTCGACGCCGGCGAAGCCGAGTCCCACGATCACCGCGCCGTCCACCAGCTCGGCCAGGACGTTTCGCTCCTCGCGCGCCCAGCGGGCGCGCTCCGGAGAGATCCAGACTCGCGCCCGGCTCGAGGCGGGCACCTCACCGGTCCTGGGCCACCCGTCGACGTCGGCGGCCGGGTTGACGTCGGGGCGCGCGTCGAAGCTCTGCTCGGTGATCGTCGCCGACTTGATCCGGTCCAGGCGAAAATGACGGACGCTGTCGCGGGTGGGGTCGAAGCTGGCCAGATACCAGCCCTCGCGGCCGTTGATCAGCGCGTAGGGCTCCACCAGGCGGGTCGAGAACTCGTCCTCGTTCTCCTTGTAGTACTCAAACGACAGCAACCGCCGCCGGGCGATCGCCCTGGACACGGTCTCGGCGATCTCCTCGTCGTCGCCGCCGAGGGCCGCGAACTGGAGGCCCTCGTGGACAGGATCCTCGCCGAGGGCGGCGACCACCTTCTCGCGCACCGAGGTCAGCGACCCCTCGGGAATGTGCTCGCCGATCAGGTCGATGGCCGCGATCAGCGCCTTGGCCTCCACCGGCAACAGCCTGGCCGGGCGGGCGAACGAGTCCCCGTAGGGCTCGGGGTCCACCTCGACGGTCCCATCGGAATGGACCTCCGCGTACAGCACGTAGGTGCCGGCGCCGAAGTTGACCACGTTGAGCACCGAGATGTCCTCGCGCAGCTCCTGCTCCGAGACCTTCAGCGCGGCGCACAGATCGGCGGCGTCCAGCAGCCGCCCAGCCCGACCGGCATCGATCAGGATGCCGGCCAGCGTGACCAGGCGGGCGAAGCGCTCAGGACGGATCGCGGCCTCCGAACGGTGGCCGTTGCTGTCGTCGCTCGGATCGCCCAGGGGCTCACCGGACCGCCCCACCTCGCCCGCGCCTCCGCCGGGCAGGGTGGGATCGGCCGCGGGCAGCTCGTCGGCGATCACCGGATCGCCGGTATGACGATCCACCAGCAAGCCGAGGCGTTCACGCAGCTCCGCCACCAGCTCCCCGGGCCCGACGACCCGGGCGTTCTCGCCCAGCCCCAGCGCCCAGGCGATCAGCTGACGCGAGTTCGCGTAGGGAGTCACGAACAGCCGGTCGCCGGGATCGGCGCCCTCGCCTGCGGGCCGCATCTCTCCATAGCGGCCGAAGTGGCGTTCGATCTGCCACGCGATCCGCTTGCCGATCCAGATCTCGGCCATGCCCACGGGCTCGCCGAACTGCCAGTCGATGCGGTTCGCGTAGGCCCGCGGGTCGAAGTTCACGGGCCGCTGGAAGTCGTGCTCGGCCTTGGTGGCGTATCCGACCTTGCCGCGGATTCGCGACAGGCGGAACACCCGGATCGCACTGCGCTCGTGAGAGCGGCCGACGACGTAGAACTGACCGCCCTGGTAGAGCAGCTGGAAGGGGTCGACGCGCCGGGCGCCGACCTCGTCGCGCTCCATCGTGTGGTACTGGAACACGATCGTCTTGCGGCGGAAGATCGCGGTCTCGATCTTGGCCAGGCGCTGAGAGACGTCGTGTCCGCCGGCCGAGCCGGTGATCCCCAGGGCCACCGTGCTCTGCTCGGGAGCGTTGAGCGGGCTCGGGCGCCCCCACGAGATCTGCTGCAGGGCCAGCCGCAAGGGCTCGGCGTAGGCGAATTCCCCATCCAGCAGCTGCAACGCGGTGCGCAGGGCGGCCAGCTCCCGGTCGGTGAACGCGATCGGCGGCAGGTGAAAGTTCTCCGGCGGCAGCGAGTAGTTCTCCTGCTCGACCAGGCCATCGACGGGCTTCTCGACGGCGAGCGCGATCCCGAGCGCCTCGAGCTCGGACCGGTCGGCATAGAAGCGCCGCGCGAACGCGTCCTCGTTCATCACGCTGTAGCCCTCGACGTCGCGCCTGATCTCCGGCGCGGTCACCGGGCGCCGCTCAGCCATCAGGTACGAGATCAGCGAGAGCTGACGGATCAGTTTCTCGGTGTCCTTTGCCATCCCCCGGACAACTCTAGTCTGGGGCCGTCGCCGCCCCGAGCCAGCGGCCCGTCAGCTCACGCAATTTGCGCAGATTTGGAGCACCGCGTGACGGTTCTCTTACTCGTGCAGCTCAGCGATGAACTGCTCGCTGTTCTAGATGCTCGCGTCGCCCGCGAGCCGCAATCGCTCAGATCTCATCCGAGGCAACGCGGGTCTCCGTGGCATCCAACGGGTGAAGTGAACCACTAAGCGGCCCGGCGTTCGGAGAGCAGGGGCGCCCCGAAGTAGGCGCCGCCGCCGATCCCCTTGTCGTAGCCCGACCATTGAGCTCCTGCGGGCAACGCCTTCTCCACGCGGTCGAAGCTGCCCAGCCGACTGCCCAGGCTGTCGACCATGTGCACCAACGTGGCCTCGCGCGTGCACGGTACGACCGGGCTGCCGTGCTCGAGGGTGCCGTGGTGGCTGAGGATGATGTGCAGCACGGCGGCGGCCAACTCCTCGGGAAACCCTTCGAGCTGCTCGATCTGGCGGCGCACGCGGTAGTAGCCGAGCGGGATCTCGCCGTACAGGCGTCCATGGTCTGACATCTCGATCGCGTCGCCCTGCTGCGCGTAGGCATCGAGCTTGCCGATGTCGTGCAGCAACGCACCGGTCACGGCGACGTCTCGATCGATCCCCGGAAACGTGGCCGAGATGACGCTCACCGCTTGGGCGACCGACAGGCAATGCTCGAGCAGCCCATGGCGGTAGGCCTGGTGATAGTGCTTGGCGGCCGGCGCCTCGCGAAACCGCTCCCAGGTTGGCGAGCCCTCGCCCAGCATGCTGGTCAACAGCCGGCGCAGACCGGGGTTCTGAACCGTCGCCACCAGACCACGCAGATCGGCTTCCATCTGGTCGGCCGAGAGCGCGGGCCCGTCGATCAGCAGCTCGCGTTGATACTCGCGCTCGTCCGCTTCACGCACTGTCTGCACCTCCAGGCGCGGTCCGAACCGCGGATGCGCGGTATAGGTGCCGGTCACGTGCACGATCGCGCCGGGCGCGCAGACCCGGCGAGCGGCCTCGACCTCGTCGAGAACGATCGCCGGCACGCTCCCGGTCCGGTCGCCGAGCGTGAGCCTCAGATACTCGCTCCCGTCGCGGCGGCGGCGCACCTCGACTGCCCGCACCACCAGCGCGGTGGCCACCTGACATCCGTCGTGAAACTCGCGGATCTGCATGCCTGGCAATGAAGATAGAGTGGCCAGCGGACGGCAGATCGGTGCAGAAAACAGCGCTCGTTACCGGAGGAACCGGAGGATTGGGGGTCGCGGTCACCGACCGCCTGCTGGCCGACGGCTGGCGCGTGGTCGTCCCCTGGGTGGCGCGGGAAGAGCTGGAGCGGGTGCAGCCGCGGGAGGGGCTGGAGCTCCTCCAGGCCGATCTGTTCGACCCCGCGGCGGTGGAGCAGGTGGTCGCCCTCGCCGCCGGCGATCCCGAGGCGCCGCTGGGGGGAGTGGCCAACCTGGTGGGCGGGTTCGACGCGCCGGGGCGGGTGGGCGACGTGCCGGTGGAGCGCTTCGAGGAGCAGTTCCGCGTAAACCTGCGCCCCACCTACCTGGTCACCCAGGCGGCGCTCGGGCATCTGATCGCCGCCGGTGAGGGATCGATCGTGTGCGTCGGCTCGCGGGCAGGGTTTCAGCCATCCGCCGGCGCGGCCGGCTACGCCGCGTCCAAGGCAGCGGTGGTCGCGTTCGTGAGGGCGCTCTCGGTCGAGTACCGCGACCAGGGCGTGCGTGCCAATGCGGTGCTGCCCAGCGTCATCGACACCCCCGCCAACCGCCAGGCGATGCCCGACTCCGATCACGACCGGTGGGTGAAGCCCGCGGAGATCGGGGCCACCATCGCCTACCTGCTCTCCTCGGCGTCCTCGGCCACCAGCGGCGCCGCGATCCCGGTCTACGGACGCGTCTGAAGCGGCGAGTCGCTGATCACGCTGTCCGGGTGGATGGCGGGTTCTCGCGGCCGCGAGTGCCCCGGTCAGAGGCCGCATCTTGGATGAGCAGGGCGATCTGGACTCGGTTTTGGACGTCGAGCTTCGACAGCTCGCTCGTCGTCGGCGGCGCGCTTGGGGCAGTCCGTGCCCTCACCGTCACGATCTGGCGCGTCCCGGACGGTCCAGCGCTGAGTAAGGGAACCATCGCCACGGCCCTCCTCTGGGCCGTCTCGCTCGGGGCGCACCTCGCAATGCAAGTCGGTATCGATAACTCGACCAAGATCGCCGGATTCGGAGCATCCAGTCTGCTGCTCTACCTCGCGGTCACACTCGGCGCCCAGCGCGAGGTCAGTCGCCGGCGAGCAGCCAGGCTGTAGTGCTCTCAGGGGGTCGCCGAGCGAGTGGCCAGGGTCGCCCACGACACCGAAAGAGTGACAAAACCGCCAGCACACTCACTGATGCCGCATGTCTGATCGAGATCAACGAGGGCCGAGGCCGTGCCCAGACCACGAGTGAGCAAAGGCGCTAGCGTGCACGACGTGGAGGAAACCGTGCGAGTGATCCGCGGTGAGCAAGCCGGCAGCTACGTCGTGGCAGAAGAACGAGACGACGGATCGCTGCTGCTGCGCCCCGACACCTCATACCGAGAGGTCGCCGAGCGGGCCCCCCGGCACCGAGATTCGGAGCAGGCGGTCGCGACCAAATCGGAGGCGAGGCAGGCCGCGGGTGTTCGGCCGGGCGTCATCCTGGAGGTCCGTGACCTGTCGGTTGCGTATGGCACCAGGCGAGCCGTCTCCGGCGTCAGCTTCGAGATCGGCCGGGGGGAGATCTTCGGGCTCCTCGGTCCAAATGGAGCGGGCAAGACGAGCACGCTCAGCGCCATCGAGGGCCTGCTCCGGCCGCAGTCCGGGACGGTGCTCCTGGATGGCGTCGATATCAGGCGCCACCCCACGGAGGCCAAGGCCAAGATGGGCGTGCAGCTCCAGGCGACGAGCTTTCAGTCCGAGCTTACGATCGAGCAGATCGTGGCGTTGTACGCGGGCCTGTACGGGATGAAGCTCTCTGACGGCGAGATCGCCGGCGGTCTCGGGGACATCGGCCTCCAAGCCGAGGCGACCAAGCCCTTCAAGCAGCTTTCAGGCGGACAGCAGCAACGCCTCGCCCTGTACATCGCGGTCGTCCACGAGCCGGCGTTGCTGCTGCTTGACGAGCCGACCGCCGGCCTCGACCCGCAGTCGCGTCGTCAGCTCTGGGGCCGGATCGAGCACATCCGGCAAGACGGCGGGAGCATCCTCTTGACCACCCACTCGATGGAGGAGGCCCAGGCGGTCTGCGATCGAGTCGCGATCATCGACCATGGTGCGCTGCTCACCACCGAGTCGCCTCACGACCTGATCGAGAAGCACAAGGACGATCCCAGGGTTCGCGAGGTCGCTCATGGTGAAGTGACACTGGAGGACGTCTTCATCGGGCTGACCGGGAGCGAGATCCGTGATTAGCTCTGACTCGACACCCACCGCCGCACCGCCGCTGGCGCTCGTCTTGCGCTCCTTGCTCCGGGCGGACTTCGTCGTGTTCCTGAAGCACCGCCGAGCGCTGGTGATCAGTCTCCTGTTGCCCGTCTTCCTGCTCTTGACCACGAGCGGGAGCAAGGCTACGCACAACTTCGGCGGGTCGGTGTTCATCATCGGGTTGGCCATCGCCTACGGGCTCACGGCGACCTCGATCATGGGCTACGCGCTCACGGTGGCGCGAGACCGGGAGAAAGGCGTGTTTCAACGACTGCGCGTCACCCCGGCTCCCACGTGGACGATCATGTCCAGTCGCCTGGCGATGCAATCGGTCGCCAACCTGATCATCGCGCTCGTGGTGGTGATCATCGGCACTCGGATCCACCACATCTCGCCGTCCGTCGGCCAGTACGCACTGATCCTGCTGGTATCCATCCTGGGGGGCGCGGTGTTCTTGAGCATCGGTCAGGCGCTCGTCGGTCTGGTGAAGTCCGCGGAAACCGTCCAGGCCGTGGCACGCGTGCTGTTCGCCGCGCTCATCGTGCTGGGGACGCTCGGTCAGAGCGGAGCGCTCGGCAGCTTCTGGGGGTCGATCTCGCGCTGGAGCCCGGTCGGAACCGTCATGACGCTGTTCGCCGGGGTTCTCAACCTGTCCGCGTGGGACAGCCGCGACACACTGTCGCTGGTTGCGGCCGTGGGCTACATCGTCGTGTTCGCCGGGATCGGTATCCGATGGTTCCAGTGGGACGCTCGGTGACGGCAGGCCGGCCGCGGCGGCGCTGCCACGGCCGCTGCTACGGCTCGAGCTGCCCGGCGTAGAGCGCGAACACGGCGCCCTGCGGATCCTGCACCACGCCGATCTTGGCGATCCCGATGTCGGTGGCGCCGACGAGCACCCGGCCGCCGAGCTCGGCGGCCTTGGCCAGCGCTGCGTCGAGGTCGCCGGTCGCGAAGTAGACCAGCCACGAAGGCGGTGTGCCGGGGGGCGCCGGCGGACGGATGCCGCCGTTGGAGTGACCGTCGGCGGTCTGGATGACCAGGTAGGGAAGCTCCGAGCCCTCCATCGGCGACGTCTTCCAGTCAAACAGCTGTCCATAGAAGCTGGCCGACGCGTCGACGTCCGGCGATCCCAGCTCATTCCAGCACAGGGCTCCGGCGACGTTGACGAGGCCGGCGCCGATGTGCCCCATGGGCTGCCAGAGCAGGAAGTAGGCGCCCTGAGGATCCTGCACCACGGCCATCCGGCCGGAGTCGAACACGTCGAAGGCATCGGCGTGCACGGTCGCCCCCAGCTCCCGGGCGCGCGCCACGCTCTGATCGGCGTCGCGCACCGTGACGTAGGAGTTCCACGCCGGTGGCGCCCCGGCGTCCCGTTGTTGTTGGGGCTGAGGCGAGATGGCCGCGACCATCTTGCCGTCCAGGAGCGCCATCGAATAGACGACGCCCTCGCCGGCCGGCCGGTCGTCGTAGTCCCAATCGAAGAGCCCGGCGTAGAAGGCCTTGGCCGCCTCCTGGTCGGTGGTGTTCAGGTCGGTCCAGCTGAACGTCCCAGGTGAGTACTGCGTGCGTTCGCCCATGCCGCGACGCTACCACCGTCCGGACAAGCCGTGGGGTCCCAAAACGTGAAGGGCGGCCGCTGTGCAAGGGAGGCCCAGGGGGCTTGCGGCGAGCCGCCGGAACGCATAGCATCTGCTCTCGGTAACGGGTTGGATGCATTGCTATAGGGGCTGATGCGTTCTGAACAAGGGGGTATAAGGTGACTGGTTCCTCGTCCTCGGTGGAGACGCTCGATCGTGCGCTGCGCGACTCCTCCACACCGATTCGCACTCGACGCTGGCTGCTCGAGCGGGCCGCGGTGGGCGCCGCTGGAGTGACCGCGGGGGGATTGGCGCTTCCCGCCGCCGCTGGTGCGTCTGCACAGGACGGCAGCGACTCGATCCAGGAGTTCGGCCGTTTCGCATCGACAACCGAGGCCTTGACGGTCACGCTCCTGACGGAGCTGCTTCGGCGCGTGAGCTTTCATCCCGAGGTCCCGAGCGGAGTCGTGGCCGTGTTCGAGGGCGCTTACGCCGCCGAGCTTGATCACTGGCGCTTCATCCACAGGTACTTCCGGCCGCAGACGAAGCGGTTCTGGATCCCCGATGCGTTCTTCGGCGGCCCGGGCAACGCTCTCAGCCTGACCGCGATCGGTAACGCGCTGGTCGCCGGCGAGACGCTGTTCGTCAACACTTACCTGATCGGCGTGACCACGTTTGCGGCGGCCGGACGCTCGAGGTTCGCCCGCTATTCGGCCGAGCTCGCCGGCGTGGAGGCCGAGCACCGGGTGCTCGCGCAGACGCTGATCGGAGCAACCCCACCCAACAACGTAGGCTTCGAGCTGTTTCGCTTTGACCGCGTAGGCGCGATTGGAGCCGCGCTCGAGGGGGTCGGCGTCGGCTTCGGCCAGCAGGGTACGAGCGCCGGACGCTTCTATGAGTTCCCGCGGCCGCCGATGCCGCCTCCGATTCCGATCACCTCCAACCAGCCTCGATAGAGGAGGCAACTCCGAAGCACAGGTGCGGGCTGAGCGTAGCCCGACCGGCGCTACTGGTGCCGGCGCGCCGCGCGCAGGTGGTCCAGCGTCATCTTCAGCCAGAAGGGCGCCTGCGTCTGCCACAGCGACGCGGAGTGGCCACCCGGATAGATCCTGAACACGTGCGCGACGTGGCTGGCGGTCAGGGCGGCGTCGTACTGCTGGTTCATGGTCAGGAAGCGCTGGTCCTGAGTCCCGACGTAGAAGGCCAGCAGCGTCGGCCAACGGTTCAGAACCAGGGGCAGAGTCGGTCCGCTTGGGACCGCGGCGGCGGCGTTGGCCTGGATGGAGCCGAGATCGAGGACGTGCTCTCCCTCCGGATCGGTGGCCGCGAAGTAGCCGCTCCAGGACTCGACCGCTCCGAACGCGCCCAGGTTTCGCAGGCCGATGTTGAACGCACCGTAGCCACCGGCCGACAGCCCGACCAGCGCGCGGCCCAGCCGCCCGGAGATCGTGTGGTACCGGTGGTCGATGCAGCTCGTCAGATCGTGGGCGATCGCCTGGGGCCAGTTCTCGCTCGGGCCCCAGTCCAGATACTCGCGGTCACTGTTCGCGTTGCGGGCGCCCTGAGGGGCGACGACGATCGCTCGCTCCCCGGCGCTCGCGACGGCGCCGGCCACGAAGGCGTTGTTCGTGTAGGTGCCCGGGTCGGCGGGCAGCCCGTGGAGGAAGTAGATCACCGGATAGGGCTTGGCATGCGCGCTGTAGCCGGCGGGGAGGTAGACGAGCGCCGGAAGGGAGCCGCCCAGCGAGGGCGAGCGGCAGTCGACCGAGGCCGTGCGTGCGGGCGGCGGAGGAGGACGGCGCTTGCCGGCGATCACGACGGCAGCACTGCTCAGCGCGGCCGCCACGACCGCGCCCACCACCACCACGAACATGCCGCGCCGCGACATCATCGCTTCCCTGCCATGGCGCCGATTGTTGCAAGACGAAGTACGCTCGCTGTAGATGACCGAGAGCAGCTTCGCGCGGTGGCGATGCTGAGCACCGCCGCCGCTTCCCGCCGAGCCGCCTCCGGTCCGTTGCCGTTCGTGGCGTCGGTGGCGAGCTGGTCGGCGGCATTCGCGAGCGTCGTCGCAGGGCTGCTCGCCGGCATGGGCTGGCTCTACCTGTTTCGCGATCTCGGGTGGTTCGCGGCCGGTCCCCGGATCGGGCAGTCGCTGCCTTTGCTGCAGCTGGCGGGGTTCGACGTCCAGCCGTTGCTCCGGGTGGTCCTCGCCTGGCTGCTGGCGGGAGCGCTCATCGGCTTGGTCATGCTTGGCGTGCCCCCGCTGCGCCGGGCCCTGGTGGTCGGAGCTGTGGCTCTCGTGCTGCTGCTGGTCGGCTCCCAGGCGGCGTACTCGCTGACGCGAAACGCGCCGCTCTCCAGCGTGCTGCTCTCGCATGCGCCCGGCCCAGGCCCCGTGCTCGAGGCGGCCGCGCTGACCCTGGGCTGCTACGTGCCGCGCCCCCGCCGGACCCGGTCCCACGAGGCGGCCTCAGGCGACGGGCAGCACGGCGGTGTCAGCGGCTCGTTTCTCTCCCGCGCCCTCGGGCTGGGCGAGCGCGGCCTGGGCAGCCGCGAGCACCGGGACGCAGGCCAGGATGACCGCGATCGCGATCACGTGGGCGAGCACCGCCCAAGCGTCTGAGCCCAGCGACTCGCCGAACGCCAGCAGCCCGCACACGGCCGCCAGCAGAGCGGCCAGGGCGTTCATGAGCGCGATTGCGGAGACCGGGTCGTCGCGGCGCAGGGCGGCCTGGAAGGCGAGGAAGCCGGCGAAGGTCCCGGCGATCGCCAGGGCCGTCCATCCCGAGAGCAGGGCCGAGACGCCATGAGCCTTCACGTCGACCGAGACCGCCTTGATGGCGGCGTCGGCGATGCCATAGAAGAGGCCGGCCGAGACCGCCTTGGCCCACGCCGGCTTCTTTGCAGCGACGATCACCCCCATGATCGCGCCCCCGGCCACGATCGCGATCAGCCGGCCCTCGTCGAGGCGATCGTGCACGTGGGGCAGGCCGATGGGCAGCGCCGCCAGGCCGGCCGCCATCAGCAGCACCGCCAGCACCTGGGGACGGGTCACGCGCTGGCCGAAGATGCCCGCGGCCAGGGGGACCGAGAGCGCGAGACCCCCGGCCGCGAAGGCCTGGACGAGCGACAGCGGAGCAATCGCCACGGCCGCGATCTGGATCCCGAACCCGGCCCACCCAAGCGCCTGACCGGCCAGCCACACCGGGTTGACGAGCGCGGCCCTGAGCATCGCTGCCGACCCGCCGGCCGGGCTCTCCCGCAGACCGCGATGCTGGGTGAGGAACCCGATGTTGATCAGGGCGGCCGACACCAGCGCCAGGAGCAGGCCGGCGACCATCAGATTCGCAGCTGCTGAGCAGCGGGGGTGCGCCGCGCCCGCCGGCGCCGGTGGGCGCGGAGACGAGCCTGGCGCCGGCGGGCCTGCAGGCGCGCCAGGCGATGCCGGCGCCGGGCCGTCGCCGTCGCAGCCGCGGCCGGGGCCAGCCGCCGGCCGCGCGAGCCAGAGGCGTGGTGGCGCCCCGCGCCGTTGGGGATCGGGACGGCGCCCGGGGTCACCAGCCGAGCGCGCTGGCGCCCGCTGGGCAACGGCGCGATCGTGTCCTGCCAGGCGAGCACGAGCATCTGATCGATGTGGGCATGCCAGAGCTCCCAGTCGTGGCCGCCGTCATAGAGCGCGTAGCTGACGCCGGCGCCGGCGGCGGCCAGCGCCTTGGCCATCGGCGGCGTCTGAGGGCTGTCGTCGTCGTCGCGACCGACGAACAGGAAGGCATGCAGCGGATCTGCCCGGAGCGCGCCCGAGAGCCGGTGCGCGTAGTCCAGCGGGCTGTTGGCGTCCAGCATCGCTTGGCTGGCGTGGCTGAAGACGCCAGTTCGGGCCTGGCGGAAGTAACCCGACCAGGCCTGCAGTCCCGCGAACGTGCCCAGGTTGTGCAGGACGACATTGGTGGCACCGTAAGCCCCGGCGGAGAATCCGGCGACCACGCGGTCGCGGCGGTTGGCAAGCGTCGCGAACCGATGGTCGACATCGGCGACCACGTCGAGCACGTAGCTCTCATACTGCCCCGAGGGCGTGTTCGCCCACTCGGAATCCGACAGCGTGCTGCCGCCGATGCGGCCGTCGGGCATCACCAGGATCATCGGTCGCATCCGGTGCCGGCTGATCAGGTTGTCCATGCGGACGTCCATGCTGGCGATGTCGATGTACACCTTTGGGCGTCCGGGGCTCCCGTGCAGCAGGTAGTAGACCGGGTAGCGCTTGCCGCCCCCGTAGCCGGGCGGGAGGTAGGCGAGATAGTCGGCCTTGCGGCCCAGCGCCCGCGAATAGAAGTCGATGTCCACCAGGTGCCCGCGGTGGGCATGGGGCAGGTAGGCCACCGTGGCAAAGCCCCGATGCAGGTAGTAGGACTCCCAGTAGCGGTAGGTGCCGGCCAGACCGATTCCGCCCAGCGCCACCACCAGCAGGGCGATCAACGGATGGCACAGCCCCGACCGCCTCACCCGGCTTCCTTGGCGCGAGGCGACCCGGCGAGCGGCGGCCGGGGCAGCGCGCGCGGGCTGTGCGACGGCGCCCCCGCGCGACGCTCGGGCAGATAGCCCTCGGCTTGGAGCACGCGCACGATCGCGAGCGGCAGCGTCGCGCGTGACTCATAGACGAGGTAGCGCGGGCGCCACTGGGGCGAGAACTTGTCGTTGAAGCGAACCAGTCGCTCCATCTGAAACCGGCGGCAGAGCGGGGCCATGGCCGCCCGGATGAGGCGCCGCGTGACCGCAGGGCGAGCCGGCTGGCTGCGAACCAGGTGGGCGAGGCCGGCGTAGTTGAGGCTGACCTGAGGGACGCCCCGGTCGCGGGCCTCGGTCAGCGCCCGAGCCACCAGCGCCTCGTTGAGCCCATTGGGGGTCTCGGGGCCGCGCCGCATGGTGGCCAGCGACAGGTTGCCGCAGTGCTCGACAAAGCGCATCACGGCTCCGAGCCGGCCCTCCGGAGAGCGCGCCAGCACGTACAGATCGCCGGCCCGGACCTCGGATTCGAACTCGGCCATCCCCATCGCAAACCCCAGCAGATGGCGCTGGCGCGCGCGCCAATCGGCTTCCAGGGCGTCTATCTCGGCTTCCAGCGCGTCGTCGATCTGCCGCCCTTCGAGGACCTCCACGTGCCATCCGCGGCGCGCCACCCGGTTGACCGACTGGCGCAGCTTGCGCACGGGACGACCCTCGAGCGTGAACTTCTGGGGATCGACGAAGGCCTCTTCGCCGGCGCACACGGCGCGCAGTCCCAGCCGCCGGTAGGCCTCGAGGTGGCGACCGGAGGCGCCCCAGACCACGACCCGCCAGCCTCGCTGGTGGGCCACCGCCAAGAACCGCTCCAGGACCTCGGGCGCGGCGCCCTCGGGAGCGACGGGATCCGAGGAGACGATCGCCGTTCCGCCAACCAGCCGGTAGGCGAGTACGCCTCCGGCGGCGAACGCCAGCGCCTTGTCGGGGCGCAGCACGAACGGAGACAGCGAGTCGCGCCCGTGGCGCTCGATGATGGCGCGGGCGACCCGGCCCTCGAGCTCGAAGTGGCGGTTGACGCCCGGAGCCGGGCGGAGGAGCGAGCGCAGCGCCAGCGCCGAGGTCAGCCCCGCGCAGACCACCAGCGCCTCGATCACCCCGGTCCAGTCTCCGCTCAGATGCCCGGCCGTGCCGGTCCGCAGCGGGTGGGCCAGCGAGCCACGCAGGACGTGTCCGAGGGTGTGGCCGGCGGCCCCGGGGACCAGCGGAGCGGCCACGAGCGCGCAATAGGCCGCCAACCAGGCCCCGATCGCCGCGCACACGATCGGCACTCGGGGACGCTTGCCGCATCCGAGCGCGAACGCCCCCCGGTTGAGCACGAGCAGGGAAGCCAGGCACACTTCGATCGCGCCTGCTCCGTAGCGTCCCCTGATTGCGCTGACCGCCGCCAGTGCGAGCAGGCCGCCGACGGTCAGCGGGACGGCCGCGCGGGTGCCCCGCCACAGTCGCGGCGTGAGCGCCAGCAGCCCCAGGCCGATCACCGCCGAGAGGATGTGGGTCGCGGACAGGGGATAGGGCGCGGACAGCCGACCGAGCAGCGGTACGGAGCCATCGCCGGGGACGGCCACGCCTGACACCACCGCCTGGGCGGCGACGGCGGCAACCGACAGCGCGGCCCACTGTCGGACAGTCAAAAAGCGGAAGCGATTGGTGATAGAAGCCATTCTGGACCCGGAGGCGAGCCCCAAAACCGCCTGGACCGGTCAACAAACCGGGGCGTAACCTTCACGCCACCTGACAGAAACATTACACCCCCGGCGCGCGCCCCTGGGGGCAGCGAGCGCGGCTCGCGACCCCGCCGCGCCGGAGCCGTCTACCCTTTTTCGCGATGCGGATCTTGATCACCGGCGCGGGTGGGATGCTCGGCCAGGACGTGCGGAGCGCAGCTCTGCGTGTGGGGCACGAGCCGGTTTCGATGGCTCGGTCCGAGCTCGACATCGCCGATCCGGATGCGGTCGCCGAGGCGGTGTCCGGGTCCGGTGCCCAGGCGGTCGTCAACTGCGCGGCCTGGACGGACGTCGACGGGGCCGAGGAGCATCGGGAGGCGGTGCTCGAGGTCAACGCGCGAGGGGCCGGGCATCTGGCGCGGGCAGCGGCGGGCGCCGGAGCCTGGACGATTCAGGTCTCCAGCGATTACGTGTTCGACGGTGCCAAGGGCTCTGCGTACGTGGAGTCCGATGCCGTGGGTCCGCTCTCGGCGTATGGGAGCTCGAAGCTCGAGGGGGAGCGCGAGGTGGCCGCGGGCGCTCCCGGCGCGCACACGATCGTGCGCTCGTCTTGGCTGTTCGGGGCGGGGGGTAAGTGCTTTCCCAAGACGATCCTGCGCCTGGCGTCCGCGCGTGACCATCTCGATGTGGTGTCCGATCAGGTGGGGTGCCCGACGTTCACCGGCCATCTCGCGAGTGCGCTGGTGGAGCTGGCGTCGGTCCGTCGGCCAGGCGTGTTGCACGTCGTGGCCGGCGGTGCATGCTCGTGGTATGAGTTCGCGCGCGCGATCGTCTCGGCGGCCGGCCTCGACTGCGAGGTGAGGCCGATCGGCTCCGATCGCTATCCCCAGGCGGCCGCCCGCCCGGCCAACAGCTCGCTGGTCTCAGAGCGCGATGCGCCGAAGTTGCCCGGCTGGGAGCAGGGGCTGACAGAGTTCGTGGCGCAGCTGGACCGGGCGCCGGCATGAAGCTGCTGGTCTGCGGCGCGGCCGGGTTCATCGGCTCCACGTTCGTTGAGCTGCGGGTGCGCGAGCACGGGGACGAGGTGACGGTGCTCGACGCGCTGACGTACGCCGGCCGGGAGGAGAACCTGCGCGAGGTGGCGTCGGAGATCCGGTTCGTGCACGGCGCGATCGAGGATCCCGAGGCGGTCTCGGAGGCATTGGGACCCATCTCCCCGGATGCGATCGTCAACTTCGCCGCCGAGACGCACGTGGACCGCTCGATCTCGGACCCGTTCGGGTTCAGCGTGACCAACGGGCAGGGCACCCACGTGCTGCTGGAGGCGGCCCGCGAGCGCGGGCTGCGCTACGTGCAGGTCTCGACCGACGAGGTCTACGGATCGATCGAGACCGGGTCGTTCACCGAGGCCTCGCCCCTGGCGCCCTCCAGCCCCTACAGCGCGACCAAGACGGGCGCCGATCTGCTGGTCTGCAGCTACTTCCACACCTACGGCCTGGAGGCGATGGTGTGCCGGGGCTCCAACAACTACGGCCCCCGCCAGTATCCCGAGAAGCTGATCCCGCTGATGATCCTCAACGCCCTGGCCGGGGACCGGCTGCCGGTCTACGGCGACGGGCGCAACGTGCGCAACTGGCTGTACGTCGAGGATTTCGGGCGGGGGATCGGTCACGTCCTGGAGCACGGCGTGGCCGGCGAGACCTACAACTGCGGCGGCCCGGACGAGTGCGAGAACCTGGATGTCGTCACGCGCATCCTCGAGCTGTGCGGCGCCGACGAGTCGCTGATCGAGTACGTCCCAGATCGACCCGGCCACGACCGCCGCTACTCGCTGGCCTGCGACAAGCTCCAGGGTCTGGGATGGAGCGCCCGCACCCGGTTTGGGGACGGGCTGGCCGAGACCGTCGACTGGTATCGCGACAACCAGTGGTGGTGGGAGCCGATTCGCTCGGGGGCCTACCGCGAGTACTACGAGCGCCAGTACGGACGCTCGCTGAAGGCCTAAGTGGTTCGGGGCCACTAAGCCGCGATGTCCACCGCCAGGGGGCGTCACGCACCCCCGCGTGAGGTCAGGCTGCCCCGGCAACGCGACCGGCTGCTTCGAGCCGCCGCCGCGGAGTTCGCCCAGCGCGGCTACGGCGCCTCCAGCTCGGAGTCGATCAGCCGCCGGGCGGCCATGTCCAAGGCCACCTTCTACGAGCACTTCGCCAACAAGGAGGAGTGCATGCTCGCGCTCGTCGATCACGGCTCCCGGGTCGTTCTGGAAGCGATGGCGGCAGCCGCCCGCAACGCCCCGAGTGGCGACGCCGCCGAGCGGATGCGGAGGGGAACGCGCGCCTTTCTGTGCGCGCTCGCCGAGCAGCCTGAGCTCGCTCGCACGCTGCTGGTGGAGATCATCGGCGCCGGGCCTCGCGCCGCCACACGCCGAGATCAGCTCCTGCAGGCGTTCGCGGACGTGATCGACGCCGAGAACGCCTCTGCCGCGCGGCGCGGATTGAGCGGGCGCTTTTGCTCTGCTGACGACGCGTTCGCGATCGTGGGGGCAACCGTGGAGCTGGTCTCGCGCCAGCTGCGGCTGGGGATCCCCGTGGACGTGCTCGAGCTCGCGCCCGTGATCGATCGGCTGATCACGGGCTTGGTCCCGTCCACGGGCTCGTGAGCGCGCCCAGCGAGTCCGAGGCGCTGGAGCAGCTCGAAGCCGAGATCGTGCGCTGCCGCCGGTGTCCGCGCCTGGTCGCATGGCGTGAGCAGGTGGCCCATACCAAGCGGGCCGCGTTTGCCGCCGAGACCTACTGGGGACGCCCGATCCCCGGGTTCGGCGACCCCGCGGCGGCCGTGGTCGTGCTGGGGCTGGCGCCCGCGGCCCACGGCGGCAACCGGACCGGGCGGGTGTTCACCGGTGATCGATCCGGCGACTGGCTGTTCGCCGCGCTCTATCGCGCCGGCTTTGCCAACCAGCCGACCTCTCGGCGCCGGGACGACGGGCTGCGCCTGCGCGGCTGCTGGGTGGCCGCGGCCGTGCGTTGCGCGCCGCCCGCCAACCGGCCGACTCCCACCGAGCGAGACACCTGCCTGCCCTACGCGGCCCGCGAGCTGAAGCTCCTGCCCGCGGCGCGGGTTGTGGTCTGCCTGGGGGCGTTCGCCTGGGATGCCGCGCTCCGCATCCTGGCTGCGATGGGCGCCGCCGCCGGCTCGCCGCGCCCGCGCTTCGGTCATGGAGCCGAGGTGCGCATCGACCGGTTGACGCTGCTCGGCTGCTACCACCCCAGCCAGCAGAACACGTTCACCGGCAAGCTCACCGAGCAGATGCTCGACGACGTGCTCGGACGGGCGCGTGAGCTGGGGGAGTCTCGATGAGGCGGGAGTCTCGATGAGGCCCGAGCTGGCGGGGCTCACGATCGCCGACCGGCCCGAGCGCTGGAGCGACCTGGGCTTCACGGTGGCGCGCGAGCGCCTGGTCGTCGGGCCGATCGAGATCTCGCTGGGCGCCGCGGGTGAGGGCATCACCGGCTGGACGCTGCGGGGAGTCGCCGGCTCGGATATCGACGGCGGCAGGCTCGACGGTCTGCCCACCGCCGTCACGGCGGCACCCGTTCCCGACGCGGTGGAGCATCCCAACCGCGCGCTCGGGATCGACCACGTGGTCGTGGTGACGCCTGACTTTCACCGGACCGCCGAGGCCCTGGAGCGCACGGCCATGCCGCTGCGCCGGGTACGGGAGTCCGGAGGCACTCGGCAGGGGTTCAGGCGGCTGGGCCCAGCGATCCTGGAGCTCGTGGAAGCGCCGGACGCCGCCGCCGTCGCCTTCTGGGGGCTGGTGATCGTGGTGCCCGATCTGCACGCGCCGGGCGAGCGGCTGGTCGCGCACCTGGGAGACGTGCGCGATGCCGTCCAGCCCGGCCGCCACATCGCGACGCTGGCTCGCGAAGCCGGCCTCAGCACCCGGATCGCGTTCATGGATCCGCCCCCCTCCGAACCGATCGACAACGCCGCGTCGGCTCGCGCCGCTGACGCGTAACTGGACGGGATATCCGGGGTTGCCGAGGTTGCCCGAGGTTGCCGAGCCCCGGTCGAGCCGGCATCGCCGTCTCGGAAAGGCCGCAAACCAGCCCAAGATTGAGCCCGGGCGGCAAGGGGCACGGCTCAGCTGCAGAAAGTTTGCGCGTCCGGTCGTAGTTTTCTTCCGGGTGCGTGCTGGGGGACCAGGGTGCAGAAAATCTCGCTCGCGGGTGGAAACTTTCTGCGTTTGCGCACGGCGAGCCGGGCGGCGGCGGCGAGCCGGGCGAGCGAGCGCGACTGTCACTCGGTCGTTTCCGTAGGACCCGGGAGGCGACGAGATGGGCGATAGCCTCGGGAGGGTGTCATTGGACGCCTTCAGCCCTCGCACCCGCGCCTGGTTTCAGAGCGCGTTCGAGCGCCCCACCCCGGCGCAGACCCAGGCTTGGCCGGCGATCGCGTCCGGCGAGCATGTCCTGATCTCCGCTCCGACCGGCTCGGGCAAGACGCTGGCGGCCTTCCTGTACGCGATCGACCGCCTGGCGGCGGAGGCACCGCCCGAGGGTGGGGGGGGTTCGAGTCCACGCCGGATCAGCCTCGTCTACGTTTCGCCGCTGAAGGCGCTGTCCTACGACGTCGACCGCAACCTCCGCACCCCGCTGCGCGGGATCGGCGCCGACCTGCAGGTGGCGGTGCGCACCGGCGACACCCCTCAGCGCGAGCGCCAGCAGATGCTGCGCCAGGCGCCCGACATCCTGATCACCACGCCGGAGTCTTTGTACCTGATGCTCACCGGACGCGCCCAGGCGCTGTTCGAAGGAGCGCGCTGGTGCATCATCGACGAGATCCACGCCGTGGCCTCGACGAAGCGGGGGGCCCATCTGGCGCTGACGCTCGAGCGACTCAGCCAGGCCGCCGGCACCGACGTGCAGCGGATCGGCCTGTCGGCCACCCAGAACCCCCTGGAGGAAGTCGGCCGCTTCATGGTCGGCCCGCATCGCAGGTGCCGGGTCGTGGACACCGGGGTCCGCAAGGAGCTGGATCTCCGGATCCACGTGCCGGTCGAGTCGATGGTCGAGCCCGACGACACGCCAAGCCCCGCCATCGATCCCCTGGAGGGCGGCGAAGCCACCCGCCGCTCCATCTGGCCGGCGATCTACCCGGAGCTGCTGGAGCTGATCCGCGCCCACAAGTCGACGATCCTGTTCGTCAACAACCGGCGCGGCGCCGAGCGGCTGGCGATCCGGCTCAACGATCTGGCCGGAGAGGAGCTGGCGCGCTCGCATCACGGGTCGCTGGCCCGCGAGGAGCGCACGGTGGTCGAGGAGATGCTCAAGGCCGGGGAGCTGCCCTGCCTGGTGGCCACCTCGAGCCTCGAGCTCGGGATCGACATGGGCGCGGTGGATCTGGTCATCCAGGTCGAGTCGCCGAAATCGGTGGCGCGGGGGTTGCAGCGCATCGGTCGCGCCGGGCACTCGGTCGGCGATGTCAGCCGGGGCCGGATCTTCCCGAAGTTCCGCGCCGACCTGCTCGAGTGCGCGGTGGTGGCCCGGCGCATGCGGGAGGCCCGGATCGAGACCACGGTCGTGCCCCGTAATCCGCTTGACGTCCTCGCTCAGCAGATCGTGGCCATTGCCGCCGCCGCGCCCGACGGCGAAGCGGGAGGCGGGTCGGTCTCAGTCGACGACCTGCATGCCCTGGTCACGCGGACGCACTCCTTCGCCGAGCTCTCGCGGTCCCAGCTGGAGAACGTGCTCGACATGCTCGACGGCCGCTACCCGTCGTCGGAGTTCGCCGAGCTGCGGCCTCGGATCGTCTGGGACCGGGTCGCGGGGACGATCCGGGCGCGGCCCGGCGCCCGCCAGCTGGCGGTCACCAACGCGGGCACGATCCCGGATCGCGGGCTGTACGCGGTCACCCTGCCCGACGGCCGCCGGGTGGGCGAGCTCGACGAGGAGATGGTCTACGAGGCCCGCCCCGGGCAGACCTTCCTGCTGGGGGCCACCACCTGGCGGATCGAGGAGATCGGCCGCGACCGGGTGATCGTGACGCCGGCACCGGGGCTGCCGGGCGCGGTCCCATTCTGGAAGGGCGACACCCTCGGCCGGCCGCGGGAGCTCGGCGAGGCGATCGGGGCGTTCGCGCGCTGGGCGGTGGACCAGCCCGCCTCGGTGCTCGAGCGCGAGTACGACCTCGACCGGCGGGCGGCAACCAATTTGATCGAATTCCTTGCCGAGCAGCAGCAGGCCACGCGGGTGGTGCCGTCGGACCGGGCGATCGTGGTGGAGCGCTTCCGCGATGAGATCGGCGACTGGCGGCTGTGCGTGCTCAGCCCGTTCGGAGGCCGGGTACACGCTGCCTGGGCGCTGGCGTTGAGCGCGCGGATCCGCGAGCGGGTGGGCCTGGAGTCTGACGCGATCTACTCCGACGACGGGATCATCGTCCACCTCCCCGACGCCGAGGAGCCTCCGGGCGCCGACCTGATCCTGCTCGAGCCCGATGAGATCGAGGACCTGGTCGTGGCCGAGCTGGGGTCGAGCGCCCTGTTCGGGGCGCGCTTTCGAGAGAACGCCGGCCGGGCGCTGCTGATCCCCCGGGCGCGCCCGGGCAAGCGCACGCCCCTGTGGCAGCAGCGGCTGAAGTCTCAGTCGCTGCTGGAGGTGGCGCGCAAGTACGGCGAGTTCCCGGTCGTGCTGGAGACCTACCGGGAGTGCCTGCGTGACGTGCTCGACGTCCCGGGCCTGGTGGAGCTGCTGACCCGCATCCACCGCCGCGAGCTCACCCTGGTCGAGGTGGAGACCGCGACCGCGTCCCCGTTTGCCTCCTCGCTGCTGTTCGACTACGTGGCCACCTACATGTACGAGGGCGATACGCCCAACGCCGAGCGGCGCGCGGCCGCCCTGTCGCTGGACCGTGACCTGCTGCGCGAGCTGCTGGGGCAGGAGGAGCTGCGCGATCTGATCGACGCCGGGGCGCTGGAGCGCGTCGAGGACGACCTGCAATGCCGGTCAGAGCCCGCCCGAGCGGTCAATCGCGAGAGCCTGCTCGACGTCCTGCGCCGGGTGGGTGACCTGACGCCGGCCGAGGTCGCCGAGCGAGTGCTCGACGGGCTCGACGCGGCGAGGATGCTCGACGAGCTGCGCGCCGAGCGCCGGGCCGCCCGGGTACGCGTCAACGGCGAGGAGCGCTGGATCGACGCCGCCGACGCGGGGCTGTACCGCGATGCACTGGGGGCGGCGCCCCCCGGCGGGCTGCCGGCGGCCTTCCTGGAGGACGTGCCCGACGCGCTGGCCCGGTTGCTGGCGCGCTTTGCCGCCACCCACGGCCCGTTCACCACGGCCGACGTCCGCGCCCGCTACGGGGTCGAGGCCTCGGCGGTCCTGCGTGAGCTCGAGCGCGCCGGCTCGCTGGTGCGCGGCGAGCTGCGCCCCGGCGGCTCGGAGCGGGAGTGGTGCGATCCCGAGGTGCTGCGGCGCCTGCGCCGGGCATCGCTGGCCGTCCTGCGCAAGGAGATCGAAGCCGCCGACCAGCGCGAGCTGGCTCGCTTCCTCCCCGCCTGGCAGGGCGTGGACCGATATCCGGCCACGGGCGCCGGCATCGACCGCCTGCGCGAGGTGCTGGTCCCCCTTCAGGGACTGGCCCTGCCGGCCGACGCGTGGGAGCGTGACATCCTGCCTCGGCGCACCGGCGCCTACTCCCCGTCCTGGATGGATCAGCTGTGCGCCAGCGGAGAGGTGGTCTGGATCGGTGCCGGCGCCCTGGGGCGAAACTCGGGCCGCGTCGCCCTCTACTTCCGGGACGACCTGCCGCTGCTCGGCGCCCCGCCCTATCGCGGCGAGCTCCCGGCGTCGGACGCCCACGAGGCGGTGCGCGAGCGGCTGGCCCGCGGCGCCTGCTTCTTCACCGACCTGCTCGTGGACGTCTCGCTGTCCCCCGAGGAGATCCAGGAGGCGCTCTGGGATCTGGCCTGGGCCGGGGTGGCCACCAACGACGCCTTCGCCCCGTTGCGGGCCCCGCGGCTGACCCTGGCCCGCGCCCAGCGAGACTCCCTGCGGCGCGCCACGGCCCGCGCCGGACGGTTTGGCGCCGGCCGCCGGCGCCAGACCGCCTCGGCTCAGGTCCAGGGCCGGTGGTCGCTGACCGAGCCGCTGCTGCGCGAGATTGCGGCCCACCCGGCCGCCGGGGATCCCGTTTCGCGCCGCCGGGCGCTCGCCGAGCTGCTGCTGGAGCGCTATGGGATCGTCACCCGCGAGCAAGTGCTCGCCGAGGGGATTCCCGGCGGCTTCTCGTCGATCTACTCAGAGCTGTCCGCGCTCGAGACGCTGGGCGTGGCCCGGCGGGGATACTTCCTGGAGGGGCTCGGGGGGGCCCAGTTCGCGCTCCCGGGTGCGGTCGAGCGCCTGCGCGCTCGCGGCGGCGCAGGCTCCGGGGAGGCCACCGGTCGGCCGCTGGTGCTGGCCGCCATCGATCCCGCGCAGCCCTACGGGGCCGCGCTTGCCTGGCCGCAGCCGCCCGGCCGGGACGCCGGGGCTCGGCGCCGGCCCGCCCGTGCCGCCGGCGCCTACGTGGTGCTGGCCGGCGGCGATCCGATCCTGTACCTGGAGCGCGGCGGCCGGGCGCTTCAGACGCTGGTCGAGACGAGCGACCCGCGCCTGGCGACGGCGTTGGAGGCGCTCGTCGAGTTCGTGCGTTCGGGCGCCATCAAGCGGGTCGCGCTGGAGCGGGTGGACGGGGAGGCGGCGATGAGCTCGCCGCTGGCGCCGCTGCTCGCCGAGCTCGGCTTCCAGGAGGGACCGCGGCGGCTGACGCTGAGCGCGTAGTCGCCTGACCGGCCGGCCTGCGAGATGCCCGAGGGCGACACGATCGCGTACGCCGCCGCGCGGATGCGCCCGGCTCTGGAGGGCCAGGTGCCCGAGCAGATCCGCACGCCCCATCCTCGCCACGCGCTGGATCGCTGGCCCGAGCGCCTGCGTGGCCGGGCGGTGACCGAGATCCGCACCCACGGCAAGCATCTGTTCCTCGCCTTCGAAGGCGGTCTCACGATCCACTCCCATCTGCGCATGACCGGCTCCTGGGGCGTCTACCGCCAGAACGAGCGCTGGCGCCGGTCACCCGGTCGCGCGTGGCTGGTGCTCGAGCGCTCCGGCCATCAGGTGGTGCAGTTCGACGGGCCCGTGCTGGAGCTGCTGACCGAGAGCCGGGTGGCGTTCGATCAGCGGCTTGCCGGGTTGGGACCCGATGTGCTGGCCGAGTCCTTTGACGCCGGCCGGTTCCTGGCCCGGTTACGCGGCGACGACCACACCCGCGGCATCGGGGACGCGCTGCTCGACCAGCGAAACGTGGCCGGGCTCGGCAACATCTGGAAGGCCGAGGGATGCTGGGAGGCCGGGATCGACCCCTGGCGGGCCGTGGGCGACGTGACCGACGCCGAGGCGCTGGCGATCATCGGCGGAGTGCGTCCGCGCATGCTGCGCTCGGCGCTGACCGGCCGGATGCGCGAGGAGCCGCGGGTCTTCCGGCGCGCGGGCCGTCCCTGCCCCCGCTGCGGGACCAAGGTCCTGGCACAGGGTCAAGGCGACGACAACCGCACCACCTTCTGGTGTCCCGGCTGTCAGCGGTAGCCGGGCGCCGGCCGGGGAGGCCAATCGCCGGCTAGGGGATCCGGCACTGTGCCGCGCTGTAGTGCGGCGGGCTCGCGTAGTCGGCGTCCGGATGCCCGGCGGTCGTCCGGCGGCTGGTCTGGCCGATCACCTTGCCCCCGCGCGTCCAGGTGAACCGGACAGTCGCGTCCAGCAGCCCGGAGTGCGCGGGGAAGGAGGGGAACGCCCACCCGCCCTGCTGCAGGTTGGTGGACCACCGGCCGAGGTCGACCGCATGCCTCGCGTTCGGGCTCCGGTCGACGATGAACCGCTTGCCATCGGTCGAGTAGTACTCGACCTGGATCAGCATCGAGAGCCCCGTGGAAAAGCCGAGTGTGGGCATCTGCCCGCGTACGCCGAGCGTGTCACGGTAGCGGCGGGAGTTGCAGATGTTGATCGTCGCCCACAGCGAATTCGAGCTCTCGGCGCGACTCACCGCCCGGCGAACCTGAGCGGCGCTCGGGCCGCCCGCGGCCAGGGCGGGAGCAGAGAAGCCGGCGGCGATCGCCGAGATCACGACGACGGCTGTTGTCAGCGTGACTCGCACGGCAGTCACCATATCGGGACGTGATGGATCTGGCGCCGGACCGTAGTGAGGGTGTGATCGAGACCCAGGCGCTCCCCGGCTCCAGCGGATCCCAGGGATCCTGGGAGCGCTTCGAGGCGCTCTACCGGTCCAGTCGCGACGACGTGTACGCATACGTGGCGACGCTGCTGAGGGATCGCTCGGCCGCCGAGGATGTGACCGCGCTCGCCTTCGAAGGCGGCCCGTGCGTGTGCTATCCCTGCACGATGGCGGCCACGACGGAGGAGACCATCGCACTCTTGGAGCGCGTGCCCGTCTTCTCGACGCTGTCCGGAGAGGACCTGCAAGAGGTCTCACAGGTGGCCGTACCGCGAAGCTTTGCCTCCGGGGCGGTCGTGTTTCGCGAAGGTGACCAGAGCGACACCTGCTACGTCGTGCGCGCCGGGCGCGCCCGGGCGGTCCGCGAGCACAGCCCGGGGCGCACGATCACGCTGGCCACGTTTGGATCCGGAGACATCTTCGGTGAGCTGGCGATGTTCGACGCGGAGCGGCGCTCAGCGACGATCGAGACGCTCGAGGACACCGAGCTGCTCGCGATCCTCGGCTCTGACATGCGGCGCCTGCTCCGAACCCATCCCGACATCGCGGTCAAGCTCCTGTCCGCGCTGGGCCGGCGACTGCGTGAGACCAACGACCGGCTCACCCGCCAGTCCTTTCAGACCGTCCAGAGCCGGGTGGCCTCGGTGCTGGCCGAGCTCGTCGCCTCGGCCCGGTCGGAGGGCGCGGCCGAGACGGACGTCCTGATCACCGCTACCCAAGCCGACCTCGCCCAGCTGGCCGGTTCCTCCCGGGAGTCGGCGAGCCGGTTCCTCGCCGTCCTGGAGCGCGCCGGCATCATCACCCAGGGGCGGGGCAAGCTGACCGTCCACGATCCGGGCCGTCTGGAAGGCTACGTCTATTAGCGCCCCCTCGGGAGCCCAGGAGTTCTCGGCCGGCGGCGTCGTCGTCCGGGATGGACGAGTGGTGGTGATCGTCCCCATCAAGCGGGCCGCCGACGGCCGCCGCGTCCTCGGCCTGCCCAAGGGCCATCTCGATGGCGACGAGACTCCCGAGGAGGCCGCGCGGCGCGAGGTCGCCGAGGAGACCGGGGTCATCGGCGAGCTGATCGGCGAGCTCGGCGACATCCGCTACCACTACGACCGCCGCGGCCGGCCGATCGCCAAGGTGGTCCGCTTCTTCCTGTTCGAGTATCGGTCAGGCGATCTCGCCGATCACGATCACGAGATCGAGGAGGCGCGCTGGATGCCCCTGGAGCAGGCCGCGGGGGAGCTCAGCTATCGCGGAGAGCGCGAGATGGTGACCCGCGCCATGTCGCGAATGGCACCAGATCGGTAGGCTGCCCAGCCGTGCGCGTGCTCAACTTCTACTCCTCGGTGTTCGCCGATCAGCTGCGACGCGGCCGCAAGACGGCCACGATCAGGTTGGGCGACAAGTCACACAAGTACCACAAGAACGAGTGCGTCCTGGTGACGATCGGATACCAGCACTCCCCGCGCGAGCGGATCTTCCAGGCGGTGATCGACCAGGTCGAGGTCAAGCGCGTCCGCGACCTCTCGCCGCGGGAGATCGAGCACGACAATCCCGAGTTCCGCCGGGTCGACGAGATGGTCCACTTCCTGGAGCAGATCTATGGCCGCAAGGTCTCGATGGAGGACACGGTCACCGTGGTCCGGTTCTCCCAGATCATCGAGAACCCGCCTGAGCTGCGCGACCGGATCCACGGTCTGGGCGGCGCGCGCAATTAGTCGCGGATGATCTCCACCAACCAATTTCGCAACGGCAATCACATCGAAGTCGATGGGACCGTGTTCAAGGTGATCGAGTTCCAGCACGTCAATCCGGGCAAGGGAGCGGCGTTTGTGCGCACGAAGCTCCGCCGCGCCTCCGACGGGGCCGTGATCGACCGCACGTTCCGCGCCGGCGAGAAGTTTCGCTCGGTTCGCACCGAGGTTCGCCGGATGCAGTTCCTGTATGCCGATGGCCAGGACGCCCACTTCATGGACTCCGAGTCCTACGAGCAGATCGCCGTGCCGCAGAGCCAGCTCGAGGACGAGCTGCGCTGGACCAAGCCCAACGACGAGGTCGAGCTGCTCGTGATCGACGACCGGCCCGGCGGCCTCCAGCTGCCCTCCGCCGTCGACCTGGAGGTCACCGAGACCGAGCCCGGGCTGCGCGGAGACACGGCCTCGGGCGGCGGCAGCAAGCCGGCCACGCTGGAGACCGGCGCCAGCGTGCAGGTGCCGCTGTTCGTCAGCATCGGCGACCGGGTGCGCGTCGACACCCGCACCGGCAAGTACGTCTCCCGGGCCTAGCCGGCCGGCCGGTCCCGGAAGAGCTCGGCCAGCGCCACGGCGGTCGCCACCCCGGCGTTGAGGCTCTCGAGCCCGCGCCGGCCGCCCGGGATCCGCACCAGCGCATCGCAGAACTGCGTGGTGCGCTTGCGCAGCCCCTCTCCCTCGGCGCCCACCACCAGCACCGACTTGGCATCGAACTCCGTCTGGGGCAGCGTCGACTCGCCGCGCTCGTCCAGGCCGTATACCCAGAACCCCATCCCCTTGAGGAGCTCGAGGCTCCGGGCGAGATTGGTGATCCGGTAGATCGGCACCAGCTCGGCGCCCCCGACCGCTACCCGCGCCACCAGCGGGGTGACCTCTGCGGCGCGGTTCTTGAGGATCAGCGCCCCGTCGACGCCGAAGAAGGCGGCGCAGCGCAGGATCGTGCCCAGGTTCTGGGGATCGGAGATCTGGTCCAGCGCCAGGACGACCCGGGCGTCGGCGAGTCCTGAGAGGTCCGCCTCGGTCAGCACCGGGCGGGGGGCGGTGAGCACGACCGCGCCCTGGTGCTTGTCCTCATCGCTGACCCCGCCGACGCGGCGAAACTCTGGCCAGGCCATGAGCTCCGGCTCGATTCCGGCCGCCCGCGCCAGCTCGATCAACTCCGAGTGGTAGGACTCCTTGCCGGCCAGGATCATCCGCCTGACCGCGTCCGGCCGGGCGATCAGGACCGCCTTGACGGAATGCTTGCCGAAGACCTTGTCGCTCAGGATCCAGTGCCGGCTGCCGCCAGCGCCTCGTTCAGGCGCGCCTCTTGGTCGTTGCTCAGCGAGCTCTGGATGACGTGGCCCTGCTCCTGGACGTGCTCCAGGACCTTGTCAAGCGTGACCTTGCGCACCAGCAGGATCAGCGCGGCAGCGCCCGGTTGGAGATCCTCGCCCAGCTGCTTCATGAAGCTGTCGTCGACGCCGTAGTCGGCCAGCGCCCCGCCCGCCGCGCCCGCGGCCGCCCCCACCGCCATGCCGAGCAGCGGCGCCAGGAACAGCAGGCCGATCAGGCCACCCCAGAGCGCCCCGCCGGCGGCCCCGGCGCCCACCGGGCTACGCGATTGATGCACCTTGATCTTGCCGTCCTGCTCACGGGTCACGATGACCGCGTCGTCGAGCTCGATGATCCTCGCCTTGACCGCCTCGCCCAGCCGGCCGCGAACCCGCTCCGCGGTGGCCTGGTCCGGGTACCCGATTGCAACTAGATCACTCACAAGATCCTCCTTGGGGCGGGGTGTCCGCGCCGGGCTTCGCCGGGCGCAGGCATCTTTCCACGGCTACGTGGATGACGCAATCGGAGGACCGTCTGGGCCCCGACGAAGCTCATCCCCCGGCCGGCTCGCCGGCTCGGGCTCCCAACCGCTTGCCGAGCTGGATGCGGGCGGTCACACCGGCTCCCAGAAGCAGTCCCAGCGATGCCAGGTAACAGGTGATCAGCACCCCGGCGAGCATCAAGAACAGGTCCACGGGCGCATTACCGGCTACGTAGCGCAGGTAGTAGCCGGCCGCGGTCGGGGTCGCCTCCAGGATCAGGCCGGCGACCGCGCCGCCTGCCAGGGCCGAGCGCCGCTTCAGGGAACCGCCCGCCAGCACCCGATAGACGCCGGCGCAGATGACGACCGCGATCGCCGCCGTGACCACCGGGGTACCGACGCGAATCAGCAGCGAGTCGACGCGAAGCCGCCGGACCACCCCGGTCCCCGCCGACGCGACCGCCACCATCAGCACGATCAGGATCGTGAGCGCGGCCGCGACGCCGAGGTTGCGCAGCTTACCGAGCACCACTCCGGCACCGGAACGGCCAAGCAGGCGCGACAAGCACCGGGCGATCACTCCGACGGCGCCCGAGCTCGTCCACACCATGCCGGCGATCGCGCCCGCGATCAGCAGTGGCGAGTCGTGCCTGGTGCGCAGGATCAGCTGCACGATCTGATCGTGGACATCCTTGGGAAGGACCGCGGCCACCCGGGTGGAGAGCGCCTGGGCCTGTGCGTAGTCGCCCAGGACAACCGCCGCGACCGCGGTCAGGCCAAGCGCCAGCGGAGCCAGCGAGGACAGGAGAAACCAGGCGAGCGCGGGAACATCGTCCCCCAGTCCCGACTCCCAATAGAGACCGGCGATCTCACCCAGCGCGCGTCGAGGGGAAAAGAGCGCCACGCGGTCATCCTCTCAGCCGGGACCGGTTTGCCGCACAACTACACTCGGGCTTGCACTTGCAGACGCTGTCGCCTGGGCTCGCTTGACAATGGATTCTGAGCAGAGGGAACCGACGGGTGCCGGGTCGCCGCCCTTGCGGGACGTCGACGGCGGTTCGCGAACGCGCCCGCTCGCCCAGGCCGCCGACCTCGATCTGCTGCGCGCCTACGAGCCGGTGGTTCGCTTCACCAGCGGCGAGCTCTTCTTTCCGACCGGCGTCGGCCCGTATGTGGCGTACTGCAGCCTGTGGGCAGGAGAGGACCGAGGCGACTCCACCTGCATCGTTCCCGCCGGTGAGCTGACCCTGGAACGTCTGTGTGAGCAGGGGGTTGTCCACCAGGACCGTCCCCTGTCGCTGCGTTTCGTGCACGAGCCGCTCGGCCGCGCGGATTACCGGCGCTGGCGCCGCGCGCCGCGTGATCGCCTGCGGGCGACCGCTCGGTTTACGACCACCGGGATGTTCGGCCGGCTCATCGATGCCGGCCTGCGGGCGTCACTGCTGCTGCGCGGGACGGTTGCGTCAGGGCTGGCTGCGGCCGCCGAGATCAGCTACCGCGAGCATCTCGACGCCGACCGCTTCACCTACTACGGGCACGTGGCCCGGGACGGCGGCTACATATGCCTGCAGTACTGGTTCTTCTATGCGATGAACGACTGGCGCTCTACGTTCAGCGGCGTCAACGACCACGAGGCCGACTGGGAGCTGGTGACCGTCTACCTCGCCGAGCAGGGAGATGCCCCGCCGCTTCCCGCCTGGGTCGCCTACTCCTCACACGATCACCACGGCGATGACCTGCGCCGCCGCTGGGACGATCCCGAGCTGCTGCGTCAGGGTGATCACCCGGTCGTGTTCCCGGGAGCCGGTTCTCACTCCGGCGCCTTCGTTGCCGGCGATTACGTGATCTCGGTCGATCCGCCGCAGTTGCGCAGGCTGATCGCGCTTGCCCGGCGCCTGCAACGCCTCCTGGCACCGTGGCGCGACGAGACGCGACCCGCGGCGGGCTTCGGGATCCCGTTCGTCGACTACGCGCGCGGAGATGGCAAGGCGATCGGCCCCGGGCAGCCGGCGCCGTGGACCGCCACGCTGATCGATGACGAGACGCCGTGGGTGCGGGACTACCGGGGCCTCTGGGGACTGGACACCGAGGATCGGTTCGGCGGCGAGAGGGCTCCCTCGGGCCCGCGCTATGACCGTGACGGATCGGTCCGCCCGGCATGGGCAAATCCATTGGGGTGGGCGGGGCTGCTCAAGGAGCCGCCTCGAGACGACGACGTCTGGGCGCTGCTGGCCGAGCAGATCGCGGGGCTCGAGCGGGAGCTGGCCGAGCGTGACGAAGCCATCGCGGCCGAGCGCTCCGCCCTGCGCGCCCTGAGCCTCGAAGTCCGCTCACTGAAGGCTCACGACTACGCTCGCGCCCTGGCGCTGGAGCGAGGCGCCGAGTTGATCGAGCGCGAGAGCAAGCTCAACGAGCTGATCGCCCAGCGCACCCAGCTGGCCGAGGAGCGCCGCGCCCACCTGGACACGCTCAGTCAGCCGTTGGTCCCCGAGCCACCACAGGCGCACATCAGAACGCCCCATGGGCCGCGCTCTGAGGAGCAGGCGCGAAGGGTCCGCTTCCTGCGGCTATGGGGTGTCGTCAGCACTCCGTTGCTGCTGGCTGCGGTGATCGTGATCCTGGTCGCGCCGCCGCTCGCCTACATCACCACGATCGTGGTGTTCGGCGTGGTCTTCATCGCGGTGGAGGCGTTCGCGCGACGGAGGTTGCTGTCCTTTGTGGCCAGCATGCTGATCCTCGTCGCCGCGGTCGTGGTGGTCGTGGGCCTCGCCCTCCTGTTTCACCAGCACTGGCAAATCGCGCTCTCGGTGGTCCTGGGCGTGGCCGCGCTGGCGCTGTTGATCGGAAACCTCGCGGACGTGCGCCATGGGTGGCGACGTGGGGCGGCCGTCTCCGAAGCCGAGCAGGAGGAAATGTGATCCGCAACCAGAACACTCGCATATGTCAACACCGACTCGGCGTCCCGACAGCAAGCGCATCGCCGCCTGGGTCATCCTCGCGCTGGCGGCGATCTGGCTGGTGGCGTTCATCTCCTCGAACTCGGAGACGGTCAGGGTCTCGTTCGTCTTCGGGCACGTGTCCCTGTCGCTGATCTGGGTGATGATCATCTGCGCGGTGCTCGGGGCCATCCTGGCGTTCGGGATCCCGCGTCTCGCCCGCCGCCGCTGACGACTCTTCCGCAGCGGCGCCGGCGGGATCGATCAGGCGGGCCGACGTTGCAGCGAAGAGCCGGGGAGCTTGATCTACTGTGCGTGGATAAGCGCCGGCGAAGTCCGCCGCCAGGAGAGCGAGAGGAGACTGGAAATGAAAGAACGTACTGCCTGGCGTGGCGCCCGGGTGGCGTTCGCCGCTTCGCTGGCGATCGTGTTGGGCATGGCAACCGCACCGGCGGCCGGTGCATCCCGAGCTTCCGCACATCGCGCGTCACTTTCTCCGCCGGTCAACGTGTGGATCACGACGGCCAACCAGCAGATGGAGCTGACCAAGCAGGCGCCGGTGGCGTTCAGTGCCAAGGCGCCCAGCTACGAGACGCTTGTCGTCGACCCGACCCGGACCTTCCAGACGATGACCGGCTTTGGGGGATCGATCAACGACTCGTCCGCCTACAACCTCGACACCCTGCCGCCGTCCCAGCGCGACCAGGTGATGCGCATGCTCTTCGATCCGAAGACCGGAGACGGCCTTGACTTCTTGCGTCAGCCGATCGGGGCATCGGACATGGTGGCCGGTGGCGAGGACTACACCTACGACGACCTGCCTCCAGGCCAGACCGACTATCTGCAACAGCACTTCTCGATCGCCCACGATCAGTCCGAGATCGTGCCTCTGCTGCGCGAGGCGGAGGCCGTCAACCCGCACCTCACGATCATGGCCACGCCATGGAGTCCGCCGGCATGGATGAAGACCGGGGACTCGCTCGTCGGGGGTCGTCTGATCGACACTCCACGCATCTACTTCTCCTACGCCCTCTACCTGCTCAAGTTCCTGGAGGCCTACCGGGCGGCGGGTGTGGAGGTCAAATACCTGTCGGTGCAGAACGAGCCTCAGAACCGCACGCCCGCCGATTACCCGGGGACTGACATGCCGTCCTGGCAGGAGGAGCGGGTCATCGAGGATCTGGGCCCGATGATCCGCTGGGCGCAGCTGCCGACCAAGATCCTCGCGTACGACCACAACTGGCAAGAGCACCCCAACGACGTCGCGTCAACGCCACCTGACGAAACCGCGGACGTCAACTCGTACCCGCAGAACGTCATGAGCTCGCCGGCCGCCCGATGGGTGTCAGGCGTCGCCTTCCACTGCTATTACGGCGACCCGAGTGCCATGACGGCCCTTCACAACCAGTTCCCGAAGACCGGGATTTTCGAGACCGAGTGCTCGGGCACCCAATCGGCCGACCCGGCCAACACCTTCTCGGACACGCTCAAGTGGCATGCCCGCAACCTGGAGGTCGGGTCGCCCCGCAACTGGTCGCAGACGGTCGTCAATTGGAGCATCGCTCTCGATCCCACCGGCGGCCCGCACCTCGGTGGCTGCGCGACGTGCACCGGCATCCTCACGATCGGGCCTGGGGACACGGTCACGCCCAACGCCGAGTACTTCGCCCTGGGGCATCTGAGCCGCTTCGTGATGCCGGGCGCGGTCAGGATCGCCAGCACCTCCTTCGGGACGACCGGCTGGAACGGGCAGATCATGGACGTCGCGTTCGTCAACCCGGACGGCTCCACGGTCCTGGTGGCCCACAACGAGAACGACAACCCGCAGAGCTTCTCGGTCAGCGAGAACGGCCAGAGCTTCGACTACACGCTCCCGGGTGACTCGCTTGCCACGTTTGTCTGGGGCAGACCGCCCCGGCCCGCCCCTGACCTGTATGAGCTGAGCCCGAGGGGTTGGACGGCCACCGCCAACCCGCCCGGCCCCACCAACGCCTGCTGCACCGGAGACGTCGCGGCCAACGCGGTGGACGACGACGCCTCCACCCGGTACTCGACCGGGGAGGGCCAGGCTCCCGGGCAGTATCTGCAGGTCGACTTCGGCCGGCGACTGCCGGTATCTGCGCTGGTTCTCGACAGCGGCGCCAGTACCGGCGACTACCCACGGGGCTACTCGGTGACCGTAAGCAACGACGGCACCAACTGGAGCCCGCCGGTGGCCACCGGTGCCGGCACGGGCCAGATCACGACCATCAGGCTCGACGGGCGCCCGGTGCAGTACGTCCGGTTCACGCTCGCCGCAGCGGACCCCAACGACTGGTGGAGCGTTGCGGACGTCCGCGCCTACGCCAGCTACCGCGGCCACGGGCACCGGCACCGATAGCGACCTTCCCCGAGCTGCGCACGGAGTCGGTCGCTTGCCCGTATGCCATGAGGTCGGAGCCGGGCGTGTGGCTCGACATCGCCGCCGTAGAGCTCGAGATCGCCGCCGTACGGGACGCGACATCGTCGCCGCACTCGAGTCGGGCATCGCTTCCGTGGACGCCCTCGAAAATCCTTGGCACTCCAAGGAAAGAGTGCCAAATTGCCCTTGATAAGCCGCCGCGACAAGCTATAGTTGCGGCCCAGAGCGCTGGCACTCTGTGTAGGCGAGTGCCAGGCGCCTTGCTACGCAAACTCTAACGGAGGTTAGGTCAATGAAGCTCAAGCCCCTCGGCGATCGCCTGATCGTACGGGCTATCGAGGAGGAGGAGACCACCGCGAGTGGGATCGTCCTGCCCGATACCGCCAAGGAAAAGCCCCAGAAGGGCAAGGTCCTGGCCGTCGGCGACGGCAAGGTCAACGAGGACACCGGCAAGCGCACGCCGCTTGACGTCTCGGAGGGTGACGAGGTCCTCTACAGCAAGTACGGCGGCACCGAGATCAAGGTGGACGGCGAGGAGCTGCTCGTCCTCCGCGAGTCAGACGTGCTGGCCAAGGTCCAGTAGCAGCAAGCTTCGCTAGCTAGGAGAACTGAGAACAGATATGGCACACAAGGAACTGAAGTACGAAGCGGAGGCCCGCAAGGCGCTCGAGCAGGGCGTCGACGCGGTAGCCAACGCCGTCAAGGTCACGCTCGGCCCCCGCGGCCGCTACGTCGTCCTCGACAAGAAGTTCGGCGCCCCCACGATCACCAACGACGGCGTCACCATCGCCCGGGAGATCGAGGTAGAGGACGTCTTCCAGAATCAGGGCGCCCAGCTCGTCAGGGAAGTGGCCACGGCCACCAACGACGTGGCGGGCGACGGCACCACGACGGCCACTGTCCTGGCCCAGGCGATCGTTCGCCAGGGTCTGAAGAACGTCGCCGCCGGGGCCAACCCGCTGGCGCTCAAGCGCGGCATCGAGCGCGCCGTGGACCAGGTGGTCAAGAACATCGAGACGCAGTCCAAGGAGATCTCGGGTAAGGATCAGATCGCGCGCGTCGCGACCATCTCCGCCGGCGACGACGAGATCGGCGACGTGATCGCCGACGCGATCGACAAGGTCGGCAAGGACGGCGTGGTCAACGTCGAGGAGGGTCAGACGTTCGGCATGGACCTCGAGTTCACCGAGGGCATGCAGTTCGACAAGGGCTACATCTCGCCCTACATGGTCACCGACCAGGAGCGGATGGAAGCGGTCCTCGAGGATCCCTACATCCTGATCGCCAATCAGAAGATCGGCTCGGTCCGGGACGTGCTGCCCGTGCTGGAGGCTGTGATCCAGTCCGGCAAGCCGCTGCTGATCATCGCCGAGGACGTCGAGGGCGAGTCCCTCGCGACGCTCGTCGTCAACAAGCTGCGCGGCACCTTCACCGGCGTCTCGGTCAAGGCGCCGGGCTTCGGCGATCGCCGCAAGCGCATGCTCGAGGACATCGCGATCCTCACCGGCGGGGAGGTCATCACCGAGGAGATGGGCCTCAAGCTCGAGAACACGCAGCTCTCGCAGCTCGGCCGCGCCCGTCGCGTGGTGGTCGCCAAGGACACGACCACGATCGTGGACGGCAACGGTGACAGCGATGCGATCAAGGGCCGGATCAACCAGATCAAGGCCGAGATCGAGACGACCGACTCCGACTTCGACCGCGAGAAGCTCCAGGAGCGCCTCGCCAAGCTGTCGGGTGGCGTCGCGGTGGTCAAGGTTGGCGCTGCCACCGAGACCGAGATGAAGGAGAAGAAGCATCGCGTCGAGGACGCGCTGCAGGCCACCCGCGCCGCCCTCGAGGAGGGCATCGTGCCGGGCGGAGGAGTCGCTCTGCTGGCCGCCCAGAAGGCGCTGGACATCGACTCCATCGTGCTCCCCGACGAGCAGACGGGCGCGAAGATCGTGCACCGCGCGCTCGAGGAGCCGCTCCGTCAGATCGCCGAGAACTCCGGCCTGGAGGGCTCGGTCGTCGTCAACGACGTCCGCAAGGCCAAGAAGGGCCAGGGACTCAACGCAGCCGACGGCGAGATCGTCGATCTGATCGCCGAGGGCATCATCGACCCGGCGATGGTCACCCGCTCCGCGCTGCAGAACGCCGCGTCGATCGCCAAGAACATCCTCACCACCGAGGCCATCGTGGCCGAGGTGCCCGAGAAGGAAGGCGCCGGCGCCCCGGGCGGCGGCATGCCCGACATGTCGGGGATGATGTAAGCCAGGCCGAGCGCCTAGCAGTGTCCAAGGGCCCGGAGCGCGTCATGTGCTCCGGGCCCTTTCACTGTCGCAAGCCATCCCACCCTGATCATCCGGGCCGAGATCGTCTTGCGCGAGAGCAATACTGGTAGCATCAGTTACATGAGCGTCACAAGTCCGCCAAACACGCGGCCCAGCGCTCCGGTCGAGCAGACGGCGCCTCCGGAGGCGCTGGCCTCCGATCTGTGCTGGCTGCTCACCCGGGCCAGCCACGTGCTCAACGCGGAGTTCACCGCCGCGCTTCAGGCCAGCGGCATCTCCCCGCGCCAGCATGCGGTGCTGGCAACGGCGCTCACCGGCGAGCACACCCAGACCGAGATCGCCCGGGTCGTCGGACTCGACAAGACCACGATGATGGTGACGATCGACGAGCTCGAGCGTTCGGGCCTGGCGCAGCGCCATGCGCTGGCCACCGATCGCCGCGTTCGGGTGGTGGCCGTCACGCCGGCCGGAGAGCGCACCGTCGGCGAGGCCGAGGCGATCCTCGACCGCGTACGCGGCGAGGTCCTCTCGGTGCTGCCCGTCGAGGAGCGCGAGAGCTTCTTGCACTCGCTGGGCCGGCTGGCCTGCTCGTGTCCGTCGGTATCGGCCGATTGCGCGGGCTCTGTGGCCACCCCGGGCACAGCCGGCTCGCCGGACGCGGTCGCCGCGCCGGGCTCGGCCGCGTCGCCGGCCTGAACCGCCGAGCATTGACAACCCGACGCGGTCCACGGCTGGGACCCGACCCCGATTTCCCGCTGGCGGTCGGTGGTGGACCGGGCCGACCCCGAGCTAGGTCCATCTCGGTCGAGATCGTCTTGTACAAGACGATCTGCTACGGTACGTTCTCGTACGGGAACAACAGGAGCGCGACATGCCACCCACCGAGACGCGAGCAGACATGACCCACCCGATTTCAGCCCCCAAGGCCGACCGCCAGCGCTGGATCGCGCTTGTCGTCCTGTGCGCCGGCTTTCTCATGATCATCCTCGACCAGACGATCGTGAACGTGGCGCTGCCCTCGATCCAGCGCAACCTGCATTTCTCGCAGTCCGCGCTGGCCTGGGTCGTCAACGCGTATCTGATCGCCTTCGGCGGGCTGCTGCTGCTGGTCGGCAGGCTCGGGGATCTGATCGGCCGCCGACGCATCTTCCTGAGCGGACTGGCGCTGTTCACGGCCGCGTCGCTGGTGTGCGGCCTGGCCGACAGCCAGACACTGCTCGTCGCGGCGCGCTTCGTGCAGGGGATCGGCGGCGCCATGACTTCGGCGGTGATCCTGGGGATGATCGTCACCATGTTCCCGTCCCCCAGGGAGCGCGCACAGGCGATCGGCGTCTACAGCTTCGTCGCCGCCGCCGGCGGCGCGGTCGGACTGCTCGCCGGGGGCGTCCTGACCCAGGCGCTGAGCTGGCACTGGATCTTCTTCGTCAACCTTCCCATCGGCGTCGCCACCGCGTTCTTCTCCCGGCGCCTGCTCCCAGCCGACCGCGGTCTGGGGCTGTCCAGCGGCGCGGATGTGCCCGGAGCGCTCCTGCTCGTGAGCTCGCTGATGATCGCCGTGTACGCGATCGTCGAGACCACCAGCTACTCCTGGGGGTCGGCGCACACGCTCGGCTTCGGCGGCCTCGCGGTCGCGCTGTTGATCGGGTTCGTCGTCCGCCAGGCGCGTGCGGCCAACCCGCTGGTCCCGTTGCGGGTGTTCCGCTCGGTGGACGTGACCGGCGCCAACCTGATCCAGATGCTGATGGTGGCCGGCATGTTCGGCGTCTTCTTCCTGGGCGCCCTGTACCTGCAGCAGGTGCTCGGCTATGACCCGCTCCAGGTCGGTCTGGCGTTCCTGCCGGTCGCGCTCGGCATCGCCGGGATGTCGCTCGGCGCCTCGGCGGCTCTGATCCAGCGCTTCGGGGCGCGGGTCACGATGGTGCCGGGACTGGTGCTGATGGCGGCCGGACTCCTGCTGTTCCGCGGCGCGTCTCAGCACGCCGCCTACCTCTCAGACCTCCTGCCGGCGCTGCTGCCGCTCGGGATCGGCGCCGGGCTCGCCTTCCCCTCGCTGATGACGCTCGCCATGTCGACGGCCACCCCGGAGGATTCCGGTCTCGTGTCCGGGCTGGTGAACACCACCCAGCAGGTGGGGGGCGCGCTGGGCCTATCGGTCCTGGCCACGCTCTCGGCCTCACGCACCAGCAACCTGCGAGCGGGTGGCGAGTCGGCCGCGGCCTCGCTCACCGGCGGCTACCACCTGGCCTTCGGCATCGCCGCCGCTCTGATGATCGTGGCCATCGTGCTGGCGGTGGCGCTGCTCAGGCGCCCGGCAGCGGCCGTCCAGGAGCTGCCGATCGAGGGACGGGAGCCCGAAGAGCTCGGGCAGCCGGGGCCGGACGCACTCGAGCAGGCGGCCTGACGCGCCGGTCTGGACGGGCGCCAGACCGGGCCAGGGAGCCGAGGCGCACTCATCCGAACGCGCTGTCGAAACGCAGGTGATCGCATCGGGGGACCCGAGCGCGCGGGATGTTGAAGGACCGGACCTGCCAGCCGTGGCGGTGAGGCTTGAACAGCACGATCGGGATGCCCTTGCGGATCGAGGCCCCCGGCGTGAAGCCGACGTTGCCGACGTTGAGGCCGACCTCCCAGGCGACGGCGCTCTGGGACTGCACCAGCGTCACCGGTTGTCCGCAGTCCAGGATCGTGCGCGGTCCGCCCGCCCTGGCGATGACGCTCGCCAGCCGGTTCAGCTGCCTGGCGACCTTTCGCTGGGCGACCACCTGGCGGCTGACGACCTGGGTCTGGTGGCGCCCGTACGGATACAGCCCGGCCAGGAACGCCACGACGACCGCGATCTCGAGCCAGCGCAGACCGCGCGCTCGGTCCGGAGCCCAGGCGAGAACCCGCCCGACGACACCGGCGGCAAGAACCACGACCACCGCCGCGGGCTCGAACAGGTACCGCGGCACGGCCGAGAAGCCGTGCAGGGCCATGGCGATCTCGATCGCCACCCACCCGATCGCCGCCGCGGCGAGCGCCAGCGTCGTCCGGTCGCGTCGCCAGGCGGCGGCGGCCACCGCCACCAGCGCGGCCAGCTCCAGTGGCCAATTCTGCAGTGCGAGGAAACGATCGATCACGCCGGTGGGCTTGTCGCCGTGAATCGCGTTGACGGAGTTCAGGTCCAGGTCGCCAGGTGTGAGCCAGCTCTTGGAGGTCAGCGCGGGCACCGCGAACCAGAGCAGTGGGATGAGCGCGAGTCCAGCGACCACGAGCACGCGTGAGGAGGGCACGGTGCGCCACGCCCAGAGCCCATACAGGCCGGTGAAGATCCAGGCCTCGGGACGTCCGAGCGCCGCCAGCACCAGCAGGCCGAACGCCGCCCGTGGCCGCTCGTGCAGATGACAGTCGATCGACGCCAGGCAGAGCGTTGCGGTCAGCGGATCGGCGTTGGCGATCAGGAGCTGGTGCCCGTAGCCGTCGATTCCGAGCACGCCGACGCCGGCCACGATCGCGGCGACGATCGGCGCATAGGGCCGGCTCGGGCACGGCCCGGTGAGCCGGTAGGCGATCCGGCCGGCGAACACGGAGCCGGCGAAAGCGCCCGCGACCGCCGTGAGCACCCAGAGATACTGCTGAGCGCCGCTCGCCAAGCCGTAGGGCAGCGTGAACAGGAAGGTCAGCGGTTTCCAGGAGGGCGCCCCATCGGTATTGAGGTTCCAGTGCAGCGTCTGGCGGCCCCACACCAGCCAGCCGAATGCGTCATAGCCCGGGCGAGCGGAGGTCAGCGACACGAACAGGATCGCGGCCGCGAGCACCAGTGCCGCTGCCACCGCCCAGGCCACAACCCGCCGCGGCACCGTCCGGCGGCGGATCCGAACATCCCCTTCTGCGACCGGCTCGGTCGCGGGATCGGCGACGACGGAAAGTGGCCAGAGCAAAGCTAATCCGACGTTAACAAATCCCGCGGGGAGGCCGTCGAAGACGAGGCCTTGGGTTGACGCCGAGGTTATGCCGAGCCGGTCGCAACCGCGGCGCGCGGCGCGCTACCGCGGCGCGCGGGTCAGCCGCGCTCGCTGAGACGCCGTCAGCTCGTCGTAGACGTGGCGCGTCCGGCGTGCCACCTCGGCCCAGTCGAAGCCCAGCACGTGCTCTCGCGCCTCGGCGATCAGCTGCGAGCGCAGCGCCGGGTCGGTGAGCACCCGCTCGAGGATCTCCCGCAGCGCGGCCGAGTCACGTGACGGGAAGCGCAGCCCGACGGTCCCGTCGCCGGGGACCACCTCCCGCAGGCCGCCCGTGTCGGCGACCACGCACAGGCAGCCGGAGGCCATGGCCTCCAGGGCGACGATTCCGAACGGCTCATAGATCGAGGGCACGATGCAGATCTCGGCGACCCGGTAGAGCGAGTGCAGCATGTCGTCTCCGACCCAGCCCACGAACCTGCCCTTGCGGTGCAGGCCCAGCCGCCAGGCCTGCCGGCGCAGCTCCGCCTCCGCGGTCCCAGTCCCCGCGACCACGAAGCGCACGTCGCCGAGCTCCTTGACCACCGGCGCCAGGGCGTCAAGCGCCAGGTGAAAGCCCTTCTCGTAGACAAGCCGTCCGACGAGCAGGACCAGCCGCTCTCCGGGCTCGGCGTATCGGGCGCGCAAGGCCGGCAGGTCCTGCGCCACGGGCTCCAGGTCGGCGGGGTCGATGCCGTTCTGGATCGCGGTGATCTGGCGGGACGCCACGCCGAACACGCTCGCCACATGGCTTCGCATGTACCGAGAGCAGGTGATGACGCGATCGGCCTGCCTGACCATGTCGCGCTCGGCCGCGTGGATGTGTGACTGGGGGTAGTCCTGCACCCAGCCCTGGTGACGGCCGTACTCGGTTGCGTGCACCGTGGTCAGCCACGGCAACCCCGCCCGGCGCGACAGCCGCCGGGCGGCGCCGGCCACCAGCCAGTCGTGGGAGTGAACGAGATCGAAGCCCAGGTCCTCGTGGAGCTCGTCGGCGAGCTCGCCCATGTTCTCGTTCATCGTCTGCACCCAGCGCACGAACGCCTTGGCGTCGGAGGGGAACGGGGGCTCGCGCAGGCGGTGCACGAACACGTCGTGGCGCACCTCGGCGCGCCGCAGATGATCTCCGCCGCGGGTGAGCACGTGGACCTCCACCCCCTGGCGCACGAGGTGCTCGGACAGCTTGCGGACGTGGCGCCCGAGGCCGCCCTCGATCACCGGCGGGTACTCCCAGGAGAACGTCAGGACGCGCATGGCAGCCACCGAGACCCTACCGGCGCAGGCCCCGTGGTCGCTGGCACCGCCGCCTTGCGGCCCAGCTGCGAGAGCGGCACCGGCCGACACCACAGCCGGCACCAGCCTCACCCGGGGCGGGAAACGTCCCACAGGGACGCGTTTCTCGCCCCGCATCCGGTGGCGCGCGCGGTGGCCGAGCTTTGGGGCGGATGCGGGGTGGAGCCGCGCAGCAAAGGCCGCGCGTCCCGACCGCGCGTCCGACCGCGCGTCCCGACCGCCGCTAGGAGATGCGCTCCAGGACCGCCAGCCCGTGCTGGTCGAGCAGCTGGGAGAGGGCGATCCCGTCACCCAGCCGCCGCTGGTCACCGTGCAGCACGTCGCGCCAGCGCCCGTCGACGCCCTCCAGGGAGCCGGACGGAATCGACGAGCGGGTGGCGGCCGCCACGAGCACCTCCTCGCCGCGCACGAAGGCGACGACGCCTGAGCCGGCGTGCAGCGGCCGGTAGTCGCCGGCGAAGGCCGCGGGATGACGGATTCGCAGCGACAGCAGGCGCGCGGTCAGCCACAGCTTGCGCGTGTGACGGTCGGGCGGCGAGCCGCCCTGGAGCCGCGCGAGCATGGCGCGGTGCCACTCCCAGTCCACGGGACGGCGATTGTCAGGATCCACGAGTGCCCGCAACGGCAGCTCGTCGCCCTGGTAGATGTCGGGCACGCCGGGCACGGTCAGCTTCAGGACGATGGTCGCCAGCGCGATCCGCTCACCCAGCGAAGCGACCGCGGCCACGAACGGCTCAAAGTCGGCCAGGAAGCCTTCGTGCTCGTAGAGCGCCCGGCAGAAACCCGCGACGCCCTGCTCCCAGGCCTGGTTGCGGTCGATCCAGTTGGTGTTGCGCTTGGCCTCGCGGAGCGCCTTCTCCATGTAGCCAAGGATCCGCCCCGACTCGATCGGCCAGGCGCCGGCCAGCGTCTGAAACAGGAAGTAGCGCTCGAGGTCGTCGGGCGCGCCCGCGTCTGAGCGCAGCGGCTCGGTCATCTCCAGCCACCGGCGGACGTGGCTCTCCCACTGCTCGGGCATCCAGGTCAGCGCGGCGATGCGGGCGCGCACGTCCGACGAGCGCTTGGTGTCGTGGGTCATCGTGGTCAGCATCGCCAGCGGGAAGCGCCGGGCCCGCTCGGAGTTGGCGTCGTGGAAGCGCTCGGGGTCGATGCCGAAGCGACCGGGATCGCCGCCCACGTCGCACAGCGCCAGCAGCCGCCCGTAGCGATAGAAGGCGGTGTCCTCGACCCCCTTGGCCACCACCGGCGGGGTCGTCTGCTGAAACCGGGTCACGAACTCGGGATTGGCCGGACGCTCCAGCAGCAGCATCTGGGCGATCTCCGACGGCATGCCGGACTCGGCCACCACCGCGCGGTCGGCCGGCGCCACCTCGCCGTGAGCGGGCCGCACGTAGGAGCGGTAGACCGGGAAGCCGGCCACCGCCCCCGCCACCGCGTCGCCGTCGCCGGGCACGTCCTGGGCGTCGGCCAGGCGCTGCATCTCGGGCCCGAACGTGGTTACCGCCTGCTCGCGCTTGGCCGCCCGCGCCACCTGACCGAAGTCCTCAGTCCCCCCGCTCACCTGCTCCCAGAGCGCGGTGAACGCGGGCTCGGCGCGGGCGTCGACGAACAGGCCGCAGACGTCGTTGAGGAACTCGTAGCCGACCGTGCCGGCGACCGGCCAGTCGCGCAGCTTCTCGGAGGACTCGAGGATCTTCTCGACCCACACCGTCGCCGCGCCTGCGTCGCGCAGGCGCTCGAGGTACTGCAGCGGATCGGCGAGACCGTCGGGATGGTCGATGCGCAGCGCGTCGATCAGGCCCTCGCGGACCAGCCCGAGCACCAGCCGGTGGGTCTCGGCGAACACCTCGGGATCCTCCTGGCGCACCCCCGCCAGGTCGTCGATGTCGAAGAACCGGCGATGGCGGCCGGTGGCCGGATCGATGTCGAAGAAGCGCATCGCGCAGCGCGGGGTCGGTCCAGTAGGGGTTGGCGTCGCCGGTGGCCATGTGGTTGGGGACGATGTCGAGCACGATTCCCAGCCCGGCGGCGCGCGCGTCGGCGACCAGCGCGCGAAACTCCGCCTCGCCCCCCAGATCGGCCGAGATCTCGGTTGGGTCGATCACGTCATAGCCGTGGGTGGAGCCGGGGCGGGCCTGAAGCGACGGGGACAGATAGAGGTGGGAGACCCCGAGGTCCCGGAGATACGGGATCAGCTCCCGGGCCGCCCCGAAGCCGAAAGACGAATTCAGCTGCAGGCGATATGTCGCGCGGAAGCTCAAGCCACCCGCTTGAGGATCGTGATCGAGTGCGCGGTCACATTGACGAGCTCCTGGGGGTCATAGCCGGCGCTGCCCGCCTCCGCGGCCGGGTCGGCGGTGCACAGCTCGAGCTCCCACCGCTCCCCCATCCGCTTGCGGGGGAGCTTGAACGCGCGGTCCTCGGCGTGCGCGTTGAACAGCAGCAGGAACGAGTCGTCCTCGATCTCCTCGCCCCGGGGACCCGTGTCGAGGGTCGCCTGCCCGTTGAGGAACATGCCGAGGACCGCCTCTCCATGCTGCCAGTCGCGCCGCGTCATCTTGCGCCCGTCGGCGCGAAACCACCACACGTCAGGCAGCTCCGAGCCCGCCACCTCCTCGCCGCGCAGAAAGCTCCGGCGCCGGAACGTGTGGTGCTCGCGCCGCAGCCGTATCAGGCGCCGGGTGAAGGCGTGCAGCCCGTCGGCTTCGCCGTCTCGGTTCCAGTCATACCAGCTGATCTCCGAGTCCTGGCACCAGCCGTTGTTGTTGCCGCCTTGGGTGCGGTGCAGCTCATCGCCGCCCAGCAGCATCGGCGTGCCCTGGGAGACCAGCAGCGTGGTCAGGAAATTGCGCTGCTGGCGCCGGCGCTGCTCGTTGATTGCCGGGTCGTCGGTCTCGCCCTCGGCGCCGCAGTTCCAGGACCGGTTGTCGTCGGTGCCGTCGCGGTTGGCCTCCCGGTTGGCCTCGTTGTGCTTGTCGTTGTAGGAGACGAGGTCGCGCAGCGTGAACCCGTCGTGGGCGGTGATGAAGTTGATCGAGGCGAACGGCTCCCGGCCGTCTGCCTCATACAGGTCAGCCGAGCCCGAGAGCCGGGAGGCGAAGTCCCCGACGCTCGCGCTGGCCCGCCAGAAGTCGCGCATGGTGTCGCGGTACATGCCGTTCCACTCCGACCACAGGATCGGGAAGTTGCCGACCTGGTAGCCGCCCGGGCCCACGTCCCAGGGCTCGGCGATGAGCTTAACCACCGACAGGACGGGGTCCTGATGGATCACGTCAAAGAACGCCGACAGCCGGTCGACGTCATACAGCTCGCGCGCCAGCGCCGAAGCGAGGTCGAAGCGGAAGCCGTCGACGTGGCACTCGGTCACGAAGTAGCGCAGCGAGTCCATGATCAGTCGCAACACGTACGGGTGCACCGGGTTCAGCGAGTTGCCGGTGCCCGTGAAGTCCATGTAGTGGCGCGGGTCGTCGGGCATCAGCCGGTAGTAGGCGGTGTTGTCGATGCCCTTGAACGACAGCATCGGGCCGAGATGGTTGCCCTCGGCGGTGTGGTTGTAGACGACGTCGAGAATCACTTCGATCCCCGCCTGGTGAAGCGCCTTGACCATGCCCTTGAACTCGGTCACCTGCTCGCCCCGCCGGCCGGTGGCCGCGTACTCCGAGTAGGGAGCGAAGTAGCCGATCGTGCTGTAGCCCCAGTAGTTGTGCAGCCCCCGCTCATACAAGAACGACTCGTCGGAGATGTGGTGGACGGGCAGCAGCTCGACCGCGGTCACGCCCAGATCCTTGAGGTAGGCGATCGCCGGCTCGGAGGCGAGCCCGGCATACGTCCCGCGTAGGTCCTCGCGGACCTCGGGATGGCGCATCGTGAAGCCCTTGACGTGGGTCTCGTAGATGATCGTGTCGGCGAACGGCACCCGGGGCGGAACGTCGGCGTCCCAGTCAAACGCCTGGTCGATCACCACCGACTTCGGGACCGCGGTCGAGTCGTCCTCGTCATCGGGCTCGAAGTCGGCGTCCTCCTCGCCGTTCGGGACGTAGGGCAGGATGTTGGCGTCGTGCTCCCACTCCACCGTCCCCTCGATCGCCTTCGCGTACGGGTCGAGCAGCAGCTTGGCCGGATTGAAGCGCTGACCCTCGTCGGGGGCGTACGCGCCATGGACTCTGAATCCGTAACGCTGACCGGGACTCACCCCGGGCAGGTAGCAGTGCCAGTTCTGCGCCCGGCGCGTGTGCACCTCGATCCGCGTCTCCTCGCCGTCGTCGTCAAACAGGCACAGCTCGACACCTTCCGCGTGCTCGGAGAAGAGCGAGAAGTTCGTGCCCTCGCCATCCCACGTCGCCCCGAGCGGGAAGGGTCGGCCCGGCCATACTTCGGTCATCGGATGAGGGCTCCTGACATCGACGGCAGATTGAGGTTCCCGCCGCCGAGATGGGGCTCTGCACCGGCGCAGATCTCGATGACGGTGCCTTGACAGGGCACGCTCACCGGGCCCGAGGCGAAGTTGCAGACTAGTTGGTAGGGCCCGCGGCGGAGGCTCAGCCATCCGGCCTGCTCGTCGTAGCGGATGTCGCGAGCCTCGTGAGCCTCGGCGCCGGTGGCGGCCAGTCGACGGCGCGCCGTGATCAGCTCGCGGTACAGAGCGGCCAGGCGCTCGTCGCGCCGGCGGGTCAGCTTGGAGCGCTTGAACGTGTCGGGATCCTCCGGGTCGGGGATCTGCTCGGTGAAGGCCGCGAAGGAGGCAAACTCGGCACGCCGTCCCTGCCGCGTGGCCTGCGCGATCTCGGTGTCGAGGTGGTCGGTGAAGTACTGAAAGGGGGCCGGCTCGCCGTACTCCTCGCCCATGAACAGCATCGGGGTGAACGGGGACAGCAGGGTGCAGAAGGCGGCCAGGGGACGCGCGGCCGCGGGCATCCGGTCGCCGAAGGCGCGGTTGCCGACCTGGTCGTGGTCCTGGGAGAAGACCACGAAGCGCTCCGGGGCCACGTCCTCGGCAGGGGCACCGAACCGCCGCCGGCGAAACCGGGAGTAGTTGCCGTCGTCGACATGGGGGCGGTGAAACGCCTTGGCCAGCTGGGCGACGCGTCCGAAGTCGGCGTAGTAGCCGTCGCGCTCGCCGGTGATCAGCGTTCGCAGCGCGTGATGGAAATCGTCCGCCCAGGCGGCGTCGCAGGCATGGCCGCCGCGCTCGCGGGGGCGCATGACGATCGGATCGTTGAGCCCGGACTCCGCGATCACGTACGCCCGCGGATTGATCGCGTGCACGCGGCGCGCCACCGCGGCAACGATGTGCTCGGCGCTGGAATCGAAGATGGCGTGGATCGCGTCGAGGCGCAGCCCGTCGATGCCGAAATCGCGGACCCAGCCCTCGGCGCTCTGGCACACCCATTCCCGGACCGGGTCGCAGTCGGCGTCGTCGTAGTTGATCGCCTTGCCCCACGGCGTCTCGTACTTGGCCGTGAAGTAGGGGCCGAAGGCGTCGACCGCCCCGCCGCCCTCCGCGCCCAGATGGTTGTAGACGACGTCCAGGATCACCGCCAGGCCCTGCTGGTGGGCGGCCCCCACCAGCGTGGCGAGTCCCGCGGGGCCGCCGTAGGAGGACTGGGCGGCCGAGATGTAGACGCCGTCGTAGCCCCACCCCCGGGCGCCCGGGAACTCGGCCACGGGCATGATCTCGATCGCGCTGACCCCGAGCTGCGCCAGCTCGGGCAGATGCTCGATCGCCGCCTCGAACGTTCCCTCGGCGGTGAACGTCCCGACGTGCAGCTCGTAGACGATCAGCTCGTTGACGCTCGGGGCCTGGAAGCCGTCGCCGGCGGCGGACAACGCACGCGCGTCAAGCAGCCGCGACGGGCCGCGCAGCCCCTGGGCCTGCCAGCGCGAGCACGGATCGGGCAGCGTGGCGGCGTCTATGACGTACCGGTAATCCTCCCCGGGGGCTGCGGTGACGATGCCCTCGTAGACCCCGAACCCGGCGGTGTCCAGGCGGTGGCTGCGGCCACCCACCTCCAGCCTCAGCGCGCCGGCTCGCGGCGCCCACACGCGGAACTCGGCGCGGCCATCGTCCAGCACGCGCGCGCCGAGCGGACGCTCCCAGGGATACGGCTCCCCGGCCCCGCCGTCGCCACTAGTCATCCGGCACGAGCCAGATCGCTCCCAGCGGGGGCAGCGTCAGCTCCGCGGAGAACGGCTGATCGTTCCAGGGGATGGGCTCGGGCTCGACGCCCCCCAGGTTGCCCACGTCGCTGCCGCCGTAGTAGGCGGAGTCGGTGTTGATCGCCTCGCGCCAGTGGCCCGAGCGCGGCAGCCCGAGCCGGTAGCCATGGCGCGGGATCGGGGACAAGTTGGCGACGAACACGAGCACCCGGGTCGAGTCCCGGGAGCGGCGGGCGAACGCGATCACGTTGCGGTCGGCGTCGTTGGGCTCCAGCCACCAGAAGCCGCTGGGGTCGGAGTCAAGCTCCCAGAGCGCGGGCTCCTGGCGATAGCGCCCGTTGAGGTCGCGCACCAGCGACTGGATGCCGGCATGGGCGGGCTGCTCGAGCAGATGCCAGTCCAGCGAGCGCTCGTGGCTCCACTCCGCCTCCTGGGCCAGCTCGCCCCCCATGAACAGCAGCTTCTTGCCCGGGTGTGCCCACATGTAGGCGTACAGCGCCCGCAGGTTGGCCAGCTTCTTCCAGGGGTCCGAGCCCGCCATCTTTGAGTACAGCGAGCCCTTGCCGTGGACGACCTCGTCGTGGGAGAGCGGCAGGATGAAGTTCTCCGAGAACGCGTACATGAGGCTGAACGTCAGCTCGTGGTGATGGAAGCGGCGGTAGATCGGATCCTGCTGGAAGTAGCCCAGGGTGTCGTGCATCCAGCCCATGTTCCACTTGAAGCCAAAGCCCAGGCCGCCCAGGTAGGTGGGACGCGAGACGCCCGGCCACGCGGTGGACTCCTCGGCGGCGGAGATGATCCCCGGCTCGTGCGCGTAGATGACCTCGTTGAGCTCCTTGAGGAACGCCACCGCCTCGAGATCCTCGCGGCCGCCGAACTGGTTGGGGACCCATTCCCCGTCCCGGCGCGAGTAGTCCAGGTAAAGCATCGACGCCACCGCGTCCACCCGGATGCCGTCGATGTGGTACTCCCGCAGCCAGAACAGGGCGTTGGAGATCAGGAAGTTGCGAACCTCGTGGCGGCCGAGGTTGAACACCAGCGTGCCCCAGTCCGGATGCGAGCCCCGCCGGGGATCGGCATGCTCGAACAGGGCGGTTCCGTCGAAGCGGGCCAGCGCGAACTCGTCACGCGGGAAGTGGGCCGGGACCCAGTCGAGGAGCACGCCGATGCCGCGGGAGTGCATGCGGTCGATGAACGTCCGCAGGTCGTCAGGAGAGCCGTACCGGGGCGTGGGGGCGAAGTAGCCGGTCACCTGATAGCCCCAGGAGCCCGAGAAGGGGTGGGCCATCACCGGCAGCAGCTCCACGTGGGTGAAGCCCATGTCGGTGGCGTAGGCCGAGAGCTCGTCGGCGAGCTCGGCATAGGTCAGCGGACGGTTGTCCTGGAGCGAGTTGAGCCGCCAGGAGCCCAGGTGCACCTCGTAGATCGACATGGGCGCGCCCAGCGGCTGGCTGTCCCTGCGATGCTCGAGGAAGCGCGCGTCGCCCGTGCTCCACCGGTGCTGGGGATCGGCCACCACGGAGGCGGTCCTGGGGGGCAGCTCGGTCTCCTGAGCGAACGGGTCGGCCTTGAGCGTGAGCTCGCCGTCGGCGGTCAGGATCTCGTACTTGTAGCGCTCGCCCGCTCCCACCCCGGGCAGGAAGAGCTCCCAGATCCCGCCTGACCCCAGGGAGCGCATCGCGTGCAGGCGGCCATCCCAGGAGTTGAAGTCCCCGACCACGCTGACGGCCCGAGCCGCCGGCGCCCATACCGCGAACCCGGTTCCCACCACGGAGGGCTGGGCCGGCTCGGCCCCGATCGTGCGTACGTGCGCGCCCAGGCGGTCATAGAGCTCCTCGTGGCGCCCTTCGCCGATCAGGTGCAGATCGAGCTCGCCGAGGGTGGGCGCGAACGAGTAGGGGTCGTCGATCGTGAAGCTCTGACCCGAGCCGTAGTCGACCCGGAGCTGGTAGCGAAGCGGCAGCCCGGCCCCCTTGATCCTGCCCTCGAAGATCCCCGAGGGATGGATCTGCTCGAGCTTCACCGGCTCGCCACCCGCCGGCTGGGCCGACACCAGAACCGCAGCCGGGCGCAGGGCCCGGATCACCACGCCGTCGCCGTCGGGATGGGCGCCCAGGATCGCGTGGGGATCGGCGTGCTCGCGACGCGCGAGCGCGTCGAGCTGGGAGTCCGCGACCGTGGTCACTCGGACTCCAGCAGGCGCGCGATCCCGGCGACCGGGATCGGCAGCCAGTCGGGCCGGTTGTCAAGCTCGTACTGGAGCTCGTAGATGGCCTTCTCGAGCTCGAAGATCGACAGCAGGTTCCGGACCGCTGCCTCCCCGGAGGGCAGCAGGATGGGATCGATGTCCGAGAAGTAGTGCTCGAGGAACGTCCGGCGGGCACTCTCCTCGAAGGCCCCGGGCGCGGGCACCCCGCGCAGGATCGCGGCCGCCGAGGCCGCGTAGGCGAACGAGCGCAGCATCGAGGCGACGTCGCGCAGCGGCGAGCGCTTCTGGCGGCGCTCGAACAGCGGCCGTGCCGGCTCGCCCTCGAAGTCGATGATCAGCCAATCGGACCCACCCATCCCGGTGGGGTCCGATAGGTGCAGGGTCTGTCCGAGGTGGTAGTCGCCATGGGTGCGGATCGATCGACCCCCGGTGCCGACCTGCGCGCGCATCGCGAAGTGCTCGCGCACGTCCTGGCCCCGCCCCGCGATGCCGGCCACGCGTTCGTCGTCGGGCAGGCGCACGAAGATCCGCTCGATGTCCTCGTCGATGGTCGCGGTCAGCAGCGACAGCGACTCGGCGCTGGGCTCCTCGGGGCTGAAGGCCGGATCGTTGGCGTCCGAAGCCAGCACGTTGTGCAGCTGCGCGGTGACCGTGCCGAGGCTGCCGAGCTCGGCCAGGAAGGAGGCGGGATCGGTGGCGATCCGGTCCAGGGCCAGCTCCCAGCCGCCGACGGCGTCGGCGAAGAAGCGCTGGGCCACGCCCAGGGTGGCCGAGTAGGCGCGCCCCTCGTACTCGTACCAGCCCTGCAGAGGGGCGATGTTGGGGAAGCCGCGGCGGGTCAGGAAGTGCAGCAGCTCCAGCTCGGGATTGATCCCGGGCTCGAGCTTGCGAAACACCTTGAGCACCGTCGCCTCGCCGAACACGATCGAGGAGTTGGACTGCTCGACCCCGATCGGGCGCACCGGCGCTTCGGCGGTCAGCGGCCCGGTCTCGGTCACGCGGGCGAACCGGAAGTACCCGGCCTCACCTTCCAGGGTCGACTCGGAGTCCATCAGGCGGAGCAGGTCGCGGACGAGGTCGGGGTCGGCGACCGCGTCTGCGACCACCCAGTCAGGCGTGCTCGCCACCCAGTCACGCGTGCTCGCCACCCCGGTGCGCCGGGCTGTCTGCGCGGCCGGCAGGAAGCTCAGCGGCAGCTGATAGAGGTCGTGGCTGCCGGTGGCAAACCGCGCCTGGACGAGGACTAGCAGCAGCGGCGGGGCCTGGGCCAGTGAGACCGACTCGTCGACCTCGAGCCCGGTGACGTGGCGCGACTTGGACGCGTACCAGCGCTGAGTCTCGAGCCATTCGCCCGTCGCCTCCAGGTCCAGGCGCTCGATCAGCTCCTTCCCCGTGGTCTCGACGTGATCGGTCATCAGATCGCCTCCTCCCCTTCCCCGACCAGCTGAAACCAGTAGAAGCCGCGGGGAGCCAGCGTGAGCAGGTAGTTCCACTCGCCGATCCGTGGAAAGCGACTGCGGCCGAACAGCTCCACGGGATAGCGCCCGGCGTACATGCTCAGGTCGAGCTCGACGGCCTGGGCCGAGCGAGCCAGGTTGTGCACGCAGAGCACGAAGTCGTCCTCGAAGCGGCGGATGACCGCGAAGATGCGGTCGTTGGTGGTCTCGATCGGCTCGTAGGTGCCAAAGCCGAACACGGGATGCTCCTTGCGCAGCGCGATGAAGCGGTGAACCCAGCGCAGCAGCGAGGTCGGGGTGCGCAGCTGGGCCTCCACGTTGACCGCCTGAAAGCCGAACACCGGGTCCATCAGCGGCGGCGCGTAGAGCTGCGCGAAGTCGGCGCGCGAGAACCCGCCGTTGCGGTCGATCGTCCACTGCATCGGCGTGCGCACCCCGTCGCGGTCGCCGAGGAAGATGTTGTCTCCCATCGCGATCTCGTCACCGTAGTAGAGCACCGGAGACCCCGGCAGCGAGAACAGGATCGCGGTCATGAGCTCGATCTCATCGCGGCCGTTGTCCAGCAGCGGGGCCAGCCGCCGCCGGATGCCCAGGTTGAGCTTCATTCGCGGGTCCTTGGCGTACTCGGCATACATGTAGTCGCGCTCGTCGTCGGTGACCATCTCCAGCGTGAGCTCGTCGTGGTTGCGCAGGAACAGGCCCCACTGGCAGCTGTCGGGGATCGTCGGGGTGCGCTCGAGGATCTCGTAGATCGGCGCCGCCTCCTCGCGCCGGACGGCCATGAACATCCGGGGCATGACCGGAAAGTGAAAGCACATCTGGCACTCGTCGCCGTCGCCGAAGTACTCGACCACGTCGGCTGGCCACTGGTTGGCCTCGGCCAGCAGGACCCGGTCGGGATAGGTGGCCTGGATCTCCCGGCGCAGCCTCTTGAGGTAGGCGTGGGTCTCGGAGAGGTTCTCGCAGCTGGTTCCCTCCCGCTCGTACAGGTAGGGCACCGCGTCCAGGCGAAAGCCGTCCAGCCCCAGATCCAGCCAGAAGCGCAGCACCCCCAGCATCGCGTCGTGGACCTCGGGGTTGTCGTAGTTGAGGTCGGGCTGGTGGGAGAAGAAGCGATGCCAGTAATACGCCCCGGCCACCGGGTCATACGTCCAGTTCGAGCTCTCGGTGTCGGTGAAGATGATCCGCGCGTCGCGGTAGCGATCGTCGGTCTCAGACCACACGTACCAGTCGCGCTTGGGATTATCCGGTCCCCGCCCACCGGCGCGCGATTCCTGAAACCAGGGATGATCGGCCGAGGTGTGGTTCATGACCAGATCGGCGATCACCCGGATGCGGCGCGAGTGGGCGGCGTCGATCAGGTCGTGGACGTCGTCGACGTTGCCGTAGTCGGGGTGGACCTTGGTGAAGTCAGAGATGTCATAGCCGCCGTCGCGCAGTGGCGACTCGTAGAACGGCAGCAGCCAGATGCAGTCGATTCCGAGCCATTGCAGGTAGTCAAGCTTCTCGGTGAGCCCCCGGAAGTCGCCCGAGCCGTCTCCGTTTGAGTCATAGAAGCCGCGGATGTGGATCTCGTAGAACACCGCGCGCTTGAACCACAGCGGCTCGGCCTCGAACCACTGGCGCGTCTGCGCCTGGGCGCTCGAGCCGTCGACGCGCTCGCTCGCCCGGGGCTCCCGGGCCAGCAGATGCGTGAGCGTTTGCGGGCCGACGCTCACTTGCCTGTCAGGTGGTGCGCCATCAGCGCTCCACCTTTAGCACGTGAGCCTGGCGCACGCCCGGAGCCAGGCCGACGAAGTTGGGTCCGATCCGCCACTGATACCGCTCTCCGGAGAGCAGGTCGCAGACGGTGAAGGACGGAGGCAGGCCGAGGCTGGCGGGGATCACGGCAGCCCCCTGCTGGGGCTGATGGGGGTCGATGTTGACCACGCAGATCACGGTGTCGCCGCGTGACTGCTTGGCGTAGGCGATCAGGGCGTCGTTGGCCGCATCCAGGAAGGCGATGTTGGAAAGCTCCTGCAGGGCGGGATGCTCACGCCGGATCTCGTTCAGGCGGCCGATCATCGGCAGCAGCGGACCGTCGAGGGCGCGAGGCGTGAGCTCGTACTTCTCGGAGTGCAGGTACTCCTCCGAGCCCTCGCTCACCGGCTGGTTCTCGAAGCTCTCATAGCCGGAGTAGATGCCGTAGCTGGGGCTCAGCGTCCCCGCGAGCACGAGCCGTGCCTGAAACGCCGCCGGACCGCCGTGCTGCAGGTACTCGTGCAGGATGTCCGGGGTGTTGGCGAAGAAGTTGGGACGGAAGTACTCCTGCTCGCCGGAGTAGGCGAGCTCGGAAACGTACTCGGTCAGCTCCCAGCGCGAGTTCTTCCAGGTGAAGTAGGTGTAGGACTGGCTGAAGCCGAGCTTGCCGAGATGGCGCATCACCGACCGCTTGGTGAACGCCTCGGCCAGGAAGATCACGTCCCGGTCGCGGGCGTGCACCTCGTCGATCAGCCACGCCCAGAAGGCAAACGGCTTGGTGTGGGGATTGTCGACTCGGAACACCTTGACCCCGCACCCCACCCACTTGAGCACCACCGCCAGCAGCGCCTCCCACAGCGACCGCCAGTCCGGTGAGTCCCAGTTGACGTTGTAGATGTCCTGGTAGCGCTTGGGAGGGTTCTCGGCGTACTTGAGCGTCCCGTCGGGCCGGCGGTGAAACCACTCGGGATGCTCGGTCAGCCAGGGATGGTCGGCCGAGCACTGGATCGCGAAGTCCAGCGCGATGTCCATGTCCAGGTCGGCGGCGGCTCGGGTCAGCTGGCGCAGGTCGTCCTCGGTGCCCAGGTCAGGATGGATCGCGTCGTGACCGCCGCCGGCGTCGCCGATCGCCCACGGGCTGCCGGGGTCCCCGGGGGCGGCGATCAGGGCGTTGTCGCGGCCCTTGCGGTTGGTGTGGCCGATCGGATGGATCGGGGCCAGATAGACGACGTCGAAGCCGAGCTCGGCGAGGCCGGGCAGCTGCTCCCGTACCCCGCGCAGTCCGCCCCACGAGCGCGGGAACAGCTCATACCAGGAGCCAAAGCGCGCTCGCACGCGATCGACCTCGAGCACCAGCGGCTCGTCGAGGCTGACCTGTCCGTGGCGGTGCTGGTCTGACTGCACCGCGGCAAACAGCTCCTCGCCGAGCGCGATGTCGTGCTTGGCGGTCTCGGGGACCCGGGGATCCGCCAGCTGCGCACGGGCGTGCTCGATGAGCGTCCGGCCCCGGTCGGCGCGCGCGTCGCGGGCGGCCGCCCCGAGCAGCACCTGGCCCTCTGAGAGCTCGCCTTTGAGGTCCTCCTGGCCGGCGGCCACCTTGCGCCGGAGCTCGTCCCGCCAGGTCCCGAACACGTCGGTCCAGGCCTCGACCGTGTACTGCCAGCGCCCGGAGCGATCGACGGCGAAGCGGCCGGCCCAGCGCACCCCGCCGCGCTCGGCGTCGACCCGGTGAAGCTCTGACTCGCGCCACTCGTCGGAGCCGGGCGCGCGGTAGCGCACAACGGCGCGGATCAGCTCGTGGCCGTCGCGAAACACATCGGCCGCGATCTCGACCTCGTCGCCGGTGCAGCGCTTGACCGGGAAGCGCCCACCGTCGACTGCGGGCGCCGGGTACTGGATCACGATTCGCCTGGGCGCCTGCTCCGTGTGCTGGGTCTGGCCGGCCTGCGCGGTCTGCGCGGCCGGCTCGGCACCCGCGGAGGCGCCGCCGGAGCCGAGCGGGATGTCGGTGGCGCGGGTGCTCATCTCCCGGAAGGTATCCAGGTCCGGCCTTCGGGTAAACACGCCCGCGTGCACGAGCCCAGTGCCCAGCGGGTAGACATCGGCGCGTGAACGAGCGCAGTCGCTCCAGCGGAGTCCAGCTGCACCTGACCTCGCTTCCGGGCGGACGGCTGGGGTCCGAGGCCTACGAGTTCGTCGACTGGCTTGCCGCCGCGGGTCAGTCCTGGTGGCAGGTGCTGCCCCTGGGACCGCCCGATCGCCATGGCTCGCCGTACAAGTCGGCCTCGGCGTTCGCGGCCTGGCGAGGGCTGCTGCAGTCTCCGCGGGCGGCGGTCTCGGCCTCGGAAGTATCCGAGTTTCGCGAGCGCCAACGATTCTGGATCGGGGACTGGGAGCGCTTTGCGGGCCCCGGCGCGGTCGCCGACCAGGTGCGCTTCGACCGCGAGTGGGGGAGGCTGCGCGCCTACGGCGCGGCGCGCGGCGTGCGCATCATCGGCGACATCGCGATCTACGTCTCGCCAGGGGGCGCCGATCACCGCGCCCACCCCGAGCTGTTTCAGTCCGGGGTGGTGGCCGGCGCGCCGCCCGACGACTACTCCCGGTCCGGTCAGCTGTGGGGCAATCCCCTGTATGACTGGCCGGCCCTGCAGCGCCGTGGGTACCGCTGGTGGGTGGAACGGGTGCGGCGCACGCTTGACCTCTTCGACCTGGCCCGGCTGGACCACTTCCGCGGCTTCGTGGCCTACTGGGCGGTGCCCGAGGGAGCTCGCACCGCGATCGGCGGGAGCTGGAAGCGGGGGCCCGGGAGGGCGTTGTTCGACGCCCTGGAGCGGGGACTGCACCCCCGGGGCCCGGCCGCCTTGCCCCTGGTCGCCGAGGACCTGGGGGTGATCACGCCGCCCGTGGAGCGCCTGCGCGACGCCGTCGGGCTCCCCGGGATGCTGGTCATCCAGTTCGGCCTGGATCCTCGCCGGCCCTCGAGCCCCCACCGGCCCGAGAACCACGTCGCCAACCGGATCGTCTACACCGGCACCCATGACCAGGACACCGCGCGCGGCTGGCTCGAGTCCCTGGGGGCCTCGCAGCGTGCGTTCGTGGACTCAGAGCTGCGGCGCTACGGCGTCGCCGAGCCCCGCCGGCCCTGGTGGGGCCTGATCCGCCTGGCCTTCGCCTCACCGGCGCATGTGGCCATGGTCCAGGCTCAGGACGTGCTCGGGCTGGGCAGCGAGGCGCGGATGAACGTCCCGGCGAGCGCCCGCGGCTCCTGGCGCTGGCGGATGCGGCATGGGTCGTTGACGAGCCCGCTGGCGCGGCGGCTGCGCGAGGCGACGGCGGAGGCGGGCCGGCTGCCCGGCTGACGGGGTCAGGCGGGGGCTCGGCCCGTGGCCGCGGGCAACGCTGCGGACCTGCTCGACGCCGCTACCCTCACGCCTGCGTGCAAGCTTCCCAGGACGGCAAACGGGTCGCGATCGCCTGCCAGGGCGGCGGGAGCCACACCGCGTTCACGGCGGGCGTGCTCGCCCGGCTGTTCGACGAGGGGCTGACCGACGAGGTGGTGGGTTTGAGCGGAACATCCGGCGGAGCGGTGTGCGCGCTGCTGGCCTGGTACGCGCTCCGCGAGGGCGATCCGGCCAGCGCCGGGCGACTGCTGACCGAGTTCTGGGCCGACAATTCCGCGACCACGCCGTTCGAGCAGATGCTCAACGCGGCGGCGATGCTGGCCGGCGACCTGCAGGAGTTCGTGGTCATGCCGGCGGTCAGTCCCTACGACAACTTCTTCGCCGCCTCCGGCGCCGAGGAGTTCAAGCGAATGCTCCGGCGGCACGTGGACTTCGACCGGCTCCAGCCCGAGCCGGACCCGGCCCAGCCACTGCTGCTGATCGGCGCCGTCGACGTGCTCTCAGGCGATTTTCGAGCCTTCGACAGTCGTCGGGACGCGATCTCCGCCGACACGATCCTGGCCTCGGCGGCGATCCCCACGCTGTTTCGCTCCGTGCACCTCGACGGTGGCACCTACTGGGACGGCCTGTTCTCGCAGAATCCGCCGATCCGCGACCTGATCGACGCCCGACCGGATGAGATCTGGGTCATCCAGATCAACCCCAAGCAATCCGAGACCGAGCCGAAGACAGCGTTGGACATCGCCGATCGGCGCAACGAGCTCTCGGGCAACCTGTCGCTGTACCAGGAGCTGCACTTCATCGAGAAGATCGATCAGATGCTGGAAGCGGGCGCGCTGGCTCCCGACGGCAAGTACAAGAGCATCATGGTCCGTGTCATCGAGCTGTCTCCCGCGCGGCTGCCACGATCGCTGGGCGCCGCCTCCAAGCTCAACCGCGATCCGGCTTTCATCCGCGAACTGATCGCTCACGGACGCGCCCAGGCGGAAGAGTTCCTGACCGCCCTGAGCTTCGAGCGCGCGTGGCGCGACCAGGACCTGCCCGCCGTCACCGGCTTCCTCGCCGACGACGTCGAGTTCGCGTCCTCGCCACCATTTCCCCGCCGGGCGCCGACGCGAGGAGCCGATCACGCCGCGTCGTTTCTCCGCCGGCAGCTGACCGGGATCGCCATCGACGTGACCAGCAAGCAAGTAGCTCGGGACCGGATCGTGTGGACGATGAAGACGGGTTCTGCGCGGGACCCCGGAGCGCGGACAGCGGGCCGGGCGGAGATAACGCTGAACGCGGGCAAGGTGACGAGCCTGCTGCTGGGCCCCACAACCGCCCGCGTCTGACTTCCCAGCTGTGCCCTGGCTCTGCCGCCCCGCTCAGAGGCGAGGCGAGGCGGTGGGGGCAGACGCCAGCCGTTGGACGGCCACGCGGGCATGGAGCTTGCCCTGGCGATAGACGTAGGTCCAGTCCCCCCGCAAGCGATTCCAGCGGGTGCTCTGGATGTTCACCATCGATGAGGGTGCAGCGCGAGCGGCCAAGCCGTCGCGCTCTAGCACGGCCAGGGCGCGTTCGGCGATCGCGATCTGCCCCAGGGCGGTGGGGTGCACCCGGTCGACCATCACCAGGTTGCGCGCGCCGAAGGCCTCCAGGTCGACAACGAGCGCGTCGTGGCGGGCCACCGCCTCGCGGACGATCGCGTTGAGCTCTGAGACCTTGGCCCCGGCCGGGGGGAAGCCCAGCGAGAGCGGCGCCGTGAGGACGAGCACCCGCTCGCAGTGGCCGCGGATATGGCGCAGTGCCCGTTCGAACTCTGCGGCGAACACGGCCGCCTCCCAATCGACGGCGCGCACGTCGTTGACCCCGATGTACAGGCAGCCGACGTGGTAGCCGGCATCCGCGGGCACGGCGCGCTCCTCGAAGGCCGGGATCTGGCGCGCCACCACGTCGGCGATACGCGCGCCGTCGGCGGCATAGCCGGTGAACGGCAGCCCCAGCGCCCGGGCCAGCCACAGCGCCCAGGACTGAAGCGCGATCCCCCACTGGAGCTCCCCTCCGCCGTTGGTGATCGAGTCGCCGAAGGCCAGCACGCCAAGCCGGCACTCGGGGGCGTGTGCGGGAGCTGGGGTCAACCTCGGTCAGGCTACCCGCCCGCCGCGGTCAGTCCCGCCCGCCGCGGTCAGCCCCGCCCGCCGCGGCCAGCCCCGCCCGCCGCGGTCAGCCCCCGGCCCCCCGCGATCAGCCCCGCCCCACCGGGCAACGCGCGCGGGGCCGATCTCATCGATAATCGCGGCGCGTTGTCCGACTGGACTCACTTGCAGCTCGACGGTCGCCGCGACATCCAGGCTGCGGCCCTGGATCTCGCCCAGCGGCTCCCGGCTGCGCTGGCGCCACTGGCTCGGCTGGCCTTCAACTACCGCTGGTCCTGGCTTCCGGGCGGGCCCGAGCTGTTCGCCTCCGTGGATCGCGAGCGCTTTGTTCTGTGCGGTCAGAACCCGGTTCGCCTGCTCCAGGAATCCCCGGCGCGTGTCCTGGGGCACGCCGCCGAGGATCAGGGGCTCGTCGACCGTGCGCGGGCGCTGGAGGCCGAGGTGGAGGCCGATCTCGACCGGCCTGCGCCGGCCGGTCCGGTGGATCCGGCGCGCCCGGTCGCCTTCCTGTGCGCGGAGTACGGCGTACACGTGTCGCTGCCCGTCTACGCGGGCGGGCTCGGGGCGTTGGCTGGTGACCTGCTCAAGGAGGCCTCCGACCGCGCCGTGCCGCTGGTCGCCGTGGGCCTCATGTACCGCAAGGGCTACTTTCGCCAGCGGATCGACGCCTCGGGCTGGCAGCACGAGTACTGGGTGGAGACCGATCCGGCCCGGCTTCCGGCCGCCCTGGTGACCGGTGAGGACGGCTCACCCCTGACCGTGAGGGTGCCGATCGGCGAGGCCGACGTGGACGTCCGGATCTGGCGGGTCGGGGTCGGCCGGGTGCCGCTCTTCCTGCTTGACACCGACTGTCCCGGCAACCGCCCGCTGGAGCGCTGGATCACCGGCCGGCTGTACGACGGCGATCCCCAGACGCGGCTCGCTCAGTACGGCCTGCTCGGCGTCGGCGGGGTGCGAGCGCTGCGGGCGATGGGCTTCGAGCCCGGGGTGATCCATCTCAACGAGGGTCACGCGGCGCTGGCGCCCCTGGAGCTGGCCCGCCAGGGCTCCGAGGAGGAAGGCGATCGCTCGCTGCCGGCCGCCCTGGAGCGGGCCCGCTCGCGAACCGTGTTCACCACCCACACGCCGGTGCCGGCGGGCAACGACACCTATCCGGCAGGGCAGATCGAAGCGGCGGTCGGCCGCCTCGGCCGGGAGCTGGGCGCCTCCACCGAGGAGCTGGTGGCGCTCGGTCGTGACGATCCGTGGGACAGCGCCGCGCCCTTCGGCGTCACCCAGGCGGCACTGCGGATGAGCCGCGCCTCCAACGCGGTCAGCCGTCGCCACGGCCAGGTGGCGCGCGAGATGTGGAATCCGCTGTGGCCCGACCGGGAGCTCGACGCGGTGCCCATCGGCCACGTTACCAACGGCGTGCACGTGCCCACGTGGCTCGGCGCTGCGATGCGCGAGCTGTTCGATCGTCACCTGCCCAAGGGGTGGTGCGATCGGGCCACCGACCCCCAGGTGTGGGCGGCCGTCTGGGACATCCCGGCCCATGACCTGTGGCGGGCCCGGCTGCGCCAGCGCTCCGAGCTCGTGCGGTTCGTGGGGGAGCGCAGCATCGCGGACCGGCTGATTCGCGGTGACCTGCGCGGCTACGTCGATGCCGCGGCACGCGCCTTCGATCCCGAGGTGCTGACACTCGGTTTCGCCCGCCGCGTGGCCACCTACAAGCGGCTGGACCTGCTCACCCGTGACCCCGAGTGGACGCTGTCGCTGCTGGGCGGCGACCGCCCGGTGCAGGTGATCCTGGCCGGCAAGGCCCATCCGCGAGACGAGGAGGCCAAGCGGGTCCTGCAGAGCCTGTTCGGGCTCAAGGCGGCCAGGGTCGTTGCCGAGCGGGTCGTGTTCCTCGATGACTACGACCTGTCGTCGGCGGCCTGGCTGGTCAGGGGATGCGACGTCTGGCTCAACCTGCCGCGCCCCCCGCTCGAGGCCAGCGGCACCAGCGGCATGAAGAACGCCTTCAACGGAGGCCTGCAGCTGAGTGTGCTCGATGGCTGGTGGGCCGAGGGCTACGACGGCGCCAACGGCTGGGCGATCGACGGAGACGTGGACTTCGACCACCAGGCCCAGGACGAGCGCGACGCCGCCGCCTTCCACGGACTGCTCGAGGACCAGGTCGTGCCGGCGTTCTACGATCGCGACGAGACCGGGATCCCCCTGCGATGGATAGAGATGATTCGGGCGTCGCTGAGCACCCTGGGGCCGATGTTCTGCGCCAGCCGGATGCTGGCCCAGTATCTCGAGGGGCCCTACCGGGATTGAGGCGCCGCGGGGGCCGAGAGGCTCGCGATGCGGGCGAGCATCTCGTCAAGCGCGGTCTGCAGAGGCTGCGTGCTCCGGTGAACCTGCGCGAGCAGCAGGCCTCCCTGGAGGGCGGCGAGCGTGGCCAGCGCCAGCGCTGACGGGTTGGCGTCAGCCGAGAGCTCGCCGCGCTCCTGCATCGCTTCAAGCCCGGCTTCGATCGCGGTCTCCCAGCGATCGAATCCGCTCGCCAGGGCGAGACGAGCACGGCAGTCGAGCTCGCTGAGCTCGCTGGCCAGAGAGCCGATCGGACAGCCGCCTCTGCAATCGCGCTCGCGTTGGAGCTCGACGATCGCGTCCCGCCAAGCGCGATTCTCGAGGCCACCGATACGGAGCTGCCCTAGAGCAGATCCGACAGCGGCCGCGGCCCGGGTCCCACGTACTTGGCCGTGGGACGGATCAGCTTGCCCTCGCGCTTCTGCTCCATGATGTGAGCCGACCAGCCCGCGGTGCGCGCGCAGGTGAACATCGGCGTGAACAGCTCCGGCGGCACGTGGGCGAAGTCCAGCACCACCGCGGACCAGAACTCGACGTTGGTGGCCAGCACGCGGTCGGGCTTGCGGGCATGAAGCTCGGCCAGGGCCGCCTTCTCCAGCGCCTCGGCGACCTCCACCCGCGGCGCGCCGAGCTGGTGAGCGGTGCGGCGCAGAACCCGGGCTCGCGGGTCCTCGGCGCGGTAGACGCGGTGTCCGAAGCCCATCAGCCGCTGACCGCTGTCGAGCAGATCCTTGACGTAACGGTCCGCGTCTCCGGCGGCGGCCAGGTCATCGAGCATCTTGAGCACCCGTGACGGGGCGCCGCCGTGAAGCGGGCCCGAGAGCGCGCCCACGGCGGCCGACAGCGCGGCCGCGACGTCGGCGCCGGTGGAGGCCACCACGCGCGCCGTGAACGTCGAGGCGTTCATCCCGTGCTCGGCGGCCGAGTTCCAGTAGGCGTCGATCGCGGCCACATGCCTGGGATCGGCCTCGCCGCGCCAGCGGATCAGGAAGCGCTCCGGGATCGAGGTCGCCTTGTCGATCTCTCGCTGGGAGACCGGCGGCTTGCCGATCCCGCGGGCGGACTGGGCCACGAACGAGAGCGCCATCACCGACGCGCGAGCCAGGTTCTCACGCGCCTCCTCGTCGGAGATGTCGATCAGCTGGCCAAAGCCCCACTGCGGGCCGAGCATCGCCAGCGCCGACTGGACGTCGACTCGCGGATCGCCCGAGCGAACGCTGAGCGCGTTGGGCTCGGCGGGCGGCATGCCGGGCATCAGGGTGCCGTCGACCAGCAATCCCCAGACCTGCTCGAAGGGCACGGCGCCGACCAGCTCCTCGATGTCGACGCCGCGATAGCGCAGGGCGCCGCCCGCGCGGTCAGGCTCGGCGATCTCGGTGGCGAAGGCGACTACGCCCTCGAGGCCGGACTGGACTTCCATGGTGGCGCTCATGCAGATGGGGGCTCCTGAGTGGGTCGGCGCGAGTGCGCTACAGGCTATCCGGGTACGCTTCGCCACCGTGTCCGAGCTGCTCTACCGCTCGGCCGTCGAGCTGGCGGCCATGATCCGCGGCGGCGAGCTCGGAGCCCGTGAGCTGGTGCAGGCGTCCTTGACCCGGATCGACGAGCTCGAGCCGAAGATCAACGCGTTCACGCACGTCTGTCACGAAGCGGCGCTGGCGGCAGCCCAGGAGGTGCGGGCCGGTGATGCGCGGCCGTTTGCCGGGGTGCCGATCGCGATCAAGGACAACCGTCCGGTCACCGGACTGCCGATCACCATGGGCAGCGACCTGTTCGCCGATGTGGTCGCCGATCACGACGCGTTCTGCGTGCGCCGGCTGCGCGACGCCGGCTTCGTGATCGTCGGCAAGACCACGCTGCCCGAGATGGGGATCCTTCCCACCACCGAGTCGCGGCGCTTCGGGCCCACCCGCAATCCGTGGGACCTAGGTCGCACGCCGGGTGGCTCGAGCGGTGGGTCGGCCGCCGCCGTGGCGGCCGGCATGGTGCCGATCGCTCACGGCAACGATGGTGGCGGGTCGATCCGCATTCCCGCCGCCTGCTGCGGGCTGGTGGGGCTCAAGCCCGCGCGGGGAAGAGTCTCGGTCGGGCCCGACAGCGGCCAGAGCTTCCTGGTCAGCGACGGCGTGCTGACCCGGTCGGTGCGCGACACCGCGGCGGTCCTCGACGTGCTGGCGGGCTATGAGCCCGGAGACGGCAACTGGGCTCCTCCCGCGCCCGGCCCCTACAGCGAGCTCGCGGACGTGGATCCCGGCCGGCTGCGGATCGGCCTGGCGCTCAACCCGCCGCTGGACGGCGCCGTGCTTGACCCGGCGTGCGAGACCGCCGCTCGGGATGCGGCCACGCTGCTGGAGTCCCTCGGCCACCAGGTGGAGCCGGTCGCCCCGCCGTGGTCGGGGCCTGGTCTGCTGGCCGATTTCACGCGGGCCTTCGGGCCCGAGATCTCGATGGCGACCCTGATCGGTGCCCGGCTGGCCGGCCGCGAGCCCACCCCCGACGACGTCGAGCCGCTGACCTGGATCATGTGGGAGCGGGCCCGCGCGCAGGACAGCCTCACCCTGCTGAGCGCGCAGGCGACGCTGGAGAGGGTGGCGCGGAGGCTGGTCGAGTCCCTGGCCGAGTTCGACGTCGTGCTCACGCCGGCGCTGGCCCGCCGCCCGGTGGCGACCGGGGAGATTCACGGTCGCGGCCCCGATCCCTGGGGCAACTACCGGCGCTCGGGCTACTTCACCCCGTATACGGCGATCCTCAACGTCACCGGGCAGCCGGCGATCTCGGTCCCGCTGTACGAGGGCGACGACGGGCTGCCAAACGCAGTGCAGCTGATTGGGCCTCCCGCCCGCGAGGAGCTGCTGCTGGCCATCGCGGCGCAGCTCGAGCAGGCTCTGCCCTGGACCGAGCGCCGGCCTGGCCTGGTCCAGATCTGACGCCCGCGTAGAATGCTCTGTCGCCGGGCCGCCGGCGTTCGCGACACGAATCAGACACAGAGGAATCCGACACCCATGGCCTACGTAATCGCCGAGCCCTGCATTGGCACCAAGGACAACTCGTGCGTGGAGGTCTGCCCGGTCGACTGCATCCATCCGACGCCCGACGAGCCCGACTACGAGAGGGTCGAGATGCTCTACATCGACCCCGAGGAGTGCATCGATTGCGATGCCTGCGTCGAGGCCTGCCCCGTCGATGCCTGCTTCGCCGAGGATCAGCTGCCCGACGAGTGGCAGCAGTACACGAAGCTCAACTCCGACTATTACAAGGGCTGACCGCGAACGGCTTCCTAGGCCATCGGCAGCGACATCCCGGCCGGCTTGGGGGCCGCGGCCGGCGCCGGCTCCTGCATCACCGGAAGCTCCACCGGCGACAGGGCGATCAGACCCCGGGCCGCCTGGCGCAGCGCCTGAGCGGCCGGATCGTCGGGATCCGAGAAGACCAGCGGGAGCCCGGAGTCAGACTGCTCGCGCAGCGGCATCGTGAGCGGGATCTTGGCCAGCACCGGGACGTCGAGCTCTGACGCCAGCAGGTGGCCGCCGCCCTCGCCGAAGATCTGGAAGCGCTCGCCTCCCGGGGTCACGAAGCCGGACATGTTCTCGATCACCCCGACGATCTCGAGCTTGAGCTTGGCGGCCATCTCCGCCGAGCGCGCCGCCACGTTCTGGGCGACGGGCTGCGGGGTGGTGACGATCACGAACTTGGCCTGCGGGAGCAGCTGGGCCAGCGTCATCGACACATCTCCGGTTCCGGGCGGCAGGTCGATCAGCAGGAAGTCAAGCTCGCCCCAGTCCACGTCCTCGAGAAACTGCTGCAGCGCCTTGTGGAGCATCGGTCCCCGCCACACCACGGCGGCGTTCGGCTCCACGAAGAAGCCGATCGACATCACGCTGATCCCCTCCTGAGCGGCGATCGGGACCAGCTTGTGCTCGGCGTTGACACGAGGCCGCTCCGCGCCCACCCCGAGCATCCGAGGCTGCGAGTAGCCCCACACGTCGGCGTCGAGCACGCCGACCTGCTTGCCGTCCAGGGCCAGCGCGGCGGCCAGGTTCGCGGTCACGCTGGATTTGCCGACGCCGCCCTTGCCCGAGCCGATGCAGATCACGTTGCGAACCTGGGCGAGCGCGCCTTCGGGCAGCGCGCCCCGGCCCAGCTTGCGTCCCAGCGTCTGCTTCTCGTTGTCGGAGAGCACGTCGAAGCTGACGTTGACGCCGGTGACGCCGTCCAGCTTGCGCACGGCCTCGGCCACGCCGGTCTGAAAGTGGCTGCGGATCGGGCAGCCGACAGTGGTCAGCGACACCATGACGTCGATCACTCCGTTGGGTTGGATCTCGATCGATCGCACCATCTCGAGCTCGACGATGTCCCGCCGCAGCTCGGGGTCGATCACGGCGCGCAGCGCCTCGGTGACCTGGTCTCTGGTTGGCATGAGATTCATTCAAGCAGACGCGCTATGGCAGTCAGATCGGCTGCCGGTGACGGCCCGGGCCCGCTTGTCGGTTGCCAGCCCGGGCCAGAGGGCGGATACTCGAGACGCTGTGCGCCGCCTGGCCGTCCTCATGCTCTCGGTGGCCGCCTTCGCGGCGGTCGGGGCCGGTGTCCTGGCCGGCCAGACCCCCGCCCGGGCCGCCGGGCCGCGCTCCCCGCGAGCGCTCCCGGGGTCCCGCCCCCGACGCGCCGTCCTCCGCGGTCGCGCTCCCCGCGCTCTGGCCCTTCCCGGCCAAACCTGCTTCGTGGCCGGCGGCGGCCAGTGCGGGCTGCACCCGTGCGTCGAGTTTGTGACGCCGCGCTCGGCCGTGAGCCGGTCCGCGTCCGCGGCGGTGACGCGGAGCCCGGCAACCGAGGTGGCTGGTGCGCATGTGATCAACCGGGGAGCGACCCCCTGTCGCTCCCAGCCCGGCGCCGACCCCGTCGGCGGCGTGGAGGTCACGCCCGGGACCAGCTGGGTATCGCGCCCGCAGGAGATGACCGCTCAGGCCACCCGCGGCGCCAACTGAGCTCCGAGCAGCTCGACGGCGTCGAGGTCGTCGTGGAGCAGTTGCTGGCACATCACGCGGCTGACCCCGGCCTCACCGAGGGCGCTCAGCTGCTCGGCGGCCTGGTCAAGGGTGCCGACGATCCAGCCGGATGGGGGCTGGTCGAGCAGCCCGCTGGCGTCCGAGCCCATCCGCTCGCCCAGCCGGCGCACCCGGTCACGCAGATCGGACTCGTCCGCGCCCACGACCACGCCGGTCATGATCGACAGGGGAAGTGAGTCTCGGCCCGCCTTCACGCAGGCGCGCTCGAGTCGCTCCCGGCGCTCGTGGACCTGGTCGAGGGTCGGAAACGTGGTGTTGTACTCGTCCGCGTAGGCGGCGGCCAGGGCCGCGCCCCGAGGCGCCGCGCTCCCGCCCATGATCAGCGGCGGATGGGGCGTCTGCACGGGCTTGGGCTGGGCCTCGAGCTTGCGCAGCGTGTAGTGCTCGCCGTCGAAGGAGAACGTGTCCTGTGACCAATTGCCCAGTACCACCTGCAGCTGCTCCTCCAGGACGTCCATCCGGGTCCGGGTGTCGGCAAACGGAAACCCGTAGGCGGCGTGCTCGCGCTCGTGCCAGCCGGTCCCGAGACCGAGCTCGATCCGGCCCCCCGAGATGTTGTCGGCGGTCGTGACCAGCTTGGCGAGCACGGAGGGATGGCGGAAGCTGGCCGGCGAGACCATCGTGCCCAAGCGCAGCGTGGAGGTGGCCGCGGCCAGCGCGCACAGCGTTCCCCAGGCGTCCAGCGCCCCGCGATCGGGATGCTGGCCGTCGAGGTTCATGTAGTGGTCGGAGCGAAACAGCGTCTCGATGCCATGGCGCTCGCACGCCTGCGCCAGATCCAGCCACTGGGGCCAGCTGACGCCCTCCTGCCCCTCGATCATCAGACACAGCTTCACCGGGTCCACCTCCAGGTCGTTTTGAGGCAAGCGACTGTCTCCTACCCGGCAGGCGGTCACGATCCACCTGTGCCCGGCGATCCACGTGTGCCTTATCCAGGTGTGCCTTAAAGACCGACGGGGCGCCACATCAGTGACGCCCCGGCGGTTGAGGGAGGAGAGGGTGCTTCATTCGCCGGCGAGGATATGAGGCCGGCGAATCCTTCCCGCTCGCGACGCTCTCCTGGGCGCCGGGCGGGGGAAACTGACTGTTACGAGACCGAGCCGATGCGGTCGGAGACGAGCCTCTCGACGCTTGATCCGAGCGCGGTCGACTGCTTCCCGAGGTCCTTGCGCACCGACCGTACCTCACGCTCGACCCGGCGGCGGTTCTGGTTGACCGTCCGCTCGACGCGGGTCCGGCGCTGGCGCAGCTCTCGCTCGAACGTGGTCCTGGTCCGGCGCACCTGGCGCTCGAAGCGGTTGCGGGCGCTGGCGCCCCGCCGCTCGTAGCGCTTGATCTCGCGCTCCACCGAGGCGCGGGTGCGGTACTTCCCGGCCAGGCTCTTGACGGTCGAGACCAGGGTCTCCTGCGCCATCAGGCTGGCTCCGACCGGCACCAGCACCGACCGGCGCGCCAGCACCTGTGCCTGCTCGACGCGGGTCTGGGGCTGGGTCGAGGCCGAAGCTGCGGCCTGGCGCGTGCCAGAGCGGCTGGCCGTCGCGCCCCGGCGGGCTGCGGCGGCGCTCTTGCGGGCGGTCGTCGCGCTCTTACGGGGGGTGGTGGCGCTCTTGCGGGCCGTGGTGGCGCTCTTGCGGGCCGTGGTGGCGCTCTTGCGGGCCGTGGTCGGGCTCTTGCGAGCGGTGGTGCTCTTGCGCGCGGTGGTCGCGCCCTGTCGCGCGGTGGTGCCGCCCTTGCGCGCGGTGGTCTTCGTGGCACGGGTCGCGCCTGTCCCGGTGGACTTTGCCTGCGTGGCGGGCCTTGCCGCCCCCTGATTGCTGTTGGTAGCCATTGCTTATCTCACTCCGCTTCGGTCTCGTTGAGCATGGTAGCTGGTCTCGCTGCCATCGAACACATGTTTGTAAACCGGGGCCCGGCGGTGGTTACGTTCTGTGGTCGCGGCCGGGCGAGCCGCTACGCGCTGGAGCGCTGAGGCAGCTGACCGTGAAAGCCGACGCGCCGCAGCCAGCGGGGCGGATCGACGAGCTCGGCCATCGTCGGCAGCGCCTCGGGGGCTGAGAAGACCCGGACCAGGGCGTCGGTGCCGGCCCCGCGCACGATCTCGTCGCAGAAGTACTTGCCCTGCTCGTACTGGCGCATCTTCAGCTCCAGGCCCAGGAGCTTGGCGAGCAGTCGTGACAGCCCCGATTGCGACCTGCGGCGGCGGTCCAGGGCGGCCCGCAGCCGGGGCAGGGAGGGGAGCAGATCGGGCGCCACGGCATCCATGACGTGCTCGGCGTGGCCCTCTATCACCGCCATCACGGCCTGCACCCGATCCAGCGTCTCGCGCTCGGAGTCCGAGGTGAAGATCGAGATCAGATCGCCGGTGCGCAGAGCCGCGGCGATGCGCTTGAGCTCGGCGGCGCTGGGAAAGTGCAGCTTGCGATCGGAGTCCATGCGCAGCTCGGCGCTCGCCAGCAGCTCCCGCACCTGGGCGGCGACGTGACCGTGCAGCCAGGGCACGCCCGCGAACTGGACCGCGTGGGTGACCTCGTGCAGCGTGACCCAGGTCATGAACTCCTGCTCCTGGGCCTCGAAGGTCTTGACCGCCTGGCCGAGATTGGGCAGCACGAACAGCAGGCGCGGCGGGGTGCTCTCCAGACCCTCGTCCAGCAGTACGAGCTCATACTGCCCCAGCACGCGCTGGGCCAGGTATCCGAGCACCACCCCGACCTCGGTGGTGACAGCCACGCTGAGCGCGAGCTGGACGGCCGGGCGCAGCGGTCCCAGACCGCTGCCGGCGCGCTCGAGCACCGGATCGAGCAGAGTGCGCATCGCCTGGATGTTGGTCTTGATCCACTCCCGGCGCCCGATGCCCTCAGGAAGGGGCAGCGGGCGGCTGGGCTCCAGGCCGGTGTAGGCGATGACCCGCCGTTCGGACTCGGCCGCCAGGACCGGCAGGTCGGCGGTCGGGGCGGCGCCATCGCCGGTGCCCGCCACGTAGGCGGCGATCTTCTCGGCCAGGATCCAGTCGATCACGGGCGCACCGGCTCGGGTATCTGCTCCAGCTCGCGGAGCGTCTGCTGCGAGCGGGCCGCCGCCAGGTAAGCGCTCACCGTGGCGTCCAAGGGGCCCCCGAGCGGGTCCGTGCCGTCCGGGAAGCTGACCACGCCGCCGGCCTCGCGGACGATCAGCTGGCCGGCGGCCGCGTCGACGCCGCGGGAGCGACGCAGCGTCACCATGCCGTCGTAGCGAGCGGCCGCGACCTGGCAGAGCGTGACCGCGATCGCGCCGAGTGCGCGGAGCCGGTGGGCGCTGGCCAGCAGGGGTTCCATCGACGCCTCCAACCAGCGGGGATCGGCCGATTCGATCCCGAGCAGCTCCAGACGGCCGTCGCGGGTGCGCCGTTCCCCCAGCGACGGGTCCAGCGGCTCGCCGTCGCGCCACGCGCCCTGGCCGCGAATCGCCCACCACTGCTCCCGGGCGCCGAAGTCGTGCACGAAGCCGAAGGCGACATCGGCCATCGTCTCGCCGTCGGCGACCGCCACCGAGAGCGCGTAGTGGCAGGCGTCGCGCTTGGCGTTCAGCGAGCCGTCGATCGGGTCGATGATCACCCGCACCTGCCGATCGCCGTAGTCCACCTCGCCTCGTTCCTCGGACACCGCCAGGAAGTCGTGGCCTTCGGCGTGAATGGCGTCGAGCTCGTCGAGGACCACGGTCTCGGCCGAGCGGTCGATCACCAGCGTGCGGTCGCCGCCGCTGCCGCGCGTGCCCGTCTCGAGGACGCGCTCGGCGGTGCTCGGCGTCTGGTGGAGGATGCGCTCCAGGCCGGCCGCCGCGCGCCGGCAGGCGCCCAGCCAATCCGCGTCGAGTGCCGTCTCGGTCGAGCTCATCCTGGACCTATGCTGTCAGACGGTGAGTGTGGAGCACGAACGCAGCGCGCCGCCGGCCAAGCTCGATCTGCTCTCAGACGGCGCGGGCTCGGACCGTCCGCTTGACGGCCTGACCGCCGCCCAGCGCGAGGCCGTCACGCATTCCGAGCCCCGCCTGCTCGTGTCCGGAGGGGCCGGCGCGGGCAAGACGCGCGTCATCGAGCGGCGCTTTCGATGGCTCGTGCGCCAGGGCGTCAGGCCCGAGCGGATCGGCGTGCTGGTCCCGACCAGCGCTCGCGGCGTGGCGCTGCGCGAGCGGCTGGAGCTCGCGCTCGAGCTGGGCTACGAGCAACTGTTCGTGGTCACCCCGGCCCAGCTGGCCGCGCGGCTCCTGGGGGTCGCGGGCGCGGGCGCCGGATCGGGCGGAGGGGGCGGCTGGGACCCGCTTGAGTCGGTGCTCAGCCCCGGCGATCGCCTGGCCATGCTGGTGGAGCGCATCGACGAGCTCTCGCTCCAACAGCACGATTTCGGCGGTCGTCCCACCGCCCTGCTCGGCGGGTTCGTGCGGCGCATCGACCGGCTCAAGGCCGAGCTGGTGAGCGCCGAGGAGTACCGGCGCTGGGCCCAGGGGCTGGGCGACGGCGAATCCACGGCGGCGCTCGAGCGCGAGTTCGCGGCCGTCTACAGCACGCACGAGCGGATGCTCCGCGAGGCCGAGGCGCGCGATGACGGCGACCTGATCGTCGACGCGCTCTCCCTGGCTCGCCGCCGGCCCGAGCTGACCCGGCGCTTTGATCATCTCCTGCTCGACGATGCTCAGGAGCTCGACCTCGCCCCGGCGATGCTGGCGCTCGAGACCGCCGCCGCCAGCCTGACCGTGGCCGGGGATCCCGCGGCGGCGCTGCGTCGCTACCGAGGCGCCGGCGCGCAGCGGATGCGGGCATTTCGGTCACCGGGGACGCGGGTCGTGGAGCTGGGCGCGAGCCTGCGCTGCCCGGCCCGGGTGTGGCAGGCGGCCTGCGCTGCGAACCCCTCGGCCGCCGGCCCCCCGGTCCCGCAGGCACCGAGTCCCGGGGAGGTCGAGCTCTGGCGCTGCGCCAACGAGCGCTCCCAGGCCCAGGCGGTCGCGGTCGACATCGAGCGGTTGGTCGCCCGCGAAGGCGCTTCCCCGGGCGAGGTCGCCGTCCTGGTGCCCGATATCGGCCGCGAGGGCCAGGTGGTGAGCGTCGCGCTGGAGGAGCGGGCGGTCGCGCATCGGCTGATCGGAGAGGCCGCGTTCTTCCAGCGGGCCGAGATCCGGGACGTGCTCGCCTGGCTGCGGCTGCTCGCCGACCCGACCGACGCGGGCGCCGTGGTGCGCGCCCTGGCGCGCCCGCCGATCGAGCTTCGCTCGGTCGACATCGCCCGGTGCACGCAGATCGCCCGCCGGCGCAAGCTGGACATGGTCGCGGCGCTGGCGGCGGCCACCGAGTCGCCGCAGGTTCCTCCGGAGGCCCGCGAGCGCATCCGGGTGTTCCTCAAGCTCTACAAGGCCGGGATGGCGACGATCGACACCAGCCGGCCCGACCTCTACGTCCACCGCTTGATCGAGCGCCTGGGGCTGCGTCGCCAGCAGCTGTTCGCCGCCCAGTCAGACGTCGTGGAACGGCTGCGGGCCCTAGCCGGCTTCGGCGAGCTGGCGGCCGCCTACGTGGGCCGCGCCCCCCAGGCGACCCCCCGGGAATTCGCTCGCTCGGTGGCCGCCGTCGCCGATTTCGGTCTGCGCGAGCAGGAGGAGCCCGCGCTGGCCGGAGCCCGCGCCGTCCAGGTCATGACCTGGGCAGCGGCCGGCGGGCTGGAGGCCGAGCATGTCTATGTGATCGGGCTGCACGCGGGCGTGACCGGGCCGGTCCCCGAGCAGATCCCCGATGAGCTGCTGGGCGAGGAGCTCGCGCCCGACACCGAGGAGAGCCGGCGGATGGCGCTTTGCCAGGAGCTCTACGTGGCGATCAGCCGCGCCCGCGTTCGCCTGGTGCTCGCCTACCCGCGCGCCGATGACCGCGGCGCCGCGCTCACGCCCGCGCCCGAGCTCCAGGCGGTGGCCGCCGAGCTCGGCGAGCTCTGGTCAGACAAGGAGGAGGAGCTGTTCGGTCCCGCCGAGGCGCTTCACTCCACCTATCGCCTGCTCCGCGACGAGCTGCTCGAGGGCACGATGCGCGCCGGGGGCAGGCTGGGCGAGCTGCGCTTCGACACCGACCTCGACGTCTCGCATGCGGTGGTGCGCTATCTGGAGCTGCTCAAGCTCGCGGCTCTGATCGCGCAGACCGGGCGAGCGCAATCCCAGAGCGTGGCCGAGTCCCTGCACGACATCAACTCCCGGATCCTGCAGGCGGTCACCGCCGAGCAGCGGGAGATCTTCGTCTCCTCGGGGCTCGACGACTACCTGCTGGACGCCGAGCGCGATGCCCGCCGGCGGGCGCAGGCGATCGTGGCCCGCGACGAGCCGTCGCTGGAGCCGTTCCTGCCGCGCCGCGGCGATGGGGTGGTCATGTCGGCGACCGACATCGACACCTACCGCACGTGTCCGTTGAAGTACAAGTTCGCGCGGGTGTTCCGGATTCCCCAGGAGCCGACGCTTCACCAGCGCTTCGGGATCCTCGTCCACCAGGTGCTTGAGCGCTTTCACGGGAATCGGCTCCCGCCCACCCAGCCCACCCAGAACCTGCCCGAGCTGCTGGGGCTCCTGGACGCCGGCTGGCGCCGGGGCGGGTTCGGCGATTCGGAGGAGGAGCGCCAGCTGCGCGGCAAGGCGACCTCGGCGCTGACGCGCTACCACGAGCGCTTCCAGTCAGAGTCCGCTCAGCCGGTGTGGTTCGAGCGCCAGTTCACGTTCAAGCTCGGGCCGCATCTGCTGCGCGGGCGCGTCGACCGCGTGGATCGCCTGTCCGGCGGCGAGTACGAGCTGATCGACTACAAGACGGGCCGGCCCAAGAGCGCCGCCCAGCTGGCTGACGACGTCCAGCTGTCGCTGTATGCGGTCGGCGCGCGCGAGGCCTGGCGGCTCGACGCCTCTCGCCAGGCCTACTACTACCTGCTCGACGACGAGAAGGTGGAGGTGCCCGGCGACGAGGGCGACCGGGGCGAATGGGTGCGCGAGGTGGCCACCGAGGTCGCCGAGGGGATCCTCTCCCAGGGCTTTGAGCCGACGCCCTCGTTTGCCGCCTGCTCGATCTGCGACTACCGCCTGGTCTGTCCGGCCGCCGAGCGCTGAGCGCTCAGGTCAGCCCGGGCTCTCGCCGCCGCGCTGGCGCAGGAAGCGCTGCAGGTCACGGGCGATCGTCTCGCCCGAGGGAAGCGAGGTGGGCTCGTCGTCGGGCTCGGAGCCGGCGGCCTGCTCGAGCCGTTCGACGAACGCCTGCACGTCGGGGTCTGACTGCACGGCGACGTTGACCTGGCGCTCGTAGTCGGCGGAGGCGACCTCGAGCTCGGAGCCGTCCACGGCCACGCCGACCAGGCCCTCGAGCTTGCGCACCAGCGCGAGCGCCGCCTTCGGATTGGGGGTGGCGGCGATGTAGTGGGGGACGGCGGCCCACAGGCTCGCGGAGGGCAGCCCGGCCTGCTGGCAGGCGGCGTGCAGGATGCCGACGATCCCGGTCGGGCCCTCATACGAGGACGGCGCCAGCCCCAACCGCGAGACGAGCGCCTTGTCGGAGCTCAGCCCGGTCACCGAGATCGGCCGGGTGTGAGGCACGTCGGCCAGAAGCGCTCCCAGGGTGACCACGAGCTGGGTGTTCAGGACCTCGGCGAGCTCGATCACGAGCTGGCAGAACGTCCGCCATCGAAACGAGGGCTCTGAGCCGGACATCAGGATCAGGTCCCGCGGTGCCCTGGGCACGCGAGCGGCGGACAGCTCCACCGCCGGCCACGCGATCTCTCGAGTCTGCCCGTCGACCAGCTTGGTGCGGGGGCGGGTGGCCTGGAAGTCGTAGAACTCCTCCGGATCGATCGTGGCAAAGCGCTCCGCCTCGAGCGCCGAACCCACGAACTCGATCGCGCTCGAAGCGGCGTCGGCGGCGTCGTTCCAGCCCTTGAACGCGCACACCAGCGCGGGCGCTCGCAGGCCATCTGGACGGTGCTCCCATTGCAAAGGCTGCATCCGACTCACCGTACATCATGCGCTGATGGTGCCTGATGAGAGCACGACCCTCGCGGTGAGCGCGCTGCGCCCCGGCCAGCAGCTCGAGGGACTGTTCGCGTGCAGCCGCAAGGACCGGCTGACGACCCGCGCCGGAGCGCCCTACCTGGCTCTGGAGCTGCGTGACCGCAGCGGCGCGATCCCGGCGCGCGCGTTTCAGAACGCCGACGCGCTCGCCGGGCGCTTCGAGCGCGGCGACGTCGTGCGCGTGCGCGCCAAGGTGGAGCGGTTTCGGGATCAGCTGGTGCTCGAGGTCGCGGACATCCGGCGCGCGGGCGAAGCCGATGCGGTCGACCCCGGGCGCTTCCTGCCCACCGCGTATCGCGACCTGGATGAGCTCGAGGGCTTCCTCGAGCACCTGGCTCGAGAGGTCTATGACCGCGCCTATCAGCGGCTGCTGCGGGCGTTGCTCGACGACGGCGAGTTGCGCGCGGCCTGGCGGCGGGCGCCCTGCACCCGGGGCGGCCATCACGCCTATCTGGGGGGGCTGCTGGAACACACAGTCGCGGTGGCCACGCTGGCGCACGAGACCTGCCAGCTGCACCCGGGGCTGAACTCCGATCTGCTGATCTGTGCCGCCCTCACCCATGACCTCGGGCGCACGCGCGAGTTCACCTACGGGGCCGAGATCGGGCTCACCGAGGAGGGGCGCCTGCTCGGTCACCTGGTGATCGGCGAGCGGATCCTCAGCGAGCGCAGCACGGGCGTGCTCGACGAGCAGCGCCGGCTGGCGCTGCTGCACTGCCTGCTCTGCCACCACGGGCCGAGCTCGGCGCCCGGCGGTCGCTTCGGCTCCGCCGAGGCGCTGGCCCTGTTCCGGCTCAACGCCCTGGACGCGGGCGTCAAGGACTCTCTGGAGCACGGCCTGAGCCCGGCTCGGTCCACCGGCTGACGTCCGAGGCGGGGCGCCGTGAGACGAGGGTGGCGAGCCGGGGCCTGGGTGCAGAGCCGGGGCGTGGCAGGATTGCCGCCATGGCCGGCGACCTCGACGCTGCTCTGTCCCGCTTCGACGGCATCTCGCTGAAGGCTCTGGACGAGCGAGCGGCCCTGCTGCGGCGGATCGACAACAAGTACGCCGTCGGGTCCGAGCAGCTGGTCGAGTTGCTGGGCCGGCTGCGCTGCGACCATCAGGTGCTGGAGATCGACGACCAGCGCGTGTTCGGCTACAGCACGGTCTACTTCGAGACGCCTGATCTCCGGTGCTTCGTGGATCACGTGGAGGACCGCATACCTCGATTCAAAGCGCGGACGCGCGTCTACGAGGACAGCGGCGACTGCGTGTTCGAGGTCAAGCTCAAGCGCACCGAGGACGAAACCGACAAGCGTCAGCTGCACTACTCGGCCGGCGACCGAGACCACCTCACCGACGAGGCCCGAAGCTGCCTGGAGTCGGCGCTCGAGGATGCGGGTGTCGCGGTCCCGGACGAGCTGGAGGCCAGCCTGATCAGCAGCTTCGATCGGGTCACGTTCGCGGCCCGGCGTGGATCGGAGCGGCTGACCTGCGATCTGGGGGTGCGGCTGGTCAGTCCCGACGGTCCCCGGGCGGTGATGAAGGGCGACCTGGTGCTGGTCGAGACCAAGAGCGAGGACGGGGAGAGTCCCGCCGATCGCCTGCTCACGGAGATGGGCGAGGAACCCATCTCGCTGAGCAAGTACCGGGTGGGGATGAGCCTGGTCGGCGCGGCCAGCGGTTTCGGCGACCAGCCTGGCCGCGAGCTGTTCGAGCTCGAGCCTCGCTAGCGCTGGCGGGCACGCAATGGTTGCCCCGCCTATCTGACGACGCTAGCCGGTCGTCTCCTGGACCAGCTCGGTCAGGAGCGTCGACATCGCCTCCAGCGCGGAGCGCTGGTCGCCGACGGCGTAGCGATCGGCGAGCCCCAACGGGTCGTCGTAACCCACCTCGATCCCCTCGCCACCGTCCCAGACGAGGATCCGCAGCGGCAGCTCGAGGCCGACCGTCGGGTCGCTCTGCATGAGACCGGTGCCGGCCTTCGGGTTGCCGAAGACCACGACCTGCTCGTCGGCCAGGTCCAGACCGACCCGGCGCGCCGCGGCCGCGTGGTCGATCTGGGCGAACACCGTCAGCTCATGTTGCGCCAAAGCGTCGAGGAGGCGCCGGACGGTTTCCTCGTAGTCGGCCCGGCTGGCGGCGACGATCACGCGGTCCATTGTCTCCCATCCGTCAGCCGAGCCGCCCGGTCGGCCCACCCGCCGCTCAGCGACCAGCGTCCGCCAGGAGCTCAGCCAGGCGCTGGTTGTCGAAGTGCTCGGCCCACTCGCGGGCGGTCGCGTTCCACGTCCGATCACGGGCCTGCGGATCGGCGCCGTGAGCGAGCGCGAGCCGTGCGAACTCGGACCGGTCGGACTCGACCGCGATGTGCAGCAGGGTGGCCCCGAAGGGCTCAAAGCGACCCTGGGCGAGGGCCGGGTCTCGATCAAGCAGCCAGCCCGCGGACTCGAGCTGGTCGGTGAGCATCGCCAGCTGGAGGAGGCCGGTGCCGCCCGGAAGCGGCGCGCGCAGCTCCTCGGAGACCGGGTCGAGCTCGACCAGGGCCGTCAGAGCGCCGCCGCCGATCGCCTCGGCGAGCGCGACCTGACGCGGGGTGGGCGCGGCGTGGCGGGAGTACCACCAGGTCTGGCCCCACCCCAGGGAGCGAAACCCGACGCCGCGGTAGACACGCTCGCCCTCGGGGGTGGCGTTGAGCACCGCCCAGCGACACCCCTGCTCGGCCGCCAGCTGAGCCGCCGCGATCGTGAGCGCCCGGCCGATCCCCCGGCGGCGGTACCGGGGGGCCACGCCCATGCAATAGATGCCGGCCACCCCCTGCCAGGGGCTGACCACGACGTGCCCCACGGTCAGCCCGCCGGCGCGTACGCCCAGGTGAAGCGTGTCAGGAGGCCAATCACCGGTCCCGGTGTAGGGCAGCTCCTCGGCGTAGGGCGGCTCGGCCCGGACGACCTGCTGCGTCGCGGGCTCGCCGCGGACGGCCTGATGGGTCGCGGCCTCGCCGCGGACGGTCCGCAGATCCAGCGCCATCCAGTGCGGCTGCCACCCCCAGCCAAACCCGCGGGCGACCAGCGAGGTGCCAAGCTCGGCGTCGGCGGCCAGCGACCAGCAGCCGACATCTCGCAGCCCGAGTCGGCGGATCCGGCGCACCGCATCGTCGATCCCGGCTGGTGAGCTCGGGAACGGGATCGCGGCCCCGCCGGCGCCGGTAATCACGAGCTCGATGTCGCCGAAGCGCTCGGTCCGCCCGCCGGCGGCCCGGGCCAGCCGGGCAAACCACACCCGGTGACTGTCGGCGGCGGCCGCCAGCAGCTCGCGGTCGCGGCTCCCGGCGCCGGTCATGACCTGGAGGAGCAGCCGTCTAGGAGCGGGGCTCTTCGGCGCGCTGACGGCGCTGGCGGCGCTGGCGGCGCTTGCCGGTGACCTGCCAGGGACCAGGCGTGAAGTCGAGCGCCAGGTTGACCAGCCAGATGATCACGGTGGCCTTGACCAGCGTCCAGAACCCGAACACGTGAAAGCCGCTGACGATGTCCTTGGTGATCACGAGCATCAGCAGCGACACGAAGAACCAGGCGATCCCGAAGGTGAGGATGGCCAGCGGCAGCGTGATCAGCCGCAGCAGTGGCTTGAACACGGTGTTGAGCACGCCGAACACCGCGGCCGCCAGGAGCAGCGATCCGGCGTCGTTGACGTCGACGCCCCCGAGCACGGCAGTAACGACGCCCAGCACCAGGGCGTTGGTCAACCAGGAGACGCCCAGCCGCACCAGAAGCGACGGCGTGGTGCTGCGATCTTCGCTGGACGTTGTCACGGGAGTCGTTCAAGCGTACCGCCGCTGGCGCCCGCGTCAATGACGCATCGAGGTTGGGCGCCGCTCCAGCCGCTCGGCCATCAGCTCGTATTCGCCGAAGTGTGGCACCCAGAACGGCGCGGGGATTTTGGCCCCGAATAGACTCGAAACCGGTGACGGCGGCCTTCGAAGCTCACATGCGCCCGCCGGAGGAGCTCGCCGGAGCGCCGCTGTATATCCGGGTGTCCGGTAGTCGGGTCCTGGTCCGGCTGGCGGGAGATCGCGCCGAGCCGGCGGCCGAGCTGCCGGTCAGCGCAGCGCTCGACGGCCCGCGGCACACGCTGGGCTCGCTCGGCGACCGGGCGGTGATCGCCGTCGATGCCGGCGGTCAGACGGCGCCGCCCGGCCTTGAGTGGATCGGCCTGCGGGCCCTGAACGGGCTGGTGTCAGACGAGCTGTGGGCGATCGCCGCCCGCGCCGTCCAGATCGTGGATTGGGACCGCACCCATCGCTTCTGCGGGCGGTGCGGATGGCAGACCGAGCCCGCTCGCACCGAGCGGGTGCGTCACTGCCCCAACTGCGGGCTGAACGCCTATCCGCGCGTGTCTCCGGCGATCATCGTGCTGGTCACCCGGGGGGAGGACGAGGAGGAGGCGCTGCTGGCCTGGGGCGCTCACCGCGCCCAGCCGCACTACTCGACCCTGGCGGGGTTCGTGGAGCCCGGCGAGACGCTCGAGCAGACGCTGGTGCGCGAGGTCCGCGAGGAGACCGGGATCGAGGTCGATGAGATCGCCTACTTCGGCTCGCAGTCCTGGCCGTTTCCCCACCAGCTGATGGTCGGCTTTCGCGCCCGCTACGCCTCCGGGCAGCTCGAGCTTCAGGAATCGGAGATCCGCGACGCCCGCTGGTTCACTCCTGAGGAGGTCGACGCCGTGACCGCGTCCCGGGGCAGCTTCTCGATCGCGGGCCGGCTGATCGACGGCTGGATCGCCGAGCAGACGGCGCGCGTCGGCACCCGCGGCTGAGACCAGGCGCCCCACCGCGGGCCGCCGGCGCGGCCGCCGCGGCGTGGTCAGCTATCGCCGGCGCGCAGGTAGGCGAGCACGGCGAGCACCCGCCGGTGGTCGTCGTCGGTGGCCGGCAGATCCAGCTTGGCGAAGATGTTGGAGACGTGCTTCTCCACCGCTCCCAGGGTGACCACGAGCTCACGCGCGATCGCCGAATTGCTGCGTCCCTGGGCGATCAGCTCCAGCGTCTCGCGCTCACGTGGGGTCAGGGCGCTCAGGTGTCCCCCGGCGTCGATCCGATCGCGGTGGGCGACCAGCGATCCCACCACCTCGCGATCCAGGACGGTGCCGCCGGCGGCCACGCGCCGCACGGCGTCGAGGAACGTGCGCACCTCGCTGACTCGCTCCTTGAGCAGATAGCCGACGCCGCCCTCACCGGAGGCCAGGAGCTCGCCCGAGTAGGCCGGCTCGACGTACTGGGAGAGGACCAGCACCGCCAACCCGGGGTGCCGGGCGCGCGCCTGAAGGGCGGCCTGGATGCCCTCGTCGGTGAACGTGGGCGGTAGCCGGACGTCGCAGATCGCCAGGTCCGGTCGGTGACCGTCGACGATCCGCAGCAGCCCCGGGCCATCTTCCGCCTGGGCCACCACCTCGATGCCGTTCTCCTGCAGCAGCGCGATCAGCCCCTCGCGCAGGAGCACGTGATCTTCGACGATCACGACCCGCACGGCAGCATCGCTCGCAGCGTGGTCCCCTCGCCGGCGGGGCTCGACACCTGTAGCCAGCCGTCGAGCGCCTCCACCCGCTTGCGCAGGCCGGTCAGGCCGTTGCCGGCCGGCTCCGCGCCGCCGAGCCCGTCGTCGGCGACGACGATCCCGAGCTCGCGGTGCTCGGTCCAGATGGTCACGCGGACGCTCGCTCCGGGCGCGTGCTTGGCGGCGTTGGTCAGCGCCTCGGCGACCACGAAGTAGGCCGCGTTCTCGACCGCCGGCGGCGGGCGGCGCGGGATCTCGGCGTTGACCGACACCCGGGCGCCGGCGCGGTCGGCCAGCGACTGGACGGCCGCCTCCAGCCCGCGGTCGGCCAGCACCGGGGGCGAGATGCCGCGAGACAGATCGCGCAGCTCGGCGATCGCGGCCGTCGCCTCGGCCTTGGCCTTGCGCACGAGCTCCAGATCGTCGGCGGACCCCTTTTCCGACAGCCGCTCCTCGGCGCGCCCAAGTTGAATCGACAGCGCCACCAGCCGGGCCTGGGCCCCGTCGTGCAGGTCGCGTTCGATCCGGCGCAGCTCCGCGGCCTGCACGTCGACCGCGCCGCTGCGTGTCCGGGTCAGCTCGTCGACGCGGACCTCCAGTGAGCGCTCCCGGGGCCGCTTGATCATCCAGTGCAGCCCCAGCAGCGCAGACAGCCCGAGCAGCGTCCACACCGGCCAGAAGTAGCCGCCGCCCGTCATCGCCCAGATCAGGACGTCCGCGAAGAGCAGGGCGGCGCTGACGGCGGCCTGACCGGCCAACCAGCGATCGCTGGTCTGCGGCAGGCCTCGCGCCCAGCGGACCGCGAGCACCAGCCCAAGGCCGAACGCCAGCCCGAACGCCGGCCACATCGGCCAGAAGTAGCCGGCGCCGGTCAGCGCCCAGATGGCCACCAGGAACGCCACCGCTGCGGCAGGCGGTGCCAACACCGCTCGCCGCACCACCGGATCACTGCGCCGCTCAGTCATGGCTGGCGGGGACGGTCGCCACATATGCCTGATGATCCCAGTCCGGCGAGCGTCTCGCACGCCGTCGGTGCGCCCGCTCCCGGCCGGGCAGCCCGCGGTCGCCGAGCAGGGTCAGCACCGCGGGCAGGGCGACGCCGCGCACGATCGTCGCGTCCAGCGCAATCGCCGCCGCCAGGCCGACCCCGAGCTGCTTGAACTCCAGCAGCGAGAGCGTGGCGAAGATCGAGAACACGGCGATCATCACGATCGCGGCACTGGTGACCGTGGAGCCGGTGGCGGTGAGCGTCTCGGTCGCCGCCTCCCGCGCGCCGGCGCCCGCCTGGCGCGCCTCGCGAGCCCGTTCCAGGACGAGCACCGTGTAGTCCATCGAGAGCCCGAACAGGACCACGAAGGCAAACAGCGGCAGCCAGCTGACGACGGCTCCGTTGGAGGTGAAGTGCAGCAGCGACTGCGCCCAATGGTGCTGGAAGACGAGCACCAGGACGCCGAACGCCGCGCCCACCGAGAGCAGGTTCAGCCCGATCACGGAGATCGCCAGCGGCGCCGAGCCGAACGTCGCGAGCAGCAGCACGAAGGCCAGCACCAGGACGAATCCGACCACCAGCGGGGTGACGCTCGACAGGCTCTGCGTGAAGTCCACGCTTTCGGCGTCGGCGCCGGTCAGCTGCGCCCGGGCCCCCGGGATCAGGCGGGCCGTGGCCGGCTCCAGCTGCCGGCGCAGGACGTTGACGGTCCGATGCTCGAAGGAGAGGCTTCCCGCCGGCACCGGGATCGAGACCAGCGCCACCGCGCCGGTGCGGCTGACGCGCACGGGCACCGTCCCCCGGCCACCGGTGATGGCGAGCCCGCGGTCGCCGAGCGCGCGCAGCCCCGTGCGCGCCGGGCGGGCGTCGAGCTGGTGCCCGCTGACCACGAGCTCGGCGGTGTCCGAGGATCCCGGAACCACCCGTTCGATCGCGTGCGCGGACTGGACCGCCGGGCTCCTGGCCGGCAGGTCGCTGTCGCCGGGATTGGCGGTGCGCATGCCGAGCACCGGCACGGCCAGCCCGACGAGGACGATCGTGGCCGCCGCCAGCGCGGTGCGGGGATGACCGGTGAGGATCTGGGCAAAGCGCCGCCAGGCCCGGGGCCCGAGGCCGCCCGGCCCCCGCCGGCGCCACAGCCGCCCGCGGTCCACCCGCTCGCCCAGCAGCGTGAGCACCGCCGGCAGCACGGTCAGCGATCCCAGGACCGCGAAGCCGACCACGACGATCGCGCCCAGCGCCAGCGACGTGAACACCCCGAGTCCCGTGAACAGGAGGCCCGCCAGGCCGATCGCGACCGTCACCCCCGCCACCACAATCGCTCGTCCCACCGTCGCCGCGGAGGCGTCCAGGGCCGCCTGCGCCCCGGCTCCCGCCTGGCGCTCGGCCCGCTCGCGGCGGATGTAGAAGAGCGAGTAGTCGATGCCGACGGCGAGCCCGATGAGGACGATCACCGACGCGGTGGAGGTCCCGCTGGGAAGCAGGTGCGAGATCGGCCCCTGGACGCCGAGCGTCGCCGCGACCGAGGTCAGTCCGAGCAGCAGCGGCACCGAGGCGGCCACCAGCGCCCCGAACGCGAGCACCAGGATGAGCAGCGTGATCGGCAGCGAAATCAGCTCCGCCCGGCCCAGATCGTGGTCGACGAGCTGCCCGATGGCTCGATCGATCGATCCTTGGCCGGCTTCCCGGAGGCTGACTCCCGGGTGCCGCGAGGCCACGCCCGCGACGAGGCGTTGCAGCGACGCCACCTGACTGTCGGCGTTGGTGTCCTCCTGGCCGGCGCGCAGCGTGACGACCACCAGGGCTTCGCGGGCGTGGGCGCGAGCCAGCGCCGGCGAGCTGGTCACGGTCGAAACCGAGCGCACGACGCGCAACCGGCTGGCCTGGGCCCTCAGGTCCCGTGCGGCCGAAGCCGTGTCCGCTGGATGGCTCGAGCTCACGAGCACGTTCTCGGTGGCCGGGTCGGCCAGGCCTGCCTTCGCCAGCCGGGCCTGCGCCCGGGCTGACTGACCGGTGCCGGAGGCCGCGTTCGAGAGCGTCCGCGTGCCGGTGAGCGAGCCGGCCGCCAGGCAGGCCACGGTCAGCAGCAGCCAGGCGGCGATCGTGATCTTGGGCCGGCGCGCCGAGGCTCGGGCGGCGCGCCGGATCCAGCGCGCCAGGCGTCCGGGGGCGGCAGGTCCGCTCGGTAGGGCAGCGGCGGCCGCGGGGACGGGGGGTGGGGAGAGGCGTGTGTTTGACATGCCGCCAGCCTGTCGCGCAGGCGGCCCTCGGTCGCTGGGGTGAACGGGCGTGTTCTCGGCGGCCCACCCCCGGGTGGGGGTGGGGCTGGCTGCAGTGCCTTCAGGCGCTCCGGGGGTCCCGAACGGCGATCGTCACGATCGTCAGCGCGCACAGGCGCCGGTCGTCGTCGCGTGACTGCACCTCCCACAGCCAGAGCCCTGGGCCGCGGTCACGCGGGAGGGCGATCGCATTCAGGCTCCCGGCCCGAAGCGGCGCCAGATGACTGGTCTCGTTCGCCAGGCCCATCACCAGCTTGGTGGGATCGCCGACCCCGATCCAGGTTCCGCGGGAGGCCAGGCTCTCGGCCACGGCCGCGATCACTCCGCCATGGAGCTCGCCGGTGGGGCCGAGGAGCTCATCGCGGATGGCCACGCGTCCGCGCAGCGCCCCGTCCTGGTCGCCGGCGTCGATCAGCTCCAGCCCGTAGAGCGCGTCGAAGGTGTCCTCGGGCGCCACGACCGGGGCGTAGAGACCGGGAACGGCCGTGAAATGCGGATCGATCATGGTCTCGGGCAGCCTATAGTCCTCTCCCAGCCATGAAGCGCGTGGCGATCATCGGAGCCGGGCCCGCAGGGTTCTATGCCGCCGACCAGCTGCTCAAGGAAGGCTTCGAGGTCGACCTCTACGATCTCCTGCCCACGCCCTTCGGCCTGGTGCGCGCCGGCGTCGCCCCCGACCATCCGAAGATCAAGTCCGTCACCCGGATGTACGCAAAGACCGCTCAGCACGAGGCGTTTCGGTTCTTCGGCGGCGTGCAGCTCGGGGTAGACGTCGCCCGGGACGAGCTGCGCGCCCGCTACCACGCCGTGGTCTATGCGGTGGGCACCTCGACCGACAACCGTCTGGGAATCCCCGGCGAGGACCGGCCCGGCTCGCATCCGGCGACTGAGTTCGTCGCCTGGTACAACGGCCATCCGCACTTCGCCGACCACCTGTTCGATCTCAACGGCGGCCGCGCGGTCGTGGTCGGCAACGGCAACGTCGCGATCGACGTCGCGCGGATGCTGGTGCTCGACCCCGGGGAGCTGGCGCCGACCGACACGGCCGATCACGCGCTGGACGCCTTCGGGATGGCGGGGGTCACCGAGGTCGTGCTGCTCGGCCGGCGAGGACCCGCGCAGGCCGCCTTCACCAACCCTGAGCTGCGGGAGCTGGGCGAGCTCCAGCGCGCCGACGTGATCGTCGACCCGGCTCAGCTGGAGGGCGTGGAGGTCCCCGAGGACGGCGACGCGACCAAGCGCCGCAACGTCGAGATCCTCCGCGAGTACTCGCAGCGCGCGGTGTCGGGCAAGTCGCACCGTCTCGAGCTGCGCTTCCTGCGCTCGCCGCTGGAGATCCTCGGCGAGGGGACCGATGGGCCGGTGACGGGGGTGCGCCTCGCGGTCAACCGTCTCGTGCAGGCGGCCGACGGGCGGGTCAGCGCCGAGCCGACCGGCGAGGAGGAGGTGATCGAATGCGGGCTCGTGCTGCGCTCGATCGGCTACCGGGGAGTGCCCCTGGCCGGAATCCCGTTCGACGAACGGCGCGGGCTGATTCGCAACCGCGACGGACGGGTGGTGGAGGACTCGGAGACCTGTCGGGGGGAGTACGCGGTGGGGTGGATCAAGCGCGGCCCCTCGGGAGTGATCGGGACCAACAAGAAGGACGCCGCCGACACCGTGGCCCGGATCGTGGAGGACGCCGAGGCGGGCCGGCTCGGAGAGCCCTCGCCGGAGGACGCCGATCCCGAGGCCGTCGCCGCCTGGCTGCGCGAGCGGGTTCCCGACCTGGTGACCTGGTCAGACTGGGAGGCGATCGACGCCCACGAATCGGCGCTCGGCCAGCCGGCCGGGCGCCCGCGCGTCAAGCTCGTGCGGTTGGCCGAGCTGATCGAGGCCGGCCGGCTCAGCCGCCGGCACTGAGCGTTCTCCGCGATGGAGCGCCGAGCACCGCGAGTGGGCCGCGCGGCGCGGGGACGAACGCAGAAAATCAGCACTCGCGGCCCCGCGCCCTCCCCGGGGGCCGACGGGAGCGGAGGTCAACGAGTTGTCGGCCTCGGTGCCGGTGCCGGCGCCGCTCGACGGCTGGCCCAGGCCTCGGCGGTCAGCCGGAGCACCGAGATCGGCTCGCCGCCGCGGCCCCGGGAGCCGGCTTCGAATTCGAGACCGATCGCCTGGGCGACCGCCAGCGACGCTCGGTTGGCGGGCGAGATGCGGGCCACAAGGCTGGGTGCGCCCACCCCGGTGAAGGCGTCATCGCGGACCGCGGTCGCTCCCTCGCGCGCCAGGCCGCGTCCCCACACGCCGGGATCGAGCCACCAGCCGATCTCGTACTCGCCGGGGTCGATCCCGGCGCCCTCTCCCGCGAAGCTCAACGCGATCAGACCCACCGGCCTCGCCGGACCGGTCTTGGCATCGCGCAGGTAGGCCGCGCGCCAGCCAAAGCCGTGGCGGCGCCAGTGCTCAGCGGTGCCGGCCGCGACGTCCAGGGCCCGGGCCTCGGTCCACGTCCGGCCGTCCCCGACATACCGCGTGACCGCCGGCGTCGCGGACCACGCCACCAGCATCGCGTCGTGGCGCTCGCCCCAGGGCTCGAGGCGCAGTCGGCGGGTCAACAGGGCCTCGAGCATAGATTTCGACCATAGCCGCCGACCGTCCCGGCATCCGAGGGGGCGGCCCGGGCCGGGCGCGATCACCTATGGTGCTCGGGTGCGCACAGGCAGGCGGCTGACGACTCTGCACGCCCGGAACCGGCCCCAGGGGCGAGGGCCGGGTAGGACGCCGGCTCGGCGGTGGTGACAGGGGCCCCGCACGCGCCACCGCGGACGCCGATTCTGCGGGTGGGTGCCCCGGAGGCCGCGCGTCCGGTCCCGGCCGGGTTCGTGGGACTATCGATGGAGTTCTCGGCGCTGCCCGCCTATGCGGGCGACGATCCCGAGGCGCTGGATCCGGTGTTCGAGCGGCTCGTCCGCAACCTGGCGCCGGGCCAGCGACCGGTGCTCAGGATCGGCGGCGACAGCACCGATCGAACGTGGGTCCCGGTTCCGGGCATGACCACGCCGGCCGGGATCGGCTACACGCTCACTCCCGATTGGCTTCAGGTGGCCGGGGTGCTGGCTCGGGCCCTGAACGCGCGGATGACCGTCGGGATCAACCTGGAAGCCAACAGCCCGGAGCTGGCCGGGGTCGAGGCCGAGTCGATCCTCGGGGCGATCGGACGGCGGTGGCTGCAGAGGTTCGAGCTCGGCAACGAGCCCGAGCTCTACGGGAGCTTTCCCTGGTACCGGCTAGACGGTCACGGGGTGACCGGGCGTCCCGCCAGCTGGAACGTCGCCGGATACATCCGGGACGTCTCGCAGATCGCGCCCGCGCTGCCGCCCAGCGTCCCGCTGGCGGCGCCCGCCACCGGAGCCCCGAAATGGATCGCGGCCCTGGGGCGGATCGCCGACGCCGAGCCGCGGCTGGCCGCCGCCACAGTGCACCGCTATCCGCTGGACAGGTGCTTTACGCCGCCCAGCTCGCCCCAGTACCCGACGATCCCCCACCTGCTGGCCCCGGCCTCCTCGGACGGCCTCGCCGCGAGCGTGGCCGGCTTTGCCAAGACCGCGCATGCCCACCACCTGTCGGCGCGGGTCGACGAGTTCAACTCCGTGGCCTGCAGCGGCCAGGCCGGCGTGAGCGACACGTTCGCGTCGGCCTTGTGGGCGCTCGACGGGGCGTTCGCCATGGCTCGGGTCGGAGTCGACGGGATCAACATCCACACCCTTCCGGGGGCCGACTACCAGCCGTTCACGCTCGGCTACCAGGACGGACGCTGGCTGGCCGGGGTCTCGCCCGAGTACTACGGGCTGATGATGTTCGTGCGGGCGGCGCCCCCGGGAGCCCGGCTGCTGAAGGTCGCCGGGCCGGCCTCCGGAGTGCGTGAGTGGGCGACTCGGGCTCGCGACGGAGAGGTCCACGTCGTGCTGATAAACGACGCGCTGGAGCGCTCCCGCAGGGTGTCGGTAGCGATCCCGGGGGTCTCGGGCCGAGGCGCGCTCGAGCGGCTGCTCGCCCCGAGCGTGGCCTCCACCAGCGGGGTGACGCTCGGCGGTCAGAGCTTCGGCTCGGCGACTGCCACCGGCCGGCTCGCCGGGCGGACCGTCCGCTACCAGGTGAAGCCCGCCGGCGGGCGCTACGCGGTCAGCCTCCCGGCGGCCAGCGCGGCGATGCTGAGCCTGCGTCCGGCCCGGTAGCGGTCAATCGCCTGAGGCCGGCGCGAACTCGTACTCGGCGGGCGCGAAGCTCCGGGTGCGCGCCATGTACTCGCGCATGAAGCCCGGCCAGTTGGCGACGATCCGCCCCTGCCGGTCCCGGTACCAGGAATCACAGCCCACCCACGCGGTCCCGGCAAAGCGAGCCTGGGTCTCGCGGTCGCTGGCCGCCTCGACCTCGGCGCGGACGTCCAGGCTGGCGTAGTCGCCGCCGCGCAGATGCTCGACCGCCTGGCGGATGTAGCTCGCCTGGGCCTCCAGATAGACGATGATCGAGCCGCCCGAGGTGTTGGTGTTGGGGCCGTACATGAGGAACATGGAGGGAAAGCTCGGCACCGTCATGCCCAGGTGGGCGTGCGCGCCCTGGCTCCAGGCCTGGTGCAGCTCCACCCCGCCGGCGCCCTGGACCCGCATCGGGGCCACGAACTCGGAGGCGCGAAAGCCGGTCGCCCAGATGATGCAGTCGACCTCACGCTCGATCCCATCCTCGGTCCTCAGGCCGGTCTCGGTGACCTCGGCGATCGAAGCGGTGACCAGCTCGACGTTGGGACGGGCCAGCGCGGGCAGGTACTCGGAGCTGAACAGGATCCGCTTGCAGCCGAACACGTAATCGGGCCAGGCACGGCGGCGCAGCTCCGGATCGGCGAGCTGGCCGCGCATGAACCGGGCCGAGCGCGCCGCCAGCAGCCGCCCGACCGTCCTGGGGTGGCGGATTGAGAGCGTCAGTGACTCGGTGTACTGAAACAGGAACGCCCGGCGCGCGGCCTGCAGGAAGGGAACGCGCGCGATCAGCGTGCGCAGCAGCGGCGAGTAGACGTGGTTCTTACGCGGGAGCAGCCAGTTGGGGGTGCGCTGAAAGACGCTCAGCTGGGACGCCTGCTCGGCGATCGCCGGCACGAACTGGACGGCGCTCGCGCCGGTGCCGACGACGGCCACGTGCTTGCCCCGCAGGTCGTAGCCGGGGTCCCAGCGCGCGGAGTGAAAGCTGTGGCCGGCAAAGCGCTCGAGGCCCGGCAGCGGTGGGATCGACGGCCGGTGCAGCTGACCGGTGGCCAGGACGATCACGTCGGCGGTGTAGGTCTCACCGGGCTCGGTCTGGACGCGCCAGCACCGGCCGGTCTGGTCGAAGCGGCACGAGGTCACCCGGCGCGAGGCCCGTACGAGCCGGTCGATTCCGTACTTTCCGGCGACCTCTCGCAGGTAATCGAGGATCTCGCCCTGGGGTGAGCACAGCCGGGTCCAGTTTCGGCGCTGCTCGTAGGAGAACGAGTACAGATGGCTGGGAACGTCGCAGGCGGCGCCCGGATAGCGGTTGTAGAACCAGGTCCCGCCCAGCTCGGGAGCCGCCTCCAGGATCGTGATCTCGTCAAAGCCGTGACGGCCGAGCTCGATCGCGACCGAGATGCCGCCAATCCCGGCCCCGACGATCACGACGCGGGGGCCGCCCGCTCTGCTGTCCGTTTCAGGCACCGGTTATCGAACAGTAGACCGGACCGGACACAGATCCGCTTGAATCCGTGCCCATGGCTTCCGTCGACGGCTTTGATGTCGTGTCGATCCGCTCCGCCGATGGGCTCGGCGAGGCGCGCTTCGTGCCCGATGCCAACATGGTCTGCTGCTCGCTTCGCCACCGCTCGGTGGAGCTGCTCGACCACGGTCAGGGAGTCCGTGCCTACGCAGAGCACGGCAAGACGATGGGCATCCCGCTGCTGTACCCGTGGGCCAATCGGCTCGCCGCTCCCGAGTACCGCGCGGCCGGCACCGAGGTCCGTCTTCCCGGGCCCGAGGGGCGCTATGCGCTTGATCCCAACGGCCTTCCCATCCACGGCGCCCTGCCCGGTCTGATGCGCTGGGAGCTCGACGCGACCCCGTCCCCCGACCGGGTGCGGGCGCGGCTGGCGTGGCGCTCGGAGCCGTTGCTCGAGCTCTTCCCGTTCGCCCACGAGGTCGAGCTCGAGGCGCACCTGAGCGAAGGCCGGCTGACGCTCACCACCACCGTGCGCCCCACCGGCGAGGATCCCCTGCCGGTGACGTTCGGCTATCACCCGTATCTGACGATTCCCGGCACCCGCCGGCAGGGCTGGCAGGTGAGGCTGGGCGCGTCGCGCCGGGTGACGCTCGACGCCCGGATGATTCCCACCGGAGCCAGCGAGCCGATCGAGCAGCGCAGCTTCGAGCTTGACGAGCGCAGCTTCGACGACGGGCTCGACGAGCTCGACGAGCGCCCGGAGTTCGAGGTCTCGACGCCGGGCCGAGCTCTGGCAGTGACCTTCGATCAGGGTTATCGCCACGGGCAGGTCTACGCGCCATCCGGGCACGACTTCATCTGCTTCGAGCCGATGACCGCGCCGACCAACGCGCTGCGCAGTGGCGACGGGCTCACGCTCGTCTCTCCTGGACACGAGCTCACAGCCGCCTTCACGATCGCCGATACCGATACCTCGAGGGAGAATCCATGGACCTGACCTTCAGCGAGCCTGAGCTGGCGTTTCGCGATGAGCTGCGCGCCTGGTTCGCCGAGCACGATCCCGGGCGCGAGCCCGAGGGCGACGAGCTCGCGCACTACGTGTGGCGACGGGACTTCCAGCGTGAGCTGGCCGACGGGGGCTGGGCCGCCGTGCACTGGCCACCCCAGTACGGCGGCCGGGGGGCGACGCTCACCCAGTCGGCGATCTTCTTCGAGGAGCTGGGGCGCGCGGGCGCTCCGCTGCCGGCCAACGTCCTGGGGCTGCTCCTGGCCGGGCCCACGATCATGGCGTGGGGAACGCCCGAGCAGAAGGAGCGCTACCTGGCGCCGATCCTCACCGCGGAGGAGATCTGGTGCCAGGGGTTCTCCGAGCCCGACGCCGGCTCGGACCTGGCCAGCCTCAAGACGCGAGCGGTCAAGGATCCCGCCCACCCCGACGAATGGGTGATCACCGGGCAGAAGGTCTGGACCAGCACCGCTCAGTATTCGAAGTGGTGCATGCTGGTGGCGCGCACCGACCCTGAGGCCCCCAAGCACAAGGGGCTGACCTACTTCCTGATGGACATGGAGCAGGAGGAGGTGCAGGTGCGGCCGCTGCGCCAGATCACGGGCGAGGCCGAGTTCAACGAGCTGTTCATCGACGGGGCGCGGATTCCCGAGGAGAATGTCCTCGGCGGCGTCGGCAACGGCTGGAAGGTGGCGCTGACCACGCTGATGAACGAGCGTGCCGGGCTGGCGTTCTTTCTCCAGGTCAACCTGCGCAGGCTGCTGGACCGGCTGATAGCGGAGGCCGCGGCCCGCGACCTGCTGGACGACCCCGTGGTCGCCGACCAGCTCGGCCGGCTGCATCTGAAGGCCGAGGTGCTGCGGCTGACCGCCTACCGGGGACTGACCGCGATCGAGAAGTACGGACAGCCTGGACCCGAGGGGTCACTGACCAAGTGGATGTGGTCTGACACCAACCAGCAGCTGACGCAGTTCGCCGCCGACCTGCTGGGCCCGAGCGCGCTCCGGGCGGGCGGCCGGTGGTCGTATGAGCTGCTGCGAGCCCGGGGCAACTCGATCGAAGGCGGGACCACCGAGGTGCTCAAGAACATCGTCGCCGAGCGCGTGCTCGGTCTGCCCAAGGCACGTTAGGAGGCTCGAGACATGGACTTCGACCTGACCGAGGACCAGGCAGAGATCAAGGCCGTGGCCCATGAGCTGCTGGGCGCCCGCTCTCCGTTTGCCAGGGTGCGCGAGGCCGCCGAGGCCGCCTTCTACCCGGACGCGCTGTGGAGCGAGATCGTGGAGCTGGGCTGGCCGGGGATCGCGGTCGCCGAGCAGTACGGCGGGCAGGGGCTGGGCGCCGTGGAGCTGGCGGTGCTGCTCGAGGAGCTCGGATACGCGTGCGCCGCCACCCCCTTCTTCTCGACCGCCGTGGCGGCCGCCGTGATCCAGGCGACCGGATCAGACGAGCAGCGCGAGCGCTGGCTCCCGGGCCTGGTGGCGGGCGAGGTCAAGGCGGGCGTGGGCCCCGCCGAGCTCACCGTCGACGGCCACGCCGCCGAGGTCGTGGTGGCGATCGACCGTGACGGCGCGCGCCTGCTCGAGTCCCCGCGCTCCGAGCCGCTGTCGACGATCGATTCGACGCGCCGGTTCGGGAGCGTGAGCGGGGACGGCGAGACGCTGGGCGCGGGCGCCGGCGCCCGCGTGTACGCGGCGCTGGGGGCCGAGATCGTCGGCGTCTGCCAGCGCGCGCTCGACATGACGCTGGAGTACGTCAAGGAGCGCAAGCAGTTCGGCGTCGCCGTCGGGTCCTTCCAGGCCGTCAGCCACCGCTGCGCGCAGATGCTGCTCGACACCGAGAGCGCTCGCTCGACCGCGTACTTCGCCGCCTGGGCCGCCGATGCCGATCCCGACGGGCTGGAGGAGGCGGCCGCCCTGGCGGGCGCGGCGGCCGCGAGTGGGGGGCGCGATGTCACCGCCTCGGCGATCCAGGCCCACGGCGGCATCGGCTTCACCTGGGAAGCCGACGTCCACTGGCTGTACAAGCGAGCCCAGCTCGACGCCGCGCTGCTGGGTGGGGCCAAGCTCCATCACGCGGCGCTGGCTCGCGCCGCCGCGCAGCGCGCGGCAGTGCCGTTGCAGTGACAGGGATGCGGGGCGTGGCGCCGAACTGCTGGCCACGAACCACCTCGTGATCGCCGGCCAGTTGCCGGCCAAGGAGTCACCGCATGAGCTTTTTCAATACACCGGAGGACCGGGTGGACGCCCGGGAGGAGCCTCGGGAGCGCAAGCGACGGACGACCGAGGGCAAGCGACCGACGATCGCGGAGCTCGGGGGCCGGGTGGCCCGCTGGTTCGCGGGTTACGACGACGAGCCCGACGACCAGGCGACCGTCGAGTACGACTCCGCGACCGACCTGGACCCGGGATTCCCGACCGCCTTCGAACCCTCCGAGCCGGTCCGGCCAGTGCAAGGGGCTCAGGCCGTCAAGGGCCCGGAGTTCCCTCAGGGACCTCCGGAGCCTCCTCATGGATTCCCGCAGCCTTCGGCGCGCGAGGCGCTCCAGGCACCCGAGCAGGCCCCTGAATCCGACCGAGCGCCGTCCCGCTTCCCGCTCGCGCCATTGGGCTACAACCGTCTCGTGGTCGACGAGCATCTGGGCGAGCTCGAGGCCGAGCTCGAGGAGCTGCGGTCCCGGGAGCAGCCGCCGATGTCGATCAGCGAGGAGCTCGAGAAGATCGGCGAGCAGACCGCCTCGATCCTGGTGGTCGCCCACGACACCGCCCGGGAGACCACCCGTCAAGCCCAGGAGCAGGCCGAACGCTGCATCGCGGACGCGGCCACCAACGCGGTCGCAATCACCGAGGAGGCCACCCGGCGTCTGCACCAGCTCGACGAGGAGACCGATCTCGTGTGGCAGGAGCGCGAGCGGCTGCTGGAGGATGTGCGAGGCCTGTCCGCATCGCTGGCCTCGCTGGCCGACCAGGCCGCGGAGCGCTTCCCCGCCGAGTCAAAGCCCCCGCAGGCCGAGACGCGGACCCCGGCGATGGAGCCGAGGACCTCGCTGTAGCGGCAACCGCGTAGTAGGGGACGCGCAGGCGATTGCGCGGGATGGACGGCGTGACGGGATGACGGGGTTGGACACGTTGTCGACCGCCGGCAGGGGGCGGCTCGGAGGCACGCCTCGGAGCCCGGCGCGGCGAGTCGGTGCTGACGTGATGGATCTGAGTAGCCGTATGCGTTACGTAGTTCCATCACCCCTTCAGGTGCGAGCGGGAACGTACACCCCACGCTGCGAGACCCGCCCTGACCCGACCCGACCCGACTTGATCCGGCCTCGGTCCGGGTACGCCGGGCGCGGATCGGAATCTGCGGGATCATCTCCTCCCATGCCCAAGCCTGCCGGACCCATGCCCGATCCTGCTCTGGCGCCCACCCCCGGGCGGAGCCCCCGCACGCGTTGAGCGCCACGGCGACCACCGCTCGCGCCGCCCCGGGTCGGGACAGCCGCCGGCGCAGCCTCGACCTGACGCTGGCCTCGGGGCTGGTGGCGCTGGCGGCCGCGATCCGGCTGCCGACGCTCGCCGAGCAGAGCTTCTGGCTGGACGAGGGATACACCGAGCGCCTGCTGCGCATGTCGCTGGGAGGGATGCTGCGCGCGATTCCCAAGACGGAGTCGACCCCACCGGTCTACTACCTGCTCGCCTGGGTGTGGACGCACGCCTTCGGGCTCTCGGAGTTCGGCGTGCGCTCGCTCTCGGCGCTGGCCGGGATCGCCACCGTCCCGGTCGCCTACGCCGTGGCTCGGCGTCTGGCGGGGCGCCGGGCGGCGGTGATCGCCGGGCTGCTGCTGGCGGTCTCGCCGTTGATGGTGTGGTTCTCGCAGGAGGCGCGCGCCTACGCGCTGGCGACGCTGCTCTCGACGGTCACGCTGCTGTGCACGGTCGCCTATCTCCAGGAGGAACGGGAGGGGTGGCTGATCGGCTGGGCCGTGACCGCGGCGCTCGGGTTGGCCACGCACTACTTCGTGTTGTTCGTGGTGGGGCCGGAGGCCGGACTGCTGCTGTGGCGAGGACGACGGGATCGCCGCCTGGCCGCGGCGATTGGCTTCGTGGTGGTGGTGGCGGCCGCACTCGTGCCGCTGGCGCTGGCCCAGCGCGGCACCGGCCACGCCGACTACATCGCTCAGGGGAGCCTGGGCACCCGCCTGCTGCAGGTGCCCAAGCAGCTGCTGGAGGGATATGCCAGCCCCGGCCAGCTGGTGACCGGGGGGCTGGCCGCCCTGGTGGTCGCGGCGGGCGCGCTGTGGCCGCTGGCCAGCGATGCCCCGACCCGACGGCGAGCCGCAATCCCGCTGATCGTCGGGCTGGCCTGCGCGCTGGTCCCGATGGGGCTGGCCGCCTTGGGCGTGGACTTCCTGGACACCCGGAACCTGCTCCCGGCGCTGCCGCCGCTTTACATAGCCGGCGCGATCGGGTTGGCCTCGGACCGGATCTGGCCCGTCGGCGCCGCCCTGGCCGGAGTCCTGGCCGTGCTCATGCTCGTGGTCGTGCTGCTGGTGGACACCGATGTCCGCTACCAACGCGCCGACTGGCGAGACGCCGGTCACGCCCTCGGAACGCCCGCGGCAACCCGCGTGATCGTGGTCGATCCCGGCTCGGGCTGGATTCCGCTGCAGGTCTACCTCCCCGGGCTGCGGGGGCTGAACCGGCCCGCCGCGGTGACCGAGCTGGACGTGATCGCCCTCGGAGGCCAGGTCACCGGGGGCGGGACCGCGAGCCCCCCGCGCCCAGCCGGACCACTGCCGGTGCCGGCCGGCTTCCGGCTCGTCGGCACAAAGTACGCCCCCACCTATACGGTGCTTCGCTACCGGGCGCCGGTCCCCACCATGGTGGCTCCCGCGCTGGCCGCAGCCAACCTGCTGGGTCCGGGGAGCTACACGCCGCTCCTTCAGTCAGCTCGGGGGGCTACCCCACCGGGGCGGCCGTCTGGTCGCCGGTCGTTCCCGGCTTGACATCGACGGTCACCGGGTCGCCGGCGCGGCCCCGGGGCAGGCCGAGGAAGGAGACCACGAACGCCGCGGCCATGGCGGCGGCCATGCCGATCACCACGACCTTGGTCGCCGAGGCAAAGTCGGCCCGAACGGCGTGGGTGACGTTCGCCAACGCGTGCGAGGCGGAGGCCGCGCCGCCTGAGGCGCCCCCGCTGGCGCCCGAGGCGGCATGGGCGATCCGGTCGGCGGTCGCCTTGGGCACGCCGAAGCCGCCGAGCGTCTTCTCCACCTTCGACGTGATCTGGGTGATCAGCAGCGAGCCGAGCACGGCCAGGCCGAGGCTGCCGCCGAAGTTGCGCACCGTCTGGGTCACGCCGGTGACCGCGCCGTAGGCGGAGCTCGCGGTTCGGTTCAGGGCGTCCGTGCCTGCGAGCCCGTGGGGGACAGATGCAGGTCGTGCTGGAGGCTGGGAACCGCCAGGGCCACGATCGTCTGGTCGATGAACATCATCGCGACCGCGAAGATCATCGCCGCCAGCACGAGGTGCTTATTGTTGGTGCGCATGGGCTCGCTCCCGCTGTGTTTCGCCGGTGCCTCCAGGCCGGGACTGTGTCGGCGGGCCCGCCGTTGACAAGCCCGCCGAACCTGGATCTGCGTCCCCTGCAGCCCGGTGACGCGGCAGCCCTGAAGCGAATCCGGCGCGAGCCGGAGGTTCACCGCTGGTGGGGCCCGCTCGAGGACGACTTCCCCTGGGACGAGCCGGAGGCGGTGCGCTGGACGATCCTCCTCCAGGGGGCGGTCATCGGCATGATCCAGGCCACCGAGGACCACGAGCCGCGATACCGTCACGCCGGTATCGATCTATTCCTGGAGCCTGCGGTTCACGGTCGGGGCCTCGGCCGCGAGGCGGTCCGGCGCGTAGCCCGGGAGCTGATCGAGCACCGGGGACATCACCGGATCACGATCGATCCGGCGCTTGCCAACACGGCGGCCATCCGGGCCTATGAGCGGGCGGGCTTCAAGCGCGTCGGCGTCATGCGCGCCTACGAGCGCGACGTGAATGGGGACGGCTGGCACGACGGCCTGCTCATGGAGCTGCTGGCCACCGACCTGCGCTGACGGGCACGGCTCCGCGGCCGGGCCCGGCAGCCCCGATCGAGGCCCTGGGAGCCGGTACGCTCGGATGCCGTGCCTCAGTGCGTCCAGCGGATCCGCCTGGCCCGCTGCCTGGGCTGGGTTGCCGGCGATGACTGACCGTGGACGACCGCGGGCGGTATGGGCGTGGGCTGTGCTCGGCCTGGCGGGGTCGGTGCTGGTGGCCTGGGCGGCGCCGGGGTCCGTCGGCGACGCAGTGGTCGGCTGGTGGTACTCCCCGGGCTTGGCCACGGGGCGGCGGGTCAGCATCATCCTGGTCTACTGCGGCATGGCGGTCCTGGCCGCGGCGTGGCTCGGGCTCGGGCGCCGGCTCCCAACGCGGCGAGCGCTGGTGGGCATCGCGGCCCTGTGGCTGACGCCGCTCGTCCTGGCGCCGCCCCTGTTCAGCCGCGATGTCTACAGCTACCTGGCGCAGGGAACGATCCTGCATCTCGGGGCCAGCCCGTACCGCGACGCCCCCACCGTGCTCGTCCACCTGGGCCGGGCGCACGTGTTCGAGGCGGTGTCGCCGTTCTGGCGCCACACGACCGCCCCCTATGGCCCTCTGTTCCTCGAGCTGATCAGCCTGGTGGTCGGGATCGTGGGCGCTCATCTGATCGCCGGGGTCTTGGTGACCCGGGGGCTGGAGCTGATCGGGGTGGCGCTGCTGGCGGTCTACGTACCCGGGCTGGCCCGCGCGCTCGGCACCGATGCTCGCCGAGCCCTGTGGCTGACGCTCCTGAGTCCCCTGCTGGCACTCGAGCTGGTCTTGCCCGCCCACAACGACATGCTGATGATCGGTCTGCTGGTGGCCGGCGTGGCGATCGCGCTCGAGGGGCACCCTCTGACCGGGATCGCGGTGTGCGCGCTGGCCGCGACGATCAAGATCCCGGCCCTCGCCGGCGCCGCCTTCATCGCGGTGGCGTGGGCGAGGGAGGAGCGCGGACGATCCGCCCAGCTGCGGTTCCTGCTGTCGGGGGCGCTGGTCGCGATCGCGGTGCTGGGCGCGGTCACGCTCGTCACCGGGGCCGGGGTCAGCTGGATCTCGAGCTCGCTGTTCTCGACCCCCGCCAAGGTCCGGCTGGCGATCACGCCCGCCACCGGAGCGGGCTGGACGGTGTCGTCGCTGCTGGCTGACCTGGGAGTCGCCACGTCGTCTCGCGGGATCGAGCACGCCTTCGGGGTGGCGACGATTGCGATGACGGCGATCGCCGGACTGGTGCTCCTGTACCGGGTCCGCATCTCGAAGCTCGTTCCCTACCTGGGGGGGTTCCTGCTCGTCGCCGCGGCCGGAGGGCCGGCGGCATGGCCGTGGTACTTCACCTGGGGGCTGGTCCTGATCGCAGCCTGCCGGGGTCCCCAGCGCTCCCGTGGCCTCGCCGTGGCGCTTGCCGTCTCCGTGTTCCTGGTCAAGCCGAGCGGGACCTTGGTCCTGCCGCTCGACACCGCGCCGGTGGTGCTCGGCGCCTACGCCCTGATCGGGATGGCGGTCTGGTACAGCCGGCGCGGACGCGGCGGCGACCGAGACGACGGGGGGCGGGCGGAGCTCGCCTCCCCGCTCTCGGACCGCCCGCCGTCGGCCCTGGTCAGAACCTGACCGCCGTGACCGCCGGGTCCGTCCTGACTCAAGTGGCCCCCCGGTCACGCGCCCGGCGGTGGTCATCGGGGTCGGGGGCCGGGGGCGACTTCCTCGTGATCGCGCTCCCGACGCTGCTGGCGGCCATCTTGTGCCTGTACGGCATCACCAGCCGCAGCCTCGGCTTCGACGAGGGGGCGACGGTCGCCATCGCCTCCCAGCACGGCTCTCCGCTTCTCACCGCGATCGGCCGCGACGGCGGCAACATGTCGGGCTACTACCTGCTGATGCACGTGCTGATCGGGGCATTTGGCAACGGCCTGCTCGTACTCCGGTTGCCCTCGGCGGTGGCGGCGATGGCGACCGTGGCGCTGGTCGCCGCGATCGGCCTGCGGCTGTTCGACCGGCGCGTGGCGGCGATCGCCGGGGTGCTGACCGCGGTCAGCGTTCCCCTCGTCTTCTGGGCTCAGGCCGCGCGGGGCTATGCGTTGATGGTCGCGTTCGTGTGCGGCGGCTTCCTGGCGTTCATCGCGCTCGCCGACGAGACCCGGGACCGGCGCGCCAGGCGGGCGGGCCCCTGGATCGCCTACGTCGTGCTGATGGCGCTTGCCTGCTACTCGAGCTTCGTCGCCGTGCTCGTGGTGCCCGCCCAACTGCTGGCGCTGGGCCGCCGTCCGGCGGCGGCTCGCCGGCTGCTGTCGGCGCTGGTGGCGGTCGCGGTGTGCTGCATTCCGCTCATGGTCCTCGCCGTCCGGCGCGGCTCGGGCCAGCTCTTCTGGGTGCCCCGTCCCTCGCACAAGGTCGACACCCAGGTGCTGGAGTCCCTCACTTCGGCGGGCCTGCAGCCGAGCTTTCATCGCACCGCCTCCACCTACGTGTTGCTGGCCCTCACGGTGGCGGTGGTGGTGGCGATCGCCGCCGGGGCGCTGTGGGCGCTGGGTCGCGGCTGGCTGCGTTGGGAGACCGGCATGATCCTGGCGTGGCTCGTGGTGCCGGTGGCGCTGACATTCGTCTACTCGCTGCTGGCCCAGCCCCTGCTCCAGCCGCGGAACCTGCTCATCTGCGTGCCGGCGCTCGGCCTGCTGCTGGCGCTGGTGCTCGGCGACGCCCGGATGCCTCCCGTGGTGGCCGCCGGAGCGCTCGTGGTGATCGTCGGGCTGCGCGCCTGGCAGGTGGGGGCCAGCTACGGGGTCTCCCCCGAGCCGTGGCGGGCGGTCACCGCGGACATCCTGGCCCGGGCGCACCCCGGCGACTGCATCGCTTTCTATCCCGAGGACGCGCGCAACCCGTTTCAGTACTACGTCGGGAGCGACGCCGCCGCGCTCCGGCGGGCGCCGCGCTCGATCCTGCCGGTCATCGACTGGGGGGTGGTCAAGCCCTACGTGGAGGACTACGTGACCCCGTCGCCCGCCGCTCCGGCCCGGCGCAGCGCCGGGTGCCGGCGGCTCTGGGTGGTCTCGAGCCACGAGGGCGATCCCGATGGCCCGGCCCAGTCCCGGCTCCACCGGGCGCGCTACTTCCAGCTGGACGCGGGGCTGATGCGAGCCTTCCGCCCCGCTCCGACCGAGAAGTTCGGCTATGCCAGCGTGATTTACGTTCAGCTGCTCCCGGGGCGTTCCCGTCACCGGCGCTAGCCACGCGAACACCCGCGTGAGATGAGGTGATGGTGCGCGGGTGGGTTTGATTCAGGGGCGCAGCGTGGTCCCGACGAACGCGGGAATCCCCAGCAGCAGCAGCAACACGACACTGGAGTAGACGATGATCGTGAACCACCTGCCGCGCGCGTAGCGCGCGGTCACCATCACCGCCGGGAAGGCCGTGAGCAGCATCCGGGGGTTCGCCGGCACGTACTCGGAGGTGAGGGCCAGGACGCTGATCCCAAGCGTCCACGCGATCGCCCCGGCTGAGATCTCGTGACGGGAGTACCACAGCAGCGTGAGCATCACCACCAGGACCACCGTCCCGACCAGCCCCAAGACCAGATTGTCGTCAAGCGGATGGCGGCTGACCAGCCGGGTGGCCAGGTGCACGACCGCGAACAGATCGGTCCTCTCGCTCCAGCCGTGATGCTGGGCGATGTAGTTGGCAAACGGGCTCCCGGCCCACCCCCACAAGAACACCGCGAAGGCGACGGCCCCGGTGACCGACAGCGCCGGCGCCGCCAGGCTGGCGCGCGCCCGCCTCCACGACCAGTCGCAGCGCCTGAATTCGATCAGCGCCGAGACCGCGCACGCCAAGGTCAGCCCCAGCGCCACGGGCTGCACGGCGGTGGCGAAGCCGGCCAGCACCCCGGCCAGCACCCAGCGGCGGCGCTCCAGGGCGTACAGGCAGCCGGCCGCCAAGGGCAGCAGGATGCCCTCGGAGTAGACCATCGAGAAGACCACCGCTCCCGGGAAGACGACGAACAGGATGGTTGCCCGGCGCGCCGCCGCGATTCCCCACCAGCCCTCGGCGAGGCGATGCACCAGGACAGTCGCCACGTACCCGCCGACCCCCGAGATCAGAAGGCCGGCGACCGTGGACGCCCAGATCTGGTTGTGCACCGTGAGCGTCGTGAAGACCGGCTCGAGCAGCCAGATCGCCAGCGGGAACAGCGGGAAGAAGCCCAGCGTCGTCTGGGCATAGGAGACGTGGTCCGGGTAGCCGTGGTTGGCCAGCTGGCGGTACCAGAGCCCGTCCCAGTGCGCCAGCTCGCCCTGGAGGTCATGGTGTCCGAAGGCACCATCGAGATAGGCGGCCAGCAGGATGAGCAACCGGACGGCCAGGTAGATGACCGCGATCCACAAGAGCTCGCGCCGAGCCCCGGGGGAGAGACGCGCCGGGCGGCGAGCGCGGCGCCGCCGGGGCTCGGCGATCGCCGGCGCGGGAGGGTCGGCGACGGTCGCGCGGGGCGCGGGCCGAAGCTCGCGCAGAGCCGTGACCGAGCGCGAGGTGACCGAGCCCGAGCCCGAGCCGATGCGCCCGGGCAAATCCTCGATCTCGGCGCCGGTTATCGCCGCGGTCTCATCGGGTAGCGGCTCGAGAGGTTCAGGCGCGGTCTCCACGGCCGCGGAGTGTAGGTCGACCGAGATAAGGAAACGGTATGTCGCTAACCGCACGACAATCAAACGAGCCGGCCTCACCCCTGCCCGGGCTCGAGGTTCCCCAGCCGAGCGAGCCCAGCACGCCCGTGGTTCCCGACGCGCCGGTGACCCCCGCCGACCCGGATCCGGGCACTCCGGCAGCCCCCGAGGAACCCGCCACCGTACCGGAGCCCCAGGAGCCGGCGACACCGGCCGTCCCCGAGCCGTCCGAGCCCGATCCGGGCCAGCAGCCGGGGTCTACGAGACCACGTGCAGCGTGATCGTGCTGGACCACTGGAACTAGTCGGCCGAAAAGGCCCGCGCTACGCCGCGCCGGGGGGACCGCCGCGCGGATTGTCATCCACCGCCTGACCGTCTCGACCGACGTAGCCGTCCTTGCCGCCCGTGACGAGCACGATCGCGTTGTCCTGACCGATGTTGCGCATCCCACGATGCGTGGCGGCGTCGACCCGAACCACCCCGCCGGCACGCAGGAGGTGCGAGGAACCGTCGCCGAAGCGAAACTCGACCGTGCCGTCGTGCACGAAGTAGGTCTCCTCCTGCTCATCGTGATAGTGCAGCCCCGACGAGTAGCCGGGTGGGAGCACGATCGCGTTGACGCCGAACGCGGTTACCCCGAGCTCTCGGCGGACCTTGCGAAACCCGGGTCCCTCGCCCATTTGGTCCAGGCTGGAGACCGCATATCCGGGTTGCCGGGACGACTCACTCATCGCAGGGGTGAATGCTATCTGTCAAAGAGCCCGCGAGGAGGCCCGGTCCCGGTCCGAGCGGGCATACTAGGACCGTGACGTCAGCGCTCCTATCCGAGGCGCTCGCGCCGCTCCGAGCGAACCCGAGACGCGCCGCGATCCTGCTTGACATCGACGGCACCCTGGCGCCGATCGTCGACCACGCCGCCGACGCGCACGTGCCCGAGTTCACCCGGCAGCTGCTGATCGCGGTGGCCCGCTCATACGGGCTGGTCGGGTGCGTCAGCGGCCGCCGCGCTTCCGAGGCCCGGGCGATGGTGTCGATCGGGACGATCAGCTACCTCGGCTCCCACGGCGTCGAGCTGCTCCGGGCCGGATGGACGGAGGCCCAGCTCGACGCCGGGGTCGAGGACTGGGTGCGCCGCATTCGTGAGTTCGGTCGCGAGAATGACACCTCCGACACCCGCCGCCGTCGGGTGCGCCTCGAGGACAAGGGAGCGATCGTCGCCTTCCACTGGCGGGGAGCGCCCGACGAGGAAGCCGCGCGCGCCGCGATCGACGCGATCGCGCGGCGTGCCCAGGAGGCCGATCTGCGTACCCACTGGGGGCGCAAGGTGCTCGAGGTCCGGCCCCCGATCAAGATCGACAAGGGCGCGGGGATCACGCGGCTGCTGAGCGAGGCCGGCTCCGAGATCGACTCCGCCCTGTACGTGGGAGACGACATGACCGACCTCGACGCGTTCAGCGCGCTGACCACCCTGGTGGAGGAAGGGCGGTTGGCCCGGGAGGTCAGCGTCGGAGTGCAGTCCGAGGAGGGCCCGTCGGAGATCACGGACAAGGCCGATGTCGTCGTCGACGGGCCCGAGGGGGTTCGAGACCTGCTCGCGCTCCTCGTCGCAGAGTCAGAGTGACCGCCGGTGCGCTTCGCCGAGTTCCTGCGCACCACGGTGTTGATCAGCGCGGCGGCGGCGAGCCTGCTGGCCGCGGTGACGCTGGCCGGCGCCGCCGGCACGGGCGACGGTCTGGTCGTGCCGGTCGCCGTCGGCTGGTGGGTGATGGCGGGCGCGATCGGGCTGTGGCTCGGCCACCGCGGCGACACCTCCCCGCCGATCGCCTCGCTGCTGGCCAGCGCCCGCACGCAGGCCTCGTTGCCTGACGCGCAGCCCTCGCGAGCGATCCTCAACCGTCTGTGGCCGCTCCTGCTCTGTACGCTGGGGGCGGGCGCGCTGGGCTTCATCCTGCCGCAGGTGCCGGCCATCGCCGCCGGCTTTGCGGTCATCTGGGCGCTGGCCTGGCGACGTCAGTCCTCGGCGGTGCGCGCCATCGAGGAGCGCGACGGGGCCCGCTTCTATGTCGAGCGGACGTCGCCGCTGCGACGCATCCGGCTCGTGCGGACACCGGGTTTTCGCTCCAACCTGCTGGAGCTCAACGGATCCTCGGCCACTCGCCCGGTCCGACCCCGGGCGTAGGGGTCATGGACGCGAGCGCCGGCGCGGGCACCGACGTGCTCGTCGTCTCGATCGGCGCCACCACCGGGTGGCGGGCGGCCGCCCGTGAGCTGGCCGGGGCGTTCACGCGCGCCGGCGCGCGCGTGGTCACGGTTGACACCGGTCCCACGCCGGAGGTGCGCACGTTCATGGCGACCGACTTCGTGCAGGCACGGGCCGCTCGCCGCGCGGCAAGGCGGGCGATCGGGGAGCTCTCACCGGGGGCCGTCGTGTACTGCTCGCTGACCGCCGCGCTGCTCTGGCCCCGGCCGGGCGCGGTGTGGCTGGACGCGATCGCGGCCGAGAACCGCCCCGGTCGCCACGGGATCTGGCAGCGGGTGGTCGAGCGCCGGCGGCTGGCCGAGGCGCCGCTGCTGTTGACCATGGCCCCGGATTCGCTGGCTCCTCTGGGCAGCCGGCGCCGCGCCGACGCCGTGGTGGTCCCCGTCGCCGTGCAGAGCTCCGGCGTGCCGCCCCCGGTGCGTGACATCGCGGTGGTCGCCTATGCGGCCGATCCCGTCAAGCGCCGGCTCGACTACATCCTGGCCGCCTGGGAGCGCGCGCGTCGACCCGAGGAGACGCTGGTCGTGGCGGGAATCGATCCGGGCGCGCGTCGGGCGTCCCCCTCGCCGGAGATTGTCGGGGTCCGGTTCGTGGGCCGGCTGGCCCCCGAGGATTTCCGGGCGCTGCTCCGTCGTGCCCGGGTGTTCGTCACCGCGCCCCGGCGCGAGGACTTCGGGATCACCGCGCTGGAGGCGCTGGCCGACGGCTGCCTGCTGGTGACGACCCCGTCCCCGGGACCCTACCCGGCCTTGGGCCTGGCCCGCGCGCTCGACGATCGGCTGGTCTCCGAGGACCTGGTGACGGCCCTGCGCGCCGCGCTCGACGACCCGCCTGCCGGCTACGCCGAGCGCGCCGCCGAGCTGGTGGCCCCGTTCAGTCGCCAGGCGGTGGCCACGACCCTGAGCGAGCACGTGCTCCCGCGATTGCTGCCAGGATGGAGGACGTGAACCTGCTGGCCTTCATCCCAAGTCCGGCGAAGAACGGCTTCTACATCGGGCCGCTGTTCTTTCATGCCTACGGGATCGCCTACGTGTTCGCGGTCGCGGCGGCCATCTACGTCTCGAGGCGGCGCTGGGCGCGCGTGGGCGGGGATCCCGATATCTGCTACGAGCTCGCGGTGTGGGCGTTTCCGGCCGGCCTGATCGGCGGCCGGATCTACTTCGACATCACCACTCCCAGCCAGGTGCCGGATCACTGGTGGGGCGTGTTCGCGATCTGGCAGGGTGGCCTGGGAATCTGGGGCGGGATCGCGGCGGGGGCCGCGGTCGGGCTGTGGAGGGCCCGGCGCCGGCTGGGCCACGATGATCTGCTGCGCTTCATGGACGCCGTCGCGCCGGGGCTGCTGGTCTCTCAGGCGATCGGCCGGATCGGCAACTACTTCAACCAGGAGCTGTTCGGAGGCCCGAGCTCGCTGCCGTGGGCGCTGAAGATCTCCTACTCGCACCGGGTCTCCGAGCTGGCGCCCAGGTACTGGCATTACGCGACCTTCGAGCCCACGTTCCTCTACGAGCTGATCTGGAACCTGTTGCTCGCGGCGTTCCTGGTCTGGCTGGGCTCGCGGCGCCGGATCCGGGCGGCGGGCCTGTTCGCCCTGTACGTCGCCGGCTACTCGGGCTTTCGGATCTTCGAGGAGACTCAGCGGATCGACTACTCAAACTACTTCCTGGGCCTGCGGCTCAACTTCTTCATCGCCTCGATCCTGTGCGTGATCGGACTGGCCTGCTTCGTCGCCGTCCAGCGGGGGTGGCGAGGGTGGGGCGTCGAGCCCGCCGAGCCGGTTCCGACGGGCGCTTCGTCGCCGACGCGGGGCCGGCGGGCGAGCCCGCCGGCGCCGGCCACCGCCTCCGGGCGCGGCAAGCGCTCCCGTTGACGCGCCACCCCCACCGGCCATACCGCGGGCGCTGTCAGCCGAGCACTCGGTCGACCAGGTCCCGGTAGCCGGCCTTGAGCCGAGGAAGCTCGATCCGCCGGACGTGACGCTGGTGCTCGAAGGTCTGTGCCGAAAGCGCTCCGAGCAGCACGTCGGTGAGGTAGTCGACGTCGCTGGCCGGCCTGGCCTGCTCGATCAGGTTGTGCACGTGCAGCCAGTGCACGGCGTAGGGCGGCGAGCGCATCCAGGCTCCGCCGCTGGCGGCTTCGACGTCGAGCAGCAGGTCGCCGTGAGCTTCGAGGCGGTCGAGCATCGACGAGCCAAATGCGCTCAGCCGCTCGCCCGCCGGGGCCCCTGGGCCGAGCGGCGGCGGTCCGTGAAGGAGCGCGTCTTGGAGGGATTGCTCGCTGCGGTCGAGCACGGCGAGCGCGAGGTTCGCTCTGTCCCCGAAGCGCCGAAACAGGGTTCCCTTGCCGACGCCGGCCTCGGCGGCGATCGCGTCCATCGAGGTGCGGCGCACCCCTCGCTCGGCGAACATCCGCTCGGCGGCGCACAGGATCAGCTGCCGGTTGCGGGCGGCGTCGGCGCGCTCCGCGGGTCCGGTCGGGAGTACGGGCAGACCCATCGCCACGACGATAGCGGACTGCGGTCCGCTTATGCTACGGTTGAGCGCGCAACGAAAAACCTCTCGATACAGGAGCCATGCATGTCCGTAGATACCGTCAGTGACCGCCTCGCCGGCGAGTGGAGGTTCAGCTCCGTCCACTCCTCGGTCGACTTCTCGGTCAAGTACCTCGTCGCCAAGTTTCGGGGAAGCTTCGAGGAGGTCGATGCAAGCTTGAAGGATGGCGTGCTCACCGGGTCGGCGAAGGTCGCTTCCGTCAATGTCAAGGATCCGAACCTCATCGGCCACCTCCAGGCGCCCGACTTCTTCGATGCCGAGCAGCACCCCGAGCTCACCTTCACCTCCACGATCCTCGGCATCGACGGTGACACGCTGACCCTGGACGGCGAGCTCACGATCAAGGGCATCACCAAGCCCGTTCAGGCCACGGGCACGGTCAGCGGCCCGACCGAGGACTTCATGGGCCACACCCGCCTCGGCTTCACGCTGGAGACCAAGATCGACCGCACCGAGTTCGGCCTGAACTGGAACGCGGATCTGCCGAAGGGCGGCAAGGCGCTCTCCGACGAGGTCACGCTGAGCGTCGAGCTCGAGTTCGCCAAGGTCTGATCGATGCGGATCCTGGCCATCTCCGGCTCGTTGCGCCGGGACTCGCATAACACGGCGCTCCTGCGGGCGGCAGCGGATCTGCTGCCGCCCGGAGCCCAGCTGATGCTCTACCCCGATCTCGAGGAGATCCCGCCCTTCAACGAAGACCGGCTCGAGCATCCGCCCGTGCCCGTCCACAAGCTGCGCGATGCGGTCGCTGCCGCCGATGGGGTGCTCGTCGCCACCCCCGAATACAACAGCTCGATCCCGGGAGTGCTGAAGAACGCGCTGGACTGGCTCTCGCGCCCGCTGCTCGAGAGCCCCCTGCGCAACAAGCCCGCCGCCGTCATCGGGGCCTCCACCGGCATGTTCGGAGCGGTCTGGGCCCAAGCAGAGACCCGTAAGGTGCTGGCCGCGATCGGCGCCCGCGTGCTCGATCTCGAGCTTCCGGTGCCCGCAGCCCACGAGCAGTTCGGTCACGACGGCCGCCTCACCGACGAGGACCTCGAGCTCGAGCTCACCAAAGCCATCGAGGCGCTCGTCCAGGCAATCACCGACCGAGCTCGGACGATCGTCGGCGCCGGCTAGGTGGCCTTGGCCGCTCGTGCCCGGGGCCGCAGCCCGGCCACCTGGTCCCAGGACCGGGTGTTGGCCACGGCCGCGGCCTGCAGCCAGGCTCGCCGGGCGGTGGCCACGCCGTAGCGCGCCACCTCGAAGCCCCCCACTCGATGGGCATCGCAGTTGATCACGATCGGGATGCCGGCCGCCGCCGCCGCCCGGGCGTGGACGTCGTTGAGGTCCCGCCGGTCGGGACTGGCGTTGATCTCGAGCATCGTTCCCGTCTGGACGGCCGCCTCCACGACCGCCGGGAAGTCGAAGGCGTATGGGGGGCGGCGCTCGATCTTGCGCCCCGACAGATGACCGATCACGTCGACCAGCGGGTTCGAGATCGCCCGCACGATCCGAGCGGTCATGGTCACGCTGTCCATGCCAAAGGACGAATGCACAGACGCCACCACCCAGTCCAGCCCCTCCAGCACCTCGTCCTCGTAGTCGAGCGTTCCGTCGGGCAGGACGTTGACCTCAGAGCCGGCCAGCAGCTGGAGGCCGCCCACCGCCTGAGATCCCGACAGCTCTCGAATCCGCGTGACCTGATCGAGCAGCCGCTGAGTCGAGACCTCCTCACCGAAGCCGAAGGAGGCCGAATGGTCGGTGATCGCCAGGTACTCGTAGCCGGCGTCACGAGCCGCCAGCGCCATCTCCTCGATCGAGCCCCGGCCGTCGGAGGCCGTGGTGTGGCAATGCAGGTCGCCACGCAGATCGCCCACCGAGATCAGATCGGGCAGGGTCCCGGCGGCGGCCGCCTCCAGCTCACCGCGGTTCTCGCGCAGCTCGGGCTCGATGTACTCCAGGCCCAGCAGGGCGTAGACCTCCTCCTCACGGGAGCAGCGATGCGTCTCGCCGGTGGCGTCGTCGAGCAGGCCGTACTCGGAGACGTGCAGGCCCTTGCGTACGGCGGCCTCGCGCAGGGCCATGTTGTGCTCCTTGGAGCCGGTGAAGTGCTGCATCAGGTTGCCGAACTGGTCGGGAGCCACGATCCGCAGGTCGACCCGCAGGCCGGTGTGGGTGCGCAGTCGCACCCCGGACTCGGTCGGATTCTGGGCCGTCTCCACCAGCTTCAGGGCGGCGGCCGCCTGCGCGAGGGCGAGCGGGTCGTGCGCGGTGGCGATCACGTCGAGATCCTTGACGCTGTCGGTCATCCGCCGGGCCGAGCCGGCCAGCTCCACCCGGTCAGACGCCGGATGCTCACGCAGGGCGCCGACCAGCTGCTCGCCCACGACCAGCGCTCGGCTGAGCACCACCCGGCCCGGGCCGCCGTTCTCGCCGCGCTGCGCCTGCGCGCGGGCGGCGGTGGCCGCGGCCAGGAGGCTGTCCTCGGCCTTGGGACCGAAACCCTTCAGGGTCCGGATGCGCTGGGCCGAGGCGGCCGCCTCGAGCGCGTCCAGCGAGTCGATCGAGAGCTCCTCGAACAGCCGCCGGGCCCGCTTGGGGCCGAGCCCCGGCAGGCGCGTGATCTCGAGCAGGCCGGGGGGGAACTTGGCGCGGAGCTTGACCGCCGCCGGGATCGCCCCGTCGTCGGCGAGGGCGAGCACCTTGTCCTGGATCGTCGAGCCGATCCCCGGCAGCTCGGTGGCGCGTCCCTGCCGGGCCAGCCCGGTCACCGACACCGGCGCGTCGCGAACCGCCTTGGCGGCGTTGCGGTAGGCCACGATCCGGTGGATGATGGCCCCGTCGAGCTCGTACAGGTCGCCGAGCTCGTCCAGCGCGGCGGCGATCTCTGAGTTCGTGGGGTCGGCCACTCCAGGGAGGTTAGTCTCGCTCAGACGACTCCGGAAGCCGTCCCGGCGCGGCGCTATACTTTTTGAAGCAACCTAGAAGGAGAACCCAGATGCCAGGCCCGGTCCCAGACGTAACCGACAACAGCTTCCAGGCGGAGGTCATCGAGTCAGAGCTGCCCGTGCTCGTCGACTTCTGGGCACCCTGGTGCGGTCCTTGCCGGCGCGTGTCGCCCGTTGTCGAGGAGATCGCCTCCGAGCGCGGCGAAGCGCTCAAGGTGGTCAAGCTGAACATCGACGAGAACCAGCAGACGGCGGTCAAGTTCAACGTCATGTCGATTCCCACGCTGATGCTGTTCAAGCACGGCGAGGTCCAGAAGACCGTGATCGGCGCCTACCCCAAGCGCAAGATCGAGGAGGAGCTCGAGCCCGCTCTGGCCTAGGCCAGGGCGACGCCGATCTTCAACGTCCGGTCGTCGATCACGACCGGCTCGGCGCCGTCCAGCGATTCGTAGCTGACCTGGGTGGCGAGCGTCTCGCCGGCGACGTAGGCCTGATGCTCGCGGATGGCGGCCAGCAGCTCCGGATCGCCGTCCAGGGTGAGCAGGATCCGGTCCGAGACCTCGAGGCCGGCCGCCTGCCGGGCGTTCTGGACGGCCCGAACCGCGTCTCGCGCCCAGCCCTCGGCGCGCAGCGAGTCGTCGACCTCGACCTCCAGGGCCACGGCATGCGAGCCCTCACGCTCGACCTCGTAGCCCTCGAGCGGCTTCATGCTGATCAGCAGGTCCTCGGCGGTGAGCTCGTGCTCGGAGCCGCCGACGTCGATCGCCACCGAGCCGCCGGCGCGCAGCGCCGCCGCCGTCCGCGCCGGATCCAGTCCGGCGACCGCCGCCGCCGCCAGCGGCATCTTCTTGCCGAACCGGGGGCCGAGTGCCCGGTAGTTGGGCTTGACCTCCACTTCTCCGAGCTCATCGGCCTCCGAGACGAACGCGAGCTCGCGCACGTTGAGCTCCTCGCGCACGATCGCGGCCATCCGCTGGATCGCCTCGCGCTCGCGGCCGGTGGCCACCACCACCGCCGCCCGCAGCGGCTGGCGCACCTTGAGCTTGGCTCGACCCCGGGCCGCGAGGCCGAGGCGCACCGTCTCCCGCGCCACTGCCATGGCCGCCTCGAGCTCGAGGTCGCGCTCGCCCGCGACCGGGTAGTCGCACAGGTGCACGCTCGGCTCCGAGCCGTCGAGGTTGTCGTAGATCTCGTCGGCGATGAACGGGGTCAGGGGGGCGACCAGCTCGGCCACGGTGACCAGGCACGTGCGCAGCGTGGCGAACGCGGCCGGATCGCCGTCCCAGAAACGCCGCCGCGAGCGACGCACATACCAGTTGGAGAGCTCGTCGACGAACGCCTGGATCGTCCGGCCGGCGGTGGTCGCGTCGAAGTCATCCAGCCGCTCGCGGAGCGTCGCGACGGTCGCCTGCAGCCGTGACAGCACCCAGCGGTCCAGGTCGGTCCCGGGCTGCGTCCCGGGCATCAGATCGATCTGATTGGCGTTGGCGTACAGGACGTAGAACCCATACGTGTTCCAGAGCTGCAACAGGAACTGGCGCACCCCCTCGCCCACGGCCTCCAGCGAGAAGCGGTAGCCGTCCCAGGGCAGCTTGGAGGTGAAGAAGTACCAGCGCAGCGCGTCGGCGCCGTAGCGGTCGATCACATCCCACGGCTGGATGGTGTTGCCCAGCGACGTGGACATCTTGCGGCCCTGGTCATCGAGGATAAGGCCCAGGCAGACGACGTTGCGATAAGCCGAGCGGTCGAACAGCAGCGTCGAGATCGCCAGCAGCGAGTAGAACCACCCCCGGGTCTGGTCCAGCGCCTCGCAGACGAAATCGGCGGGGAAGCGCTGCTCGAAGTGCTCTTCGTGCTCGTGCGGCGCGCCGAACTGCGCGAACGGCATCGACCCCGAGTCAAACCAGACGTCGATCACCTCGGGCACGCGGTGCATCTCGCCGCCGCAGTTCCCACACGGGAACGTCACCTCGTCGACGAACGGCCGGTGCGGGTCGCGCAGGGCCACCCCGGAGAGCTCCTCGAGCTCGGCGAACGAGCCGACCATGCGAATGCATCCCTGGTCACAGCGCCACACCGGAAGCGGGGTCCCCCAATAGCGCTCGCGTGACAGCGCCCAGTCGACGTTGCCCTCCAGCCATTGCCCGAAGCGGCCGTGCTTGACGTGCTCGGGATACCAGGTGACGGTCTGGTTGGCGGCCAGCAGTCGGTCCTTGATCTGGCTGGTGGCGATATACCAGGACGGCTTGGCGTAGTAGAGCAGCGGCGTGCCGCAGCGCCAGCAATGGGGGTAGGAGTGCTCGTAGCGCTCGGCGCGCAGCAGCTTGCCGGCGGCCCGCAGGTCTTCGATCAGGTCGGGGTCGGCGTCCTTGACCCAGCGGCCCGCATAGCGGCCGATGCGCTCGTCGTAGGTGCCGTTCTCGCGCACCGGGTTGACCACGGTGAGGCCCTCCCGCTCACCCAGCCGGAAGTCGTCCTCGCCAAACGCGATCGCCGTGTGCACGAGCCCGGTGCCGTCGCCGGCGGTTACGAAGTCGGCGGGCAGAACGGTATGTCCCTTGGGGCCGTAGGCCTGTCCCGGGATGAAGTCAAACGGCGGCTCGTAGCGGATCCCCACCAGCTCGCGTCCCGGGAACGCGTCGAGCTCCTCGGCGCCTTCGCCCAGTACGCGCGCCACCAGCGCCTGAGCGAGCACCTGGACGCGGCCATCGGACGTGCGGGCCCGGACGTAGGCGAGCTCCGGGTTGACCGCGACGGCGGCGTTTGACACCAGCGTCCACGGGGTCGTCGTCCACACCAGCAGCTCGTCCCCGGTCCGGACGGGTCCACGCGGAGCGGTGACCGGCAGCCGGACATAGACCGACGGATCGATCACGTCCTGGTAGACGCCGGGCTGCCCGAGCTCGTGGCTGGAGAGCGTGGTCTCGTCCCGCGGGCAGTAGGGAACCACCTTCAGCTTCTCGTACAGAAGCCCTTTGTCGTGGATCGTCTTCAGCGCCCACCACACCGATTCCACATAGCTGGGATCAAGCGTCCGGTAGGGATCGTCGAGGTCGACCCAGAAGCCAATTCGCTCGGTCAGCCGGTTCCACTGGGTGACGTGGCTGAGCACCTTCTCGCGGCAGCGCGCGTTGAACTCCGCGATTCCGTAGCGCTCGATGTCGGATTTGGACTGAAAGCCCAGCTCGGCTTCGACCGCCAGCTCGACGGGCAGGCCGTGGCAGTCCCAGCCTGCCTTGCGCTCGACGTAATGGCCGGTCATCGTCCGGTAGCGGGGGAAGATGTCCTTGAACGCCCGGCTGAGCACGTGGTGGGTGCCGGGATCGCCGTTGGCGGTCGGAGGCCCTTCGTAGAATCCCCACGGGGGAGCCCCGACCCGGCGGCGCAGCGACTGCGCGAACACGTCGCGCTCGCGCCAGCGCTCGAGCACGAGCTCTTCCAGCTCGGGAAACGAGACGCGTGAGTCCACCGGACGGTACGGGCTGCTCATGGGCGGAGGATTCTAGGAAGCCGCCCGCGCCCGCCCGGTCTCCATCCCGGCCACCAGAGCGTCCCGGGCGCCGAGCGCAGAGTCGCCGATGCCAAGCACGGTGCTGACGCCCGCGTCGGGAACGGCGCCTCGGTAATCGCAGACCTGCGTCTGGCTAGAGAGTGGCGCTGCGCGGAAGGCTGGCGCTGCGCGGAAGGCTGGCGCCGGGGGGGATGCTGCCGGCGAGCGTGGGCGCGGTCGCGAGCGCCCGACGCTCGTGCTCGTGCTCGACCAGGTCCAGGATTCGTTTCTGGGCGGCCCCAGCGCCCGCGGGCAGAGTCCTGGTGCCGGTGGACCGCGTCCGGGCGCTCTCATCGCCGCGGCGGTAGACGGCCACCGGCATGGCGCCGGCGGCAAGCCGGATCGCGTATGCCCAACGCGCCACGTTGTCATCGCCGAGATGCGATCCGGCAACGACGACGAGCTGCGGACGGTGCACGGCGACCGCGTCGCCGATCCCGGCGACCCCGCGCGCCGACAGGCTGAGCACGTTGATGCCCGAGCGCGCGCAGAAGAGCTCCAGCGCCCGCAGGTGGGGCGTGTCAGGATCAAGGGCATCCCGGGTGGCGTCCCCGATCACGATCGACACCGGCCGTACGGGCGGGGACGACAGCCGCACCGCTCGGCGCAGCCAATCCGACGCCCACTGTGCGGAAAACGCCCAGGCGGCCGACTCGGTCCCGAAGCGCCGCAGGACCTCATCGAGCGTCGGCAGCAGGATCTGGTCGACCGAGCGCTCCACCGAGCGCAGCGCCAGTGCCGCCTCGATGGCAAGGTCGGCGCGCTCGCGGTCATAGGAGACCAGCGCTCCGACCAGCGAGTTGGCGTCGGCGGCGAGTCCTTCACGCGCGCGTGACACTGCCGACGAGATCGACAGACCCTCCTGCAACGCGTCCCGCAGCGCCGCGATCTCCCCGTGCGTGAAGAGACGGTGCCGGCCAGGGGATCGCTGAGGCTTGGGAAACCCGAAGCGCCGCTCCCACGCGCGCAGAGTGTTCGGGCTGACGTTCAGCAACGCGGCCGCTTCGCTGGTTTTCAGATAGCGCACTTGCTTACGAAAGAGAAGTTTGACATCCCGCGGCTCCCCATGCGAGCATGAAACTGCACGGTAAAACCACCAGAATCCTGCGCAAAGCGTACAGATTGGTTTGCACCCGGAAGTGGGGCAAACCGGTCCACGTGTTGTAGCGCAGACCGCCGAAGGGATCGCCAGAACTGTCTGCAATGGCGTCCGACATGCCCCAATGCGGCCGCAACCCCTCGACGGCCGCGAACTGCCCGTGTAGTGCCGCGAGCCGTCTGCCCGGGTGCGTGAAGGGAGGAATAATGCACTTCCGCACCACCTGATTCAAGATCCGAGGTAGTTGAGGCGCGTGAATCGCGCTACTTTCACGAACATGCTCCGCCCACGTGCGGAAGGCGGTGGCGGTCGCCCTTGGCGGGAGGCCGCACCTCCTGTTGCGTCCGTTCTCTGTCTTGCCGCCTGCGCGTCTGTGATCGCGCTGAGTGCTCCAGACCGGTTCGATTCGCTGAGCGTGGTCCTCGGTGTGGCGGCGATCGCGGCCGGCGTGCTGGCGGTTGGCGAAAGCAAAGGGGGCCTGGGAATTTCAGCCGCGTTCATCGTGGCCGTGCTGGCGGCTGCCTTTCTCGGGCCGGCGACCGCAGCGGCGGTTGCGGTCATTGCCGAGCTGAGTGCGGCCGTAACGGTAAGGACGAGCTGGCAGGCAGTCGTTTACAACAATCTGCCTTCTGCCGTGGTGCCGCCGGTCACCGCGGCGATCATCATCCGCAGCCTGACCACGAGGCCGGCGGACAACGCCGGCTTCTATCTGGCCGTCGCGCTCGCCGCAGTGGTCGCCCTGGTGCTCAGCTTCGTCGTGTTTTCGCTGCTCCGCCGCCTGGCCTTCCCCGACGCGCGGCAGTTCGGCTGGAAGACGCTGGTCGAGTTCCTGCCGAGCGCGGGCCTGAGCATCCTGCTGTGCGTCGCCGGGGTGAGCATCACGATCAAGGTAGGCAATGGCGGTATCGCTTTTGCTCTGGCGGCGGTGTTCGCGTTCTCCTACATGGCATATCTGCTCCAGCAGTCACGTAATCGCTCCCAGCAGTACGTCTCGCTCTCATGGGGAGTGCTCGCCGGACTCATGCGTTCGCTGGACACTCGTGACCAGCGAGCGGCCCGGCACGCCGCCGCGGTGGCCCGGTTCTCTCGAGACATCGCGCAGGCGGTGGGGATGGACGAGGCCGACTGCGAGCTCGCCCACACGGCCGGGCTGCTGCACGACATCGGGACCTTTGCCCTGTCGGATCGGGTTGCGGAGCGAGGACGGACCTTGACCGACGAGGATTGGCTGGCGATCCAGCGCCACCCCGAACTGGGCGCGGACATGCTCCGAGATCTCGGTATGTACGGTCCGGTGGCCGAGATCGTGCTCGCCCACCACGAACGCATCGACGGACGCGGCTACCCCAACGGCCTCACCGGGGAGGAGATCCCCGAGATCGCCAAGATCATCTCGGTGGCCGAGGTCTACGACACGCTGACCGCCAAGGACACCTACCGCACGCGGATGAGCTCCTTCGAGGCGCTCACGGAGCTGCGGCGCGTGGCCGGCTCGCAGGTGGATCCGCGCTACGTGGAGGTCCTGGCCAACCTGCTGCGCGGCGAAGGCGTCGAATACCGCCATGCCGACCTGGCCGACTTCGACACCGAGCTCGATATGGAGCGGCGGATCAACCGAGCCGGCGCCGGCGGCTGACTCGGTCCTGATCGGGTCAGACTGCCTTGCGCTCGACGACCGGGTCGGCGGTCTGCTGCTCCAGGCTTGCCAGGAAAGTCTCGATCTGCTCCTGGCTGAAGCGGCGCTGACCGCCCGGCGTGCGGTAGGACTGCAGGTAGCCCATGTCGGACCAGCGCCGAATCGTCCCCAGCGAGACCCCCAGCGCTTGCGCCGCCTGGGACGTTGACAGGCCCAGCGGACTCCCGTGTATTTCTCTCATAACGTCCATTTCCGCGCGTTTGCGCAACGTTCGTGAGGCAATTGTAACAATTGCACAACCTTTGGGGTGGAAGGACACGCTGAGTCGGGCCGAGCTGGACGGTTGGCCGAGAGAGGGCTCGCTGAAGTCGCCGGCTGCGGGTGCGACGATCCAGCCGATGCGTCTGCGGCTCTACCACCATCAAGACGGGGCTCGGGTGGCCTACCGGGAGGCCGGGGCCGGTCCGGCGCTCGTCCTGCTGCACTCGCTGGGGCTCTCGCACCGGGAGTGGGAGCCGATCGTGGCCCCACTGGCTACGCGGTTTCGCGTCGTGGCCCCCGATCTGCCGCTGCACGGGGATTCAGAGGACCGCCCTCGCCACCCCTACTCCCCGGATTGGCTGGCCGACGTCATCTCCGGGTTCTGCCGAGAGGTGGGAGGGCCGAAGTCGATGATCGCCGGTCACGACGTGGGAGCGGAACTGGCCCTGCTGGCGGTCACCACCGGACGCCTGGAGCCGGCGCGCCTGGTGCTGATGCCCAATCGCTTGCACCGCCGAGACGAGTTCGCCGCCAAGCGGGCCGCGTGGCGGGCCGCCTGCCGGCTGGCCGCCGCTCCCGGGCTCGACCGCCTGCTCGCCCGCGGCGCCAAGGTCGTGTTCCGGCCCTCGGTCGGCGAGCGCCTGTCGGTCCAGCGTAACCGAGCCGCTCGGGATCTGATGCGCCACGCGTTCTCCGACGTGGGCGGCAACGGCAACCGGGCTCGGTCGTGGGCCAAGTTCGCCCGTCGCTGGCCGGTGGAGCCCCAGCGCCAGCTGCTCGACGCCTATCCGCAGCTGGACATGCCGGTGCTCCTGCTGTGGGCCGATGAGGACCCCGCCCATCCGGTCCAGGCGGCGAACGAAGCCCTGGACCTGCTGCCCAACGGACAGTTGCGAATGCTCCCGGGGACCGGGTTCCTGATCGCCTACGACGACCCGGTTGCGGTGGCCCGCGAGCTGATCGCCTTCTGCGGCTGAGGACCGGCGCGAGCTGATCGCCTTCTGGCGCTGAGGACCGCGCGGGCGGGGCCCGCGGTCGAGAACGCAGGGCGCTAGCGTTCATGAGCGACCGTGCACGAGAGCGAAAGGAAGCCATGAGCCTGCAGGAGAGAGAGCAGCTTTGGGGCGGCGAGACGACCAAGGCGGTCGACAACTTCCCGGTCTCCGGCGAGCCAGTTCCGGCGGCCGTGATCCACTGGCTGGGGCGGATCAAGGCTGCGGCGGCGCGGGTCAACGACGATCTCGATCTGCTCGACGCCGGCGTGGCCGGACGGATCGCCACGGCCGCCGACCGGGTGGCGGCGGGGGAGCTCGACGACCAGTTCCCGATCGACGTCTTCCAGACCGGGTCGGGCACCTCGACCAACACGAACGCCAACGAGGTGATCGCCAGCCTGGCCGGGGACGCGGCCCACCCCAACGATCACGTCAACCTGGGCCAGTCCTCCAACGACGTCTTCCCGTCGGCCGTGCACCTGGCCGCCCTCGATCTGGCGTGCAACGATCTGCTTCCCGCCCTCGAACAGCTCGAGACCTCTCTGCAGGCCAAGGCCGACGAGTTCGCCGACGTCGTCAAGTCGGGCCGCACCCATCTGATGGACGCCGTCCCGGTGACGCTCGGCCAGGAGTTCTCCGGCTACGCCGCCCAGGTCAGGCTCGGGACGCGGCGGGTGCGCAACGCGTTGCCCCAGGTGGCGCAGATCCCGCTCGGGGGAACCGCGACGGGCACCGGACTCAACACCCACAAGGAGTTCGCGACCCGGGTGCGGGCGCGCCTGACCGAGGTCAGCGGGCTGGAGATCGGCGCCCCCGAGGATCCGTTCGAGGCTCAGGGCAACCGCGACGCGCTCGTCGAGCTGTCAGGGGTGCTGAAGGTGATCGCCGTGTCGCTGACCAAGATCGCCAACGACCTCGCCTGGCTGGGTTCGGGACCGCGAGCCGGAATTGGCGAGATTCGGCTTCCCGAGCTTCAGAAGGGCTCGTCGATCATGCCCGGCAAGGTCAATCCGGTGATCCCGGAGGTCGTGCTCCAGGTCAGCGCCCAGGTGATCGGTAATGACGCCGCGGTGACGATCGGCGGCATGCAGGGCAACTTCGAGCTCAACGTGCGAGTGCCGCTGATCGCGCGCAACCTGCTCGAGTCGATTCGGCTCCTGACCTCGGCGGCGCACATCTTCGCCGAGAAGTGCATCGATGGCATCCAGGCCAACGAGGAGGGCACCACCCGCTCGGCCGAGGCCACGCTGGCCGCGGCCACCGCGCTCAACCCCTACATCGGTTACGACAAGGCGACCGAGATCGTCAAGGAGGCGGCGAACTCGGGCCGGATGCTGCGCGAGGTCGCCTACGAGAAGGGTGTCGACGAGGACACCTACAACCGGGCCATGGACCTGCGGGAGATGGCGCGGGGGTCGGCCGGCGGCTAGGCCGGCCTGAGCTACGGGCGTCCGGGTCGGCCGGCGGGGATGGCGGCGGTCCGGGCTTTGAAGCGCCGGTAGAGATCCGGGTCGAAGGCGCCCGCCAGCGGCGCGGCGACCGCGGCCGCCGACAGCGCGGCCGCGTCGGCCAGACGCTCTGGCCACGGTGTCCCGTCGACCAGGCCGGCGACCAGCGCAGCAGCTGCCGCGTCACCCGCGCCGGTTGGATTGCCCCGGACTCGCTGCGGTGTGTCGACGCGCCAGACTCCCGATCCGGTGTCGGCCAGCAGCCCATCGGCGCCCTTGGAGATGACCGCGGCGCCGGCGCCCTCGCGCCTCAGCGCAGCCGCGCCCTCCAGCGGGCCCTGACCGGGGTGGATGCCGGCCAGCTCGGACGCGTTGACCTTGACCACCGCCGGCCGCTGGGCGAGCGCACGCGCGAGTGCGTCGCCCTCGGCGTCTACGAGCCCGGGCACATCACGGGCCGTGGCTGCCTTCAGCAGCTGGGCGTAGGCGGTGGGAGGGATGCCGGCGGGGAGGCTTCCCGACAGCACGACGGCGTCGGCAGCGCCCAGCAGCGAGCCGAAGCGTTCCAGCAGCCGCCGCCACTCCCGTCCGGATACGCGGGGTCCAGGCTCCGAGAACCCGGTGGCCGAGCCGTCGGCCTCGCTCACGATGATCGTGGTCCGGCTCTCGCCGGCGATCGGCTCGGTCTCATCGAGGAGATCGCTGGCGCGCAGCTCGGCGCGCGCGGCATCTCCGGTCAGCCCTCCCGCGAAGCCCATCACGACGACTTCCCGGCCCAGCGCCTGGAGCGTGCGGGCGACGTTGACGCCCTTCCCGCCCGCTCGCTTGCCGATCGTCTGCACCCGGGTCGTCGTCCCGCGCTCGAAGTGCTGCACGCCGTAGGTGACGTCGAGCGCCAGGTTCAGGGTGACGGTGAGGATCACGGCGATCCGACCGGTTCGGCTTCGATCGCAATCTTCAGAAACACGAGGATTCGTTGCAAAGCGTGGCCTTGTGCTGGTGGAATTGGAGGAGCGTGATTGAATGCGCGGGCTCTTATACACCCGTTTGGAGGAGGTAGCCGGTGCGTAGAGGAATGCTGGCCCTGGTCGGAGCTCTGTTTGTGCTGGCGTGCGCAGCGGGGAGCGCGTCCGCGGTGCCGTACCACATCGTGCTTCCCGGCAGTTTCGCCCAGCCGCCCACGATCGCGCAGTGCGAGCAGACGCAGGGCGTCGAGTGCTATGGAGCCCGGCAGATCGAGCGGGCCTACGACATGGGGCCGCTGTATCGAGCCGGGCTGACCGGAGCCGGCAAGACGATCGTGATCGTCGACGCGTTCGGCTCGCCCACCATCACCCAGGACCTGCAGACCTTCGATCAGGCCTACGGGCTGCCGGCCCCACCGTCGTTGAAGATCATCACCCCGGACGGGCCGGTCAACCACAACGATCCGGCGGCGCCCGGCTGGGCGCAGGAGACGACGCTCGACGTAGAGTACTCGCACACCATGGCGCCGGGGGCCAACATCCTGCTGGTGGAGACGCCGGTTGCCGAGACCGAGGGCATCGTCGGCATCCCGCAGATCGTGGAGGCCGAGAACTACGTGATCGACCATCACCTCGGCGATGTCATCAGCCAGAGCTTCGGCGCTACCGAGCAGACGTTCGCCAGTCCACAGCAGCTCTACAGCCAGCGCAGCGCGTACTTCAACGCCGCCTTCCACGGCGTGTCGGTGCTGGCGTCCAGCGGTGACACCGGCGCAGCCAACTACACGCCGGACGGCAGCGACCTCTACCCGTTCCCGGCGGTTGGCTGGCCGGCCAGCGACCCGCTGGTGACGGGCATCGGTGGCACGCGCCTGTATCTCGACAACTATGGCAACCGGACGCAGCCTGACAGCGTCTGGAACGACCCCGCACTCCCGCTGTTCGGGACCATGCCCCCCACCGCGGGCAGCGGTGGATTGTCGGTCGACTTCTCGCGGCCCTTCTACCAGAACGGGGTCGCGTACCAGGTCGGTCGCCATCGCGGGGTGCCCGACATCAGCATGAGCGCGGCGTGCTCGGGCGCGGTCAACGTGTACTGGAGCTTCCCCGGCGTGAAGCCCGGGTGGGCTCAGATCTGTGGCACGAGCGAGGCCTCGCCGCTGTTCTCCGGGCTCGTGGCCGTGGCCGACCAGGCCGCCCACCACGATCTGGGACTGCTCAACCCCCGGCTGTACGCCCTGGGGGACGGACCGGGCTCGGGGATCGTCGACATCACGCGGGGCAACAACACGGTCACGTTCGTCCAGCCGAGCACCAAGCAGACGATCACGGTCCAGGGCTACAACGCCGTGCCGGGCTACGACCTGGCCAGTGGCCTGGGCACGCCGGACGGAGCCAGGCTGGTGGCCCGGCTCGCCGGCTACCGCACGTGGGCGACGCGGCACTGACCGCCTGAGGTACCTCGCGACTGCGCGGCTCGTCCGGCCACTGCGCCGGACGAGCCGGCGGTCGCCGGTGGGCGGCTCAGGTGGCGACGGTCTCTGCGCCCAGCTCCCGGGAGATCGCGACGTCGACCGAATAGTCGATCGGGACGACGATCACCGACGGCACGTCGAGCGCGAGCGCCTGGACGAGGCGCTGGGAGAACTCGTCGGCGCTGGTGCAGCGCCAGGCGGGAGCCCCGAAGGCCTCGGCGAGCTTGACGAAATCCGGATTGCCGAAGTCGACGTCGAAGTGGCGACCGAACTTCTTGTCCTGCTTCCAGGCGATCGAGCCGAACTGGCCGTTCTCCCAGATCACGTTGACCACCGCAGTACGCAGCCGCGTGGCCGTCTCGAGCTCCTGGCAGTTCATCAGGAAGCCTCCGTCCCCGCTGACCGTGACCACGTTGCGCCGGGGATCGACGAGCTTGGCCGCGATGCCGGTGGGCACCGCAAAGCCCATCCCCGCCAGGCCGTTGGCGATCAGCACAGTGCCCGGCTCGTGGGCGGGGAAGACGCGCCCGATCCAGAGCTTGTGCAGGCCGACGTCGGAGACCAGCAGGTCGCTCGAGCCCAGGACCCTGCGGATGTCGGCCAGGACGCGCGGCGGGCGCATCGGGAAGTGCTGGTCATCCCGGGCCTCGTCGAGCACCGCGAAGACCAGCTCGCGCAGCCGGTCCGGATCCGGGTGATCGGTATGCCTGCGGCTACAGCCGGCCGCCAGCCGGGCCAGCACATGGGCGATGTCTCCGATCAGCTCCACCTGGGGGATGAAGAACTCGTCGATCTCGGCCGCGACCGTGTCGATGACCACGATCTGCTTGTCGGCATGCGGGTTCCACTGCTCGGGCGCGTGCTCGACGAGGTCGTAGCCGACGGCGATCACGAGGTCGGCCTCGTCGAAGCCCGCCATCGCGTAGTCACGCGACTGCAGCCCGACGGTGCCGAGCGCGTGGGGGTCCTCGTAGTCGAGCAGGCCCTTGGCCATGAACGTCTCGGCGACGGGGATCCCGGTCGTGTGCACGAAGGCGCGGAGGGCGCGGCTGGCGTGGGTGCGGATCGCGCCGTTGCCGGCCAGGATGATCGGGTTCTCGGCCGCCATGATGATCTCGGTGGCGCGATGCAGCTCCCTCACGCCGGGCTCGGGCTGTACCGGCGCATGGCGCGGCAACGGCGAGGCGTCCAGGGGGCGCGCCATCACGTCCTCGGGCAGCTCCAGGTGAGTGGATCCGGGCTTCTCGGACTCGGCGACCTTGAACGCCTTGCGCACGACCTCGGGCACGATCTCGGGGCTGGAGACGCGCGCGTTCCACTTCACGACCGGGCGCAGGATCCCGATCAGGTCGATGTACTGGTGTGACTCCTTGTGCATCCGCTCCAGGTCGGACTGGCCGGTGAGCGCCACCAGCGGGGCGCGATCGAGGAACGCGTCGGCGACCGCGGTCACGAGATTGGTCGCGCCCGGTCCCAGCGTGCCCAGGCACACGCCGGCGCGCCCGGTCAGCCTGCCGTAGGCGTCGGCCATGTAGGCGCCGCCCTGCTCGTGGCGCACCGGGATGAAGCGGACCGAGGAATCGGCCAGAGACTGGTTCAGGTCAAGCGTCTCCTCGCCGGGGATGCCGAATACGAACCGCACGCCTTCGGCCTCCAGGCACTCCACGAACACGTCCGAGGCCTTACGTTCGGTCACGAGGCCACCCTATCCGAAGCCGAGCTCATGGTCCGGGTAGCCGTCTCGGTACCTTTACGGGCACGGGGGCGGTTCGCGGACCGGCCACCCGCGGGTTGTCAGTCTGCTGACCCGCACATCCCGGTTGGGGCGCTACTTGCGTGCCGGCCGCGGTTTCTTGTTATCCAAGGCGTCCACTCCCCGGGAGACCGTTTCAATCCGATGCTGCTTCGCCGTTTCGCTTCACTCGTGATGATCGCCTCGATGGCGGCCTGGCTGTGGCCGGCGGCCGCGCATGCCGTGGTCTATGGAGCAGAGGTCGACGGCGATTTCGCCTATTACGGAAGGCACGCCTGGAGCTGGCAGATCATGGAGGCGTCCTTGAAGAGCCTGAGTGCCACCGGGGCGACCGTCGCCCGCTCTTGGGGCAACTGGGAGGGCACCGAGCCCAAACCCCCGAGACATGGGCAGTACCAGTACAACTGGAAATACGACGACATGGTCGTGCGCGGGCTCGCGACGGCGCATCTGCGCTGGGATCCCGAGCTCGATTTCACGCCCAAATGGGCGGAGGAGAAAAACGTCAAGCCGTGCGTCTCAAAGGCCCATCTGGTATCGCCGGTGCCGCCGGCCAACAACGCCGTCTATGCGGCGTACGTGGCGGCGTTCGCCCGTCGCTACGGCGTCGGGGGAACCTTCTGGCGCGCCAATCCCCGTCTGCCCAATGAGCCGGTCACGACCTTTGAGATCTGGAACGAGCCTGACGACCGCTGGACGTGGGGGCCGAACGTCGATCTCCAGGACTACGCGAAGCTGTTCATGGCCGCCTATCACGCGATCAAGCGCGTGGACCGGCATTCGATGGTCATCACCGCCGGCCTGGCGTTCAGCAAGTCGTCGTTGCCCCGACTGCTGGCGGCATTCGAGGGACTGCCGATGGACGGCCTCGGCGTGCACGCCTACACCGGCAACTCCAGCAGCACGGTCGCACTCGTGCGCTGGGCCGAGTCGCAGATGATCGCCTACCACCGAAGCCGAACTCCGCTGGTCGTCAACGAGTACGGCTGGAACTCGGTGCCGGGTTCCTGGCAGGCGGTCCCCAGGCGAGTCCTGGACCAGGACGTGCTGCGCGCCGTCGTCGGCCTGTCAAAGATCCGGAACGTGAGCTCTGTGATCCCGTTCGAGTGGGCCGATCCAACCTGGGGCCTGAACGGCGGCGAGCTCGCGAAGGCCATCAAGCAGGCCCGCAGCCGGCGAGGCTAGCCACCAGCTCCGGCGGCCGTCTGAGGCACGACCCATTAGATTGCCCTCGATGGCAGGTCCTCTGCTGGCGATCGACGGGCCGTTCGTGCTCTACCGCTCGTTCTTCGCGCTGCCCGACTCGATCATCGGGCTCGACGACCAGCCGGTCAACGCCCTGCTCGGAGCGGCCAACCTGATCCTCCGGATCGCCGCCGACCGCGGCCCGCGGGCGATCGTCGTCTGCTGGGGCGCGGAAGCGGCCGAGTACCGGGTGGCGCTGTATCCGGGCTATCACGCGGCGCGGCCGCCGGTGCCCGACGCGCTGGACTGGCAATTTGAGCAGGCGCCCGAGCTGTTTGCCGCCTTCGGCTGGAGCAGCCACTCCTCGCCAGTGCTCGAGGCCGACGATCTGCTCGGCTCGCTGGCGGCCGCCGAGGCGCAGGCCGGCGGGCACGCGTTGGTGATGACCGGCGACCGTGACATGTACCAGTGCGCCGGCGACCGGGTGAGCGTGGTGTACCTCAAGCAGCGCGCCAGCGGCTTCGAGGAGGTCGATGCCGACGAGGTGCGCGCGCGCTACGGGATCGATCCCGGTCAGGTGCCCGACTTCATCGCGCTGCGTGGAGACCCCTCGGACGGGCTGCCCGGGGCGCCAGGGATCGGCGCCAAGACCGCTGCGGCGCTGCTGCAGCGTCATGGCTCGCTGGAGGAGGTGATCGCCGCCGCCGGCGAGCAGCGGCCCAGGATCGCGGCGGCGCTCCGCGACGGCGCCGACCAGCTACGCGCGTTCCGGGACATCGCCACCCTGCAGGTCGATGACGTCGAGCTGCCCGCCGATCGGGAGACCGACCTGGAGGGAGGTGCGGCGGCCGCCCGCCGGTACGGGCTCAATCGGCTGGCACAGCGGCTCGAGGCCGCCCGGTCGCCGGCGGACCTGTGAGCGGCGCGCCCGGGCCGTGTGCCGTCCCGATCCTTGGGTAGTGAACGAGAGCCGGCCATCGACGCGGGTCCTCGCGGATGCTGACCGGCGGGTTCACGACAAGGACGGAGGTTGCGATGAAGGTTGGCGTGATCGGAGCGGGAGCGGTGGGTTCGGCCTGCGTGCTCTCGATGTTGCAACGCGGCTCGTGCCGCGAGATCGTGCTCGTCAACCGGACCCGCGAGCGGGCCGCCGGCGCGGCGACGGACATGCGCTACGGGCGGCCGCTGTCACCGCCGGTCGACGTCAGAGACGGCGAGTATGAGGATCTGGCCGGCGCCGAGCTGGTGATGATCACGTCCGGTGTCAACGAGGAGAGCGGCGGCGCCACCGATCGCGATGACTCTCGGGGCCGTCTCCGTCTGCTGGACGACAACGCCGACGTCTACCGCGAGACCATCCCGCGGATCGTGGCCGCGGCGCCGGATGCGGTGCTGTTGGTGGTCACCGATCCGCCGGATCCGCTGACCGACTTAACACGTGAGCTGGCCGGCCACGAGCGCGTCTTCGGCACCGGCACGCTGATCGACAGTTTGCGGCTCCGCGTTCACATCGGCCAGCATCTGGGGATCGATCCGGCCGGCGTCGACGCCACGGTGGTCGGCGAGCACGGCACCTCCTCGGTGACGCTCTGGTCCTCGGCATCGGTGGCCGGCGTGTCCGTGGCCGATCTGCTCAGGCGGGGCGACGGCTCGGTGCAGGACGTCCAGAACGAGATCGAGGAGGAGGTCAAGAACGCCAACATCACGATCATCGAGGGCATAGGAGCCAGCCAGTACGGCATCGGGATCGTCTCGGCGCGGCTGGCCGAGGCGGTGCTGCGCGACGAGGGCAGCGTGTTTCCGGTCGGCAGCTATCAGGCCGACTACGGCGTCAGCCTGTCGCTGCCCAGCGTCATCGGGCGCTCCGGCGTCGTGCGGACGCTCTCGCCCGAGCTGTCAGACAAGGAGCGAGACGGCCTGGAGCACAGCGCGGAGGTGCTGCGCGACGCCGTCCAGGGGGTCCACGGCTGACCGCTGCGGATCGGGGAGCCGTGACCTTCCTGCGGCGATTTGCCAGAGCTTTCTCATGTTTCACGCCCGCGTTCGAGCTCGACGGCGCGCTGACTTTCCAGCCGCTGGGCTACCGCTATGCGTTCTTCAACGGCAATACCCCCGCGCTCAAGGCCGAGGAGTGCAATCCGGTGATCGACGCGATCATCGCCAACGGCCTGATCTTCGAAGCGTTCCACCAGCACTACATCGAGACCAGCCCGAACGTGTGGTTCATCCACTGGCGCGGGGAGGGCGACCCGCTAAGGCTCGCGCAAGGGGCGCGCAACGTGCTCGCGGCGACGTCGACTCCGTTGCCGCAAACGATGCCGTCCAACCCTACGACGCCGCTTGATCCCGATCGTCTCGCCTCGATCCTGCACGGGGACGCTCAGGTCGGCGACGAGGGTGTCGTGACGGTGACGATCGACCGCACGGACACGATCGTGATCGACGGCATCCACGTCTCGCCAGAGGCCAACATCTCAACCGACGTGGAGTTCAAGCCGCTGTCCTCGTCGGGCTCCAGCGCTGCGGCCGGCCCCGACTTCTCGATGACCAGCGCCGAAGTGATGCCGGTCGTGACCCGGATGCGCCAGCAAGGGTGGTTCGATGCCTGTCTCTACAACCAGGAGACCAACGAGTACCCGCAGCTGTATTTCTCGCACATGCTCAAGACCGGCGACCCCTACACGCTCGCCCAGGAGATTCGCCGCGGCTTGGATCTGACCGCCTCCGAATAGCCCATTCCAAAGCGCGGCCGCCCGCGCTGCCACGGGGCGAACGGCGCGTCAGCCCACCGCCGGTGAGGCGCCGTCGCGCCGGGACCAGTGGTTCGCGGTCACGGTCGTGTCCGCGAGCTCGAACGTCGTCTTGTAGGCCTGGAATTCGACGGCCTTGTTGACCGCGTACAGGGCGTGCGGAGCGCACAGGAACAGCGCCTTGGCCTCCTCGAAGCAGTAGCGGTCGATCTCGTACGCCGCCTTCTGAGCGGCCTCCGGCGAGGTCTGCCTGACGAGCTCGTCGAAGCGCCGGTCGAACTCCGGGTCGGTCGGGCCGGCCCGGAAGCCGCCGTCGTGGCCGAAGAACTCCCGGTGCATGACCGCCGGCGGCAGATCGGAGGAGAGGTCGAACCAGGCGTGGATGAGGATGTCCCAGGGCGGCGGCAGCTTCTTCTCGATGAGTGTCCGCGAGCCGGCTGTGAGGGCCTCGTCCGGGACGACGATCAGCTCTGCCCCGATGCCGAGCGCCTCCTCGACGTCGCTCGCGACGAGGCGGGCGATTCCCTGCAAGGGGGCGGGGGTCGCGATCGTGACCGCGTGGCCCTCGGGCCAGCCGGCCTCATCCAGGAGCTGCTTGGCCCGCGCAGTGTCACGGGGGCGCGGCTCGGCGCCGGATCCCCCGCCCGACCAGGGTGGCGTCAGCGCTCCGAGTGCCTTCGCTCGGCCTCCGAGGCCCGCGGACACGACCTTGTCCCGATCGACGGCCCAGTTGAACGCCTCCCGTACGCGACGATCGGCAAACGGAGCGCCGACGTCGGGCCAGGTGTTGAAGATCCCGACGAGCACCCGGTTGGCCTCGATCGTCACCAGCTTGGCGTGCTCGGAGTCCTCGACTCGCTGCGCGTCGGCCGGCGACACTTCGGTGACGATGTCCACCTCGCCCTCCCGGTTGCAGACGGCGTCCAGCGCCTGCTCGGGCGTCATGTCGTTGATGAATACCACCTTCTCCAGCTTCGCCTGACGCGGAGTGTTGTGGTCGGGGTTCGCCGCCAGGACGACGCGGTCGGTCCGATCCTCCCCCGTGATGACGTTGGTCGCGACGAATTCCGGCCGGACGCGCTGGATGGCCATCACGGTCTCGATCGTCGAGAAACCCTCGGTGAGGGTGAACGGTCCGGAGCCCCACGGGCCCGGTGCGTCAATCGCTCACCAGTGGCCTTCGCCGGTGCCGATCCTCTGGTAGCCGAAGCCGTACTTGTCCCAGAAGGCCGACGAGGCGATGTGGAAGCCACGGAACTTCCCGAGGATGAGCCCGTCCGGCTCGGGCAGCTGGAACACGCAGGTCCGGTCGTCCTCGACGACGCACTGCGCATCGGAATGGAAGTTGAGATAGGTGCCCGGTGGATGCGGCGCGGCCCACTTCTGAACCTCGTCGAAATTGCGCTTGATCGAGTACGCGGTGCAGGGCTCGCCGTCTTGGAAGCGGGCACCCTCACGCACGCGGACCTCGAGCGTGCGGTCGTCGCGCCACTCGGCGGATTCGGCGAGGGCCATCACGATGTACCCGTCGGGATCGGTGCGGATCGGCTCCTCCATCGTGTTCCAGGTGATGAAGAGCCAGTTGAGCGGATGGGGGTCGACGACGTTGATCGTTCCGAGCGGGGCGGCGGTCTGTTCCATGGAGCCGAGCCTACACGTTGGTGTGACCGCGGGACGATCGATGCTCAGGCGCCTCCGCGCAGCACGCGCCGGTCGTCCGGGAGCCGGCGCGTCAGCTTCGCGGCGTCGAAGAACTCCAGCAGCGCCTGGGCGAACTTGCGTGAGGTCCCCAGGTCGTCACGCAGGTCGGCGAGCGTCACCGAACCGTCGCGCGCTATGAGTTCCACGATCCGTCCGCGGACGACCTCCAGCGCGTCCGGATGGGCATAGCCGTCGCGCCCGACGCGCAGCGCGAGGCCCGCGCGCGCCAGGTCCGGCAGATGCACCGCATCCTCACCGAGATCGGCCTTCGACAGCGGCTCGTGGCCCGCCGCCAGCAGCCGCAGGGCGACGCGTCGCGCCTCGGCGCCGAGAACCGGTGGTGAGACCGGAAGGGGGGCGGCAGGGATCTCGGCCTCGTGCCGCCGCGGCAGCGCGTCGGCTGCCAGGCGGTCGCGATGCGCGGCCGTCCGACCGTGGCGCCGCGCGGCGGGATCGACGATCGCCCCGCCTCCCAGGGTGTCCGGCGGAGCGATGGAGCGCACCACGACCCGGTCGCCGCGGGCTGCGAGCAGTGGCTCCTCCAACCGCAGCTGCCAATAGTCGCCGCCGAGATCCGCCATGCGGCCCGCAACGTCGCGCGTGCCGTGGTGGACCTGGATGCGCTGGTTGTGAACGGCACCCGTGAGGCGCAGCCGGGCGTCGAGGATCGTCGTGGGAACGATGTCGGACCCCAGATCGACGATGGCGTAGCCGCGGCTCACCTCCGCCTTTCCGACGCCGGCGAGATTGAGCGCAACGCGCTGGCCCGCGAGGGCGCGCGGTACCGGGCGGTCGTGAATCTGGACGGCGCGCGCCCGCGCGATCGCGCCCGAGGGCAACAGCCTGATCCGGTCGCCGGGCGCCACCGCTCCGGACCACAGCGTGCCCGTGACTACGGTCCCGGCGCCTCGGATCGTGAACACGCGGTCGACGTGGAGCACCAGCTGGCCGGGTGCGGCCGCTCGGCTGGGCACCGACTCCGCCACCTTGGCGATCACGCGCCGCAGCTCGGCGAGACCCTGCCCAGTGGGCGCAGCACAAGCGACGATCGGCGCGTCCGGCAGCAGCTCGGCCGCCTCCTCCGCGGCGAGCTCGGGATCGGAGAGATCGGCCTTGGTGATCGCGATCACGCCCGAGCGCACCGCGAGCGCCCGCAGCACCGCCGCGTGCTCCCGGGTCTGCGGCATCACGCCGTCGTCGGCGGCGATGACCATGAGAAACAGGTCGATGCCCGTCGCCCCGGCGACCATCGTGCGCACGAAACGCTCATGACCGGGGACGTCGACGACGGACATGCGCGCGCCTCCCGGCAGCTCGAGCGCGGCGTAGCCGAGCTCGATCGACAGTCCCCGAGCGCGCTCTTCGGGAAGACGATCCGTGTCGACGCCCGTGAGGGCGCGCACCAGCGCGCTCTTGCCGTGGTCGACGTGGCCGGCGGTGCCGAGCGTGAGCGGCTCGGTCATCGCCGGATCGCCGCCATGGCATCGCCGACGAGTGCGATTTCGTCCTCGGCCAGGGTGCGGGGATCCAGCAGCACGCACTCGTCGCGCACCCGCCCCAGCACCGGCGGGTCGCCGTCGCGCAGCGCCGCGGCGAGTCGGCCGCCGCCGTCGAGCTCGACGACCGGCCCGGCCAGCTCGAGCAGGGGCAGGGCCCCGCCACCGACCCGGCTCGTGGCGGTCACGATCCGCCCTCCGGTGGCGTCCGCGAGGCGACGGGCCCTCGCGTGCAGCGCGTCGGCATCGAGATCGAGCATCTGAAGGACCGGGATCGCCCGTCGAGCGTGGTCGGGATCGCGGTACAGGGCGAGCGTCGCCTCCAGCGCCGCGAGCGACAGCTTGTCGATCCGCAACGCCCGGGCGAGTGGATGGCTCCGGCACGCCGCCACGGCGTCCGCTGACCCGAGGATGATCCCGGCTTGCGGTCCGCCGAGCAGCTTGTCGCCCGAGAACGTGACGAGCGCCGCGCCGGCCCTCAGCGAGCGGCGCACCGAGGGCTCCTCGGAGAGGACCGGAAGCTCGGCGAGCGCGCCGGATCCGATGTCATCGATGACCGGCACCGGCAGTCGCGCCAGGTCCTCGATCTCGGTCTCCTGCACGAAGCCGAGCATGCGGAAGTTGGACTGATGCGCCCGCATGACCGCGACGGCTCCACCGGCGATCGCCCGCTCGTAGTCGCCGATCCGGGTCCGATTGGTGGTGCCGACCTCGACGAGCGTCGCCCCGGCCTGCGCCAGGACCTCCGGGATGCGAAACCCCCCGCCGATCTCGATCAGCTGACCTCGGGAGATCGCCACCTCACCCCCTGAGACCACGGCGGCGAGGGCGAGCAGCACAGCGGCCGCGCAATTGTTGACGACGAGCCCGGCCTCGGCGCCCGTGACCTCGCGCAGCACGCCTTCGACGTGGGCCTGACGGTTGCCGCGCCCACCTTCGTCGAGGTCGAGCTCCAGGTTGCAGTAGCCGGCCGCCGCGCGCGCCACGGCCATGCGCGCCTCCGCCGCCAGCGGCGCCCGCCCGAGGTTGGTGTGCAGCACCACGCCAGTCGCATTGAGCACCCGCCGCAGGCTCGGCCTCAGGCGCCCGGCGGCGCGCTGCACGAGATCGACCTCGCCGGTCTCCCCGCCGAGCAGCTCCGCCCGTCGGGTTGCCAGCTCCGCCCGGGCGACCGAGGCGGCGAGCCGATCGACCGACGGCAGCGCGCGGAGCCGCCGGCCGCGGTCTTCGGACGGAGCGGTCATCGCATCCGGCACCCGGCGACGGCCAGACGGAGCGGCGAAGGAGTCGAACCTTCCAGCGGGGTCAGCCCCGCCCGAGCCGGTTTTGAAGACCGGGTGGGCCACCGGGCCCCGGCCGCTCCCTGGTCAGGCGACGACGATCTGGCCAGGGTCGCCATCCGTCAGGTGCCCGATCACGGTTCCGGGAAGCTCGCTCGCCGCGCCTTCGGGCAGCGCCACGAGCAGGCCGCCGGACGTCTGGGCGTCGGCGGCGAGCCGGCGCAACGGCTCGGGCACGGCTGCGGCGAAGCGCGTGAACGTCTCGGCGTAGTCACGGTTGCGGGCGCTGCCGCCGGAGACGGCGGCGTCGTGTTCCAGCAGATCGAGCACCCCATCGATCGCCGGCAGCGCGTCCGCCCGCAGCTCGGCCGCGACCCCGCTGGCCTGCGCCAGAGAGTGCAGATGCCCCAGGACGCCGAAGCCCGTCACGTCGGTGGCAGCGTGCGCGCCGGCCGCAACCGCCGACCGGGAGGCCTCGGCGTTCAGGGTCGTCATCACCGCGACGGCGCGCGCCAGCAGGTCGGCGTCGCAGCGACCGCGCTTGTGTGCCGTCGAGATCGCGCCGACCCCGAGCGGCTTGGTGAGCACGAGCGCGTCGCCCGGGAGGCCGCCCGCGTTGGCCAGCACAGAGCCGGGATGCACCGTGCCGGTCACCGACAGGCCGTACTTCGGCTCCGGATCATCGATCGAGTGGCCCCCGACGACCGCCGCCCCGGCCGCGGCGACCACGTCGGCGCCACCCTGCAGGATCTGAAAGAGGATGACTTCGCCGAGGCGCTCGAGCGGGAACGCCACCACGTTGAGCGCCATGAGCGGGACGCCACCCATCGCGTAGACATCGGAGAGCGCGTTGGTCGCCGCGATCCGCCCAAAGTCGTACGGATCGTCGACGATCGGGGTGAAGAAGTCGATCGTCTGCACGAGCGCCACGTCGTCGGAGAGCTGGTAGACGGCGGCGTCGTCGACCGTGTCGGAGCCGATCAGCAGGCGCTCGTCGGCCGCCGGGCGGCCGAGCCGTCGCACGATCGGCAGGATCGCGGCCGCGGAGAGCTTGCAGCCGCAGCCGGCCCCGTGGGCCAGGGACGTGAGGGTGATGTCCTGCGCCACAGCGGCGTCTATATCAGACCCGAGCGGCGTACAGCCAGATCCACCGTGCAGTCGGTGCGCAACGCACGCGTCGCGGCGCGTTTGTGGAGCACCTGCTGTCCGATCTGCACGCGATCCCGATCACGGAGCGCGTCGCGCGTGTCCATTCCGACATATGGGCCCAGCTCGCGGGCCGCGGCCAGCTGATCGGCGCACACGACCTCTGGATCGCGGCAACCGCCATCGCGCACGGACTGGGCCTCGTCACCGGCAACGCTGACGAGCTCCGACGAGTCCCGGGTCTTCGAGTGCTCACAACGCCGTCCTGAGCACACTTCCCTGCAGCGGGACAGCCGCTTGCCGAAGCCGAGTACCAGTGGGTGAACAACAGCCGCTCAAGCGATCGACGGTCGCAGCCTGATCGAGTCTGGACGCCGAAATCGTCCGAGCGGCCGGCGCCCGAAGCCGCTGTCGCGCATGACGCCCAACGCGTCGGGGCGCGCTCTGCGCCAGCCCCGACCCCACCGGTCCATTCATTGACCGGGCATTGGCTCTCATCGCCCTGCCGCCTTGCCCTACATTCGGATCCGTCGTGTGAAAGCAGCACAAGCCACGCCGAAACCGAGGAGACACCATGACCACCCCGCCTGCTGACCCAGCCCAGGGATCGTCGGCCGCGACGCGCTGGCGACTGGACCCAGCCGGCTCCACGGCCGAGTTCGGAGTGCCCCACTTCTGGGGCCTGGTGACCGTCAAGGGTCACTTCGGTCGGCTCGACGGTTGGGTGACCATCGATGAGAGCGGTCAGCGGGCGATGGAGCTCACCCTCGACGCGGCCAGCGTCGACACCGGCAACCGCAGACGGGATCGACATCTGCGCTCGTCGGACTTCTTCGACGCGGAGCGCAGCCCCGAGGTGCGGTTTCATTCGACCAGCGTCAGCGACGCGGGCGACGGCGGCCTCCGCGTCGCCGGCGAGCTCGAGGCGGCCGGCAACCGCGTCGCGCTGGATCTCCAGGCCAGCCTCGAGCAAAGCGAGGATCAGCTGTTGATCGACGTGACCACCCCGCTTGACCAGCGCCAGCTCGGCATCACCTGGAGTCCGCTCGGCGTGACCCGCAGCCCGGTGACACTGCACGTGCACGCGCTGCTCAGGCCAGAGCGATGATCGACCGGGGGCACCGGGCGGGGGCAGCGGGCGGGAGCGTCGCCAGGACAGGATCGTCGCCGGGATCGTCGCGATGGCGGTCCTCGTCGGCCTGCTTGCGATCGCGACGAGCCTACCCTCGCACCTGTGCGAACGGACGGGTGTGGCAGCGCGTGAAGTACGGAAGCTGGGTCAGTGAGGCGTGGACGAGAACGGAGCGCGGCCCGTTGACCACCTGGCTCGAGATAGAGCTGCGCCACCACCCGGCCGGAACGTAGACGCGGCGCGACCGGGCGCCCTGCGTCACCACCGGCGCCACCAGCACGTTGGGACCGAGCAGCCACTCCTGATCCTGGTTGCGCGCTTGTGGCTCACCCGGATACGCCAGCCACAGCGGCCGCGTGATCGGGATCCCGATCCGGTCGGCCTCGCGCCACAGGCTCATGATCAGCGCCACCGCCTCGAGGTGCAGGCGCGACAGGGCGTCGTAGACGCGCACGGTCTGCGCATCGAAGGACCACGGGCGTGTGAGTGCCGTGCAGGCCCGACCCATGGAGGCGGAAGATCGGGCTCAGCGCCGCCCACTCGAGCCCGACCGCAGGAAGAGCTCCGTGGTGCGTACAGGGTCGGCGTAGTCAGGACCGGTAGTAGGCCGCTCCCGAACGGGTCGGCGTACCCGGGGCGACCGCGAGCGGCCGGGGACTCCGGTTGGCAACCTCGGCCAGCGCGGGCGCTCCGCCTGCCTGCCCGAGCACGAGCCGGAAGGGATCGCGAGCGATCACGGCGCGGGCTCCCGGGGCGACCACCGTCACCGTCCTTGACCCAAGGTGATCGACGGGTGCGCCGACGCGGGCGCGGCGAGTCCCAATGTGCCGGCAAGCACTGCGATCGCCGCTTCGAGTCCACGGAGCAGCCCTCGATCGGCGCCGACCCTCACGGCGTGAAGCGAACCGTGATCACGTCCCCGTCGGCGACCACGTAGTCGCGGCCTTCGAGGCGGAGCGTTCCCCGGTCCCGGGCGCCCGCGTAGCCGCCCGCGTCGCGCAACGCGTCCCAGCTGACCACCTCGGCCCGCACGAACCCGCGCTGGATGTCAGAGTGGATCAGGCCGGCGGCGTGCCACACCGACAGACCGTGGCGCAGATGCCAGGACTGGGCGGGCTTGTCCTCGCCCGCGGTGAAGAAGGCGACCAGGTCAAGCAGCGAGAACGCCCCTCGGACCACCGTCGCCAGTCCCGACTCGGCCAGCCCCAGGTCCTCGCGCATTGCGGTGGCGTCCTCGTCAGAGAGCTCGCCCAGCTCCGATTCCAGCCGCGCCGAGACCGCGACCGCCCGCGCTCCCTGAGCGGCGGCATGCTCGGCGATCGCCTCGGGAACGGCGTCGCTGCCCTCGTCGACGTTGGCCACGAACAGAACCGGCTTGGCGGTCAGCGGGGACAGCAGCGTCATCGCATCGAGAGCGTCGGCGGGCGGTGGCACGGTCCGCGCCGGGCGGCCGGCCGAGAGCGCCTCGATCAGTTGCCCGAGCCACTGCGCCTCGGCGATGGCGTGACGGTCACCGCTCTTGGCGATGCGCGCGACGCGCTCCAGCCGGCGCTCGGACTGCTCCAAATCGGCATAGATGAGCTCGGTCTCGATCGTCTCGATATCGGCCAGGGGATCCACCCGGCCTTCGGGGTGCACGACGCTCTCGTCCCGATGGGAGCGCACGACGTGCACGATTGCGTCGGTCTCCCGGATGTTGGCCAGAAACCGGTTGCCCAGGCCCTCGCCCCGATGCGCGCCGGCCACGAGCCCCGCGATGTCGTGAAAGGCGATCGTGTCGGGCACCACCTTGGAGGCGTGGATGGTCTGTGCGACCACGGCCAGGCGGTCATCGTGCACGGGCACGATCGCCACGTTGGGTTCGATCGTGGTGAACGGGTAATTGGCGGCCTCGGCGGCCACGCCGGTGAGCGCGGTGAACAGCGAGGACTTTCCGGCGTTGGGCATGCCGACGATGCCGACCCTCATCGGCACGTCACGGCTCCGGCTGGGGGGGCGGTGGCGTCGGCACGGCCCGGGACTGTACGGGTGCGCTGGAGCCGGCGTACCGCGCGACGCCCCGCGCCGGCTCCGCGTGGGCTCGGCCGCTGCTCGGCGCTGCTCGCGGACGACGCCGGCGGTCACCGGGGCGTCGAGCTGTGGCTCCTCAAATCCTGGTCAGGACGTGGGCGGCCGGGACCCACTCCTTGCGCTCGATCGCCGTGAACGACCCCAGATCGCTCACCCGGCACGGCGTCTGCAGGTACAGGATCGATTGGCTCCCGGAGGACCCTCCGATCCCATCACCTCCTCGGTCAAGAGCGTCCCGTTCTCAAGTCGGAGTCAGAGACGAGGTGGACACCTGTGCAATGATCCGCATGTCAAGGCCCCATGACAAGCCCGGTACGTTGTGTCTAAGCCCCCGTTCACCGCGCCATGGACGCTGTAGATAGAGCAATCGTTGCTTTGTTGCGCGAGAACGCGCGCCGGTCGTTTCAGGACATCGGCCAGCACGTCCACCTGTCGGCGCCGGCGGTCAAGCGGCGCGTGGACCGCCTCGAACGGGCCGGCGTGCTGCTCGGCTACACGGCGCTCGTCGATCCCGAGGCGTTCGGTTGGCGCGCGGAGGCGTTCGTCGATCTCTATTGCGACGGAAACATGTCCGCGGCCGCGATCAAGCGCGCCGTCGAGCGCGAGGCCGGCGTCGTCTCCGCCCACACGGTCGCCGGCGAGTCCAGCGCGCTGCTGCACGTGCTGGCCGAGGACACCAAGGACCTCGAGCTCGCGCTGGAGCGGATTCGCGCCACCGCGGGAGTCACCCGGACGGTGACCGAGGTGGTCCTGTCGACTCTGTTTGCTCGATGAGCAGAGTGCTCGCTCGATGAGACGGTCCTTCCCGGACGGCCGTCCGCCGTCGATCCGTGACTTCATGGCCTTCGAGGAGCACGTTCGCAATGCTCGCCTGATCCAGGGGCGCGATGTGCCGGAGGCCTGGTACCGGATCCCGGTCTTCTACTTCTCCAACCCGAGCGCCATCTACCGTGACGGCCAGGACGTTCCCAGGCCCGCCGACACGTCGATGCTCGACTACGAGCTGGAGCTCGCCTGCGTGATCGGCGAGCAGGGCCGCCCCGAGGGCTTCACGATCATGAACGACTTCTCGGCCCGGGATCTGCAAGCGGCCGAGATGCAGGTCGGTCTGGGCCCCGCCAAGGGCAAGGACTTCGCCACCGCGCTCGGCCCCGAGCTCGTCTCGCCGGACGAGCTGCCCTCCGATCTGGACATGCGGGCGGTGGCCCGGGTCAACGGCGAGGTGCGCACCGACACCCGGACCGGCGCGATGCACTACTCCTGGGACGAGCTGCTGGCGGCCGCGTCGCGCAACACGCCGGGCCTGATCCCCGGGGACGTGATCGGCTCGGGCACCGTAGGGGGTGGCTGCATCCTGGAGCACGACGACGGACGCTGGCTGGTGCCCGGCGACGAGATCGAGCTCGAGATAGAGGGGATCGGGATCCTGCGCAACCGGATCGTCTAGGTCCCGAAGCCGACCTGGTGGCCTTCGGTGTCGACCAGGATGTAGGCGATCTTGGTCACGTCCAGCGCGATCGTTCCGTCCTCGGCCTTCAGGTCGTGCCAGGTTCCATTTCCCAGGGCCTGGCGCAGTCCGGTCAGCTCGTCGAGGGCCACCCGAGCGCTCAGCACGGGTCCGCCGATGAAGCCGATGCTGATCTTCTGAGGCTTGTCGTTGTCGATCATTTCAGTGTCCTTTGGCTGGCTGCACGATCTCGGTCAGAGCCCCGCCGGTACCGGAGGGGTGGAGGAAGGCCACTCGGGACCCGCGGATGCCGGTCCGGGGGTGCTCGTCGATCAGGCGCAGGCCGGCGGCGCGGCAGGCATCGAGGGTCTCCTGCACGGACGCCACGCGATAGGCGACGTGATGCAGGCCGGCGCCCCGTCGGCCGATGAACCGACCGACGGCGGTCTCCGGGCCCAGCGGCGCGATCAGCTCCACGTGGCCGTCGCCCACGTCCAGCAGCGCGGCGTCCACGCCCTGGTCTGCGACGGTCTCGCGATGAACGAGTGCCATCCCCAGCTGGTCGCGGTAGATGGCCAGCGCGGCGTCGATGTTCTCGACGGCGACGCCCACGTGGTCGATCGCGGACAGCATGGGCCGCGGAGGATACGCGACGCCTCTCAGATGACTTTCTGGAGGCGAGGATTGGGGGCATAGCTGCGCCCGACCTTGGCGCAGGGCTGACCGTCGAGCAGGACGACGTCGGCGGTGAAGTCGTTCTCGCCACGGATCAGCGAGGAGCCCACCCCGTAGGCGTCGACGGCGACCCCCGTCTCCTCGAACTCGCGGATCCGGCTGGCCGTGAAGCCGCCGCTGGCCACGATCTTGACGTCGGTGAAGCCCGCGCCGTCGAGCCCGCCCCGGACCTTCTCCACCAGCCGGGGGTTCACCCCGGTGGGGCTAAAGCCACCCATCTCGTGCAGCAGCGAGCGGTCCACGAGCTGCTCGGACGTGTCCAGGCGCACGCCCCAGAGCTTGGGCCCGAGTGCGCTTGCGACCTCGAGCGCGGTGCGCACGGAATCGTTCTCGAAGTCCACGAGCACGGTGATGTTCATCTCCTCGTGGAAGCGGTCGGCGAACTTGGTCGCCGCCCTCACCGTGTCGCCACCGTAGGCGGCGATCAGGCCGTGGGGCACCGTGCCGATGCCGCGGCCTCCCCACCACGAGGCCTGGGCGTCGGTGGAGACCCCGATGGCGCCGGCGACATGGGCGGCCCAGCCATCCCCGGTCTGTACGAGCCAGTGGTCGTGGCGGGCGGGGAAGTAGAAGATCTGCTTCCCGCGGGCCGCCTCCACGACCTCGAAGACGTTGCGCATGACGAGCGACCGGCGGGCCAGGGATCCCAGGTAGACGGTCTCCAGGTGAGCGAACAGCGAGTAGTCGCCTGTGATCGTCATGACCGTCTCACGCGGAGCGATCCGGTCGCCTTCGCGCAGCGCGTGCACCTCCAGCTGGTCCCAGCCCGAGATCCACTCACCGTTTTCCTCGTGGCCGGAGCACGTCTTGAGGATCGCGATCGCCTCGTCGATTCCCCCCAGCAGTGAGTCCTGCTTCTGGAAGACCTGCATGGTCACGTGCGGATGCTCGCCCTCTTCCTCGAGCAGCGTCTTGGTGAGGACGAAGTAGGCGTCCGAGTAATAGCCGGCCCGAATCCGGTCGACCGGCAGGCGGAAGATGTCGGGATCGAGCCGGGTGAGCACCTGGGTCGACATGGGGCGAGTCTATTGCGCCGGCGGCGCGCCCAGTGCTAGCCTCGGCCGGCGATGTTCGCCATCCCATTCTCCTGAGCACCGTCCCCGTCGCGGGCCCCGCGTGAGCGCGCCCGCCGTCCCGCAGTCCCCGGTCTTCAGTCGAGAGTGTGATGAGTTCGTACCTGCGCGTTCTGCGCCACAAGGATTTCCGTTATCTGTTCGTCGGTCAGTCGGCCAGCGCCGTGGGCGACCAGGTCGTGATCGTGTCGCTGGCGCTCTACATAACCCAGCGCACCGGCTCGGCGACCGATCTCGGGCTCGTGCTGGCGGGGCAGACGGTGTCGCTGGTGGCGCTGCTGCTGTTTGGCGGCGTGTGGGCCGATCGCCTGCCGAGGCAGAGGATCATGGTGGCCGCCGACGGAGCCCGGGCGGCATTGCATGGCCTGCTCGCGGTCCTAATCCTCACCGGGGGGGCGAGCGTGCTCGAGATGTTCGTCATCGAGGTCCTGTTCGGCGCCGCCCGCGCGTTCTTTCAGCCTGCCTACACGGGGCTCATGGCTCAGGTCACTCCGGCGCAGGAGATCCAGGACGCCCGGGCGCTCACCGAGCTGAGCACCAACCTGTCGATCCTGCTCGGGCCGGCGCTGGGGACGGCCCTGGTCCTCGGGGTGGGGGCGGGCGAGGCGTTCGCGCTCGATGCCGCCACGTTCGTGTTCAGCGCGCTGATGCTGCTGCGCGTCCGGGTCCGGACTGCTCCAGGCCGCCGCGTGCCGGCGCATCAATCGATGGTGCACGAGCTGCGCGTGGGCTGGGACGAGGTGCGCTCGCGCGCCTGGGTGTGGGTGACGATCCTGGTCTTCACCGGAGCCGTGCTGTGCGTGTACGCGCAGTGGTATGCGCTCGCGCCCGGGATCTCGAAGTCCGTATATGGCAGCGCCGGCGTGTTCGGAGTCCTCGAGAGCGTCGCCGGCGCGGGAGCCGTGGCCGGCGCTCTGGTGGGGCTGAGGTGGCGACCGGCGCGGCCGCTGGTCGTCGGGCTCGTGCTGATCATGGCCTGGCCGGTACAGGACATCGTGTTCGCGCTCGGCGCGCCGCTGGCCGCCGTGATCGGGCTTGCCCTGGTCACGGGGTTTGGCTGGTCGCTGATGGGCGTCTTCTGGGAGACGCTCCTGGCGCGTCACATCCCGGCCGATGCGTTGTCGCGCGTGAGCTCCTATGACTGGATGGGCTCGCTGGCCCTGCTGCCGCTGGGGTTCGTGGTCGCCGGGCCGCTGGCCTCGGTCTTCGGCGCTCGCCTGGTGCTGGGCGTGGGTAGCGGGATCGGTCTGGTGCTGCTCGGGCTCGCGCTGTTGCCGCGGTCCACGCGTGAGCTCGGCGGCACGCCGTCAGCCGAGGAGCTCGCCGACGAGGTCGGAGTAGAAGCGAGTCGCGAAGCCGAGGTCGCGCACGTCGATCCGCTCGTCCGCGTTGTGCACGAGCGGAGCCGCCTCTAGCAACGTCTGATGGCGCATCGGAAAGAAGCCGTAGGCGACGCATTCCGGGAAGGCGTCGCGAAACCAGCGGGAGTCGGAGAAGCCGGGCAGGATCACCGGCACGGTCCCCGCATCCTCGTCGTTGGCTCGCACCCAGCCGTCGATCGCGCGCATCAACTCGCTCTCGGTCGGCGAGGCATTGCCGACCACCTGCTCGGTGAACTTGATCCGCAGCTGATCGGACTCCTCGCCCAGCACCTGGGCGATCCGCCGCGCGACCGCCTCCTCACCGAGCCCGGGGGGAACCCGGCAGTCGATCCGGACCTGGGCGCGCGACGGGATCACGTTGATCTTGGCCGAGGCGCTGCTCATCGTCGGCGTCAGCGTGACCCCGAACATCGGCTCGACCAGCGTGCGCAGGCGGGGATCGGCGGCCCCGATGCGGTCCAGCGCGGCCGCGGGGTCCTCGGGGTCCTCGCCCAGTCCCCGCAGCAGCGCCGCCGGCGCTTCGGTGAGCTCGAACGAGTCAGGCTGATCGGCGAGCGCGGCCAGCACCGGAGCGAGCTTGAGCAGCGCGTTGTCGCCGGTCCGCGGCAGCGAGGCGTGGCCGGCGGCGCCGAGCGCGGTCACGTTGAAACGGAAGATTCCCTTCTCCGCGCAACAGACGCCGTAGTGGCGGCGACCCCCGTACTGAAAGGACTCGCCGCCGCCCTCGTTGAGCAGCATGTCGCAGCGCACCTTGTCGGGGTGAGCGTCGGTCAGCCAGTGGGCGCCGAGGTCGCCTCCGGTCTCCTCGTCGCAGACGAACACGAGTTTCAGGGTGCCGCTGCGCGGGCGCCACCCCTCCCGGGCCAACGCGGCCCCGGCCACCGCCTCGGCGGCGACCTGGGACTTCATGTCAAGCGAGCCTCGCCCCCACAGAAAGCCGTCGGCGATCTCGCCTGACCAGGGGTCGTGGGACCACTCGGAAGCATCGGCCAGGACCGTGTCCACGTGGCCGAGCAGGCACAGGGTGGGACCGTCGCCGCTGCCGTGCAGGGTGGCCACCAGGTTCGGACGGTCGGGCCGCTCGGCGAGGATCTCGGTCTGAAAGCCGGCGGCGCTCAGGTAGCCGTCCAGGTACTCGATCGCCGGGCGCTCGTTGCCGGGGGGGTTGACGGTGTTGAAGCGCACAAGCTCCCCGAGCACCTCGGTGCTCTCGCTCTGCAGGTCGATCTCAGCCATCGCTGCCCCTCACCATATCCGCGTAGGATGCGCGCCGTGCCGGGGTCCGCCGACGACATCACGCTCGCCCTCGAGCTCGCCGGGGTGGCTGACGCGATCACCCTGAGCCGCTTCCGGGCCGCCGACCTGGTGGTCGAGACCAAGCCCGATCTCACTCCCGTCAGCGAAGCCGATCGCGACGTCGAGCAGGCGCTGCGCGAGCGCCTGGCCGCCGATCGGCCCGGCGACGCGGTGCTCGGCGAGGAGTACGGGGGATCCTCCGACACGGTTGGCAGCGGGCGGCGCTGGATCGTGGATCCGATCGACGGGACCAAGGGCTACGTGCGCGGGAACGCCTCGTGGGCCACGCTCCTGGCCCTGGAGGAGGACGGCGAGATCACGACCGCCGTGGTCTCGGCGCCGGCACTCGGGCGGCGGTGGTGGGCGGCCTGCGGCTCCGGGGCGTTTGGCCACGACGGGCTCACCGCGCCTGCGCGCCGGCTGCGCGTGTCAGCCGTGCGCGAGCTCGCCGACGCCCAGCTCTCCTATGGAGGCATCGAGGAATGGCGGGAGACCGGCCGCCTGCAGCGGCTGCTCGACCTCTCGGCGCGCTGCTGGCGCAGCCGCGGCTACGGAGACTTCTGGAGCTACATGCTGGTCGCCGAAGGGGCGCTCGAGATCGGCCTCGATCCCACCGTCTCGGTGTGGGACCTCGCCGCCCCGATGCTGATCGTCCAGGAGGCCGGCGGTCGCTTCACCGATTTCGCGGGGCAGGTCACGCCCGGCGGTGGGGACGCGATCGCCACCAACGGCCTCGTGCACGAGGCCGTACGGGAGATTCTCGCCGGCTGACCGGCCGTGCATGAGGTCCGCGCCGACAACCGGCACACTGTCGCTGGTGCCGCCAAACGGCCACACACCGGCCGGAGCCGGGCGTCGTGCCTGACGCCCGGCACGCCCGAGCGTTTCTCGCTCAGATGTCGCAGGTGATGCCGACGGGCTATCGCGTGTTCATCGAGGGCGAGATGCTTCGGCTGGTCAGCCCCGACGGCGGCGGAGCCGGATCGAGCGCATATTGGCTGACGGCCGACGTCCTGTTGCCGGATGAGGCTCTGCAGGGAGCTGTTCAGAGCCTGCATCAGATTCAGCAGGAGATCGCGGAGGAGACGACTGAGCCCTGGCCCGCGCGCGCAGGGCCTGGGAGTCGCAGCTTCCCCGAGCCCGACGGCGAGATCGTGCTCGACGACCTCCACCTGTGGTTCGGCGACAAGGCGGCGCCCGTGCTCGAGCTGGACCTAATCGACCTCAGCGAGGTGCTGCTTCGTGACTAGCCGGGGCACGTGCCGGTCCTCGGATTGACGGAGGTCCCGCTGGTGGAGCTGTTTCGGACGAGCGACCTGGTTTGCCAGATGACGAAAGATCCAAGAGTTAGTTGACGCGCCGAAGCCTTCGCTCGGGGTGCGGTGCATCCGGAGAACGGCCCGTCCGAACGTCGAGCGAGAACGAGACGATCTCGTTCAACGGAGCGTCAAAACCTTTCAGGTGCAGCACGTCACCTTCGAGGTCAAGTGCCTGAAGGTCATCCCAGACAAGTCGCTCGGTGCGCCATGCAGGACCGTCGCGACCGTAGGCAAAGACGATCGTGTAATCGATGAACAGCGTGAGCTCGAGGTCCTCGACAACGATCGCATCCGTCACCCCGCCGACCGACAACTCCTCCCATCGAAGCGGATCATCTGCCGCGACCCGATAGACAGCCCCGTTGCTGAGCACGGCAAGGGTCCGCCGGTCAGGAAGCGCGATCGCTCCACTCGTGCCATGCGGAGAGTTCTCCAGAGTCGCGAATACCCCGAGCCATGGCGGTTCCGCGGCGGGCGAAATCGAGATCAGCAGTCCGTCTCGTCCACCCGTCCGCGACGCGCCCGGGTACCAGAACATGCGGTTACAGCCGCGGCTCGGCCATTTCCCAACCTCAAACTCATACGCTCCGATGAACGTGCGATCCAGTCGCATCTCAGCGCACCTGCCGACCCCACCCTCACCGCATGAGCTTGTCCCGCTGGACCGCGAGAGGCTCAGCAGTTAGACGGTTAGGATTTGCGAATCGATGGGTGATGTATAGCCAACGGCGCAGCGGCGGCTGGGTTGCCGCCGCAGCCGCCCATGACATGCCGATCGAGTCTGGGGAGCAGGAGGTCACGGCGACGATCGAGGTCACCTTCGCGCTCATCTCCTGAAGCCCAGCTCGGACCCGCTTGAGTGACGCTTCCCCTGGCGCATCCATAACGTGATCTATGCGCTCGGATAGACCCTCCGCCGGTCCCGGGAGAGGTCCGGTCAGGAGGCGAGCGACACCGTGCTCGTCGTGTAGCGTCTGTCCATGACGGCGATCCGCGGCTCCGGGGACGCGCGCTCGGGGCTGCTCACGTCGACCCCGCAACCGGACATGGGCGGCGGTCGGGGGCCGAGCCGGCCGACGTGGGCGCTCATGGCCCTGCTGGGGCTCGCCGGCGGTGCCCTGCTCGTGATCCTGGGCATGCGGCTCAGCTTCTTCAACGACGACTGGTACTTCCTGTTGCAGCGGCCGGGGCTGGAGTCCCACCCAGGGCTCGACACGCTGCTGGCGCCGCACAACGACGAGATCGTGGTGCTGCTCGCACTCGTCTACAAGGTGCTCGTCGCGGTGTTCGGCATGAACTCCCAGCTGCCCTTCCGGCTCGTCATCGCGATCACGACGGTCTGTCTCGGGGTTCTCGTGTTCGTGCTCGTCGCCGAGCGGGTCGGCTCCGTTCTTGGGCTGGCGGCTGCGGCCATCGTGCTGTTCCTCGGGCCGGCGTGGGAGGCGCTGCTGTTCTTCGCCTCCCTCAACCATCTCGGATCGCTCACCCTCGGAGTGGGAGCGTTGTGGGCTCTGCAGGTCGACAGCCCCCGTCGCAACGCCACGGCGTGCGCGTTGCTCGTCGCCGCCGCACTGACGTTCAACCTGGGGATCCCCTTCGTCGTGGGCGCGGCGGTCGCCGTGGCCCTGCGTCGGCGGCCACGCCAGCTCTGGATCGCCGCGGTGCCTCTTCTGCTGTTCGTCGGCTGGTGGGTGGGCTACGGTCGCCAGCAGCCGTCGGGAGTGTCGGTGCACAGCATCGAGGGGCTTCCGCGGTACATATGGGAGGCGGCCTCGATCGGGCTCACGTCGCTCACCGGACTCAACCACGGTGCGGTCGGCAGCGTCCTCCTGCGCGGTCACATCCTGCTGCTCGGAGCGTTGCTGCTCGCCGGCGCCTGGCTGGCGTGGCGCCGCCAGGCGAGCGCGTGGCTGCTGGTCTTCGTCGTGACGCTGCTCGTGTTCTGGGCCTTTGCCGGCGCCAACGCGATCGCCGGTCGGGGGCCCACCGCCAGTCGGTATCAGATCACCGACGTCGTCCTGCTGATCCTCATCGGCGCGGAGCTGCTGCGTGGCGTTCGGCTGGGCAGGGCAGTCCTCGCCGGCGCCTCGATCCTCGCGGCGCTCATCGTCGTCTCCAACCTCGACGCGATGCGCTTCGGCTACGACTTCCTGCGCGCCCAGGCCGGCTACGTGAAGGTGGACCTCGGCGCGCTGCAGATGGCGGGGCCGCGCACCCCCGCCGCTGTCGACCTCCTCGAGAGCAGCGCGCAGACGCAGTACCTCTCAGGTGTCACGGCGGGCCGCTACTTCGCCGAGACCAGCGCACACGGCACGCCGCCGTTCGATTCGCCACGGCAGATCGCCGCCGCGCCCGCAGCGCAGCGACACGGCGCCGACGGCGTGCTGCTCGCCGCCGAGCAGATCCGGCTGGCGCCGGACCGGCACCCGGTGCCGGCCGCCGGGTGCCGGCCGCTTCCCACCGGCGCGTCCGCGACGCAAGCTCCGGTCATCCGGCTCCGCCCGGGAACCTCCGTCCTCGTCCGCAACCCAAGCCGCGCTCCCCTCGTGATCGAGATGCGACGCTTCGCGCCGCCGAGCCTTCCCACACCGATCGCGTTCCTGGCCGCCAGAGCGGCCGGCCGCATCGCCACTGCCGACGATGCGAGCGCCGTTCCGTGGGAGCTGGCGGCCTGGCGTCCGCGGGATGGAGCCGCCTCCTCGATGTCGGTTTGTCACGCCTGAGGGGCGAGCTGGACGGCCCGCTGCATACTCCCTGGCATGGAGAGGTTGTTCGGAGAGGAGGAAGGAGAGGCTCGGGTCGCTGGGGGCGCCCCCGCGGATGGGCCGACGGCGGATGCGCCGCTGGCCACCCGGATGCGGCCGGCCACCGTCGACGAGGTCGTGGGTCAGGACCGGTTGCTGGCCCCGGGCTCGGCCCTGCGGCGGGCGATCGAGGAGGGAACTCCCCATTCGATGATCCTGCACGGGCCGCCCGGCAGCGGCAAGACGACGCTCGCCCGGTTGGTGGCCCAGTACTCGGATGCCGCCTTTGAGGAGGAGAGCGCGGTGGCGGCCGGCCGCGCCGAGGTCAGGGCGGTGATCGAGCGCGCCCGCCAGCGCCTGCAGGGCTCGGGTCGGCGGACCATCTTCTTCCTGGACGAGATCCACCGCTTCAACAAGGCCCAGCAGGACGCCCTGCTGCCTGCGGTCGAGGACGGCCTGATCACGCTGATCGGGGCGACCACCGAGAACCCGTACTTCGAGGTCAACTCGGCGCTGATCTCGCGCACCCAGCTCTACGAGCTGGAGGCGCTGGGGCCCGCCGACGTGCGACGGCTGCTCGACCGTGCCGTGGCGCGGGGTGACTGCGGCGCGGCGGAGAACGTCGACGAGGCGGCGCTGGAGTTCCTCGCGCAGCGCTCGGGAGGCGACGCGCGCACCGCGCTCAACGCGCTCGCCCTGGCCTGCGAGACGGCGGGCTCGGCGGGGGAGCGGGTCGACCTCGCCCACGCCGAGGACGCGCTGCAGCGCCGGGCCCTGCTCTACGACCGCCAGGCCGACCGTCACTACGACACGATCTCGGCCTGGATCAAGGCCACGCGGGGCTCTGATCCCGACGCCTCGCTGTACTACCTGGCGGTGATGCTCGAGGGGGGCGAGGACCCCCGCTTCATCGTCAGGCGGATGGTGATCCTGGCCTCCGAGGACATCGGCAACGCCGACCCGCAGGCGCTGGTGGTGGCCACCGCCGCGGCGAGCGCGGTCGAGCACGTGGGCCTGCCCGAGTGCCAGTTCGCGCTCGCCCAGGCCGCGATCTACCTGTCTCTGGCGCCCAAGTCAGACGCGGCCAAGCGGGCCGTGCTCGCGGCTCGCGAATACCTGCGTGAGCGCGGTGCGGCGCTGCCGCCCGCGCATCTGCGCTCCTCCACCCGCAGCGACGGTGGCTATGACAACCCGCACCGTCACCCCGGCCATCTCTCGCCCCAGGAGCTCTTGCCCGACGAGGCGATCGGAGCCCGGTTCTACGCGCCCGATGACGCCGAGGCTCGCTTGCGTGACCGCCTGGCCGAGATCCGGCGGGCGCTGGGGCTTCACGCGGATTAGCCTCGGCCGGGAATCGCGAGCAGCACCAGGACGGGGGCCGACTAGGCTTAAGCGGTGCCCGCCCAGTCCTATGCCGGCAAGGAGTGCGTCTGCCAGCTGCGCAAGGGGATCTGCGACCAGTCGTGCGTGCGCGACATGCTGGAGACCCCGTTCTACATCGCCTGCCTGCGCCTCAAGGGCCGGCGCTGCGTGGTCGTGGGCGGGGGCGACGTCGGCCTGGAGAAGGTGGAGGGCCTGCTCGCCTGCGACGCCTACGTGACGCTGGTGGCCCCCGAGGCTCATCCGGCGCTTGAGCAGCTGGCCGCCGAGGGCTCGATCCGGTGGGAGCGCCGGGAGTATGGCGACGGCGACCTGGACGGCTGCCTGATCGCGATCGCGGCCACGGCAGACACCGAGGTCAACATCCGCGTCTTCGATGACGCCGAGCGGCGCGCGATGCTCGTCAACGTGGTCGATGTGCCGCCGTTGTGCAACTTCATCCTGCCGGCGATCGTGCGCACCGGTCCGCTGGCCGTGGCCATCTCGACCGCCGGCGCCTCGCCCGCGCTCGCCAAGCGGATGAAGCGCGAGATCGGTGAGCTGTTCGGCGAGCCCTACGCCGTGCTGGCGGTGATGCTCAACGACGCCCGGGGCTGGGCGAAGGCGACGCTTCCGACCTATCAGGATCGCAAGGAGTTCTTCGAGGGGATCGTGGGCGGCGAGCCCGACCCGATCGAGCTGCTGCGGGCGGGCGACGTGCAAGGGGTGCGCGCCTTGATCGAGTCGGCTCAGCTGGCCTACGCGCCGGCGTGAGCCCGAGGTCGTAAGCGAGCGCTCCGGCGAATGTCTGAGCTCACCCATCTCGACTCGGCCGGCCGGGCGCGAATGGTCGACGTGGCCGACAAGCCCCCGACGATGCGCCGGGCGCTGGCCCGGGCGCTGGTCAGGGTCTCCCCCCGGGCCGCGGAGCGCGTCCAGGCCGGGGATGCCCCCAAGGGAGACGTCCTCGGAGTGGCCAGGATCGCCGGCATCCAGGCGGCCAAGCGGACCGCGGAGCTGATTCCCCTGTGTCACCCGCTGGCGCTCAGCTTCGTGGGCGTCGAGGGCTCGATCGATGTCCGGCGGGGGGAGATAGAGCTGCTGGCCGAGGCCCGCACCACCGGCCCCACCGGGGTCGAGATGGAGGCCCTGACCGCCGTCTCGGTGGCGGCGCTGACCGTGTACGACATGGTCAAAGGGATAGAGCGAGGGGCCGAGATCGCCTCGGTGGCGCTGCTGGAGAAGTCGGGCGGGCGCTCGGGCGACTGGCGACGCTAGCCTGCCGTGGACCCGGGCGGACGAAGCAGACGCGTTCATCTCACGACCGCCTCGCCGCGGCGGCGCGGCAGTCTCGGCCGACGGGTCGCTCGTGCTCTTCGCCGGGTGCCAGGCTGGTATTACTCGCTAGTCTTACCACCATGCGAGTCACGCAAAAAGGACAGGTCACGATCCCGCTCGAGGTCCGCAAGGCACTCGGGATCCAGGCCGGCAGCGATGTTTGCTTCAAGCTCGAGCGTGACGGCGCGCGGCTGATCGTCGACGGTCCACAGGCCGCAAGCGAGATCAGGCGAATGCGGGGCGCCGGGGACGTTGAGTTGAGCACCGACGAGATCCTGGCGCTCACCAGGCGTTGATTTCGGCGCCTGGCACGTTCGTCGACAGCAGCGTCCTTTTGGACGTCTTCACCGAGGACCCGACATGGCTGACCTGGTCAGAGTCACAGCTCACCGCAGCGGCACAGCGAGGCTCGCTCGTCATCAATGCCGTGGTGATGGCCGAGATCGCACCGGGATTCTCGCGCGTCGAGATTCTCCGCGCATCGCTGCCCTCGATGGCGATAATCGAACCAATCCCGCTCGCCGCGAGCTTTCTCGCTGGTCATGCTCACACGGACTACCGGCGAGCGGGCGGGCAGCGCGAAGCGATCCTGCCCGACTTCCTGATCGGCGCTCACGCGGCAGTCAGCGGCCGTCCGCTGCTGACCCGAGATCCGCGGCGGGTCGCGACCCACATCCCTGGCGCCGCCCTCATCGACCCGGAGGGCTGAACGCCCCCGGCCGGCCGTCACCCGCGGGGCCATCCAGCCAGTGTGTCCACCGCGCACCGGCCTGCAAGGCGGGGACCCGATGCGCGCTCGGGGGCGGGGGCGCCCGGCGGACCCTATCCTCAAGCCGGCCATGAGAACCGCGATCCTGACCGTCTCGACCTCGGTGGCAGCCGGCGACACCGAGGACCGCTCGGGCGCTGCGCTGGCTGAGCACGCCCGGGCCGCGGGTGCCGAGATCGTCGCCAGCGCCGTGCTCCCCGACGACCGCCCCGCGATCGAGGACTGGCTGCGCCGGCAGGCGGCGGACGGCGCGTCGCTGATCTTCACCACGGGGGGCACCGGCCTGACCGACGACGACGTGACCCCGGAGGCCACGGAGGCGGTGATCGAACGCTCGGCGCCCGGATTCGCCGAGGCGATGCGGGCGGAGGCGGTCAAGCACACGCCGATGGGCATTCTCACACGCGGGGTCTCGGGCATCGCCGGACGGTCGTTGATCATCAACTTCCCGGGAAACCCGAAAGCGATCGGTGAGCTCTTCCCGGTGATCGCGCCCACGCTGGAGCACGTCGTGGCGACGCTGCAGCGCGAGAGTGGGACAAGAACCCCCGGCCATTGAGCTGCGCGGGCTCGCCCGCTACTTCGGTGAGCGAATCGCGCTGCGTGACGTGTCGGTGCGCCTGGCGCCGGGCGCGACGCTGGCCGTGCTCGGCCGCAACGGCGCCGGCAAATCGACGCTGCTGCGGATCCTGGCCACCTTGCTGCGGGCGCACGAGGGGGACGTGCTCGTGTTCGGCGAGCCCCTGCCCGGACGCGCCTTCAAGGTGCGGGCCCGGGTCGGGTTGCTCGCCCACGAGCCGCTGCTCTACCGGGAGCTGACCGGACGCGAGAACCTCGAGTACCACGCCGGGCTGCACGGGGTGGATCGCGAGCGGGTGCAGCAGGTGCTCGAGGCGGTCGGGATGGAGCGCCGGGCCGGCGAGCCGGTGCGCCTGCTCTCTCGAGGCATGGTCCAGCGCCTGGCGGTGGGCCGCGCGGTCCTGCACGAGCCCGAGCTGCTGCTGCTCGACGAGCCCCGGGCCAACCTGGATCCGGCGGCTTCGAAGCTGGTCGAGCCCCTGATCGGACGTCAGTCCGGGACGACCCGCGTGCTCACCAGCCACGATCCGGGCTCGGCGCTGGCCGAGGCCGACCTGGTCCTGGCTCTCAAGGATGGCCGTCCTGCCTACCTCGGGCCTCCGGGTGAGCTCGGGGAGCGCCAGCTGAGGGATCTCTACGCATGAGAACGGCCCTGATCCTGCTCCGCAAGGACCTGCGGCTGGAGCTGCGCACCCTGGAGACGGTGCCGGCGATGGTGCTCCTGGCCCTGGTGACGTTCGTCATCTTCCACTTCGGCCTGGATCGGAACACGATCGACGGGCAGCTGGCCGCCGGCGTGCTCACGGCTACGCTCCTGTTCGCGGCGATGCTCGGCATCAACCGGCTGTTCGTCGCCGAGCGCGAGCAGGGCGGGTTCGACGCCTTCCTGCTGGCGCCGGTCGACCGCAGCGCCATGCTGCTCGCCAAGGCGGCTGCGCTGTTCCTGTTCCTGGTCGGCCTGGAGGTGATCGCCGTGCCGGCATTCGGGTTGTTTCTCCTCGGTCCGTCCCTCGGTCCGCCTCTGCCGGGCCTCGTCCTGGTGCTGGCGCTGGCCGATCTCGGGCTGGCCGTGATCGGAACGCTCGTCTCGGCGATCGCCGTCCACACCCGGGCCCGCGACCTGATCGGACCGATCATCGGGCTGCCCCTGCTCATCCCGGCGCTGATCGCCACCGCGCGCGGCATCGGCCCGCTGCTGCGCAGCGTCGATCCGGCGAGCGCCCCGCCCGGCAAGTGGGTGGCCATTCTGGCTCTTTATGATTTGGTATTCGCACTGCTCGCCTACGCGGTGTTCGACTTCCTCCTGGAGGATTAGTGCCTTCCACCACTTACGGCAAGGGCCTGCGCGGTCTCTCGCTCGCCACGATCTTCACCATCAGCCTGGCGCTGGGGCTGGTCTTCTTCTACGCGCCCCTGGACGCCGACCAAGGGTTCGTGCAAAAGATCTTCTACATCCACGTGCCGCTGGCGATCGTTTCGCTGTGCGGGTTCGTGTTCGGGGCGCTCATGGCGATCGGCTACTTGCGCACCGGCGAGCGCAAGTGGGACATGCGCTCCTACGTGGCGATCCACATGGCGCTCATCTTCGGCGTCGGCGGCCTGATCACGGGCTCCATCTGGGCCAAGGCGTCATGGGGTCACTGGTGGGTGTGGAACGAACCCACGCTGGTCTCGTTCCTGATCGTCCTGCTCCTGTTCGCCACCTACCAGCCGCTGCGCTTCTCGATCGAGGATCCCGAGCGCCAGTCGCGCTACGCGAGCGTGTTCTCGATCGTCGCCGGAGCGTTCGTGCCGCTGAACTTCCTCGCTGTGCGGCTCTCCACCCAATTCGTGCACCCGCGGGTGCTGACGCTGACCGGCGGCAACCTGCCCGGCTCGATGGGATTGACCTTCCTGATCTCCCTGATCGGGATCGCGCTGCTCTACACGACCCTGTGGAAGTACGAGATGGCGGCCAAGAACGCCCGCTCGCAGGTGCGCAGGCTGCGGCGAACCCTGCTCGGCGACGATTCGGTGAGCCCGTTGAGGAGGAGCGCGTCGCCGTCGTGAGCTTCGTCTTGGCCATCGCCCCGGCGCTGCCGCTGGGCAAGGCGGGCAAGTTCGTCGCCGCCGCCTACATCGTGTTCCTGGCGCTGATCCTCATCTACGTCGGGATCATGGCCATCCGGGCCCAGCGACTGGAGCGAGAGCTCGACGAGCTCCAGCGCGACGTGGAGGCGATGCGCGCCGAGCGCGCGGCCGAGCGCGAGGAGTCGGTGGCATGAGCGAGGAGTCGGTGGCATGAGCGAGGAGTCGGTGACATGAGCGAGCTGCTGGCGATCGGCGTCTCACACAAGACCGCGCCGGTCGAGGTGCGCGAGCGCCTGGCGCTGACCGAGGCCCGGTTGGCGAGCTTCATGCGCGACCTGCGCGGCGTGGCCGACGTGCACGAGGCCGTCGCCATCTCGACCTGCAACCGCACCGAGCTCTACCTGGTGGTCGGCGATCCGGTCGAGGCCGAGAGCGCGGTGCTGACGATGCTGGCCAGTCAGGCCGGGATCCGGCCCACCGAGCTGGCCACCGCGATCTACTCGCACCGCAACTGTGACGCCGCCCGTCACCTCTACCGGGTGGTCGCCGGCCTGGATTCGATGATCATCGGCGAGGCCGAGATCCAGGGACAGATCAAGCGCGCGTATGAGACCGCGCTTGCCCAGGAGACCGCCGGGCCGCTCTCCAACCGCCTGTTCGGGGCCGCCCTGGCGACCGGCAAGCGGGTGCGCACCGAGACCGCGATCGGCGAGCGCCACCTGTCGCTGCCCTCGGTCGCCGTGGCCCTGGCTCGCGAGAAGATAGCCGCCGCGGAACCGGACCCCGCGTCAGCCGCCGCGGAACCGACTGCGCCGGATCCGGGCGGCCCCCGGCCGGCGCTTCCGAGCCTGTCCGGCCGCCAGGTGGTCATCATCGGCACTGGCGAGACCAGCGAGCTGGCCGCTCGGGCGCTGGCCGACAGTGGCGCCCACACCGTGTTCGTGGCCACGCGCCGTCGCGACCGAGCCCTCAGCCTCGCCCGCCGTTACCGGGGATCGAGCCTCAGCTTCGACGAGCTCCCGGAGGCGCTGGAGCGCGCCGACATCGTGGTCGCGGCCACGGCCTCTCCGCACCTGCTGCTGGAGGTGCGAGAGCTGGCCGAGGTGATGGCGCAGCGCGACGGCCGCCCGCTGCTGTTGATCGATCTCGCCGTGCCCCGTGACATCGACAGCGCCTGCGCTTCGCTTGACGGGGTGTCCCTGTATGACATCGACGATCTGCAGGCGGTCGTAAACCGAAACCGCAAGGTTCGCCAGGCCGAGGCCCGCCGGGCCGAGGGGATCATCGAGCAGGAGATCGGGCAGTTCGCGGTCTGGCTGGGTTCGCTGGAGGTGCTGCCCACACTCGCCGCGCTGCGCGCTTACGCCACCCGGATCGCCGAGCAGGCGGTGCGCGAGAACGACGGCCGGTGGGAGTCGGCCTCGCCCCGGGATCGCGAGCGCGTCGACGCGATCGCCCGGGCGGTGGTCAACCGCCTGCTGCACGAGCCGACGCTGCGCATGAAGGACATGCACGATGACCGCGTGCACGCGCGGATGGCACTGGTCCGTGACCTCTTTGGACTGACCGTGTCCGACGAGGCGCTGGGCGCCGAGAACCCGCCGGGGGCCGAGAACTCGCCGGGCGCCGAGAAGTCGCCGGGCACCGACGGGCGGGGGCGCAGCGAGCCCGAGCCGGAGACCGGGCTGGCCGAGGTTCGCGAGCTGCCCGCCCGGACCCGAGCCCGCGCCAGCCGGCGACCCTGATGCGCATCGGCACGCGCGCCAGCGCGCTCGCCCTCGCCCAGGCCGAGTGGGTGGCCGAGCGCCTGGAGCGGGCGGGGAGCGACATCGAGATCGTGAAGGTCACCACGCTGGGCGACCGCGGGGTCGAGGTAGCCGACAAGTCGCGCTGGGTGTCTGAGCTGGAGCGAGCCCTGCTCGACGAGCGGATCGACGTCGCTGTGCACTCGGCCAAGGACGTGCCGAGCGAGCTGGGAGATGGCCTGGAGCTCGTGGGGGTGCCGCCGCGCGCCGATCCCCACGACGTGATCTGCGGCGCCCACGGCTTATCTGATCTGCGCCCGGGCGCGCGGATCGGCACCGGCAGCGTGCGTCGCGCCGCCCAGCTGCATGCCCTGCGCGAAGACGTGGCCGTCGTCGAGCTGCGCGGCAACGTGGATACGCGGCTGCGCAAGCTCGCGGCGGGCGAGGTCGACGCGCTGGTCCTGGCGCTCGCCGGCCTGCAGCGGCTGGGACGCTCAGGCGAGGCGGGCGCGGTGATCGAGGAGCTCGTGCCCGCCGCCGGCCAGGGCGCGTTGGCCCTCGAGGCCCGGACGGGCGCGCTGGAGGCTGGTGTCCTCTCGGCCGTCGACGACGGGCCGTCGCGGGCCTGCCTGGGCGCCGAGCGCGAGCTCGTGCGCGCCCTGGGAGCGTCCTGCAACACGCCCGTCGGTGCCTTTGCCCGCCGGCTGGAGGATGGGCGGCTCGAGCTCACCGGATGGGTGGGGCTGCCCGATGGGTCGGCGTGGCTGCGCGACGTGGTGACGGGCACCGGAGACGTGGTCGGGGCGCGCTGCGCGGAGCGCCTGCTGGCTGCCGGCGCCGCCGAGCTGCTGGCGCGGGCCGAGGCGGAGCTGGCAGCGTGACCGTGTACCTGGTGGGGGCGGGTCCCGGGGATCCGGGACTGCTCACGGCACGGGCGCTGGAGCTGATCGCCACCGCCGATGTGATCGTCTATGACCGGCTGATCCCCGTGTCGGCGCTGGACGGAGCCCGTCCGGGGACCGAGCTGATCTACGCCGGCAAGACCGGGGGCGGCCCGTCGGTCTCCCAGGAGGACATCCAGCGGCTGCTGCTCGAGCACGGCGCCGCGGGGCGACGGGTCCTGCGCCTCAAGGGCGGAGATCCGTTCGTCTTCGGCCGCGGCGGAGAGGAGGCCGAGGCGCTGCGCGGGGCCGGGATCGCTTTCGAGGTCGTGCCCGGGATCACCGCCGGGGTGGCCGCCTCCGCGTACGCCGGGATTCCCGTCACCCACCGCGACGCCGCCAGCGCCGTGGCCTTCGTCACCGGTCACGAGGATCCCGACAAGCCCGAGTCGGCGCTCGACTGGGCGGCGCTGGCAGGCTTTCCCGGCACCTTGGTCGTCTACATGGGGGTCCGGCAGCTGGGCACGCTCACCCAGCGACTGGTCGATGGCGGGCGGGACCCGGAGGAGCCCGCGGCGGTGATCGAACGAGGCACGCTTCCCGATCAGCGCGTCGTCACCGGGACGCTTCAGACGATCGCCGCCGTGGCCGCCGCCGAGGGCGTGCGCGCTCCCGCGGTGTCGGTGTTCGGACCCGTCGTGTCACTGCGAGACAGGCTTTCCTGGTTGGAGGCCCGGCCGCTGGCCGGGGTGAGCATCGCCGTGACCCGGGCTCGCGCCCAGGCCAGCGCGCTCGCCGGGCGCCTGCGCGAGCTCGGCGCGGCCGCCGTGGAAGCCCCGGTGATCAGGATCGCCCCGATCGATGGGCCGGCAGTCACGGCCGGCCGCTATGACCTGATCTGCCTGACCAGTCCCAACGGGGTCGGCCTGCTGTTCGCCCGGCTGGAGGCGGCGGGTCAGGACGCACGGGCCCTTCACGGAGCCCGAGTGGCCGCGATCGGACCCGGGACGGCCGCGGCACTGCGCGAGCACGGCGTGATCGCCGACGTGGTACCCGACCGGTTCGTCGCCGAGGGGCTGGTGGAGGCGCTGGCCGACCTGCCGGTCTCCCGAGCGCTGATAGCTCGCGCCGCCGAGGCCCGCGACGTGCTGCCCGAGGCCCTGCGCGGCCGGGGGGCGGAGGTCGACGTCATGGCGCTGTATGAGACGGTGGCTGAGCCTCTGTCAGAGACTCAGCGCCGAGCCGTGGCCGGCGTGGACTACGTGACCTTCACCTCGTCCTCGACGGTTCGCTTCTTCTTTGACGGGGTGGGCGAGCACGGGGTGCCCGACCGGGTTCGCCTGGCGAGCATCGGGCCGGTGACCAGCGACGCGCTGCGCGAGCGCGGCCACGAGCCCGACCTGGAGGCCGAGCAGCACGACATCGACGGCCTGGTGGCGGCGCTGGTGGCCGACGCGGGCCGGCGAGCGCTGGCCGCCTAGGCTCGTCCGCGCGGTCCCGTGGCTGGGCCGTGAACCCGTTCGGTCATTGCCAGACGCCGGGACCGTTGGCGTCAAGCGTGACGCTGTGCCCCTGCTCGGTGATCGTCATCCGGGTGAAGATGCCGTGCCGGGGCCGGTACACGTGGACGGTGGCGCGGATGGCGTGGAACGTCCCCGCGGCGCCGTCCGGTACGAAGTTGTCGATCCAGTCGGCGCCCACGGCGCGTCCCTCACGCGCGTTGTAGGTCGTCCAGTGCAGGCGGCCGTAATCTGACAGCGGCGAGGACTTGTGGAGGCCGTGGTAGCGCGTGAATCCGCCCAGAATGGCCGAGCCGTCGCCGGTGTAGCTGATCCGGTACGGCCGCACCTGCGGACGCCCGAGGTCAGTGGGGACCGTCGTCGCCGACGCGATCGCCGGCAGCGCCAGCGCCAGTGCTGCGGTCATGAACAGCTTGACAATCCTCACGGGTGCTCACCTCCGGGTTCGATCACGAGGCGATGATCCCAGATCGCTCTGACGGGTTGCTGCACGCCACGGCGGGTACCGCGGCCCCGGGCGCTCCGGGGCCGCGGCGTTCGCGTCATCCGCGGAGCGGGATGGTCACTCCTGCTTCTCGCTGCGCATCACTGCCGAGATCGGCCGTCGCGTGCACTACCGAGTCGGTCAGCGGAGCCCAGCTCGGCGGCGTCACCATGAACCTGGCGCGCGGCGCCTGCGAGGGGCGCACGTTGGTGAACACGTTTGGCCCGAGGGGCTTGACGGTCCAGCCCTGGGGCACCTGGACCGCAAGTCGGACAATCGGCAGCGTCTCGTTGCCGGACCGGGTCAGCCGGACGGTCACCAACGACCCGACGCCCGGCTGCAGCCGGCTCGGGGCACGGATCACGACCTGCCGGGCCGCGGGCGTCGAGCTGATCGCGTAAGACCCATGCAACGGCAGGTTGGCCACCGCCGAGGAGTCCCCGATGTAGACCTGGTAGGTGCCGGGACTCTGGGTCCAGCCGTTGGCCGCCTGGCTCCACCACCAGGTGTCCCGTGGGGAGATCGTGAAGTGGATCCGAGCGGAGCTGCCGGGCGTCAACGACACCTTCTGGAAGCCCACGAGCTGACGCGGAGGCTCGTGGGCGGACGCGGGATCGCCCAGGTAGAGCTGGGCGACGTCCGCACCGGCGGTGTGCCCGACGTTCGTGACCTTGGCCGAGACACCGACGTCGTAGACGCCGCCCGTGCCGGTGCGCTGAATGCTCAGATGACTGAACGCGAACTTGGTATAGGACAGCCCGAAGCCGAACGGGAACAGCGGTGCCAGGTTGTTCGCGTCGTACCAGCGATACCCGACGTCCAGGCCCTCTGAGTAGAGCACCTGGCCGTTGACGCCGGGGAACTGCGCCGCCGCCGAGGCGGGGACCTGAGAGAGGCTGGTGGGGAACGTCACCGGCAGGTGCCCGCTCGGGTCGACCTTGCCGAACAGGACGTCAGCCAGCGACGTGCCGTTCGATTGCCCGGGATACCAGGCGTCGACGACCGACGCTGCCTGGCTCAGCCACGGCATCGCGATCGGCGCGCCGGCATCGACCACGACCACCGTGTGCGGGTTGGCCGCCGCGACATCGGAGATCAGCTCGTCCTGCGCCGAAGGCAGGTTCAGGCTGAGCCGATCCGTCGCTTCGGACTCTGTGTCGTCGGAGACGACGACCACCGCGGTCGACGCGGACTTGGCCGCCGCGACAGCCGCGGCCAAGCCGGGTGCCAGTGCCGACGGCGTGCCCCAGCTCAGGTTGCTCGACTCACCGCCGCCGCTGATCGACAGTGTGTAGGTCTGCCCGGCGGTCAGGTTCACAGCCACCGAATACGTGCTCACCGGCGGCGTACCCGGGTTGTCGATCAGCTGCTGCCCGTTCAAAGACAGGTACACGGGCGAATAGCAGCCGCACTGGTTGGTGAATGCCAGCACGTAGGTGCCGGTCTCCGGCGCGGTCAGCGTGCCGGTGTAGCTGCCGCCAAAGCCAGTCCCGCCTGACGGATACGCCGGCGAGAGGTCGCTGGCGGGAATCGGCGCCAGCGAGGTGTCGGTCGGCAGTCCCGGCGTGTAGCTGATGTGAGTCCCCGCGCCCGCGGCCGCCTGCAGCCCTTGCAGCGGGGTGACCGTCGAGGACGGGATCACGTATGCGCTCCCGCCGCCCCCATTGGTGGGGGATGGCGAGGCGGACGGCCCGATCACCGCCACGTTTCCGGCGTGGTTGGCAGACAGCGGCAGCGTGTTGCGCAGGTTCTGCAGCAGCACGGTGCCGCTGTCGGCGACTCGGTTGCCGAGCGCCTGGTGTGCGGGCGTCGTGACCGTCGCCGTCGGCGTGGCCGGACGCTGCAGCTTGAACAGGTTGAAGCGGAACATCTCGGTCAGCATCCGCTGCACCATCGTGTTCAGTACCTGCCGAGGAATCACGCCGGACAGCACGGCCGTTAGAAGCGGGGTGCCGAAGTACGTATTGAACGGTTGCTCCTGGTCGGTGCCATCGGGCGCCCCTGAGGTGCTGTGCAGCGCGCCGTAGTCGGAGGTGACGAACCCGGGGAAGTCCCACAGATCCTTGAGCGTGGTGATTTCCAGATACGGGTTCTGGCAGCTGTAGTCGCCGTTGACGCTGGAATACGCGCACATCACCGAGGACGCCCTGGCGTTCTTTACCGCCGCCTCGAATGCCGGCATGTAGATCTCGTGCAGCACCCGCTGGCTGACGATCACGTTGTCGGCCTCGGTGTTGCGGTTGGTTTCCTGGTTGTAAGCGTCGAAGTGCTTGACCTGCGACATCTCTCCGGTGCTCTGAACGCCGTCGATCTCGTTGGTAGCCAGCGCCGCGTCGAGGAACGGGTCCTCGGTCAGCGTCTCGAACGACCGCCCCCATCGCGGGTCGCGGTCGATGTTGACGGTCGGGCCAAGGTTTACGTCTGCGCCCTTGCCCGCCTCCTCGGAGCCGATCACCTGTCCGTACTGCGTGGCGAGCGAGTTGTCCCAGGTCGCCGCGAGCGCGACGCCGGCGGGCAGCTGGGTCACTCCGGTCAGCTCGTCGGCGACGCCTGCGGGGCCGTCCTCTTCGCCGAGCTTGGGGATGCACAGGCTCGGAATGCCCGGCATCCAGAACACGTACGGGTTTGGCGACGGATTGGGTCCCTCGTTGGTGGTGCCGTGACCTTCGACGAGGAAGTCCTCGTCGGCCACGGTCATCTGGCCCATCAACTGCGCGACTCGCTGGGCGATCGGCGCGGTCGAGCTCACCCACGGGCAGGACGGCGCCTGGCCGGCGGCAGCCCCGGGCAGAACCGCCCCCGTTACCACGAGCACGGCCGCGACAAAGCCGCCCATCAGGGTGCACCGGGCACCGACTCGATAGGACGGCCGAACAGAACCAAACATGCCCATCTCCCCGCTAGTGACCTATGGAGCCCTACCCGACCGCCTCCTACCCATTCCCAGGGCTGGGCAAACCGCGAGATCTACGGCCGATCGCGACCAGATCGCTGAGCGTTCGCGTTGCCCGGCCCGATCCAGAGTCAGAGCGGGACGAGGGCCGGCGGGCACGGGCCGAGCGTAAGATGCTCGGCAGGTAGCGATGAGCAAGGCGCCTTGGACAGATCTCGAGCCGCGCCGTGGCGATTTCGACGCCGAGCTGACCAGGATCGCCCCTCGGTGCGGAGCCCAGCGCGATGGCCGAGCCTTTCATCACCTTCCTGTCTGACTACGGAATCCAGGACGACTTCGTCGGCGTCTGCCATGGCGTGATCGCCACCATCTGCCCGTCGGCTCGGATCATCGACCTCACCCACGGCGTCGGACGCCACGATGTTCGCGTCGGGGCGATGATCCTCGCTCAGGCGCTGCCGTTCATGCCCGTGGGCGTCCACCTCGCCGTGGTGGATCCCGACGTCGGCGCCCAGCGGCGAGCCGTCGCCCTGCGACTGGCCGACGAGCGCCTGTTGGTCGGGCCCGACAACGGGCTCCTGTGGCTGGCCGCACGGGGCGGCGGGGGCGTCGTTGAGGCGGTGGAGATCGGGCGCTCCCCGTTCCGGCTCGAGCCGGTCTCCGCGACGTTTCACGGACGCGACATCTTTGCGCCCGTCGCCGCGCACCTGGCCGCGGGCGCCCCACTGGCCCAGGCCGGCGATCCGGTCGGCCCCGACGAGCTCGTGACGTTGGAGCTGCCCGAGCCCCGGCTCGTCAACGGCGTCCTGATCGCCCACGTACGCTACGTCGATCGTTTCGGCAACCTCCAGCTCGACGCCCGGCACGAGCACCTCGCCGGGTCGGGGCTGAAGCTCGGGCGGACGATCTCGCTCGAGCTTTCCGGGGTGGTGCATCTCGCGCAGTACGTGCGCACCTTTGCCGATGGTGTTCCCGATGAGCTCATGCTCTACGAGGACGCACAGCGACACCTGGCCGTGGCCGTCAGCCACGGGGACGCCGCGGCTCGACTCCGGCTCGGGATGGACGGCGAGTTGCGGATCCGGCCGGTGTGAGCGGCCCGGCGCCGCCCGGGGACGTGTTCGGTGGGCGCCCTGTCCCGGAGCTCGGATCGCCCAGGCTGCACCTGCGGGTCACGGACTCCACCAACATCCGCGCCCGCGAGCTGGCGGCGGCCGGGGCGCCGCACGGAACGCTCGTCACCGCGGCCCAGCAGAGCGCCGGACGCGGGCGCCAGGGCCGGACCTGGAGCGCCCCCGCCGGCCGGGCGCTCCTGTGCTCGCTGGTCCTGCGCGAGCCGCCGCGGTTACTGTCGCTGGCCGCCGGCGTCGCGGTGGCCGAGGTGGTCTCGACGGCCACCGCGACGGCCGGGCCGGGTGAGCCGGGCCGGGCCGGGCGCGAGTCGGGCCAGACCGGGCGCGAGTCTCGCATCGAGCCTCGCCTCAAATGGCCCAATGATGTGCTGATCGGCGGGCGCAAGGTCGCCGGGATCCTCGTCGAAGGTCGCCCCCAGGAGCGCTGGGCGATCCTGGGCATCGGCATCAACCTGGCCGTGCGGGAGCAGGACTTCCCGCCGGAGCTGCGCGGACGGGCCGCCACCCTGGGCCTCGAGCCCGGCGACATCGAGCCGATGCTGAGCAGGCTGCTCGCCGCCGTGTCACGTCGGGTGGTCGCGGGGGAGGATGAGATCCTGTCCGCCGTGCGCGAGCGCGATGCCCTGCGCGGTCGACTGGTGCGGTGGGCCGAGGGCGAGGGCGTCGGCGCTGGGATCGACGACGAGGGCCGGCTCGTGGTCGTGGCCGCCGACGGTCGTCAGGTGGCGCTCGATGCCGGCGAGGTGCACCTGGTTCCTTGAGCTGTCCGTTCGCCGTTGGCTTCCTCAGCCCCCGTCCGGTCGGAACCTGAGCATCAGGACACTCAGCCCAGCAGGCGGATCGGACATCTCGGTCCGGGTGCGCTCGCCAGTCGTTCGTCGCCGGTCAGGAGCTCGCAGCTGAGGTACTCGGCCAGCGCGACATAACTGGCGTCATAGGCGGTCACGTTGGGGCGCAACTCGTAGGCGCGGGGCATCAGGGGCAGCGTGGGACAGCGCTCGAACTCGAGGCTCTGAAGATCACTGATCGCTGCCGAGAATCTTCGATCGGAAATAGTGCCCGCGAGCCATCGCTTGCGAAGCACCGCGATGGTCTCCACGTCCACCAGATCGGGAGCGGCGATCTCCCCAGCGTCCCGTATCTCGCTGCGTGCCCGCTTCCCGTCCGCCCCGTCGTCACCGATCACGTTCGCCAACACCGAAGCGTCGACGACGATCAACGCCGGGTGCGCTCCTCGCGCAGATCAGCAGCAGCCTGCGCGAGCCCGATCGAACCTCCTCGATGGCGGTCGATACCGTCCAGCGCCTCATCGATGCTCGGTCGTTGCGCCAGGCGCCGCAGCTCACCCGCCAGATATTGCTGCAGCGACTGCCCCCGCCGCTCAGCACGGCGCTGAAGCGTCGCGTGCACGTCGTCGGGAATATCACGAACAAGCACATTCATGCTTGCAAAATGCTATCAGCAGCCCAAGTTCTGGCGGCTTCCGGCGGGCGGTGGTCGCGGGAGGCGGGCCGGAGACTCGGCCGGAGGGCCCGGCGAAGCTCCGGCTGCTCTCAGAACGTCCGGTAGTGACCGTTGCCGATCACGAACCCGTGGTTCTCGCCGTTGAAGCACATGACCGTGAACTCGGCGACGTGGCAGGTCACGCCAAGCTGGTTCCAGAGGCGGCCCCGGTTCAGGTACTCGGACTTGCCGGCGATGAACGAGTCCTGGCTGAGCCTCAACACCTGAGGCGTGCCGAGCACCCCGATCTGGACGAACCCGGAGTCGCCGACCCCCTTGGAAGCTGGCGCGGGAATTCCCTTGGCCGAGCACAGGACCTCGGTGGCGGGCTTGCTGGGGGCGTGGATCTCCTCTCCGCAGGTCACGCGGAACTTGAGCGCCCGGAACTGGATGGACTTCGAGATCGGGGCCGCGGTGGCGACGGACGCGAGCGTGAGCGCCGCGATCGCGACGGCGGCAACGAACAGCAGCCGATGCTTCATAGGTACAGCTCTCCTCCCGGTGGTGGTGTGCCTACTACGCTGGTGTGCCTACTACGCAGCAGCCTCCGCGTCGCGGTCGGCCGATGAGTCCTCGGCGTCGAGCGCAAGCTCTTCGACATTATCCTGCTTGCGCTCGCGCCCCGCCGCGCCCTCCGTCGAATCCGAGTCCTCGACCTCGATCGCCTCGGTGGGGTTCGCCGTCATATCGTTGGCGTCGCCGGCACCATCGCCCGTCCCGGTCTTGCGGCGGCGCCGCTTGGATCCGCGCCTCCCCTTGGGGAAGTTGCGCAGCAGCTCCCGCGCGAGCGCGGCCGGCTTGCGGGCCATGCGGGTGCGGGCTCCGCGAAGGGCCTCCTCGGCCTCCGGGGTGTGGGCGAGCGCCGCCGCCAGCAGCGCGGCCGACAGTCGTCGGTCCTCCTTGCGGGAGGCGTGCACCAGCCGCCGGGCGTTACGCGCGTGGGCCGCGCCGCTGGAATTGACCAGCAGCCCCAGCAAGCGCTTGGTCTCGGGCCACCGCTGCACCGCATACTCCTCGTGGACCTCACGCGTGTACTCGGCCATGCGCCAGATCCAGGCGTTTGCCTGGTCGCGACGCCCGATCCGCCGCTCGGCCAGCGCCTGGAGCATGATCTTGACGCCCTCGCGCCGCTCGTCACGGGGCCAGCCGCCCATGATGTCGATCGCCGTGTCGAACGCCTCGGCGTCACGGCTGGCCGCTATCTCCTGGAGCGCGCGCAATCGCAGCTGGGCGTTGCGGTTGCGCTGCACGGCGGTCAGCAGGAAGCGGCGCTTGAGCTCGCCCCCGCGGTCGAAATGCAGCATCGCCTTGGCGCGCCGCCAGCCGTTGGGTGCGACGCGGGCCCCAGCCAGGGCCGCCCATACGTGCTGCTCACCGTAGTCGAGGTGCTCGACGGCGATCCGCCAGAGCTCGCGCTCGAAGACCTCGGCGCGCCGCTCGGGATCCGGGGTCACCGGGAGCACCCGGCGCTCGACGCGCACGCGACGGCCGCGACCTCGGCGCACCGGCCCGACCACGATCGCGCCGCCCCGGTACACGTCGCGGTCCAGCAGCGAATGAAGCGTGACCACGGGATCGTCATGCTTGGTGGCGGGGTGGACGAAGTCGATCACGATGCCCGCCTCCTTGCCGGGGTGGCGGCGGGTGACGCGGCCCACCCGCTGCTGGTAGATGCGCTTGGACGCCGTCGGCGCCAGGTGCATGCAGATCGTCGCCCGAGGGCTGTTCCAGCCCTCGGCCAGCAGCTGAGCGTTGACGAGCACGTCGACCTTGCCCGACTCGTAGTCGGCGAGCACCCGGGCCAGCTCGCGCTTGGGCGTCTCCCCGGACACGGCCATGGCCTTGATCCCGAGGTCGCGGAACGCCTGCGCGACGTTGTAGGCGTGCTTGACCCCGGCGGCGTACACGACCCCGGGGACGCCGTTGAAACGTGTCTTGTAGAGGTCGGCGATCGCCAGGTTGAACGGGGTCTGGTCCAGAATCTGGGCCAGCATCTCCTGGTCGAACTCGGTGTCCACCTCGCCTCGGCGCAGCGGCACCTTGGCGATCGTGCGCACACCCGGGCCGGGGGGAATCCGGATGCACCGAAGCGGCGCGATCACGCCCCGCCGGGCCGCCTGGGCGAGGTCGAAGCGGCTGGTCTGGGTGGGGAAGAGGTCGGTGACGTGGCGGGCGATCAGTGCACCGGTGGCGGTCATCCCGATGAAGATCGGACCCGACCAGGCGCGGATCGCCGCCGAGGTCTTCTCGCCCAGTGCGGTGTGCGCCTCGTCGCAGATGACGATCGCGTAGGCGTCGGAGATCCGGCCGGCGTTGCGCACGAACCACTGGTAGGTCTCGACCGTGACCGGCCCGTTGGCGGCGTCGTGACCGTCGACCAGCGGAGCGCTGATCCGGTCGCGGTAGCCGCGATCGCGCAGCTCGCCGTTGAATTGGTCGACGAGGTTGCGGCGGTGGGTGAGGATCAGGACGCCGCCGGTGCGCGAGGCCTCGACGAAGCCGAGCGCCGCCACGGTCTTCCCGGCTCCGGTTGCGTGCTCGAACCAGAAGCGCCTGGCGGCGTTGGGATCCTCGGGCTGCTCCTCGAGCTGCCCCTCGTCGTCGTGCTCGTCCTGCCAGTCCTGGGGCTCCTCGTCCTCGGTCTCCTCCTCGCCCTCCTGATCGTCCTCGTCGGGCTCGACTTCGTCCTCATCAGGCTCGACTTCATCGTCGTCCAGGCCCGCGAGACCGGCACCGTTGGTCTCGGCGCGCTTGCCGGCTTCGCCGCGCTCGTCCCCGGAACGTGAGGAGGCGGTCTCGACCGAGGCGCCATTGCCCGGCCGGTGCCCATCGCCGCGGTCGGTCGCGTTCCCGTTGCCGGTTCCGTTGGCGCTTCGCTGCGCCTCGGCGAGCAGCGCGGTCAGGGTTCCCGAGAGCGCGTCGACCTGGTGGGCCGAGAGCACCGTGCCGTCGACCAGGTGTGGCTCCTCCTCGGACAGCAGGCGCTCGAGACCGAGCAGCAACGAGAACTGGCGTCGCCACTGCACCGACGGCGTCTTGCGGCCCTCCTCCACCTCGGTGAGGGCAGCGTCGAGCGCGCGCCGCCGCGCCGACCCCGGAGCAAGAGCCTCCTCGAGGGACTCGCCCTCGTAGACGAAGCGCTCTCGAGTCAGCAGCTCGGCGCGTGCGATACCGGCAGGAGTTGGAAAGGGGGCGATGACACCCATCAGTGATTGGCAGGTTGCGTCAAGATTCAGCGAGCCGCGGCCTTACGTCGTAGCGACTCACGAACACTCGGCCCAAGGACCGAGGACGACGAGAATTCCTCAGAAGCTTCCCCCGGGCCTTCTACCCAGAAGGATAACGATCATTTAAGCAGATCTGCATGAGCAGGCGTGTGGCAAGCTGTCGATCGTGCGGCTCGCTCGCTGGTGCACGGTAATCGCTCTGACGCCGGACCGGTCCTTGCCGGGTGCGGGGGCCCGCAGGCAAGCGCCGCTGCCCCGCGCCCGGGGATCGAGCGCCACGGGCTGCGATGACTGACGTGCTCGCCTACGAGGTGCGCCGGATGCGGGGCGCCGGGGAGATGCCCGCTGCGCTGGAGCTCCGCCACGAGGTCTTCTGCGTCGAGCAGGGCGTACCCGAGCGTGAGGAGCAAGACGGGCGCGACGACCAGGGAGTGCACCTGGTCGCCGTCTCGGGAACCGAGCTGCTGGCGACCTGCCGGCTGCTGTTCGTGGGACCGACGGTGCAGTTCAGCCGGCTGGCCGTCCGCAAGAGCGCCCGTCGCCACGGGATCGCCACCGACTTGCTGCGCCTGGCCGACGAGGAGGCGAGCGCGGGGGGCGCCCGGCGCCTGGTGCTGCACGCCCAGACGTATGCCCGCTCGCTGTACGAGGCGGCCGGCTACGAGCCCCGGGGGCGGGTCTTCATGGAGGCCGGGATCGAGCACATCGCGATGGAGAAGCAACTCCGGTGACCCGGGCGCGGCTATGCCGGAAGTTCGCATCGATCCGCTGACCGGACAGCGCGTGATCGTGGCCGGCGATCGGGTCACCAGGCCCGGGGCCGAGCTCGAGGCCGCTCCACGCCCCGTGCTCGCCGCCAGCGACGACCCGTTCGCCGAAGGTCACGAGGACCGCACTCCGCCCGAGCTCTACGCGGTGCGCGACGACGCGACCGCCCCCGATTCGCCGGGCTGGCGGGTACGGGTGGTCCCCAACCGGTACCCCGCTCTCGAGCCCGACGCCCCGTCTCCTGCGCCTTCGGCGACGCCTGACCTGTTCTGGGCCGGGGCGGCCCGGGGCGCCCACGAGGTGATCGTCAACGCGCCGGAGTCGGTGACCTCGCTCGCCGAGCTGAGCGAGGAGCAGGTCGCGCTCGCGGTGGATGTGTGGCGCGAGCGGATGCGGGTCCACGCCGACTCGGCGTGCCTACACGTGATCGTCAACGAGGGCCGTGAGGCGGGCTCCTCGCTGCCCCATACCCACGCCCAGCTGTATGCGCTGGAGTTCGTTCCCGCGGCCATCGCCCGGGAGCGGGAGCGCTTCGGCGCCTACGCGACGCGGACGATGGGCGGCAACCTGCTCGCCGACCTCGTCCAGCACGAGGTTCGCCTACGCCAGCGAATCGTCGCCATCGACGCCGAGGCGGTCCTGATGGCGCCCTACGGATCCCGCGTTCCCTACCAGCTGATGATCGCGCCCCGTACCCCGCGCATGCGCTTCGAAGACGACGGCCCGACCGCCGCCGCGATGCTCCACGCCGCGCTCGGGCGGCTCGCCCGCCGGCTCGGAGCCAGCCCCCCGCTGAACCTGTGGGTGCGGACCGCCCCACGCGGCGCCGAGCACTTCAGCTGGCGGATCGACATCCTGCCCCGGCTCACCAGCCTCGCCGGATTGGAGCTGGGCGCGGGTGTGAACCTGAACATCGTCGCGCCCGAGCGAGCGGCCGCCGAGCTGCGCGACGCCTGACGGGTGCTCCTTAATGGCCCCCGCCGCAAATACGGTCGCATTTGAGCGGCGCCAGGAGACCACTTAGCGTGCGTGCCCTGATCCAGCGGGTGGCTCGGGCATCGGTCCACGTCGAAGGCCGGCGTGTGGCCGAGATCGGGGCCGGTCTGCTGGTGCTGCTCGGCGTCACGCACGACGACGGGGCCGCCCAGGCGCAGTGGCTCGCCGCCAAGATCCGCGCCCTGCGGGTGTTCCCGGACTCCGAGGGGAAGATGAACCAGCCGCTGGGCAACCGTCAGATGCTGTGCGTCAGCCAGTTCACTCTCTACGGGGACACCCGGCGGGGCAACCGTCCCAGCTATGTGGCGGCGGCGCCACCGGACGTCGCCGAGCCTCTGTATGAGCTCTTCTGCGACCTGGTGGGCGCGGAGCGGGGCGTGTTCGGGGCGCGGATGGACGTCGAGCTGGTCAACGACGGACCGGTGACGCTGCTGATCGAGAGTCCCTGACCCTCACTGGGCAAGCTACGCACGCAGTGACGCCTCGTCGAGCTCCAAGCCGATGACGCTCGCAACTCGATCGAGATCGACGTCGTAGGACAGCAGCGTGTCCTCGCGCCGCCAAGCCACCGCGGCAATCATGCAGTCGATAAGTCCACGCGGCGTGACTCCGACGCGTCGACAACGGCGGTAGATGTGAGCCGCGGCGTCGAAGTCTGATGCCGCGTCGAAGGGCCGGAGGTCGAACCGCAGCAGCAGCGAGCGCAGATCCCGCTCGCGCTGCTCGTCGCGAGCGCCGGCGATGACTTCCATGACGACCGGCTCGGTGACCGCCACCGGACCTTGATCAAGGATCAGCGCCGCGAGGCGTTGATCCACCTGGCTGCCGGTCGCCCTGTCGTACTCCACCCACGCCGAAGTGTCGGCCAAGATCATGCGGCGTCCTGCGGACCCATGTCCGCTGGCACTTCACCTATCGCGTGTGCGCCTCGCATCGCCAGAGCTTCCTGCCGGCTCATAGGCCGACCGGCAAGGTGCCGCAAGGCCAGATCGACAGCCTCGGTCTTCGTGCGCACGCCGTAGCGGTCCATGATCGCCTCGACGTAGCTGATCTCCAGCTCGATGTTCGTCCTTGCCCTCGCCGTACACGTAGTATACACCAAACGTGTACGGCACGTGTACCGGTTCTGACACCACGTAACGCACTCACGCTGACGCTGACGGACGTATCCGTTTCGAGTCCGAGAACCCCGCTCTGGAGAACAGGTCAGGGTCGTTCGTGATCACGCCCGTGACCCCGAGGCGCTCCAGCGCGACCAGTCGGGTGGGGTCGTCGACCGTCCAGACGTAGAGCTCCTTGTCCTGGCCGTGGATCGCGGTCCACAGGGCCGGGGTGACGACTGTCCAGTGGGCCATGACCGCGTCGGCGATCCCCGACCGCAGCCGGGTCGCCGCGGCGCGGGGAAGCGTGCGGCGCAGGTAGGCGAGCATCGCGTGGGCGCCGGGACGGGTCAGGCGATGCTGGAGGTAGTTGCGGCGGGCCTTGGGCAGCGACCAGCCCAGCCGCAGCTCGGGCGCCAGCGCCCGCAGGACGGCCAGGCTCGAAAGCTCCATCGTCGAAACCAGGCTGCGCTCGCTCAGCTCCAGCCCGCGCAGGGACTCCACCACCTGGCGCTCGTAGCCGGTGGCCTTGATGTCCACGTCGAAGTCGACGGCTTCGGGCAGCAGCTCTCGCAGCACCCGCAGGGCATCGGCGAAGCGGATCTGGTCGGGGCGGGCGAGGTCGGACGGGTCGTGGGCGACGACCAGCTCGCCGTCGAGCGCGAGCACGTCGAGCTCGACCATGTCCCAGCTCGCGCCCGCCAGACGCTCCGCCACGTCATCGAGGCGCGAACCTGCCCTGATGATGCTGTGGCCGACCCGCAGGCACCGAGTGGGCCGCCCGTCGCGCGTCTGGCTCGTCATCGCTCGGTTGTACCGAGAAGTCGGACGGAGCGTTTCGCAAGGGTGACGTGGTGTCAAAGCTCAGTATCGATTCGGAGCCCGCGCCATCACGGATCACCGTGCGAGGCTTACGTTCCGAGCATGTCCATCGTGCTCACTCAGCGCAGCTCAGTCGCATTGCTGCAGGACCACGGGTGGACGGCGGCGGGGCGCGCCCGGCACGGCATCAAGCTCAAGAAGCCGGACCATCGGCCCGTCATCCTTCCCAATGACCACGGAACGCAGTACGACAAGGGTCTGGCGCGCGCGATACTCAGGCAAGCGAAGATCACACCCAGGGAGGTTCAGGCATGGAGGTCACGATCGCGGTCCATCGAGGGCGCGAGGGCTTCTGGTCGGAAGTCAGCGAGCTACCGGGATGCTTCGCGACGGGCCGAACGCTAGAGGAGCTCACCGAAGCCGTCGGGGAGGCGGTGGGGTTGTACCTGTGGGACGACGCGGCGGTGAGGCTGCCCGACGTCCTCACGGGGGTGGGCCTGTCGAAGGTCTGCGTCTCGGCGGCGTGAGGGACTACTACGAGGAGCTGTGGGAGCGCCTGCCCAACGATCTGCATCCCCCGGATCTGCCGCTGCGCCGCGCCTTCGCGCTCGCCAACGTACACGCCGGGGATCGGGTGCTTGACCTCGGATGCGGGCAGGGCGATTTCACGGCCTGGTTGACAGAGGCCGGTGCCGAGGTGCTGGGAGCCGAGGTCGCGCAGGCCGCCCTGACGCGGGCCCGGCGCCGGCATCCGGAGCTGGAGTTTCGCCTGGTGCCGATCGACGGGGAGCTGCCGTTGCCAGACGGCGCCTACGACGTGATCTGGGCCGGCGAGGTGATCGAGCACGTCGCCGACACCGCCCGCTGGCTGTCTGAGGTCAGGCGGGTTCTGGTCCCGGGCGGCCGACTCCTGATCACCACCCCCAGCCACGGGCGGCTGAGACTGGCGATCGGCGGGATCGAACGCTACTCAGAGCCGTTGGGAGACCATCTGCACCTGTACACGGCGCGATCGTTGCGGGAGCTCCTCGAGGAGTTCGACTTCGCGCAGGTGCGGGTGCGCGGGGCGGGTGGACTACCGCTGTTCAGGCGGCTTCTGACCGCCCGTGGCGTGCGCCCGCGTTAGCGATGATGCACGGTGTCGTGGCTGCCAGATCAGCGGCACGTCGTAGACGCGAAACGCCTCGTCGCCGGTGACGAGGACGGCCGGGCACGGCTGGCCCACACCAAGCCGGTATGCCCCAGCGGCAAGTCCGTCCGGTCGCTGCGAATCTCGTACCCGGCACGCTTGAGCAGGGCGAGAGCGGTGCCGTGTGCGTCCTCTTGAGGGGCGAAGCGCCAATGCCACTCCATCACAACAAAGCGCGCCCCTAGGTTCGGCAGACGCGGATCACCAAGGATCGGCCACTCGCCGCCCTCGATGTCCACCTTGAGCAGGTCGACCTGGTGATCGAGGGAGAACAGGTCGACGGTCTCGACCTCGATCCCAAGCTCGTCGGTCCCGGCCCGTCGCGAGTCCGCGAGCAGGCCGGACAGAAAAGCCATGACGCCGGACTCGTTGGACACCGCTACGGGTTGCATGCTCCAACGATCTTTGGCGTGATTCGCAGCAATCGTCGTCTGGAGCATGGCCGCGTTCTCGGGGTCGGGCTCGAACGATGTCATTTCTCGCACGCTCCAGCGCCCGAGAGCAAACGCCCCGAATAAGCCGATGTTGCCTCCCAAGTCGAGGATTCGCAGCGGTCCGCTCAGCTCAGAGCCGAGCGTATCCGGCGGCTCGTATGCGTGAACGGCGCCGAAGATCTCGTTGACCAGATCGATGTCTCGTGACCGGTGGCGCAAGATTACGGCGGACCCCGACGGGACCGAGTACCTACGCGTGTTGCCCCGCAGCTCGCCGATCACAAATCCGAGCGCGGGACGCAGCACGGACGCGACTTGCCAAAGCCGAATGGCTCGCCGGGTCAGCGGATGGTTGAAGACCCTTCGCGCAGCCGCGGACCGTTTTGCAGCCCGCCGGAGGAGGTCCGACAATTTCATGCCGGGACGGTGGCTAGTGGGCGGCGGCGGCCCTGGCCTGCGCGATCTCAGAGACCACCGTGGGCGAGGTCGGATCAAGCGTGGCTGCCCGGTTCAGCGCATCGAGCGCCTGGCGCGGCCGGCCGGCGCTGAGGTCGAAGCTGGCGAGCTGCTCCCAGGTGACGGGGTTCTGTGGCTGGAGCTGGGTGCCGCGTACCAGCTCCGAGCGCGCCGCCGCGGGCTCGCCGATGCGCTCGTAGAGAGCCGAGAGCACGAACAGCGGCTCGTAGGCGAGCGGGTCGCTGCTGGCGGCCGCGCGCGCGTCGGCGAACGCCTGGGGGTTGGAGCGCGCCGTGGTCGCCGCGCTGGTCTGCTGCACCGAGCGCAGGGGCTGCCACATGACCCAGGCCCCCAGCAGGGCGAGCGCCGCCAGGGCGGTGACCGTGAGCCCGGCGCCCGGACGCTGCAGGATCGACGGCCGGTCGCGCAGCCGGCCCACGGGGGCGGCCAGCGGACCGCGACCGGACAGCCAGCCGGCGCACACCAGGACGGGGATCACCACGCCCGGGAAGTACCAGGTCCAGTCGATCGCCGACTGGACGCCGAACGCCACGACGATCACGGCCAGCGTCATCAGGCCCTGGCGCTCGAGCGCCTGGGTGGCCGTCAGCGACGACCACCGAGTTCGCCACGCCAGCGCCCGGCCCGCGGACACGCACCACGCGACCAGCAGCGCCAGTGTCACCGCGATCCCGATCAGGCCCAGATCGGCGAAGGTCTCGATCACGTAACTGTGGGCGTGGTCGGCCTTGAACCGGTCGTTGCTGTAGCGCAATCGGGCGGTGCTGTAGCCGAGGGCTCCCACGCCCTTGAGCAGGGCATGGTCGCCGACCTTGATCCCCTCGTGCCAGTACAGCGGCCGGCTGCTGCCGAACTGGAGGATCCGGCCCGCGGTGTCGCCGACCGACTCGTGAGTCTGGGTGAGCGAGCTCCAGGCGTGCGAGATCTGGCCGCCGAGTCCGCGGGAGGAGGCCGCGAGCGCGGCCACCCCGGCGAACGGAATCATCGCCGCCAGCACGACCAGGACCGTGCCCACCCGCCGGCGAACCAGGGGCGGGACCGCGATCCGCGCCATCGCCAGCGCTGCCCCGAATCCCGCCGCCGCGACGAGCACGAGCGCGATCAGGAGCACCACACCGAAGGTGTGGCCGGCCGACGTCTGCGACGCCAGCGGCTGGTTGTCGCTGGTCAGCCCCGGGGTGGCCAGTGCCCAGCCGGAGATCGCCGCCGCACCGACCGCGCCGAGCGCGAGGATCGCGACCGCGCGCAGGCGAAGCGGCACCACGGCCAGCCAAAGCGCAGCGCCGAGCGCCGCCACCAGCAGCGCCGAGCGCGAATAGGAGAGCACGACGACGCTGATCAGGACCGAGAGCGCGGGCGCCGAGAGTGCCCGCAGCACGAGCCCCCCGTCGCGACGGGCCCCCGACCACAGGCAGGCCGGGACGCCGAGGGCCCCGCACACGCCGATCGCGTTCCAGTAGCCGAACGGCTGCTCGAGGCGCCCGGCCGTGTTACCGGAGTTCAGGGTCGCCGGGAAGACCTTGGCGAGCAGCGAGAAGGCGCTCAGTCCGACCATCAGCGCCGCGATCCCGCCCACGAGCGCGCGCCAGCGCTCCGGGGCCAGACGGGCGACGGCGGCGCCCCCGGTGAACACCGCCAGGTAGGAGAGCATCTGGTTGGCCCCAAACCACGAGAAGTCGGGCTCCACCGACCAGGTGATCGAGAGGGCGGTGAGACCGGTCAAGGCGGCGAACAGACCGATCGTCACCCCGCCCCAGGCGGGCCCCCGTCCGGCGACCAGCACCGCCGCCCCGCAGCCCACCAAGCCGACCGCCGTGACGGCGATCTCCGCCCAGGTATCGGGAGCGGTGACCACCTGATCGACCCCTCCGGTGCTGACGAAGGCCAGCGCCAGCAGCCCGGCCGCGAGCCCCAGTCCGAGCAGCAGGTCACTCGTGACCGCGCCCGCTCGAGCCGGTGGGGGTGTTGACGGCGCCAGGGCTTCTTGCCCGGCGCGTCCTGGCGCCGCGGCGAGAGACGACACGGGACCGGAGGCTAGCAACGCAACCACCAGGTCAAGGCTGCCTAACCCCAGGCCAATGCTGCCGATCGGAGGCTCGGTGCCCCGCGTCAGCCGCCGGGGCGCCTCGCGATCAGCATCAGCGTGTGTCCGAAGGGCGCCGCCCGGGGTCTGGAGCCGATCCGGTCAAACAGCTGCAGAATGCGCTGGAGGACGGACGGCAGCCGCCGCCACGTATAGGTCACCGCGTGAAGCTCGGGCTCCAAACCGGCCGCGCGGGCCTCCGCGATCAGCCGCCGTGGCGACAGCGGAATGTCGTCTGGAGTGCCGTGCACGCGCGTGGCCAGGCCCAGCCGGTTGGCCAGCGCCAAGGCCGCCCCCACGGGGTGCCACAACCCTGGCTCGATCGCCACCAGGGCGCCGCCCGGTCTCAGCAGCCGCCCCGCCTCCTCAAAGCACGGCGACACGGCTCCTTGAAACGCGATGTGGTGCAGCACCAGCCGGTAGAGCACGACGTCAAACGACTCCGCCGGAAGATCGAGCCTGCCCGCCGAGCCGACCTGGGCGTCGTCGGCGCGGCCGGTCTCGAGCAGGCCGGCGACCCTGTTGGCGTCGGAATCGACGGCCAGCATCCGAAACCCGTGCGCTGGGAACAGGTGGCGCCCGGGATGCCAACCCGCGCCGATCGAGAGGACGTCACCGCCGACCAGCCCCAGGCGGCGATCCACGAGCTGGCGCTCGCGGGCCATCATGTGGCGGTAGTTGAGCTCGAGCGTCGACCGCCGGCTGAGCCGGTCCAGGAGGTTGTCGGGCTCGTAGGGGGCGCAGGTCGCCTGCTCGGTTGCGTCGGCCTGGGTTGCGATGGCGCCCGGCAGTGTAGGCCGATTAGATTCGAGCCATGTCATGGCACGCCGGCGCCCGGGATGTGGTGCAGCGCCTCGGTCTGGACCCCCGTTACCTGCGCCGCTGGCGCTGGATCAGCAAGGCGCGCGCGGTGCGCGGGGTGGGCGCTTCGGTGACCGCCAACCTCGGCTACGTGCTGATCGACCCCGAGCCGCACAACTTCTCCTATGAGCTGGCCAACGAGGACCAGTTGATCGCCTGGGTCGATTCGGTCACACGCTGCGAGCCCGGCGAGGCCGAGCGGACGCTCGCCGAAGGGCGTGGGGACCGGATCCTGCGGGAGCGGCTGCGGGCCGCCACCAGCCGCCACTGGGCGTGGAGCAAGCGCGAGCCGCCGTTCGGCAAGCGGCTGGCCTGGTATGCCCTGGTACGTCTGTTGGCTCCGAGCCTGGTGATCGAGACCGGCGTTCACGACGGGCTGGGGTCGCTGCTGCTGCTACGTGCGCTGGAGCGCAACGCCCAAGCCGGAGCCGAGGGACGCCTGGTGTCCTTCGACATCAACCCGGCCGCGGGTTGGCTGGTGGGGCCCGACCCGCGCTGGGAGCTGCGGATCGAGTCCACCCGGGTAGGTCTTCCGAAGCTGCTGGCCGGCGTGCCCGAGGTCGACCTCTTCATCCACGACAGCCTGCACGCCTACGAGCATGAGCTGTTCGAGCTGCGCACGGTGGCTCCCCAGCTGGCGCCGCTCGGGCTGCTGGTGTCCGACAACGTCCACTCCACCCCCGCGCTCACGCAGACATGCGCGGAGTTCGGTCTGGACTACCACGAGTTCGTCGAGCGCCCGTTGGCTCACTTTTACACCGGTGGGGCGATGGGAGCCGGTCGAGGGATCAGCGGCCCAGGACTTCCCGATAGGCCGCGACCGTCTCCGAGCCGCACCGCTCCCAGGTGAACCCGCGCTCAACCGTCTCTCGGGCCCGGGCTCGCAGCAAGGCCAGGCGAGCCGGGTCACCGAGCAGCGCGTCGATGGTGGCGGCAAGCGACCGGGGATCCCGGGGGGCGACGAGCTCGATCCCGTCCCCCGAGGCGGCGATCTCCTCGGGGCCGTCCTCGCCCCGGCACCCGATCGCCGGCACCCCGCCGGCCATCGCCTCGAGATAGGCGACGCCGAAGGCCTCGGCGACGCTCGGCAGGACGAACAGGCTGGCCCGGCGGGCCGCGGCGGCCGCCTCCGCGGGGGCCAGCCGCCCGAGGAGCGTCACCTGCTCCTGCACGCCCAGCGAGGCCGTCATCTGCTGCAGCCGGGCTCGCTCGGGCCCATCCCCGACGATCACGTAGCGCAGCTCGGGATGACGGGCGCGCAGGATGGCGAGCGCTTCGATCACATCCGCGTGCCGCTTGCGGTCGATCAGGTTGCCTACCGTCACGAGCGTGGGCGGGTCAAGTGGGGCGGGGGGCAGCGCGGGAATGTCGGCGCCGAGATGCACCACTCGTGTGGATCGGGCGCCCCGCTCACGGCAGCGGCGAGCCGTGCCCGCGCTGTTGGCCAGCACCAGCCGAGCGTGGGCGAGCGTGTCGCGCACCGTGCGGGCGCCGGCGTGAGGTCCGAGGACGTCGCCACCGTGGACCGACACCAGCAGCGGCGCGTCCGGAAGCGCTCGCCGGAGGGCATCTCCGGCGGGGACCGCGTAGTGGGCGTGTACGAGGTCGAAGGCAAACCCAGGGGCGATTCGCGCCAGCGCCCGGCGCAGCGCCGGGGCCGCCCAGGCCCCCCACCAGGCATAGCTCCACGGGCGCGGCGGTGACAGGTAGCGCAGGTACTGGATCGACAGGCCGTCGAGCTCGGTGGCCTTCGGCTGGCGCCACGCCTCACCCAGCGCGGTCCGGTCACGCCGGGGCAGCGCGGCCAGCGGTGGCAGCGGGCGGTGCAGGACGAGCACGCGCACATCGGCGCCGGCGTCGCGGGCGGCCAGCGTCTGCCGGTGCGCCCAGATCCCCAACGTGGGGTCGGCGGCCCGCGGGTAGTACTCGGCCAGGATGAGGACTCTCATCGCATCAGCACCGCGGCCGAACCGGGCCGGGCCGCTTCATCGCCAGCCGCGGTAGCCGGCCAGGGTGCGCTGCGCCTCCCGGGCCGGGGTGTAGGGGCGCACGGCCAGGAAGTCCCGGGCTTCGGCGACGGCGTCGGTTCGGTCATAGGAGGTGGCGATCCGCCGCAGGCCGTGGCTGACCGGGACGGCGTCGATCACGCCCTGACGCCAGCCGCGCTCGAAGGCCAGCGCCGACCAGTGAAGGTCGAGGCCCCAGCCCGCGCGCAGGGTCGGGAAGGGCAGCAGCTCATCGAAGGTCACCGCGTGCAGGGCGCTGACCGGGCCGATCTCCACAAACCGCGTCTCGCGGACCACGGTGCCGGGACGGCGCCGGGTCACCGCCCAGGCCGCATGCGAGCGCCAACGGTGCGCGGGCTGGGCGAGCGCCAGGGCGAAGCGCTCGGCCAGGAACACGAACGTGTCGAGAAATCCGGGAGGCAGCGTGACGTCGTCGTCGATCAACAGCAGCCAGTCGTGACCGGCCGCCGGATGGACCGCCAGCAGCCGGTTGAGGTTCTCGAACTTGCCCCGGTTCCCGGTGTCGGTGCTCGCGAACTGCACCTGGTGGCGCGAGCGCTCGAGCTCGGCCCGGGCCGCCGCGAGCACGTTGGGCGCCTCCACGCGCTCCACCCCGAGCGCCAGCACACGGCGACGCGGCCAGGACCGGGCAGCCCGGCGAAGCCGCCAGGGCTCCAGACGGCCCAGCCGTGCCAGATCGCAGACGGCGTCGGCGATCAGGGCCCGGGTGGTCGCGCGCACGCCCCACACCTGACCGCTGGTGCCGCTCAGGAAATCGTCCACGGCTGGGCTCGTGGTCACCCGGGACGTCCCGCCAAGGCCTCGGCCAGTCGCCCGGCCGCCTGCGCACCCATCACGATCCCGTTCGCGCACCGGCGCCTGACCACGTGCCAGCCGCAGCCCAGCAGCGTTCGCAGCTCGGCAGACAGCTTCGGTGCTCTCCCCTCGCGAGCGTCATAGCGGCGGGCGGCGCGGCCGTGGCCGTAGGCCGAGCGGACCAGGCTCGTGAGCGCGGAGTCCGCGACCGTCCGGCGGTGATCGAGGCCGGCTCCGGCCAGGTAGCGGATCCGGCCGCCGGCTGCGGTGTAGCGGCGCTCCCAGTCCTCCTCCTCGCCGCGGCCTCGCAGGGCCTCGTCGAACTCTCCAACCTCCGCCAGTGCGCGACGGCGGATCGCCATGTTCGCGCTCCAGACCAGCTCCACGTCACGGTCGACCGTGCCGCAGTTCAGGGTCGTGATCGGCGCCGGCTCGCGCCCGCACGACGGGGGGCCCCCACCCTCGAGCCGAGCGTGGATGGGGCCGCCGAAGACGTCGCGGTCGGGACTGGCGGCAATCCCGGCGAGCATCGCCTGAAGCCAACCCGCGGGAGCCTCCACGTCGTCGTCGAGGAGCACGATCAGCTCGCTGCGCGCGGCCCTGACGCCGGCGTTCCGGCCGGCGTTGGCGCCCCCCGGCGCTGCCAGATCGACCACCTCGGCGCCGTAGCGACCGGCCACGTCCGCAGTCTCCGGGTCTCCGCCGTCGTTGATCACCAGGATCTCGGCGCCGTGCGCCTGTGCCTGGGGCGCGACCGAGGCCAGCGCCACGCGCAGGTACTCGGGACGTCCGCTGGTCGGGATCACGATCGAGGCTGTCGGCTGGCCGCTCACGGCGCTGATTGTGCCCTGGCCGAGCGCATCGTCGATCCGTCGCCGAGGCCCGTGCCGGGGGCACGGCCGGCCGCCGCTCAGCCTGGCTGCGGCCGCCGGTCGGCCTGTGCGCGCCGGTGACGCCCCAACTGGCGCGCAAACGCATACACAAAGCGTGGGTTGTAGCGCAGGTAGCGCCGCCACAGCCGCCGCGGCTCACGCGCGAGCCGGTAGGCCCACTCCAGCCCGTGCTCCTGGAGCCAGTCGGGGGCCTGGGGAACGAGACCGGCATGGAAGTCGAAGGCCGCGCCCACCCCGATCAGCACCGGAGCCTCGAGCTCGCCGCGCATCTGCGCCATCCACTTCTCCTGCTTGGGAACCCCGATCCCGACCCACACCACGTCGGGGCGCGAGGCGTTGATCTCCTCGATCACCGAACGACGCTCGTTGGGCGAGAGCGGCCGGTGAGGAGGCGAGTAGCCTCCGACGATCCTGATGCCGGGAAACCGCTGGCGCAGGTTGAGCGTCAACTGGACCAGGGCCCCTTGGTTGCGACCGCCGTACAGATACAGCCGCTGGCCGGTGTCGGCGCTGCGCGCGCACGCGCGCGCCATCAGCTCCGGGCCGTACACGCGGTCATCGAGCGACTGGCCCAGAAGGTTCATCCCCCAGACGAGCGGCTGCCCGTCGGGAACGTTGAGGGCAGAGCCGGCCAGCGCGGACCGGAGCTCTGAGTCCTCCGCCGAGGCCATCACCGTGTGGACGTTGCAGACGCACACATATCCGCGGCGCCGAGCCGCCACCGCGGAGTCGATCCAGCCGAGCGTCCGCTCGTAGTCGATCACGCCCAGCGGCACGCCGAGCACCTCGACCGTCTCGAGTGGCCCAACCGTCATGGGTTCTGTATGGACCGAGCTCTGGGGGCGGATCGTGTGGTCCTGGGGGCGCATCGTGGCTGCGGGATCTCCTCGATGTGAGGCCGAATCGAACACCGGCTACGGACAGCAACGGGGATTTGGCGCCGAAGTTACGCGGTTGCCAGGCCGTGAGGGACGACGTGCAGATTTTGCGACGGCTCTAAGCTGCCGCTGCTCATGGATTGCGTGGTTACCGGCGGCGCCGGCTTCATTGGCTCGAACCTGGTCGATGCGCTCGTGGCCCGGGGCGACCGGGTCACGGTGATCGACGATCTCTCGACCGGCAAGCGCGCCAACCTCGAGGCTGCGCTGGCGCATGGAGCCGCGCTCGAGGTCGCCGACGTCCGCGACGCCGCCGTGATCGGCGAGATCCTCGTCGCGGTGCGCCCCGAGGTCGTCTTCCACCTGGCCGCGCAGATCGACGTGCGCTACTCGGTCGAGCACCCCCGAGGTGATGCGCAGGCCAACGTCCTGGGGACGATCGCGGTGCTCGAGGCGGCCCGAGCGGCGGGGGCGCGGCGGCTGGTCAACAGCTCCACCGGCGGCGGGCTGTACGGCGACGCGGAGCTGATCCCCACTCCCGAGGATCATCCGATCCGGCCGCTCGCGCCCTATGGCCAGGGCAAGTACGCCGCCGAGGGCTACTGCGGGCTGTTCGCGCGGCTGCACGGTTTCTCGACGGTCTCGCTGCGCTACGGAAACGTCTACGGCCCGCGCCAGGACGTCCATGGCGAGGCCGGCGTGGTGGCCATCTTCTGCGGCCATCTGGTGGAGCGAAGCGCTCCCACCGTGTTCGGCGACGGGCGCCAGACGCGTGACTGGGTCAACGTGGCAGACGTCGTGCGGGCCAACCTGCTGGCCGCCGACTCCGACCTCACGGAGCCGATCAACATCGGCACCGGGACCGAGACCTCGGTCCTCGACCTGTTCGAAGCGCTGCGCGACGTCTCCGATCTGCCGGTGATCGAACCGCGCTTTGCGCCCGAGCGGCCCGGCGAGGTCCGCCGCAGCTGCCTGGAGGTCGGACGGGCCGCGCGGGAGCTGGGCTGGCGGGCCGAGGTGGGGCTGCCCGATGGCCTCGAGGTGATCCTCGCGGGCCTCTAGGCGACGGTGTGACTACAATGACGCACATGCGTCAGCACAGCGTCGGCGTACGCGAGCTTCGTCGCGATCTCAGCGGATATCTCCGCCGCGTTGAGGAGGGCGAGAGCTTCGCCGTCACCTCGCGCGGGCGAGAGGTGGCGCTGCTCGCTCCGGCTCCTGGACGCATTGACGCGATCGGAAGGCTGGTCGCCGATCGCGATGCCGTCGCTCCCCGCGTCGACCTGCTCGAGGTCGAACCGCTCGAGTTGGGAGGCGGGCCACCGCTCTCAGCGCTGCTCGACGATGTGCGCGCCGACCGGTAAGTGCCCGGTCTGGCTTACCTCGATTCCTCGGCGATCGTCAAGTTCATCGTCGAAGAGCCTGAAAGTCCGGCTCTGCGTGCCGGCTTGCGCGGTCGCCCGCAGCGGGTCTCAAGCGCGCTGGCGCTGGTCGAGGTCACGCTCGCCGGCGCCGGTCGCGAGCCAGCGCCGCCGCCCGCGCGCGTGTCAGGAATCCTCGCCGGGCTGGCGCTGGTGCCGATCGACCAGTCGGTGCTCGAGACCGCCGCCGGATTGGCGCACCTGCAGCTGCGGGCGCTCGACGCGATCCACCTTGCGACCTGCTTGTCGCTCGGCACCGATCTCGACGTCCTGATCGCCTATGACCAGCGGCTGCTGGCGGCCGCATCGACGCTCGGCCTCCGCACCGAGCAGCCCGCCTGACCCCGACAATGGCAGGCGTGTACGGCGTGGTGACGGTGGCCATCCCCACTTTGGATGCGGGACCGGACTTCGCGCACACGCTCGCGGCGGTGCGAGCTCAGCGAGTCGACCGGGAGCTGGAGCTGCTGGTCTGCGACTCCGGGTCCTCGGATGAGACGGTGTCGGTCGCCCGCTCCTACGACGCTCACGTCATCGAGATACCGCGCGCGAGCTTCTCGCATGGGGGCACCCGGAACCTCCTGATGTCAAAGGCGCGCGGCGATCACGTCGCCTTTTTGACCCAGGATGCGGTGCCGGTCGCCGATGACTGGTTGAGGGGCCTGCTGGCGGCCTTCACGCTGGCCGGCAACGTCGGTCTCGCCTTCGGTCCCTACCGGCCGAGGCCGGGCGCCAGCCCGAGCGTCGCCCGCGAGCTGACGGCCTGGTTTGGCTCCTTCTCCGAAGGCGAGCCGAGGATCGACGCCTTGGAGCCCGGGCAGCGAGACGGGCCGCCGCGCAGCTTCCTCGGCCACCTCGGCTTTTTCACCGATGCCAACGGGTGCGTGGCCCGGGCCGCTTGGGAGCGGGTGCCCTTCCGGCAGGTCGCCTATGCCGAGGATCACCTGCTGGCTCAGGACATGCTGCGGGCCGGGTTCGCCAAGGTCTACGTGCCGCGGGCCGCGGTGATCCACTCGCACGAATACACCCCCGGGCAATGGATGCGCCGCAGCTTCGACGAGGCCAGGGCGATCCGCGATGTCTACGACTGGGCCGTGGAGCCCCGGGCCGCGGCGCGCAACCTGCGCGGCAACGTGATGGCCGACTGGCGTTGGGTTCGCGCCGGGACGGACGCCTCGGACCGGCTCCGCCGGCGAACCGAGCTGTCGGTGCTCGCGGCATCGCTGGTGCACCACGGCGCCCGCACCGTGGGGCAGCTGCTCGGAGGTCGTGCCCGCCGACTTCCGCCGCCCCTCGTCGCCCGGCTGTCGCTGGAGGGGCGCCCCTGAGACCTGATCTCACGTGAAGACGCGCCTGCGTGGATGAGGAGTCCTCTGAGCTACTCTCTCGTCCATGCCTAGTCCAGCCGTCGGCGGCGAGCGGCTGCCGGTGGTGGTCGCACGTTCCGTCAGCAAGTCCTTCACCGTGCCCGAGGAGAAGGTGCAGACGCTAAAGGAGCGCGCACTACATCCTCGGCGGCGGATCCGCCGACAGACTTTTCAGGCCCTGAAGGATGTCTCGTTTGCCGTGGAGCGCGGGGAGTTCTTCGGGATCGCGGGCCGCAACGGCAGTGGCAAGAGCACGCTGCTCAAGTGCCTGGCCGGCATCTACCAAGCGGACGGGGACATCTGGCGTCACGGGCGCCTGTCCACCATGATCGAGCTGGGCATCGGGTTCAACATGGACATGGCAGCTAAGGACAACATTGTCATGAACGGGATCATGCTCGGCCTCTCCCCGCGGGAGGCGCGCAAGCGCTACGAGAGCGTGATCGAGTTCGCCGAGCTTCAGGAGTTCAAGGAGCTGAAGCTCAAGAACTATTCCTCGGGGATGCAAGTCCGGCTCGCGTTCTCGGTGGCGATCCAGGTCGACGCCGACATCCTGATGATCGATGAGGTGCTCGCCGTCGGCGACGCCGCCTTCCAGCAGAAGTGCTTCGACGTGTTCAACGACCTGCGGGACCGCGGCAGGACGATCATCTTCGTCACCCACGACATGGGGGCGCTGCAGCGCTTCTGTCACCGGGCGCTGCTGCTCGAGCGTGGGGACCCGGTGTACCTGGGCGAACCGCACGAGGTCTCAGACCGCTATCTGGAGCTCAACTTCGGGCGGGACCCGGGAGCGATCGGCGTTGCCGAGGGCGGCCAGGCCGGCGACGGCGAGGCCCGTGTCGCCGAGGTCTGGCTGGAGAGCGAGGACGGCGAGCGGCTGTCGTCGGTCCCCCAGCACCAGCGGGTCACGCTCAACGCGCGCACCCTGTTCATGGTCGATGTCACCGATCCTGCGGCCAGCGTGTTCGTCTACAACGAAGAGCACAGGGCAGTGGTCGTCGCCACCACTTGGATGGAGAACGAGCGCACTGGCCATTTCGGGGCCGGTGAGGAGGTCGTGTTCTCGTTCACCTTCGACAACGTCCTGGCTCCGGGTCGATACTCTCCGGTCATCGAGCTGGCGCACCGAGGTTCGGGTTTGGACGTGATCGATCGGTTCGAGGGAAGCTTCTCGTTCGTGGTCACCGGGCCGGCGGCGTTGGGTGGGGTGGTCGACCTCCCGGTTCACTCCGCGGTCAGCCGGGCCTCGGCTCTGGACGGGGAACGGACACGCGCGTGAGCGTGCAGGCCCCCCTCAAGGAGCTGGGGACGAACGCCTCGTCGGTCCCCTACGAATCGCTGGGCCGGCCGATCCGCGGGCCCCGGGCGCTCACCGGGGACTGGCGGCGGTTCTGGCATCTGACTCTCAACATCGCGATAACTCAGTGGAAGCTGCGTTTCTTCGGCTCCGCCCTGGGCTATCTGTGGCAGCTGGTCAGGCCCCTGTTGCTGTTCCTGGTGCTGTACGTCTTCTTCACGAAGGTGGCGCACATCGGCGTCGGCGGGGGCCCGGAGTACGACTACTACGGCGCCCAGCTGCTCGGCTCGATCGTCTTGGTCACGTTCTTCGGCGAGTCCACGATGGGCGCGGTTCGCAGCGTCGTGGACAACGAGGCCCTGGTTCGCAAGATCCAGTTCCCGCGCATGGTGATCCCACTCTCGGTGGTCCTGCTGTCGTTCTTCAACCTCTGCCTGAACATGATCGTGGTGACGATCTTCGCGCTGGCGGCGGGAGTACGGCCCATGCTGACGTGGCTCGAGATGCCGCTCATCGTCGGGCTGCTCGTGGTCCTGTGCGCCGGGATCGCGATGCTGCTCTCGGCGCTGTTCGTCTACTTCCGGGACATCTCTCCGATCTGGGAGGTGCTCAACCAGGTCATCTTCTACGCCTCCCCGATCATCATCCCGATCACCACCATCCAGGCGCATCTCAGCCCCACGCTCCTGCGGATCTACATGCTAAATCCGCTGGCGGTGATCTTCCAGCAGTTCAAGCACGCCTTCATCACTCACGCCACGCCCAGTGCCGGAGCTCTGCTCGGCTCGATGGCGGCGCTCGCCGCGCCGGTGGGGATCGTCCTGGCGATCTTCGTGATCGGCTTCTGGGTGTTCAACCGGACGGCTCCCCGGGTGGCGGAGGACCTGTAGGTGGGGCCGGTCTCTCCAGGCAAAAAGATGCCATGAGGGCGTGAGCCCCGGCGCTCATCCGCCCTCGCGCTTCCCGCTCTTCTGGCCCAGGGGCGTCGTCTCGTGGGCAGGAGTCGGGCTCAGCTTCACCTCCGGGACCTCATGCTGAGGATGGGGAAGAGAAACGTCTGGGTCGCGCGTGAGGACCTGGCCCGTCGCTATGTCTCTGGCTCGGGCATCGAGATCGGTGCGATGACGACTCCTCTCCGAGTCCCTCCCGGTGTGAGGGTGCGCCAGGTCGACCGGATGAGCCGAGAGAGCCTGATCGAGCAAGAGGGCCCGTCGCTCGTAGCGGCGGGGTTGGACCCCAACGATATTCCTCATATCGACGCTGTCGATGATGCCGCACAGCTCACGAGCTTCGCCGACCGCTCCGTCGATTTCGTGATCGCAAATCACGTGCTCGAGCACCTCGAGGACCCAGTCGGTGCGCTCGAGAGCCTGCTCCGCGTGATTCGCCCCGGTGGGGTCCTGTTGCTCACGCTTCCCGATCAGCGCTACAGCTTCGATGCTGCGCGGTCGGTCACAACGGTCGAGCATCTACTCATCGACCACGAGAACGGGCCTGTGGGCTCGCGCCAGGCGCACTATGAGGAGTGGGCGCGCCTGATAGAGGGCTTACCCGAACCGAGCGTGAAGAGCCGCGCGGAGGAGTTCGCGCGCTCAGACGCTCGGCATCACTTCCATGTTTGGCGTCTGCGGGACTTTCTTGCGCTCCTGCTCGCGGTCGAGCTCCCCGGGGAGCTGATCCACGCGCAGGCCTATCTGAAGGAGTTTGCGATCGTCCTTCGCCGTACCGAAGACGCCGGTCCTAACCGCGGCGACGCCGTCCCGGGACGGCGTCCGTGGAGGGAGGAAGGCTCCGCGGCTGGGCCAGCTCGTGCATGAACCGCTCGAGCGCGTCGATCTGGTCGTTCCAGCTGTAGCCGGCGGCGGTGGCGATACCCGCCTCGCCGAGGCGTGAGCGCAAGCCCGAGTCTCCGAGCGAGCGCCCGAGGGCCGCCGCGACGGCAGCCGGCCGCGCCTCGGGCATCAGGCAGTTCTCGCCGTCGGCGCAGAAGTCCCGGTTGCCGTGGGCATCCGTGCAGACGACCGTCCCGCCGGTGGCCATCGACTCGAGGATCGGCAGGCAGAAGCCCTCGTGCACCGACGTCTGCAGGAACACCGTGGCCTGGTTGAGCAGCTCGTTGACCTCCCGATCGGAGGGAGCGGTGACATAGCGGATACCGGGCTCGTCTCCCGTGAGCTCGGGCTCGGTGCCGAACAGGCACAGCTGGGGACGAGGCTCAGGCAGGCGCCGCCATGCGGCCAGGGTCAGGGGCAGGTTCTTCAGGGGGTTGGAGCGCCCGAGCGCGAGCACCATGTCGTTGCGCCGGTCGGTGCCGGGCAGCGGGCGAAACGTGTCCAGAGCCATGCCGGGGGAGATCAGAGCCGCCTCGAGTCCCAGCTCGCCCAGGCGATCCCGATTCCACGATGACGTGGTCAGGTAGCGAAACTCGGGCCGATAGGAGTTCAGCACCTCATAGCGGCGCTCGGGATCGTCGCGGTAGTAGCTGGTCTCGATGTCCTGTACGAAGTAGACCGGCAGGCCCTTGAGCACGCTGGCGCGCCACACCGGGGTCGCGGTCTTCCACCAGGTCGCGACCTTGATCGCTTCCAGCGGCGCCAGCGCCGCCTCGAGCGCGCCGTAGTCGGAAAAGCTCCGCACCGGGCAGCGCAGGTGAAACCAGTTCGGTGGCTCGCCGAGCGTCCACAGCTGCGCGTCGTGGCCCCGCTCGGCGAGGCGGTTGAGATGCTCGAAGATGACCCGGTTTCCGCCGCCCACGATCGTGCTCTCGGCCACATACACGACCCGCAGTCTTCCGTCGGGGGTCAGCACCGGCCGCTCGTCGAAGAACTTCGCCCACCGCTTCCAGAACTCTCGCTGCGATGTCCGCTCTCGTTCGCCGACCTCGGTGCCCCGCGTGATCGACTCGTGGTGATGGAGGCGGGCGGACGGCTCGTAGACCACCTGGTAGCCGGCCTGCCAGGCGCGCAGGCTGTAGTCGACGTCCTCGTAGGCCATCGGCAGCGCCTCGTCGAGCAGGCCCACCCGCTCCAGCACCTCGTGGCGGATGTACATGCAGGCGCCCGTGGCGGCGAGCGTCGGGCCCCCCACATCGGCGGGGCCCCAGTCGGCGGCCTTGAAGCGGTAGCGGTGGTCGAACCATTCGGGCGCCCGGGGATTGCGGATCGTGCCCGCGTACTGGATCCGGTTGTCGGGGTAAAGCAGCTTGGCGCCCACGATCCCGACGTCCGGACCGCGGCTGGCGGCGTACTGAAGGCTCTCCAGCCATCCGCGCAGCGGGATCACATCGGAGTTCAGGAGCACCACGTCGTGGCGAGGATCGGCCGCCCGCAGCCCACGGTTGGCGTTGGCCGAGAAACCGCCGTTCTCCGATGCCTGCAACAGCTCGATCTCTTCGATGCGCCGCAGCTCGGCGAGATGCCCGGCGCCGCTGGCGTCGTCGGTCACGATGATCCGGACGCGTTGCGCGTCCGTGGTCTGCCGGATCTTGGTGACCAGCCTGGCAACGAGCTCGGCATCCCGGAAGCTCGGGATCACGACCGTCACGGGTCGTCCGTGGCGGCGGTACCAGCGCCGCGCTGCCACCGACCCGCGCCTCGCACCCGGGCCCAACGAGAGCAGGCGATCAAGTGGGGTCAGCCGCAGCGGAAAGATCAGAGTCTGATAGGCGACCGCCGAGATGCCTCGGTAGCGATAGGTCAGGTAGATCCGGCGAGGCAGGTCGGCGAGTCGCCCCTGCCGCTTGCCCTCCAGCGCACGGCGCGGCACGGCTAGCCGCGCAAGAGCCTGCGGGCCTTGCGGAGCGGCTGATCGCCGGTCTGACGTGCCGCAGCATGCGCCGTCCGTACATGAGCATCTGATCGAGCTCCTGAGCCTGCCGGCGCGCGGCTCGGCCGCTCGGCGCGCTTGTCGAGAGCTCGAATTCCAGGTCGGCGATGCGCTAGATTGAGCGTCGGCACCTCCGCCAGGCGCTGCTCGGCATCGAGCAGAGCAACTCGGCGAGCCGATTTCGCGGTCCCGCGAGCCGCGTTCGCAGCTCATCGATGTGGTTGTCCTTGTCGGTGATCGCCCGGCGTCTGTGTCTTCGAACACCGAGAGCCACTCGCGCAGCTCCAGACGTGCCGGTCATCGGCGCCATCTGGGGGAGCCGCGGAAGCGTCAGCGTCGCTGGCCATGGCGATCGTGTACGACCTCATCTCCGGGGGAGGTCCGGCGACCAGCTTGTGAAGCGCGAGGTCCTCGACGGCGGCGCCCGCACCCTGTGCGTAGGCGGTATCGTCCGAGAGCAGCGCGGAGACGATGTAGTCGTGTTGTCGCAACAGCCGCCGTGGCTCCAGCCTGGCGCTCAGCGCCGCCTCCAGCTCGCCGGCGGTGAAACTCGTGGAGGTGGTGCGGATTGCCGGCCTGGTAGACACCGCTGATTGGGCGAGGAGATCAGCAGCAGCCCGCCCGGGCGCCAGGACGCGAACCAGCTCGTCGAGCACGGCGAACGGGTCCTCGAAGTGCTCGATGACCTCGAAGCAGACGATGAGATCGAAGCTCGTCGTCGTCGAGCTCCAGCTTGCGGAGGTCGCCCGCCTGGAGGCGGACCGACTCGGGCATGGTCGCGCGCGACGGCCTCCAGCACCGCCTGCGCCGATGTCAATGCCGACCACGTCCGCGCGCGCCGGCCTCGGCGAGTAGCCGGCTGCCGTAGCCGGTGCCGCAGCCGGCGTCGAGCACGGTGCGGTCCGCTGCGGCCTGGGCCGCCCACGATAACGGGAGACGTGCTCGACCTCGATCAGCCGGCCTCGATCCTGGTCGGGCGCGAAGCGCTCAGAGATTCCGGCCTGTTGGTTCCCGCCAGCTCGATCTCCACGCGCGACAGGCTATCGGCTGGGCCGTCGAGCCGGATGGCAGCCGGTAGGATCGCGCGCCATGCCCGAAGTGGCTTTCGTCATGTCCGCGCGCCAGGATTATGCGGTGCGCGAGCTTGGTGTGACCCTTCAGCTACGAGCTCGAGCTCCAGGGCGTTCCCTCGTCGCTGCACTACGGGCGCTTTCCCGGAGTGCGCGACCGGATCGCGTCTACGTGCTGCTCGAGCCGCGTGAGTTCGTGCGGGCTCGAGGGCGAGCAGGCGGTGCCGGATGACTCCGATCCTGAATCGGACGATCTTCCTGTGCGATGAGCGCGAGCTGTCGCCGGCCCGGACGACCAGCACGTCGATCTGCTGCGCCGGGCGGGGGCCGTGTTCGCTCTGGACCAGACGCTCGGTGATCGCCCTGCACCGGGCAGGGAATTCCCGCTCGGCTGCTGCGCCCGGGATACTCGCAAGTCGCTGGACCACTTTGATCCGCGAGGCAGCGCGGCCGCTCGACGTGATGTTCCTGGGCGCCCACAGCCTGCGGCGGACGCAAGCTAGCTGAGCCGGGCCGCCGACGTCCTCTCGCGCCGCAACTGCCTGTTACAGGTCTCCGAGGACCATTCCGAACCCGGGAGACACCAGCCTCGTTCCTGGCCCAGGGCCGCTGGCCGCTGCTCGCCCAGACGAAGGTCGTGATCAGCATTCATCACGGCGACGACTCCCGCTTCGAGTGGCGCCGCAGCGCTCGACGCGATTCACGCGGGCGCCGTCGTCGTCAGCGAGCACTCGGTGGGCATCGGCCCGCTGGTTCCCGGCGAGCATCTTCTCGTCGCCAGCCCTGATTCGCTCCCGTTCGTCGTTGAGGAGCTCATCGGTGACGAGGAACGGCTGGACCGACTCCGTGCGCAGGCCTACGAGCGACTGAGCGCGTGGATTCCGTTCGGGCTGTCGGTCTCGGTGCTCCGGGCCGCGGTGGTGGAGCTGGTCGGCGTGCCGGTGCCCACGGGCGCGTCACTGGGCACTGCACCACCTCCTGCCGCGCTCGGGCAGCAACGGGTCCATGCCTGCCGAGGAGACCGCGGAGGAGGTCAAGTCGATGCGCCGGGAGCTGAGCGATGCCGGCGTGAGCTCTTCGAGGTCCGGCGCCAGCTCGGAGTGCTGCAGGAGGCCGTTCGGTCAGCGGGTCATGACAGCCCTATCGAGCTGATCCACGAGAGTCCCTCCTGGCGCGCGCAGCGCGAGCCGCGGCTGACCATCCTCACTGTTCTCGGCGGCGACGCCGATCCGGCCCTCTCGACGCTGGACTCGCTGGCTCGCAGCCGGTCAGCGCGACTTGGAGCTCCTGGTCGTCGCACGCCGGATCGAGTGACCGGACGCTCAGGGCCGTCCGGCGATGGATGCGTCACGCATCCGCGGATTCCCGCCCGGCTCCAGGTGCGCGGTTGCGAACCTCGGAGCCGGGGCGGCTCGGAATATCGGCCTGGATTTCGCCCGCGGGGCCTATCTCGCTGATCCTCGATCCCGGCCAGAGCCTGTATCCGCCCTGTCTGGACGTGCTGGCCGGAACCCTGGACGATGCTCGAGGAGGCCACGTTCGTCTATCCGATTCAGGAGGTGACCGGCGCCCCCGACGCCTTCGTGGCGGCCGGCGGCGACTACCTGATGAGCTATCCTCGGCTGGGATCCAGGCCGGCTGCGCCGCGGGAACTACATCCATTCTCCCGCCCTGATCCGGACCGACCGCCTGCGTGAGCTGGGCGGGTTCGCCACCGACGGGCGCCTGACGGGGATGGAGGACTACGACCTCTGGTGCCGCATCGCCGAGCGCGGCTGGCGCGGCCAGCTTGTCCCGCAGGAGCTGGCCCGACGAGCCGAGTCGGGGACGTCTCCGGTGCTGCTCGACCATCGATCCGCGAGCCGGATTGGCCACGAGCGCGCTGATGGAGCGCGCCCCGCAGCTGCATGGCCGGGGCATTTCCGCCGCCCTGAGCTCGCTCAGAGGCGCGGGATGAAGTCGCCGCGGTCGGTGCGGTAGTTGGGGTTGTAGTAGGGGTCGTGGGTGTGGGTTTGGGCCCAGGTCTGGCGCAGCTGCCAGATGCGGGGGAGATCGTTGGTGGCGGGGTCAGGGCCGGTGGTCTGCAGCCGGGCGTCGGGGACGACGACGATGCGCTGGCCGGCGTCGGTGGCGCGCAGGCAGTAGTCGATCGGGGCGAGGTCGCCGAAGTCCGGGGTTCAGGCCGCCGAGCTGCCGGTAGGTCTCGCCGGCGGGTGGCGAGCACCCCGCTCACCGCGCTCACGTTCATCGACCACCGACGGGCTGCGCCAACGCCGGCGCGCGATCCGTGGTGCAGAGGGAGGGGGATGCCGTCGGGGATGGCGATGCCGGCTTGCTGGATGCGGCCGTCGGGGCCGAGCACGACGGGGCCGGCGGCGGCGATGCCGGGTTGGCGGCTGTAGCCGATGAGTCGGGTCAGCCAGTCGTGGGTGAGCCCCATGGCGGGGGTTTGCATGAGCAGCAGGTGTTCGGAGGTGGCGGCGTCGGCGGCGGCGGCCAGCGCGGCCGCGGGGGTGGTGGCGGGGTCGGTGGGGATGGTGGTGATGCGCGAGGCGGCGATCCCGGCGGTGGTGAGCGTGGTGGTGGCGGCGACGAGCACGTCGGGGTGGGCGGCGAGGACGACGTTCCAGGTGGGGTGGGGCTGGGCGAGCCAGGAGACGGCGGCGCGGGTGAGCCCGTGCTCGTCGGCGACGCGCGAGGACCAGGTCAACGCTGGTCGACGGCGCGACCCGATGCACCACCCGGTGGACGCCGGCCAGGTGGCCGAACTGGATCTCGGCATCGATCCGACTCCGGCGCATGTGCTCGGCGATCGCCCCCGGCTGGGCGAGGTAGGCGTACGGCTTGGCCTGATCTCCGCTCGCGGTCGAGCCGGGGTGGGCGCGCCAGTGGTAGAGGCTGCGGGGAATGTGGGCGACGCGGTCGGTGCGCTCCATCAGGCGGAGCACGAAGTCGTAGTCCTGGCAGCCGTCGAACTCGCGACCGGAATCCGCCCAGCGTCGACGGCGAGCGAGCGCCGGTAGACGCCGAGATGGCAGGTGTACATGAGCACCGCCATGCTCTCGGGCGACCACCCCGGCTTGAAGTGGCGCTCGATCAGGTTCCCGTCGGCCACCACGTCCTCGTCGGTGTAGATCATGTCGAGGTCGGGCTGGGTGGCGATCTGGTCGGCGACGTGTGCGAGGGCGTCGGGGGTGAGGGTGTCGTCGTGGTCGAGCAGCGCGATGTACTGGCCGGTGGCCAGCTCCAGCGCCGCGTTGGTGGCGGTGGAGATGCCGCCGGCGTGTTCGCGGCGTTTGAGGTGGATGCGGGGGTCTGCGGCGGCGTGGTGTTGCAGCGCGGTGATGATCTCGGGGTTGCGGGAGCCGTCGTCGATCAGGCACAGCTCCCAGTCGGTGAAGGTCTGGGCCTGGACGGAGGCGATCGCTTCCTCGAGCATCTCGAGCGGTGGGTCGTGTACCGGGGTGAGCACCGAGACCAGGGGCCCGGGCGACGCCTGCCGTGACTCGGGAGTTGGATGCGTCGGCTGACCTGACACGCCCGGCGGTCGGGCGGTCGGCGGCGGGTCTGATCCGGGCGAGTGTGGCGACCAGGGGGTCGGTGATGGTGGCATCGATCCAGATGGCGCGGGCGACCGCCCGGTACTGGTCGGCGCCCGGGTGCAGGCTCAGCTGCAGCGAGGTGGTCCAGGCCGGCAGCCGGCAGGCGACCCGCAGGCCGCGCGGCCGGCCGCGATCAGCGCAGCGAAGCGAACCTGACCACAGCTCGCGTTGGCGCCCGTCGGCGCCGGTGACCGTCACCGACGCCCGGATCGCGCCCCGCCCGTCACGCCAATCATGGGGCAGCAGCATCACCCGGGCCGAGAACGACACCTCACCCGAGAGCGCCAACGGGAACGTCACCGCCGCCGGAGCCGGCATCATCAACGCCCGGCCCAGCACCCCATCCGGGTTCATCGCCCAGTGCGCCCCCACCGAGCCCGCATCCAGCCGCATCCGCAACACCGACAACGGCAACCGACCCGGCACGGCGGCATGACGGCCGGAGATCCGGTCACGTAGCCGAGTGGTGGCGGAGTGGAGACGCGCATGTCCTGCCGGAGCGGTCTGGGTATCGATCACCGACGACAAGAAGCCACGCATCTCTCAGGTGAGGCTATCCCGGCTGCGACCGTGTCCCGGGAGCTCGGCGCCTCAGACGCGGATCGGCTCGAAGTCGCCGCGGTCGGTGCGGTAGTTGGGGTTGTAGTAGGGGTCGTGGGTGTGGGTTTGGGCCCAGGTGTGGCGCAGCTGCCAGATGCGCGGGGAGATCGTTGCTGGCGGGGTCAGAGCCGGTGGTCTGCAGCCGGGCGTCGGGTACGACGACGATGCGCTGGCCGGCGTCGGTGGCGCGCAGGCAGTACTCGATCGGGGCGAGGTCGCCGAAGTCGGGGTTCAGGCCGCCGAGCTGCCGGTAGGTCTCGCGGCGGGTCGCGAGCACTCCACTCACCGCGCTCACGTTGTAGACCGAGGTCCCGAAGCCGAAGAAGTGATCCATCGATGACCGCAGGCCGTGCAGGAGGGGGAGGGGGATGCCGTTGGGGATGGCGATTCCGGCTTGGTGGATGCGGCCGTCGGGGCTGAGCACGACGGGGCCGGCGGCGGCGATACCGGGTTGGTGGCTGTAGCCGATGAGTCGGGTCAGCCAGTCGTGGGTGAGGCCCATGACCGGGGTTTGCAGGAGCAGCAGGTGTTCGGATCGGCCGGCGTCGGCGGCGGCGGCCAGCGCGGCCGCGGGGGTGGTGGCGGGGTCGGTGGTGATGGTGGTGATGCGCGAGGCGGCGACCCGGCGGTGGTGAGCGTGGTGGTGGCGGCGGAGAGCACGTCCGGGGTGGCGGCGAGGATGACGTTCCAGGTGGGGTGGGGCTGGGCCAGCCAGGAGCGCGGCCGCGCGGGTGAGCCCATGCTCGTCGGTGACGGCCAGCACCAGGTCCACGCTGCACCGACGGGCTGACCCGATGCACGACGCGGTAAAGACCAGGCGGCCCATATTCGACGTCTGCCTCCAAGCCGCGAGCGGTCCGAGGTGCGCGTCGATCGCGTTGCGGGCCGCGACATAGGCATACGGCTTGGCATCGCCCGCCCGCGGTGGAGTTGGCGTGGGCGCGCCAGTGGTAGAGGATGCGAGGGATGTGGGCGATGCGGTCGGTGCGCTCTATCAGCCTCAGGATCATGTCCACGTCCTGAGATCCGTTGAACTCGGTCCGGAAGCCCCCGACCTGCGTGACGAGCCTCCGGCGATAGACCCCGAGGTGACAGGTGTAGCCGTTGGTGCGCAGCGTGTCCGGCGACCATCCGGGCTTCAGGTGGAGTCCAGATCGGGCTGGCCGTCGAGGACGATGTCCTCGTCGGAGTAGATCATGTCGAGGTCGGGCTGGTTGGCGATCTGGTCGGCGACGTGTTCGAGGGCGTCGGGGGTGAGGGTGTCGTCGTGGTCAAGCAGCGCGATGTACTGGCCGGTGGCCAGTTCGAGCGCCGCGTTGGTGGCGGTGGAGATGCCGCCGGCATGTTCGCGGCGTTTTAGGTGGATGCGGGGGTCTGCGGCGGCGTGCTGTTTGAGCGCGGTGATGATCTCGGGGTTGCGGGAGCCGTCGTCGATCAGGCACAGCTCCCAGTCGGTGAAGGTCTGGGCCTTGACGGAGGCGATCGCTTCCTCGAGCATCTCGAGCGGTGGGTCGTGTACCGGGGTGAGCACCGAGACCAGGGGCCCGGGCGACGCCTGCCCCGAATCGGGAGTTGGAGACGCGTCGGCTGACCTGACCCCCCGGGCTTGGGCGTGGGGCGGGTCTGATCCGGGCTGTGTGGCGACCTGGGGGTCGGTGATGGTGGCATCGATCCAGATGGCGCGGGCGACCGCCCGGTACTGGTGGGGGCCCGGGTGTAGGCTCAGCTGCAGCGAGGTGGTCCAGGCCGGCAGCCCGCAGGCGACCCGCAGGCCGCGCGGCCGGCCGCGATCAGCGCAGCGAAGCGAACCTGACCACAGCTCGAGTTGGCGCCCGTCCCCGGTGACCGTCACCGACGCCCGGATCGCGCCCCGCCCGTCACGCCAATCATGGGGCAGCAGCATCACCCGGGCCGAGAACGACACCTCACCCGAGAGCGCCAACGGGAACGTCACCGCCGCCGGAGCCGGCATCATCAACGCCCGGCCCAGCACCCCATCCGGGTTCATCGCCCAGTGCGCCCCCACCGAGCCCGCATCCAGCCGCATCCCCAACACCGACAACGGCAACCGACCCGGCACGGCAGGTCTCACAGCCGGCCCGGCCGATTTCGTCCCCCGGCGCGTCGGTCGTGCGAACAAGCGCGGAGCCGACCGCGCTCTCATCGGCGCCGGAAGCGCCACCCGCCTCGCCGCCGCGGCTTCTCCGCCGTCGGCGCCGGCTGGAGCTCGGAGGGCGGGTTCACCTTGGCGGGTGATGAATCGAGGACCTGCTCCCCGTGCTTGCGCAGGACCACGATCGTCTCCAGTGAGCGCCGTCTGATTGCCTCGATCTCGAAGCTGCCGAGACCCTTCTGGCAATGAAGGATGAACTCCACCAGGTCGGCCTGGGTCCACACGTGGAAGTGGATCGAGTAGGCGTCGTGCTCGAGCTGCTGGGCCAGTTGCGCTGCCGACTCGTCGCTGGGTGGCTCGCCCTCATAGACGAGCCTCGCCCATTCCTGGTAATGCCCGGCCCGAGATGCCTGCGGGCCGTTCTCGTGATCGTTGATGAGATGGCTCAACGGCGTCCGCGGGCGCCGGAAATCGAAGGTGTACCGCTTGTCGGGCACTGCATAGAACAGGACACCCCCCGGCTTGAGCTTTCCCAGGTGCGTCTCGATCGTCTGGATCGGGTCCTCGCAGTGCTCCAGGAAGTGGTTGGCGACGACGAAGTCGACCGACTCTTGCTCGATCGTGGACAGCAACTCGCCGTCGTCGACCACATCGACCGGTGCCAGTTCGACCGTCGCCAGCTCCGGATAGTGGCCACGCAGCTCGGGAACCGTCATCCGATCGACATATCGCACCTGCGTTCCCGGTGGAAGCGCCATCGCGAGATGTAGAGCACCGATCTCGATACCGCTACCCAGCAGGAACTCTCCGGAGAGCTCCCCTCGCGTATCCCGGGCTGCGGCCGGCGGCGTCTCCGGGGCTGCGGGCGGGCTGGTGACCTGCGGCGCCTCGCTCATCGCGCAGGCAGGCTAGCACCGGTTGCCCTGCGGATCGACGATCGCCTCGCGCCGGCGGTGCTCGGGTCAGTGCGGCTCCCGCTCGCGCCGCCGCTACCGCGCTATCCGGGACCCCGGCGCCACGGACGGCCCCTACCTGACCAACGACCACTCAGCCAAGAGCCACGCCGCCGGAGTTGGAAAGCGAGCCCGTTCTGCTGGCCGCGAAGCTCGAGCTCGTTCTGCTGGCGGCGGAGCTCGACTGTCTCGTCACGGAGCTGCCGGACGTTGTGTTGGAGGGCCTGTAGCTCGCGCGGTTCGTCCGGCTCCAGGCGAGCCAAATCCTGGGGTACCAACCGCACCGGTTTCCGACGCAACAGGATCATTCCCTGTCCCATCGGCGGGTCTTCGGCCGCGGGTGGCCTCGGCTCAGGAGCCATGTATGGCCAGAGATCCAGGACCTCGAACGCTCGTCCCCAATGAGCCCTCAGCCACCAAGGCGACAAAAGGGTCGTCGGACCGCCAAGATCCCACGGATTGCCGGCGCGGATCATGTTCATCCCGATGCGGTCTTCACGCCATGGTTCGTTGGTGAGCTGCTCGCTCATCCCCTCTCCGAGGAATGTGGCGAGTAGCAGCCCGTCGCTGGCCAGCGCGCGATGATGCTCGAGCAGCCATTCGGCCCAGTGATCAGTGATGTGCGTGTACACGCTCAAGGCGAAAATCAGGTCGAAGTAGCCATCCGGCTGCGGGAGGCCGGCGTCCTCACGGCATGTGAAGGCTCGAAACGGTGGGCATATGTTGCGTTGCACCCACTCGATGCTCGGCTCGTGTATGTCACACCCCCAAAACTCGGCTTCCGTGGCCTCGGGCGCGAAATGACGAAGCACCTTGCCGGCACCGCAGCCGAAGTCGAGTACCCGCTTGCCTTTCCAGCTCCAGTCTGAGGGCAGGATCGCGTCGATCTGCCGACGTAAGGCGAAGCCCAGCCGGAGGTAGGCACCCTGAGGGTCGTCATCCCCTACGTGCCCCGCTCGTTGGAGCAGATCGAGCGGTGGGAGCGGTAACGGATGAGTCGTAGTCACCGGCGAACTCGCGGAGAATCGACGATTAGCGGGTCTCCCGTCAAAACGCTCGCCATGATATCCGGGGGCACTCGAGGATCGATCAGCCGTCTCCAGCCTCGACGACGTCGAGCCACCGGCCATGCCTCCTCCGCCGATGCTGCGAAGCCCGGCTAACCGAAAGCCGACTAGGTTGGCTGTCCCTTGTCGCGTTATCGAATGAGCCGAATTCCGGCGAGCTGCTGTCCGGGCGGAGACGTCAGGAACAGCCGGCTGGAGCCGTAGCCGTGCCACTGTGCGCAGCTGGATACCGGGATGATGTAGTGGCGTTGGGGAGCGTTCGAGGGTCTCGAAGCTGATCATGTGTCCCGGGTCAGTCGAATCGGAGCGATCGGAGAGAGCTGAAAGTCCCCTGAAGAAAGCCGCCGGAGCTCGGAGCATCGACCTCGAGCCAACGGTAATCGCTCCACGTCGATCCGGCGGGAGGCTCGATCTGAAACAGCCGGCCCGAAGCTGTCTCCGTATCGATGTGCCCGATGTCGGCAGCTCGGCTGCAGGACGACCGTACGGTGTCCGATCCTCGCCACTCCGCCCTGTGCCGGCAGGTTCAGGCCCGCCAGCGGTGCTACCGAGCCGTCCCGGCCGATCGCGAACACCCTCAGCGCATTCGGCGCGTTCGCCCACGTGGGAATCGAGAGCGAAAACCCGCTGCGCAGGAACCCGGCCGGCTGGCCGGCCGCTACGACGTCAGGGCGGTCGATGTCCGGCGTCGAGCGACCGACGATCCTCCCGTTGAACGTCGCGAGCACTTCTCGGGCCGGCTCCCGAGTCCGCAGGTCGCCCGCCCAACCGGTGAGCGTCACCTGTGGCTGGCGGACCACCGGGACGCGCGCGGGGACGGCTTGGGCGCCGGAGCCGGGCTCCGCCGGTCCGGTCAGGAAGGTGGGGGCGTAGCCCCAGAGGCATTCCTGGCCACGGAACGCCACCCCGACTGTGGCCGGCTGCTGATGGAGGTGCAGATGAAGCCTCGAGACGGGCGGTACGCCGGGCAACGCATAGATCGTGCGGTTGTGGCTCTCGAGCAACGGGCGGTAGTGATCGAGGATCCATCTGCTGATCAGGTAGAGGAAGGTGGCCGCCGGGACGCCGTCCATGGCCTCCAGGCCATACATCTTCGTGTCGGTGTCATCGAAGATGATCAGCTTCGGCGGCGCTCGGCGCAGCTCGGCGAGGAGGTTGCGCTGCAGGGCGGGGGTGGCAACGACGCCAACCGGCGCGAACCAGCGCGAGCTTGGGTCGCGGCCGAGAAAGTAGTAGAACAGCGCCGGCTCGTTGGTGATGTCCATCAACCGGCCGTGCGGCCCCAGGTACGCGTTGACGATCCGACGCAGATCCTCGTATGCCGCGCCGTCGAACTGAGTGGCGTACCCGACGCGCGCGTACGCCGGGCGCACCGCGACCGTGGGCCGATAGGAGGCCGGCGCGCCGTCGACCACCGTGTGGAGGGGCCCCCAGAAGTACGCCACGAAGAAGATCAAGACCGCGATGCCGACCGGATGGCTCGTCACCCAGCCGGCCTGCCTCTTGGCTAGCCGGCTTCGGACCCAGGGCTCTGCCGCGCTGACAGCGCGATAGACGATGTAGATCATCAGGGGCGTCGCCAACATGAACGGGTCATAGGCGTCTCCAAGATCCATGCGCGCGAGGAACTTCGAGTAGTAGAGGAGCACGAACAGCGCCGCCGCGGCCATCGGCCAGTCCGCGAGCAGGAACGGACGCCGCAATCGCAACCGCACGGCCGCGTATGCGAACGAAACAAGCAGCGCGGCGACCGGCGCCAGCGCGATGAAGTCGAACTTCGCCTGCGAGGTCCCGGACGGGGTGGGGGGAATCGTGTCGAAGTGGCCGGTGAGGAGATTGACGCTCACGTAGACGACGTCGCCCAGGGCGCCACGGCTCGCCATGTAGATCGCGAAGGCACCCGCCGAGACGACGGCGGCGATCACCATCCAGATCGTCCGCCGAAACGCCCGCGCCAACGGCGCGCCGGGCGGCCGCCAGTACCACTCGTACGCAGCCAGGACAACGGCGACGATCAGCACGGCCGGCACCATCTCGAACGTGACGATCGCCTGGACGACGACCAGGACCCCCAGGGCGGCCGCGCGCACCCGGGTGTAGCGCTTCAGCAGCGCGGCGAGGAGCAGCAGGATCACCGGCCAGAGAAGGAACCGAGCATCGGCTATCGCGAGCCAGGTGCCGAGGTAGATCAGCCCCGCGATCAGGAGCACCGGCCAGCTCCGTCCCACGAGATAGGCGAGCAGCCAATACGTGGCCACGATCATGAGCGGATTGAAAATCAGCAAGACGCCCGCCCACGCGCCCCAATAGCTGTTGCCGAACACACCCCATCCGACGGCGGTCGGAGCCACGTCACCGAGGAGCCCATGCGCCAGCACGACGTCGCGCCAGGGCAACCAGCCGTGTCCCACCAGCATCGTTTCGGTGACGAACTGGCCCTGTTCGAACAGGCCGATCTGTCCCAAGTCTCCCGGCAGATGCGCGACAAACAGGAACAGCGCAACCGGAGCGGCGATCAACAGCACGGCGCGCCGCTCGATCACGGCGGTCGCCGCCGGGCCCGCGCGGCGCAGCGACACGAGAATCCATCCCAACAGCGCGGCTACGAGCGGCAGCCCGACCCGCGCCGGGAACCACGGATAATGCTCCACGGCGTTGCCGGAGAGGATTCGCACCTCCGTGTGCGCCGAGACGAGCACCAGTCCGGCAAGCGTGAGCGCTGCCCCCAGGGAATTGAGTCTGGCAAGCCGAACTTCCCAAGTCGAGTTCGCGGACACCAGGCGTCCAAGGACAGCTGACCCAACGCCTACCAACAGCACATAGCCGGCCGCCACGAGCAAGACGCTCAGCCAGAGATGGTCCGAAGCAATGCCGACCTCGAGTCCCAGGACGGCCCCCACGATGGCAACGCGCGCGCCCGAGGCGACGCTGCCGTTGGTCAGCGAGGACGGCGCCACGTCCAGCGAATTCTCCGCTTCACCAGCCACGCTGGCGACGGGGCGCAGGCGCCCGCGCGACGGCGGCGTCGCCAGCCCCACGCGATGCCCGATCCGCGTCAGACCGAGAAAGATCAACAGCCCCAGGACCGGGAACAACCCGACCACCAGGTAGTAAGCGTACGAGTAGTTGTGAGGGTTGAAGTCGGCGAAGATCGGATAGGCGATGACTTCTGACTTCGCGCTCAGCGGCGCCCAGAGCGCGACGATCGCCGTCGCCGTGACGGCGCCCGAGACGAGAACGGCGATCGCGACTCGGATCGACGCGCTGAGCCGAAGCGCGGAGGGGCTGCGCTGCCGGCCAGCGAGCCTACTTGTGGTGGCGGCCACTAGCTCTGGACCGGATCAGGCTCGCTGTGAGATTGATCGGTGGTCTCGTCCGCGCCTGCCTCCTGGTGAGCGGCCCGTTGCTGGGCCGTCGACTTGGCGATGAGCTCCTCCTCGACGGTGGGATGAAAGACATGGCCACGCAGTAGCAGGAAGAACGTGAGGGACATGACGAGGGTGATCAGCACGAACATGACGCGCTCGGAGACTCCCAGCAGCCCGGGCAGGAAGGCGGTGGCGAGGGCGGTGGTGGGGTACTGAATCGCGCCGATCATGACGTAGCGACCGATCTGCTGGCGCACCGAGAGGGCGAACTCGTCGACGTGCCGAAAGACGAAGTGCCTCTGCAAGTTGAAGTGCAGCGTGATCGCGAGCAGGTACGCGAGAGGGATCGCGATCTGGATCGGGACCCCGAGGAGTCCGTTCAGCACGAGTGGCACCGCGAGATAAACGGCGGCAACGGTGGCGCCGGCTATGCCGTACCGAACCGCGGGGCCGGCGAGCGGATGCCGGAGAAGCGTGCGAACCGATTGCATGCCAACATTCTGCCCGTTCTGGAGCCCGCACCGCCCACGCAGACATCGGCGTCCCACGCGCCGAACGGAACCTTGATCGCCAGCCAGACGCCTGCCGCCGTCCATTCGGAGATCGAGCTGCTCCTCCCGGAGCACGACGTCGCCGAGCCGGACCTCTCGATCGTCATCCCGGCGCTCAACGAGGAGCTGACGATCACGGGTTTCGTCGCGTGGTGCCGGCAGGGCCTGCAGGATGCGGGAGTGCAGGGCGAGATCCTGATCGTCGATTCCTCCACCGATCGCACGCCTGAACTCGCCCGGGCGGCCGGGGCGCGCGTCCTGCGTGTTCCCAAGCGAGGCCTGGGACGGGCCTACATGGATGCGGTCCCCTACATCCGGGGACGCTGGGTGCTGATGGGCGATGCCGACTGCACGTACGACTTCAGGCTGCTCAACCCATTCGTCGAGAAGTTCGAGCAGGGCTACGAGTACGTCATGGGATCACGCTGGGAGGGCTCGATCGAGCCCGGCTCGATGCCGTGGCTGCACCAACACCTCGGAACGCCGGCCACGACGTGGATCCTCAACCGCCTGTTCTCCAGCAAGTTCACCGACATCCACTGCGGCATGCGCGGCATCACGCGCGATGCGCTGGTCCGCATGGGGCTGCAGTCGCAGTCCTGGGAGTACGCCTCGGAGATGGTGCTCAAGTCCGTCCACATGAACCTGCGCACGACCGAGGTGCCGGTGCGGTTCCTGGCCGACCGCGAGGGCCGGGTCAGCCACCACAAGCGCCTGGGCTGGTTCTCGCCATGGCAGGCGGCGTGGATCAACCTGCGCGCGATGTTCGTCTACGGCTCCGACTTCTTCGTCCTCAAGCCCGGACTCGTGCTGGCCGCCCTCGGGCTGATCGTCACCCTGGCGGTCAGCTTCGGCAACCTCACGTTCGGGGCGGTCACGCTGTCGCTCAATTGGCAGTTCCTGGCGGTCGCCGCCTTCGTCGTCGGACTTCAGGCCTTCTTCCTCGGCGGCATCGCCCAGGTGCTGTTCGATTTCACCGGGCGGCGCCGGAGACGATGGCTCCGCGTCTTTCCCTACACCCGAACCGTCCTGATCGCGACACTCCTCGTGATCCTCGGGGTCGGGCTTGCGGTTCCGCTGGCGATTGCCTACCTGGACAACGACCTCCTCCTCACGTCGGCGAATGGCCTTCAGGATCATCTCGCCGTCACCGGCTTGGCGGCGGTCATCGCCGGTGCGCAGCTCTTCGTGTTCGTGCTCCTCCTTCACGGGGCGATCGTCGCCACGGCGTGGGGGCGACCGTTCCAACCCGATTGACCGTGGAGAGCAGCACGAGGTTCTACGCCCGCTATTACGGCGGGCTTGTGCGACGTTCCGCCCTGTCGGTGGCCAAGGGGCTGGCGCTTCCACTCGTGCGCGGAGAGGCGGTGCGATCCGGCGGACACGAGATGGCCTACCCGATCTCCACCTATGCCCCCTGGCAGGTCGATCAAGACTTCCAGCGGGTCTATCAGCAGATAAAGGCCAACACTCTGGTGGACATCTGGCGCTGTCATGAGCTGTGGAGCCTGCTCGGCGAAATGTCGGAGCTGTCAGGTGCGGTGTTGGAAGTCGGCGTCTGGCGCGGGGGCACCGGAGCGCTGATGGCGGCTCGGATGGCCGGGCTCGGCCTCGGCGACCCGGTCTACCTGTGCGACACCTGGGACGGGAGTCGTCAAGACGGGACCGGACGACATCTATTACCACGACGGCAAGCACGACGACACGTCGAAGGCGATGGTCGAGGACCTTGTCGGCCGGCTCGGCCTGAGCAACGTCACGCTCCTGCAGGGCGTCTTCCCCGAGGACACCGCCTCCCAGGTCACGGCTGAGGCCCTGCGTCTCGTTCACGTGGACGTCGACGTGTACCAGTCCGCCAAGGACGTGTTCGACTGGGCTTGGCCTCGGTTGACCAACGGCGGTATCGCCGTGTTTGACGACTACGGGTTTCCGGCGTGTCCGGGGGTGACGAGGTTCGTCGATGAGCTCCGAGAGCTGCCCGATCGACTGGTGCTGCACAACCTCAACGGCCACGGGATCGTGGTCAAGCGATGACCACCGCGGAGCAACGCGCCGGCGCCTATGGTCAACACCGCCCTCCGACGCCGGTCGATCGCTTCGGAGTCTGGCTCGGCGCCCGGGCGGCTCGCCGGGCCGGCCGCTTCGAGGGCGCGCGCCTGGCTGACTTCGGGTGCGGATACAACGCGACGTTCGCCCGAACTCAGCTCCCGGTGGTCAGGCAGGCGCTCCTGGTCGATCTGGCGCTCGCCGACGACCTGAAGCGCCAGCCGAACGTCACGGCGATCGAGGGGTCGGTCCTCGACGTGCTGCCGACGCTGGACGACGCGTCGCTTGACGTCGTATGTGCCTGTCGGTGCTCGAGCACCTGTCCGAGCCACAGACCGCGCTCGATCACTTTCACCGCGTTCTCGCTCCCGGTGGGGTCGCGATCCTCAACGTCCCGTCGTGGCTGGGCAAGCCGTTCCTGGAGTTCGCCGCGTTCCGCCTCGGCGTCAGCCCGGCGGAGGAGATGGACGACCACAAGGCCTACTACGACCCTCGGGATCTGTGGCCGATGCTCGTCCGAGCCGGGTTCAAGCCCAGCTTGATCCGGTGCCACCGTCACAAGTTCGGCCTCAACACCTCCGCGGTGTGCCGGGTGCCCGCATGACCTTCCGCCGCGAGCGGGTGATCATCGTCGGCGGGGCCGGGTTCATCGGCAGCCATTTCACCGATGCTCTCGCTCGCCGACCAGCGGACCACAGGCAGTCACGCTGTATGACAACTTCTCGTCAGGACAGGAGTGGCATTACGCCGATCATCTCGCGACGATCGCGCTGGAGGTGGTGAGGGGCGATGCGAACGATCTCGCTCGCCTGTGCGAGGCGATGACTGGTCACGATCTCGTCATCCACCTGGCGTCCAACCCGGATATCGCCGCCGCGATGACAAATCCGGCGATCGACTTCGATCAGGGCACGCTGATCACCCACCACGTGGTGGAGGCGATGCGGCGGACGGGGGTGGGCCGGATCGCCTACTCGTCGGGCAGCGGCGTCTACGGGGATCTGGGCGAGACTCGAGGCGACCGAGGACCACGGACCGCTGATCCCGGTGTCGACCTACGGCGCCAGCAAGCTCGCCGGGGAGACGCTGATCAGCGCCTACGCCCACATGTTCGAGATGCGGGGATGCGCTTTTCGAAACGGCAACGTCGTCGGCCGGCGGCAGACCCACGGCGTCGGCTTCGACTTCGTTCGCCGACTGCGCGAGGATCCCACCCAGCTGACCGTGCTGGGCAACGGCACCCAGTCGAAGTCCTACATCCTGGCCACCGACGTCGTCGACGCGTTCTTGACCGCGCTCGATTCAGACTCTGACGCTCCATTCCGGAGCTTCAATGTGGCCACCGGGGACTACGTGACCGTGCGGGAGATCGTGGGCCTGGCGCTGGAGGTCACCGGGCTCGATGACGCGCAGACCAAGGTCCATTACGGTTCGGAGAACCGGGGCTGGAAGGGAGACGTCCCAGTTGTCCGGCTCAGCACCGAGCGCATCCGTGGCCTGGGTTGGGGGCCCTCGACGAATTCGGCGGGCGCGTTGCGGGCCTCGATGCAGGCGATGCTCGACGACCTGACCGTGGGGCGGGGATGAGCCAATGAGCGACGCGAACGTCAGCGTCGGCGACAACTGGGATGATCATTGGGCTGAGTTCGGCGATGCCAACGAGCGAAACCCCGCACAGGATTACCGCCGGGACCTGTGTCTGTTTCTCCTCGGTCGTTTCGAACCCCCCGATCGCCTGCTCGACATTGGAAGCGGGAACGGAGAACTGCTCGCGGCTGCCGCGAACCGATGGCCGACCGCAGGACTGGCCGGCCTGGAGCTCAGCCCGGCGGGCGTTGCGGAATCAGAGCGAAAGGTGCCGACCGCTCGGGTACGGGTCTGCGATCTACTCGACGAGCCGAACCCCGCTCCGGAGGAGGCTGGCTGGGCTACGCACGCGGTGTGCTCGGAGGTGCTCGAGCATGTGGACGAGCCGGTCACGCTGCTGCGCAACGCTCGCCGATGGCTGGCGCCCGGCGGCCGCGTAGTGGTCACCGTGCCCGGCGGTCCGATCTCGGCTTTCGACCGTCATATCGGTCACCGTCGGCACTTCTCACCCCCCGATCTCGGTGAGGTGATGCGATCCGCAGGCCTGGAAGTGTCGCTGCTGGCGGGCGCGGGATTCCCGTTCTTCAACCTCTACCGTGCCCTGGTCATAGCCCGTGGCGATCGTTTGGCGACCGACGCCGCCGCCGGCGCGAGAGATACGCCGCAGGCCAAGGTGATCAGAGCGGCGATGATGGCGTTCCGCCCGTTGCTGGCGATCAGCCTGCCCCGGACCGCATTGGGCTGGCAGACGATCGGCGTGGCGCGCGAGCCGGCTTTGGCGGGCGCGGCGAGCGCTTGAGCTCGAGGTTGGAGCTTCGGCGGAGCGCGTACGCTTAGCGCGGTGTCCGGCGGCGAATACACCCAGCGGTACTTCGAGTCGGCGGCTCAGATCGCGCAGGCGATCGATCTCGCCCGCGTGGACGAGATGGCGTCCGGGCTGGCCGCGCTGCGCGAACGTGGCGGCCGGCTGTTCATCCTGGGCGTGGGCGGGGGCGCCGGTCACGCGTCGCACGCGGTCAACGACTTCCGCAAGCTGTGCCGGATCGAGAGCTACGCCCCCACCGACAACGTCTCGGAGCTCACCGCGCGTACCAATGACGAAGGCTGGGAGACCTCGTTCACCGAGTGGCTGATCGTCTCCAAGCTGGCGGCCGCCGATGGGCTGCTCGTTTTCAGCGTCGGCGGCGGATCCCGCGCCCACAACGTCTCGATCAACCTGGTCAATGCGATCGAGCTCGCTCGTGAGCGCGGCGCGCTCATCTACGGGGTGGTCGGCTCACCCGACGGGACCCTTGCGCAGCTGGCGGACACGGCGATCGTCGTGCAGGCGCCCGGCGACCTGAAGACCCCTCTCGTCGAGTCGTTTCAGGCGGTCGTCTGGCACGCGCTCGTGTCGCACCCGAAGCTGGCGGTCCAGCTCGGCCATTGGGAGTCCCTGGGCACCGCCGGCGCCGCGTGAGCGCCGCGGCCGTCTTCGTCGATCGCGACGGGGTGATCAACGAGCTGGTCGTCGATCCGGCCAGCGGCCTTCGCGAGTCGCCGCTGGCGGCGCGGGACGTCGTCCTGATCGACGGCGCCGCCGCCGCGCTGCGTCGCCTGTCGCAGGCCGGCTGGCGGCTGATCGGCGTCTCCAACCAGCCGGCGGCTGCCAAGGGGAGCGTGCCGCTCTCGGCGCTGCATGCCGTGCAGAACCAGGTGCTCGGACTGCTGAGCGACCGGGACGTGCGGTTCGACGACTTCCGGATGTGCCTGCACCATCCCGATGGCGTCGTCGCCGAGCTCTCCGGCGATTGCGACTGCCGCAAGCCGGCCCCGGGCATGCTGCTCGCCGCCGCCCAGACGCTGGGCGTGGACCTCGCGGCATCGTGGATGGTCGGCGACACCGATGCCGACGTCCTGGCCGGCCGGTCGGCGGGCTGCCGGACGATTTTGGTGGAGAACGCGGACAGCGCGCACAAGCGCACCGGGGCCTCGGCCCCTGACGCGACCGCCGGCAACCTGTCCGCCGCGGTCGACCTAATCCTCGCTGAGAAGGAGTAAATTTCCCCTGGTGCTCGATGATCTGAACGTCAAGATCTTCGCTGACGGCGCGGACCTGGACGTGATCCTCGCGCTTGCCGCCGACAAGCGGATCGCGGGCTTCACCACCAACCCCACGTTGATGTGGAAGGCGGGGCTGACCGACTACGAGGAGTTCGCGAAGCGGCTGCTGGAGCGGATCACCACGCATCCGATCTCGTTCGAGGTGTTTGCCGACGACGCCGAGGAGATGCGCCGCCAGGCGACCATGATCTCCGGATGGGGCGAGAACGTCTACGTCAAGATCCCCGTCTCGACCACCACGGGCGAGTCGATGGCGCCGCTGGTCCGCGAGCTCTCAGAGAGCGGCGTCAAGGTCAACGTCACCGCGGTTTTCACCACCGCGCAGGTGGAGCTGATCACCGAGGCGGTCAAGGACGGCGCCTCGTCCTACATCTCGGTGTTCGCTGGACGCATCGCGGACGCCGGCATCGACCCGGTTCCGCTCATGGCCCGGGCCGTGGACATCATGGTGAGCGCTCCGCGCTCCGAGCTGATCTGGGCCTCTCCGCGCGAGATCCTCAACCTCGTGCAGGCCGACCAGGTGGGGTGCCACATCATCACGGTCACCCAGGACCTGCTCAAGAAGCTTGACCTGCTCGGCAAGGACCTGCTCCAGTACTCGCTGGAGACCGTGCAGATGTTCCGGCGCGACGCCCTGGCAGCGGGCTTCACGGTCTAGCCGTGACGCAAGGCATTCGCATCACCGGCGTGGCCGGGATGGCTGGCTTGCGCTTCGCCGGGCATCTCGGAGCCCCATGAGCGTCATATACAGCCAGGCGCCCCTGCGCATCTCCCTGGGAGGCGGGGGGACCGACCTGCCGTCCTACTACTCGGAGCATGGCGGGTTTCTCGTGGCGGGAGCGATCGATAAGTACGTCTACATGCTGATGCACACGGTCTTTCAGCGGCGCTACCTGATGAAGTACTCCGAGACCGAGGACGTGGAGGAGGTCTCCCAGATCCGCCATCCGATCCTGCGGGAGACGCTGAAGCGCCACTGGCGGGGAAACCCCATCGAGATCGCCTCGGTCGCCGACGTGCCATCGCGAACCGGCATGGGCTCGTCCGGGGCGTTCAGCGTGGCGTTGCTCAAGGGGCTGGCCCACGCCCGGCGAACCTCGATCACCCCCAGCGCGCTCGCGGAGTCGGCGTCCGAGATCGAGATCGACATCCTCAACGAGCCCTGTGGCAAGCAGGATCCCTACGTCGCCGCGCACGGCGGCATCTGTGCCTACACGTTCAACTGCGACGGATCCGTGACGGTGGAGCCGTTGGAGCTGGCCTCCGAGACGCTGCGCTCCCTGCGTGAGCAGCTGCTGCTGTTCTACACCGGGGAGGCACGCGACGCATCGGTCGTCCTCAGCGATCAGGATGAGCGGACCCGGACTGGCGACGCGGAGATGCTCGAGAACATGCATCGCACCAAGGAGATGGGCCGACAGGCCAGGGATCTGCTGGTGGCCGGCGATCTGTTCGCGTATGCCGAGCTGATGCACGAGCATTGGCTCAACAAGCGGCGGCGCTCTCCGGGGATGGCGACGGACCGCATCGACGAGCTGTACACGCTGGCCCGTCGCAGCGGGGTCATCGGCGGCAAGCTGGTCGGCGCCGGAGGCGGCGGTTTCCTGCTCGTCTACGCGCGTAATCCCGCCGACACGCGTCAGGCGATGACCGCCGCCGGCGCCGTCGAGCTTCCATTCGACTTCGAGTTCTCGGGCGCGACGTCCAGCGAGTATGCGTGACCGAGCCGCTGCCGCCCGTGTGCATCCTGGCGGGTGGTCTGGGCACCCGCCTGGGCAGCAGGGTGCGAGAAGACGCCCAAGCCGCTGCTCGAGGTCGCCGGAGAGCCGTTTCTGATCCACCAGCTGCGGCTCTTGGCCCGCTACCGGGCGACCCGCGTCGTCGTCTGCGTCGGGTATCTGGGCGAGCAGATCGAACGGAGGATCGGCCCGCGCCAGTTTGGGATCGACATCGGCTACGCCTACGACGGACCGGCCCCCCTCGGAACCCTCGGCGCCATTCGCCAGGCGTTGCCGTCGCTCGGGGAACGCTTTCTGATCCTCTACGGCGACACCTATCTCAGGATCGACTACGGGGCAGTCGCGGGGGCATGGCAGCGCAGCGACCTCCTCGGGCTGATGACCGTGCTGCGCAATCAGGGTCGGTGGGACGTTTCGAATGCCGACTTCGACGGCCGACGAGTAACGGCATATGACAAGCGCGCTCCGACGGCCGGCATGCGGTGGATCGACTACGGCCTGGGGGGCCTGCGGGCCGAGGCGGTGGACCTGATCGGGACCGATACCGCGGACCTGTCTGATCTCTATCGCGAGCTGGCGACTCGAAGCGAGCTGTTCGGTTTTTCCGCCACCGAACGCTTCTACGAGATCGGCACGCCGGCTTCGCTCGCCGAAACGAGCGCCTTCCTGGACGCCGATTCCAGGTAGGTCGATCGCAACTGCTCCTGCGGGTCAGGCCATTCTCTGCAGAAAGCCGCCGGGGTGACAGGTGACGCCATAGAGCTCCAGATCGGACCGCGTGACGAAGCCGCTCGCTTCGCCAGCCAGCCATTCCCGCAGCGCGGGCAGCACCCCGCGTGGCCAGGCGTCGTCGATGCGCAGCCGCTCGATGTCCACGCATCCGTCCTCGACCACGAAGAACCCGCCCACCGGGACGAACTGCGTGAACCCGCGGAGTGCCGCCAGGGTGGTCTCATAGGTGTGTGCGGTGTCCTCCACCACCAGGCAGCGGGCGCCGGGGCGCAGCCGATCCGCGACTCGCTGGGGGAGCGCGGGGTCGGTGACGCTGCCCTCGATCAGCTCGATGTCGCTCGCGTAGCCGGGATCGGCGGCTTCAAGCTGCGCACGCGCCTCGGTGAGGTCGATGTCGACCGCGATCACCTTCTTCGCGGACGCGGCGCGGTATCTACCCAACGCCCAAAGCCGGTCACGGAACCACAGCGATGAGCCGCCGAACTGCACGCCGAGCTCTATCACCACGTCCGCGGCGGACATCCACAGGAGGTGCTCGTATACCCGCAGATCCTCGGGGAACTTCGACATGGACACCCCGGCGTAGCTATCCCACGTGTGCTGAAGCAGCCGCGAACGCATGTACTCCTCGACGCTTTCGTCAGGTCGGGACTTCACCGTGGGAGGCAGGCCGGCGCCCATCGCCTCACAGCCTAGATGAGGATCATCAGCCGGCCCTCGGCACTGCGCGACGCCGCCCGTTATTAAGCAGGCAATCAGCGAAATAATTTTGCTAATATTGCTGGGATGATATCCCGACCGCTCCTGGCGACCCGGGCTGACCAGCGGCGCTTCGTCGACCGTGCGCCCGAGACCAAGCGCATGATCGATGCTCTGACGGCCTCGCGGAACGTCCTGCTTGTTGGCGAGGCGGGGTCTGGCCGCAGCTCGCTGCTCAATCACGTGGCGTGGTCGCTCGAGCGAAACCAGGACATGGACGCGATCGTCATGGGCGGGGACGCGGTTGGCGACCCCGCTCAGCTGCTCGGTGTCCTGGTCGCGCGCGTGCGACGCCTCGACGGCAGTCGCGGTCGCGGCGAGTGGATACAGGACCTGCGCGCGCTCTCGATGCCCGACGGTCCGTTCGGACAGGTCGTGCGGCCCGCGGTGTTGATGGAGCTCATCGACCTGCTCGCCGAGACCGTGGCCGAGCGCGAGCGTTCGCTCTGTCTGATGATCGACGGGCTGGCGCCAGGCGTCGCCCATGCGGTGTTCGGCTCGTTGCGCGACGAGCTGTGGGCGGTGGAGGGTGCAAGCTGGGTCCTGGCCGGCGACACCGCCGATGCCTCGCTGTACCGCCAACCTCCGGCCGACGCGTTCTTCCCGGTCACGATCGAGGTGCAGCCCCTCAGCGACACCGAAGCTCGCCGGCTCCTCAAGGCCCATGGACAGACCCCGGGCCCAGAGCAGCTCCGCGAGATCCTGGCGGCGGGCGCCGGCAGCCCGCGGCGGCTGCTGCGCGCAGCCGCCGACGTCGAGGCCGGGCTTTTACCGGCGCACGCTCGCGGACGGGAGCAGGCGCAGCGCGCCGCAGTCGTCGCAGGCCCGCTGGCTGGCCGACTCGTCGAATACCTTGTGGACCACGGTCCCGTCAGCGCATCCGATCCCAAGCTGCTCCGCCAGGTCGGAGCGAGCCGGCAACGCGTCAGCGAGCTGATGCACCAGCTCGAAGGCGCCGATCTGCTGCAGAGCACCGAACAGCATCGCTCCGGCCGGCCTGGGCGCCCGACCCGCAGCTTCGCCCTGAAGGGCATCCCGTGAGCGGCCAGGTGCTCGACGAGCTGAGCGCTGCGCACGCGTTCGACAGCAGTCCGCTGCACGTCGACATGCCCGCCTACCACGTGCCGTTCGATGACCGCGGCCGCACCGGGACCGAGAGCGGGGTGGTGCGCGCGGTCAGTGGCGCGGAGCGGCTCGGCGTGCAAGGACCGATCGGCTGTGGCAAGACCAGCTTGCTGCGCTATGCGCTTGACGACCCCGATAGCCCGTTCGCGCCGATCTGGGTGTCCGTCGCCTTCGACGATGACGCCGTGATCCTCGATGCCCGCCGGTTCGCCGCTCACCTGGTGCAGAGCATTCTGAGAGACGCCGAGCGCGCTCGGAGTCTCTCGGAGCAGCAGCGCAGCGCGATCCTGACCGCCGCGGCCGCGAAGCGTCCGCTGCCCGGCAGCGAGCGCAAGCTCGCCGGCAAGCTGGCCGCGAAGTTCTGGATCGCCAGCGGCGGGCTCGCCCGCGAGGTCACGAGGAGCCTCGGCGGCGCAGAGCTCGAGCGCCCGGCCGCCGAGGTGCTCGACGCCGTCAACCATGCGCTCGAGGTGATAGCCGACACCGGGCGCCAGCCCGTGATCGTGGTTGACGACTCCGACAGCTTCACCCGCCGTCCGGCATCCCGAGCCACGCGAGAAGAGCTCGTAGGAGCGTTCTTCGGTCCGGTCCTACGGTCGCTGACCGAAGTGCAGGCGGGATTCATCGTCGCCGTTCACGACGAGTACGTGCGCATGCCGGCGTTCGCTGCCGCGCGGCGCGAGCACGGTGCCCTGGAACGACTCCTCGCTGTCCCCGAGATCGTCAGTGGCCAGCTGGCGCGAATCCTCGACCGCCGCACCCGGCTTGCGACTGACGCCGGGCGGGAATCTGTCTTCAGCCCCGAGGCGGTCGCCGAGCTCGCCGAGCTCAACCGCGGGCGCGCGCGCCGCAATCTCCGCAGCACTCTGGGCATCGCGCATGACGCGCTGGTCGGCGCTCTGGACCGCGGCGGTGAGCTGATCGAGGCAAACGACATCGAACGCGCCGCCGTCCAGTATCTCGGCACCGGCGACGCGGTCTAAGCGGGGCGAACCGTGCCGCTGTCGGTGGTCAACCCGCCGAGGCGAGCACCTCGATCGGGCAGCGCACGCCCGGCACCCGCGCCAGCCGCTCGTCGGCGGTGAGCAGCACCGTGTCCAGCAGCTCCGAGAGCGCGATGTAGGCGGCGTCGTACGCGGTCGCGTTGTCGCGGAGCTCCCAGACGCGCGACAGCAGCGGCCGGTGAGGGGCGCAGGCCAGGGGCAGCGCATCGAGGTCGGTGAGCGCTTGGACACAGCGGCGAGGCTCCAGGTGGCCAACGCGGAGCGCGCGCCGGAGCGTCGATGCGACTTCCAGGATGACGAGGTCCGGGACGGCCACGGTCTCGCCTGACAGCCGCTGACGGGCGAGATCTCCGTCTGGGCCGTCGTCGGAGAGCGCGGGCGCCAGCACCGACGCGTCGACGACGATCACCGGCGGTCACGCTCGGCGCGCAGCGTCTCGGCGGCGAACGTCAGCGAGAGCGAGCCGCCGGCGCGTCCGCCGGCGCGAGCGAGCACGGCCTCGAGGCTTTCGCTGCGCGCGGTCTCGACGAGCATCGCCAGAAGGTATTCCTGCAGCGATCGGCCGGACGCCGCGGCGCGAGCGCGCAGCTCACGATGCACGTCCTCCGGCACGTTCTTGATCTGAACACTGGGCATCGACAACACGTTAGCGCCAAAACGGCGCCCACATCGCCATGGTGGCGCCCCGCTCCTCCGCTTGCCTCAATCCTCGGTCAAAAGCCTTCGATCAGGCAGGCGGGGCCGGTCGCGACGAGGAGCCTTCGGTCGGTGGTTAGCAGGGTCGCGTCGAGGGCTTCGGCGAGGGCCACGTACATGGCGTCCCAGCCGCGCACGTTGTCTCGGAGCTCCCAGGCCCGGCCCAGCAGAAGCCGGTGACCAAAGCGCTCGCCCGGCCACGCCTCGAGATCCTCGACAGCCTGCGCGGCCTCGGTACGGTCCAGGCGCCCACGCAGATGCTCGCGTCTGATGACGCCGAAGACCTCGACGTCGACCACGTGCGGCGCGGCATGATCGTCGTCGGTGGCCAGCCGCTCGCGGATCCCCTCAGCGTTCGGCCCGGAGATCAGCACCTCGCAGAGGCAGGAGGCGTCAACCACCAGCATCTGGCCACGGGCCCCGCTGCTCCTCCAGCGCCGCCAGGACGTCGGCTCGTCCGAGCGGTGAGGAACGCCGGCGAGTGCGCGTCAACCATGCCTCGACGGTGGGCCGTGAGGCCAGGCGCACCGCTTCGGCCCGCAGCAGCTCGGGCACGCTCACCCTCGCCTCGGCGGCCCGCCGAGCCAGGCCGGCGTAGACGTCGTCGTCGAGATCACGGATCTGCACCGTCTTGGGCACGCGCCAGGCAGCTTAGCATGCGTAGTTGCATCAGAAGGTGCCAAGGCGCATCACGCGCCGGTCCGACGGCGCGCGGTTGGAGGGCGGAGCGAGGGTGGCCACCCCCGTGAGCGCGGCCGGCCGGCCCTGATCTCGGTATCGTCAGGCGGGGACCGTCACGAGATGCAGAAGCTGTCGACCAAGCTCCAAGGACCCCGATTGCTGGTGCCGGTCGTGCACGGCGACGCACGCGGCTTCTTTCTCGAGTCCTACCGGCGCGGCGGGCTGGCCGAGCTCGGGCTGGACGACGACTTCGTCCAGGACAACCATTCGCGCTCCGGGCAGGGGATCGTGCGCGGGATGCACTTTCAGCCCGGCCAGGTCAAGCTCGTGCGCTGCGCGCGCGGCTCCATCTTCGACGTGCTCGTCGACATCCGGCCGGGCTCACCCCAGTTCGGCCACTGGGAGGGCTTTGAGCTCGACGATGTCGAGCACCACCAGCTCTACGTTCCCGACGGCTTCGCCCACGGCTTCTGCGTGCTCTCCGAGGTCGCCGACGTCGTCTACAAGGTGTCGACGTTCTACGACTCGGAGGCCGAGAGCGGGTTTGCGTTCGACGATCCCGAGGTGGCGATCGACTGGCCCGACCGCGACCAGCTGATCGCCTCAGAGCGCGACCGAGCGGCGCCCACCCTGTCGCAGCGGGCCGCATCGCTTCCGTTCACCTACGCCGGCCATGCTTGAGCGCCTGGCCGTCACCCCGAGGCAGTACCGCAACGTCGTCTACCTGACGCTGGCGGCGCTCAGCCTGATCATCATGAGCGGGGCCGCGGTGCGCCTGACCGACTCCGGGCTGGGCTGCGCCAACTGGCCGAAATGCGGGGGGACCCCGCTGCCGCCGCTCAGCTCCCATGCCCTGATCGAGTTCGGCAACCGCGCGGTGTCCGCGGTGGTCGGCGTGATCACTGTCGTCGCTGCCGTCCTGGCGTTCACGCGCAAGCCGTTCCGGCGCGACTTGGCCACGCTCGCCCTGCTGTTGCCGCTCGGGGTCGTCGCCCAGGCCGTTCTGGGCGGGTTCACGGTCCTCAACCATCTGGCCCCGGGCTTCGTGATGGCGCACTTCAGCCTCTCGCTGGTGATCCTGGTGGTGGCGTTTGCGCTGGCGTGGCGGAGTGCCGTCGAGCCCGGGACGCGTGCCCGGTCCAGCGACCGCTTGGGCGTGTGGTCGGTCCGAGGACTGGCTCCGCTGGGCGCGTTGACGATCTTCGCCGGCACGGTCACGACCGCCGCCGGGCCCCACTCCGGGGGGTTCACCGGTCAGGTGGTTCACCGTCTGCACTTCAAAGGGGCCGACACCCTGAGCTGGGCGGTCCACCAGCACGCGACGATCGCCGCCATCTTCGGGGTGGCCGTGATCGGGGTCTGGTTCCTGCACCGCCGCCGGGGCGCCTCGGCAGATGCCCTGGAGCCGTTGACCGTGCTCGGCGTGCTCCTGGCCGCACAGGGCCTGGTCGGCAGCGTCCAGTACGAGCTCAAGCTGCCCAGCGAGATGGTTTGGGTTCACGTGTCGCTGGCTACCGTCACCTGGCTGGTCCTGCTGTGGGCGGTTGCCTCCGAGGGTCGGCTGGTGCCCCGATCGGCGCCGGTCCCCGAGCCCGCTGAAGCGGCGGCGCAGCCCGAGGTCGGGTCGCTCCAGCGCGTTTGACCCAGTCCGCGGGGGTGCTCGATACGATCGGATCCGAAGTGACGGCCTCCGATCACTCAAGCCAGACTCCGGTTCCCGCCCGCAGTGCCGATGCGTCGCTGAGCATCCTGGTGGTCGACGACGAGTCCGATCTGCGCGAGATGCTCACGCGCTCGTTCTCACGTGAGGGGCATCGCGTCCTGGCCGTCGCCGACGGGCGGGCCGCGATCGATCGCGCGAGCACCGACAGCTTCGACATCGTGCTGCTGGATGTGGCGCTGGGCGCCGGCCCGGATGGCTATGAGGTGTGCCGGACGCTCAGGGCCCGCCGCAACGTCGTCCCGATCATCATGCTGACCGCGCTTGACTCCGAGGCCGACGCGGTGCTCGGGCTCGAGGCGGGGGCCGACGACTACGTGACCAAGCCGTTTGGGCTGGCCGAGCTACGCAGCCGGATTCGGGCCGTGCTGCGGCGCGCCGGCACCCGCGCGATGGGCGACGAGGTGCTGGTGGTGGGGCCGATAGCGCTTGACCGGGCGCAGCGGGAGGTTACGATCGAGGGCGCGCCGATCAAGCTGACCTTCTCGGAGTTCGAGCTGCTGGATGCATTGATGACCGATCCCGGCCGACTGCTCAACCGCCAGGAGCTGCTGCGCGCCATCTGGGGCGACAGCGCCTACCGGGACCCGCGCGCGATCGACGTCCACATCCGGCACCTGCGCGAGAAGCTCGAGCCCGAGCCCGAGAAGCCTCGCCACATCCTCACGGTAAGAGGGGCGGGCTACCGGCTCCGGGGGAGCTAGCGAGGCGGGGAATCGCATGCGGGGAGCGGCCAGTGGTTCAGAGCGCTTGGGAGCTTGGACGCGCTCGGGCCGTGGCGCGCTTGGCCTGAGAGGCCGGATCGTGGGCGTGGTGGTGGTGACGACGGTGGCCACGCTGGTCGTGGCCGCGGTGGCGCTGCTCGGGCCGCTGGAGCACAGCCTGCGCAGCGCCGAGCAGACGACGCTCAAGCACGACCTGAACACGAAGACGCTGCACACGTTCAAGACCCTGCACCTCAATCAGATCGCTGAATCGAAAAAGGTGCGCGACAACCTCGACTACGACGCCGGGGTGCTGGCCGCCCGAATCGGCGCGACGGTCTCGGTGCTCGGCTTTCCGGGCGACGAAGGACTGCACGGCACGCTGCTGACGCAGCGCCCGCGCGGCGACGCCGACGACGTGGTGGCAGACGACGCCGACGTCGCGCGGGCATTTCGCACCGGCCGGGACAAGTACAGCTCCGCAACCGTCGACAGTCGTGAGTACGTGCGGGCGGCGATCCCGTTCCCCAACGGGGGGCTGCGCTATGTGCTGGCGGTACGCAAGGCAAGCGACGAGATCCCGGCCGCGGTCGGGGTGCTGCGTAACGCCTTCCTGGACGCGGCTCTGGCGGGCCTGGCGCTCACCCTGATCCTCGCCATCCCCCTCTCCGGGAGGCTGGTCCGGCGGCTGCGGCGGCTGCGGGAAGCCGCGCTCGAGCTGGCCGACGAGGGGCCCGCGGTCGAGATCCCGGTCGACCGGGTGCGCGACGAGGTCGGCGACCTGGCACGAACGCTCACGACCATGCAGCAGCGCCTCCAGCAGCAGGAGGAGGCGCGCCGGTCGTTCGTGGCCACCGCCTCGCACGAGCTCCGCACCCCGTTGACGTCGCTGGACGGGATGCTCGAGCTGCTCGACGACGACCTGCACTACGCCCAGCCCGACCTGGAGGACGCCCGCGCGCTGCTCGAACGGGCCCGCGCCCAATCCAGGCGGCTCGGCCGCTTGGCCGCCGATCTGCTCGATCTGTCACGCATCGATGCCCAGGTGGATCTGCGCTCTGAGCCGGTGGAGCTCGGCGAGCTCAGCCGGGCGGTGATGGCCGAATTCGAGCTCGGGACCCGCGATCGAAGGATCACATCACAGCTCGACGATCTCGGCGGATCGGTGTGGGCGCTGGGAGACCCGGGCAGCATCGCGCGCATCCTGCGCATCCTGCTCGACAACGCCGTGCGCATGAGCCCGGCCGACTCCGAGATCAGAGTCGTTCTCAAGCGGGCGTCCGAGGTGGCGATCAGCGTCTCTGACCAGGGGCCGGGCGTGCCCGACCACGAGCGCGAGCTGATCTTCCGCCGCTTCAGCCGCGGACGCGATACCACCCGCCAGGGGGGCTTCGGGCTGGGACTGGCGATCGGGCGCGAGCTGGCCGAGCGCATGGGAGGCGAGCTGGTACTCGAGCGCACCGACGCCTGCGGGGCGACGTTCACGCTCAAGCTGCCCGGGGCTCGGGCACCGGAGCACGATCCGGTCCCCGTCGGCTGAGCCTCCGGTCAGCCGGTCAGCCGGTCAGCCGGGGTCGCCTGGGCGCCTCCTTCTCCGGGGCCGCGGACGTCCCGGAGAACGCCGAGTCACGCCAGCTGGCAGCATCTCATCCCTATGGACGAAGGCTTGATGAAGACGATGCTGGCCGTTGACGAGCAGCACTGGTGGTACCGGGGCCGGCGACGGATCATCCGCGCCGAGCTCGACCGGCTGCCGCTCGCGCCCGGTGCGCGGGTGCTCGATGCCGGTTGTGGCTCCGGCCGGACGCTGCAGGAGCTCGTCGACTATGGAGAGGTGCAGGGGGTGGAGCTGAGCCCCGAGGCGGCCGAGCTGGCCCGGAGCCGCGGCCATGGCGAGGTGCTGGTCGGGCGCTTGGAGGCGCTTCCCTTCCCCGACTCGACGTTTGACCTGATCACCTGTCTGGATGTGATCGAGCACACCCCGGACGACCGCGTGACGCTGGCCGAGCTGCTCCGGGTGAGCCGTCCCGGAGGATGGCTGCTCGTCACCGTTCCCGCCTACCAGGCGCTGTGGTCACTGCACGACGAGGCCAACCACCACTATCGCCGTTACTCGCGCGCAATGTTGCGCGACGCGGCTCTGAACGCGGGCTGGACGGTGGCCAGGATGAGCTCCTTCAACAGCCTGCTGCTGGCGCCGGCCGCGGCGGTCCGGATCGCGCAGCGGCGGCTTGGGACCCACAACGGCTACACCAACGATCTCGCGCTCGGGCCGGCGTGGCTCAACGCGGTGCTCGAGCGCCCTCTGGCACTGGAGGCAGATTGGCTGGCCCGCGGCCGGACACTGCCCTTCGGCCTGTCCCTGATGGGCGTGCTGCGGGCTCCCGGGGGTCCGTGATCAGGGGCGACCGGTCCGCGACCGGGACCAACCGGTCCGGAGACCGACCGGTCCGCGACCGGGACCGACCGGTTCCTAACCCCCGCTCCGGAATCGAGGCGCCGGTGATCGGGGTCCTGGGCGCCATCGTCAGCATTTCCAGCGGGCTTGGCTATGCGCTGCCCGCGATCATCGGGCTGGAGTCGCTGGGCGTCCCGTCGCCGGGGGAGACCGCGCTCATCCTCGCCGCCGTGCTGGCCAGCCAGGGCAAGCTCCAGATCTGGCTCGTGATCGTGATCGGCGTGGCCTCGGCCATTGTCGGCGACAACATCGGCTATCTGCTGGGACGCCATCTGGGGCGCAACGTGCTCGAGGCGCCGGGTCCGTTTCAAGCGCGCCGGCTGAAGTTGATCGACGCCGGTGATCGCTTCTTCGAGCGTCACGGAGCCAAGGCGGTGTTCTTCGCCCGGTGGGTCGCCCTGGTGCGCTTCGCCGCGGCCTGGCTGGCCGGCATCGACAAGATGCGCTTTCGCGAGTTCTTCTTCTGGAACGCGCTCGGCGGGATCACCTGGGGGGTCACCTACGGCCTCGTCGGCTACTACGCGGGCACCGCGGCCGCCAATGCGATCACCAGCTTCGGCATATACGCCGCGGTGGCGATCGGCGTGCTCGTGGTGGCCGCGATCGTCTTCGTCAAGCTGCGGGAGCGCCGCAACGCCGCGCGGCAGCCGGACGCTCCGACCCCCGCCGACCCGCAGCCGGTTGCCGATCCTCCGACCCCCGCCGACCCGCAGCCGGTTGCCGATCCTCCCACCCCCGATCCGGCGGCGACCGCCGAGCCACCCCAAGGGGGAGACGCGGGGGGCGTTGAGCCGGCGAGCTAGGGCTTGGCGTCCAGCTGCAAGGCGCAGGAGTTGATGCAGTAGCGCTGCCCGGTCGGGTTGGGCCCGTCGTCGAAGACGTGGCCCAGGTGGCCACCACAGCGCCGGCAACGGACTTCGGTGCGGCGCATGCCCAGGCTGCGGTCCTCGTGCAGCTCCACGTTCTCGGCCACCGCCGGCTCGTAGAAGCTCGGCCAGCCGGTTCCCGACTCGAACTTGGTGTCCGAGCCAAACAGCTCCGCCCCGCAGCCCGCGCAACGGTACGTCCCGTCCTCCTTGACGTCGACGTACTCGCCGGTGAACGGACGCTCGGTGGAGTGCCGGCGCAGCACCTCGTACTGCTCGGGCGACAGCCGCTCGCGCCACTGCTCGTCGGTCAGGTTGATCTCGCGTTCGGTATCCATGGTGCTGACGTTAGCGTGACCGGATGAACACGGGATGAATCCCGGCATCCTCCGTGTCGCCGACCTGCTAGGACGAGGGGGTGGAAGGAAGCCCCCAGGAACCCGCGGTGGCCCTCGAGGCGCAGCCCAGAGGGCTGACGCGCGGCCTCCGGATTCCGTCCGTGCAGGAGCACGCGCCGATCTTCGCGCTCATGGGCGCGGTGACGATCGCCTTCTCGAGCATCCTGGTCCGCCTGAGCCACGCCTCGCCGTCCACGGCGGCCATCTTCCGGTGCGCCTACGCCCTCCCGGTGCTGGGGCTGCTGGCGCTGGTCGAGGATCGGCGCTTTGGCCGGCGCACCTGGAGGGAGCGACGCCTCGGTCTGGTGGCCGGCATCTTCTTCGCGGCCGACCTGCTGCTCTGGCACAACTCGATCGCCGACGTGGGAGCCGGCCTGGCGACAGTGCTCGCGAACATCCAGGTGGTGCTGGTGCCCCTGGTGGCGTGGGCGCTCCTGGCCGAGCGACCCGGGCGCCAGGTGCTGATCGCGCTCCCCGTGTCGCTGCTGGGGGTGCTGCTGATCTCCGGCGTGCTCGAATCACACGCGTTCGGGCGGGCCCCTACCCGGGGGACGCTGTTCGGCATCGGAGCCGGTGTCGCCTACGTCGGCTTCCTGCTGCTGCTGCGCCAGGGCGGATCTGACCTGCGCCGGCCGGCGGGTCCGCTGTTTGACGCCACCGCCGTCGCCGCGGTGCTGTGCGTGGTCGCCGGCCTGGTGATCGGGGACGCCCGGCTGGCGCCCACCTGGCCGAGCGCCGGGTGGCTGGTGATACTGGCCCTGACCTCCCAGGTGCTGGGGTGGCTGCTGATCGGCACGTCGCTGCCGCGCCTCCCGGCTGCGCTCACGTCGGTGCTGCTGACGGTTCAGCCGATCGGATCGGTGGCGCTGGCGGCGCTGATCTTCGGCGAATCGCCCACCGGCCTGCAATTGGTGGGCGTGGTGCTGGTGCTGGCGGCCCTGGTGGCCGCCGGACGGTCGCTCGGGAGCCGCCGCCCCGAGCCGCCCGCCCGACGTCATCCGTGACGGCGGACGGGCGCGCTCAGCGGCGTACCCCTAACCCAGCTTGGGTGCGATCGTGGCCGTCCCCAGCACGGTGCCGGCGGAGGCGAGCGACTTGCCGGCGAGGGCGTTGATCGCCTTGGCCGCAACCGCCGTCAGCTCGACGTTGCCGGTGGCCGTGCTCCCGCTGACCTTGACGCCGGTCACCGTGGCGACGCGCCGGATCGTGAAGCGGGTCCGGCTCACGCAGCGCAGCCCGTGATGGTGCCTGCCGTAGGCGTGGCAGCTGCGGACGGTGCGTCCGGCGACGAGCGAGTACAGGAAGGCCCCGCTCTTGTCAGAGACGATCGTCAGCCGGCTGAGGCGAAGAGTCCGCGTTCCGTTGGAGATCGCGAGCCCACCGCTGTGATAGATCACGCCCTGCAGGTTGCTCGTGTTGAGCCGGCCGCGGACGATCGGGAACGTGAACGTCGATCCCGACGCGGTCGCCGTGCCAAGCGGCTTCACCGTGATGTGGTTGGCGTTCAACGCGCTGGTGACAGCGCTCGAGGCGGTTACCTGCGTGGTACCGCCGGTCACCCTCACAACCGCGGCTGCGGCGGCGCTGGGAATAGCGAGCGCGGCGACAGCAGCGAGGGCGACGATCATGCGAATGCGAGGCATGAACCCTCCGTTTCGTTTCGTGTTGTAGGTCCATCCGTGCCAACACGGAGGGTCGGGGCGAGTTGCGGTCGCGTCGTGTGAGCCCTGGCTGCCGTCGTCGCTTGAGGGGAAGGAGGCAAGCACCCCCCAACGGCGCCCTACCCGCCCCATCGGTGGCTGCGGTACTCGCCGGAAGCGCCGAGAACCTGGGCCGATTGGCGGCCGCTTTGCGCGGCCTGGACGCGCAGATCGAGCTTGGCGATATGGACTCCGACGCACTCGGTCTTCAACCTGACGAGGTGGGGCTGCAAGCCGGTGGCGACTGGGCGCGTCAGACCCGGTTCGGGCGCCTTGACGTGATGCAGGACGTGCCCGGGTTGCGCAGCTACAAGCAGTTGCTGGCCGGCGCCGTCGAGGTCAACGGGGTCCTGTTCGCCGGCTACTCGGAGCTCATCAGCATGAAGACGGCCGCTGGTCGCAACGAGGACCTCCGCGACATCGGCGCCCTCGAGACCGCGCGGTCAGCCAGCCGACTCCTAAGCCGCAGCCGTGTCTTCTGCGAGACCTTCAGACGCGTCAGCCGCAGCCGGTGTTGAACCCACAGCTGCCGCACGTGTAGCAGCTGCCGGTCCGCTGCATCATGCCGCCGCACTGCTGGCAGGCCGGCCCAAGATCCAGACCCCGGCGCACCGCCGGATGCACCGGGGGCTCGTCGGTCAGCCCCGCGGTCGCCGGGCGGCCCATCGCGTCAGTCGGCCGGGCGGCGGTCGGCCGGGCGGCGGTCGCCTCGGGCTGGCTCGGGCCGGACGTGTCACCCAGCTGGGAGCTGGCCGCGTCCTGGGCGGCCTTGCGGGCCCGCACTTCCTTGGTGAGGATGCCGAGCTCCTCCTGGAGGTCGACGTCGAGGAAGCGCGAGGCCAGCCAGCGCATGATGTAGTCGGGCATCGACTTGGAGAACGGGATCTCCGGGTTCGAGGTCATGCCCTCGGGCTCGAAGCGCATGTAGCTGAACTTGCGCACCAGCGTCTCCAGCGGGACTCCGTACTGGAGCGAGAGCGAGATCGCGGTCGCGAACGCGTTCATCATCCCGCGCAGGGTGGATCCCTCCTTGCCGATGTCGGTGAGGAAGATCTCGCCCACCGTTCCGTCCTCGTACATGCCGGCCGTGATGTAGCCCTCGTGGCCGCCGATCGAGAACTTGTGGGTGATCGACTGGCGCTCCCGGGGCATCCGGCGGCGCTTGGGTCCGACCTTGGCCAGCGCCTCGGTGACCGCCTTCTCCACCTCGGCCTGGACATCGACCCCGGCGGGGACGTCGATCTGGGCGTCGGTACGCAGCGCCTGAGCGGTCTTGGAGCCGTCCCGGTAGATGGCCAGCGCCTTGACGCCCAGCCGCCAGGCCTGGATGTAGGCGTCCGCAATATCCTCGACCGTCGCTGTTTGGGGCAGGTTGACCGTCTTCGAGACGGCCCCACTCAAAAACGGCTGGATCGCGCCCATCATCTTGATATGGCCCATGTAGGAGATCGACCGCTCGCCCACCGCGACGTCGAACACCGGCAGGTCGTCGATGTCCAGTCCGGGGGCTCCGATAATCGTGCCGTTCTCGTTGACGTAGGCGATGATCTGCTCGATGTGCTCGTCGGAGTAGCCGAGTGTCTGCAGGGCGAGCGGCACGGTCTTGTTGACAATCGTCATCTGGCCGCCACCCACCAGCTCCTTGAACTTGACCAGCGAGAAGTCCGGCTCGACACCCGTGGTGTCGCAATCCATCAAAAATGAAATTGTGCCTGTGGGAGCCATGACGGTCGCCTGGGCGTTGCGATAGCCGTGCCGCTCACCCGCGGCCACTGCCTCGTCCCAGGTGGTGCGGGCGGCGGTCAGCAGCGCGGTGTCGACGCAGTCCTCTATCGGGATCGCGTAGGAGGCATCACGGTGCATCCGCATCACAGCGTTGTGGGCGTCACGGTTCTCGGCGTAACGGTCATAGGCTCCCATCGCCGCGGCGGTGCGAGCCGAGCCCAGGTACCCACGCCCGGTCATCAGCGCGGTGATAGCGGCCGCGGTGCCACGTCCGGCGTCTGAGTCGTAGGGGACGCCGTCGGCCATCAGATAGGCGCCGAGATTGGCGTAGCCGAGACCCAGCTGCCGGAAGGCGCGCGCGTTGGCGCCGATGTCCTCGGTCGGATAGCTGGACGGCGAGACGACGATCTCCTGAGCCAGGAACACGATGTCGACCGCATGCTCGAAGGACTCGACGTCGAACGTCCCGTCGGAGCGACGGAACTTCATCAGGTTCAGCGAGGCCAGGTTGCAGGCCGAGTCGTCTACGTGCATGTATTCACTGCACGGATTAGATGCGTTGATCCGCCCCGAAACCGGGCTGGTGTGCCACTGGTTGATCGTGGTGTCGTACTGGACGCCGGGATCGGCACAACGCCAAGCGGCCTCGGCGATCTCCTTCATCAGCTGGCGCGCGGGAATCGGCTCGCCGATCGGCTCGCCGGTGACACGGGAGGTCAGGTGCCAGTCCTCGTCGTTCTCGACGGCGTGCATGAACTCGTCTGAGACGCGGACGGAGTTGTTGGCGTTCTGGTACTGGATCGAATAGAAGCCGTCGCCGTCGATCGACATGTCAAAACCGGCATCGCGCAGCGCGGCCGCCTTGTCCTCCTCCTTGGCCTTGCACCAGATGAAGTCCCGGATGTCGGGATGGTCGACGTCGAGAACGATCATCTTGGCCGCGCGACGGGTCTTGCCGCCGGACTTGATCGTGCCCGCCCAGGCGTCGGCTCCCCGCATGAAGCTGACCGGCCCCGACGCGGTGCCGCCCTTGGAGAGCGGCTCCATCGAGCCGCGGATCTTCGACAGGTTGATGCCCGAGCCTGAGCCGCCGCGGAAGATCTTGCCCTCCTTGGTGTTCCAGGCGAGGATCGACTCCATCTCGTCCTCCACGGAGAGGATAAAGCACGCACTACATTGTGGAGTGTCCTCAAAACCGACGTTGAACCACACCGGTGAGTTGAAGGCGGCCATCTGGTGCAAGAGGATGTGGGTCAGCTCGTCCTCGAAGCCGGCGGCGTCGTCCTCGGTGGCGAAGTAGCCACGATCGCGCCCCCAGCCGGCGATCGTGCCCGCGACCCGGCCGATCATCTGCTTGACCGATCGCTCCCGCGCCGGCGAGCCCAGCTGGCCGCGGAAGTACTTCTGGGCGACGATGTTGGTCGCGTTCTGGGACCACGCCTTGGGGAATTCGACGTCGCGCTGCTCGAAAGAGACCCTGTCGCCCTGACCGATGCGCGCATCCCGGATCTCCCACTCCACGGCATCGAACGGGTGCTCACCCGCCGTCGTGAAGTAGCGGCGGATGGAGAGGCCTTCTCCCGTCTTGGCGTCGGGGCTGAGTGGGGTTTGGGGTGCGTTTGCCATCAGGTACTGCTCCTCTCGCTTTTTCCGCCTGCTTCAGGTGCCCCAGCTCGGCGCTGGTGGCGGCCGAATGGGCTGGCAATGCTCACGCACGGTCCGGACGGAAAAGCGTTCCGCTGGAGGCTTTGGGGAGCGTCGTCTCCGAAGCTCTAATTTTACTGCGCTCGAAGGCGCAAACCGGGAATCAGACCGCCTCGGAAAGTCGCTCCCAGCGCGCTCGAGGCCAGGTCGGTTAAGGTGGCGTCCATGCCTCATGGCCTACCAGCCACCATCCCCGTCACGGCGCGATGAAGCTCCTGGTCACCGGCGGCGCCGGCTACGTCGGCTCGGTGGTCGCCCGCCACCTGCTGGGCGCCGGACACGAGGTCGTGGTCCTGGACAGCCTGGAGCGCGGCCACCGGGCCGCGGTCGCGCCCGAGGCTCGGTTCGTCCACGCCGATCTGCGAGAGCCGGACGCGATAAACCGCGCCGTCGCCGAGGGCTTTGACGGCGTGCTGCACTTCGCAGCGCTGGCCTTGGTGGGCGAGTCGGTCAGCCACCCCGAGCGCTACTGGCGCACCAACGTGGGGGGGACGCTCAACCTGCTGGAGGCGATGCGCGACGCCGGTGTCAGGCAGCTGGTGTTCTCCTCGACCTGCGCCGTCTACGGTCAGCCCGACGAGGTGCCGATCTCCGAAGCGGCGCCGCCCCGCCCCGCCAACGCCTACGGGGCCTCGAAGCTCGCCGTGGACGAGATGATCGGCGACTTCTGCACCGCCCACCGGCTGGGGGCCGTCAGCCTGCGCTACTTCAACGTTGCCGGAGCCAGCGGCGACGTGGGCGAGGACCACGATCCGGAGACCCACCTGATCCCCAACATCCTGCGCGCCGCGCTCGGCCAGACTTCCCACGTCGATGTCTTCGGCACCGACTATCCGACCCCCGACGGCACGGCGATCCGCGATTACATCCACGTCGACGATCTCTCAGAGGCCCACCTGCTGGCGCTGGACGGAACCCGGGAAGGCGAGCATCGGATCTTCAACCTGGGCAACGGCAACGGCTTCTCGGTGCGCGAGGTGATCGTGGCCGCGCGCCAGGTCACCGGTCGCGAGATCGCCACCCGGGAGGCCGATCGGCGCCCCGGTGACCCGCCGATGCTCGTGGCCGCCGGCCGTCGCATCCGCGATGAGCTCGGCTGGACGCCGCGCAAGGCGCTGGAGGAGATGGTCGCCGATGCTTGGGCGTTCGCGAGCGCCCACCCGGACGGCTACTCAGAGTAGGTCGGCGATCGCCGCCAGCGCGGCCTCGAGCACCAGCCGAGGCTCCAGCGAGGCGTCGATCGTCCGGATTCGTTCCGGGTCGGCCCGCGCCAGCTGCGCGTAGGCGGACGCGATGCGGTCAAAGAACTCGACGGGCTGGCGCTCCAGCCGGTCAGGAGCCCCACGCCGATCCGAGCGCTCCCGGCCCAGCCGGGGATCCACGGTCAGCAGCAGCGTTCGGTCGGGGTTCAGGCCCCCGGTCGCGAAGTCGTTTATCGCCCGGATGTGGTCGACGCCGAGCTCGCGTCCGGCGCCCTGATAGGCGAGCGAGGAGTCGACGAAGCGATCGAGCACCACCAGGGAGCCGTCAGCGAGCAGCGGCATCAGCGCCTCCTGCACCAGCTGGGCGCGGGCGGCGGCATAGAGCAGGGCCTCGGCTCGGGACCCGATCCGCGACTCGGGGTCCTTGACCAGGTCCCGGATCTGCTCGGCGGCCGGCACTCCGCCGGGCTCGCGCAGCAGATGCGCCTCGATCCCTCGTTCGCGCAGGGCGGCGTCGAGGCCGCGCGCAAGCGTCGTCTTGCCCGCTCCGTCCACACCCTCGATCGTGATCAGCGTTCCGCGGAACATGACGATGGGCCGACGTTATCGACGACCGGGGCGCTCGGGCAATCATCGGTGATCTCCGCCGTGCTTGCGGTGAGGCCGACTAGGATCGACGCGGTGGTCGGAGCGCTTGATCGTCATCCTCATGCGCGCGCTGTCCTGGCGCCCGCGCTTGCCGATCCCGCGCGGCCCTCCCATGCGTATCTCTTTCACGGGCCGGGGGGTGCAGGCAAGCGAGCGGCCGCTCGGGCGCTGGCTGCCGAGTTGCTGGCCGAGGGCTCGCCCGACCCCGATGATGCCCGGGCGCGCGTGCTCTCGGGCGCGCATCCAGACCTGACCTGGGTGGTTCCCAGCGGGGCGCACGAGATCCTTGTATCTGACATCGACGGGCCCGTCGTCAGCGCTGCCAGCAAGACTCCGTTCGAGTCCAGCCGGCGGGTGTTCGTGATCGAGCGCGCCGACGAGCTCGGCGACGAGGCGGCCAACCGGATGCTCAAGACACTGGAGGAGCCGGCGCCGTTCGTGCATCTGGTGCTGCTCAGCGACAAGCCGGGGGAGATCCTGCCGACGATTCGCTCCCGCTGTCAGGCGGTGCGCTTCGAGGCCGCCGGTGAGGCGGAGGCAGCGGCTGAGGTCGCCGCGCTCGGAGTCGACAGCGCGACCGCCGCGGCCTGTGTGCGTCTGGGACTGGGGGACGTCGAGCGCGCCCGGGAGCTGGCCAGCCCAGAGGGTCAGGTGCTGCGCGCTGCCGCCGAGCGCTACGCCCGGTGCGCGGTCGCCGCTGAGATGGCCCGCGCGCGGCCATGGATCGAGCTTCTGTCGGCGGTGCGCGCCCGAGGCGAGGCGGCGGGCATCGCGCTGGAGGCCCAGGCCCAGGCCGAGCTCGAGCTGACCGCGCGCAAGGAGCGCAAGCGCGTCGAGACCGAATGGTCTGAACGCGTCCGCCGGACGCGGCGTCGGGTCCAGACGGGAGCGCTCGACCTGGCACTCCAGCTGATCTCGTTGTGGTTGGCCGACCTCATCCGCCTGGCTGTCGGGACTCCCGAGCTGGTGCGAAACACGGACCGCGGCGGCGAGCTCTCAGAGGACGCCGGCAACGACTCGCAACGTCTGCGGGCGGCAGTGGAGCTGGTGGAGGAAACGCGAGAGCGTTTTGAGCTCAATGTCTCGGAGGATCTCGCGTGCGAAGCGCTCGCGTATCGCCTCGAAGAAGCGCTCGCGGGATGAGCGGCCAGTCACGGGTGTTCCTGCGCGCGCCCGAGCGCGGCGATCGGCAGGAGTTCACCGAGCTGATGCGGGTCAGCCGCGATTTCCACAGCCCCTGGGCGACGGCCCCAACCGACGACGAGCGATTCGCCGCCTACCTCGCCGATGCCCGGCGATCGGACTTCGAGGCGATGCTGCTCTGCCGCCACGAGGACGGAGCGATCCTCGGCTTCTTCAACCTCTCCCAGATCGTCCGGCGTCGCCTGCAGAGCGCCTACCTCGGCTACGCGGTGGGCGCGCCGTTTTCGGGACAGGGGTACATGGGAGACGGGCTCGAGCTCGTCTTGCACCGCTCCTTCACCACGCTCGGCCTGCATCGCATCGAGGCCAACATCCAGCCCGGCAACGCGGGCTCGCTGGCTCTGGCGCAGGGAGCGGGCTTTCGACGCGAGGGATTCTCGCCCCGGTACCTGAAGATCGGTGGCCGCTGGCGCGACCACGAGCGGTGGGCGATCCTGGTCGAGGAGTGGAGGGAGCGGACCGGGAGCCCCCCGCAGGCCGACGGCCCCTTCTGAGCCGTCGCTACACTGGCGGCCCGCCATTGCCGACGTAGCTCAGC
>CAWHMQ010000002.1:0-129072 GCA_963830595.1 uncultured Solirubrobacteraceae bacterium
ACCTGTGACCGCTCTCGTTCCGGGCGTGAGGGCATGGTGATGCGGATGAGTGCATCGCTATCTGCCCGCTTCTTGCGGGAGGGTTGGCGCGGCTCGTACTGCGCGCCGGCTCGCACTGCATCCCCTCGGTTGATCTCGAAGGTCGCTTTGCCGGCCACGCAACTGGGCGCGGCCGGCGGAGTTCAACCCTGTCGGTCGATCACAGATTTCTCGGGCTCTAAAGGCGCGTTTGTGGTCGGGTCACCTGGTGCTGGTGGCTCGTCCGCCGCGTGTGCGTACATCGGCGTGCTCGGCGCCTGGGGTGGGAGGTCGGGTGCGCTCGTCACCCGGAGCTGCGTCCCATCGGCGGGTGGCGGGCTGGCGGTTAGAACGGGCGTGGCGTCCGAAGAGGAGGAATTGACCTCGTCGGCTGAGGGCGATGGCGAAGATGAGGAGCAGCCCTAGCCACGGGGCGGCGATCAGTGCGCCGAGGGCTGTGGCGACGAGCGCCACGATGGTAATTCGGGCCCAGAGGCGAAGATCAGAGTGCGAGTGGGTCATGCGAAGCTCCCGTGCGTTGAGGTCGTGCTTCTTTCCTGGGAGGATCGCCGCTGCGGGCGCGCAGCGAAATGGGGGTGTGACTCCATCTTTGCGAGGGTCAGTGCGCTGATGGTTGTAGCTCTTAGCCATCCGCCGGACGCTCGGCGCGCTCACGGTTTGCCGAGGTCGCTGCCTGGGTCTGGGGTCGGCCGGGATCGCAGGGAGCCGGCGTGGGCTTTGAGGCCGGGGTTGGCGCGGACCTTGGCCAGGCTGGCGAGGGTGGTCGCGAGCAACACCAGCATGATCACGCCGAGTGAGACGCCGGTGGAGATCTCCGGGACACCGTGGGCGTGCAGGTGGGCGAAGTGAAGGACGAGTTTGGCGCCGATGAAGGCCAGGATTAGCGAGAGGCCGATCGAGAGGTAGATCAGGCGGTCAAGCAGACCGGAGACCAGGAAAAACAGGGCTCTGAGCCCCAGGAGCGCAAACGCGTTGGCGCAGAACACGATGTAGGCGTGTGAGGTGACACCGAACACCGCCGGGATTGAGTCCAGTGCGAACAGCACGTCGGTGGTGCCGATCGCGACCAGCACCAGGAACATCGGGGTCAGGGCGCGGCGCCCCGCGGTCCGGGTGAGCAGCTGACCGCGGTGGTAGCGGTTGGTGATCGGCAGCGCGCGTCGCGCGGCGCGCACGAGCGCGTTGTCTTCGACTGAGGGGTCCTGGTCGCGGTGGCGAAACAGCTGGATCGCGGTGGCTAGCAGCGCGACGCCGAAGATGAGGAACATGAATGAGAACGCGTCGAGCAGCGCTGCTCCGAGGGCGATGAAGATCCCGCGGAGGATCAGCGCCAGGACGATTCCGATCGTCAGCGCTCGTGACTGGTGCTCGGCCGGGACCGCGAACGTGCTGATGATGATCACGAACACGAACAGGTTGTCGATCGACAGGCTTTTTTCCACGACGTAGCCGGCGAAGTACTGCACGCCCAGGTTCCAGCCGGCGAGCGCGCCGAGCACGACCCCGAAGGTGAGCGCGACGGCGATGTAGAACAGCGACCAGCCGACCGCCTGAGGGAAGCTGATCGCGCCCGCCCGCCGGGCGGATATGAACAGGTCGAGCACGAGCAAGCCCGCGACGACAGCGAGCGTCAGCACCCAGGCCAGCGTCGTTACCACCAGATCACCCCCGGTCGGCGCTAGTACGCCGGCGTCGAGCACCAATCACGTGGCTACTGCGCGTCACGGTCATTGCAGGCGGGCGACTGGGGAGACAGCGCCGGCCGGGGCGGCTGAGACCGATCGTGTCGTGATCGGCCGCGGAGGTGGCGGTAAACCAGGGTGATTGCAACGGCTAGCGCGATTACCGCGGTGAGGCCAAAGGTGCCTTGCTTGGTGAGCGCGATCAGCTGATCCAGAGACTGCCAGAACAAGTAGCCCAGCACACAGAACGTGGCGGCCCAGATCCCGGCGGCGAGCGTGGTCAGCGGGATGAAGCGCCGAGCTGACATTTTTGAGGCGCCAGCGATGAACGGTGACACGGGTCGGATCAGGCCAACGAACCGGCCGATGAAGATCGTCTTGCCGCCGTGCGCGGCGAAGAACCGCTCGACCTGCTCCAGGCGCTGGTGGCTCATCCCGACCTTCGGTCCGTGGCGGACCAGGAACTCTCGTCCGAGCCGGCGACCGAGAAAGAACGAGGCCAGATCCCCGGCGAGCGCGCACGCCCACACGAGCGCGATCAGCGGGATCAGCTCGATCTCACCGTGTCCGGCGCTCACCCCGCCGAAGATCACCGCCAGCTCCCCCGGCGCGACCAGGCCGACCCCGGCGCCGGTCTCCAAGAACGCCAGCCCGCCCACCAGCGCGTAGGTGTAGGGCCCCAGCGTGCCGGTGACGTCACGCATCACAGTTTCGACGCTGGGTGGATGCACCAGTCCGCAGCCGTAAACGAGCAGTCCGAGGATCACGATCACGGCCAGCCCGCGCGCGAGGTCAGACAGCTGCCGGCGGCGGCAAACGACCACGAGCGCGACCAGCGCGGCGAAGATCAACGGGCCGGCTTTCATCAGACGCTCACGAGCGCCCGCGAGGCGTCACGCGCGAACGCGAGCTCCGGCGTGCGCGCTCATAGTCCAATGGCATCCGTGTCGCGGTTGGTTGCCGCGCCCGGGTGGCAGCGGGAGCGATCACCGCGAGGATTGCCGCCCGTTCAGCTTCGAGCTCTGAGAGGGTGATGCCAAGCCGGGCGGTGATCAGCTGCGGCGAGATGCCGTGGACCAGCATCCCGAAGATCGGCTGCTGGCCGGGGCTAAGGCGCGCGCTCATGGCGCGGGTCACCGCCGGGGAGACCGCGGGGAGATAGCGCTGCCCGGCCGCCAGCCGGCGGATCGCCGCGCACAGCTCTCCGCCGATCGCTGATTTGCTAAGCAGGCCATCAGCACCAGCCACGACCGCGGTGAGCGCGAGCGCTTGGTCGGTAAACGCCGAGTAGATCAATACCCGCGGCGGCGGGTCAAGTTGACCCAGCCGGCGGGTGACCCAGAGCCCATTGCGGTCCCCAAGGTGATAGTCAATGACCGCTACCTGGGCTGCCGCGGCGTTGGTGGTCACCGCCTCGATCGCGCTGACTGCCGCGGTGACGACTCGCATGTCGGGCTGCTCACCCAGGAGCCGGCAAACCCCCACCCGCACCGCGGCATGATCATCGGCAATCAGCACCCGAATCCGCTGATCGGGCTCGCTGGCTTGGCGTGGCGCGCGCCGTCCGGATTGCAGTGCTCGGGAGGCGTGGGTGCTCATGCCGTCAAGGATCGGGGGTGACCCGGCCCGGTGAAATGGGGTCATGGCCCCATCTGCCCCCGGCCCGCCAGCCATGAGAATCCTGGCGTGCTTGAAGTCACGCTGGTGGTCATCTCGTTGGCGGTAGCTGACTCGGTCAACCCGGTCACAATCGCGGTCGCGCTTTACCTGGCGTCCACAGACAGCTCCCGGTCGCGCCTAGCAGGCTTCGCGGCCGGCGTGTTCGGCGCGTACGCGCTAGGTGGCGCGGTGTTGATCCTCGGTCCCGGCCAGCTGCTGGACGCGGCCGCGACAAGCTCTGACACCCGGGGCTTTCACATCGCCTCGATCGTGCTGGGTGTGCACTTGCTGATCGGCGCGCTGATCCTGTTTCGTCGCCGTCGCCAGAGCGCCCGGGCAGCGCCCGCGGTCGCTCAGCTGAGCGCCCGCTCGGCGCTCGCGCTGGGCGCTGCCGTGACCGCGCTTGACCTGCCCACCGCGTTTCCCTATTTCGCCGCGTTGGCGGCAATCCTCGGCTCCGGGGTCGCTACCAGCTCGCAGCTGGCGCTCCTCGCGGCGTTTAACGTGATCTACGTGCTGCCCCTGGCGTTGATCCTGGCGGTCCGGATGATCGCCGGCGAGCGGTGTGACCCGATGTTCGCCCGCGTCCGCCAGATGATCGATCGTGTCGCCCCAACACTCCTGGTGGCGCTGACCGCCGTCACCGGCGGTGGGCTGCTCGTCCGCGGCGCCCACGGCCTGCTCAGCTGATCACCACTCCTGTCGTCCGGGCACACCGCTCCACGTAGCTCTCAGGCACTGATCTGCCTAGGGCTCGACGAGGCCGCGACGGATCGCGTAGCGAGTCAACTCCACCCGGTCGTGCATCCCCAGCTTCTCGAGAATGTTGGCGCGGTGCCGCTCGACGGTCTTGTCGCTGATCACCAGCGCATCGGCGATCTGCTGGGTGCTGTAGCTCTCGGCGATCAGCTTGACCACTTCGCGCTCGCGCGGGGTCAACGGATCTTCGCGAACCGGCTCGTGGTCACGAGCCTGGCGCAGATAGTCGCCGATCAGCGAGGTCATCGCGCCCGGATACACAAACGCCTCGCCGCGCATCGCCGCCCGGCACGCCTCCACCAGATCGCGGTCAGCGACCGTCTTGAGCACGTAACCCGACGCCCCGGCCTTAAGCGCCTGATACAGGTAGCGCTCGTTCTCGTGCATCGACAGCATCAACGTGCGCAACTGCGGCCGGCGGCGGTGCAGCTCGGCGACCGCCTGCAGACCGGTCATCCGCGGCATCGAGATATCGACGATCGCGAGATCAACCTCCAGGGCCAGCCCAAGCTGGACCGCTTCGGCGCCATCGCCGGCCTCAGCGACAACCTCAAGGTCGGGCTCTGCGTCGAGCACCAGCCGCAGCCCACGCCGGACCAGTGCATGGTCGTCGGCGAGCAGGATCCGTGTCTTGAGCGGTGTCATGCGCTCCCCGTTGCCTGTCGGGGCTTGACCGTGAGCGTGACCGCGCATCCGCGGCCGTCCGCTCCCGGAGTGATCTTCAGTTCGGCGCCGATCAGCCCGGCTCGCTCGCGCATCCCGCGGATCCCGCTGCCCGGCGCTTCGTCCTCTACCCGCCCGCGACCGTGGTCACTGACGGTCATCACCAGGCCCGCCGGTCCGTTGCGGAGCAAGAGGTCGGCGTGATCGCTGCCCGAATGACGCGCAACGTTCGTCAGCGCCTCCTGGGCGACGCGATAGACCACCAGCTCAGACTCGGGGTCAAGCTCGGGAAGGTCGTCATCGATGTGCTGGGTGACGGTGATCCCGGAGCGCTGCGCAAAGCGCTCACACAGCACTGCCAGGGCGCTGATCAGCCCGAGATCATCAAGCGCCTCCGGTCGTAGCTCCAGGGCGATGCGCCGCACATCCTCAAGGCTTGAGCGCACCGCCTCGCCAACCATCGCGACCTCGTCACGCAGAGGTGGCTCAACTTGCCCCTGGACTCGCGCCAGCCCCAGCAGCACCGCGGTTAATTCCTGACCGACCTGGTCGTGCAGCTCTTGAGCGATCCGCAATCGCTCCGCTTCCTGGCCGGCCAGCACCCGCCCGGTGGCCTCCCGACGCTCGGCCTCCAGCCGCGCCAGCATCTCATTGAAGGTCAACGCCAGCTCGCCCGCCTCTGAGGTCGGGGCGGCCTCGGGCATCCGCTCCCCGGGGCGGGTCAGATCAACCCGTCGCGCCAGCGCCGCCAGCGCCTCCAGGGGACGCACCACCCGGCGCAGCACGACCAGGTTAACCAGCGCCACCAGGGCCAGTCCGAGCGCCAGCACCACCGCCTCATCGGCCGCGAAGGATGAGAACTTGCCCGGCGCGAGCACCACCAGCGTGACCACTACCGCCGCGATCAGCAAAAACGCGTTGGTGCCGGCCACGCGGTAGAACAGCGGCAGATACCGTCGCCGTCGCGGCGGCTCAGATGCGGTCATTCAGTTCACCGGGTCCAGCCGTTCGAGCTTTCGCAGCATCGCCCCCAGCCGCGCCTCCAGCTCACCGTGGCCGAGATTAAGCGCGCGGGCGATCTCCTCGACCGCGATCCCGGCCAGCAGCAGCCCATAAATTGCCTGCTCCTCGGGGTCCAGACGCCGTCGCATACTGTCGGCCAAGGCGGGCGGAACGATCGGCAGCCGAGTCACACCGCGCGCCGCCTCCCGGATCCGGTCACACAGATCTGAGCCCAACGCGGCCTTGCTGACCAGACCGTCGGCCTGCGCCACGACACACGCCGCGGCCAGCAGATAGTCAGAGAACGCCGAGTAGATCAGCACCGCGGGAGGATCGGGCAACCGCTTGAGCTTACGACTCACCCACAACCCCGACCGGCCCCCCAGCTGATAGTCCACGACCGCGACATCCACCCGGGTACGCTCGGCAAACGCCACCGCCGCCTCCGCCGTCGCTAGCGCGTCGAGGACCTCAAAGCCGGGCTCGGCAGCCAGCAGCTCTCGTAATCCGACCCGGACCGCGGGATGATCATCGACCAGCAGACAGCGAACCGGTGTTAATCTCGTGCCCGCCGCAGTGCTGTCGTCAGCGCCGCGCGGGGCCAGGACTGCTGTTTGACCGTTGGCGGAGACGACTTCTGGCTGAACGTTCATTTGATCCTCCTTCGGGGTGGATAGCCACCAGGATTGGCCAGGCGACCCCGCCTGGCAATGGGGTCAGCCCCCCATCCTGGCCAGCCGGCACCAGTCACCATCGTCCTGTTGCGCTCGCGAGTGCCGCACCGGCCGACTGTTCGTGCTGACACCCGGCTCCAGCTTTGCCAGGCCGAGCGCTGCCCGCCGACGAAATCGACTTGAGCACCGACCAGACGTTCCCCCGGCGCAGGACCGGGGGAAGACCACTTCGGCTTATCTACAGGCTGGACCCCATCGACTCAGAGATGGTCGGATGCGAAATTGCCTGGACCGTCAAGCCCATCGTGAAAGCGAGCAGCCATGAGCTCCACATCGATCAGCTCCCCTCCGCGAAGCCGCGGATCTAGAAGGTCAGTCAGCCGCCGCGGCGACCAACTTACCCACCGCGGCGAGCTTGATCTGCTGCTCGTCGATGATCATCTAGCGGCGCGCTACAACCTCTGGGCGCTACTGCGCTTCAAGCGTGGCATCCGGGCGATCCACACCGCCAACAGCAGCATTGAGGCGCTGACGTTCGCCAGGCGCCATCGGCCGCACGTGTGCTTGATCTCAGCCACGCTGGGCCACGGGGAGGCGCTGACCCTCGTCTCCAAGCTCAAGCACCTAATGTACCCGCCGCGGGCGCTGATCTTCGCCGATGCCATCGATGCGCACGTGACCGGAGCGGCAATCCTCGCCGGCGCTGACGGCGTGCTCTGGCGCTACGCAGATCCTCAACAGCACGCCCGGCTCATCCGGCGGCTCGCCAGTGGCGAACAGCTCTTCCCCAACCTACGGTCAGACGAAGTGTTCGCGCTCTTGGATCGCGTAGACGATCGCGATCGACCGATCGTCGCGATGCTGCTGGAACGCATTCCGCGCGATGACATCGCCAAAACGTTGGGGATCAGCGCCCGCGCGGTCGAGCGGCGACGCCAAAGCATTCTGAAGCGCCTCGGCAATACCCACGTCCGCGACGGCCCGCGCGCCGGCCAGCTCAACCTGTCCAGCTGACTGGACTGTCAAGAGCGACCTCAACCCCCGATCGGCGGCCAGCTCATGCCCCGAGCCTGATGAGCATGGTCTGGCGTGCGCCAACATGGTCAGGGCTGACCGTCGGTCCCGGCGGCGCGAACGCTCGTGCTCGCGGGCCGCTGGTCAGATGGGACGCTGCGGACACGCCGGTGGACGCTAACTCATCACAGACCAGCGGCAAATGAGGTCCTGGCCCCATTTACGCCACGCCGTTAGCCGGGCATACTCGGCGTCCACTTCAACCCCTTCCAGGAAGGAAAGACCGACGGAGGACACCCATGTTGATAGCACTCATCATCGTCGCAATGTTGGCGCTCGCCATCCTCGAGCTTTGGCTGTTTTGGATGCTCGGCGCGCACCAGGACCGCCGCCGGCCGCGCCCAGCGGTTGACCGCCCTCCCCACCGGCCTCGCAGGCCGATGTCTCACCGAAACCGGGCAAGGATGAGCCCGCTCGACGCCCGAGCCCCCATAACGGCGCGGTCCGGCCGGCAGTCGAACTCCTCGATCATCCCGCATCTCGAACCAATGCTCGAGCAGCACGAACGTCGCGAGCATCGCCCCGGCATCGGAGAAGACATCGCCGGCGAGTCCGAGCGTCACCGCTAGCGAGTAGATCCAGCTGATACCGATCGCGGTCGCGACCAGCACGTTCATGTCTAGAGTCGGCTGGCGCAGAGCCCAGACCGCGCCGGTGAAGAACATCCGCGCCGCGTACAGCACCGGCAGGCTCAACACGAGCTCCCAAACGTTTCGATCAAGACCGAGCGGAACGGCGAGAGCGTGACCGACAATGGTGTTGCCCAGGGCCGACCAAGCAAGGATCGCGAGCGTGAACACGAGCGAGACGAAGAACCGGTTGCGCATCTGCTTAGCCATGCGGGTCATCGAACGGCCGGCGTGGCCGCCGTCGCCATGGGCCTGCTGAGCACGATCGACCGCGTGCTCGTCTTCGGGTGCCGGCGGACCGTCGGCCTCGCGCAACGGATCACAGAGGCATGTCGGGCACGAGCAGCCCTCGCACGCAAACCCGGCTCCGCGCACCCAGTCGCGCAGCTACTCGACCGAGGTCACCGAGGGGTCATAGGTGACGGTCGCTGTCTGCGCGGCGGGGTTGGCCTCCACGCTGACCACCCCCGGCCTTTTGCGTTAGTCAGTATGGACGCATGAGGCTGGTCCTCGCGCGTCCATACTGACTAAGCAGTCTTAGAGGCGGCCGACATCGTCCTCGCTTTCCGCGCGTTGCGGGGTCGGGCGGCGCAGCTTCCGTTCGACCTGCTCCCGAGAACAGGGAGTCTCCGGATCTACCACGTTACTTGAGGTCATCTGCGACTCTTCCACCGAGAGCGCAAGACGACCGATGAAGCAACCGCCGCTTACCGAGCCGGAGCTGCACGCCCGGATCAAAGATCATGTGGACGAGCTCCTCCAGCTGTGGTGGGCTGAGCAAGGTTCCGCCAAGGACCGAGATCTGCAGATTCTCGCGTCGTCGATTCCGTTTGCGCGAGGCCAGGCACTGCGGACGATGGATCTCTGTTCCGGCCCTGGAGATGTGGGGCGCACTATTCGACATGTCTACCCGAACGCACATGTCGACTTCGTCGATCGTGACCCGCTTCTGCTCTCGATCTGCCGGGGCTTCAACGAGTGGGCTGGCATACCAGGAACCTATCGACAGCTGGATCTCAAGGACGAGTCCTGGTGTCACGAGCTGGAGATGGGTCGATACGACGTCGTCGCAATAGCCAACAGCCTTCACTGGCTTGACGAGTTACGAGTGGATGCCGTTCTCGGGGATGTTCACAGACTTCTCTGCGACGGAGGGATACTTCTCTTTGCTGAGCCCGCCTGTCCTGAACCCTTGTTCGCTCCCGGGTTCGACGAGTGGAAGAGGCGGCAGCCCCCGCGGTACGAGGATGAGCGATGGCACGCCTTTTGGGGTCGAGTCAACTCTCTAGTGGGCTACGACCACACCGAACTCTTAGGGTCTCCCCACGATCCTCGCATTGGCGACGGTATGACTGTCGCAGGCTGGATCGACCTTGCCAAGAACAGTGGCTTCCGGACCGTCGACGTGCTGTGGCGAGACGCCGACGTAGCGATCGTGGCGGCACAGAAGCCATAGCGTGTCACTTGCCCCTCCGATTGCAGGTCGACCGCATCCGTGGACCTGCTTTCGCGCGGCGAGAGGTGTCACGGCCTACATCAGCTGGGACCTGAGATTCGCCAGAAGCGCTACTGACGCAGACGCCTGCCTCGGGGCGTCGCGCACTTACTACTGAAACCTCGCTGGCGCGGTACTGCTCGCCGACGTGGAGGACCACCGTGGTGAGTCGGTCAGTGGCGGCGGGCGGCTGCGTTTTGGTCCTCATGGTCTCGTGCCTCTCGGGAGGAAGCTTCCAGCCGACCGTGAGCTACTCGCGGGGTCGAGATCGTTATTCGATCCGCCGCGACTATGCCCAGCGGGCTGAAAGCGCGAATCCGCTCTACGTCGGCTTGGGTCTCTTTGGCCATGCCCCGATTCGCTGGCTGCGGGGGTGTCGGTCGAGCAGTCCGGGGCCGCGGGGGTCAAGTGGATTGTGTCTGTCAGGGAGTCGTCGCGAGCCGGACGAGCGTGGGAGATCAAGGTCGGCTGAGTGTCTATGCGGCGCGGCGGCTCTGCTCGGCTGGTGTCGAGCGCTCGGTGGAGCAGTGGCGCTCGGTGGAGCCGTGGGGTGGCGGGAGGGCCAGGACAGGGCGGGAGGTAGCGTGCAGCAACCGTTGGGTGACGCTGCCCAGGACGAGCCCGCCGAGCGGCGTGCGTCCGTGCGTGCCGACGACGATCACGTCGGCGTCAAGGTCCTCCGCGATCTGAGCGAGTTGCTCGGCGACGTGGCTGGTCGTGCCCTTCACGACGTACAGGGAGGCGTCGACGCCGGTTTCGGTGGCGATCCGGGCTGTCTGGGCTTCGATCGTGTCGTCGATCTCGGCCTCGTTGAGGAAGACGTTCTCGCCGGACAGGCGACCGCCCAAGAGCCGTTCGGTCACGTGGACGATGTGCAACCGGCTGCTGTCCTGATGGGCGAGCTCGGTTGCGTAGCGCAGCGCTCGGTCGGCGTGTTCGGTCCCGTCGGTGGCGCAGAGGATGGTGGTGAACATGGCTGCCTTTCGTCGTAGCCTGGGTGTATGACTGCAGCCTGATCGCCGCGCCCGGTCAGACAATGGGGTCCGGACCCCATTGTCGGCGGGGGCGGGGTACACGACCGTGGAGGTGACTGAGTACCCAACACCTGTCGCTGGCACACGCGTGTCACAGCGAGATGCGCTAACCGCACGACGCGACGATCGCCACTCGGTCAGGATCCCCGGCCGCCTCCCCGGCGTCTGAAGTCATCCAGCTCAACCGCGGGCCACGCCATCAGCAAGCGGCGCCCACAGATACCCGGATCAATGAGCTGGGATTCAGACCCTCATCGGCGAGGATCGACGCTTCGGCAGTCGCCAATCCAGCTTACGAACGATGCCCGCGAGCGCCGCAGCCATGCCGACCGAGCTCCGGTCAAGCCGCACTTTGCCGGTCCGGATCGGCCAGATGGGGGTCAGACCCCATGGCCGCAGACCAGCTTGGCTGAGAGGCTATGTGCAAGTAACCGACCCGAGAGGAGCCCGCCAATGGACACCCTGACCAGCAAAGTCGCTCGTCTCGTCCGCGGCCAGCACAGCCAGCGTCTGGCGGCGAGCCAGCTACGCGAGCGCCTCACCGCACAGCTAGGCCCCAAACGAGAAGGAGCCAGACGATGACTGACAAGAACATCGACAAGGGCAAGGGCCGCATGATCTACTCGATGGGTACCTCGGTGGACGGCTTCATCGCTGACCGCGAGGGCGCGTTCGGGTGGACTGTCCCCGACGAGGAGCTGTTTGGCTTCTATCTGGCGCGGGTGCGCGAGCTTGGCTGCCATCTGTGCGGCCGCAAGCTCTACGAGACGATGCTGGTGTGGGAGACCGACCCGTCGCTGCGCGCCACCGAGCTGCATGCCGCCTTCGCCGATGTCTGGTGCGCGCTGCCGAAGGTCGTCTTCAGTCGCACGCTCGACAGCGTCCAGGGCAATGCTCGACTCGCCGAGGGGTCGATGGCGGAGGAGGTCGCCGCCGCGCTCGCCGCGACCGACAAGGACGTCGAGATCGGCGGCGCCGGCCTCGCCGCGACAGCGATCAAGCTCGGCCTGGTCGATGAGCTGCGCATGTTCCGCCATCCGGTCGTCGTCGGTGGCGGTACGCCGTTCCTCCCGCCGGTCACCGAGGACGTCCCGCTGGAGTTGATCGAGACCAGGACGTTCGGCTCGCGGGTGATCTACGAGCGCTACAGGCGCATCCGAGCTGACATGGACTGACACCTCTGACGGTGCGGTCACGCGATCGCAGCGCGGAGCGTACGCGATCATCGACGCGTCCCTGTTTCGGCTACAGCGCGCGACTCTTGATCGTCGGGCGCAGCTCTCGGCTTCCGCGGAATCCAGGCAGGTGCCCGTCACAGTGCTAGCAGGATTGCAGCTAATCATCCGGTCGAAGCGGAAGTCGCCAGCGCCGAAGGCCGGCTTCTCCATCGTCGCCGGACGGGCCTGTTGACCGCGCAGCTGCTTACCCGTAGATGCAGAAGCCGGCCTCAGGCGACCAGCGGCGGGCGCGCGACGTGCGAAGCACTCCTACGGAACCTTCTCCTCGGCATGGATTCGGTGGGCGGCGATGTGGCGATAGAGCGTTGCCTGCCCGACGCCGAGCTCGGCGGCGATCTGGAACATGGTCAGCTCGCCGTTCTCGCGCATCGCGACCGCGGCGGCCAGCTTTCGCTTGGTGACCGTGGATAGGCGTCCGCCGACTCGTCCGCGAGCCCGGGCGGCCTCCAGGCCAGCACGAGTGCGTTCTTGGGCCGGTCGACCGTCAGAGAACGGTATTTCTCTAACCCCTATGGACCCCCGCGGACGCGGAACGAGCGTCCGCAAGGATTGAGAAACGCCCGCGCGAACTCACCGGCTCGGACGGGCTATGGGACGAGCTCCGGCCCAGCCGGCGCATCCCGTGCCGCTGCAGGCGGTTCGCCGCTGCCGCCGGGACGGGCCGCCTAGCCGCCGTCGTCGCGGCCGGTCCGTCGGCACTCATGCTTGACGGCAGAGCAGAAGCCAATGTCCGCCACCTGGGCTGGTCGACAGCCGGATCGGACGACGACGACCCGTCTCGCTGCGCAGCAGGCTCGGCTGGATCGCCACGACAATGCGCAACGTCGACCCGTTGGACTGCGACGTCGAGCTATCCGTAGTGCTGCGCGTGTAGGTGATGCGCCAGCGGCCGCAAGCGCCACCGATCGGCGGAGCAGGCGGTGAGCCCCCGTCGCAGCGTTGGCGTTTCCGCCCAAACGCATCAGCGCGGTGCGGTACGCACGAGCCTGGGTTCGCACGAGCGCTTTCCGCAAGAGCAATCGTGAGGTCCAGCGCGACCCTGGCCATCCCTATGGCGACATACCGATGGGCGGGAGAGCATCGACGCACCGGCTGATTCGACCGGAGTCCCGGTGCGCCGGGTCCGGCTGTGCGTATGCACGGGGTCGGTTGCGACGGCATCAGCCGGGGCCCGGGATCGGCGATGAGCGCGTCTCGGGTCACGCCGGACGCCTGCTGTCGCGGCGGGCGCTCCGTAGGCCGCACACTCGGACTGCGACATCGGACGTCGCTGCTGCACCTGTTTGTACTGCTCGCGGCCCAAGCGCGGTGCGGCGAGCATGCGTTCCGCCCGGCGCGAAGCGTCGCCCGCAGGCGCCCGCCGAGCGGGATCGCGACTGCCGCAACCGAACTTTGAGGAGCCGGCACCGGCCCCCTATCCCAACGGGCCGGGAGGGGGATAGGGCTTCCCGCTGCCAAGGCCTCGGGAGGCACGCTGACATGGACCGGGCGTCCGTGCCCGGTTGTCACCGCGCGCGTCGGCGCGGACTGTCAGGAAGAACGACGAGGTTCACGCACGCGGATGCAAAGGCGTTGATCGCGCTTCCGTGCGCGATGACGGCACCCGCGCGCGGGATAGGAAGCCAGCCCGCCAGAGCAACCTGGGTCCGTCCGGGCCCGCACGCTCTACGGGACTGCCGTCGCCGCCGCCTCCCGGCGTTGTCAACACCCGTCGACGCACCGACGTCGCTCGCTGCCAACCCCCGATCGTCGCGCTCCGGAACCTGAAGCGCGCGGCGTCTGACCTCGGACGACTCAGTCTTCAAGACGTCCCCCCGTACAGGTTCACACTGTACGCACTGGGTGCTGACGGCCAAGACGTCCCAAGACGTCCCAAGGCGTCCCCGATTTCGAAGACGGCACGTGCGTCCTGATCAGAGCGACCACCGGGTCGTGCACAGCCAGCACGGTGCTCTGGTCTTCGTCGGTGTGCTGTTCAACGGCGGCGCGGTGGCCGGACGGCCATCCCCCAGCGCAGGGTCGTGATTGGCCGCCACGGCGACGGCCGAAGCTCCACTCGCGCTCAGGCCGGCCATCGTCACCTGCGACGCCCGCGGCCGGCACCGTAGGGACAGTAGCCAGCCCTGAGGGTCTGCAGCCACATACCCTCATGCTGAGCCACCGGCCGGGACGTCTCAAGGACATCTTGGGACGTCTTACAGGACGTCTTGACCGGGCTGGGACGTCTCGGGACGTCTCGAAACTCGGAGCGACTCTGACGAACTCATCGCAGCTTCCGTCCGAAACGCCTCGGCCACGAGGGCTGCGTCCTCGCCGCGCGGCGCGTAGTGCAGGTAGCGCATCGTCGTCTGGATGTCGGCGTGGCCCATCCACTCCTGCACCCGACGGATGTCCGCCTTGGCGATCATCCGCGTCCCGAATGTGTGGCGAAGGTCGTGAAACCGCAGCGGCCGGAGCGCCGCCCGCGAGAGAGCGTCCTTGTAACGACGGCGAAGCGCGGAGCCGTCCAAGTAGCCGCCGGCCTCGCCGGCAAACACCAAGTCGTCCTCGCCGACCCAATGCTGGCGCCGGCCCAGTTGGGCCAGCGCCGATGCCACGTCAGGCGCCATTGGCACCGCGCGGACCTTGCCCGACTTCGGCGTCGTCAGCTGACCGAGGTAGTAGCTAGCCCGCACACGGATCGTCTGTCCCGCGAAGTCCACGTCGCGCCAGCGCAGCGCCAGGAGCTCGCCCATTCTCATGCCCGTGAACGCTGCGGTCAGATATATCGCCTCATCCTGCTCGGACGGCGCCGCGCGCACCATGGCCCACACCTCCTCTGGCGAGAAGACGTCGATCTCGCCGCTGCTGCGCCTGGAGAACTTCTCCACCTCGGCGGCGGCGTTGACCCGGAGTCCGTAGACCCTCTTGGCTCGGCTGAGAATGCCGTGCAGCTGGATCAGGAGCTTGCTTCTGGTCGCGACAGAGCCGTCGAAGCCCGCCATCCACTGCTCGATCGCGCCGGTCGTCACGTCCTCCACTGGCATCTGGCCAAAGGCCGGGAGCAGGTGAGCCTCGATCGCCGACCGGTAGCCGCGAAGAGTTGAGGGCTTTCGGCCACGATCATCGCGGATGTAGCGCAGGTACTCGGCTGCGGCATCCGCGAAGGTCGCTCCGGTGCGGACTGCCCCCGGCAGCGTTCCGCGCCGTGCCTCGTCCAACACCGAACGCAGCCACGTCTCGGCCAGGCGCTTGGTGAAATAGCCCGCGGGCGGCCTCCCACGCTCAGTCCACGCCGGGCCGAGCTTCCTCTGGACCTGCTGTCCGTCGGGCAGTCGGTACTTCGCATACCAGGCCGGCCCGCGCGCCCGCTCCACCCGGGAGACGTGGCCCGTCGGGGGTCGGAAATAACTCGCCATAGCGAAATCGTACGCCGATGTGGGGACATATTGGGGACATGTTTCAAAATCACGCGTCCCTCGGAAGCAGAAAAGGCCCCGGTTACCAGGGCTTTCGGATGGGCCGTGGAGGAATCGAACCTCCAACCTTGGGATTAAGAGTCCCCTGCTCTGCCAATTGAGCTAACGGCCCGCGGCGGCCGATGTTAGCCAGCGGAGCCCGGCGGCGTCAGCAGAAGGACTGGACGAGCGAGGGCTGAGTCTTGGCCGCCGTGATCTCGGATTTCAGCTGGGTCCGCTCGGCCTTCGGAGCGAGGCTCAGGGCCTTGGCCGAGGCCAAGTCGCCGACCCGGGTCTGCTTGGCCGCGTAGGCGTTCGCGGCCAGGCAGGCAAAGCCGTTGATCTGGCTCGGGTTGGCGCTCGTCATCACCTGCCACGCGCCGGCCGCGGCGGCGTACTGGCCCAGGTGCTGGTAGGCGCGGGCGGCGAGGATGGCGATGTCCGGGTCCGGATTCTTGGTCAGGGAGACGTAGTGCTGCCAGGCCTGCGTGGCCGCGGCCAGGTCGTTGAGTCCGGCCGAGGTGTAGGTCGTGGTTCCCGACGTAGAGCTGGAGCTCGCCGCGCTCGCACTGGCCCACTGGGCGCTGACCAGCGCCGACCAGGCGGCGGGATCACTGGGGTTCTGCCGGGTCTGGCGCTGCGCGGACTTGACCTGGGCGCTGACCACACCCGACGAGTTCCCTCCCGAGCCGTTGTTGCTGAAGGCGCCGAGCAGGCCACCGCCGCCGCTGCCCGTGCCCACGCCGAACAGGATCAGGCCGCCGCCGATCAGCAGGGCAAGCCCCAGGTAGACGACCTGCACGGTGCGCCGGCGGCCGCGGCTACGGAGGTCGAACAGCACCCGTCAGGACTCTTCTGAGTCGAGCACTTCGAGCTCGCGCTCCTGCTCCCGAAGGGCACGCGCGGCGTCACGTCGGTCGGCGATCTTGAGCATGATGATGCTGGCCAGAAAGAGGATCACGAGCGGCGCCGTCTCCAGGGCCGTGGTCACCGGGTCTGCCCCTGGCATCGCCGCCGCTATCACGGCGATTATCACCGTAGCGTAGCGCCAGTGCCTGGTCAGGGTGCCGCCATTGATCACGCCCAGCTGCCGCAGGCCGAGCAACGCCAGCGGCAGCTGGAAGGCCAGGCCGATGGCGGCCATCGTCAGGACCTCGAACGAGTACAGCGGCTTGGCCTGGACCAGGGCGTTGAACTGGGAGCTGTTGTAGCCCTGCAGGAAGTGGATGGCGGGCGTCAGGACGACGAGGTAGGTGAACACCACCCCGATCACGAACAGGACGGGCGCCGCAATCATGACCGGGAGCGCCACCCGCCGTTCGGTCGTGCTCAGGGCCGGGATGATGAAGGCATAGGCCTGATACAGGATGACCGGCAGCGAGAGCAGCAGCGCGAAGTATCCGGCCACGGTCAGCGTGGTCGTGAACGGCTCGCCGACGCCGATCGTGATCGGCACGTTCTTGGGGGTGGACTGGGGAAGCGCCTGGCCCGCGGCCCGGAACTTCGCGGCGGCGGCCGCGACCGTCGCCCGGTCGGTGGGCGAGAGGCTGGGCGACTGCGAGAACCGGTAGAGGAAGCCGGCGCCGGCCTCGATGTCCTGCGCCGCCTTGACCGAGTCGTGCGTCAGGCCGCCCAGGTGGTTGGCGGCGGTCCTGGAGGGCGCGGGCAGCGGCTTGTTGAGCGCGTCGAGGAGCCGGCTGCTCTGCCAGTAGCAGAGTCCGAAGGCGACGACCAGGACGGCTCCGCAGATCATCAGCCGGCTGCGCAGCTCGTCGAGGTGATCGACGACGCTCAGCCGATCCTCATGCCCAATGGGCCGGAGAACCTTCGGCATCGGTGACGCTCGCGGGCGCTAGGAGGAGCGCTCGGACCCGGCTGAGCCAGATCCGGTGCGGGAAGCCGGCTCGCTGGGGGCCGGCGTCGACGGCGCGGTCGGCGTGGACGACCCGTTCGGCGTGTCCGGCGGCATCGTCCGGGACTCAGACAGCGACGGCTTCTCCTCGTCCTTGGATTCGCCGGTGATGCCCTCCTTGAACTCGCGCATCCCCTGGCCGAGGCCCTTGCCGATCCCCGGCAGCCGCTTCGGCCCCAGGATCAGCAGGACGATGATGAGGACGACGATCAGGTCAACTGGTGGGCTACGGAACATTGCTCAGAGGCCTCTCCGAAAGTGGGGAACAACAAGCGTACCGGTCAAACCTGTATACGGACGCGTTCGACGTGCAGATGCGTCCCGATCCCTCCCGCGCCGCTACGCGTAGCGCTCGACGACCCCGTCGGCGACCAGCTCCAGCGCGGAGCGTTGGCGTTCCGGCAATCCGGCGAGCAGGTCCTTGGCCCCGGCGATCAGATCCAGGGCCTGGGCTCTGGCCACCTCCAGGGCTCCGGTGTCGGCGATCCGGGCGCACACCGCCGCGGCCTGGGACGTGGACACGATCCTGCGCAGGTCCAGCGAGCTCAGCTCGGGGTCGCGCTCGCGGGCCACGATCATGGGCAGCGTCACGGTTCCGTCGAGCAGGTCCGCGCCCTGGGGCTTGCCGGTCCGCTCGGGTGGCCCGGTGACGTCGAGCACGTCGTCGAGCAGCTGGAACGCCACCCCGATCCGCTCGCCGAAGGCTCCGAGCGTCACCGTCTCGCCACCCCCCTGCAGCGCGCCGAGCTCACACGCCGCCCGGAACAGAACCCCGGTCTTCAGCCGGCAGCGCTCGAGGTATCGCTCGCAGCTCACCACCTGCCACGAATCGGCGCGCTGCATGAGCTCACCGGCGGCCAGCTCCGAGCTGGCCACCGACAGCGAGCGCACCGAATCCGCCGAACGCGAGCGCACGAGCTCGGCGAAGGCGCGGGAGAACAGCAGGTCGCCGGTGGCCGTCGCGGCCAGCCGGCCCCCCGCGGCCACGACCGTCGGGCGGCCCCGTCGCAACGGTGAGCCGTCGAGCACATCGTCGTGCACCAGGGTGGCGCTGTGCAGGAGCTCGACCGCCACCGCGGCGCCGAGCAGTCCCTCGGTCTCACGCGGGGGCGCGCCCGCGGCCAGGAACACCAGCAGCGGCCGCAGGCGCTTGCCGCCGGCCGCGATCGTGTCGCCGGCGTGGCGCGACAGGGCCACGCCGTGGCCCGTGGCCAGGTCCTCGAGGCGCTGCTCGAGCGCGGCCATGAGGCGCAGCGCGGGTTCGCCTCCGGCCTCCAGCACGGCCCGCACCGAGCTCGAGGTCATGCTCATGCCGGGACCTCGCCCACGTGCAACGCGATGATCCCGCCCGCGGTCACCAGATACCGCACCCCCCGCAGCCCCGATGACCACATCATGGCCGCCAGCGGCTCGGGCGCGGGAAACCGCCGGACCGAGCTGGGCAGGTAGCTGTAGGCGTCGGGATCGCCGGCCAGTCGTCCCAGCGCCGGAACGATCCGATCGAACCACAGCTCGAAAAAGGTCGAGAGCGGAGGCGCTGTCGGCGTGGTGATCTCGAGCACGACGACCCGGCCGCCAGGACGCACCACCCGGGTCATCTCGGCCAGGCCGCGGTCGAGGTCTGAGAAGTTGCGGGCTCCGAAGCCGACCGTGGCCGCAGCGAACTCGTCGTCGCGGTAGGGGAGCCCCAGCGCGTTGGCCTGCTCGAAACGCAGCTCCACATCCGCGGGCACCCCAGAGCCGGAGCCGCCGGAGCCGCCAGAGGCCGCCTTCTGACGGGCCAGCTCGAGCATCCCCTCGGAGAAGTCGGCTCCCACCACCGCGCCTCCGGGGGCCACGCGGCGGGCGAGCTCGAACGCCAGGTCGCCCGTGCCGGTGGCCACGTCGAGCGCGCGGTCCCCGGGGCTCAGCGCGGCCTGGTCGGCGGCGCGCCGGCGCCAGTGGTGATGCAGGCCCGCGGTCATGACCGAGTTCATCCGGTCATAGACGCCCGCGATGCGGTCGAACATCGCCCGCACCTGGGGCTCGGCCAGCGTCCCGGGCGTGGAGCCCGGCCCGCCCACCCCGCCCGCCCCGCCGGTGGGCGGCGACGCACTCGCCGTCATGGCTGTGAGGTCCCGGTCCGCGACTACTGAAGCTCGGCCAGGAAGTTGACCAGGTTGTTGAACTTGTCCGGATACTGCTGGGCCAGGCCCGCGAACGAGGGCATCGGCGCCGTCGGGTTGCGCAGCGTCGAGGCGATCGCCTGGGGACGCAGGATCGAGCCGATCTTGGTCAGCGGCGGACCCGGGCCGTTGTTGCCGTTGTCCCCGAGCACGTGACAGGCCAGGCATCCAGACTGGCCTACCACCAGCGCCCCGGCTTGGAACGTGGCCTTCTGAGACGCGGTCAGGTTGGCGGGCGGCTTCATGTCGACGGAGTTCGGCGAGCCGGTGTTGGCCCCCGAATAGGTCAGGAAGGCCATCGCGAAGATGGTCGTGAGTCCCGCGACCAGCGCCACCGGACGGCGCTCGATCCGCCGCTCGGGGCTGCGGTCATAGAAGGGCAGCAGGAACAGCAGGATCATGCAGATCGTCGGCACCCCGATGGTCGCCATGTCCGTGAACTTCGGGACGTTCTTCATCACCCGCAGCACCTCGAACAGGAAGTAGAAGTACCAGTCCGGGCGCGGCACGTAGGTGGTGGTCGTGGGATCGACCTTGGGCCCCATCTCGGCGCCGAACATGGCCGCCAGGAAGATGATCACGGCTACCACGATCACCGCCATGATCGAGTCCTTGGCGACGGCGTAGGGGAAGAACGGCTTGCCCTCGTTCTTCAGGATCGAGTATTCGCGGAGGTAGGCCTCCTTCTCGGCCTGGTTCATCGATCGCCTGGCCGGGTGGGCGTTGTCATACCTTGGCCTCGCGGATCTCGGGCTCTTCCTCGGCCTTGAGCCACGGCGGAGCGGAGATCCCCAGCTTCGTGATCAGGTACAGATGGGCGCCGATCAGGGCAGCGATCAGCCCCGGGAGCAGCAGCATGTGGATGGCATAGAAGCGCGACAGCGTCGTGGCCCCGAACTCGGGCCCGGCGCGCAGGAAGTCAGACAGGTAGGGGCCGATGAACGGGCCTGTGCCGTTGATGTTGACGCCCACGATCGTCGCCCAGTAGGACTGCTGATCAAACGGCAGCAGGTAACCGGTGAAGCCCATCGCCAGTGTCAGGATCAACAGCACGACGCCGATGATCCAGGTCAGCTCCCGCGGATACTTGTACGCCCCGAAGAAGAACACGCGCGCCATGTGCAAGAAGATCAGGATGATCATCACCGAGGCGCCCCATTTGTGCATGGCCCGCACCAGCTGGCCCAGGAACGCGTCGTCGGTGATGTACCGGATCGACTCATACGCCCCGCCCGAGGCGTCCGGCCGGTAGAACATCGCCAGGAACACGCCGGTGACCGCCTGATTGAGAAACGCGAACAGGGTCGCCGAGCCGAGCGTGTAGAACCAGTTGATCCCCCGCGGGACCTTGCGGAACATCAGCCAGCGCACGCCCCCTGACATCGAGGTGCGCTCGTCGATCCAGTCGACGACGGTGATCCCGGCCTCGGCCGTCGCGTCGACCGGGTCCATCCGGCCGTTGCCGTTCTCGCCGGGACGCTTGGGCGGAGGCTGAAGAGCCTTGGGAAGGGGGGGAGCGGGAAGCTTGGGCACGGCGGATCAGTTCTTGGGGAGCACGGAGGTGTCGAACCGTGCGGGGTACAGATATTGCCCGATCCCGTCCAGCGGCTGACCCGGATCACGCGGGGAGAAGCGGTGCAGCTCGGAGTTGACCGAATACCGAGGCCCGATCTCGACCAGGCCGGAGCTCTGGTTCAGCCGCGTGTAGAAGCGGTCCAGGGGCCGCACCGGAGGGCCGCCGGCCACCATGCCGCGAAAGTCGTAGACGCCACCATGGCACGGGCAGATGAAGCGCTCGGCGGCGGCCACGAAGCGCACCGGACAGCCGAGGTGCATGCACCGCGAGGAGAGCGCGATCCAGTGGTTGTACTGATCCTCGTGTTCGGTGTCGATCCCCGGGTCACGCGCCCGCACGTAGGCGATCGTGTTGCCGGCCTCCCCGATGCCCTGGACGATCGTGATCACCTTGGTGGCGTACGTCGTCTCGGTGAAGTCGCTCGGGGGCCCGATCGGCTGCCAATTGAACGGCTCGCGGCTGAAGATCGGCCCGATAGCAAAGCCCAGCGCCGGGAGCGTGAACGCCGCCGCGGCCACGAGACCGGAACCCTGGGTGACCAGGTTCATGAACCGCCGGCGCGTGACCGTCTCCCCCTCGAAGGAGCCGGGCATCTGCCGGTCAGCGGTGTATTTGGATTTGCGTCCTTGTCGATGCCGATCTGCCACGGGCGCCTTCTTCAACGGCGGCTAAGCCACATTGAATCCTTCATAAAGCGTACCGTCAACAATGAGGCGGGCGTCACGAGCCCGGCCCTTCAGCCGGTGCTTGCAGGGCTTTCCGGGCCGCGCCGAGCAGCGCCTCCCGGGCGCCGTCCGCGCCTGCCCGGGCCAGCGCCTTGGCGGCCTCGTGCTCGGAGCCGGCACCCCACCCGACGGCGATCGCCCCCGCCTCCCAAACGGCCCGGGCGAGCTCCGGGTCCGAGGCCGCCTGAGCCTGGGCGAGCAGCGAGATGAGATCGGCGAGCTCGGCGACCGCGTCCAGATCGCCCAGCGCGGCCAGGCGGGAGAGCCCGAGCGCATACAGCTGATCGCCGAGCAAGAGCGCGAGGTCGGGGTCCTCGCAGCGCACCACGCGGGGGGAGCCGTAATGCAGCAGCGACCCCTCGAGGATCATCTCCAGCAGCAGCTCGTACTCGCGCTCGGCCCCGGCGGCTCGCGGTCCCCGAGCGGCCAGCTGCGGCGGCCCCGGGGCCCGTGAGACCCCCTCGGCCGTCGGGTCCAGGCTCTGCGCGATCGTGCCGCCGCGCTCGCGCAGCGCCTCGCTCAGGTCGGTCAGGGTCATGATCGCGGCTGGAGCTCGGCGAACGCCTCGGCGGCGGCCTGAAGCGTGAGCTCCACGTGCTCATCGGCGTGCGCCAGCGACGGAAACCAGGCCTCGAACTGCGACGGCGGCGGGTAGACGCCGCGGTCCAGCAGCCCCCGGCACCAGCGCGCGTACGCGTCGGTGTCGCAGGCCGCGGCGGCGGCGTAGTCGGCGATCGGGCGCTCGGAGAAGAAGACCGTCATCAGCCCGGGCAGGCTCTGGACCTGCACCGCCACCCCCGCCTGCCGAGCTGCGGTCCGCATCCCGCCCGCCAGCCGCTCGGTGGTGGCCGCCAGCCGCTCGTAGGCGGGCTCTGAGAGCTCCTGGAGCGTCGCCAGCGCCGCTGCCACGGCCAGCGGGTTGCCCGACAGGGTGCCCGCCTGGTAGACGTCTCCGGCCGGCGCGATGTGCTGCATCAGCTCTCGGGAGCCGCCGTAGGCGGCCGCGGGAAGCCCTCCGCCGACGATCTTGCCCATGATCGTCAGGTCAGGGAGCACCCCGAACCGGTCCTGGGCGCCACCGCGGGCCACGCGGAAGCCGCTGATCACCTCGTCGAAGATGAGCAGCGCGCCGCAGTCGTCGGCGGCTTGGCGCAGCAGCTCCAGGAACCCGCCGTGCGCGGGCACCACGCCCATATTGGCCGGGACCGGCTCGGCGAGGATCCCGGCCAGGCCCCGGCCCGCGTCACCCTTGGTGGCCGCGCGCAGGCGGTCGGGGTCGTTCCAGGGCACGATCACGGTCTCGGCGGCCGCCGCCGCGGGCACGCCGGGACTGGCCGGGATGCCCTGGGTGGCCAGCCCGGAGCCCGCCTGGGCGAGCAGGCCGTCGACGTGACCGTGGTAGGCGCCGGCGAACTTGAGCACCTGCTCGCGCCCGGTCACGGCCCGGGCCAGGCGCAGCGCGCTCATCGTCGCCTCGGTGCCCGACGAGGTCATGCGCAGCATCTGCACCGAGGGGATTCGCTCGGCGACCTGCTCGGCCAGCCGCACCTCGCCCGCCGTGGGCGCGCCGAAGCTGGTCCCCCGAGCCGCCGCCTCGATGACGGCGTCGATCACCACCGGAGGCGCGTGCCCGAGGATCAGGGGGCCCCACGAGCACACCCAGTCGACGTACTCGATGCCATCGACATCGCGGATCAGCGGTCCCTGGCCCGAGGCGATGAAGATCGGATCGCGACCGATCGAGCCCATCGCTCGCACCGGCGAGTTGACCCCGCCGGGGAGCACGTGCCGCGCCCGCTCGTAGAGCCGCGAGGAGCGTTCGGTGTCAGCCGTGAGCCCGCTCACACGCCGGCGTGCTCGCGCTCCCAGGACCGGTAGTCCCCGGTGAAGTAGAGCAGGCGGATCTTCTTGAACTCGGTCGAGGAGTACAGGGTGGCCCGCTCCTCGATCCCGGTATCGGCGGCGATCGAGTCGAGGATCGCGTCGCACTCCTCCTTGGAGCGACCGTGGGCCATCGTGAACACCGAGTAGGGCCAGTCCTGGTAGGTGGGCCGCTGGTAGCAGTGCGAGATGCCGCGAAACGACGCCATCCGCATGCCCAGCTCCAGGATGCGATCGTCGGGGATCTTCCACACGCCCATCCCGTTGGCGCTGAACCCGGCGCGGCGGTGAAACAGGATCGCCGCCACCCGGCGCAGCAGCCGGCGCTCCCGCATGCCGTCGAGGTGGCTCAGGAGCTCTGACTGCGCGATCCCGAGCTCCTGAGCGGCCGGGGCGTAGGGCTCGGGGATCACCGGGAGGTCCCCCTGCAGCGCTCGGATGACCGCTTTGTCGAACTCGTCGTAGGGCTGAGGCTCGGTCTCGGCGGGCGCGACGGCCTGGGCGGCCTTGGCCAGCGCGTCGGTGCCGGCCTCCATCTCGAGATCCATGCGGATCTTGAACAGCTTCAGCGTCGGGAGCTGGCGCACCGACTCGGCGCCGGCGATCCCAGCCAGCACCTCGAGCGTCCCGTCCAGGCCCAGGGGGGAGTCCGGTTCGGTGGCGATCGTGAACCAGATGTTGAACTCGTGGTTTCGCAGGTAGTTGTGCGAGACCCCGGGGTGGGCGTTGATGATGTTGGCGGCGCGCCACGGGTTCTCGGGATCGACCTTGGCGGCCACCAGCATCGAGGAGTAGCCCAGCGCCCGGGTGTCGAAGATCGGCGTGACCTGGCGGATGATCCGCTCGTCGAGCAGGCGCCGGACGCGGGCCATCGCCTCGTCCTCGGTGATCTGGGCCTGGCCGGCCACGTGCTGGTAGGGCCGGGGGGCGATCGGGAACTGGCCCTGCATCAGGTTGAGCAGGCGCTTGTCCAGGTCGTCGAGCGCGATCGCCGCGCCCTGCGTGCGGGAGCGCAGCTTGGGTCCGTGCTGTGACCCGGTCGGCTCGGTGCGGCCGTCGCGTGACGTTGCGGTCCTGCCGGTCCCCGGGGTGTCTATTGCAGCCATCGAGCAGCGTCCTTGGCGTGGTAGGTGATGATGATGTCGGCCCCGGCCCGGCGGATCGAGGTCAGGGCCTCGAGCACGGCGGCGCGCTCGTCGAGATAGCCGGCGGCGGCCGCCGCCTTGAGCATCGAGTACTCGCCGCTGACGTTGTAGGCGGCCACCGGCAACTGAGTGTCGTCCTTGATCGTGCGGATGACGTCCAGATAGGGCAGCGCGGGCTTGACGATCAGGATGTCGGCCCCCTCCTCGACGTCGAGCCGGGCCTCTCGCATCGCCTCGCTGCCGTTCGCCGGATCCATCTGGTAGCCGCGGCGGTCGCCGAAGGCAGGCGCTGAATCGGCGGCCACCCGGAACGGCCCGTAGAAGGCGGAGGCGAACTTGGCCGAGTAGGCCATGATCGGGGTGTCGGTGAAGCCCTCGTCGTCAAGGGCGGTCCGGATCGTGCCCACGCGGCCGTCCATCATGTCGCTGGGGGCGATGATGTCGGCGCCCGCGCGGGCCTGGGAGACCGCGGTGCGCGAGAGCAGCTCCAGCGTCTGATCGTTGTCGACGACACCGTCGGAGCGCACGATGCCGCAGTGCCCGTGGCTGGTGTACTCGCACAGGCACAGATCGGTCACGACCAGGAGCTCGGGGTGAGCTTCCTTGATCGCTCGCGTGGCCAGCTGCACGATCCCCTCCTCGTCCCAGGCGCCCGACCCCTCTTCGTCCTTGACCGCGGGAAGTCCGAACAGGAGCACGGCCGGGATGCCGAGCGCCCGAGCCTCCCCGGCCTCGGCGACGGCGTGAGCGATCGAGAGATGGTCGACGCCGGGCATCTCGGCGATCGGCTCGCGCCGATCGATGCCGTGGGCTACGAACATCGGGTAGACGAAGTCGGCGGCCTCCAGGCGGGTCTCGCGCACCAGACCGCGAAGCGCTCGGGTCGCCCGAAGGCGGCGCAGGCGAGTTTGCGGAAACGACATAGCTCTGGCGAGCATACCTGCGCCGGTTGGCGGCCGGGACGACGCGCCCGGGAGCACGCGGCGCCTGCGGCCCGGGATTCAGGGCGCGGGCCGCCCGGGACTCAGGTCAGATTCCAGCGCTCCACGCGCCAGTCGACGATCAGCTCCGCGAGCATGTAGGGGTCGGCGGCCGCGAACTCCTCGATCTGCCCGCGCTCCACCCCTTTGAACACGACCGCCCCGCCCGTGGGCGGATCAAAGCCGCCGGAGAGCACGATCCGTCCCGCCTCACGCTCGGCGGCGATCCGCTCCAAGTGGGCCTCGCGAAAGGGGCCGCGGCGGTCGGCCATGTCCGGCACGTAGGTGTAGATGAGCAGGTGGTGCGTGTCGGGATCGGCCATCGTGGGCCCATACCTTAGTAAGGCGCCGCGCCAGCAGGCCGGGTGGCTGTAGGCTTGCTGGTCATGAGCAACCTGAACCGGCGTGGCAGCTACACCCCGAGGCGAGCCCGGGAGGCGCGCGCCTACCGCCTCGTGGTGGTCGGCGGCACCGCCGGGGCGATCGGCGTGGTCAGCCTGGTGCTGGCGGTGGTCGGCGTGGTGGGCTGGGGGCTGCCGATCATCGCGTTGATCGTGGCCGCGGTGTGCGCGTACGGCTTCATGCGCGCCACCGGGCAGCGGTAGCCGGCGGCCGGCCGGCGGTCGGGTGGGCATCGCGGCAGCCCCGGGGCGGCAGCCCAGGGCCCAGATCGCCCGCACAGGCAGGCGCGGCAAAACCGACCGCGTTTCGGGGTTTGGATGTTCGGGCCCCTATACGGGACCTTAGGCCCAAACCCCCTCGGATTCGACGGGAACGGACCGCCGGACCGCCGGGACGCCGCGACCGGGCCAGGCGCAGACCGACCAGGCCAAGCGCAGACCGATCCAGGCCAAGCGCGGACCATCCACGCCGCCCAGATCACCCAGGGGCGCTCGTCAGCGCGCGGCGAACCGGACCAGCGTCAACCTGGCCAAGCCCCCGAACACCACCGCCAGCACCGCCAGGTGCACGAGCGGCAGCCCGGCCCCCGGTGACGTGCCGGTGAACGCGTTCGAGACCGCCTCCAGGGCCGCCTTGAACGGAAACACGAACGCGATCACGTCAAGCGCGGTCTTGACCGCGCCGGAGACCGCGCTGGCGGGCACCAGCGCCACGAATGCGACCGGCAAAGACACCAGGAAGGCCAGCAGCGAGGCGGCGCTCACCTCACGAGCCAGACCTCCGATCGCCACGCCGAGCGCGCCGAAGGCCAGGCCCCCGAGAGCCAGTGCCGCCACCCAGAGCTCGAAGCGCGACCAGTCCAGGTGCACGAACAGGGACACGAAGGCGGCCATGATCAGCGTGACCGCGGCGGCGCAGCCGCCGGCGAGCGCGATCTTCTCGGCCAGCAGCCGTCCCGGCGTGAGCAGTCCGCGCACCAGCCGCGCGTACGCGTTCTCCGAGCGCTCCAGGGCGAGCATCCCGGCGGCCAGCAGCACCGCCACGAACATCAGCGAAACGATCACCGCGATCGCCACCGCGTAGGCGTTGGAGGGGGTGGTGCGCCCGGCGAGCTGGGTCTCCTGGACGGTCAGGGGCGTGCCGATCGATCCCAGGACGGGGCTGGCGAAACTTAGGCCGGCGATCGCCAGGCTGGCAAAGCCGTTGACCTCGGCGAGGGGCACCCGCAGCGGGGAGCCACGCGGCAGCGAAGCGATCGTCCCCTGGATGATCGTGCGCGAGTTGCGCAGGCCGAGCAGGCGCACGGTCTGGCCGAGGATCTGGACCGCGCCGCCGTTGAGCACCTCCTGGAGGTCGGCGACGGCCACGTGCAGCACCTGCTTGGAGACGTCCTGCTCGACCTGGCTGAGGCGCGAGGAGATCGCCTGGTCGACGAACTGCTTCTCGATCGGGTCCTTCGTGTTGAGGTAGATCCTCACCGTCGGGTTGCCGACCCCCTGGGTCACGAGGCTCTGGATCTCGTGGGGGAGGCTCGCGGGGATCACGACGGCGGCCAGCGCGGTGCCGTCCCGCACCTTGGCGATCGCCTCGGACTCCGAGTTGACCTTGATCGGGCTGACCGAGCTCAGCAGGTCCGATGCGTAGCCGGCGACGTCGATCTGCTGGCTGCCGAGGTGGATCTTGCCCTGACCGGGTGCCACCTCGTCATAGAAGGCGACCTTGGGCTTGCCGGGCGGGCTCGAGAGGGCGAAACCGATCATCAGCGCGATCGCGATCGGATAGACGATCAACAGGCCGACCAGCAGCGGCGAGCGCTTGAGGATCTGCAGATCCTTGACCAGCAGCCAGCGCATCGGCCTCTAGGGCGCCCGACGAGGCACTGGCTAATGACCCCGTTGATGCAGGAACCCGAGCAGCGCGGCCTCGAAGTCCCGGGGGTCGCCCCCGACCGCCTGCTCGAGCTCGCGGGGGGTGCCGGTGAACAGCAGCTCACCGTCGGCGAGCAGCAGCACCCGGCTGGCGTATCGCTCGACCTCGGCCACGTTGTGGGTCGAGAACACGACCGTGGTGCCCCCCTCGGCCAGGGCGGAGATGAACTCCCACAGCCGCTCGCGCTGGCGCGGGTCCAGCGAGGCCGAGGGCTCGTCGAGCAGCAGCACCGAGGGCTCGGAGAGCAGCCCGATGGCGATGTTGACGCGCTGCTGGTTGCCCCCGGACAGCCGGCCAACCTCCTCGTCGGCGCGATCGGCCAGAGCCGTCTGGGCCAACATCCGCGCCACCGCCGCATCGGGGTCCGCCACCCTCTCCAGGCGGGCGAACAGGCGCAGGTTCTCGGCCACCGAGAGCTTCGAGTAGAGCGCCGGCTGCTGAGGCACCCAGCCCACGTCGCCGCCGCTCTGGGTCAGCTGCCCCCCGTCGGATGCCAGCACGCCGGCCAGGATCGACAGCAGCGTCGTCTTGCCCGCCCCGTTGGGGCCGATGACGCCGGCCGCCTCGCCGCCGCGCAGCTCGAAGCTGATGTCTCGCAGCGCCACCCGCGTCCCGAATCGACGGCTCAGCGAACGGGCCGCCAGCGTGGTCGCCGGCGCGGCATGGGTCATCTCTCCCGCGGCGCTCGGCACGCGGTCAGGCTAGATGATCGACTGGCCGCCCCGCCTCACGGGGCTGGGAACCACGGCTGCGGACACCTCACCGGGGGCTGGGGACCCGCGGCTGCAGCGAGGCCCCGCAGGCGCTGCAGTACGCGTCGTCCTCGGGGGCCGGCTCGCCGCAATCCGGACATCGCCGCGAGCCGACGGCCATCAGCCCGGCGCCGGGGCCCGGGCCGACGGTCCAGGGCTCGAGCACGAGGTGACGGCGCAGATACAGCACGGTCTGGCGAATCACGGCGATCACCGGCAGGGCCACCAGCGCACCCGCGATCCCGTACAGCTGGTAGCCGATCAGCAACGCCAGGATGATCAGGATCGGATTGATCCGCAGCGAGATCCTGAACACCTGGGGCGCCACCACATGGCCCTCCAGCTGCTGCAGGGCGATGAACATGAGGACCAGCCAGACGGCGCTGATCGGGTTCTGAAACAGGGCCAGCGCCACCGCGGGCGCGGGCCCGATGATCGGCCCGATATAGGGGATGAACTCCATCAGGCCGTAGAACGCTCCGAAGAACACCGCGTAGCGCTCGCCGTCCGGAAAGATGCCCACCACCCCGAACAGCGTCAGGGCGAGCGCGGCACTGGCCCCCATCACCAGGCTGAACAGCAGCTGCCCGCGCACGTAGCCCGAGACGGCCTGCTGGACCAGCAGCGGGTAGTCGTCGTCGGGAGTACCGTCGCCGGCGGGCATGATCCGCCGCACCAGGCCCCCGATCTGGCGCCCGTAGATCAGCAGGTAGACCGACAGAACCAGGATCAGCACCAGGTCGAAGCCGGTCGTCACCACGCTCGAGAGCAGGTCCCGAGAGAAGGAGACGATGTCGCCCGAGCGCTTGAGCACGTCCTTTTGCAGCGTGTCCAGCGCGGTCTGGCCCTGCTTGACGATGTGCACGTTGATGCCGTGCCGGTTCAGGAAGCTCTGGAGGTTGGCCAGGTCGTGGTTGGCGCTGCGCGTGATCTGCGGCAGGTTGTGCTCAAAGCGCGTGATCTGGGTGGTGACCGGGCTGGCCAGCAGCACCCCGACGCCGGCGACGACCGCGAAGCACGCGATGTAGATGAGCAGGATCGCCACCCCGCGCGGGATGCGGCGCTCCAGCCAGCGCACCGCCGGTGCCAGGATCAGCGCCACCAGGGCGGCCACGATCAGGACCAGCAGCACCGTCCCGGCCGCCCGGGCCAGAGCCCACAACCCGAGCAACGAGATCGGCAGCAGGACGAGCTGCACCCATCGAGGAACGATCACGGGAGCAGGGGGTGGGGCGACTGGCGTCAGCTCGGGCGCGGACGGCTCATGGGCCGCGTCCCGGCCTTGCTCCGCATCCGGCTCGGGCGCCGGCGGCCCCCCGGACTGAACCGCCTCGGGCGTCGGCTCGCCCTCGGGTGGGGAATCGGCCCCGTCCGCCCGGTGATTGCGCGTTGGAACCCTGGGACGCATGCACCTGAAAGTATGAGGGTGGTGGGATCCGATACGGACAAGTCGGCCAAGATCATGTTCATCGGCGACGTCGTCGGCGGACTGGGCAGGCGCACCCTGCTCGGTCTGCTGCCGACGCTGCGGGCTCGCCACGCGCCTGACTTCCTGGTCGTCAACGGCGAGAACATCGCCGGGGGCCTGGGAATCACCCCCAAGCTCGCCGATCAGCTGTTCGAAGCCGGCGCGGACGTGATCACGCTGGGCAACCACACCTACCGTCAGCGAGAGATCTACGCCTACCTGGACGAGCGCCGGGAGATCCTGCGCCCGGCCAACTTCCTGCGCAGCCAACCCGGCCACGGTTGGTGCGTGGTCGCCCGCCCGGGAGTGCGCCTGGGGGTGATCTCGCTGTCGGGCAACCTGTTCATGGACGCCGGACGGCCGGTGTTCGCCGAGGCCGACGCCGCCCTGCACGCGCTCAAAGACACGGCCGACCACGTGCTCGTCGACATGCACGCAGAAGCCACCAGCGAGAAGGTCGGGATGGGCTGGTACCTGGACGGGCGTGTCACCGCCGTGGTGGGCACCCACACCCACATCCCCACCGCGGACGCCCGAGTCCTGCCCGGAGGCACCGCCTACATCACCGACGTGGGCATGACCGGCCCCCGAGGCGGCGTGATCGGCGTCAAGCGCGAACAGGCGATCGAGGCGATGGCCACCAAGATGCCGGTGCGGTTCGAGACCTCCACCGAGGATCCATGGCTCAACGGCGTGCTGATCACCGCCGCGGAGCAGCCGCTGCGGGCGGTCGCGATCGAGCCGCTGCTCCTGCCGGCCGCCCCCCGGCCGGGCTAGCGGCCTCGCAACCCTGTCATCCGGCGGCGATCCGGATCGGGATCGGCTCGGGCTCGTGGGGCTCGAGGCTCGTCCAGCCGCGCCGCGGGGGCTCCCGGCGCTCGGGGTGAGCGGCCAGCAGGGCGACGATCACCAGCGGGAAGAACCACACGATGTAGGGATACAGCCAGTAGTTGACAGTCAGCTGCAGCGCGATCAGCACGGCGGCCCCGAGCGCCCCCACCTGCACCAGGCTACGCCGGCGCGGCAGGAAGGCCACGGCGATCGCGAGCGCGATCACCGCTCCCTGGAGCGCGTGCTGGACGAGCCCCAGGCCGCCCCACAACCCCCAGACCGAGAACGGGGTGACGCGGCTTGACTGATAGGCGACCGAGTCGTGCCAGAAGGCGCTGAGGTCGCCCCCGGAGAGCACCGGCGCCATGGCCACGACGACGGTCACGGCGAAGGCCAGCCCGAACGCGAGCACGGCTCGCCGGCGGGGAGGATCGCCGGCCCCGCGGGCCAGCAGGGGCGCCAGCGCAAACGGGGCGAACTTGGTCAGGCCCGCGAGCGCGCCGAGCACCCCGCGGCCGGGCGCCGAGGTGATCGCCAGCAGCGTGAGCACCAGCAGCGCCGCCACCAGGCTGTCGTTGGTGTTGGAGTTCATCGCGTAGAGCGTGAACGGGTAGGCGGTCCAGGAGTAGGCCAGCAGGGTCCCCAGCGCGTTGTCGCGCAGGCGCCGGCCGAGCAGGAACAGCCCGCCCGCCGTCATCAGGTCAAAGCAGATCGAGGCGGCGTGCGCGGCCGGCAGCGAGTCCCAGGTGCCGCTCCAGCCGAAGATCAGCCGGAAGGGCACATAGACGTAGTAGCTGACCGGCCCGTAGGTGTCGCCGTACATGTTGTCGCGCGGCCAGGCCCCGTACAGCGCGTGCCCGTGGATCAGCTTGTCGGCCCCGATGACCCCGGCGTAGCCGACGTCGATCACGTTCGAGTTGAGCACGTTGAGGCCGATTCGAAACGCCATCAGGAAGACGATCCCGATCGCCAGCCACGAGACCGAGATGCGCATCCGCAGCGGTTCGCGTGGGACCCCCTTGCCGAAGGCGAGCAGCAGCATGCGCGCCAGCAGGTAGATCAGGAACGGATACACGAGCGGCACCGAGAGGCCGATCTCGGCGTGGTTGAAGAAGGCCAGCGAGATCGAGAACCCGAGCAGCATCAGCAGGTCCAGGTGCAGCAGCGTGGGGCGTCTGCAGCCGGACGACTTGCCCTCCGCGCGATCAGGCGAGGCCGGATGCCGAGCGCGCGGCCAGGGCAAGGGGACGAACGGCGCCAGGAACAGCAGGCAGAGCGCCAGCCACAGGTACCAGGCGTTGACCTGGCGCCCGAAGGCGCCCGGATACCCTCGAGCCATCGACCACGCCACCTGAAAGCCGGTCCAGACCTGGGTGACCCGGGCGGTGGCGTCGTCGACGTAGACCTGCAGCAGCTCCTTCTGGGGGCGGGTGGCCGAGAACCAGCTCACCTGCCAGGTGGGCGCCCCCTTGGTGTACTCGTAGGGCTGCGCCCGGGGATGGCGGCGCAGCTCGGCGTGGACCCGCCGGTCGCGTGAGGCGATCGCCAGCACCTGGGCCGCGGTCAGCCGGTAGCCGGCGGGCGGGCGGTTGACGGAGGTGACCAGCACCGGGGTGCCGGAAACGGTGGGCGCCGCCGTGGTGGTGGCTGCCGTGGTGGCGGCGGCCCTGGCTATGGGACCTCTGGCTGTGGGGGCCCTGGCTGTGGGGGCCCTGGCTGTGGGGTTCCTGGCTGTGGGGGTCGAGGCCGCCCGGGCGGGGCCGGCGAGGGCCAACCCGGCGCCGGCCAGGACCAGCGCAGCCAGCAGGGCGCCTAGAAAGCCACGCCCGGCCGCGATGCGCAGATCAAACAGCAAGCTGCAAACCCGAGGGCCGGCTTGGTGGCCACCGCCGTAGGTACGGTGGAGACCACCTAGTCGCGGAAGCTCCAGAGCTTCTGGCCCAGGAAGTTGATCGGCGTGGCCAGCGCGTTGGCGATCGCCTGGGCGAGCACCTTCTCCATGCCGGTGGCCTTGACGAGCGAGACCAGCACCCCGTAGTTGAAGCCGAACGCCACCAGCGACACGGCGAAGAACTTCCACGCCTGCTGGGCCGGATGGGCTTCGCGCTTGTGGCCGAACGTCCAGTGGCGGTTCCAATAGAAGTTGTTGGCGGTGGCGACCAGATAGGCGATCGGCGAGGCCACGCGGTAGTCGATCTTGAGCACGTGCACGCACAGCGCGAACACCGCCAGGTTGACGATGTAGCCCGTGGCGCCGACGCACCCGAAGCGGATCAGCTGAAGCCAGTTCTGGCCCTTGCGCACCCCGAGCCGCACGCGATGGTGAAACGGGAGCTCGACGACGGCGGTGGTCATCTCTGCATCGCTCATCTCGGTCAATGTATCGGCGGATTGTTGAGGCACGCTGAGATGCGGACGGATTAACGGGCCGCTAATCGCTCGTCTCAGTCGGGGCTATCCCGAAATGGTCGCGGATAAGCGGGGTGATGTCACGCAGGGACCATTGGGCGCGAGCCGTTCGCGAGTCGGGCCCGGTACCGCACCATAGAAGCGCCCCCAGCGAATCGGAGCGATGCAAGGAACCGTGCGAGCCGCCGCCCACGTGATCGGATCCACCCCAGTCGACGAATTCGTAGCCCGGGGCCGCCGACAGCAGGATCTCCCCTGAGTTGGGGCAGTGCAACGCCGACCAGACGCGGCTCAGGGCGTCCGGATACTCGGTGCAGAGCAGCCGTCCGTCCTGGATCTCGGCCCGGAGCACGCCCAGCTCCCCCTCCACGCTCCAGCGCTCGCCGCGAGTGTCGAGCAGCTCGCCGCCGGCCGTGAACCGCAGCTCGCCGCGGCGGCCGCGCACCACCGCCTCCTCGCCTGACCGCCAGATCGCCAGATCGACGCCCTCCACGTCGGCCACGATCTCCAGGCAGCGGTCGACCGTCTCCTGCACTCGGTCCTCGTCGAGCGCGTAGATCATCGCCGAGCGCTGGGCCGGGCTGATGGCGATCTCCCCGCCGCCCGGCCGGCCCGCGCTCGGTCTCGCCACCTGAAAGTCGGCGAACGCCTCGTCGAGCCGGATCCGCTCCTCGACCGCGGCTTGCGAGTGATCGGAGCAGACGACCACGGCGTACTGCTCCAGGAACTCGTCGACTCCCCCCGCGGCGTGCATCAGCCGCTCCAGCTGGCGATCCGCGGCCGCCAGCGAGGTCACCTGGGCGTGGGGCCCGTTCCGGTGCGAGTACGCGTCGTTGTCGGGCAGCGAGAACAGCATGAAGTCGAACAGGTCGTGTGCGATCAGGTAGGCGCCGACGCAGCCGGTGTGCTGATCACGGGCTCCGGGCAGCCCCAGCTGGCCCCGGCAGCCGGTCCGGCGCGAGGCGTAGAGATCGGCGTAGAAGAGCTCCTTGGGCCCCTCGATCGTGCGCCGGAACAGGGTCGAGGTCACGATCCGGGCCAGCGCGGACTCGTTGGATACCTCGTGCTCGTGGCGCCCTCGGTAGATCAGATACGTGGTCCCGGCGGTTCGCAGGTCGGCGTCGTCGAGCGACTCGAACACGGTCTCGACGTCGTGCGACAGATGCTCGGAGTTCATCCGGTAGACGGTGTCGGTCAGCGAGCGCAGAACCCCGAACTGGCGCGAGGCCGAGAAGCTCGAGCCGTACTCGATATAGCGGCCCTCCTCACGGTGATACCAGTTCATGCTCGGGATCAGGTGCTGGTCGGGGCCGACGCCGGTGGTGATCGTGGCTGCGCACACCGGGGTCACCGAGGGAAACTGGGCGACGCAGTCGTCGACATAGACCCCGTGCTCGCGGATCAGAGCCATCGCCGGGGCGCGGCCGGAGGCGATCGCGCGCTCCAGCATCGAGGGTCTCATCGCGTCGACCACGGCGAGCACCAGCTTCTTGGGCTCGCTCATGCCGAGGGGTGCTCCACGCAAGCCGGCTCAGGCGCACCTGGTGGCCGTCCCACTAACGGAGGATTCGGAGGCCGGCGTACTTCTGGTCGCCGCGACCGCGCCCGGCGACCAGCAGCCACAAGAGCAGCGCCAGCACCACGATCCCCACCGGCGGCAGGAGCACCGAGAGCACGGCGGCGAGCAGCGCGGCCGCCTCGGTGAACAGCGGCAGCGCGGCCAGGGTCTCGGCATCGAGCCGGGCGCGGACCCTTCCCACCAGCGGCCGGGTGGCCAGGATCCCGACGCCGGCGCAGATCACCCCGCCCACGATCCCGGGCCAGACCGCGTAGCCGCCCCGGCTCAGCGAGCCGGCGAACAGGAGCGCGCCCACGGCCACCGCCGCCGCGGCGATCGCCAGCGCCACCGGGCCGCGCTCCAGCTGCTGGCGCGGGAGCCGGCGCTCGGCGAGGGCCAGCAGCGCCGCCAAAACCACCATCGCAAGCAGGAAAGGCCACTTCTCCAGGAAAGAGAAGCTGCTGTGAGCGAAGTCGATCTGGATGTCGCCGGCGGCCAGGGCGCCCACCGCGAGCGCGGGCAGGAACGGTCTGATCCCGACCGCGGCGGCGATGCCGATCCCCTGGAAGATGTCGAAGACGAGATGCATCGTGCTGTACCGTGACGAGGCGTGACGATAGTGCAGAGTCCAGCGTGAGCTCAGGCGGGCTCGGCGCAGGCGCAGCCGGGTACGCGGGGTCCGGACGGACGGAGAGCCAGCCGGCGGGAACCGTCTCTCGCCGCTCGACGACCCGGGACATCAAACGCTACTCGGCGTTGTTCGCGGCCCGCACAAAGGTCATGCGCTCCTCGGCGATGCGCGACCTGATGGCGCTGACCGAGCGCGACGACGTGATCTCGCTGGCCGGCGGGCTGCCCGACACCTCCAGCTTTCCGCCTGACTCCTACGCCGGGCTGATGAGCACGATCGCCTCGGAGTCGTGCGCGCGAGCCCTCCAGTACGGGCCCACCGAGGGGTTTGCCCGCGTCAAGCGGTGCATCGCCCAGGTGATGGCGGCCGAAGGCATGGAGGTCGACATCGACGAGGTGCTGGTCACCACCGGCGGCCAGCAGGTGATCGACCTGGTTTGCAAGACGTTGCTGGATCCGGGCGACGTGGTGGTCGCCGAGGCCCCGACCTACCCCGGCGCGATCCCCACCTTCTGCGCTTACGAGGCCGACGTGGTGCAGGTGACGATGGACGAGGACGGGATGCGCATCTCGGAGCTCGAGGCCACCCTCGACGAGCTCGACCGCTCCGGCCGGCGCCCCAAGTTCATCTACACCGTGCCCAACTTCCACAATCCGGCCGGGGTCACGATGTCGCTGGGGCGCCGGCGGGAGCTGGTGCGGATCGCCGGGGAGCGTGAGCTGCTGGTGCTCGAGGACAACCCGTACGGGCTGCTGCGCTACGAGGGCGAGCCGCTGCCGACGCTGCACTCGCTCGACGACGAGTTCGTGATCTACGCGAGCACCTTCTCGAAGATCCTCTCGCCCGGGGTGCGCCTGGGCTGGGCGGCGGCCCCCGCGCCGATCCTGCACAAGATGCAGATCGGCAAGCAGGGCTCGGACCTGTGCTCGTCGTCGATCTCGCAGTACTTCGTCAGCGCCTACTTCGACGCCGGCCCGTGGGACGAGTACGTCAGCTCACTGCTCGAGATCTACCGGCGGCGCCGGGACGTGATGCTCGACGCGCTCGCCGAGCACTTCCCGCGGGAGGCGCGGTGGACCCATCCGCAGGGCGGACTGTTTCTGTGGGCGACGATGCCCGACTACATCGACACCACCGATCTGCTGGCCAGGGCACTGACCGAGCAGGTGGCGTTCGTCCCTGGACGCGCCGCCTACGTCGACGGCCGGGGGGGCGCGTCGATGCGACTGAACTTCTCGGGCGTCGGCGCCGACGACATCCGCGAGGGCATTCGCCGGATCGGCGAGGTCATCCGCGAGCAGGTCGCCATGTACGGCACCCTCACCGGCGTCTCGGCCCCTCCCCGGGCGCCGCGCCTCGAGGACCCCGGCCCCCCGGAGCCCTCCGGCCAGTCCGGCTCCCCCGGCTCCCCCGGCTCCCCCGGCTCGGGGCAGACCCGGCGCGCCCGTGAGGAGCTCGCCAAGGTGCTCAGGCTGCCCGAGCAGCGCAAGCGCGCCGGATGAGCAGGGTGGCAGTCCTGAAGGGCGGGCGCTCGCTGGAGCGCCAGGTCTCGCTTCGCTCCGGGGCCCGGGTCCAGGACGCGCTCGAGCGCCTCGGTCACGACGTGCTGCCGGTCGACGTGCGCCCGGACCTGGTCGCCCGGCTGACCGGCTGCCGTCCCGACGTCGCCTTCGTCGCCCTGCACGGTCCAGACGGCGAGGACGGCACCGTGCAGGAGCTGTTGGAGGTCATGGGCATCCCCTACACCGGCTCGGGCGTCTCGGCCTGCATCCGGGCCGCCGACAAGGTCCTGGCCAAGCACGCGATGCTCGACCACGGAATCCCCACCCCCGACTTCTACGCCTTGCACGAGCGGGCGCTCGCGTCGCTGGGCGCGGCCCAGGCGCTGCCCGCGATCGAGCAGCGGCTGGCCTTCCCGATCGTGGTCAAGCCGGCCCGGCAGGGGTCGGCACTGGGGATCAAGTTCGCGCGGGCCCCGGGTGACGTTCCGGCGGCGCTCCTGGCCGCCTTCTCCTATGACCGCAAGGTCCTGCTCGAGCGTTACGTGGCCGGGCGCGAGCTGGCGATCTCGATCCTCGACCGCGACGGCGCTCCCCTGGCCCTGCCGATCGTCGAGGCCGTCCCCGAGCAGGAGGACTTCTATGACTTCGAGGCCCGCTACGAGATCGGACGCGCCCGCTTCGTCTGCCCGGCCGAGCTCCCCGAGGAGGTGGCGGCGCGCGCGAGCACGATCGCCCTCCAGACCTACTCGCTGCTGGGCTGCGCGGGCTTTGCCCGGGTCGACCTGATGCTCGAATCGGGCTCGGACGAGCTGTTCGTCTTGGAGGTCAACCCGATCCCAGGGCTGACCGAGACCAGCCTGCTGCCCCAGGCCGCCGAGGCGGCGGGGATCTCGTTCGACGAGCTCGTGGCGCAGGTGCTGACCGCCGTGGGCGTCCCGGCCGCCGAGCCCGGGGTCTGATTCGGTTCAAACCGGAGGTCAACGGGCTGAGGCAGGCGCCTCGGCCACGGTCCGGGGGCCGTCTTCACGAGCCGGCTACTCGTCGGAGGCGAAGTCCTCCGGCGTGACCCGGTCCAGGAAGTCCTTGAACTTCTCGACTACCTCCTCGGTGTCCTCCACCTCGTGCTCGAACTCGATCGCGGACTCGGTGATCACCTCGTCGGCCGCGAAGATGGGGGCGCCAGAACGGACGGCGAGCGCCAGCGCGTCGCTGGGACGCGAGTCGATCTCCAGGTCGCGGTTGCCGGCACGCAGCGTGATCGACGCGTAGAAGGTGTTCTCACGCAGCTCGGTGACCGCCACCCGGGTGCATTCGACCTCGAGCTCGCCGAGCATGTCGGACACGAGATCGTGCGTCATCGGACGGGGCGTGGATGCGCCCTGAAGCTTCATCAGGATCGCGGCTGCTTCCGGATGACCGATCCAGATTGGGAGGAACTTGTTGCTCTCGACGGTCTTGAGCAACACGATCGGCTGCTTGCCGACCATGTCGAAGCTCACGCCGTAGATGACCATTTCCTGCAACGCCGTCGCTCCTCGTCGGGTCGGGCAAGTATAGGCACCGCCCAGCTCCCAGCCGCCATGCCGGTCGCTGACGGACCGGCCCGAGCCGCACCGGCAATCTCTATCCTAACCGGTCAGCCTCCATGACTGGTGAGGGTGCAGCGGTCGGGATTCAGCCGGGCGGACGGAGCCCCGCCCCGGGCGCCCTCGCCGTCGTCCAGGCGTTCATCAACACCCACTACGACCTCGACCACGAGCACGGGGCCGAGGTGCTCGCCACGCCCGCGGATCTCTCGCGGTGGCTGGCTCGGGCCAGGTTGACTCCGGATCCAGAGCCGGCAGATGCCTCCGACCTCGAGCGCGCGCTGGTCGTGCGCGAGGGGCTCCGGTCGCTCGCGCGCGGCGCCCCCAACATCAACGCTGTAGCGGCGCGCCTGGACGAGGCCTCCCGAGGAGCGTCCGTCGAGGTGCGACTCGGCGAGCTGCGATTCGGCGACGAGCTGCGGCCGGGCGACGGGCTGCGGTCCGGCGACGAGCTGCGGCCGGGCGACGGGCTGAGGTCCGGCGAGGGGGAGCGCGGGTTCGTCCCGGCTCCGGGCACTGGCATCTCCGGGGCGATCGGGGTGCTTCTCGCGCTGACTGCCCACTCGATGGCCGACGGGAGCTGGTCGCGTCTGAAGATCTGTCCGGGGAACGACTGCGGCTGGGCGTTCTATGACCATTCGCGCAACCGCTCGGGGCGCTGGTGTGCGATGTCGGTCTGCGGGAGCCGCGCCAAGGCGCGCGCTCATTACCGGCGTCACATGACCGGGAGCGCTGATCGGTGAGCTCGCTGACGGCTCCCCTGATCCTGGTCGCCGCCCGGGCTCGCCGGCGCCCGGCACGCTGGCTTCTGCCCACCATCGGGCTGGCGCTGGCCGCGGCCTTCGCATGCGTGATCGCAGCCGAGGGCACGATCACCGGTGACCGGGCCGCGCACGCGGTCCTGACCTCGGTGCCGGCGGCCCAGCGGGTGGTCACGATCACCTGGCAGGGACCGGCCCAGCCGGCTACCGACCGGCGCGCGCGACGGCTGCTCGACGAGCTCGGGCTGCCTTCCCAGACCCGGATCGCGCTGCTTGAACCGGTCCGGCTGAGCGGAGTGGTCGTGCGCCTGGCCGCCATCGACCCGCTCGCGCGATGGGTCAGCGCCTCGATCGCTCCCAAGCCGGGGCCTTGCCGGGCGCGCGGCTGCCCGATGCTGCTGGTGTCAGGACAGTTGCCCACGGCGCGGCTGTCGGCGGCCGGCGTCCACGTGGAGGTCGCCGGCCGGGGGGTCCTGAGCTCGGCCGCCCCGCTTGGCTTCTCGCCGGCGGCCACTCCGGGGCCCCCGGTGTTGATAACCGGCGATCCGGCCGGGCTGGCGAACATCGCCGGACTCGCCGGCATCTACCGCACGCAAGCGTGGCTGGCGCTTCCAGCGCTCGCCCAGCTGCACAGCTGGCAGCTCGCGTCCGTCCTGGAGCGCCTCCAGCGCGCGCAGGCCGAGCTGGCGCAAGACGCGAGCCAGTTCAGCCTGAGCGGACCCTTCGGCCTCCTGCAGAGCGCCCAGAGCCGAGCCGCCGTGGCCCCGCGGCGGTTGGCGCTGGCCGGGGGCGGGGCGCTCGCCGCGCTGGCCGTCTTCATCGTCCTGGCGGCGTACGGCTTGCGTCGGGACCAGCGTGACGAGCTGGCACGATTGCGAGCGGCGGGCGCCCGGAGCGGCCAGCTGATCGTCTTCGCCCTCGCCGAGGCGGGATGGCTGACCGCGCTGGGGCTGGCTGCCGGGGCCGTCATCGGCATGACGGTGGCCGCCCTTCTGGCCGGCGGCGCGGGGCTTCCGGTCGGCAAAGTGCTCGCGCACAGCCTCCTGACGCCGGCCGGGGCGCTCGCGCTGCTCGGGGGCTGGGTCGCGGCCGCGGCGCTGATCGGATGCGTGCTGCTGATGCCCGGCCGGCGGATCGCAGACGTTCTCGGGATCGCGGCCGCGGCCGGGCTGGCTCTTGCCCTCTCGAGGGGCGCCACGGCCGCCGGCGCGCCGGCCCTGCTACTCGCCCCCTTGACCTGCGTGGCCGGCGGGGCGCTGGTGTACCGCGTGGCCGGGGCGGCGCTCCGAACCGGGGAGCGGATCTCGCGGCGCGGGCCAGTGCCCGTCCGGCTGGCCCTCGTCGGGCTGGCGCGCGCTCCGACAGCTCCGGCGCTGGCCGTCGCCTTCGTCGCGGTGAGCGTCGGGCTGGCCGGCTTCGCGCTCGGGTATCGGGCGACGCTCGAGCGCGGAGCCGCCGACCAAGCCGCCTACTCCGTCCCGCTTGACGCCCGGATCACGCCCACGGCCAGCTTCGCCCCGCCACTCGAGCTCGCATCGATCGCCCACTGGCGGACGCTGGCGGCCGGCGGGCCGGTGCTCCCGGTCCGCCGCACCTACGCCTCCTACCTGGATGGAGGCCAGACGGTCACCGTACCCGCGCTCGGGGTGCCCGCGGGCGGTCTGCCGATGATCCGCCGGTGGCGCTCTGGGGACGGCTCGGCGACGCCGGCGGTGCTGGCCCGTCGCCTGGCACCTCACGGACCGGTCCGCGCGCCCGGCCCCCAGCTTCCTGCCGGGGGGCGCTGGATGGCATTGCGCATGTCATCCCCCGCCGGGGTGCAGGTCAGCGCTGACCTGCGGAGCCCGAGCGGAGCGGTCACACAGGTGTCGCTCGGGCTCGCTTCGCCCCGTCCCCGGACGGCGCGGGTCCGGCTCGCCCCCGGCCGCCACGAGCTCGAGGCGCTGGAGCTCGACGAGCCAACCGGGCTGGAGGCGACCAACGGGCATCAGAATGCCGAGAACCAGGCCGCCGCCACCCAGTCGAGCACCGACGTCCGCCTGGGGCCGCTGCTGGTGGGCGGCCCCGGCCGCCGGCGGTGGGTGTCTCTGCGCGGCTGGCGCGGGGTCGGAGCCGCCAGCGGCGGGACCAGCGAGAGTGCCCCCACCACCGCCGGGACGGCCGCCGCCGGCTCGGTGCGAGTCCGGTTTGCCGACACCGGCGAGCCGGGGGTCGTGCGTCCTCGCCAGCCCAGCGACACAGCACCCGTGCCCGTGCTCACCGATCCCGCCACCGCCGCCGCGGCCACCTCCAGCGGCCAGCTCGCTCTGACCGTCGACGGCCTGCCGGTGGCCGCGCGCGTGGTCGGCACCCTGATCCGGTTTCCCACGCTCGGCTCCGGCCAGGCGGGGTTGGTGGTCGCCGACGAGGCGACGCTCGCGGGCGCCCTGGACGCGTCGTTACCCGGGCAGGGACGTCCGGACGAGCTGTGGATCGCGACCGCGCATCCCGCGCGCCTGCGGGCGGCACTTGGCTCCGGCACGTTGAGCCAGCTGGGTGCCGGGTTCCGCTCCGACGTGGAGAGCACGCTGCGGGCCGATCCGGTCGCGGTCGGCGTCCTCGGGACGCTTACCGGCGCCGCCGCGGTCGCGACCGCACTGGCCATCATCGGACTGCTCGCCTCGCTGGTGGGCGCGATGCGCGAGCCCCAGGCCGAACGCGACCTCGAGGTCCAGGGCCTCGGTCCCAGGCAGCTCCGCGTGGAGCTGGGGCTGCGGGTCCTGGCCGCGGGCGTGCTCGGGATCGGGGCGGGACTGTTGGTGGCGGGGGTGCTCACGCGTCTGGCCGTGGTCACGGTCCGCGCCGCCGGCGCCGTCGCGGCACCCGATCCGCCGCTGGTCACGGTTATCCCGGTCGCCCAGCTGGCGCTGCTGGCCGTGGGCGCGCTGGTGTCGTTGGCGATCGCCGGTTGGCTCGCCGCGAGTGGCGTCGTGGGGCGGCGGAGGACGCGATGAGCGAGCCCGCCGTGGAGCTGCGTAACGTGTTCTGCGTTCACCGCACCGACCAGGGGGACGCGGCGCCGCTGCAGGGCCTGAGCCTGGCGGTGTCGGCCGGCGAGCGGATCTGCGCGCTGGGGCCCAGCGGGGCGGGGAAGACGACCTTGCTGCGCGTGATCGCCGGCCTACAGCCACCCTCGGCCGGCATCGTCAGCGTGCTCGGCCGCGATCTCCGACGGCTGTCGCCCCGCGCGCGAGCCGGCTTTCGTTACGGGAACGTGGGCTTCGTGCACCAACATGCCGGTCTCGCTCTCTCTCCTGACCTGCCAATCCTCGAGGCCGTGGCCCTCCCGCTGGCGCTGCGGGGCGTGGGACGGCGCAAGCGTGAGGCGCGCGCAGGCGAGCTGCTGGAGGTGGCCGGGCTGGGCGACCGGCGCCAGGCGCTTCCGGACCGGCTCTCAGGCGGGGAGCGCCAGCGCGCCGCCGTGTGTGGCGCCCTGGTTCACGGCCCGGCGCTGTTGCTCGCCGACGAGCCGACCGCCGAGCTCGACGCGGGCTCGGCAGCCGAGCTCTCGGCATTGCTTCATCGCCTGGCCGCTGCCACCGCCGCCACCCTGATCGTCGTTTCGCACGACGACGAGGTGGCGGCCGGAGCCCAGCGGGTGGTGCACATTCGCGATGGCCGGTTGGTCGAGGATCGGGGCTCCCTGGTTGTGGGCGCCGGGGGGTGGATGCGACTCGACCCCGCGCTGCTCGCCGCCGGCGGCATATCGCGTCGCGCTCGAGCCTGCCCGGTGCCCGATGGGCTGCTCCTCACCCCGACGCGAGAGGATCCGGAGGCCGGCCGAGCGGACGTGGCGCCAGCAACGGGGTTCGCCCGGCCGGCGGCGGGAGGCGCGGCGGGCGTGGCAGGAGACTCGCCGGCGCCTGACGGAGGCGAGCCGGCCGAGGCATGCCCCACCCCGGCGCGGGTGCGACTGGAAGCGGTGAAGCGAACCCTGGGACGCGGGAGCGCCCGGCGGACGGTAATCGACGGCCTCACGCTCGAGTTCGCCCCCGGCGTCCTGACGCTGGTGGTCGGCCCGTCGGGAGCCGGCAAGACCACGCTGCTCGAGCTGGTGGCCCTTCTGGAGGTGCCCACCTCCGGCGAGCTGCGGCTCGACGGACACGCCCTCGGGGCGCTTGATCCCGAGCAGCGGGCCGCGCTGCGCCGAGCGCGCGTCGGCTACCTGGCCCAAGAGCCCGTCCCGGTCGGTTTTCTGAGCGCCGAGGAGAACGTCTCCCTGGCGCTCCGGATCCGGGGGAGGCCCGCCGCCGAGGCCTCGGCAGCGGCCCGTGTGGCGCTGGCGGCGGTGGGGTTGGACGAGCTCCGGCGCCAGCGGGTGGCGCGCCTGTCGGCGGGCGAGGCTCAGCGCGCGGCTCTGGCCCGTGCCCTTGCGTGCGCTCACGGCCTGCTGGTCGTCGACGAGCCGACCTCGCGCCTGGACGCGGGCAACGCGGCCGCGGTCGCACGGCTCCTGCGCCAGGCGGCCGATCGCCATGGCCACACGGTCGTCTGCGCCACGCACGATCCCGCGCTCATCCACCATGCCGACCGGATCGTGCAGCTGGGATCGGGCACCCCACCGCGCTCACAAGCGGCGCGCAACAGTGGGGTGTAGCCGACAAACCGGCAGGTCAGCAGCTCACGAGACCTCTGCTTGTGGCTGCGGATGGATAACGGGGGCAGGCGACGACCGGTGTCCGACCGGATCGTGACCCTGCCCTTCGACGTTGAGGCGGGGCAGGACGCGGTCCAGCGCCTTGGGCAGCCACCAGTTGTACTTCCCGATCGTGAGCATCAGGCTGGGGACGAGGACGCCGCGCACGATCAGGGCATCGAGGAGCACGGCCGCGGCCAGGCCGACCCCGAAGAGCTTGATCGTGAGCTCACCGCCGAGGACGAACGCGGCGAACACGAGCACCATGATCGCGGCGGCGGCCGTGATCGTACGCCCGGTGGCCGCAAGGCCGTGCACGACCGCCTCGGTGTTGTTCTTGCGGCGATGCCATTCCTCGTAGATGCGGCTGACCAGGAACACCTCGTAGTCCATCGACAGGCCGAACAGGATCGCGAACACGATCACCGGCAAGAACGCCGCGATCGGCCCGGTCCGGCTGACCCCGATCAGACTGGCCAGCCATCCCCACTGAAAGACGGCGGTCACCACCCCGAACGCGGCGCCGACCGACAGGAGGTTCATGACGGCTGCCATGAAGGGGACCACGAGGCTTCGAAAGACGGCCATCAGCAGGATGAACGAGAGCAGCACCACGACCCCGATGAACAACGGCAGCTTGCCGGCGAGGACGCTCGAGAAGTCTCCGAACATCGCGGTCTGCCCGCCCACGAGCACCTGGATCCGGCCCTGGGCGGCGGCGGGGATCACGTGCCGGCGTACGGTGGTGATGAGATCGCTGGTGGAGGCGTCCTGCGGCGAGCCCTTCGGGATCACCTGGGCGGTGGCGACGCCTCCCGGGAGCACGGTCGCGGGGCTTACCGAGACGACGTCAGGGGTGTGTGAGACAGCGCTCAGCACCCGGTGAAACTGCTGGGGCTGACCCGGAGCGCCGACCTTGGCGACCAGCAGCAGCGGACCGTTGGAGCCGGGCCCGAACCCCTCGGCGAGCAGGTCATAGGCCTTGCGGGTCGTGGTGCTGCCCGGATCGGACCCGGAATCGCTGGAGCCCAGGCGGATGGACAGCACCGGGATGGCGATGATCAGCATCACCGCCGCGGCCACGACGGCGAACGCCCCGGGGCGCTTGTGGAGTGTCCGCGCCCAGCGAGCCCACAGCGGTGACTCGTCGTTGAGGGTCAGCTCGCCGGCGGCCAGAGCGCGGCGGGCGCGGCGCGTGAGCACCCGGGGGCCGAAGAATCCCAGCAGCGCCGGCAGCAGCGTCAACGCCGCGAGCACCGTGAAGGCGACGACTACGCTCGCGGCGATCCCGACGCCGCTGAGGAAGCTCAGACCGAGGGCGATCATGCCCAGCAGCGCGATGCAGACGGTCATCCCGGCGAACAGGACGGCGCGCCCGGACGTGTCCAGGGACTCGACCACCGCCTCCTCGCTCGGCTTGCCGCGCATCACCGCCTGGCGGTAGCGCGTGACGATGAACAGGGCGTAGTCGACCCCCACACCGAGCCCGATCAGCAGCGCCAGCTGCGAGCTGAACGAGGGCATCGAGACGACATGGGAGAGCATCCCCATGATCGCGATCCCGGTGGCCAGCGCGAACCCCGCGGCGATCAGCGGCAGCACCGCCGCCAGCACCGAGCCGAACACGAGCACCAGCACGGCCATGGCCGCGACGATCCCGATGCCGAGCCCGCCGATCCCCTGCGGGTTGGCGCGGGTGATCGCCTGTCCACCGAGCTGGACCTCCACCGTGGAGCTGTCGGCCGCCTGTGCGACCGAGACGACTCGCTTGATGTTGGCCAGCGGCACGGTATTGGCCTGCTGATCGAAGGTGACCGTCGCGTAGGCGACGGTGCCGTAACGAGAGATCTGATGAGCGCCGCGCGCGGCATACGGCGACGCGATCGCGCCGACGTGCGGCACCTGCGCGACCCGGGAGAGCATCGCGCTCACCCGAGCCCGCACGGCTGGATCGGTGATTTTGGCCCCGTGGGTGGCGATCACGATCTGGTCCCGGTCGCCCGAGACTCTGGGAGCGGCATGCTGCAACAGCGCGGTCGCCCGCGAGCTCTCGGTCCCCTTCAACGAGAACGAGTTGCTGTAGCTGCTCCCGATCGAGCTCGCGAGGGCCGTGGCCCCGATCGCAAGGACGAGCCACAGGGCGAGGACGGCACGACGATGCTTCACGGACCAGCGGGCCAGGTTGCGCACGGGCTTGGACTGCCTTTTTCGACGGTGACGAGAGAAAGAAGTAAGACTGCGCGGTCACCTTAGCCGATTCGTTTAGACTAAACGAGACTATCCGGTCATTTTATTGAACGCTTAGGCGCCCGGTCGTTCGCGGCCTCAGATGCCCCGGGTCGTTCTCTCACCCTCAGATGCCCCCGCCTCTTCCGCACCCGTAGATGCCCTCGCCCCCCTCGCATCCCGCCCACCGGCGCGCTGACTACCTCCGCAACCAGACGGCCCTGCTCGAGGCGGCGCGCGCGGTGTTCGCGGAGCAGGGCGCCGACGGTTCCATCGACGAGGTCGTCCACCGGGCCGGCTGCGCCAAGGGCACGTTCTTCCGGCACTTCGCCACCAAGGAGATGCTGGTGCAGGCCCTCCTGGCGGACCGGCTCGCCAAGCTTGCGGAGATCGCCCACGAGATAAACGCCAGCCACGCTCCGGGGTGGAGCACCTTGAGCCTCATGATGGAGCGCTTTCTCGACCCGATCGCCGACGACCGGTCGCTGGCCGAGTTCCTGGATCGAGGCGAGCCGATCGTGGACACCGAAGACATCGAACGCGCCCGCCGGGCGCTCTCCGACGAGGTCGAAGGCGCCCTCGCTGCCGCGCAGGCCACGGGTGAGGTGCGAGCCGATGTCACCGCTACCGATCTCCCGGCGATCGTGTGGATGATCACGAGGAGTACCGCGCGGCGGCACACCGCTCACCCCAACCTCGGCCGCCGCTACCTGCGGCTCTTCCTCGACGGCATCCGCAGCGGCAACACCAGCGATCTCGGGGAGCCGCCCCTGTCCCGCGCCGAACGCAAGCACGCCCGGCAGGCCCGGCAAGCTCGGGCCTCAAAGACGGCCGGGGGACTCGCCGAAGCCCACTGATCGCACTCGTCGTCGATTTGCGCTGCCGACCGGCGTTCGCGATGCTGTCGCGATCAGCCATCTCACTCGCAAAGGATCAACGTGAGCACTTCACAGACCGCAGGGCTGGTCACGGACATGGCGGGACTCTCCGAGCTGGTCGGCAAGCACGCCGGCTACACGCAGTGGCGCGAGATGACCCAGGAGCGCGTCAACCAGTTCGCCGACGCCACCGACGACCACCAGTACATCCACGTCGACGTGGAGCGGGCCAAGCAGTCGCCATTCGGCGGCACGATCGCACACGGATACCTGACTCTGTCGCTGCTGGCGCCGATCATCGGTGAGCTGGTCAAGGTCACCGACGCCACCACCGGCGTCAACTACGGACTCGACCGGGTGCGCTTTCCCGCGCCGCTGCCCGTGGGGGCACAGTGGCGCGGCGGAGCCGAGATCCTGGAGCTGAGCGAGATTCCGGGCGGCGTCCAGATCAAGGTTCGGGCCACCGTGGAGGTCAAGGCCACCGAGAAGCCGGCGCTGGTGGCCGAAGCGCTGGTTCGCCTGTATCGCTAGCCGAAAGCTGGCGACGGGGAGCCCTCGACCCGAGCCGTCGACCCAAGACGCCGACCCAAGACGCCGACCGGAGCTTAATGAGAGCGCCCCGGTACCGGCGGGATATGAGGCCGGACTCGGGGCGCGCTCGAGGGAGGAGAGGTACTGCGCCAGTCATGATGACACGCCGACCCTAGAAGTCCAAGACGAGTACCCGCCGGTACTTATAATTAGACCTTATGGATCTCCGTCAACTCCGCTACCTGGTGGCTCTCGCCGAGGAGCTCAACTTCACGCGCGCGGCTGCCAGCGAGCACATCGCCCAGCCCGCGCTCTCCCAGCAGATCCGGCGCCTCGAGGACGAGCTCGGCCTGGCCCTGGTGGAAAGGACGACCCGCCACGTCGCTCTGACCGACGCCGGCGAGGTGCTCGTCGTCCGGGCGCGACGGGTGCTGGCGGAGCTCGAGTCCGCCCACACCGAGCTCGAGGCGCTGCGCGGCATGAACACCGGCCACGTCACCATCGGGGCGATGCACACGATGGGTCCCGTCGACCTGTCGCTGGTCCTGGCGCGATTTCACGAGCGCCACCCCAACGTGGGTCTGACCGTCCGTGAGCAGTCCAGTGAGGAGATGGCCGGGATGCTGCGCGACGACGAGCTTGACCTGGCGTTTCTGTCGGTGACCGAACGCGTCGAGGCCCACGGCCTGGGCCTCTATCAGCTGGTCTCCGAGGAGCTGGTCGCGCTCCTGCCCCCCGGCCATCGGCTCGCGGGCCGCAGCCAGGTGCGGATGAGCGAGCTGTCAGGCGAGCAGTTCATCAGCTTCCGCGAGGGAGCGAGGCTGCGTGAGCTGCTGCTGAGCGCCGCGCGTGACGCCCACTTTGAGCCTCGGGTGACGCTCGAGTCAAACGAGAGCCAGCGGATCCGGCGGCTCGTCTCCCGCGGACTCGGGGTCGCCATCCTGCCGCGCTCGGACGCCATCGACCCCGGCGCCGACGTGGCTGTGGTCACGCTCGTGGACCCCGCCCTGCGTCGCGACATAACGCTCGCCTGGCGCGAAGGCCGGCGCCACGCTCCGGCCGCGCGGGCTTTTCTGGAGCTGGCTCGTGAGACCTTCGGCGACGTCGAAACCGGCGGCGATCTCCCGAGGCTCTACTTCTAGGGCCGCGGCCCGCGACGAATCCAGCGCACGTTCCGTGAAACAAATCGTCGCGGAATGCGTATTCCGTAGGAGCCGGGGGAACCTTCCGGGGAGGGCGTAGATACCCCCATCACCAGTTTCGGGGAACGGCCTCGATGCCCCGGGCGCGAGTTTCTTAGAGCTTCATAAGTAAAGTTCGATAACCATCGAACTTTTGCTACTATTAGCTACGGATAGAACTCATGCGAAACACGGAGACAGTCCTGAAACCTTTTGACTCAGAGGCCCGCGAGGCCCCCGTCCAGGGGCACAGCGAGCGTCACGAAAACAATTCACGTTCGCGGTCACGCGGCGAGCATCCCGCAGCCACGGCTGCGCCTGCACGCCGGCGTCAGACCCGGCGTCGTGCACCGCGCTCCGGCGAGCATCGCCCGGGCGACGAGGCACGGACGGCCCCCGGGGCGTTTGCCGGAGGCATGACCGAGAACTCGCTTGACCTGTTCCTGCGGGCAGCCCGCGCCCACGCGCTGCTGACAGCCGAGGAGGAGATCGAGCTCGCCAAGCGCATCGAGCGCGGCGACCTTGCCGCCAAGGAGCGGATGATCAACGCCAACCTGCGCCTGGTCGTCTCCCAGGCCCGCCGTTACCAGGGTCACGGGCTGCCGATGGAGGACCTCGTCCAGGAGGGGATGCTGGGCCTGATCCGCGCGGTCGAGAAGTTCGACTGGCGGCGCGGGTTCAAGTTCTCCACCTACGGGACGCTGTGGATCAGGCAGGCCCTGCAGCGCGGCCTCCAGAACCACGGGCGGACGATTCGCCTGCCCGTGCACGTCGCTCAGCGCCAGACCAAGGTGCGCAAGATCGAGTCAGAGCTCTCGACCAAGCTGGGACGGGAGCCCACCGACGAGGAGATCGCGGCCCAGGCCAAGATCGACGTCGAGGAGGTGGCCGAGCTGCGGGAGCTGACTCGCGGGCTCACCAGCCTCGATCAGCCGGTCGGCGAGGACGGCGAGACATCGTTCGGCGACCTGCTGGCCAGCGAGCGTCCAGAGCCCGAAGAGGAGGTCGAGGACGCCGAGCGCCAGGAGCTCATCAGCGGTGCCGTGGCAAAGCTGCCCGAGGCCGAGCGCAACGTGATCCGTCTGCGTTTCGGCCTCGTCGGAGCCGAGCCGCTGAACCTCCGCCAGACCGGAATCGAGCTAGGCATCCCGCTCTCCAAGGCTCGGGAGCTCGAGCAGCAGGGCCTCAGCCGCCTGGCGATGAGCTCGAGCCTCGAAGAGCTCCGCCGCGCCGCCTAGAGCCTCTCACGCCGGCCGCCCCCTGGGTCTTGATACTCGGGGGCGCGGCCGGCGTCTCGTCTATCGGCCGTCCGGCGGGCCGCTCAGCCATCGGCCCACCGGGCCGCTCAGCGGTCGTCTTGCCGAGGCGCGGTTTCCTCGCCCGGCAGGGTCTGGGACCGGTTCAGGGACTCGATCGCGGCCGCCCCGGCCCCGCCGCCGGAGGGCGCGTCGGGATCGTCGCGCAGGCGCGCCGAGTAGATCGACTGCGCTCCCAGCCGACGCGCGATCACCGTGGCCTCGATGACCGCCAGCAACGTCGGCGCCATCAGGGAATCGAAGTTGCGCGTCAGCTCGAGCACCAGGACCACGCCTGAGAGCGGGCCCTGCATCGCGGCCGCCAGAAACGCGCCGCCGCCGATCACCGCGTAGCTGCCGAGCGGCGCCCCCGGCCAGATGTGGGTCCAGACCGTTCCCAGCACGCTCGCCAGCAGCGCTCCGATGGTCAGGGTCGGCGTGAACAGGCCGCCCGGGGAACCAGCGCCCAGGCATCCCGCGGTGGCCAGCGGCTTGAGCACCAGCAACACGCACAGCAGGCCGAAGGACACGCTGCCCACCGCGGCGAGCTGGACGACGCCCTTGCCGTTGCCCAGTAGCTGCGGGTATTGGGTGGAGACCACGCCGAGAATGCCGAACACGACCACCGGAGCCACGAAGCGACCCCACCGCTGGGGGCGGCGATCGGCGGCGAAGGTGATCAGACGCACCCAGCCGATTGCCACCACTCCGATGATGGGTCCGGCGAGCAGCGCCCAGACCAGCTGACTGGGGTGCACGGCGTAGCGGGGCAGGCGGTAGGTGGCCCCGGTGCCCAGCGTGATCCAGGCGACCGCGGTCGCGATCACGGCGGTGGCAAGCGCCGGGAGGACGAGCGGCAGCGCGATCGTGCCGAGCAGCACCTCCAGCGCGAACAGCCCGCCTCCCAGTGGGACGTTGTAGACGGCCGCAAACCCCGCCCCGGCGCCCGACGCGACCAGCAAGCGGCGCTGCCAGAGCGGTAGCTGCGCCCAATCGGACAGCCGGCTCGCGGTGGCGGCGCCGACGAGCTGGGGGGCCGCCTCCCGTCCCAGGGAGACCCCGAGCCCAACGGTCACGATCGACAGCACCCCCCGGCCCACGCTGGGCACCCAGTCCAGCCGGGCCCCCTTCAGCCACAGCGCCTCCGAGACCTCTCCCCCTCCCGAGGTCGGGAGGCGCCCCAGGATCAGCGTGCCGACGCCGACCACCGCGGCCGCCAGCAGCAGCGCCACGACGCGCCGCCACTTCGCCGCGGCGGCGACTCCGTCCAGGAACGGACCGCGCCGGTATCCGTAGGCGAGATGCTCGACGAGGTGCAGCAGACCGACGAGAGCGGCCGCTCCGAGGCCGGCGGTAATCCCGAGCACGACCACGATCAGCCAGAACCGGGCCGAATAGGAGGCGATGATCCCCCGGCCGGGAACGTTGGGCTGGAGCGAGAACCACCTCGCGGCGCGCTCCTGCCGAGGCCCCGAGCCGCGGGTTCCCCCGGTCGTGGCCTGGGTCACGAGGCGATCGGGCCTCGCCCTTCGGGGCAGATCATCTGCGCGGCGCCTCCGGGTCGAATGTCGCGTTCGCCCCTAAGCCTGGCAGGTTTGCCGGGGGCGAGCGCCGCGCGGGCGACTCCCGGCCTGCCCCGTGCCGCGGGAGTCCATGCCGCCGGCGGGCGGGCGGGCATACGCTAGGCTTGCCGCGTGTCGTCGCTTCGCTACCGCCGGGTGGTGGTCAAGCTCAGCGGGCGCGCCTTCGCGGGCGCCGCCGCCTTCGGTTTGGACTCCGCGGCGCTGGGCTATGTGGCCGACCAGTTGATCGCGGCGCGAGCCCTCGGAGTAGAAGAGGCGGTGGTGGTCGGAGGGGGCAACTTCTTCCGCGGCAACGTGGCCGACGAGTGGAACATCGAGCGCGCCGAAGCCGACAACATCGGCATGCTGGGCACGGTCATGAACGGCATCCTGCTGCGCGGCGTCCTCAAGCACCGCGGGCTCGAGGATGTCCGGCTGATGACCGCGCTGCCGATGCCGTCGATGGCCGAGCCGTTCATTCGCCTGCGAGCTCTGTCGCATCTCGAGCGCGACCGCATGGTGCTGCTCGGCTGCGGAATCGGCCAGCCCTACGTGACCACCGACTATCCGGCGGTGCAGCGTGCCGTCGAGCTTCGCGCCGACGCGATCCTGCTGGCCAAGCACGGCACCGACGGGATCTACGACCGGGACCCGCGTAACGACCCGGCGGCGGAGCGCTATGACTCGCTGGGTTACAGCGACGTGCTGGAGCGTGACCTTCGGGTGATGGACCAGGCCGCGATCGTGCTGGCGCGGGATTACGACCTCCCCCTGCACGTGTTCGACTTCGACGAGCGCGACGCGATCTCGGCCATCTGCTGCGGCGAGAACCGCGGCACGTACATCTCGCCTGCGACGAGGCTCGTCAAGTCAGTCCCGACGCCGGTCGCCTGACTCGACGCCGGCCCCAGCGGTCGTGAGCGCCACACGGTCGACGCCGGCGCGAACCCATTCCCTGCTGCTCGCCGGCGGGGTGGTGCTGGTCGCCATCAACCTCCGTCCGGCGGCCGCCGCCATCGGCCCGGTGCTGGGCCGCATCCAGTCCGACGTGGGCCTTTCCTCGGGATGGGCCGGGGCCCTGACCACGCTCCCGGTGCTCTGCTTCGGGTTGCTGGCCCCGCTGGCTCCGGTCCTGGCGCGCCGATGGGGCGTGCGGAGCTCGATCGCCGGCGCGATGGCGGTCCTGCTCGCCGGTCAGTTGCTCCGGCTGATTCCCGGCGCCGGCTTTCTGTTCCTCGGTACCGCGGTGGCGGGTGCGGCGATCGCCGTCGGCAACGTGCTGATTCCGGTACTGATCCGCCGGGACTTTCCCGGGCGCACGGGCACCGCGATGACCGTGTTCACGGTGTCGCTGATCGGATTCGCCGCGCTGTGCGCGGGCCTGACCGTGCCCCTGGCCAACGCCCTGGGAGGCGGCTGGCGACCCGGGTTGGCGGTGTGGGCGATCCCGAGCGCCGTGTGCGTGCTGGCCTGGCTGCCGGCCCTGCTGACACGGGACCGAGCGCCGGCGCCGGCGCCTGTCGCCGGCGAGAAGCCGAGCCCCGGGACAGCATCGGCCGGCATCCGGGGGCTGCTTCGCAGGCGGCTCGCCTGGGAGGTGACACTGTTCTTCGCTCTTCAGTCAGGGGGGTTCTACGCCATCCTGGCGTGGCTGCCGAGCATCTTCCGCAGCCACGGGGCCAGCGAGGCCCACGCCGGGCTGCTGCTCAGCCTGACCCTTGGGGCGGGCATGTTCACGGCCCTGGCGCTGCCCGGGCTGGCCACCCATGCTCGAGACCAACGTGGCCTGGTGGTCGGGTGCTGCGCGCTGATCGCACTGGGTCTGGGCGGGATTCTGGTGGCTCCCATGTCGGCCCCGTACCTGTGGACGGTGCTGCTCGGCCTCGGGCAGAACGGCGCCTTCCCGCTGGCCTTGATGCTGATCGTGCTGCGCGGTGGAGACGTCGCGACCACCGAAAGCCTGTCCACACTGGCCCAATCGGTTGGCTATGTCCTGGGTGCGGTGGCGCCGCTGGTGGTGGGGGCGCTGCACGGCCTGACGAGCTCCTGGACACCCGCTCTGATCCTGCTGCTGGCGCTGATCGTGCCCCAGGTGGCGATCGGGCTGGCGGCGGCGCGCGATCGTCAGCTGTCAGGGCCCGGCCGGGCCGAGCGGCCGCGGTCACCTGAGATGGCCGGCCGTCTGCGCTGATCAGGCCCTCCAGCCGCCCAGCGCGGCCACCAGCTCGCTCAGGCTGGAGGCGAGCGTTCCGCCGCTGTCGATGATGAACGCCTGCACCTGGAGGTTGAGGTCAGCCCCGTGCTCGCCGTGGCGGCGAAGATCGGTGCGCAGACCGAAGCACGCCACGCCGACCCCGGCGGCGAAACCGAGCTCGGCGAGCGTCCCGGAGTCCGGCTCCTGTCCATCGAGGTAGGCGGCCAGCACCGGACACGAGCGGATCGCCTCGGCGTTGCGGCGCCCGATGGCGAGGATGATCTCCCGCTCGCGCTCACCGTCTGCCGCCGAGGCGGCGCTCAGCTCGGCCCCGCCGCCCGGCGCCCACGGGTCGACCGGCTCGACGACCGCCGCCAGCGCCGGCAGGTAGACCCGGCGGTAGTAGTCGCGGCCGGCCTCGGTGAAGCCGAACGGGCTCGCTACATAGCAGCGCGGCAACCCCGGCGATGCTAGCCCCGTCCCACGGGCGGCGGAGGCGCGGGCGCGATCACCCGGATCGTCGCCTGCGCCGTGTTGTTGGCCAGCGTCCGCTCGTTGGTCGCGGTTCCCACCACGGCCCGGTTGGTGAAATGCGACGCCGTTCCCGTCGGGATCAGGATCACCGTCACCACTACCGACCGGCCGGCCTTCAGCGTCCCGAGCTGGCAGACCAGGTGGGGGGTTCGCCGGCAGCTCCCGACCGGCGTGTGCACGCTGACGATGTCCGCGCGCCCCAACGGCTGATCGGCGAGCGCCACTCGTTGTGCCGGATCCGGACCATGGTTCTTGATGGTGATCCGGTAGGCGACGGCGTGGCCTCGGACCGCGACGGCCGATCTGGTCTGCTTGGAGACCGCCAGATCGCTGAGGGCGTAGGCCGGAAGCGCATCCGGGGGGACCACCACCGGCGGGGGCGAGGGCGGCGTCGGCGGGATGGGCGGCGGCGGGAGCGGCGGCGTGGGCGGCTCCGGCGGGGGCGGGGGCGGGTGCGGCGTGAACGTGTCGCTGAACACGCAGTGGACGCTCGGCTCATGAAGCGTCAGATGAACTTCGACGAACCCGGTGTCGAACGGTTGCAGCAAGCCGTTGCAGTCGACCGAAGTCAGCGCCCAGGCACCCGCAGGGTCGCTTGGGGGCGCCTGCTCGGCGATCAGGTAGTGACCGAGGTGCAGATGGTCGGTGGCGTCAGCCGGCGTGTTCGGCACCGCGGCGGCCGGAACGCCAACGGAGGTGGTCGTGGCGTGCTGAAGGAACTGGGCGGGCGGACCGCCGTGAGGGCCGATCAGGAAGGCGACCGTACCGGTCGCGCCGTAGGTGGTCTTGGCGAGCGAGATCGAGCCTCGGGGGATGAACTCGTTGACGAACGTGCAGGTGGTGTGCACGCCGCTTGCGATCTCGACGTGCACGGGCCGGGTCGCCGGCTCGTGCGTGCCGTCGCAGTCGACGCTCACCGAGCGCCAGTGACCATCCTCGGACACCGGCTCGTGCTCGTGGATCGTGTAGGCGCCGGGCTCCAGGTCCGGCAGCGCCGGCGCCGCGGTCGCGGGCACGTGCTCCTCGGTCGTGTGCGCGGTCAGATGGTGATCCGGACCGCCTGGGTGCGTCACCGTGTAGCCGAAGCTCCCGACGCCGTCCCGGGTGATCTTGTCGATCGTCAGGTTGCCCGTGGGGGGAACGTACGTGTTGTCGTACACGCAGGTGACATGCTCACCGGCGACCAGATGGATCGCAGCGGTGCCCCCGCTGATCGTCGTCGTGCTCTGCCCCGGGCCGCCGTCAGACGCGACCGCGGTGCAGTCGAGCGAGGCCAGCCGGTAGCTCGGAACCGAGCCCTCGGTCACGTCCCAGGGGCTGCCCCCGGCGCGGTAGAAGTCCAGCGAGCCGCCGTCGGCGAGCTGGAATCCATTCGGGTCATAGGAGATCGTGCCGTTGAACGGGAACGACGGGTTCTCGCCCGCCGGAGCGCCCGTGACGTGCTTCTCGATCGTGATCAGCCCCGAGGTCGGCGCCGGCCTGACGTACAGGCCGTAGCAGAACACGTGCCTGACCCCCGTCGGGAAGTAGATGTACTCGACGTTGTCGCCGTTGAGGTCGTCAGTCGCGCAGCGCAGCGCGCCGAACGCGTACTCGCCCCCGAACTCGCTCGTCAGCACCGGGTCGTCCGGGACTCCTCCCTGGGCCCACAGCTCGTCGGGATTGCTGGCCTGCTCGCGCTCGGCCGCGGTGAGCTCGATCGTGGTGGCGCCCGCGATGTCCTGGTCGTCTACCTGGACGCCATCCTCGTCGAGCAGCGGCGTCTCGTCCTGGGTCTGGATGGAGGTGTCGAAGGGATCGGTGACCTTCGACAGCGAGCCCCAGGCCCCGGTGACGGCACGGCTCTCATAGCCGGTCCCGAGCGTGAACCTCCAGGCCGGAAGCGACGTGCACGCATCCTGCGGGGGCTCTTCCTCGTAGGCCGGGTTGATCAGAACCGAGGGATCGGAGAGGTACTGGCTGTTGGGGCCGAGATCCATGAGGCTCTCGAGGATGTCGTTGCGCTGCTTGTTGGCGAAGATGTCGGTGTACGCGGGGCACGAGCGCGCCACGAAGGTGACGTAGTAGCCCGAGCCCTGGGCCAGAGCTGGCGCCGACGCGGTCCCCAGCGCCGCCAGCGCCAGTGCGAGCGCCACCAGGAGCACTCCCCACCGACGCCAATGGCCGCCTACTGCGCGCTTCCCATCACCCATCGCCGCCTACCTCCCGCAACACGCGATGACTGGCACCCCGTCCGCTGCCGTGAGCTCTCGTCATCGCTTCTGATCTTCCACGAGACAGTCTCCGGCCGAGAGGGTGAGCCTGCATCACCCCCATCGGGTGACTGAGAGCCCGGTCACCACCTCAGCCGCCCCGGTTACCGATCCGACGGCCGGTAGGCCAGACTAGACGCCGTGAGCAGCTCGCCGTCAGTCGCCCGGCTCGGCCGTCTCGCCCGCCGGCGCCGCCGCAGTCGCCACCTGCGCGCCTGGATGCGCCGCAGCCTGATGCCGATCCCGTGCGCCTATCTGCTGGGGGGGATCGTGCTGGGCGTGCTGGCTCCGAAGGTCGACCACGATCTGAACTCGCATCTGGCCGCCGGACTGGGAGTGGCGGCCGCCCGCGACGTCCTGACCTCCACGGCCACCGGCATGATCGCCTTCACCGGCCTGGTGGTCTCAAGCGTGCTGGTCACCGTTCAGTTCGCGGCCAGTCAGTATTCGCCCCGTCTGGTGCTGTGGTTTCGGCGCGACCGCCTGGTCAAGAACGCGATCGGCTCCTTTCTGGCGGCCCCGCTGTTCGCGCTCGTGGCGCTGCGCCAGCTCGAGGTCGGGGCCACCTCCTACCGCCAGAACGTGACCGTGCTCGTCGCGCTCGTGCTGCTCGTCGGAGCGGGCGTCCTGTTTCTCGCGCTGCTGCAGCGGGTGATCGACGGGCTGCGGCCCCGGGCCCTCTACGCCGGGGTCACGAGGGAGGGCGTGCGCGCGATCCGAGCCGTGTATCCGGATCGGCTCGGCGAGCAGGGCGACGACCGGCCCGGTCCCCCGGGAGGCCCGGCGCCGAGCACGGAGCCGGTCGCCCTACGCGAGAACTCGGGTGTGATCAGCTCTCTGGACCTGGACCTGCTGCTCCGGTTCGCGGTCGAGGCCGACATCTCGATCGAGCTCGTGTGCGCGGTGGGAGAGTTCGTCGACCGAGGTCAGACGGTGCTCCGCCTCCACGGAGACCTGGGCGAGCCCGGAGACGAGTACGCTGCGGCGCTGCTGGCGGCGATCGACATCTCGGAGGAGCGGACGATCGACCAGGATCCCGAGTTCGCGATTCGGATCGTGGTCGACACCGCCAATCGTGCGCTGTCGGCGGCCATCAACGACCCGACGACCGCGGTTCAGGCCATCGACGCGCTCGAGGAGATGATCCGCGAGCTGGGCGGGCGCGACCTGGAGACGACGTTTCGCTCTGACCCCGGGGGCACGGTCCGCCTGTGGTGGCCGTCACCCGGCTGGAGCGACCTGCTTGACCTGGCGTTCGACGAGATCCGGGCCTACGGCGCCGGCTCGGTCCAGATCTGCCGGCGCCTGCGCGCCGCCCTCGAGGACCTCCGGGCGACCACGCCGGAGCTGCGCCACGCTCTGCTCGACGAGCATCTGCGGCGGCTTCAGTCCAGCATCCTGATCGCGTTTCCCGAAGGCTCGCCTGATCTGGAGCTGGCGCTGGGCACCGATCGCGTCGGGCTGGGCCACACCCGTCCGCCCATCCGGCCGCTGACTTAAGCTTCCGAGCTGCGATCCCGAGGCTCAACGACCCGGCAGGTGATAGATGTCGATGACGCTCGTCGGCGAGCTGCCGTGATAGCTGCCGGTCGGCAGGATGATCCGGCCCCCGACCACGATCGGGCTGTTCCAATGACCGGTGGCCACCGGGAGCGCCCGGAGCTCCACGCCGCTGACCGGATTGCGGACCTGGAGCTGGCCGTCGTTCTCGTCATAGACGTACAGCAGTCCGCCCGCGAGCACCGGACTGGTCCCGCCGCTGGCGTTCTGCCAGGCGACGCGCAGCCGCGGGTGGCCGGGATCGGCGAGCACGTAGGCGGCCGTGCCCGAATCGGTGGCCACGAACAGGTAGTCCCTTCCGCCGTGGCTCCACACGGCGGGGGCAGTGAGGACCTGGCCTCCCCCGGGCGACGAGGTCTCGTCGAGCTCCCCGCCCAGGCGGGGTCCCGCGCCCCGCGCGGTGCCATCGAGGCGCTGGAGATCGAGCAGGTGCAGCCTGCCGTCCTTGCCACCCTGAACAGCCAGGCGGTAGCCGTGGAAGGTGGGAAGGATCGCCGGCGAGGTGCTGCCCAGGTCGGTGTCGCTGCTCGAGAGCTGGGCTTGATTGGGTGGAGTCCAGTTGTGCAGCAGCCGGCTCGCACCGGGCGTCAGCTCGAGCACGCTGTCTCCCCAGCTCGAGGATCCGTCGAACGGCCCGTTGCCGGTGGCGGTGAGGATCCGGCGGCTGCCAGGCTCGATCACGGCCCCGGCCCGGCCCCACATGGCGTTGTCGCCGCGGGTGTTGGTGACCGAGCACGAGCTGGCCCGGATCAGCCGGTGACGGCCCGAGCACTCGCTGTTCCAAACCCCCACGATGCGCCCGGTGGCGCGATCGATCGTGACCACGTGGCCGTCGTAGGGCGGGATGTCGCCGATGTAGCCGCCGGTCACGGCGACGACCCAGGGGCCGCTGAGGTTGAGCGCCGAGGCGATCTTCTCGTGCCCGGGATCGAAGGTGATACGCGTGGCCCACCGCTGGCGTCCGGTGGCGATCGACAGCTTGCGGATGTAGCCGTTGGGGCTTGCCGCGTACAGGTAGCGCCGGTTCGGGTCGACCACCGGGCTGGCGTTGGTGACCTGCGGGTTGCCGGGGGTGCTGTTGACCCCGGCCGGGCGAAACTCCCACAGCGTGCGTCCGGTGCGGGCATCGATCGCAATCGTCCTGCCGTAGGTCGTGGTCACGGCCACGAGGTCGTGCCGGGCGCCGTGCACGAGGACGCCGTGAAGCTCGATCGGCGACGAGTCCGCGACCCCGTCGATGGTTACCGTGCGCAGCCTCAGCCTGGCCAGATTTGCGGCCGTGATGCCGGTACGCGCCGGACCCACGCCCGAGCGCGCCGCGTCATAGCCGAAATTGGGCCAGTCCCCCGAAGGGATCGCCTGGCGGGCCGCGGCCCCGGCTGAGCCGGCGGTGGTCGGCGAGGCTGAGCCGGCGGTGCTCGGCGAGGCTGAGCCGGCGGTGCGCGGCGAGATTGCAGTACCCGACGCACCGGCATGACCGCCGCACGCCACGATCGCCAGGCCGCAGGCCAGTGACAGCCCCGACCGGAGCGCCAGCCGTCGCTTGGAGAACGGGGCCATCGCCAGAAGATGCTAGAGGGGCGCCGTGTCTCCGGTCGCGGCCAGCAGACGGCTGTCGATGGCTTCGAGGCTGGCGGGGATCCGGAGGCGTTTCGCCTCTTCGGGATACAGGCGCGACAGCTTTCCGAGCTCGGAGCGCAGAAAGCCCAGGCCGTCGTCGAGTTGCGCCTCGCCCGCCTCAGACCGGCGGGCCACGCCCATCGCACGGTTGACGCGTGACTGCGCCATCGGCCAGGTATAGACGGGGTCGATCGCTCGGCGCAGCTCGGCCCAGCGACGGGCGAGCCGGTCAAGCGCCTGACGCTTGGCTTCGATCCGGCGGTGCGTCGGTGCTCGAACAGCCGCGGGCGAGGCGGGTGCTCCGAACGGCGACCGGCTACCGGGGCGGGCTCCGAAGCGCTCCCTTCTGACGAACTCGAGCACCGAGCGCAGCGCCCGCTCCGGTTGTCCGAGCTCGCCAAGCAGGCGCCGTCCTGCGTCGACCTCCTCACGCGAATAATGGACACCCGCGATGATGATCCCGCCGGCTTGGACATCTGCATCCAGCGCCTCGAAGTCGGCGCGGCGACCAAACCCCGGGGGCGGATCGACGTCGAACATGGCGCCGACCTCCTCGCTGACCTGCTGGCGAAGCTCGACCTCGACGCGCTCGGCCAGCTGCTTGAGCGTCGGATCGGCGGGCATGAACACGGTCGCGAGCGTGTCCTGCGGATCGTCCGGGCGGCGCCGGACGATCCGGCCCACCGCTTGGCGGAAGAACAGGTCGGTGCGCTTGACGGTGGCGTAGGCGGCGATCAGCAGACGCGGCACATCGACGCCCTCGCTGACCATGTTGACGGCCACCAGCCAGCGTGGCGCCTTCGCGTCTCCGCGAGCGAACCGCTCGATCCGGGCGTGCGCGCCTGCCTCGTCGCTCACCACTACGACCGGCTTCTCGCCGGTGATCGTTCGCAGCAGCGCAGCGACTGCGCGAGCGTGCGCTCGGTCGTCGCACAGCACGAGTCCGGCCGCATCGGCAACGACGGCCCGGGCCTTGCCGAGCAGCGCGTCGGCGTCACGAAGGATCCGTGGCAGCAACGGGGTAGCCGGGTCGATCGCGGTCCGCAGCCGCCGGGCGTCGTCCTGCGGCTCCAGCTCGTCGGCGAACGCCGCGATTGTCTGCTGCTCATCGACCCGCCAGCGCAGCGTGGCGTCGAGCAGCCGGAACGCGAGGGGGCGGCACACCCGGTCGGCCACGGCATCGCCGTAGCCGTACACGTAATCCGGGGCACAGCGGCGATCCTCGTCGTAGCGGACGAACGGAATCGCTCGCGCGTCGGAGCGAAACGGGGTTCCCGACAGGGCCAGACGTCGGTGCGCGCCGTCGAAGGCTGCCCGCAAAGCGGTTCCCCAGGTGGCCTGGTCGCCGGCGTGATGGATCTCGTCGAGGACCACGAACGTCGAGCGCCGCAGGTGGTGAGCGAACAGATCCGGCGCTGAGGCGACCTGCTGATAGGTGACGACGATGCCGTCGACGTCGGCGCGCCAGGCGCCGTCGGCGTTGCGCCAGCGTGGATCGAGGTGCAGGCCGACCAGGTCGGCGGAGTCGGCCCATTGAGGCCGGAGCGCCACCGTTGGGCAGACGACGATCAGCTGCTCCGCGCCGGCCCCACGAGCGGCATGGCAGGCGGCAAGCGTCTTGCCGGCGCCGGGTGTTGCCACGAGCAGAAAGTCCCGGCCCGGCCCGGCGGTGTACTTGGAGAGAAATGCCTCCTGCCAGGGGCGCAGCTGAGCCAACGGCGAGCTGGCCGCGCCACTCACGACGGGCGTCCCCCCTTGCTCAGGTTGCACCGCGGGCACAGAGCTCGGCCGTTCGCCGGCTCTGTCGCGCCGCCGGCGCGCACCGGCGTGACGTGATCCGCATGCCACCCCGGCGCCAACGCCGCGCCGCACGCCGCGCATCGACCGCGGGTGGCGAGGAACAGCGCCACCCGGGCCGCGGGTCCGAACCGCCGAGGAGCCATACCCCGAAGTGTCGCAAGCCTTCACGACCGCCGACGCTCGTCACCCCGGCGAACTGATCCGGTAGCCCACGCCGGGCGTCGTGTGGATCAGCGCCGGCGGTCCCAGCTTGCGCCGGAGGCGGCCGATCGTGACCTGGACGGTCTTGGTGAAAGGATCGGCGTTCTCGTCCCAGACGGCGTGCAGCAGGGCCTCGGCGCTCAGATACGCCGGCTGGGCCCTGAGCAGCGCCTCGAGCACGCCGAACTCCTTCGCCGACAGGTCCAGGTCGCGGCCGTCGCGTACGGCGGCGTGGCGCAGGGGATCGAGCTCGATGCCCGGCGCGCGCAGGACCCGTCCGCGGGCACCGGGCCGCCGCCGAGCCAGCGAGCGCACCCGCAGCACCAGCTCCGGGAAGTGAAATGGCTTGACCAGGTAGTCGTCGGCGCCGAGCGTGAGCCCGGCGACGCGATCGCCGGGCGTGTCGGCCGCGGTGAGCATAAGCACCATCGCCGGGTGCTCGGTGTCGGCGATCATCCGGCACAGCGTGTCGCCGTGGATGCCCGGGAGATCGCGGTCGAGCACGACCACGTCGTAGGCGATCAGGTTGAGCTTGCCGGCCGCATCCACGCCGTCGTAGGCGACGTCGACGGCCATCCCCTGGTCACGCAGGCCCTCGGCGATGTCGTCGGCGAGCCGGCGGACGTCCTCGACCACCAGGATCCTCATGATGACGGTCTCCCGACCGGCAGCTGGATCGTCACCCGCAGCCCGCCGCCCGGATGGGGCTCCAGCGAGACCGACCCACCGTGGGCCTGGGCGATCGCGGTGACGATCGAGAGGCCGAGCCCGACGCCGTGGTCCGAGCCCGTGCGCGAGCCGGCGACGCGGTGAAACGGCATCCCCAGCTCGCGAGCCTGGGAATTGACGAGCGGCTGGCCGCCGCTGTCGACGATCACGCTGGCGACGGCCCCATCGACGCCCGTACGCACCGTGAGCCAGCCCGCCGGCCGGTTGTGGCGGACGGCGTTGTCGACGACGTTGCCGACCATCCGGGACAAAAGCGTCCGGTTGCCGCGCACCGGTGCGGCGCCTAGCGCCTCCTCGACGGTCAGCCCGCGCTCGGCGATCGCGTCGCGCTGGGCGTCCAGCGCGTCATCCACAAGGCGCTTCAGCGAAACGGTGGCCCGGTCGGCGAGCGCCCCGTTCTGGGCGCGAGCCAGGGTGAGAAAGCCCTCCACCAGCCGATCGGCCTGGTCGAGGCCCTGGCGCAGCTTGTGGTCAAGGGCTGTCAGCTCCGGCGGCGGCCGCTCCGGCTTGCCGGCGGCCACGTCAAGCGAGGTGCGCATCATCGCCAGCGGCGTGCGCAGCTCGTGGGAGGCATTGGCCACGAATCGCCGCTGCGCCTCGAACGCCGCCTCCAGCCGGGCCAGCAGGCCATCGATCGTGTCAGCCAGGTCCTTGAGCTCGTCGCTGGGTCCCTCGAGCGCGAGGCGTTGATGCAGGTTGTCCTCCGAGATGCGCTGGGTCGCGGCGGTCATCGTGCGCAGCGGCTCGAGCACGCGGCCGGCCAGCCACCAGCCGAGCATCAGCGAGACCACGGCCATGATCGCCAGGGCGAGCCCGGACTCGATCAGCAGCTGGTGCAGCTCGCGGCCGTGCTCTGCCTGGGCGTCCCGGGTCGCCTGCGTGCGGAGGGCAGCGGCCTGAGCCAGCATCTGCGCGGGGGACGCCGGCCTCCCGGCCAGACCGTGAGGACTCGCTCCCCGGAACTGATCGCGGACGAACAGGAAGTTTCCGGTCGAGTTGTCCACCAGGACGTAGGTGATCGTCAGCAGCGCCGCCCCCGAGACGATGAACAGACCGCCATACAGGAGCGTGAGCCGGAGCCGCACGGTCCGCCGGGGGAGCTGGGGACGGAACGCCAGGCGATACAAGCCACGAGCCACCCGGCCGCGTGGCCGGCTGAGTGGCGAACGCCCGGCGCTCGCTTCCGGTGGCCGTGATCCGTTCATCGCCTCGAAGTCGGCCCGCCCGGCGCAACAGCGCGGGGCGGGCGGTCACCAGGATGCCTGACGGAAGGTAACAGCGGGGTAACGGCGGCCGTTGCGGTGCTGTTGCCCTCGGGTTCGTACAACTGGGCCTCAGGCACCGCAGCAACCACTTCAAGGAGGCCGAGCAGGCATGAATTCCAGACACAACCCCAGATCGGTAGAGCGCGCTCCGGCGCGGCCGCGGTGGATCCCGGCCGTCGTCGTGGTGGCGGTGGTTGCGGCGGCGATCGCCGGCTGCGGCGGCTCATCTGCGACCAACTCGGTGGCGGCCGTCGGAGCCTCGACGTCGGCGGCAGCGAGCGCCGCGCCCGTCTCCGGGTCGCCGGCCCCCACCGTCCAGGACAGTGCCAAGCTCGTCAAGTACGCGCAGTGCATGCGCTCGCACGGCGTGCCGGGCTTCCCGGACCCGGTCGGCGGCCGGTTGACCCTCAGGGTCACTCCGGCGACCGCCGGGGCCCTGAACCCCGATTCCCCAGCGTTCAAGGCGGCCGCGCAGGACTGCAAATCACTGGCTCCGGCCGGGCTGGGGCAGGGGGCAACCGCGAGCCCCCAGGTGCAGGCGCAGGCGCTGAAGTTCTCGAGGTGCATGCGCTCGCACGGCGTGCCGGGCTTCCCGGACCCGTCGTTCTCCGGAGGCGGGGTGCGGATCCGCGTGCATGGCATCGATCCCAACTCCCCGGCGTTCCAGAAGGCGCAGCAGACCTGCAGCTCGCTGGTCCCCGGAGGCGCGCCGTGAGCCGCCGGGCGCGTCTGGTGGGGGGCGGCGCGTGGTCCGTCAGCCGTCGAGGCCGCGTGCTGGGCGCCGGTGGTGTGCTGGCGGTCGCCGCCGGGCTGGTGCTGGCGTTCGCGGGACTGCCGTTCGGAGGTTCGGCCGGCCAGGCGCGGGCCGGGGTGACCGACAACTCCGCTCCCGCCTCGCTCGCCTCGGTGACCGAGGGACCGCTTTCCTCCCAGGTCGACCAGAGCGGGACGCTCGGCTACGCCGCGCAGGCCGACGGGTCGCCCTACACGGTGATCGGCCAGGCCAGGGGGATGTTCACGTGGCTGCCGGATCCCGGCCACGTGATTCCCTGCGGCGGCGTCCTGTACCGCGTCTCCGACGAGCCGGTGGTGCTGCTGTGCGGCTCGACGCCGTCCTACCGGGCGCTGGCGGAGGGTGACAGCGGGCCGGACGTGACCGAGCTGAACCGCAACCTGGTCAAGCTCGGCTATGCCACTCCGGCGCAGCTCGATCCCGGCTCGGACTACTTCGCCTCCGCCACGGCCGCCGCACTGGAGCGGCTGCAGGACGCGCTCGGGATCGACGCGACCGGGTCGCTGGCGCTCGGCCAGGCGATCTTCGCACCGGGCCCGCTGCGAATCAGCCAGGTGACGGCCACGCTCGGCGCCGCCGCCGCTCCGGGCGCGCCCGTGGCCCAGGCCACCTCCACCGCCCGCCAGGTGCAGGTCGCCCTCGACGCCTCGCAGCAGTCAGGCGTCGCGCGCGGCGACCGCGTGTCGATCACGTTGCCCGACGGTCAGGTCACGCCCGGCCGGGTTACGCGGATCGGCACCGTGGCGAGCGCGGGCGCGAGCGGCGCGACGATCCCGGTGTATGTGACGCTGGCCCATCCCCGAGCGGCCGGCAGCCTGGACGCGGCGCCCGTCCAGGTCCAGATCACGGTCGGCGGCGTGGCCCGGGCGCTGATCGCGCCGGTCGATGCGCTGCTGGCGCTGGCCGGTGGCGGCTACGCGCTGGAGACGGTCGACGCTCGCGGTGTCCACCGGCTCGTCGCCGTCACGGTCGGCCTGTTCGACGATGCCGACGGACTGGTCCAGGTTTCGGGTTCGGACCTTCGGCCCGGTCTGCGGATCGTGGTGCCCTCGACGTGAGCGAGCCGGCGATGGAGCTCGAGGTCGTCACCAAGCGCTACGGCGCCGACCCGCCGGTGGCCGCGCTGCGCGGCGTCAGCCTGACGATCGAGTCCGGCGAGCTGGTGGCGATCACCGGTCCGTCGGGGTCGGGCAAGACGACGCTGCTGCACATCATGGGCACCCTCGAGCGGCCAAGCGCCGGCACCGTCCGGGTCGCCGGTGTCGACATCGCAACGCTCGACGATCGCCGGCTGGCGGCGCTGCGAGCGCGCCGCATCGGATTCGTCTTTCAGCAGTTCTTCCTGGCCGAGCACTCGAGCGCGCTGGAGAACGTCGCCGACGGGCTCCTGTACGCCGGCGTCGGGGCCGGCGAGCGGCGGGAGCGAGCGGCGCACGCGCTCGCCCAGGTCGGGCTGCAGCATCGACTGGGCTTTCGTCCGTCCAAGCTCTCAGGCGGTGAGCGCCAGCGGGTGGCCATCGCCCGCGCCTTGGTGGGCCGGCCGGCGATCGTGCTCGCCGATGAGCCCACCGGAAACCTGGACAGCGTCAGCGGCCGGGCGACGATCGAGCTGCTCGAGCAGCTCAACGCGGCCGGGGCGACGATCGTCGTGATCACCCACGATCGTGACCTGGCCGACCGTCTGCCGCGCCGGATCCAGATCCTCGACGGTCTGATCACGGTCGACACGCCGCCGCTCGAAACCGGGGTGGTCTGAGTAAACGCGGGCGCCGGATTGGAGTCGACCCGCTTGCGGGGCGCCGACCTGGTGCGCGTCGCCAGCGTGGGCATTCGCACCCGGCGGGTGCGAGCCGCCCTGTCGGCGCTCGGGATCGCGATCGGGGTCGCGGCGATCGTTGCCGTGCTGGGCCTGTCCTCGTCCTCGCAGGCCGGGCTGCTGGGCGAGATCGATCGGCTGGGCACGAACCTGCTCACGGTCAGCCAGGGCCAGACGTTCACCGGTCAGGCGGCCCCGCTGCCACTGATGGCGCCCGCGATGGTGGCGCGGATCGGTCCGGTCACCGCGGTGGCTGACACCGCCGCGATCGCCGGCGCGAGCGTGTACCGCAGCCGTCTGATCCCGAGCGTCGATACCAATGCGCTGCAGGTGCAGGCGGCCAGCCTCAACCTGCTGCCCGCGGTCGGCACTTCGGTCGCGGCCGGGCGTTACCTGAACGCCGCCACCGCCGCCGAGCCGGTCACGGTGCTGGGCGCGGCCGCGGCCCAGCGCCTGGGCATCGACCGCGTCTACCCGAACGAGCGGGTGTGGCTCGGCGGGCAGTGGTTCTACGTGGCGGGCATCCTGAGACCGGCGGTGCTCGCGCCCGAGATCGACGACAGCGCGCTCGTCGGCTACCCCGCCGGGTCGCGCTTCCTCGGCTACTCCGGCCAGCTCGCCGGCCGCATCACCACGGGCAGCCCGACGACGGTCTACGTTCGCGCGCAGACCAGCCAGGTCGGCGCGGTCCAGTCGGTGCTGGCCCAGACCGCCAACCCCGAGAATCCCAACGAGGTCGACGTGAGTCAGCCGTCCGCGGCGCTCGTCGCCCGCGCCGACGCCCAGAGCGCGCTCAACGGCCTGTTCCTCTCACTGGGCGCCGTCGCGCTGCTGGTCGGCGCGGTCGGCGTCGCCAACATCATGATCATCTCCGTGCTCGAGCGCCGTTCGGAGATCGGTCTGCGCCGGGCGCTCGGCGCCACCCGGGGGCAGATCCGGATGCAATTCCTGTCCGAGGCGATCCTGCTGGCGCTGCTCGGCGGCGCCGCCGGCGTCGGCGCGGGCGTCCTCGCCACCCTCGTGTACGCATCGACCCGGGGTTGGGCGGTGGTCATCCCGACGGTGGCCTGGGTCGGCGGCATCGGCGCCGCGGTCGCGATCGGCGGCCTGGCCGGCATCCTGCCCGCGTTGCGCGCCGCCCGCCTGTCGCCGACCGAGTCGCTGCGCACCGCATGAGCGACCGCTGGCCGCTGGCCGCTGGTGCAGTTTCAGGCCGAACCGATCTCGATCACGACCTTGACATCGTCCTCCTGGCTGGTCAGCGCATCCTCGTAGCGCTCCAGCGGCACGCGCCGGCTGATCAGGCGCTCCAGCCAGTCGCGGTCGGCCGCCGCCAGCGCCTCCGCGGCGGCCTCGTAGTGGCGGTGGTTGGCGTTGACCGAGCCGACCACGACATTGTTCTGCAACACCAGGTCACGGTCGATCGATCCGGCGTCGATCGTCAGCGTGCGCCCGGCCGGCGACAGGCCGGTCAGGCAGACGATGCCGCCCGGCGCCAGGTGGTCCATCGCGTCGAACACGAGCTGGCCGACGCCGGTCGCCTCGAGAATCGCATCCGCGCCGGTGACCCCGACCACGTCGGCGATGTCGCCGGTGTGGTAGGTGGCGCCGAGATCCGCGACCAGCGCCGGCTTGGGTCCGGCGGTGACCTGGTCGAGCACATGAACCTCGAGACCGTGCTGAACGCCGAGCATCGCGCCGAGCAGCCCGATCGGCCCGGCACCGGTGACCAGCAGCCGAACGGCGCGAAAGCCCGTCAGCGCGGAGATCTGCTCGATCCGCTGCACCGCCTTGGCCATGATCGTGGTCGGCTCCATCAGCATCCCCACCGACCGCAGCGCCGGATCAAGCTTGATGCAGTAGTCGCTCTCGACCCGCCAGCGCTCCGAGCCGAACCCATCCAGCTCCTTGATCCCGCGCTCGCGATAGCGGCCATTGCGGCACATGTCGAACTCGCCGCGGCCGCACGCCGCGCATGGCACCGGGTCCGGCCGGCGCACGATCCCGACCACCAAATCGCCGGGCGCGAAATCGCCGTCCGGGGGCGCCTCGCGGACCACGCCCAACGACTCGTGGCCGAGCACGAGCCGCTCGTGGCCCGGAGGCGCGATGCCGTACTCGCCGGCGAGGATCTCGCGGTCGGTTCCGCACACCCCGAGGGCCAAGGCCTCGACCAGCACGTCGCCCTGATCGAGCCCCGGCTCGTCCACTTCGATCACCGCTGCCGACCCACGCCGACCCGGGGTCACCGTCAACGCGCGCATCATCTTCCGATCACCGGATCAAGCTGAGACCGTAGTCGATCAGCCGACCGATGACGAAGTCGCTGCCGGTCCTCATGCGCTGGGCATCGTGATTGCGCTCGCGAACTCTCTAACCGACGGCGACCTGGGCCTCGGCCTGGGGAGCCGGCTCGTCGTCGAGCAGCTCGGACGTGAGCCTGCGCACGAGCTGGACCAGCCCGTCGTGCTCGGCGGGCGACCATCCGTCAAGCAGCTCGGAGAGGCGCTGTCGATGGGCGGCGAGGAGCTGGTCGACCGCCGCCTGGCCGGCAGGCGTGAGGCTCGGGGGCTGGGCGCCGGTCTCGCCTGCACCGCCGTTGGCAGCGGTGACGAGCCCGTCGTTGGCCAGCTGCTCGAGCAGCCTGTGGACTCGGGCCTCGGGGACCCTGGGCTCACGCCCGAGCTGCGCCGCGTTGTAGTCAGGATGCCGCCAGATCCGCAGCATCAGCCACGAGGCCGCGGGCTCGAGATCCAGCCCCGCGCGGGCGGTCAGGCGCCGGAAGAACTCGGGGCGGTTCTCCTTGCTGGCCAGCGTGGTCAGCGCCCGCTCCATCTCCTGCACGGAGCTGCGATCGGTGGGGATCGCGAACGCCTGGCCGGTGTCGGTGGCCTGGGTCGTCTTGCGCAGCTCGCGCTCGGGCATGAGCCAGGTCAGCAAGAAGGCAACCGCGCCGATCGGGACGGCGACCAGGAACACGGTCTGCAGCGAGTGGGCATAGGCCTGCACGTAGCCGGAGTGGACGGCCGGAGGGAGCCTGGTCAGCTCTGCCGGGCTGACGCTGGCGCCGCTGAGCCCTGCGGGGATCTTGACCCCGTGGAGGTAATGGGAGAGCTTGCCGACCAGCACGTTGGCGAAGATCGCGCCGAACACGGCGGTTCCGAACGAGCCGCCCATGGAGCGAAAGAAGGTCACGCCCGAGGTCGCCGCCCCGAGATCCTCGTAATCGACGGCGTTCTGGACCGCGATCACGAGCACCTGCAGGACGCCGCCCAGGCCGACGCCGAGCACGAACATGTACACCGAGCTCAGCAAGATGCCGGTCGAGACCTCGAGGCGGGAGAGCAGGAACAGCCCGACGGTCATGATCGCCGTGCCCACGATCGGGAAGATCCTGTAGCGGCCGAACCGGGTGATCAGCTGACCCGAGCCGATCGAGGTGATCAGCAGGCCGGCCATCAGAGGCAGGATCCGCAGCCCGGAGAGCGTCGGGCTCACGCCCTTGACGATCTGCAGGAACAGCGGCAGGAAGGTGATCGCACCGAACATGGCAAAGCCGACCACGAACCCAACCGCGCACGCGACCCAGAACACCCGGTTCGAGAACAGGTGCAGCGGAAGCACGGGCTCAGCGGCGCGCCGCTCGGCCACCACGAACGCCGCGATCAGGGCCACGCCCAGGATCCCCAGGATGACGATCGGCGCCGATCCCCAGCCGTAGGTGGTCCCGCCGAGGCTGGTCAACAGCACCAGGCTGGTCGCCGCCCCGGCGACGAGCGCGGCCCCGAGGTAGTCGATCACGTGGTGCACGCGCGTCGACGTGCTGGGCAGCACGAGCGCGGTGACCACGAGCGCGATCACCCCGAGCGGGAGGTTGATGTAGAAGATCCAGTGCCAGGACAGGTGATCGACCAGGAACCCGCCGATCAAGGGGCCGATCACGCTGGTGACGCCGAACACGGCGCCGAAGATCCCCTGATAGCGACCACGCTCACGCGGCGAGACCACATCGCCGATGATCGTCTGGGCGCCGATCATCAGCCCGCCACCCCCGATCCCCTGAACGGCTCGGAAGGCGATCAGCTCGGTCATCGAGCCGCTGATCCCGGCCAACGCCGATCCGGCCAGGAAGATCACAATCGCGGCCTGGAAGAACGTCTTCCGGCCGTACATGTCGCCGAGCTTTCCCCACAGCGGCGTCGACGCGGTCGAGGCCAGCAGATAGGCGGTAACCACCCAGGACAGGTGCGAGGCGTCGCCCAGGTCGCCGACGATCGTCGGCAGCGCGGTGGCGACGATCGTCTGATCCAGCGCGGCCAGCAGCATGCCGGTGACGAGTGCGCCGATGATCAGCCACAGCCGCCGCCCGGAGACGGCCTGAGGCCCGCCCACCGGGGCGCTGTCCGACGTCACGGCGGTCATTGCGCTGCTTCCGTACCCGCTACGCGCATCCGACAGGGTGGGCGGGACGCCCCGAAGGCACTCCGCTCACCCTCACCCGACACGGATCTCTGAGACGTTCCCACCTGGCCGTCATTACAGCAAACAGACCGGAGTTGGCCCGGGCTTGGTCGAGGCTGTCGAGGCCTCCGCCGATGGGCGTGGTGTAGCCCGCCAGTGCGCCGCGGAACCCGGAGCTCTCATTTGCCCAACCGGCGCGACACCTCGCCGATGACCGCCCGAGCGCCTGCTCCGAGCCGGCGCACCACGTCGGCCGCGGGCTCTTCGCGGGCCAGCGGATACGCCTGTCCCGCCCACAGGTTCACCGCCTCGCGGTCACCGGCCTTCCGCGCCGCGACACGTATCGGCGTGGTCAGGTGATGGACGTCCGGATAGGCGAGCGGCGCGTCGTCACCGTGCTCGCGCATGAACCGGTTGACGATCCCACGGGCTTGGCGCCCGCTGAACGCCCGCGTCAGCCGCGTCGCGGCCGGCCCGGCCAGCGCTTCCCGATGCGGAGCCGAGGTCCCTGCCTCCGGCGTCAGCATCAGCGCGGTGCCGATCTGCGCAGCCACGGCACCCGCACACAGCACCGCCGCGACCCCGTCGCCATCCGCGATCCCGCCCGCGGCGATCAGCGGAAGATCCACGGCCGCGTCGACCAGGCGCAGCGCCGCGAGCAGCCCGAGATCCTCGGCGCCGGAACCGTCTTCGAAGTAGCCGCGATGGCCACCGGCCTCGAATCCCTGGACGACGAGCGCACCCGCTCCGGCGTCGCGCGCCCGCACCGCCTCAGCCGGGCCGGTGACAGTCACCCATACGTCGCAGCCCGCGGCCTGCAGCCGCGCGATGTCCGCTGGCGCCGGGCAGCCGAACGTGAACGAGACCACCGCCACCCGCTCGGCGACGAGCAGGTCTAGCTTCGCGCTGTAGTCGTCGTCGTCGTGCCGCGGGACCCCGAGCTCGACGCCGTACCGGTCCGCTTCGGGATGAAGCGCGCTCGCGTATTGCTCGACGGGTCCACGCTCTGGTCGAGCCGCGGGCGGGGCGAACACGTTGACGCCGAACGGCCCATCGATCAGAGAGCGCAGCTGACGGATGTCCCCCCGGACCGAGTCCGCCGTCTTGTAACCGGCCGCCAGCAGCCCGAACCCGCCTGCCTGTGAGACCGCGGCCGCCAGCCTCGGCGTTGATGCTCCCCCCGCAAGCGGGGCCTGGATGATCGGCTCACGAAGGCGTTTGAGGTTCACGGGCGAGTGGTGCCCGGCATGAGGCAGTGCCAATCGGATTGCTCGTCGCAGCGCGTGTGATGATGCCTGCCCGGCTTACTGAAAACGACGAGAGGAGCGCTCAATGCCGCTGGTCACGATCGATCTGCTCGAAGGACGTCCGGCGGCGGAGCTGGACTTGATCTGCGACGCGGTTCACCAGGTGATGGTCGCCCAGCTCGATGTCCCCGAGCGCGACCGTTTCCAGGTCATCACCGAACATCGCAGCAGCACGCTTCGCTTCGACCGCCACTACCTCGACATCGCACGCAGCGAACGGTTCGTGCTCGTACGTCTAACCCTCGCGGCCGGCCGCACCACCGCCGCCAAACAGGCGTTCTACCGCCTCCTGGCCGAGCTGCTTACAGATCGCATCGGGCTGCCGATCGAAGACCTTGCCGTGATCATGGTCGAGAACGGGCGCGAGGACTGGTCGTTCGGGCGCGGGCAGGCCAGCTATCTCGAGCTGCCGCCCGAGAAGTGGCGGTAGCGCGTCCCGCCCTTACACCCCGCCCATCGAAGTGGTAACCCGATATTCGGTCCTCGCCGCCGACTTGCACACGCGTCACACTGTCGTATGGAATAACCAACGCGCCGCGGCAGCGGCGCCTTGGTCGCTGTCGGGTACTGGTGAGCGGGGGTCAGACCGGAATCGAGCGGCGCCGGCCGCGGGCGTGGCACGACCGGCGCCGCTGGTGGCGGGTGGGGGAGCCGCCGGATCCCGCAGCGCGGCAGGAAGCGCTGCGGGGTCACGCGGCTCTAACCGCGCTGCGCGGCCGCGACGAACGGGAGGACCTCGCTCAGCCGGCAGATCTCAAACAGCCGCTGCACCGCCCGGGGGCCGGGCACGATCGTCAGTCCGACACTCTCGTGCTGCGCGCGCTCGTGGAGCTCGATGACGACGTGCAGGCCGCTTGAGTCGATGAAGCTCACTTGGCTGAGATCGAGTATGAGCGATACGGGGCTGCGGCCCAGAGCCTCGCGGATCGTCGCCCGCGTCGCCGGCTGTTCGGCCAGACCCCACTCGCCCGTGAGCGCGATCGTGGTTGCGCTGTCCCGCTCACTCACCACGATCTCGAGCGCCTCGGGATCGAGTTCAGGGATGAGCTCTACGGCGGTCTGGGTCACGACTCACCTGCACGGATTGCTACTTGTCGTAGAGGAGTCGATCGCCCGACACGAGCCTCGGCCACCATCCTCGTTGGTGCGAGAGCGTCGCGGGACATGGCCCGCTGAGCCCATCGACAGGGTATCAAGCGTGGTTGGCCCGAGGACGCCCATGAAAGATGTCCCGCGTGCCATAGTGGGTCTGCTGCTCAGACGCGCCCCCCGCGTCTGGAAGCCATCTTGCGCCACCGGCGGTCCCGCCGTCTTTCCCTCTTCCCGGCGCGGGACCTACCCTCAGGGAAAGGCGAGAAGCGAGTCGCAGTGAGCGACCAGACTGAGCCGGAGCGCTCCGCAAGCAGCTCTCCATACCTAGCAATATCAACCGCGATCGTCAGGATGTTGCGCGAATACACCGGTCGCGGTCCCACCAAAGCCCGGACTTCGATCCGCCACAACGTCGTCGTGGTGATGCTCGAGCAGACGCTGACCAAGGGTGAGCAGGTCCTGGTCGACAAAGGCCGCGGCGAGAACGTGCTCGCGCTCCGGCACGAGTATCAGGAAGCGATGCGCGAGGAGAGCAGCGCCAAGGTCTCAGAGCTCACGGGCCGAAACGTAGTCGCGATGATGAGCGCTAATCACCTCGACCCTGACCTGGGCGTCGAGATCTACGTCCTCGACGGCGCGCCCGACCATCGGCTGGGCTTTGACCCGCCGGCCGACTCTCGGGCGCTCGGCGACGGCGATCCCGGTCCCGTCCCAGAACGACCGGCCGAGGACGCCGTATGAGAGCGTTCGACCTCAACCCGTGAGGTCAGACTCGGGTGATCAGCCCGGGGGGTGATCAGGCCGGGTATTCGTCCTTGCGCCAGGCGCGGGGCTCCTCGGACTCAGCCTTCGGTGTTCGCTCGAGCAGGAACGAGTGGTACGGCGCGACGAATCGATCGGGCGCCATCACGGTGTAGGTGTGGTAGACGCTTCCGTTCTCGCGCGCGAAGGCGATGAAGCTCGGACCCTCGCGCAGGCCATCCTGGAGCTTGGCTCCGACCTGCCGCCCCCAGTCCTCGAGCCAGCCGGGGGGGTTGTCGATCATCGCCTTGACCTCGGGGATCCCCTGTGCCTGCTCGGGGGTGAGCGCGAGCCCGAAGTCAAACGGAAACTCCGTCCCATAGGTCGAGACGTAGGGGAACTGCCAACCCATCCGCTGCTTGTAGGCGATGAGCCGATCGATCGGCGCGCGTGAGAAGCAGATCAGAGTCACGTCGCGGTGGTTCAGGTGTACGCGCGTGGCGTCGAGCTCATCCCCCAGGTTCGAGCAGCCGGGGCAGGCGCCAAGCTCATAATCGGGCCCGAACATGATGTTGTAGGCCAGGAGCTGCGAGCGCCCGTCGAACAGCTCAGCGAGTGTCTTCTTCCCGTCCTCCGTGTCGAACTGGTACTCAGTCTGCACCGCCACCCACGGAAGCTGACGCCGCTGCTCGGTCACCTTCTGGCCGAGCTTGGCGTGCTCGGCCTCGAGCTTTGCTAGTTCACCGCGAGCCGCCTGCCATTCCTCGCGCGTTCCAGTCTTGTGCTCGGCCACCGGTACCTCCTTTGTCGTTCGTCACGCCGGCGTGGGCGGTAGTCATGAATCGTCGTCGGCCGCCTGTCGACGCCCTAGGTTAAGACCGGCAGCGCTCGCCGAACTCATCGCTCTCGGAGAATCCTCGGCCTGCCTTGAACGCGCGCGACCGCGGCCCGAATGGTGAGCTTTCTCGCCGCTCGGGCCGCAGCACCCCAACCGCACGCCTGCGCCCTTATGCTCCGGATATTAGGTCACCGTTAAGCGGAAAGCAAGTAATTCATCGTACGAGCTGTTCGGCTTCTCGAGGCTGCCTTCCCGCAGTCACATCGAGCACGGGCCCGGACGGCACGGACGCCTCCAACTCACAACATCCTGCCGCGTGACCTGAGGGCACTAAAGGGCGCGCTCTGGCCCCTCTGAAGACCATGGACGATCCAGGACTCGAACCTGGGACCTCTTCCTTATCAGAGACCCCCAGCCGCGAAACGGGCGACCCTGCGCGTCCGCCTGAGGACGCTTCTGGCCTGCGAATGCGGTTGTTTGATCCCGATCGGTCGGGTCAGTGGTGAAGGTTCATGGCGCTGATGAACGGGCGAAGCCCGGTCGACGGCAGCGTGCTGCGTTCCGTGGCGCGTTGTTCGACGGTCGCGGCGCTGGCCTACCTGGAGCGTGAAGCGTGCTGGACGCGGCGCGGGCACGGCGGCGCCGAGCGGGTCCGCGGTGAGGGCCTGGTCGCGGCCGCCTATCGGCATCGGATGTCGCGCGCGGGTGACCCGCAGCTGCACATGCATGTGGTGGTCGCCAACCTGACCCGCGCGCAGGGCCGGTATACGGCGCTTGACGCCCACCGCCTTACGAGCACAAGTCGGCCGCAGGAGCGGTCTATAGAGCGGTGCTCCGCGCCGAGGTTTGTGAATGGCTGGCGTGGGTGTCGTGGCGGACGGCGGGGCGGGGGCTGTTTGAGATCGCCGGTGTCCCAGACGGGGTGCTGCGCCATTTCTCACAGCGTCGGCTGGAGATCGAAGACCGGGCGGCCGCGCTCGCGGACGCTGGCGCTGGCGAGCTGTCGCGCGAGCGGATGCAGGGGATCGCGCTCGCGACCCGCCGCGCCAAGCAGTACGGGGTCAACGGATCTACTTGGAGCGAGCAGGCCCGCGCCCGGCGGCCGAGCATGGGTTCGGCCCCCGCGAGCTTGCGCGGCTTGTTGCCGCCCGGCCAGTGGCGCAGCGCGCAATTGAAAGCTGACGTCGTCAGCGCGGTCATCGAGCGGCTGTCCGGCCCGAGGGGATTGACAGCGAACCACAACACGTTCGCGCGGCGCCACGTGCTCGCCGAGGTCGCCGGGGAGCGCCGCGTCCGACCGGCACGGCTCCATTGGGTCGTCGCTGTCTTAGCCTCAAACCACCGATCGCTGGCGTGGGTGGCGAGGATTTCGCTTGGTTTGCTCTGGTGTGGGCTGCCTCGGGACAGTCGCGGTGGCTCTGGATGGGTTTTCACGGTTCGTGCGTTCACGCTGGGTGCGTGCCACGAATTCCGGACAGGGGTTGTCATCGCGGTGCCGTGGAGGTGTCGGTTCGTCGTCGCGGGACCGCAGCAGCGATCAGGTGCGGGCGGGGAGCGCGCGGATCGCGTCGAGCTCGGTGGTGAAGTCGGTCTGCCAGGGCCACTGGGTGGGCATCCTGAGTGTCCAGATGCGGCTGCTGCGGGTGAGACGAGCCCCGGTCCGCACCGAACCTGGTTCCGATATGCGAATACGTTCACCATGCCGGGAGGCGCGCTGAGCGCCGCAGTGGCCCGGCTCGTGAGCGAAACCCTCTCCCAGCGAGAGGCGAACCACTCGCTCCACAGGCTCAAGCAGCTCATCGAAGCTGCTTGACGCAGCCGAGGTTCGCGGAAGCTGACGTGGATCCTTGACAAGAGATCATCCGATCCGCGTGATGCCGGTCAGCCGAACCAGTCGTAGGCTCGGGATCCCACCGAACTAAAGAGCGACTTTGTATGCGAGGTCGCGGCCCGGATCAGCCGTGTTGGCGACACCCGGGACGGGAGCAGCAAACGATAGGAGAAGGAGGAAGGGAACTATGCCGACTGTGGAGTGCATCGAGAACTGGCGGGGGCAGGACGTGCTGGATGCCACCGGCGAGAAGGCCGGGTCTCTTGGAGAGGTCTACTACGACAACGCTGCGCAGGAACCGATTCTGCTCTCGATCAAGCACGGAATGCTCGGGCGCCAGGTGACCTTGGTTCCGGCCGCTGAGGCCGTGCTGAGCCGCGACTACGTTCGGGTTCCCTACAGCGTCGACCAGATCAATCACGCCCAGAGCGGGCAGGTCGACGACGAGCTGGGCCCAGAACAGGTCGCCGCCGTCGGCGATCTGTTCAAGTTGACGCTGACGTCAAGCGGCCCGCTTCGCAGCTCGGGCCTGATCGAGCGCCGGCGCGTGGAAGCCGAGAAGGCCAACCAGCGCGCGCACGAACTGCAGGTCGACGCAGAGCAGCGTGCCCAGGAGCTCGAGGATGCACGCAGGCGCGCCGGCGCGGCAGCTGAGGAAGCCAAGCTCGCTGAGCGCGAGCGGGAGAAGGCCGAGGCGGCGGCGCTCGAGAGCAGCCACCCATCACCTCCGGGACCGTAGACCGTCCATCGCCAGCGGATATCTCATTGATGGAAGGGGCCTTGATGGGCGTTTGAGACAGAGGTCCTGACAAGTTGGAACGCACCGCGCGGCATCCGACGCTGGGCCGGGGCTATCTCGAGTGCGCGTACGTGCCGATGATCGAGTTACTCGGCTACCTGAAGGAGAACGGGTTCGCGAACTACATCGCCTCGGGGGGCGGTCGGGACTTCATGCGTCCGATCAGCCAGGACGTTTACGGCATCCCGCGTGAGCGGGTCATCGGCAGCGCAAGCACGCTCCTGTACACGAGCAACGGCCAGGCCGGCACGATCACCCACAGCGCCGAGGCCGACTATCTCGACGATGGCCCGCAGAAGCCAGTCCGGATCTGGAGCCGCATCGGCCGCCGCCCGCTCCTCGCTGCCGGAAATTCCAACGGCGACATCCCGATGCTCGAGTTCTCCCAGCATCAGGACAGGCCGTTCCTCAACCTGCTCGTTCTCCACGACGATGGCGAGCGCGAATTCGACTACACGAGCGGGGCCGAGCAAGCACTTCAGAGGGCCGACAGGCACGGCTGGACAGTCGTCAGCATCAAGAACGACTGGGCGACCGTCATGTGATCTGCGCCGGCGCCAGATGGATGCGACATCGACTCCGGGTGGGATGCAGCGGCGAGCTCCTCGGTCAGGATGGCGGTCCAGGAAGACCGATGAGCTGCACGGCGGACAGGACGAGCAACACCGAGGCGGTTCCGATCAGGGCGTAGCGCGCCCCGCGGATCGGGAAGTGGCTGCCGATGCCGACCAGGAACAACACGGCCGCCAGGAAGACCGTGAGGCGCACGTACTTGTCCGCCGTCCCCGCGGCGGACTGGCCTTCGGTGAAATCGGCGTCGGCCTGAGAGTTCAGCGCCCGCGCCTGGGTCTGCTGTGGAATGTGATACTGGGGCATGTAGGACGGGTCCGGCGGCGCGTGGGGGTTCTTGAGGGGATGCGTGGCCAGCCACGCCTCGACCGCCGGGCGGTAGCCGGGGCGCAACCGTTTGAGCGCGAGCCGGAACAGCCTGGGATCGTGGGTCGCGTAGGCGGTGAATGCGGCGTTGAACGACACCGAGTCCAGAGTTCTGATCTGCAGAGCCTCGATGCCGGCAAGGTTGGCCTTGGTTCGAGTCGACGAAGCTTTCGCCAGCGAGAGTGAGGAATCCGTGCCCCACTTGGCCGCCGAGTAACCCGACCAGGCGGCCATCAGGGCCACGATCGACAGCAGGACCGCCTCGGCGATCGAGATCAGCCGGTCGCGCTCGGCGTGGTCCTCCGCAGAGTGCTCGCGATGCTCTGCGATCTCCTTGCCGACCTCGGTTGCGGAAAGACCCTCGGGCACCCGACATCCAAGGTTCGCCGCCCCGTCGGCCGGGCGCATCATCCGAACCGGATGAGCCGCAGCGGCCTCGTTGACCGAGGCAATCGTGGTGTTGATCGCCGTAGATGGCCCAGCGCACGCCCTTGCGCAGCCACAACCTGGCCTTACAATGCGCGACCGGCGGTGCTACGGTCCGCTTTGGGTGACCGCCACGCCGGGATCGAGGTCGTGGTCGCCCCGGAGAGCGGAGCCGGGCTCGCCGCCGGGTGTTGGCTAACGGCCTTGAACAGGTGCCACCAGAGATCGAAAATCGCCCCCGTGTGACCGAGGGAACCCGACGCTCTGCCCGGAGTTGCGCAGAGTAGTGACACGTTCGTGCTGTCGATCTCGAGCCGGCCGGTAGGGATGAGCTCGTGACTGGACTCGCAGAGTCGGCGGCGCCCGCCGAATCGATGGTGCCCGCCGAAGCGATGGCATCCGCGGAATCGATGGTGTCCAGTCTTCCTGATAGTGCGCCGGTCCTGGCGCGGTTGGCGTTCCCGGCGATGGCGAGTCTGCTGACGACGGTCGCCGTTCTCGCAGCGATGCTGGTGAGCGCCCCCACGAAGACGAGGGATGTCGTCGTTCCCGTGCTCGTGCTCGGCGCCGGCGCCGTGGTTGGCCTAGGCCTGTCGGATCTGGCGTGGCAGCGGCATGTTCGCTTCGCGGGCGCGCTCATCGTCGCCGGCGTGTTCTGGTCACTTTCCGCCTTGACGGCGTCGAGCAACTCGGCACTTTCCAGCGTCGGGCACGTTTCCCAATGGGTGGTCGAGCTGCCGATCATCTACGTGCTGCTCGCCTACCCGTCGGGACGGCTGCTGGAAAGATCCGAGCGTGCGCTGGTCGCTGCCGGAGCACTGCTCCTGGGGCTGCTGTATGTGCCGACGGCGCTGATCGCCTATCACTTCCCGCAACCCTCGCAATGGGCGCTGTGCACCTCTGCCTGTCCGCACAACGCGTTCGCGATCGGGCATTCCACCCCGGCGCTGGTGGCGGACGTCGTGGTCCCGGTCCGCGAGGCGCTGACGGTCGCCCTGTTCGCGGCCGTCGCTCTGGCGGTGAGACGGCGCTGGCGCGGCGCGGGACCGCTCCAGGGACAGCTGTACGCGCCGATCGCCTGGATCGCCGCGCTCGTAGTGGTCATCTGGTTGCTCTACTTCTCGATCCGGGGCGCCGCTCCGGGATCGTGGGCCTTGCCCATCTTGAGCTGGGTCAACGTGCTCTTGCTGCCTGCCGTCGCCCTGGCGTGCATCGCGGGCCGGCTGTATCAGCGCATCTTCGCCGCAAGTGCGCTGGACCGCATGGCCCGCAGCGTGAGAACCAGCGCGACCGTGGGTGACATACGACACGGGATGGTGGATGCGCTTGAAGATCCCTCACTGCGGATCTTCCACTCGTTCCCGGGCGACTTCGGGACCTGGGTCGACGAGTCAGGCTCGCCCGTCGCCCTCGCACAAGCCGCGGCTGGACAGGAGGTCACCGAGCTCGTCAGCGGCAGCTGGCGGATCGCGGTCGTGCACGATCCGGCGCTCGCCGAGGACCCGTCTCTGATGCGGACCGCCGCGTCCTACGCACTTGCGGCGCTCGAGAACGATCGCCTCAGCGGCGAGTTGCGCTCGTCGCTGCTGGAACTGGAGCGAGCCCGAGGCCAGCGCATCGCCGCCGAAGCCCGGGCGCGCGAGAAGATCGAGCGCGACCTCCACGACGGCGCCCAGCAACGCCTGGTCGCGATGCGTATGAAGCTGGGGCTGGCCGCAGAGCAGCTCAAGGTCGGCGACCCGGCACGCGCCGAGGTGATCCGGTCACTGGGACAGGACATCGACGCCACGATCGACGCGGTCAGAGGGCTGGCCCGAGGCATCTATCCCCCCCTCCTGGCCCAGACCGGCCTCCGCGATGCTCTGCGCGAGATGGGTCGCCTCGCGGCGCTGCCGACCACGGTCCACGCCGAACAGCTCGACAGGTACCCGACGGGAATCGAGACGGCCATCTACTTCTCATGCTCCGAAGCGCTCCAGAACGCAGCCAAGCACGCCCGCGGAGCGACCATGGTGACAATTTCGGTCTGGGCAGACCGCGACCTGCAGTTCGAGATCCACGACGACGGGGCCGGGTTCGATATTCGAGGTACGTCGCTTGGCTGCGGCCTCGCCAGCATCCACGACCGACTCGTCGCCGTCAACGGCACGATCACGATCCGGTCCGGTCGCGATCAGGGGACGACGATCACGGGAGCAATCCCAATCTCATCAATCCCGATCCTATGAGCACGCCCGGCCTAACCGGCGAGCACCTTCGCCTTCTGCTGCGCGAACTCGTCGTCGGTGAGGATGCCCTGCTCATGTAGCTGGCCGAGCTGCTGCAGACGCTGCACGGCATCCGCGCTCACACCGCCGCTGGGAGCGGCGGCGGGAGCCGGCGCCGGTTGCTGGCTCTCCAGTGCGCCTATGCGCTCGTCCTGATAGGCGTCTTGCTGCTGGGACTCGGCGCGGCGCCTGCCCATGGCGTAGGCGCCGCCGCCGACCGCCGCGGCTCGAAGCAGAGGGCGGCGTCGAAGCAATGGCATCTCAGGCCACCGGGTCGGCGCCGTCGGGAAGCGAGAGCCCGAGCGCGATCATGATCTCGGGCGCGGCCGCGACGACTCGCGGGCCCCCGACCTGGGGCGCCACGGCGCGCAGGACGGCGAGGATGTCCTCGGGGGTCGCTCCATCGCTGAGCGCATTCCCGATCTGCCAGGCATAGGAGGCCGGGGGCGCATCGAGCGCAATCAATGCAGCGACCTTCACGAGCGCGAACGTCCGCGCGTCGAGGCTCGTGTTGGCGAGCTGCGCGTCGCGCAATCCAAGTGCCTCGTCGAGCAACGTCATATCGCCGGTGGCCACGCCGGACAACGTCTGATGTGTATCCGCTCCTACAACAGGCATGCTGTCTCCCTTCGGAGATCGATTATCGGGACGCCGATCGACTTTCGAGCCGACCGTGCCGCAGCGCATCGACCGAAACGGGTGAGGTTTGGGTCGGCCGGCGCGAGCCTGCGGCGGGCAGATCAGATTCCGGGAGGGCCCACCCGAGCGCTCTCATCGGCGAGGAAGAGCAGCGCGGCCTTCACGCGCCGGCTCGTGTCCTCGGTGTCACGCAGGTTGAGCTTCAGGAAAATAGCGTTGATGTGCTTCTCAACGGCGCGCTTGGTGAGGAACAGCAACGACGCGATCGCGGCGTTGCTCTTTCCGGCTGCCACCTCGGCCAGCACCTCGCGCTCGCGGGCGGTGAGCTCGCCCAGCGGCGACGCCGAGGAGCGCGCGCGCTCGGCGATCAGCCCATCGATGATCTTCGGATCGACCACCGAGCGACCGTCCGCTACCGCCTCGATCGCGTCGACCAGCTCTCCGCGGTTCCCGACCCGTTCCTTGAGCAGATACGCACGGCCCTCCGATCCGGCCTCGAACAGGTCGAGCGCCAAGCTGGGATCGGCGTATTGACTCAGAATCACCACGCCGATCTCCGGATGGGTTTCGCGGAGCTGCGCGGCGACACGTATGCCCTCCCGGTCGCGAAACGGCGGCATGCGAATGTCGCTGAGCACGACGTCAGGGGGGTCGGCCTCGATCGCCTCGAGCAGCGCGTACGTGTCATCGCAAACGGCGATCACTTCGAGCTCAAGCGCACCGGCGAGCAGCTGGGCCAGCCCCTCCCTGAGCAGGTAGCTGTCCTCGGCGATCGCGATGCGCAAAGCCATCCTCGGACAGTATGCCGCCGCAGATGACGGGAACCGCTCTTCGATCAGGGGCGGTTGATGAGCCCGGCCTTCTCGGCCGCGAACTCCGTGTCGGTCAGCGCCCCCCGGTCGTGGAGCTGCGCGAGACGCTCCAGGGCGGCGACACGGCTGCCGTTGGCGCCGCCGGTGAGAGGGGCGTCCGGCACGGCCGGCCGTCGCCACCCGGCGCTCCAGGCCCGGATCCCTCGCATCGTGTCCCCGATCTGAGCATCGTGGAACTCCTCATCGGTCTGGCGGCGCAGGGCGTGAACGCCGAGGCCGAGCAGCACGATGAGCCCGAGTATGTAAGGGATCTGGCGCATGGCCGGCGTCGGGCCCCAGAGGATCAGGAGCAGGAGCGCGGCGTACACGGCGATGTAGCCGGCGGCGGGGCGAGCGCGCAGCGTCGGGGCCAGCGCGCGCCGCACGGCCGTCGCCGGACGAGTGTGCCCCGTGAGCCACGCCGCGGCCACGAAGACCAGCCCGAAGACGACCAGCGCGGCCGCGATGTCGTAGAGCAGCGTGGTGCTGATCGACCACACGTCGTCGGCGGCCGGCCGGTCCACGGAATTCTTGACCAGAGCGTCGAGCAGGTAATTCCCGGCGACGCGGCGGTCGAGCACCACGAACAGGCCGATCGCGACCAAGCACCAGCCGGTTGTCCGCAGGGCCCGGCGCCGGCGACCCCTGGACAGCCACACGGCGAGGCTGAACAGCGCAGCGGCGATCAGCGGAAGCACGAGCGCCAAGCCCTTGATGGCAGCGGCGACGTCCTGCGCCGCCTTGAGCTGATCAGAGCGCATGATCACGAGCTGGCCGCTGGACGGCGGCAGCGTGATCCCGAGCTTCGAAGCTCCGGCTTTCACCTTGCCGGCGTTGGCTCCGAGCGCGGACCGCGCGGCGGCGACCTGCGACTGCACCCCCAGGGCGGCCCCGAGCTGGTCGACGATCGCGTGCAGGTTGAGCGTGACCACCCCGCCATTGGTGCTGGCCAGCGAGCCGCCGCCGTCGATGATCTTCGACAGGGTCGCGTGGGCCGCGCGGTTGGCCTGGCGCCAGGCGCTCTGGACCTGCGATGAGGCCAGGACCCTCGGCGCGACGGTCCCGGCCACCTGTTGCAGCCCTGAGCTGACCGGGCCGGCGAGAGCCTCAAGCCGGGTGGGCAGTGCGGCTTTGATCTGAGCCTGGGGCTCCCCCGATTTGAAGAGCTCGCTCACCGCGTAACCGGCCACCGCGTCCTGGATCCGTTTGTCGGCGAGCAGCCGCGAGCTCGTGGTGGTCCAGTTGTCGGTGTTCAGCGCCTGGCGGTTTATCCATACCGCATGGGCGGCGAGGATGCCGACGATCGTCGCCAGGGCGAACAGAGTTCCGACCAGGAACCGGTGACGGCGCGGCTCCGGGGTGACCTCCGCGGGCGCCGCCGGAGTCGGAGACGGATTGGCAGGGTCCTCGGTCCCCAGCGGTGTGTTCATGACACTGTAAGCATCTGGCGCCCGAGCACTCTCAGCATCACCCGATCAGGGCGAGGAGCGCCGCTGAGCGGACTGACACGCTGACCGAGGCGTGAACGGCGCATCGACAACCAGAGGGGAGCTGCTCCTCCGAGGGTTGGCCTCGGGCGATGACCGCACGCTGCGATCGGTCCTGGTTCTCGCCGTGGCTGAGAACACGGCGCCCGTCGCGACGATCAGCGCCCTGCCGCCGGCTACAGCTTCGCTGGTCCACCTCGCCGGGCTCCTGTGCGCCGAGGGGTCCACCACTTCGCTGCGGTGGGCGGTCGAGATGGCTCGGCGGGCGGGCGCCCGAGACGAGGAGATCGTTGAGGTGCTCGCCATCGTCGCCGCTACCGCCGGTTCGGCCCGGGTCGTCGCCGCCGCTCCTCGCCTGGCTCTGGCGATCGGGTACGACATCGAGGTCGAGGGCTGGGACGGATATTGACCCTCGCGGCGGTCGGCCTCGATCAGGATCCGAGCAGACCGGCCCTGGTCGCGTTGGCGACCGCTTCCGAGCGCGAGGACGCATCGAGCTTGCGGTAGACGGCGTGGACGTGAGTCTTGACCGTGTTCGACGAAACGTGAAGCCGCTCGGCGATCTCGTGAAACGAGAAGTGCGTGGGCAGGAACCGAAGCACCCGGAGCTCCGCCGTGGTCAGTGAGCCCGCCCCGATGAACGCCGTCTCGGCGCATTTGTCGAAGCGCTCCCAGGCATCCTCGAACCACCGCTGGAACACCACCACCCCGGCGGTGCGGCGTGCCAGGCGCGAAGCGTCTGCGAGCTGCCGGCGGGCGCCGGCAACATCCCCGAGGACGAGCGAGCCCCGAGCCAGCAGGATCCGGATCTCGGCGCCGTACCAGGGGACGAAGTTCTCAAGCATCCCGATCGCACTCACGCATTGAGATGCCGCTGCTTTGGCCTCGTCTCCGCGCCTCTCCCTCACGGCGGCCGCGGCCGACACCGCGAACACGAGCGCCGACATCGGCTGGCTGCTCAGGTCGTGCTCCTCAACGACGCCGCGAGCACGTCGCGCCAGATCGCCCGCTCCCTCAGCATCACCGTGCTCGAGCGCGACCACGGCGAGCTGCGCGAGGCACAGGGCAGCCACGTGGGGCGCCTGGCACGCCCCGCGAGCTGCCCCTTCCTCGAAATGGCGCTCGGCGGCGGCATGGTCATCGGTCAGCAGCGCGGCCGTGCCCCCCAAGAAGCAGCTGCTGGCCCGCCACGGGCTGTCGTCGGGGAGAAGGTCATGTGCGTTCGTGGCGTCCTGCGCCATCCGGGCCGCTCCCAACCGTGCCGCCCAAGCTTGAACCAGGATGGCGCCGGCCCTTTGGCCGTCGGCCTGCCCCCCGGACTTTCCGGACAGCGACACGGCCGCGGAGCGGGCCCACTGCTCAGCGAGGGCGGCGTTGCCCATCGCCAGGTGACTGTGAGCGGCTGCGAGGGCGAACGGCGCGCAGCCGGTCGTCTGCTCCGCCGTGACCCCGCTGAGCCAGCCCTGTACCACGTCATTGCGCCCGGAGGCGAGATATGCAGGCAGGCTTGACCACAGCCACTCGCCGACCCGGTCCAGATCACCGGCGCGGCGGGCATGCTCGATGGCCCGATCGAGATCTCCCGCTCGGCGGTGCCAGTCGCCGGCGCGCCGATGCAGGGCCGGCGGCGTCTCGGGTTCGGATCGCCGCAGCTCGGTCTGGAGCATCTCACGGAACAAACCGTGGAAGCGATACCACTCGTGGCTCGGGTCGGCGGGTCTCAGGGGCAGGTTGGTCAGGGCCAGCCGCGCGAGCACCGCGGCCGATCTCGTGCGCTGCAGCACGGCGTCGCACAGCGGGCCCGATATCTGGTCGAGCACCGAGCTACGAGTCAGGAAGCGCAGCGTCGACGGCGACAACCCGGCCAGAAACTCGGCCCGGAAGTACTCCGAGAGCAGATGATCGTCGCCGGCGAGCTGCGCCAGGGCTTGCGCGGGATACCGCAGTGCCGCTACCGAGGTGGCGGCCAACTGCAGCGCGACTGGCCACCCCTCGGTCCGCCTGATGAGATCTTGGACGGCGATGAACTCGAGATCGAGTCCGGCATTGCGAAGCAGCAGAGCTCCCTCGCCGGTCGACATCGCGAGCGCGCCGGCGCCGATGTGCAAGAGCGTTCGCTGCGCCCGCATCCGACTGACTGGCAGCAGCGGCTCGCAGCGTGCGGCGATCGCCACCTGCGAGCCTTGCGGAAGCCATTCGAGCACGTCGAGCACCGCATCTCGCAAGGCAGCGGGATGACCGATGTGCGCGTCGTCGATGACCAAGACGAAGCCAGCTCCGACGACGCCCGTCGGCCTCAGGGCGGTCGCGATCGAATCCGCCAGGACGGCCGGGTCCCGATCGGTTTCATCGAGCGTTAGCCAGGCGAACCGGCGCGCATCCTGATCGCTCCATTGGGCGAGCAGAGTCGTCTTGCCGTATCCGGCCGGCGCGGCCACGAGCACGAGGGGAACCCCGTGCGCGTCGTGCAGGCGGTCCAGAAGCTCGGTTCGCTCCACGAGCGCTTCGTGGAGCCTCGGGGCTCGGTACTTGGGCTCCAACGAGTCGGTGCCGAGGCGCGGGGAAGCTGCTGGCTCGACGGTCAGGAGGCTGCCGCCAGAGATGGTTGCGCCGACCACGGGCAAAGCGTCGCGGCCCGCGACCCCGCGGGCAAGGTGGTGGGCCTGCCACCGACTGGGGTGCGCTCACCACCTGCGCGGGACCGAGCTCACCACCCGCGCGGAACCGAGCTCGCCGCCTGCGCGGGACCGAGCTCACCCCTCAGGGGACGGCCTCGTCCGCTTTAGGGGACGGCCTCATCCCCTTTAGGGGATGCGCGGCACGCGGGCCAACCTAGGATCACGGCAAGTGGAACCTGCCGAAGATCTCCTCCGGCGCCTGGCCTGCAACGACGAGAAGGCGCTTTCGATGGTTCTCACCGGGCACCGGGGCGGCGAGCACGAAACCGACCTGCCCCCGAAGATGGAGCTGCTCGTCCAGCTCGCGGCATTCCTTGCGGTGGGGGCCGCTGTGCCCTTGCTCCGGGAAACCGCCGCCCAGGCTCTGGCCGAAGGTGCGACCCCCAGCGAGATCGTCGGCGTCCTGGTGGCCGTCGGACCGGCTGTAGGCGTCGCGAAGCTGGTCGCCTCAGCTCCGAGACTGGCGCTGGCAATCGGCTACGACCTCGAGAACGGCCACCTGTGACGGCACCGGCGCTTGCGGAGCTCGGCTGATGGGCTCGGTGCCGAGCGACGGTTACGCCGAGTCCGTTCGCTGGAGCCCGGCGCCGCCGCGTCTGCGGCCGCTGCGGCTGGCGCTGTCGTTGCTGGTGGGAGCGGCGGCGGTGTGGGTGGTCGCGCTGGTGCTACCCGGGGTTCACGTCAAGAGCTTTGAGGGAGCGGTTCTGGTGGCGGTTCTGGTCGGCGCGCTGAACGCGCTGCTGCCGCCGGTCGTGGCGGCGCTGCGCCTCCCCTATACGCTCGTACTCGGGTTCCTCGCGGTCCTGTTCGTCGACGCGGGAATCCTGCTGCTCGTCTCCGCCATCGATCCGGCGGATTTCACGGTCGACGGGTTCGGATGGGCGCTGGTCGCGGCGCTGTTGATATCGGCGGTGAGCTTGGCGCTCGAGGTGATCCTCGGGGTCAACGACGACGACTCGTACTCGCTGCGGGTGACCGAGCGAATCGCGCGGCGACAGGGAGAGCGGGCCCGTACCGACGTCCCCGGAATCGTCTTCCTGGAGATCGATGGGCTCGCGGCGCCGGTCCTGCGCCGCGCGATGCGGGATGGCAACGCCCCCGTGCTGGCGCGGTGGCTCGCACAGGACACGCACCGGCTGCTCGAATGGGAGACCGATTTGTCATCGCAGACCGGCGCGAGTCAGGCGGGCATCCTGCTCGGCTCCAACCAGGACATCCCCGCCTTCCGCTGGGTCGAGAAGGAGACCGGCAAGCTGATGAGCTGCTCGGCCCCCGCCGACTGCGCCGAGATCGAGCGCCGCCGGGCCGGCGGCAACGGCTTGCTGGTGGGCGGGGGGGCCAGCCGTGGGAACCTGCTCTCAGGCGAGGCGGACGAGGTGATCCTGACAGTCAGCCGGATGGACGCCGAGAAGCGCTCCAACGCCGGTTACCGGGCCTTTTTGGCCAACGGCTTCAACGTCACGCGCGAGCTCGTGCTGTTCGCGTGGGAGGCGCTGCTCGAATACTCGGCGGCGCTTGCCCAGCGGCGCCGCGGCGTCGTCCCCCGGGGCAGGCGAGGCGGTCGCTACCCGTTCCTGCGCGCCGCCCTGTGCGTGGTCGTTCGCGACCTGATCGTGTTCGGAGTGCTCACCGACATCATGCGGGGGCGCCCCGCGGTCTACGCCACCTTCTCGAGCTACGACGAGGTCGCCCACCACTCAGGGCTCGAGCGCGCCGACACGCTGGAGGCGCTGCGCAAGCTCGACCAGCAGTTCGGTCGTATCGAACGCGCTCGCCGCTTCGCGCCGCGTCCCTACAAGATCGTCGTCCTGTCTGACCACGGTCAGACCCAGGGCATGACCTTCAAGCAGCGCAACGGCTACGGGCTCGACGACCTCGTGCAGCGCTCACTGGAGCGCGGAAGCGTCTCGGGAATGAGCGGCGGCGACGAGCACGACGCGGCCGTCGGCCAGGCGCTGCAAGAGGCCACCGGTCAGGTCCCGACCCGGGAGGATCACGACCTGAGCGATCACCACGCCGTCGTGCTCGGATCGGGGAACCTCGGGCTCGTATATCTGATGGAGGAGAAGCGGCGCCTGACCGCCGAGGAGATCGAGGAGCGTCATCCACGGCTGCTCTCGGCACTCGGTGCTCATCCCCACATCGGCTTCCTGCTCGTCCACTCGGCACGGCACGGAGCGTTGGCCGTCAACGCACACGGGACTCACCACTTGGCCAGCGGCCGCATCGAGGGCGATGACCCGCTCGCGGCCTTCTCTGCCAATGCGGCCGCGCATCTCCTTCGCACCGACGGGTTCGAGCACGTGGCCGACATCATGGTCGGCAGCTTCTATGACCGTGAGCTCGAACAGGGGTGTGCCTTCGAGGAGCTGATCTCGTTTCACGGAGGCCTGGGTGGCCCTCAGACGAGGCCGTTTGTGCTGCACCCGGTCGAGCTGCCTGTACCCCCGGAACCGATCGTGGGCGCAGCCCACGTGCACGAGCTACTCACTGGCTGGCGGTCCCTGCTCTCAGACGGGCCCGCGAACGAGCTCGTCGCAGCACCGTAGTGGGGCCGGGCCAGAGCGGGCTCACTTATGTCGGGCATGCCACGGTCCTGGCCGAGCTGGCGGGCGTCCGGCTGCTGACCGACCCGCTGCTCGGCCCCGGAATCCTTCACGTGCGACGCCGCGTCCCGGCGCCGGCGGTGCAGGATCTGGGCTCGCTCGCGGCGATCCTGATCTCGCACGCTCATCGAGATCACCTTGACCACCGATCGCTGCGTCTGCTGGCCGGGGAGTGTCCGGTGATCGTGCCCCGCGGGTGCGCCACGATGGTCCGGCGCGGCGGGGCACGCGAGGTGATCGAGCTCGACGCCGGCGACCGCCTGCCCGTCGGGGGCGTCATCGTAGAGGCGGTACCCGCAGCCCACGACGGGCGGCGCAATCCCTTCGACCCCCCGACGGCCGCACTCGGCTACGTGCTGGAGGGGCCCTGTCGGGTCTACTTCGCGGGCGATACCGATCTCTTCTCCGGCATGTCCGCGCTGGCCGGGCGGGTGGAGGTGGCCGTCTTGCCCATCTGGGGTTGGGGGCACCGGGTCCCGGCCGGGCATCTGGACCCGGGTCGGGCCGCGGAGGCGGTCGCTCGGATCCAACCGAGGATCGCCGTGCCGATCCATTGGGGAACACTGCGGGCGTGGGGCGCCCAGCGCGGGCTTGACCCCGTCGCGCCCGCCCGATCGTTTGCCGACGCGGTCGGCCGGGTGGCTCCGGCGACCGAGGTCCGGATCCTGATGCCCGGCCAGCGGATGACGCTGCCGCCGAGACCCGGTTAGGGTTCTACGGGCCCTGAGGTCAGCTGGCTCGCGGCGCCCGTCCGGACCTCAAGCCCCCACGGGCACCCCCGTCGAGGGCGCTTTGGGTCGGAACGGCCGCATCTCGTCATGGCCCCGGCTGACGATGCCGTAGCTGGATTCGGGCACTTCGTTCCAGACCCCGGCGACGTCGCCAAGCGGCTCGGAGACGACCAGCCGCGCATCCTCTGAGACCTCTTGGAACAGTCGGCGCTCGGGGTACAGCCTGCGGAGCGTAGGTACGTCGGTGGTGTAGAAGAGCGAGCGAGAGTTTCTCTCACTGGAGTACCGGAACGCCCAGATGCTCTTGCCGTCGCTGGTCGCGACCGTCCCCTGGAACGGGTGAGGGACCCCGTGGCGTTCGGCCACCGCTTCCACGAACCCGATCGCCTGGCCGATCGCCTCCGGCGGGTCGTCCGCGAGACCGTAGGTCAAGGCGAGGTAGAACAGCACCTCGGTGTCGGCCTGGCCCTTGATCTCCGGATACAGCGACGGGTCGATGGCGAGTATGAGGTCGCGTTTGATGGTGGCGAACTCGTTGATGTATCCGTTGTGCATGAACAGCCAGCGACCGTGCCGAAACGGGTGGCAGTTGGTCTGCTGCACGGCGCTGCCGATCGCCGCCCGAATATGGGTGAAGAACAGCGGGGAGCTGACGTGGTCGGCGAGCTCGCGCAGGTTGCTGTCGTTCCAGGCCGGTTCAGTGCTGTGGAAGACGCCCGGGGTGGCAGGGGCGCCGTACCAGCCGACGCCAAACCCGTCACCGTTGGTCGGCTCGGCACCGAGCCGGGAGTGCAGGCTCTGGCCGACCAGCGAGTTGGGCCCCTCATAAAGCGCCTCCTTGAGGAGGATCGGAGCGCCGGAGTAAGCAAGCCAGCGGCACATTGGCCGCTCCTTTCATCGGGTGGTCGTCTGCCCACCACCGTCTCAGAGCCCGGGGTTGCATCATCATCCGCATTGGGTGATCTATTGCCGCTACCACAAAAACGCTCGCATTCAAGCGGCCCCCGGCCACTAGCTCGAGCTGAGCCGCAGGATCCCGTACGTCGTGAGCCCGATCCCGATGATCGCGGCCAGTGGTGCTACGAACGTCGGCCACCGGCTCGACAGCCAACCGATCGCCGGCCGCAGCGTGGCCTGGGCGCGATCCTTCCTCGCCGCACACACGGCCGCGATCCCGAGCAGTGGCGCCGTGTACACGACGCAGTACAGGACCAGCAGAGAGGCCTTGCCCGAATTGGAGACGCTCGAGCCGACGACGATCGCGATGGCGGCGAAGTACGGAAACGCAGTCAGGACCTCGAGCGCTCCGAGGCCCGAACCGAGCAGCATCGCCGACCCCGCCGACCTGCCACCCCGGTGGGGCTCGGCGTCCGAGCTGGCCAGCGTCGCACGCCGGACCCAGACGAGCGCGGCGGCGAGCAACAGCACGAGCCCGGCCACCGTGATCAGCGCGTACTTCAGCGTGGCCCCCGGCTTTGGCAGGATCGACAGAATCAGGTCTCCGAGCCCCAAGGCGAGCGCCAAGCCGACGACCAGGGTGACGGCGAACACTGCGAGCGCGAAGGCGCCGGTCTGGCGGACGGGATCGGACCCTTCGACGAGGAACAGCTCAGCCCCGATCAGCGTCGGGTTGATGCAGTCAGGGAGGGCGATCGCCACCACGGCGACGGCCAGGCTCAGCAAAGCTCGATCCCATCAGGCACTAGTCGGGGTCGTCGGTTCCCGACGCCGGGCGAAGCTGATCGAGTTCGGCCTTGACCGCTCGGATCTCGAGGTCCATCTCTTCGAGCTTCTGCATGACCGGGTCCTCTCCGGCGGCTCGTCGGTGGGTTTCCGCGCGGGACACGAAGCCGCTCGTGATCGCCGCCGTGACCACAGAGATCAGCGACAGGCCTCCGAGCATCAAAAAGCCGGCGATGACCTTCCCGATGGTTTGGTCGGGGACGATGTCGCCGTAGCCGACCGTCGTCACGGTCTCGATTGCCCACCACATCCCGAGCCAGATGCTGTGGAACGTCTTCGGGTCCACCAGCCGTTCGACGACACCGAACACGACCACCGCGATCGTCCAGAACGCCCCAATCACATACGCCGCGTCACGCGGGCGCAGGCCCTTACGCTCGATCCGCTTCTCCATCCACTGCTCAGCCCGACGCGCTGGCGGGTGCGCCTCCATCATCTCTCTTATGTCCTCGCCCAAAGGGCTCGTGCTCTTGGCGCCCCCATCGTCATTCCCCCGATGGATTCAGCGTCCCACCTCACCCTTGCCGAGGGTCAGCACCACCTCGTCGGACAGGATGCGACCGATCGAGGCGCACGGGATCGCGATCTCCCGCTTGCCCCAGAGATGACCGTGCTCGAGGATGAGCTGCGCAATCTGCGCCTGGCCGTCGACCACCAGGGCGACGACGTGTCCCAGGTGATCGCCGTCTGACGAAGTCACCTCGCTCTGGCCGCGGATCTCCACCATTCCCTTCGGAACCCGGTCATAGCTCACGGTGACGTGCGGGTCGACGTCGAACCGCTCCATACCGGCACCGAGGGCGCTTGTTCCAAGGGATTCATAAGGCGGCAACTCAAAGCCATCTTCGATTCCGATATCGGAGTCAGGATCTTCGATCGGCCGCTCGCCCAGGCGCACGTACTCGGCTTCGTGCAGAGGCTTGAGCTCGTTGACTTGGGCGGTCGTGCAGTCCAGCGCAACCCCACCCCGCTCGTCGTCAAACCGGGCTAGCCCAATCGGCATCAGCCGCGCTTGGTCGTGCCGGTCATGGGGTTGGACGACGAGATGGGTCAGGCACCGCGTGGTGGGGTCGATGACGACGTCCGAGAGCTCGCCGAACGCGCCGTCGACGCAGGCCACGGGACTGTCGAGATCGACTCGCATCGCGTGCCATGTTCTCGTCTTCAGAGCGTTGCGCGTCACCCGATGGGGATGAGGACGGCGGAGCGTGGTGCTCGCACCATGGTCGGGTACGGGAGCTTGTGCAAGCCTCACCGTGCACCAACAGCGACCGAGGCAAGGCGACGACGATGGCGAGCACGACGGCCCCCAAGATCGAGACGGAAATCAGGAGTGGCGCGTCGGCGACGCCGGCTCAGCTCGGCCTCGGCCGAACGGACTCGTCGGTCGCGGAGCGGGTGGAGCGCGGCAAGGCGGCCCGGGCTGAGGTTCCACGCTCGAGCCATGCCCTGTTCGTGCCGGCTCCGAAGCGGGGCGATCCAATCGAGGCGTTGGAGCGTCAGGCGAGCACGCGCGTGCCCGAGCTGGTGCCGGTTCGCTACGGCCGGATGCTGGTCTCGCCGTTCACGTTCTACCGGGGAGCGGCGCTGATCATGGCCGGCGACCTGGCCTCCACACCGCACTCAGGCCTGACCGTCCAGTGCTGCGGCGATGCCCATCTCTCGAACTTCGGACTGTTCGCTTCTCCCGAGCGCAACCTCATATTCGACCTCAACGATTTTGACGAGACGCTCCCCGGTCCCTGGGAGTGGGACGTCAAGCGTCTGGCCGCGAGCATGCTGATCGCGGCGGTCAACAACGGCTACAAGGTCTCAGACCAGGAGCGGGCGGTTCTGGCCACCGTCGAGGCCTACCGCAACGCGATGCGGGAGTTCGCGGCGATGAACCACCTCGAGATCTGGTACGCGCACCGGGATGTCGAGCGTACGCTGCAGGAGTTCCGGTCGCAGCTGAGGCCGAAGATGGCCAAGCGAACCAAAAAGGCGCTCGCCAAGGCTCACACGCGCGACAGCATGTCCGCGTTCTCCAAGTTGACGCATGAGGTCGACGGCCAGGTCCGAATCGTCGATCAGTCGCCCTTGATCGTCCCAATTGGCCTGCTCGCGGGCGTCGACCGCGAGGAGCTGTACGAGGGCCTCCGGCACCTGCTGGCCGGCTACCGTGACACCCTGGAGTTCGACCGGCGACTTCTGCTGGAGCAGTTCGAGCTGGCCGACGTGGCTCGCAAGGTGGTCGGTGTGGGCAGCGTCGGAACTCGCGCATGGATCGCGTTGATGCTCGGCCGCGACGGTCAGGACCCCCTGTTCCTGCAGATCAAGGAGGCCGAAGCCTCCGTGCTCGAGGAGTTCCTCGGCGCGAGTGAGTTCGCAAACCACGGCGAGCGCGTCGTCGCCGGGCAGCGCTTGATGCAGGCGGCCAGCGACATCTTGCTCGGCTGGTTCCACGTCGACAGAGGCAGTGACGGCCAGCCTCGCGACTTCTACGTCCGCCAGCTCAAGGACTGGAAGGGCTCGGCGGAGATCGAGCAGATGGTTCCCGCGGGCCTGGCCCTGTATGGCAGGCTCTGCGGCTGGACGCTGGCCCGGGCCCACGCCCGCAGCGGCGACTCGATCGCGATCGCGGCCTACCTGGGCGGCGGCGCGAGCTTCGACCGCGCCATCCTCGAGTTCTCGGGCGCCTACGCCGAGCAGAACGAGCGTGACTACCAGGCGCTCACCGAAGCGGTCAAGGACGGCAGGATCGCGGCCCAAACCGGACTCTGATCGGACCGGCCAAACCTGGGGGATCAGGCAGCGGTCTAGAAGATCGCGATCGGGTTGACGGGCGAGCCCGTGCCGCCGTCGATCCGCAGCGGCGCGGCCATGAGCAGGAACTCCCACCGGGCGTGCTCCTCACAGGCGGCGCGCAGGTCCTCGAACTGGAGGTAATCGAGCAGGTGAATGCCCAGCGCGCTGATCGCCAGGACGTGGATCGGGAGGTCGACACCCTCGGTGGTGCTCGGCGCCGTGTCGCTGTTCCCGTCTGAGCCCAGCGCGGCCACGGCTCGCTCGGCGAGGAATCGCATGGCGTTGGGATGCAGGCCGGCCTTGACGTGGGCGGTGTCCCACGGCCCGAGCTCGCGCAGGCGCCGGGCGTGGCCCGTGTTCACGAGCAGGATGTCACCTGGGCCGAAGGCGACACCTTGCTGCTCTCCGCGGCCTCGAGGTCCTCGAGGTCCTCGCGGAAGACGTGCTCCCCCGGTTCCAGCCAGCGCTCGCCGCGCAGGCGCGAGATGTCGCAGGCGCGAGATGTCGAGGAGTACGCCCCGTCCGACCAGTCCGTCCTTGAGGACATCGATGGCGTTGACCGGCGTTCCGTCGGCCGTGACCGCACCCTCCGCCTTGGCGTTGTAGAGCAAGTCCTCATAGGCGATGTCGCACAACGCGTCGATGTGCGTGTGGCCATCGTTGTGGTAGTCGACGCCGACATAGTCCTTGAGGAAGTGCAGCGACCCCGAGCCGATGTCGATCCTGCTGGGTGGCCGTCATGTAGTGGACCGCGGGCTCGGGATTGTGAACCGCGGAACGCGTATTCAGGTGGAGGCTGAGAGTGACTCCCGGCCCCCTCGCGCACAAGCGCAGCTGCCGCGGCGACGCGCTCGGCGGTGAGATGGTGAAGCGCGCCACGCTCGTCCTCGTCACCCCAGCGGCCCAGGCGTTGAGTGACCGACAGCTCGCCGAACTCCTCGGCGCTGACCTGGACGCCCGGCGTTGCGCACCACCGAACCGGGTCCGTTGGATCGTCAGCGCGCGCGAACGCGTCCCTGGCTTCCCTCTCCAGATCGGCGTAGGGCTCACCGCTGATGTTGAACTCGACCTCGGCGGTGGTACCTGCGGTGAAGGCGAACCGCGGCCTGTACTCCCTGCTCATCATGCGCACCTGGTGTCAGGCGACACGAAGGTGGCACCGACCACGACAGCTTTTGTCATTCAGACTCCTGCTCCTCCCGCCAAAGCAGGAGCCGACCGTCGATCGTGCCGTCGCGCCGAGTTCGTCCCTTGCGGAAGCCTGCGCTTCGCTGGCGAATCGTCCTCAGGGTGCTGGACCTGCGTGAACCCGGCAGTCTCGCGTGAAGGCTTCAGGTTCGGCGGGGCTGGTGGGCGGGCACATCGCGATGAAGATCAGCCCGTCGGTGTCAGCTCGGACGTATTGAGTTGAATCGAGTTACCGCGATGAAGTCACCGGGGCTGACGGGCACCTCTCGGTCATCGACGACCACGACACCGAATCCACGTAGGGCTGCGTACGCATCCTCGGCGCCGTCGTCGAGGTGCGTGCGATCTTCACAAGCTTGGGCCGTGGGGCGTCGTCCGTATCGGATGAGGTCTGTCCCACGTTTCACCCGCGCCCCGCTTCGGTCTGATCTGAGATCGAAGCGTTCCTGGGGCATGACGATGCTCGGCTGGCGGACGGTCAGCCGATGGGGTTGCGCACGAACTTCGGGATTTGGGAGGATGCGCACAGCTGGCCGCGCGGCCACCCCTGGCCCCCGTGGCCTCCCTGACCGAACGGAGCGAGATGCCCGACAAGTCACCGAACATCCTGATCATCCTGTCTGACGACATCGGATGGTTTGATGTCAGCTGTTATCACCAGGGGATCATGGGCACCCGGACGCCGCACATCGACCGGATCGCCGATGAGGGGGTGCGACTGACCGACTGCTACGGCGAGGCGAGCTGCACGGCAGGGCGAGCGGCGCTGATCACGGGACAGATCCCGACGCGCACCGGCTTGACGACGGTGGGGATGCCGGGCGCACCCCAGGGGCTTCAGCCCGAGGATCCCACGCTGGCGGACCTGCTCAAGCCCCAGGGCTATATGACCGCTCAGATCGGCAAGAACCACCTGGGTGACCGCAACGAGTTTCTGCCGACCGTCCACGGGTTCGATGAGTTCTACGGAAACCTGTATCACCTCAACGCCGAGGAGGAGCCTGAGCAGCCTGACTACCCGCGAGACCATCCGGCGTTCAAGCAGTTCTTCGTGCCCCGCGGAATGTTGGACGCTAAGGCCTCAGAGGTTGACGACTCGACCGAAGATCCTCGCTTCGGCCGGGTTGGCAAGCAGGTGATCGAAGACGTCGGCCCATTGACCCGCAAGCGGATGGAGACGATCGAGGACGACCTGCTCGCGCGGTCGCTCGACTTCATCGACCGCGCCCATGAGGCGAAAAGGCCGTTTCTGCTGTGGCATAACACCACTCGGATGCATGTCTGGACGCGTCTGTCTGAGCGCTGGAAGGACAAGACCAAGTTTGGCCTCTACGCCGATGGCATGCAGGAGCTCGACTGGGTCGTCGGCGCGTTGCTCGGAAAGCTCGACGAACTGGACATGACGCGGGACACGATCGTGATCTTCACGACCGACAACGGTGCGGAGAAGTTCTCCTGGCCCGACGGCGGGACGACCCCGTTTCGCGGTGAGAAGGGACTGGGCTGGGAGGGCGGGTTCCGGGTGCCGTGGGCGATGCGCTGGCCCGCGCGGATCCCAGCCGGACGGACGCTCAACGGGATCGTTTCTAATCAGGACGTGGTCCCGACCCTGCTCGCGGCCGCAGGTGTGCCGTACATCAAGGAGCAACTGCTGGACGGCTACCAGGCCGGGGAGAAGCACTTCCAGGTCCATCTAGACGGTTATGACCAGCTCGCATACCTGACCGGCGACAGCGACGAATCGCCGCGGCAGGAGTTCTTCTATTACGGCGAGCATGACCTGTTCGCGATCCGCTACGCGAACTGGAAGATTCATTTCCAGGTCAAGGATGACTGGTTCACGGGCCAGTTGCGCAAAACGACTGTGCCCCAGCCGGTCAACCTACGCGTCGACCCGTTCGAGCAGCACATGAAATCTCCGAACTACCCAGAGTACGTCGGCGAAAAGCTGTGGACGGTGCTGCCGGCCGGCTACATCCTCAAGCTCCACGCCGACACCTTCAAGGACTTCCCCCCGCGCCAGGCACCGCCCGACTTCAACCCTCAGGAGATGCTCAACGCGGTGCTGCACGCCGTCGCCACCGGGGTGGGCCAGTAGCACTTGGGACAAGACTCGACAGGCGCGACGGGCGACCTAAGAGTCGCTGGTGAGGTTAGGGCGAAGCCGCCTGGGAGCCCGCCCTTCCCGGGGATGGTGTGGATCCCGGGCGGCGAGTTCCTGATGGGTTCCGAGAACTTCTACTCAGAGGAACGTCCCGTCCGTCGCGTCGCCGTCGACGGTTTGTGGATGGACGAGCACCCGGTCACTGTCGCCGCGTTTCGCGGCTTCGCGCGCGCCACGGGGTATGTGACGGTGGCCGAGCGCGCGCTTGATCCGGCCGCCTATCCCGGCGCGGATCCGGGGTTGCTCGTCCCCGGGTCATCAGTGTTTCACCCGACGCGCGGCCCGGTGGATCTGGGCGACAACCGAAACTGGTGGGAGTACGTGCCGGGCGCGTCTTGGCAGCACCCCGGTGGCCCCGGAACCTCGACCTACCGGCGAGACGACCATCCGGTCGTGCATGTCGCCTACGAGGACGTCCAGGCCTACGCGCAATGGGCAGATAAGGAGCTTCCAAGCGAAGCTGAGTGGGAGTTCGCGGCCCGCGGCGGACTGCACAGCGCCGTGTTCGCGTGGGGCAACGAGCACTTTCCCGACGGCAAGGCGATGGCGAACACCTGGCAGGGCGAGTTCCCCTGGCAGAACCTAAAACTCGACGGGTTCGCCGGGACCTCACCGGTCGGAAGCTTCCCACCCAACCCCTACGGGCTCTACGACATCACCGGGAATGTGTGGGAATGGACCTGCGACTGGTTCTCCGCCCACCCCAGCGAAGTCGACAACGCGTGCTGCGTCCCGCGCAACCCGCGCGTCACAACCCCGGAGGATTCCCCCGCCCCTGCTACGCAACCCGGGTCGACGATCCCCCGCAAGGTGATCAAAGGCGGCTCACACCTCTGCGCTCCGAACTACTGCCTGCGCTACCGACCCGCGGCGCGACAACCGCAGATGATCGACACGTCGATCTCGCACCTCGGGCTGCGATGCGTCGTTCGCTCGCTTACCCCAGCGCTCACCTGACGATCGTTCGCGTGTGCCCGCGAGGAAGCGCGTCCTCCCCCAGCAGCCACGAAGCCGTGGCTGCCGCTCTATCGCCGACGAGGGCGCAATGCCACCGTGACGACGACCCGCTCGGACTCGAAGGGTTCGATACGGCCACCTCGCACAATGATCCAGGATGTTCGCAGCGATACAACGGCAGCGTCTCAAGGTCCAACTGCCTGGATGCTCGACTCGGGCGGCTGATAGTGGTCGCCGCGACCTGATCCAGGGCTGCTTGCATCATCCGCTTCGGGTGACGGCAACCAAGGTCGGTCGTGGCAGTATGCCGCCTCGTGGAAAATTCGCACGCGGCGCAAGAACCGGGATCCCAGGCTGTAGCCGGCTGTTGCAGCCCGTCACGCGGTACCCGCTCACGCGGTCCCAGTCCCCGGGCGCAGGCGCCGAGTCCCGCCGCCATCGGGGTGGCAGCAGCCTCTGCGAACGGGATGGTCGCGATGCCGAGGGGCCCGTTCGTGATCGGAAGCGACGACCGCCTCGCCTATCCCGACGACGGCGAAACCCCACGGGAGGTGAAGATCAGCCCGTTCATGATCGACGCGTCCGCGGTCTCGAATGCGGAGTTCGCCCAGTTCGTCTCCGCCAGCGGCTACGTCACCGAGGCGCAACGCTTCGGTTGGTCGTTCGTGTTTGGCGGTCTGCTCCCCGACGACTTTCCGCCCACCCGGGCGGTTGCGGCTGCGCCTTGGTGGCGCCAGGTCTACGGTGCCGACTGGTGCCATCCCGAGGGACCCCAATCAGACGTCGCTGACCGGGGCGGGCATCCGGTGGTCCAGGTCTCATACAACGACGCGCTGCGCTACTGCGCCTGGGCCGGCAAGCGTCTGCCCACCGAGGCCGAATGGGAGTTCGCCGCGCGCGGCGGGCTGACGGGCGCGGCGCTTCCCTGGGGGGACGAGCTCGAGCCCGGTCCGCCTGCCGGGACCCACCGCGTCCAGAAGGGTGGCTCCTACCTGTGCCACGCCTCCTATTGCGGGCGCTACCGCGTGTCGGCCCGCCAGGGCAACGAGCCGAACTCCTCCACCGGCAACCTCGGCTTCCGCTGCGCGAACGACGTGTCTCGCGCCCAGCCTGATGCCTGAACAGGAGGGCCGCGCATGGGTCGAGTCTTCGTCTTTGCCCTGACCGCCGCGCTGAACCCAACGCTGCTGGCCGCGGTGACGGTCATGCTCAGCTTGGAGAAGCCAAAGCGGCTGCTCGGCGGCTACCTGGCAGGCGCTGCGATCACGAGCGTCACCTGCGGTCTACTGCTCGTGTTCGCGTTGCCGAGCTCGAGCACGTCTAGCACCGCCAAGCACTCCGTCAACCCGGCCATCAACATCGCGCTCGGAGTCCTCCTCCTGGTGATCGTGTTCGTGGTCGGGACCGACCGCGATCGGCGGCGGCGTGCCTGGAGTGAGCGCCGACGCGAACGCGCCCAGGACAAGCCGCCGCCCCGGTGGCGGCGCCAACTGAGCAAGGGCTCGGCCCGGGACACGTTCGTCGTCGCCGCGCTGCTCAGCTTTCCCGGGGCCTCCTACATCGCCGCGATGGATCTCCTGCACAAGCAGAAGATCGGGACGGCCACCACCGTGCTCGTCGTGCTCGCCTTCAACCTGATCATGCTCATCCTGCTCGAGCTCCCGCTGCTCGGCTACGCGACCCGGCCCGAGTGGACCGCGGCCGCCGTGCAGGGCTTCAGCGACTGGCTCACCCGCCGCGGCGGCCGGATCGGGCTCATCGCCGGCACCGCCTTCGGGATCCTCCTGATCGTCCGCGGGATCATCAACTGGTGAGCTGACTGAAGCACGCTCCTTCCGGGCGGATTTCATCCTGTTTGGATGATGCCGCGCGCACGGACGCCTGCCAGCGTCGTGCTGCGCGTCTTTGCGAGCGCCCACCCTGCCCAGCCGAGAAGTGAGGCCACGATGAGCAAGCCGTTCAACGGCGTTGTCAACGTCGATATTCGCGACTCGGTTCCGGACTGGTCGCCCTTTGAGGCGCCGAAGGCGCCCGAGGGGTCGCCGAACGTGCTCTACGTCGTGCTGGACGATGTGGGCTACTCGGTCATGGGCAGCTACGGCGGTCCGGTGCCGACGCCGAACATCGACCGGATCGTCGCGGACGGGATTCGCTATACGCAGATGCACACGACTGCTTTGTGCTCGCCGACGCGCTCGTGTCTGTTGACCGGGCGCAACCACACCCGCAACAGCATGGCCTGCATCACCGAGTGCGCGAGCGGGTTTCCCAACGCGAGCGGGGTGATCCCGCCTGAGAACGGTCAGATTCAGGAGATCCTGGCCTCGCGCGGCTGGAACACGTACATGGTCGGCAAGTGGCATCTGTGCCCGGAAGCCGAGATGAATCTCGCCTCCACGCGGCGAAACTGGCCCACCGGCCGCGGCTTTGAGCGCTTTTACGGGTTTCTCGGTGCGGAGACCAATCAGTGGTACCCAGACCTCGTCTACGACAGCCACCCCGTCGATCCTCCGCGCTCGCCCGCCGAGGGCTATCACCTGACCGAGGACCTCACGGACAAGGCGCTGGAGTTCATCAAGGACGCGAAGGTGATCGCGCCCGAGAAACCGTTCTTCCTCTATTACGCGCCCAGCGCGTGTCACGCTCCGCACCACGCTCCAAAGGAGTGGATCGAGAGGTTCAACGGCCAGTTCGACATGGGTTATGAGGCAATTCGCGAGCAGACCCTGGTGCGCCAGAAAGAGCTCGGGATCGTCCCGCCTGATACCGAGCTGCCGCCGATCAACCCGATCGCCGCGCAGCAGGGCCCCGACGGGCAGCCCTTCCCGCCGCTCGACATGACGCGGCCGTGGGACTCGCTGTCGGCGCAGGAGCGGCAGCTGTTCTGCCGGATGGCTGAGGTCTATGCGGGCTTCATGGCGCACACGGATGCTCAGATCGGACGGCTGCTCGACCACCTGGAGGAGACCGGACAGCGCGAGAACACGCTCGTGGTCTTGATCTCGGATAACGGCGCGAGTGGCGAGGGCGGACCGGACGGATCGGTGAACGAGAACAAGGCCGCGAACGGGATCCCGGACTCGATGGAGGAGAACCTCGCGATGCTCGACGAGCTCGGCGGGGTCAAGACCTACAACCACTATCCGAACGGGTGGGCGATGGCGTTCAACACACCGTTCAAGATGTGGAAGCGCTACGAGTTCAACGGCGGCACCTGTGACCCCTGCATCATCTCGTCGCCCCAGGAGATCACGACCGGCGGCGAGATCCGCGAGCAGTATCACCACGCGATCGATCTCGTGCCCACGATCCTTGACGTGGTCGGCATCGACCCGCCCGAGATGATCGGCGGTCACGTGCAGAGCCGCTTTGACGGCGTCAGCATGCGCTCCAGCTTCGCCCACGGCACGATGCCGACCGCGCGGGCCACCCAGTTCTACTCGATGCTCGGCTCACGCGCGATCTGGCACGACGGCTGGAAGGCCGTCACCACTCACGCCACACTGAGCGGCTGGAGCCACTTCGCCGACGACAGCTGGGAGCTCTACCACACCGACGTCGACCGCTCCGAGATCCACAATCTCGCAGACCGGGAACCCCAACGGCTGCGGGAGCTCATCAACCTGTGGTACGCCGAGGCCGGCGCCAACGGCGCGTTCCCGCTCGACGACCGCGGACCCATCGAGCTCATCACCACCCCCCGGCCGCTGCTCAGCGCGCCGCGCAACCGCTACGTCTACTACCCGGGCGTCGCCGAGGTGCCCGAGTCCCAGGCGGTCAACGTCCGCGGCCGCTCATACAGCATCGGCGCGCTCGTCGACATCCCCGCTCCGGGCGCTGCCGGCGTGCTGTTCGCCCACGGCTCCCGGTTCGGCGGGCACGCGCTCTACATCAAGGACAACCGCCTCCACTATGTCTACAACTTCGTCGGCAGCCTGGAGCAAAAGTTGGTCGCCACCGAGGACGTGCCCGTCGGGGAGAGGTTGATCCTGTCCGCCAGCTTCGAGAAGGACGGAGAGGATCCGCCGGGCGTCGCGACCGGAATGCTGTCCCTCTACCACGGTGAGGAGAAGGTAGGGGAGGCGCGGATCAGGACGCAGCCCGGCAAGTTCACGCTTGCCGGCGAAGGCCTGTGCGTCGGGCGTGACAGCGGCGAACCGGTCACCGCCGACTACCCTGGCGCTCACCCCCACGAATTCACCGGGGGCACCATCAATCGCGTAGCCGTCGACGTCAGCGGCGAGCCGTACGTCGACCTCGCCCGCGAGGCCGCCGCCATGCTGGCTCGCGAATGAGCCCTTGGTGCGCCTGGTTCAAGATCACCTTCATCCGTTCGGGGTGATGTCGCCCGACCAGCCTTCCTGAAGAGTCAAGACATGCGCGCGTCCGCCCGTGCCCGACCCGGTGCTGTCGACGCAAGGTTGCTGACATACGCCCGGGCGACTCGGCCCTTTCTCGTGGCACTGACTCTCCTGGGCGTGCTCACCGCGCTGCTGATCATCGCCCAGGCGTGGCTGCTGGCCGACGTCATCGCCGCCACGCTGGGCGCCGGCAAGGGGGTAGCCGCGCTTCGCCTTCCCTTGGCGGCTCTGCTGTGCGTGGTCCTGGCGCGCGCCGTCGTCGCCTGGAGCCGCGAGCTGCTGGCCCATCGCGCCTCGGCACGGGCCAAGACGCAGCTGCGCGCGGCCCTGCTCGAGCATCTCGGGGCCCTGGGACGCAAGCCCCGGGGCGAGCAGCGCAGCGGCGAGCTCGCCGTGCTCGTGACGCGGGGGATCGATGCCCTCGACGGCTACTTCGCGCTCTACCTTCCCCAGCTGTTTCTCGCCGTCATCGTGCCGGTGGCGGTGCTCGCGGTGGTCGGCGACCGGGACTGGATCTCGGCGGTGATAATCGCCGGAACGCTGCCGCTGATCCCGGTCTTCATGGCGCTGGTGGGGGCGGCGACCCGGGATCGGATGACGCTCCAGCTTCGGACCCTGCAGCAGCTGGCCGGGCACTTCCTCGACGTCGTGGACGGCTTGGCGACGCTGAAGGTGTTCGGCCGGGCCAAGGCCCAGATCCAGGCCATCGGCGACGTGAGCGACCGTTATCGCGCAGCGGCGATGGCGACGCTGCGGGTCACGTTCCTGTCATCGCTGATCCTCGAGCTGGTGGCGACGATCTCGGTGGCTCTGGTCGCCGTGGAGATCGGCCTGCGGCTGATGGGCGGTCACCTCGGCCTGCGCACCGCGCTGCTGGTGCTCGTACTCGCGCCCGAGGCCTACCTCCCGCTGAGACTGCTGGGCGCCAACTACCACGCCAGCGCGGAGGGCATGAGCGCCGCCCGGCAGGTGTTCGACGTGCTCGAAACCCCGTTGCCGGCACGTGGTCGCCGCACCGAGGTTCCGGACCCGGCGCTGACCGGCATCTGCGTCGAGGACCTGAGAGTCGAGCATCCAGGACGGGGGGGACCGGTGCTCGACGGCATCTCGCTATCCGTCGAGCCCCGGGAGATCCTCGCCATCACGGGTCCGAGCGGGTGCGGCAAGTCGACGCTCCTGTCCGTGCTCCTGGGCTTCGTAGCCAAGCAGGGCGGCTCGGTGCGGGTGGGCGAGTCCGAGCTCGCCGATCTGGACCCGGATGCCTGGCGGACCCGAATCTCGTGGATGCCGCAACGTCCGCATTTGTTCGCCGCCTCGATCGCCGACAACATCCGGCTCGGCCGCCCCGAGGCGACCACGTCCCAGGTGTGGAACGCGTTGCAAGCGGCCGGACTCCGCGAGCTGGTGGCGACGAGGTCGCACGGGCTGGACACGATGCTCGGCGACCGCGGCGCCGGCCTGTCGGTGGGCGAACGTCAACGGGTCGCATTGGCCCGAGCCTTTCTTCGCGACGCCCCCTTGCTGCTGCTGGACGAGCCGACCGCCAACCTCGACGGCGCCACAGAGGAAGAGGTGCTGGCGGCGCTGCAACGGCTCATGCGGGGGCGAACGGTGATTCTCGTGGCGCACCGGCCGGCGCTGGTGGACATGGCCGACCGGGTGCTCGAGCTGGGCCGGTTGCCGGTGGCGGTGTGATGGCCGCGACCTCCGATCCCGTCTACGACATGCACGACGCCGGCGGCCCGGAGGCGCCGCTGCACAGATCGCTCGGACTGGCTCGTCCGGCCGCCGGGCGGCTGGCCCTCGCCGCCCTGTTGGGCGCGGGAGCGATCGGCGGCGGAATCGGGCTGATCGCCACCTCGGCGTGGCTCATATCCCGAGCGTCTCAGCGCCCGCTGGAGTCAGCGCTGGCGCTCGCGATCGTCGCGGTGCAGTTCTTCGGCCTGTCGCGCGGCCTGTTTCGCTACGGACAGCGGCTGGTCGGCCACGACGCGGCGTTCCGGGCGCTGGCGGACCTGCGGGTGAGCTCTTACGCGCGACTGGAGGCGCTGGCGCCCGCCGGGCTCCCGGCGTTTCGCAGCGGAGACCTCCTGGCGCGCCTCGTCCACGACATCGACTCACTCCAGGACCTGCTGCTGCGGGTGGTTCCTCCATTCCTGGTCGCTCTGCTGGTGGGGGCCGGAACGGTGGCGCTGGTCTGGTGGATCCTCCCGGGAGCCGGTCTGATCCTCCTCGTCGCCCTGCTGCTCGCCGTCATGGCGCTCACCTGGCTCACGGGACGGCTCTCGCGGCGCTCGGAATCGAGACAGGCCTCGGTCCGAGGAGAGCTGACGGCGGCCGTCGTCGACCTCATCGAGGGCGCCCCCGAGCTGACGGCCTACGGTGCGCTGAGCGCCCAGCTGGAGCGCACGGCGGCCATCGACGCCCAGCTCACGCAGGTCGCCTGCGCGAGCGCCCGGACCGCAGGAGTCGGCCAGGGCGTGGCCACGCTGCTCTCAGGGCTGGCCATGTGGGGTGCGCTGCTGATCGGCGTCGCCGCGGTCCGCGCCGGTGAGCTGCCGGGCGTGCTGCTGGCCGTGATCGCGCTCGTGCCCCTGGCCGCGTTTGAGCTGGTAACCGACCTCCCGACGGCGACCCAGACGCTGCAGCGGGTTCGCCGCTCGGCCACGCGAACGCTGGAGGTGATGGACGCTCATCCGCCAATCCTCGAGCCCCGCGATCCCGAGCCGGTTCCCTCAGGATCGAGGCGAACCCTCCGTGTGCGCGGACTCCGGACCCGGTATGGCGACGATGGGGGGTGGGTGCTCGACGGTCTGGACCTCGATCTCGTCGCCGGCCGCTCGGTTGCCCTGGTGGGTCGCAGCGGAGCCGGCAAGTCGACGCTCGCCGGCGTGCTGCTGCGCTTCCTCCCCTACCAGGCCGGCTCGGTCACGCTTGACGGCGCAGAGATCTGCGACCTGGACGGCGACGAGTACCGGCAGGTGATCGGGCTCGTGTCCCAGGACGCCCACATCTTCGACACCACGCTGGACGAGAACCTCCGCCTGGCCCGCCGAGATGCCCTGCCCGCGGAGCTTGACTCGGCGCTGAGCCGCGCTCGCCTGCTGGACTGGACCGAAGGGTTGCCCGAGGGTCTGCAAACCCGGGTCGGCGCGCACGGCGCCCGGATCTCAGGTGGGCAGCGGCAGCGGCTCGCGCTCGCCCGGGCACTGCTCGCGGAGTTTCCCGTGCTGGTGGTCGACGAGCCCGGCGAGCACCTCGACACGCCGACCGCCGACGCGCTCACGGCCGACCTGCTGGACACCACGGCCGGCCAGGCGGTGCTGCTGATCACGCATCGGCTCGCCGGACTGGACGCGGTGGACGAGGTGATCGTGCTCGACGGGGGCCAGGCGCTGGAACGTGGAACCCACGTCGAGCTGCTGGCTCTGGGCGGCCGCTACGCACAGATGTGGGCGCGCGAGACCGAGGGCTGCTGACCGCCGTGAGCTGGCGCCGAGTCTTCCGCGGCCGACTCTACGTGAGGGACTCCCTGTGGGTGCTGCCGCTGGCGGGCGCGCTGCTTGGCGCCGCTCTGGGCTTGGTGGACGTCCTCGTCGAGGAGAACGTGCACGTGCCGGCCCAGTTCCAGTACTCCGCGTCGACCGCGAGCACGGTGCTGGCGGCGATCGTCGGAGCCACGGCCGCGCTGACGGGATTCGTCGTGACCGTTACCACTCTCGTGGTCCAGATGGCGACGGGCACGTTCTCGGCTCGCTACATGCGACTCTGGTATCGCGACCGCATGCTCAAGGTCCTGCTGGCGGTGCTGGTCGGCACGCTCGCCTTCGCGTTCTCGCTGATGCGCCGCGTGGAGGCCAACTTCGTGCCGAACATCGGGGTTTCGGTGGCCGGCGCGCTCCTCGTCCTCAGCCTGCTGGTGTTCCTGGTGTTTCTCGATCGCTATCTGCATCGGCTACGACCGGTGGCCGTGGCGGCGCTCGTCCACGACTACTTCCGGCGCAACTTCGAGTACGAGGTCAAGCGAGCCGAGAATCCCGAGGTGTTCGTCGGCACGCTCGATGCCGGCAGCGAGGACCCCTCGCTGATCGTGCATAGTCCGCGTGCCGGAGCTATCCAGGCGGTCGACGGCGATGCCCTGGTCGCCTGGGCGCGCCAGCAGGACTGTCTGGTCGTCCTGCGTCACGGAATCGGCGATTTCGTGCCCTTCGGCGCCGCGCTGATCGACGTCTACGGAGACCACGACCACCGTGCCGGGCGGCGGCTCGGCGACATGTTGGCGCTCGGCGACGAGCGGACGATCGAGCAGGATCCCGCCTTCGCGATCCGCATCCTGGTCGACGTGGCCAACCTCGCGCTCTCCCCCGCTGTCAACGATCCGACCACGGCCGTGCAGGTGCTCGACTATCTCGGAGAGACCCTGCGCCTGGTCGGCACCACCGAACTGTCGGTCCAGACCTGGGAGGACGGCGCCCGCCCGCGCCGAGGCGTGGTGATTCCGGCTCGCGGCTGGGAGGACTACCTGACCTTGGCCGCCGACGAGATCAGGGAGTACGGGGCCGGCGGGATCCAGATCATGCGCCGGCTGCGGGCGATGCTCGAAGAGCTCCACGACGAGGTCCTGCCCGAGTACCGAGCAGCGGTCAAGGACGAGCTCGCCCGCCTGGATGCGACGGTGCTGCGATCGTTCGGCGGCTCGGTCGACTTCGACCGGGCGAGCAACGCCGACACGCAGGGGATCGGGGGTCCCCGCACGCGGCCTTCGAATCACGCCGCCACTCGCTCACCAAGAGGCCAATCACCCGTTCAAGGTGATGCCCGCCGCGGGGAACGGCGCTTCGATATCCGGCAATGACCAACGACCTGGCGCGCTGGCAGTTCGCGACGACGAGCATCTACCACTTCCTCTTCGTGCCGGTCACGATCGGGCTGGCCTTTCTGGTCGCGCTCCTGCAGACAGCGTGGCACCGCAACGGACAGCCCGAGTACCGGCGCCTGACCCGCTTCTTCGGGATTCTCCTGCTCATCAATGTGGCGGTGGGGGTCGTCACCGGGCTCGTGCAGGAGTTCGAGTTCGGGATGAACTGGTCGACCTACTCGCGCTTCGTGGGCGACGTGTTCGGGGGTCCGCTGGCGATGGAGGGGCTGGCCGCCTTCTTTTTGGAGTCGACCTTCCTCGGCCTGTGGCTGTTCGGCTGGGACCGGCTGCCCAAGCGCGTGCATCTCGCCTGCATCTGGATGGTGGCGCTCGGCTCGATGCTGTCGGCGCTGTTCATCCTCGCCGCCAACTCGTGGATGCAGCATCCGGTCGGCTACAAGCTCAGTCACGGCCAGCCCGTGTTGACTAACATCGGAGCGCTGTTCACCAACCCGACGTTCCTGTGGGGCTACGTCCACGTGATCCTGGCCTCGCTGGTCACGGGCTCGCTCGTCATGCTCGCCGTGGCGGCCTGGCATCTGCACAAGCATCGCGAGGTCCAGACCTTCCACCGGGCGGCGCGGTTGGCGGTGATCGTGCTGCTGCCGGCGATCATGATCCAGATGTTCGTCGGCAACAAGCTCGGCGAGATCGAGGCCACCTACCAGCCGGCCAAGATCGCCGCCGCCGAGGCCCAGTGGAGCAACTGCCAACCCTGCTCGTTCTCGGCGTTTCAGATCGGTGGCGGCAAGAACGACCAGACCCCGTCGCAGATAATCGCCATCCCGCATCTGCTCTCGGTGCTCGCGACCGGGACGTTCAACGGGAAGGTCGAGGGCCTGAACGCGCTACAGCAGCAGTATCAGAAACAGTACGGCCCCGGTAACTACATTCCAAACGTATTCATCCAGTACTGGTCAATGCGTGTCATGGCCTATCTGGGATCGCTGATCGCCCTGCTGGCGCTGTGGGGAATATGGCTGGTCCATCGGGGCACCCTGGCCCGCTCCAAGTGGTTCCGGCGATTCGCCATCTGGGCCGTGGTGACCCCGTTCCTCATGAACATCTCCGGCTGGCTGCTGACCGAGAGCGGTCGTCAGCCGTGGATCGTGCAGGGGCTGATGAAGACCATCAACGCTAACTCCCCGTCGGTCACCTCAACCGACATCTGGATCAGCCTGATCACGTTCGTACTGATCTACATCGCGCTGGGGGCGGCGGACGTGGTCCTGATGCTCCGCTACGCGCGCCGGAACCTGGACTACGAGGACGCCTCGGCGGCCGCGCCGGGCTCGGGCCCGGAGGGTGTGCCGGCGCTCACGTACTAGGAGGAGGAGAGCCGATGCAGCTGCACACCGTCTGGTTCGTGATCGTCTCGATCTTCTGGGTCGGCTTCTTCGTGCTCGAGGGGTTTGACTTCGGGGTCGGCATCCTGCACACGATCGTCGGCAAGACGGATGACGAGCGTGGCGCAGCGCTGGACACGATCGGCCCCTTCTGGGATGGCAACGAGGTGTGGTTGGTCGTGGCCGGGGCGGCGACGTTCGCCGCCTTCCCAGGTTGGTACGCGACGATGTTCTCGGCTCTGTACCTGGCCCTGCTGCTGATCCTGGCCGCGCTGATGGCGCGCGGCGTGGCATTCGGATACAGGGACAAGAGTGACAACCGGCGCTGGCAAGCGTCATGGACCTGGGGCACGACCCTCGGCAGCCTGCTGATTCCGCTGCTGATCGGGGTGGGGCTGGGCGACCTGCTGGGCGGCCTGCCGATCAACTCGAGCCACGATTTCACTGGCAACTTCTTCGACCTGCTGACCCCCTACGGCATCTGGACGGGACTGACGTTGCTCGGCTTGTGCCTGCTGCACGGGGCGACGTTCCTGAAGCTCAAGTCGACAGGGGCGGTGCGCCAGCGCGCCCGCACCGTGGCGAGCCCGCTCGGTTGGGCGGCGGTTGCCCTGGTCATCGGCTTCGTGATCTGGACGCGCTCGGTGGCCGGGGGCGCGGACGTGCCCGATCCGGTGCAGGTTCTGGCGGTGATCGCTGTCATATTCGCGGCTCGGCTCGCCGTCTCCGAGCATCACGACGGAGCGGCCTTCACGGCGTCGGCGGTCGCCATCGCCGCCAGCATCGGCTCGATCTTCATCAACCTGTACCCGAACGTGATGGTCTCGAGCACCAGCGCCGCCTACAACCTGACCGTCAACAACTCCGCGTCGGGCTCGTACGCGCTGAAGGTCATGACCGTCGTCGCCGTGCTCTTCTTCCCGGTGGTCCTGGCCTACCAGGGTTGGTCATTTCACGTGTTTCGCGCTCGCGTGCAGTCGCCGCCGCCCCCGGACGCGGTGGCGCCGCCGCCGTCCGCGCCCACCCCGGTCGCCAGTCCGTAACCCCGGCGCGACCTCGCCCACGAGCGTCACCCAATCAGGGTGATGACCATTGGAGCGTCTGGTCATAGGTTCCGGCGCGACCAATGTGCACACGCAAGATCCGGCGCTGAAGCAGCGGCGAAACGAGGGAGATCGAACATGGCAGTCGTCGCCGAACCTAAGACAGACGGCAGGACCAGCTTGGAGAACGCCGCGGACATCTTCGTGGCCTTCGGCATCACCGGAGATCTCGCGAAGGTGATGACCTTTCGCTCTCTCTATCGCCTCGAACGGCGCGGCCTGCTCAACTGCCCGGTGCTCGGGGTGTCGGTCGACGACTGGACCGTCGAGCACCTTCGCGAGCATGCGCGGGCCTGCATCCAGGGAACCGGAGAACCCGTGGACGACGAGGTCTTCGACCGCTTCGCCGCCCGGCTCTCCTACGTCCAGGGCGACTTTGGCGCCGCTGAGACATACGGCCGCGTCCGCGACGCGATCGGGTCCGCTCAGCGGCCAGTGTTCTACCTGGAGATTCCGCCGTTCCTGTTCGGAACCGTGATCAAGGGCCTGTCCGAGGCGAGGTTGACGGAGAACGCGCGCGTGGTCGTCGAGAAGCCGTTCGGGCACGACCTCGCCTCGGCCCGCGCCCTCGCGGCCGACATCCACCAGTACATCCACGAGTCCCAGCTCTACCGGATCGATCATTACCTCGGGAAGATGGGCTTGGACGAGCTCCTCTACCTGCGGTTCGCGAACACGATGCTCGAGCCGGTCTGGAACCGCAACCACGTCGCCAGCGTCCAGATCACGATGGCCGAGAGCTTCGGAGTCGAGGACCGCGGTCACTTCTACGATCGAGTCGGGGCGTTGCAGGACGTCGTGGTCAACCATCTGATGCAGGTCGTGGCGATGGCGGCAATGGAGGCTCCGGCCGGAGCCGACGCGGCCACGCTCAAGGACGCGAAGTTCTCGGTGTTCCGGTCGATGGCCGACGCCAGCCCGAGCCACTACGTCCGCGGTCAGTACGACGGCTACCTCAACATCGACGGGGTCGCCCAGGGGTCGAGCACCGAGACCTATGCCGCCCTGCGGCTCGAGATAGATAACTGGCGGTGGGCAGGGGTGCCGTTCTTCATCCGGACCGGCAAGCGCCTGCCGGTCACCCAGACCGAGCTGCGGCTGGTGTTTCGCCGTCCCCCCCGCTTGGGCTTCATGTCGTCTCCCGGCCGAGCCCCCGCCGACGGACAACTCGTCGTCAAGCTCGACCCGACGACCGGCGTCAGGCTCGAGCTTGACGCTCACCGTGCCGACAAGGGAGGACCGCAGGGGGTCACCCTGGACATGGAGTTCGCCCAGGAAGGGGGCGAGGCCCCGACCCCCTACGAGGTTCTCCTGCAGGCGGCGATGGACGGCGACAGCACGCCCTTCACGAGACAGGATGGCGTCGAGGAGGCCTGGCGGGTGATGGCACCCCTGCTTGAGGCACCGCCGCCGGTGCATCCCTACGCGCAAGGCTCGTGGGGGCCCCAAGCAGCTGACCATCTGCTGGCGGGCAGTGGCCGCTGGCACGAACCGTGGGTGGCATCATGAGCACTACTACTCAGAAGAACAAGCGCGACGGCGCCGCGAGTCACGCGGACGGCGCCAAGGGGAAGGTCACCGCCCAGCGCCCCGAGCAGAGCGCCGCGGCGCCATCGCCGTTCCCGCCGATCGCGGATTACGCGTTCCTATCGGACTGCCACACCGGCGCGCTGGTCGCTCCGGATGGGTCGATCGACTGGCTGTGCGTGCCCAAGTTCGACGCGCCGAGCGTGTTCGGCTCCCTGCTTGACCGGGAGGCCGGCCTGTTCCGGCTGGGCCCGTTCGGTGTGAACGTCCCCTCCGACCGCCACTACGTGCCCGGCACCAACGTACTGACCACGACCTGGAAGACGTCGAGCGGATGGCTGGAGGTAGTCGACGGCCTGATCATGGGTCCGACCGCGGGCGTTGACAAGGTCACTCCCCACACCCGGCCGCCCGCCGACGCAGACGCCGCGCACATGCTGGTCCGGACGGTCACCTGCCTCGAAGGCGAGGTGGAGCTGGAGCTCATCTGCGAGCCGGCGTTCGACTACGGCCGCGCGCCGGCCGAGTGGACGCTCGTGCAGGACAGCCGCCACGTGGCCGACGCCAGCGGCGCCGGTCAGACGATCCGGCTCCAGACCGACCTCGGCTTGGGGGTCGAGGTCAACCGGGTTCGCGCCCGGCACACCCTGGTCGCCGGCGAGCGGGCCTACGTGGCGCTCGCTTGGGGGGGTGAACTTGCCGCCCCCGGTGACATCGATGATGCCCAGCGGCGGCTCGACGAGACCATCGGCTTCTGGCGCCACTGGATCGCCCGGGCGCGCCCGTTCGCCGACCATCGCTGGCGCGAGGCCATCCAGCGCTCGGCGCTGGCGATCAAGGGACTGACCTACATGCCCACGGGGGCCACTGTGGCCGCGCTCACCACCTCGCTCCCGGAGACCCCGGGCGGCGAGCGCAACTGGGACTACCGCTACACCTGGATGCGGGACACCACCTTCACCCTCCAGGCACTGCATCTGCTCGGCCTCGATGGGGAGGCGGAGGAGTTCATGCAGTTCGTCGCCGACCTGGAGCCCAACAGCGACGGCGGCCTGCAGATCATGTACGGCATCGACGGCCGCCGGGACCTGACCGAGACGTTCCGCGAGGACCTGTCTGGCTATTCGGGCGCCCACCCGGTGCGGATTGGCAACGGCGCCTTCGACCAGCGCCAGAACGACGTATTTGGCGCCGTTCTCGATTCGATCCTCAAGCACACCATGCACAGCCAGCGCCTGCCCCGCCGGCTGTGGCCGATCGTGCAGGCGCAGGCCGAGTGCGCCACCAACGTGTGGCGGGAACCCGACCAGGGCATCTGGGAGGCCCGCGGGAAACCGCAGCACTACGTCTCCTCAAAGCTCATGTGCTGGGTGGCCATGGACCGGGCCGCGAAGCTCGCCTCGATCCGCGACGATCCCGAGCTGGCGGCCAAGTGGGGGGCGACAGCCGAGGAGATCCATGCTGACATCCTCGCCCACGGCCTCAAGGAGGGCGTGCTGCGTCAGCATTACGACACCGAAGCGCTGGACGCATCAACGCTGCTGGCGGCGATCTTCGGCTTCCTCCCCGGAAGTGACAAGCGGATGCACGACTCGGTCGTCGCGATCGCCGATGATCTGACCGAGAACGGTTACGTCCTGCGCTACAAGACCGGCGAGACCGACGATGGCCTGTCGGGCAAGGAGGGGACGTTCCTGATCTGCTCGTTCTGGCTGGTATCGGCGCTGTCGATCGTCGGCGAGGCCCAGCGGGCGCATGATCTGATGGAGCGCCTGCTTCGAGTGCGTTCTCCGCTCGGGCTCTACGCCGAGGAATTCGACGCGGGCACCGACCGGCACCTCGGCAACTTCCCCCAGGCGTTCTCGCACCTGGCGCTGATCGAGGCGGCAGCCCGAATCATCCTTGCCGAGCAGCTGGCGCTGGAGGGGCTCGGCCCGCCGAGCTCATCGGCGCTCGCACGTTCCGTACCCCCCACCCGATTCGAGGCCGGACCATGACTCATTACGACGTGATCATCATCGGGACCGGAGCCGGCGGCGGCACGCTGGCTCGTCACCTCGCACCCTCCGGTAAGCGGATCCTGCTCCTGGAGCGAGGGGGATGGCTCTCCCGTGAGCCCCAGAACACCTCGGCGGCCGAAGTCTTCGTGAACAACCGCTACGTGTCCCCTGACACGTGGCGGTATCCGGGCGGGGAGGAGTTCCAACCCCAGATCCACTACTGCGTGGGCGGCGCCACCAAGCTCTACGGGGCGGCGCTCTACCGGCTGCGCCAGGAGGACTTCGGCGAGCTTCGCCACCACGACGGTGTATCCCCGAGCTGGCCGATCGGCTACGACGAGCTGGAGCCCTACTACAGCCTGGCCGAGGAGCGCTACCAGGTGCACGGCGCGCGCGGAGAGGATCCCACCGAGCCGCCGGCCAGCGGGCCGTATCCGTTCCCGGCCGTGTCTCACGAGCCGCGGATCCAGAAGCTCTCCGACGACCTGGAGGCGCTGGGGCACCACCCGTTTCACGCTCCCTGCGGCGTAATGCTCAACGAGCGCAACATGCCCTACAGCAACTGCATGCGCTGCGCCAACTGCGACGGCTTCCCGTGCATCGTACACGCCAAGTCCGATGCCGAGGTGCTCGGCGTCAGACCCGCGTTGGAGCACGACAACGTGGAGCTGCTGATCGACGCTCAGGCGGTGCGGCTGAACACCGATTCAGCCGGGAGCACGGTGACCGGCGTGGTGATCGATCACGACGGGTCTCAGGAAGAGCTGACCGCCGACTTCGTCATCGTCTCCTGCGGCGCGGCCAACTCCGCCCGGCTGCTCTTGATGTCGGCCAACGAGCGCCACCCGAATGGTCTCGCCAACGGGTCAGACCAAGTCGGGCGCAACTACATGTTCCACAACAGCCAGGCGGTGCTGGCGCTGTCAAAGGAAGAGAACCCCACGGTCTTTCAGAAGACCCTGGGGCTCAACGACTTCTACCTCAGCGGCCCCGACCTCGAGTTTCCGCTGGGCAACATCCAGATGGTCGGCAAGTCACAGGCCCCGATGTTCCACGGTGAGAAGCCGGGCGAGACCCGGTTTGCGCCGACGTGGTCGCTGGAGGAGGTGGCCAAGCACGCGGTCGACTTCTGGCTGTCGAGCGAGGACCTCCCGCGCGCGGAGAACCGGGTCACGGTCGACGAAAAGGGCACGATCACGATCGCCTATCAGGCCACCAACGACGTTCCAAAGGAGCGCCTGTTCGAGCAGCTGAAGTCGATGCTCGGGGACCTGGGCATGCACCACCACCACCTGCTGCCCCATCACGCCTATCTGAAGAACGAGATCCCGGTGGCCGGGGTAGCCCACCAGGCCGGCACCTGTCGATTTGGCTCAGACCCCGCCACCTCGGTGGTGGACACCAACTGCAAGGCGCACGAGCTCGACAACCTGTACGTGGCCGACACGAGCATCTTCCCGAGCATCGGAGCCGTCAATCCGGCGCTCACCGCGATGGCCAACGCCCTGCGGGTGGGCGATCACCTGCTCGAGCGGATGGGAGTCAGCTCTGATGCCGCTCGCCCGACGGTGAGTGCCGTCTCCTAGATTCGCCCGGCCAGGCTCTCCGTGACCTCGGCATCGTCGGGCTCGCCCCAGTCGATGTGGGCGGCGTCCGAGCGCTGATCGAGCACCGAGGGCCCGCGCGTCTTTGAGAAGTAGTCCCAGCCCCAGTCGATGAACGCTTCGACCCGCTGGCGAACGCCGGTCATCAGGGCGGCATGCACGCCCAGCCAGGCCGCGAAGGCGATCGAGCCGTGCAGCTCGTGGCGATGCTTGCCGACCTCGGCGACCGCGGCGCCACGCCCGATCATCGCCATGATGCCCTTGTCCTTGTAGTGGAAGACCTTGCGGGGGTGGCCATCGATCTCGGCCAGGATGCTCTGCGCGACGCACCGGCCGCTCTGGAGCGCCACCGAGCCGAGCTGCGGGAAGGCATGGCCATCAGGGTCCGGAATGTTCGCGATGTCGCCGACCACGTACACGCCGGGAAAGCCATGGACCGTGAGGTCGGGCTCGACGTCGATCCGGCCGCCCCGGCCCTGCGGGATGCCGCTGGCGCCGGCCGGCGCGCCGGCCATCAGACCGCCCGCCCAGGCCACGCAGTGAGTCTTGATCGTCGTCCCGTCCGAGAGCATCACGTGGTCCGGCGCTACCTCCTTTACGCCGGTACCGAGCTTGAGCTCCACGCCGCGCTCCTGAAGCGCCTTGCTCGCGTACTCGTGAGCGCGGTCGGAGAAGCCGTTGAGCACCACGTGCCCGAGGTCCACGACGCATATGGTGGCCTTCTGGACAGCGAGGTCGCGGTACTCCACCGGCATCGTGTCGTTGATCATGTCGGCCATCGCGCCGGCCAATTCGGTGCCGGTTGCCCCCGCTCCGACGATCACGAAGTTCAGCGCCCCTCGATCGATCAGCTCAGGACTGCGGTCGGCGTCCTCGAACACGGTCAGGATTCGGGTACGCAGTCGCTCGGCGTCGGCCAGGGAGTAGAGCGGGAAGCTGTGCTCGGCGGCACCCGGAGTGTTGAAGAAGTTCGCGGTTGCGCCGGCGGCGAGCACGAGGACGTCGCCGCCGTAGGTCTCCCCTCCGGCGGTGCTGACCGAGTGGGCCGCGGGATCGACATCGGTCACTTCGGCCAGCTTCACGTCGACGTTGTCGTCCCCCTGAAATGTCTTTCGCAGCGACGAGGCGATATCGGTGGCCGACAGCTGGGAGGTCGCGACCTGGTAGAGCAGCGGCTGGAACTGGTGATAGTTGCGCTGATCGATCAGGGTGACGTGCACCGAGTCCTCGCCGGCCAGCTCACGCGCGCACCCCAGACCGGCAAAGCCTCCACCGACGATCACGACATGGGTCTCGGGCTTTCCGTTGGTCGGCTGCTTCGTGCTCGGTGTCACGCTGGATCTCCTTCAGTCGGGTCGTTGGATGGTCAGCCCGGTGCGCATGACGGGGTCGACTCCGCATCCCAGTACACGGGGCGCGAGAGGTCTGGGCATCGTCCGAAGCGGGTGAAATCAGGCGGAGGCGCCTCGGACGGACGGGGTCAGTCGGCGCCCGGTCCGGCATCGGCAAACCAGATCGTCGTGTCCCCATCGGACCGCGATGGTGCAGCGCCGGCCGTGGCGACCTGCAACTGGCCGGCGGGCGAGACCACGAACAGCAGAATCGAGCGCTCGTCGCGGCCCGCGTTCGGGTCAGCTCGTTCACCCGGCTGCGTGCGGGCGACGCTGGCCCCGGCGTCGAAGCGGCGGGTGAGCTCGGTGAACGTGAGCTCTGCGTCGAACAGCTCCCGCCCCCCGGCGTACGATGGCTCGAGGTCCAGCAGGTCGCTCTCGGGCGCCAGCCTGAAGACATGGTCGTGTCCGAGCTCTTGGCGAAGCTCATACGCGGCGAGTGCGTTGAAGTTGTCGCTGCCCGTCATGAGCAGCGCGTCGGTGACGTCTTCGAGCTCGGCCTCCCGGGCCGCCCGCTCCACGCCCAACCGCGCGTTGCCCGCCTCGATGCCCGCCGCGTGGGCCGCGGCCTGCTCACCTTCCCGTCCGGTCCAGAGTCGCACCCCCACACCCGCCGCCTTGAGGGCCGCGGCGATAGACCGGGCCCAGCTGTGTCCGCCGACCACCAGCACCACGACCGCGCCGGTCCCGGCCACGCCGAGCCGGCGGCCGACCGGCGCCGCGGTGAGACCGTAGACGGCCACGGTTCCGAAAATCGCCATGAAGGCGACCGGAAGGATCTTGCCGGCGCCGCCCACACCCGCCTTGGCGAGCTCGGGCCCGAAGGCCGATGCGGTGGCCCCAGCCACGATTCCGCGCGGCGCGAGCCACGCCATGAAGGCTCGCTCGGGACGGCCGAGCACCGATCCCCACGTTCCCAGGACCACCCCCAGGGGGCGGATCACGAAGATCATCACCGCGATCAGACCCAGCCCGCCCGCGACGAGCGGACCGACCGAGGACGGCGTGACCGACGCCGAGATCAGCACGAACAGCACTCCGATCAGCAGCTGCACGACGGTCCCCTGGAACTCGAGCACTCTGGAGACGTCGAGGCGCGGCTGGTTGGCCAACACGACGCCCATCGTGGTGGCCGCCACGAAGCCGGAGTCGTCTCGGATCAGGTCCGCGGCCACGATCGCCCCCACCACCGTCAGCAGCGCGGCCGCGATGCTCTGCTTGGGCACCGATCCCTGAAGGCGACCGAGCAGCAGCCAGAGCGCCCCAGCGGCGATTGCTCCCACGGCCAGCCCGGCGACGATGCTCACCGCCATCTCCCCCGGCCTGAAGGCGCCGCCGCCGGCCACGTGCGCCTGTAGAGCGGTGAACACCACCACCCCCAGCAGGGCGCCGATCGGGTCGATGAGCACGCCCTCCCATTTGAGGGTTGAGCGGACCCGATCAGTTGGGCGCACGAACTCCAGCAGCGGGAGCACGACCGTGGGCCCGGACACCACGAGAATCGCGCCGAGCATCAGCGACGATCCCCACCCGAGCCCCAGGATCAGCTGTGCCCCGAGCGTAACCCCGACCAGCGTCAGCAGCACTCCGATCGGAATCAGCCGCAGGACGACACGGCGAGCTCCTCCCTGGAGCTCATCCAAACGGAGCCTCAGCCCGGCTTCGAACAAGATCAGGCCGACTCCCAGGGAGACGAGCGGCTGGAAGGTGTCGCCGAACAGGAATGCGGGCCGGACGTCCTTGGTGGCCGCCCCCGCGATGAACCCGACCGGGAGCAGCAACACGATCGCGGGCAGGCGCGTCCGAGTCGCCGCCAGCTCGCATCCGAGCGCCAGCACGATGACCAGGCCGAGGCCGAGGAGGATGCTGTCGGTGGATGTCAGATGAGCCTCGAGTGGCCGTGCGGTACAGGCGACCTGCCCCCGATGGCAAGCCGCATCTGGGCAGCTCGGAAACAGGTGGAGCTAGGTCGCCGGCAGCTCGTCTTCGCCGTAGACGATGAGGCCGTGCAGGATGAAAATGCAGAGCGCGAAGATCGCCAGCGACCACCACGGATGCGATCCGCCGATCGACAGCAGGGACTCGAGCGCGCCAATCGTGGCGGCGACGATTCCGATTACTCGTCCGAAGGTGCGGCCCGCCATGAGCGAAAAGCCGGCGGCGAGCTCGATGATGCCGACGATGATCGTGATCCACCCCCAGGTGTGGAGGGTCGAGAACACGTACTGCGTGTTGTTGAAGAAATGAGCATTGCCCACGGCAGCGATGCCGTAGACGATGTTGAGCACTCCTGCGATCAGCAGCAAAATCCCGACGAACAGCACACGACCGACACCCCTCATGGCGTTTCCTTTCTAACTGGCGTCTCCGAGGATCGCTGATTTGCGTATGAGTACGTGCTTGATCGTTACCGACGATGTCCACGATGCATCACCTCATCCGTATGAGAATGACCGCTAGTCGGTGCGCTCGCCGCCGCGCGCGCGGACACCGCTCGAGAACCGCCTGCCACTTCGGTGACCTCTTGTCCTGCTTGGGGCCTGCCCTCGCCTCGTCGCTCGGCGAAGCGCTTGTGCGTGTGGGCACCCCCGCGGCACACCGGCTCGCGCCATTGTCCCAGCCACGCCGGCGTGCAACCGTATTCTGACAGACGTCAATCTAGCGAGGTTCAACCTTATGGTCACGGTCTACGCTATGTCCACGTTCGGCTGGACGATCTCGGCGGTGGTGTTTTTCGCAATCTGGGTTGCCATCGCCTTCTGGCCGGCCCGGGTTGCTCGACGCAAGGGGCACAGCTTCATCCTCTACTTCATTTTCAGCCTGTTCTTCTTCCCACTCGCCTTGATCACCGCCTACGTCGTCCACGATCGTGCGGCGCCCGCGTACTGAGCGGGAGGTTGCCTTCGGACGACGCGGTGGCCAGGTCGAGCTGGCGGGCGGCTTTGACCGCCGCGCGCCCGAGCGCGTTGGCGTAGGTGGGGAATGAGAAGGGAACCAGGGCGAGCTGTTCGACTTTCATCGAGGAGGCCATAGCGATCGCTGCGAGCTGGGCGAGTTCGACCGCGCGTTCTCCGACGATGTGGCAGCGGATGATGCTGTGGAGCTGTTGGTCGACGATCAGTTTGCAGAAGCCGGTGCGGCGATCGTCGATGATCGGCCGGGGCAGCGAGTTGAATCGTTCGGTGGCGACGATCACGGTGCGGGTCTGACGGGCCTGTGCTTCGGTGACTCCGACGGAGGCGTATTCGGGGTCGGTGAAGCTGCCGAGCGGGGTGACTTCCGGGGCGAGTGCTCGGACAGGCCAGCACTCGGCGTTGGTTGCCGCCAGGTAGGCTTCGCGGGCTGCCTCGTGGCCGACCATCAGGCGCCCGGTGATGTCGCCGGCGGCGAAGATGTGATGCGCGGTGGTTCGCAGCTGAGAGTCCACTTGCACGTAGCCACGCTGGTCGGTGTGCACGCCGGCGGCGGCGAGGTTGAGCCCGGCGGTGTTTGCCACCCAGCCGACCGCGACGACGGCGATGGTCGCGTCGACCAGGCTTTCGGAGTCGCTCTTGGCGTAGATCAGGCGGACGCCGGTAGGGCAGCGCTCGAAGCGCTCGATCATCCCGGCATCGGGAAGGACCTGGATTCCGGACGCTTGCAGCGAGGCACTGACGGTGGCGCTGACGTCCAGATCTTCGCTCATCAGGATCCGTGGTGGGGCTTCGAAGAGAGTCACTCGTGACCCGAAGGCGTTGAAGATCGAGGCGACCTGCACCCCGGTCGCCCCCGCGCCGACGACGAGCATCGACGGTGCAGCCGAGGAGAGGCTCCTGGCGTGCCTGCTGGGCGTGCAACGTGGGTATGTGGTGCACGTGGTCGATTTGGCGGTCGGCGGCCCCAAGCGCGAGCTGGTCGAGGCGCTTGGCGGGCACTATCACACCGGCGACGCTGCCGATGTCGACGCGGATGTGGAGGTGGTGATCGAGTGCACCGGCCTTGGCGCGGTAGGACGTTCGGCCGCCCGGCGGGTGGTCAGCGGGGGGCTCATGTGCCTGACGGGAATCATGAAATGCCGACCCGCAGGTCGACGTCGATGCGACCGCGACGAATCGCGCGATGGTGTTGCACAACCTGGTGCTGTTCGGCACCGTAAACGCCGGCCGGCGCTACTGGGCGCAGGCCGTGGATGCGCTCGCCGCGGCTGATCCGGCTTGGTTGCGCGGGATGATCACTCGGCGCGTCCCGCTCACTGACTGGAGCGAGGCGCTGGACCGACAACCGGAAGACATCAAGGTCGTCGTCGATCTCACGACATGACCGACCTCAAATCGGGCTAGGTGGCATGGTGGGTGCCGCTCAGTGGGTGGATAGGTGGATCACGCCGACGCTGTGTAGCCCGTCGAGCATGAGTTGGACCGCGAGCGCCGCCAGCAGAAAGCCGAAGATCTTCTCGGTGACGAGCATTCGGCTTTCGTCCAGATGGCCGCTAACTCGGTTGGCCCAACGAAACACGGCCACGTCGAGGGCGAGCACAACGGCGAGCAGGCCGAGCACCACCGCAAACACCGCCACCGAGTCCGCCTCCGCTGAGAGGGTCACGAGCGTGACGATCCCGGCCGGGTTCAACAGATACGGGACGGCGAGCGGGAACACCGCGATCCGCATCGGATCGCGCCCTGCCATCGCCGCACTGTGCTGCGAATCGTCGGTCCCGAGGACCATGGTCACCGCAATGATCACGAGGATGATGCCACCGGCGATCGATAGCGACCCCGTCGAGAAATGCAGCAGCCGTGACAGCAGCTCGCCGAGTCCCACAAGGATCACCGCGACCACGCCGGCGGTGATCAACATCTTGCGGATCACCAGCGCCCTCGTGGAGCTTTCGATCGAGCCCGTGACCTCCAGGAACGGCACGAGCGCGATCTTCGGCCCGATTCCGATCAGCAGCAACAGGAAGGTGTCGATCACCAGTTGGACGTCGATCGACGTGTGATCCATCCAGCATCCTCCTAGCCTCCGACAACCCCGTGGCAGCTGACGATGCCGATGACCGGCTCGCCGCACGACGATATCCGCGATTGGTGGACCCGGGCTCGCCCGAATCGGGTGATCCCAGGGCTGGCCGGACAGTTACCGCACTTGATTGCGCCGCTCCCGTCTAGTGACGCCTGCCGGCGCGACGATCCTCTGACGTGGCGGAGCTAACGCCGATCCACCACGCGGGTATCGCGTGCGGCCCAGAGTTGGCGCAGGCTGTGGGGCAGCACCTTCTCCTTGGGCAGGAAGGCATCGGCGCCGTACGCACCCGGATCAGCGGCGATGTCGTCGTGCTGTTCAGCCGAGACGAGCACCGTGACCGTGGCGCGGCAGATGCGGGCGATCGCGCGGGCGGTTGTGACGCCGTCCATCTCGGGCATGCGGACGTCCAGGAGGACGAGGTCCGGGCCGTGATGGGTCACGAAGTCGATTGCGTCTTCGCCGGAGCTCGCCTGACCCGCCAGCCTGAATCCCGGAGTGAAATCGATGACTGCACTCGCCGCGTCTCGAAACGCGGGGAGATCGTCGACGACGAGCACCTCGATTTCGCCTCGAGAGCCGGAATCGGCGTCCACCGGATCAATCATCTCGTTGGTCTACCCGCGATGTCGGTCCACCACACCGTTTCAGCAGCCGGTACCGAACATCACCAGCGTTTTGAGCTGCGGCGGACACCCTGCCCACTGTGACCAACCCGTCGTCAAGCACCAGTGGATGAGGCTGCGCTCACCGGCGCAGGTTGGCTGACGGCACCATTCTCCGCATCGACGGCCTGCACGGCGGCTTGGCGCCTGGTTAAGGCGATGGTCGTCAGGTAAGCGACGACGACCCCGACGATGATCAGCGGACCGGCCGTGGTTCCGGATTTGCCGGCCAGCAGCGACGCGACCACGACCGCGGACAGCGGCAACTTCAGCGCTGACACAAAGGCCGCGCCCATGCACACGGCTACCGCCGCGGTCAGGTCAAAGCCCGGCAGCCGCGAAGCCAGGATGCCGCCCGCGGCACCCAGAAACAGGGCGGGGAAGGTCGGTCCTCCCCGGAAACTGCCGAGCGAGACCGCCCACGCCACCCCCTTGAAGCCGAGCAGCAGCAGCAGGGCCGAGATCGACCAGGAAGCCGCCCCCGAGGTCAGGCCCGGAAGCTGGTTCTGGCCTGAGAACAGCACCTCGCTGACGCTCTTGCCGGCAGCATGCGAGAACGCGACCGCCAGGCCCGCGACGATCATTCCCGCCGCGGGCGCCAGCACCAGCAGCCGGGGCATCACCACATGCTGCACGCCGCTTCCCAGCCGGTAGATCACGAAAACGACGATCGCGGCCACGACGGCCACCGGCACCGTCCACCCGAACTGCGCGATGTCCGGACGCCCGAAGGAAGGCAGGGGCACCGCGCCCAGCGCGTACGCGCTCGTGCTCAGCCCGGTGAACGAACCCATGCCCAGGGAGACCAGCGATCCGATCCCGGCCGCCGTCAAGCCCGGAATCAAGATCAGGGGCAACGTTCGCCGATCCAGGCCCAGCGCCTCGAGCAGGATCACCGCCGCGATGATCGGCTGCTCGAACAGAAACGACATGGCGGCAAAGCTGCCCGCCGCCGCCATCAGCACCTGCACCTGCGAGGGCGCGTCTTTGCGAGCCAGCCTGATCGCCAGCACCCCCAGTCCCCCGCCGACCGCCAGCAGCGGAGCCTCGGGGCCGAGCACCAGGCCCAGCGAGATCGTGGCAAAGCCCGCCAGCGCGATCCCGGGCAACTCGACCGGCTGGACCGGCGCTCCGCCCACCTTCAGGCCCTCGGCGGGTATGTGGCCGCCACCACCCGGCAGCCTCTCGATCGCCAGGGCGACCACCAACCCCGCGAACCCGAGCACCCCCACCAACCACCACCACGGCGGCGAGTGGTAGCCCATATCGCTCGGGAGGTCGGTGAACACTCCCTGCTGCACCTGATGGACCAACTCCAAGAAGCACCACGCCGCCAACGAGACGACCACGCCCACGACCGCGGCCAGCGCCGTGAGGACGGCCAGCTGCCTCGGCGCAGGCGTCCCGGCCACCCGGTCGGGCCCAGGCTCGGTGGGCCCAGGCCCGGTCGGCGCAGCCTCAGACTCGGCCATGAGGAGTCATCTCGAGCTCGCTCGATTGCTCTCGCGAGTCACCATGGAGGGGCATCGTGGGGCGAAGTTACCCGAGCGCCTGGTCGCCGCCTCATGCAAACCGGATGATCCGCGTGGGGTCGCGGGAGCTCGGCCGGCTGGATCGCCGCGTCGCGCCCGCCAGGCACGAGCCGTTTTGGTGGGCTTCACACCGGGCAGATGTCGGAGATGGCGCGCCGCGCACGAGCCGAGCAGGCCTCGATCATCGCCGCGGTCGGGGCGTGCGCCGGGCTCGGGGGGGTGGCTTCGGCGCCCGTGGTCGGCAGCCGGTGGTACCGGCGTCTCGACAAGCCCTCGTGGCAGCCTCCGGGAGCTGTGTTCGGTCCGGTGTGGACCGTGCTGTACGCGCTGATCGCCGGCTCGATGCTGACCCTTCGCGCCCAGCCGGGCGCCCCCGAGGGCAGACGGCCCCTCTTCGTCCTGTTCGGGTCAAACCTCGCGCTCAACCTGGCCTGGACGCTGATCTTCTTTCGCGGTCGCAGTCCACTGGCAGCGGGAGTGGAGATCGTGGCGCTGGAGGGGACCACCTGTGCCCTGATCGTCCGGGTATGGCCGATCTCGCGGCTGGCGTCTTTGCTGCTGGTGCCCTACGCGCTATGGGTGGCCTTCGCGGCAGCGCTCACGTGGACGATCGGGGCCCGCAATCACTGACCTGACCGGTGCCGTCGACCGCTCGCCGCCCTACCGCAGCCGCTGACTGATCTCCGACCGGCCGGTGCCGCTGACCAATCTCCCTTCCTTTACCCAGCAAGTCAATTGAGTTACTCTACAAATGATTGGCGTCCATCCAACTTGTCGCCGTGGACCAGCTCCGAGTGTACTCGAGGCCGAGGCGGTCCACATCGTCCGCGAGGTCGCCGCCGAGCTCGAGCGACCGGTCGTGCTCTTCAGCGGGGGCAAGGACGCGATCGTGCTGCTGCGCCTGTGCGAGAAGGCGTTCGCGCCCGTTGATCTGCCCTTACCGGTGCTCCACGTCGACACCGGGCACAACCCCGCGCGTCGGCCAGCTAGTCTCAACTCGCTCGCGACGCGTTTGGCGAGAAGCCGGTATCGCGGCCGCCTGGGCCCTGGGGACGCTAAGTTCGTCCCAGCATTACACCCCAGGGCGCGGGAGATGAATTATCGTTGAACCGTGAGCCCGGAGCCCGCTGCGCCAGCCTCTTCAAAGCCACTCGTATCCCTCCCGATCGTCGGCGAAACCACGGCGGAGGACTTGGCCTTCTACGCCGCCCTTGGTGCCGTCGCTGTCTTCGAGCTAGTGCCGTTGACCACTGCCGGGCTCTTCGGCGCGTTGCACGCGCTTCACCAGCGTGCCCGCAACGTCGTCCGCACCGGGGCTGTGGGGGAAGCGCGCGAGGGCCTAATTGAAGCGGTCGACGAAGTGCTGTGATGCGCCCGACGCCGGGGTTCAGCCGGTCCGGCGGCCACGTGTGCTGGCACCCAGACCGAGTGGCGCAATAGACCTCGGCGGAAGTCTCATGCCGCCAGACTGGCTCCTCAGCCGGCTCCCGATTCCCCTGCTGGTACCGACGAGACGCGGAAGCGCTTCTTTCCCACGTTGAGCCTCACGTCTGCCTCGGTAAGGACGGCCGTCCAGCGCGGGAAACCCCGGGGCCGCGCCTTGCGCAGCGCGCAAGCAACGAACTCGGCGACCGACGGGCGCGCTCCTCTTTCATGCCACGCAGCAGTGAGACGGCCGCAGGGAGACGGCTGCTTTTACGCACCAGCAGCGGCCTCGGGGGCCGCCGGCTCGCGCCGCGCCGACTTCTGCTCTGGGTCTGGGAGCAACGAGAGCAGCAGCCAGCGGCAGGTTTCCCAACCGGCGACGATGCGGAAGCGGGAGCTGCTGGCACCGCTCCAGTCGGGCGCTTGGATTCATGCGACAGGAATCGCCCGCGAGCGAGGGGCTCCGGGCCGTAGCTGCGTAGGCAACGCTCGCGTGGCGCCGAGTCGGAGAGTGCCCCCGGGTGCGTGAGAGGGGCGGTCTGGCGGGACGGGCGAGCGTGCTGATCGGTTCGTGTTTTGCTGCGGGGAGCGGCTGTCAGATCACCCGCGTGGGGTAATCTCGGGTCACCCCGGATCCCATGATCCGCTTGCTCTGCGGTCCGGTTTAGGCCGTCTGGGTCCTGTCGAGAGGTCATCTGATGAGCATGCTGTCTGGCGATCCGCGATCGCTGAGCCACGAGGCGTATGTGTATCTGTATCCGCTGGTGACGATGGAGGTCACGCGGCGCCAGGCGATCAACGTCGAGCCGGGCAGCAAGCCCGGGTTCGGGCCGCCGAACGCGTTTCATCACATACGGGGATTTCCGCCGGCGGACTTCCGGGGGGTGGTCCGGCCGAACTTCGACACCTTGTATTCGAGCGCGTGGCTGGACCTCACGGCGGGGCCGGTGGTCCTGCACGCGCCCGATACCGATGATCGCTACTACATGCTGCCGCTGCTTGACATGTCGACCGACGTGTTCGCCAATCCTGGCAAGCGCACGACCGGCACCGGCGTTCAGGACATCGTCGTGACCGCCCCGGCCGATGACGGCGAGCTGCCGGCGGGGATGACCGTGATCGCGGCACCGACACCGTGGGTGTGGGTGATTGGGCGCACGCAGACCAACGGTCCGGCGATTACGCCGCGGTCAACGCCGTTCAGGATCAGTACACGATCACGCCGCTGCGCCAGGCGGTCGAGCACGTGACCGATCCCGGCCAGGACACCACGACCGAGCCGTTGCGGCTGGTCAACAACATGAGCGCGGTCGAGTTCTTTGGATTCGCGTGCGAGACGATGCAGATCAACCCGCCCCACCCGACCGATTTCTCGGTGCTGGCACGGATCGCCAACATCGGGATCGTGCCAGGACAGCCGTTTGACCCCGACCGCCTGGATCAGGATGCGCTGGCCGAGCTCGAGGCTGGCGCGGCTGCCGCGCGTGAGTCGCTGACCGCCGCGCTGTCGAAGTTCGGAAAACGCGAAAACGGCTGGGGGATGGTGACCGAGACGATCGGCGTCTACGGCAACGCCTACCTCCAACGCGCGGTGGTGACCCTTGCCGGACTCGGTGCCAACCCGCCCGAGGACGCGATCTACCCGCTGTTGCTGACCGACGCCGACGGCGACCCGACGGTCGGCACGCAGGACTACGTCCTGCATTTCGACAGCGATCAGCTCCCGCCTATCGACGCGTTCTGGTCGATCACGATGTACGACACCGAGGGCTACCAGGTCGCCAACGAGCTCGACCGCTTCGCGATCGGCGATCGCGACCCCCTGGCCTACAACCCAGACGGATCGTTGGACATCTACATCCAGCACGCCAATCCCGGCCCTGAACGCGAACCCAACTGGCTGCCCGCCCCAACCGGCCCGCTCGGCATCACCATGCGGCTCTACGCTCCCAAACCCGCCGCCCTCAACGGCGCCTGGACTCCCCCACCCCTGAGGGGAAAATCCCGTTGGCGTTAGGCAGCCGCTTGGATCGTGACGTTCTGGCCGAGCCGTTCGAGTTGCGCGACGAGTCGTCGGACCTGGCGTTCCGGGTTGCGTCGGGAGTAGTAGTCGCCGCCGAGGTCGTTATAGATCTCGCCGGTGCTGAGCATGTGCCAGCAGGCGCAGATGATCGAGTGTTTCACCGCGCCGATCGCGCGGCCATGCCCGAGCTGAGGCTTCTTGCGTCGATACAGCGCTTGCAGGTAGCTGCCGTCGGTTCGGATCGCGGCGAGCGCTGCGTCCTTGAGCGCGGTGTCTAACCACTTGCTTCCCTTGCGGGTGCGGCCAGAGCGGCGTTTGCCCGCTGACTGGTCGTTGCCGGGGCACTGGCCCGCCCAGGACGCGAGATGCCCCGCAGTCGGGAACGTCGCCATGTCGAGACCGATCTCGGCGATGATGTTCTCGGCGGTGCGCTGCTGGATACCGGGCGTGGTGCAGAGCAGCTCAACCGCTGGGGCGAAAGGGGCGAGCTGCTCCTCGATCGCGTCTGAGATCCGGTCGATCTGCTCGTCGAGGAAATCGATGTGAGCGAGGATCGCGCCGATCAACAAGGCGTGCAACGATTCGAAGCGGCCCTCCAGCGCCTCGCGCAACGCCGGGATCTTCGTCCGCATCCTTCCCCTCGCGAGCTCCGCGAGGACGTTCGGATCAGTCGTTCCGGCCACGAGCGCGTCGAGCATCGCCCGCCCCGACCGGCCGAGAATGTCGGTTGCGACGCAGTCGAGCTTGATGCCAGTGTCCTCCAGCGCCTTGTGCAGCCGGTTGGCCTCTCGTTGCCGCTCAGAGATCTGCGCCTTGCGATAGCGCGTGAGCTGCCGCAGCGCGCGGATCGGCTTGGGCGGCACGAAGCTCGCCTGCAGCAGGCCGGCCTCAGCGAGCTGGCACAGCCACTCGGCGTCCTTGACGTCGGTCTTGCGAC
>CAWHMQ010000003.1:0-546164 GCA_963830595.1 uncultured Solirubrobacteraceae bacterium
TCGCTCACGCGGCAGTCTCGATCGGACAGCCCCTTTCGGCGCCGGGCGTTAGCCGCGGCGGCATGACCCGTTGAGGCGTAAGCGGCATAGGTGCCGCCCAAGCGGGCGCGGAGACTCCCACCGCAGACACCCACGGTCACGCTGCCTAACACACCGGCGGGGTCTGGGCGCCTGAGGCGGGGCCCTGCCATCGGCGAAACCGACGGTCCTGGGCCGGATGTCAGCGGTCACGGAAGCGCGGTTGTAAGTCGTCCTGAAAGCGAGGGCGCTGGCTTGGTCGAGTCGCGGCCCTCACCCGTCCCGCCACGGCCTTGTGGCTTGGAGTCCGGGTTAGGAGTCGGCGGGGGTCGTTCTGCAGTTCGTAGGATGCATAGTCGTGGCGGCGCTACTACCACGCGTTCGGCGACGTGGCCGATCCGGATGACGCTTGGCGATGCATCACCCGCGCGGGCGTAATGGGCGACCATCTCATCGTCCTTCATTCTGCGGTGCGGGCCTGCGCGGGCTACAGCCGCCACGATGCTCCCTCGATTCTGTTGGATGGCTCATCGGTGGCGCGCGACACAGAGCACGGTCGCGCGATCACCGCGCAGCTGACGCGCCGCCACGGAACGCTTGAGGCGGCGATCGCTGCTGCGGGCTTCGCGCTGGGCGCCGCGGGGTTGTCCAAGAGCATCCGCCGTCAGGCGCGCGCGGCGTGCGAGGACTACTTCTATGGCCGGCTTGTCCTGACGCCGAGCCATGAGTTGAGCGGACGGGGAGAGATCGTCGAATCGCTCGAGCTGATGCCCGAGCCGATGTACCGGGCACTGGAGGACGTCGTCGGCCTCGTCGTGGACGGCGAGTACGAGGAGCTCCGCGTTGCGTCGGGCGATCGGCTGAGCGTCGAGGACCTGCGCCGTCGCGTTGAGGACGACTGCCCCGAGTCGCTGGTGCTGCCGCCGCGCGAGATCTACCAGGTCGAGGCGGTCGCTAAGTCCGACGATCCGGACCTCCCGGGCTGGGCCTACTTCCTTGACCTGTGGACCGAGACCGGCCCGGCACGCCTGCGCATCGAAGGCGAACTCGAGGAGTCAGGCGAGCGGTTCACGGCGACGCTGAACGACATCCTGCCCTGATCCGCCGTCGTCCGGCGCCGCTTTCGCGATCGTCGAGTCCGTGATGGACGGACTCGAGGGACTGGTGCTCCGCCAGGCGCGGCCCGACCTCCACAGATGCGTCGCACCGCACCTCGCGGGTCGATCGGCAAGGTTCGAGTCGCTTCTGAGGAGTATCGAGTTAGGCGGGTCGGCGCGTGAGGGTTGGCGAGGCGACGCGCAAGCAAAAAGGGGGCCTGCGGGCCTGTTAACGCGGAAAGCCCACCCGTAGGTGGACTCTCGGCCATCAGAAGATCAGGCGGCTTTCGCGGCAAGGGGACGTTCAGTTGAAGGTCTCGCCCTCGGGTTGCCCTCGCTATCTGACCGTCCCAGCGTAGCGCACCTCCGAGCGTCGCCCCTGTCGCGACACCCGACGTGGCCGCGTTACCGCTGGCGCACCAGTTACCCCAGCGGCTACACCAGATGCTCCCTCAGCGGTACAGCAGGGCCAGGTCCCGCCCGCGCCGGACTATCGCCAATCTCGAGTGCGCCCGCCGACGCGCGCCTATGCATCGCCCGGGTCCGCACGGCGTCACGTCCGGCCTGCTCTCGGCGACGCCTGGGCCAGCGAGCGGACGTGATGCAGCCCCGGGCGGGGCTCCGCGGAGAGCCCGCGCGCGAGGCGGCGGCGAAGCCTTCGGGAGGATGCGAGGACCGGTCGCGGGACTCGAAGTGGCCTGAGGTGGCGGTCGGACGAGGTTGAGCCGTTATCCGTCGTCTCTGCGTGGTCGCGGTTCCCGAGAACGGTCTCGGTTTCTGGGGCGGTTCTGGCTCTCGGACTACGCAGTGGTGCGCAGACCGGCGGTGGCCGGGATCACCGGCGGCCGTCCGGCGTGGACGGCGTCGATGATCTCCGCGTTGTCGATCCCTTGGAGGTAGATCGAGGTGACCCCGAGGTGGGCATGCCCGAGTTGGCGCTGGATGATCGGCAGCGGGATCATTTCGTGGGCCATCTCGATCGCGTGCGCGTGGCGCAGCTGATGTGGCGCGAACCGACGCCTCACTCCCGCTGCGGCAGCGGTCCGGCCCAGCTGGCGGCGCGCGGATGCCGGCTCCCAGCGGCGCCCGGCGGTCGGGCCGTGGATCACGCAGAACAACGGGCCGACCGGGAACCTAAAACGGAGCTGCTGCCAGGGCTCGAGGTGCTCCCACGCCCAGCTATCCATCCCCACCTCGCGACGCTTGTCGCCTTTGCCGTGGCGGACAACCACAGCCCCGCGGCGAGCGTCCAGGTCTGTCTCGGCGAGCGCAAGCGCTTCGCCGATCCGCAACCCCGCTCGCCACAGGACGACGATCAGCGCCCGCAGACGCACCCCATCGGGACCCCCGCCCGCGGTGCGCATCACTGCGATGATCTCCTCGACGGTGGGCGGGTCTGCTGGATAGCGCCGGCCCTTGTTACGGGGCGAGCGGCCAGCGTGATAGCCGGGCAGGGTGACGGGCGGGCGCCGGTGGCCAGCCGCATCAAGGAGGACCGGGTGCATCGAGCACCTCCGTGGGAAGAGCAGGTCGCGCGGCCGTCACGACGGCAGGCAGCCGCGCCGGGCTCTCACTCTATGGCGCGGTGCCGGACCGGCGCCCACGGGGATCGCCGTAACCAGGGCTGGTGGGAGGGCGTGCAAACTCGTCACGCTGCATAGGCGGATCTTGGCGTGCTCAGAAACCAGAATTGCCAGTCTTTCGGGGCGCCACCGAGAGGGACGATCCCCGCCCGCGCGCCATCAGTGATCAGATGCTCCCGCGGATCTTCGCCGGTTAAGGCCTCAGTCGAGAGCAGGCATCGCTGTGCGATCACCGGGCCCCCTGGGAGCCGACCGCCACCGGGTCAACCCCGGCGGGCTGGCAGACTCGCGCGTCCCAGCCCACCAGCAGGAGAGGATCGTCATGCGCATCTGTATCACGGGAGCGAGCGGAAAGGTCGGACGGGCAACCGTGGAGGATCTGCGCGCTCACGGGCACGAGGTGACCGCAGTCGATCTGGTCACCGTGCGCGAGCACAGCGGTCCAATCGTCGTCGGCGCTGACTTGACCGATGCCACGCAGGCGGCCGAGGTGCTCGCAGGGATGGACGCGGTGGTCCACATTGCGAACCACCCGGCGCCCGACCTGGTACCGCCGACCCGGACCTTCACCGACAACGTCACGATGAACTTCAACGTCTTGAATGGGGCGGTGGCCGCGGGCGTGTCACGGGTCGTGTGGGCCTCCAGCGAGACAACGCTTGGCCTCCCGTTCAGCGACATCCCGCCGGAGTACGTGCCGATCGATGAGCAGCACTATCCCCGCTCGAGAACCGCCTACGCCCTGTCGAAAGTCGTCTCTGAGGCGACGGCCGTCGAGCTCAACCACTGGTCGCAGATTCCGATGATCGCGCTGCGCTTCTCCAACGTGTACGACGTCCACGAATACGAGCTGCTGCCGCCGCTGTGGGATGACGTCTACGCCCGGGACTTCAACCTCTGGGCCTATATCGACGTGCGCGATGCGGCGAGCAGCTGCCGCAGAGCGCTGGAGGCCGACGTCTCCGGCGCCCAGAGCGTGATCATCGCCGCAGCGGACACGATCATGACGCGTCCGACCCGCGAGCTGCTCGCCGAGCGCTTCCCGGACGTCCCCGTGCGCCGGGAGCTAGGCGAGTTCGAGACGCTGCTGTCGATCGAGCGCGCGCGCGAGCTGCTCGGATGGGAACCAGCTCACAGCTGGCGCGACGAGCTCGCCCATTAGGCCGCCTGCGCTAGCGCTGGCCGGTGCGTTGAGAAGTTGCCGCAGGGCAATGAACCCTCCCCCTTGGTGCGCAGCGGCTATGGCTAACAAGTCCGAGCGGAGCGCTCGCAGTGTGCTAGCCGAGCTTGAAGGAACGGTACCTGCAGCTCGCCGAATGCAGGGCGCACTCGCGGGTATGCAGAATCGCGCCGGCGCCTATGCAGAGCCAGGTTGGCCCTCAGCTGTGCGGCAGCTTCGGATGGGCGACCGCGGCTGGCGAGCGCGCGATCGAAATGTCGCCAAGGCGCTCGTGCGCCTGCGTCGCGCCGCGCGAGCAAAGCGATCGTCAGCTCGGCTGTAGGAGAGGTGCGGGCCACCCGGGTCTCGCTCCTGCCAGGCAACCGAAGTAGCCCCTTGCCTGCAGGACAGCCGACCGATGAGTCGCCGACAACGAGCGCGTTGGCGCACGCACGCGATCGTCACGCCTGCTGGGTGGCGGACGACTCCGTTCGCGATCCAGCGTGAGCGTTGCGTCGGCTCTCGCGGGGTCCTCCGGACAGGACCGCGCGGTCGTCGATCAGGGTGGTGCGACCTCCGGCGGGCGAAGCCGGGGAACCCGGGAGTAGACGAGCGTTACCAACGCCTCGAATCCGGCAATGCACAGCAAGGCGGGCCCTGGGCCGAGCCGGAGCAGAAGCGCCCCGGCGACCCGCCGGTGAATATGCCGAAGACGGTCGCGGCCCGACGGGCTCGCGCCAGTCGCGGTGCCCGCGCAGGACCCGAGCGGAACGACAGAGCATCACTGAGTACCTGGGCTAGACTCACCTGCGCCGACGTGGTGGGCATGTCTGGAATCCGCGCCTCGACCATCGTGCGACTGCGCCACCCCATGGCGCCCGCGAGCAGCACAACGGCAATGGTCTTGTCGAGCCCGGCGAGGCTCCCGGTCCCGCTCACGATGACGGCGTACACGCCAGTGCCCGCGAGCACCGCAACCTCGCCAGCGAGCGCGGCCACATACCAGCGCCTTCCCCGTCCCCCCACCGGCACGATGATGGCGTGCGCCGCAGCCACTCCGGCCACAAACGCCGCCAGCGCCTCGGCAGGTTGCGCGACCGGTATCCCAGGCGCGTTCGCGACCCCAAAACTCAGCAGCAGGACGTTCCCCGTCGCGAGTGCGGCAAATGCGTGGCCCAGCCCTAAGAAAGTGACTGCATCGACCGCGCCGGCGGTCACAGTCAAGACGAACATCACCACCGTGATACGGATCTCGTTTCGGCCCGGCTCCGCCTGCATGCCACGATTGTCCCGACCGTTGGACCACCGCGCCACTCATCGAGGCCAGGGCGCTGCGCTCGCTCGCACCCGTAGGAGCAGCGTTGCCCCTCCGCAGTCACATCCTGTGCGATCGTAAAGCCACCGCTAGTCAGCGCTTCCGTCATCCGATCGCGGTCGAACCGGCATCATTCAGGCGACATCTCGATCGTGCGCGCGGTGGCCGCCGAGCGCCCTGTGCGAAGTCGGGCGCCGGTGACCTCGACTGTCTTTGCGTAGGCAGCGCCCGCGTTCTGCACGCACGGGCGTCGGCCCTGCAATCGGCGATGGGTGGGACCGTTGCCGCGCGGCCAAGCATCTGACGCAATCATCGGAGTGATGCGAAGCTGACTCGATGCTGGGATTTCGGCAAGGTACAAGGCTCTGGGTTGGCGGTGGCATGCTGAACGGTGGGGATCTGGGCGAGCCTTGAGGGGGTTGCCGGCGTGGGCACGAGTCGCGGGGGTCACGTTCGGCGTGGGCTGGGGCGCGAACCAGTTCTCCTCGCTGCTGTTGGCCTATCGCCTTCATCGAGGTGTGGCTGAGAGCACTGCTGATGCTTTGTTTGGTGTCTATGCGCTGGGGCTGATCCCGGCGCTGCTGGTGATCGGGCCGGTTTCTGACTTGCGCGGCCGTCGCGGGATCGTTCGCTTCGCCGGCGCGCTCTCGATCGTGGCGTCGCTCGCGCTGATCGCGGGCGAGCATTCGCTGGCCCTGCTTTATCTCGGGCGATTTCTCGCCGGTGTCTGCAGCGGCGCTGCGTTCGCCGCCGGGACGGCATGGATCAAGGAGCTATCAGCCGCGCCTTACGATCCGCTTGCCGCCGAGCAGGCCGGGGCCAGGCGCGCCGCGATCGCGCTGTCGGCCGGTTTCGGTCTTGGGCCGCTCGTGGCCGGGCTGCTGGCCCAGTGGGCCCCGCATCCACTGCTGACCGCTTACCTACCACACCTCGCAGTCATGCTGACCGCGCTGGTGCTCGTCATCGGCGCTCCTGAGAGGATCGCCCAGCCAGGTCGTCATGTTTCGCTGCGTGGCCTGCTGCGTGTACCCGCCGCGGCCCACATCCGCTTTCGACGGATCGTCGCCCCCAGCGCTCCGTGGGTGTTCGCAGCACCATCGATCGCGTTTGCCGTCCTGCCCGGACTTGTGGCGCACCGTACCGGCAGCTTCCAGGTCGGCTTTGCGGCGATCATCGCCGGGCTGACGCTGACGCTCGGGGTGCTCATCCAACCCCTCGCACGGCGCCTGGATCGGACTGACGATGTGCGCGGCACGCTCACCGGTCTGAGCGCCATTTGCGCCGGGACGGCGGTCGGTGCACTGGCCGCCCACCAGCAGAACTGGCCGCTGGTCATCCCCGCCGCCATCCTGCTCGGCTGTGGCTACGGCCTATGTCTTTCTAGCTTTAGCGGTCAACGGAAAACTGCGGCTGATCAGACCGGGCGTCGGCGGTGAATGCTGAGATTGCTCGATATGGTCGAGGTCTAAGAGAACGAGGAGACAAAATGGCTAGCGTGCAGGTGACGGCGAGCGAAAACGGTCCGTACAAGGTGACCGGAGAGATCGAGCTCATCGACCACAACGGGAACATCGTCGACACCAGTGGGAAGACGACGGTATTCCTTTGCCGGTGCGGCGGGTCCACGAACAAGCCCTTCTGCGACGGCACCCACTCCAAGATCGGCTTCCAGGGAGCAATGGCCGCTGTCGAAAAAGGCGGATGAGCTACGCGTCGACTCCAACGGCTGATTTTGGGGTGTCGTTCTGGTGGGTTCGCGCGCGGCCCGATCGCATCACCGACCCCGCGCGTTGATCCGCCAGGCGTAGCTCCGGCATCCCAGCCACCAGCAGTCCCTGACGTCTGGTTCGCGCGACTAGCACGCGTGCGGGAATCTCTGATCGGGAAGCCGTCTTCCCCTGCCGGCGGCCGGAGTGATCGTCTCGTCGCCAACTCGATCGTCAGCTCGGCGGTGTCGGGACGAGCAAAGCGGTCGTCCGCTGCGGCGCTCCTGGCAACGTGACCCTGGAGGGCGTCGAGCGGGCGCTCGAGCTGGTCGGCCTCGGCGAGGTGCAGAACGCCTACAGCGTGCTTGACCGTACCCACGAGGACATCGTCGAGTTCTGCCGCGAACGGGAGATCGCCTTGGTGCCCTTCTTCCCGCTTGGGTCGGCCTTCGCCGGTGGTCCCCAGAAGCTGGCCGCCGACCCGGCAGTGAGCTCGGTGGCCAACCAGCATGGGGTGACTCTGTCCCAGGTCGCACTGGCCTGGCTGCTGGCCCGCTATGACCGGATGCTGCTGATCGCGGGCACGACCTCGGTCGCCCACCTGGAGGAGAACCTGGCTGCCGCGGCCTCGAGCTCGACGATCAGGACAGGGCGGTCCTCGACGATGTCAAGCAGGACGTGCGCGCCGCGCTCTGACCTCCCGGACCCGGCGGCGGGACGACCCGCGGCGCCAGCGCTCGCAACCTGCCGAGCACTGGCGCCGCAGACGATCCGCGGACGGCGTTGTGAGCTCAGGCCGCCAGCTCGAGCTCGCCTGGCTCGAAAGCGTCTTCGGCGGTGGCCAGGACCTCGGGCTGATCACGCTCGATCTGGTTCTCGCGCACCAGCCACAGGGCAAGCGCGGCGCCGGCGAGGGCCACCAGGGCACCGATCAGCAGGATCGAGTTCAGCCCGGACAGGAAGCCCTCGCGGGTGGCGCTGGCCACCAAGCCGCGGGCTCCGTGCGGCACCGCGCTCAGCGCCGAGCCCAGCCGTCCGTCCGACGCCGCCTCGAGCAGCTGGCGCGGGTGACCACCCGTGGCCGCAGGCGTGCCGGCGGTCAGGCTGGAGATCTTGCTGGCCCCGCGGCCCAGGAAGACCGCGCCCCAGACGGCCACGCCCACCGCCACGCCGACCTGGCGGAAGGTGTCATTGATGCCCGCCGCCATGCCGCTGCGCTCTTTGGGTACCACGCTCAGGGCCACGTCGGCGATCACCGGGTTGAGCAGGCCAATCCCGACCCCGGCCACGAGGAAGCCCGGCAGCAGGGCCGTCCAGCCGGAGCTGGCGGTGAGGCCGGACATCAGCAGCAGCCCGGCGCCCACGGCCACCAGGGAGATCGCCATGAGGACGCGGGCCTGCAGGCGGCCCATCAGGGCCACCGCGAGCGGGGCCACCAGGAACGGGACTAGCGTGATCGGCAGGTAGCGCAGGCCGGCCTGCAGCGGCGAGTAGCCCAGGTAGTTCTGCAGGTACAGGGTCAGATACAAAAACAGCGCGAACAGCGAGGCCGAGACCGCGAAGGCGGCCAGCTGCACGCCGGTGAAGGCGCGGCTGCGGAACAGGCCCAGCGGCAGCATCGGCTCGGCCACTCGCCGCTCCACAGCGGCGAAGGCGCCGAGCATCACGGCCGAGCCGGCGAACATCGACACGATCGTGGCGCTGCCCCAGCCATCGTCGTTGCCGCGTAGCAGGCCGAGGACGAGCAGGAACAGGGCGCTGGAGAAGGTCAGCAGACCCAGCCAATCGACCCTTGTGGCGTTGGGATCGCGCGACTCGCGCAGCCTGGCGAAGGTCACCGCCAGCGCCGCGATGCCGATCGGCACGTTGAGGAAGAACACCCAACGCCACCCCAGCGCGTCGGTGACCACCCCGCCGACCAGCGGGCCGACGGCCACCGCGGCGCCGATCACGGCGCCATACACGCCCATCGCCGTCGCTCGCTCGCGGCCGGCCGCGAATTCCTGGGCGACCAGGGCCAGCGACACGGCAAACATCGCGGCGCCGCCGATGCCCTGCACGGCCCTCGAGATATTCAACACTGTCGCATTGGGCGCGAGTCCCGCCGCGAGCGAGGCCAGCGAGAAGATCGCCAGACCACCAGCGAACACCGATCTGCGCCCGATCCGGTCCGCGATCGAACCCGCGGTCAGGACCACTGCGGCCAGCGTCAGCGTGTAGGCGTCAATCACCCACTGGAGGTCCGTGAAGCTCGCCGACAGGTCTTTCTGAATTGACGGCAGCGCCGTGTTCACGACCGTGATGTCCAGCAGGAGCATGAACGTCGCGACGCTTACCGCCAGTAGGGTCCACCATTTTCTAGCCATTGCGATTTCCTCCGTGTGCGGTGCTATTCTTTTGTCAGGAAGCCTTGTAAGGCGACCTGATCGTTCGGAGACCTTATCAGGAGTCCTGACCAAATGTCCAGCGATTTCTCAACCTCGTCACAACCGCCGTTCATCCGCCTCCTCGACACGGCGCTGGACCAGTTCGTCGATGACCTTGCCGCCCGCGTGGCCGACACCGAGTTCTCGGACATCCGCGTCGCTCACGGCTGCGTGTTCGGCAACATCGATCCCGAGGGCACGCGATTGACCGATCTGGCCGAGCGCGCCCGCATGACCAAGCAGTCGGTGGGCGAGGTCACCACCGACCTCGAGCAGCGTGGCTACGTCGAGCGCGTCCCGGACCCGGCCGACGGCCGCGCCAAGATCATCCGCCTGACCGAGCGCGGCCACGAGGCCCAGGCCCTCGGCTTCGAGCTGATCGCCGAGATCGAGCGCGAGTGGGGCGAGCGGATCGGCGAGGAGCGCGTGGCCGCATTGCGCGATGCGCTCGAGGCGATCACGGCCGAGCGCCTCGGCTTCGTACCGAGCTAGCGGCCCGCTTCGTCGGGCAACACTGAGTTCCTGGAAAAGTCTCGCGCCTTGGCACGACCATCCGCAAAAGGGCTTCAGCAAGGGCGTCCTCACGTTGGCTATGCCTGCTGCATGGCGCGAGACCGCCGAGCAGCTCGCCCGAGACGCTGGGTGGACCGCGGACGATGTCCGGGTGCTCGAGGTTGGACTGCCTGACGCTCCAGCGCCAGCACCGTAACCGCACAGCCGTAACTGGAAGCTGCGGCGGGGCGGGTCTACGGCCATAGGACGCTAATACGGCCGACGTCTTCTCCAGAGCGTCTAGCCGCAAGGGCGGGCTGAGATCGCTGCGCCAACAACGGCGCAACCAAGCGTCGCCGAACTTGGAGTCGGACGAGCGCATTCATCGCTTCGCGCCGACGTGACAGTCATCGGTTCGGCGACGACCCGATGGCACGAGATGCGCGGTTCTGGCGAGGAACGGGACTGCGCGCTGGAGCCGTCGGGACCTGCTTCCGTGCTACCGCGCGCCTCCGAGCTTCGCCTCAGGAATGATTGGTTGGAAGAGCTCGATTGGGTTGCCCGCAGGATCCTCGAGGAGGATTTGCTTGCCGCCGACACCGGTGATGATGTCGTTGCGGAAGCGGGCTCCGTGTTCACGCAGGCGGGCGACGATTGCTTCGATGTCGTCGACCTCAAGCTGGAAGCGGTTCCAGCCGCCGGGCTCGGGAAGGGTTCCGTCGGGCATCGCTTGCCCACCGCCTGGTCCGCCGCTGGGCGCGGTCAGCACCAACCGGAGATCTCCGCGGGAGAGCATCGCGAAGCTAGGCGCCGGGTGCATGACCTCCTCGAACCCCAACTCGCGGCAGTAGAAATCGATCGCGGCATCCACGTCGTCGACGATGTAGCGGACGCTCACCTTGGCCATGTCGTCTCCTCGTGTTGGTTTACTTGTAGAACGTATGCGTTTCGCAGCGATACGTTAACGTTTCGCATTGCGGGGTGCCTAACTGAATGGCTGACCGTCACGAAGCCACTAACCGCGAGCAACCGCTTGACCCGCGTGTCGAGCGTTCGCGGATGGTGATTCTGAGGGCGGCGGTCGAGGAGCTCGCCGAGGCCGGCTACGGGGGGGTCACGATCGAATCGATCGCGGCGCGTGCGGGCGTGGGCAAGTCAACCGTCTACCGGCACTGGTCAGACAAGCTGGCGCTAATCGCCGACGCGTTCGAGACCTTCCATGAACAGCTGGTTCCCGATCTAGGCGACCTGCCGGCGCGGGACGCCATCGCGTTGCTTCTGCGCCACGTCGCCGACGTGGTCATGGACTCGACGTTCTCACGCTGCATCCCGGCGCTCATTGAGGGTGCCGAACGAGATCCGCGCGTGCGCGAATTTCACCACCGCTACTCAGCCGACCGTCGCCAGGCGATCATCGACCTCATCGCCCGCGGCATCCAAGCCGGCGAGATCGGCAGCGCAAATCCGGAACTCGCGACGACCACGCTCCTTGGTGCAATCTTCTACCGGCGACTCATGACTAGCAAACCGTTCAACCCAGAGGATGCCGAGCAGCTCGTGACGCTGGTGCTCGGCTGATCTCGGCATCAAGACATGGCGCGCGCGGAACCTCATACGCAAATCGTGATCACGCCGATCGGCGTCGTGCGATCCCCGCTTCACGAGCGTCGGGACGCGCCCAACCAGGCTTTCGAGGGGGCACCTGAAGCGATCCTCGAAATCAACCCAGCGTTTGCGCCAGCGCTCCATCGAGTGGTACCCGGGACGGAGCTGATCGTGGTGACGTGGCTGCACGCCGCCGACCGAGGCGTCCTACAGACCCATCCCATGGACGACCAACGGATCCCGCTCACCGGCGTGTTCGCGACCCGCTCCCCCGACCGGCCCAACCCGATCGGGCTCCATCGCGTCACGGTCACCGACTTCACTCCGCCCACGAGCGTCCACGTCGACGCGCTCGAAGCCATCGACGGCACTCCGATCCTGGACCTGAAGGTCGCGATGAAGCAGGCAGCCGACGCGTAGAAATCGATCTGACTCCTGCTTTCGCGCTTCTGCGATACATCCGAGCCACACCGACGCGCCTCCTGTTAAGCGCGGATAGCGCGCCCGTCGCCCGGCGATCGCTTTCGCCTCTTGTGCGGTTCGGGAGCTCACGAGCGCTTCGGCGACGCAGGGATGGTTCGCCGGCGCGCCGACCCCGGAAGAGCGCTTTGCCGCCAAGCGCAAGCTGGCCGTCCGCTGGTAATGGCCCCGTCCGCGCCTATGCAAGTCGCCGCCCTGCGGCGGGCGCCGAGAGTGCCGCACGGGCGACTGAGCGGAAGCGAAAGCTGATCGTCGCGGACTTCCGCTTGACCCTCATCGCCAGCTCCGGACCTGCTAGCACGCGGACCGAGGCATTGCCCGGATTCCGCGCAGACCGAAACGCCTGTCAGCGGCGCCGAGATGCCCGTTGGAGCTCAAGAGCAGGTTAGCGCTGGCTTCGTCCCACAGCGGGATCCCGGTCCGGCGACGATCAGCGCCTCGCCCGGGGTGAGTTGAGTGTTCAGCCGCAACAGGGCGGTGATCTACATCCAAGGAGCGCTAGACAACGACTTGTGTTTCTAACTTAGGCTGCTAATGTTGTTTGGGTGGAGCCGGATCTGAGTCGCAGCCTCCATACCCTAACCGCCCGCTTGGACCGCGCCGCCGATACGTTCCTGCGAGCGGAGGCGGGATTGTCCTACCCGCGTTTTCTGGCGTTGTTCATGGTCGGCGCGCACGGCGCGGACACCCAGCGTGTTCTCGCTGAGCGTCTCGGGGTCAGCGAACCGTCGGTGAGTCGCATGACCGGTGTGCTCACCGACGAGGGGCTGCTTGAGACGCTGTCTGATCCGGCAGGCGGCAACCGACACCGGCTGAGCCTCACGGCGGCCGGCGAGCAGATCGTGTCGCGCTGGGGCGGCGAGCTGGAGCGGCGACTGGCGACCCTGGTCAAGGACAGCGGCGTGCCCTACAGAGCCTATGTCGAGTACACCAAGCGGCTGCTTGACCAGCTGGACGCGGTTGGGACCGGCCAAGCCGCAGCGGCGCCGGCGCGTCGCACGCGCACGGGGATCGGATCCAGATGAGCACCGGCGCGCGGAGATCGACGGTCAGCTCGTCGGATGGAACGGTGATCGCCTACCGGCAGCTCGGAACCGGCCCGGGAGTGATCGTGGTCGGCGGCGCGCTGAGCTCCGGGCAGGACTACCTGCCGCTCGCCCGCGTGCTCGCCCGCAGCATGACGGCCTACGTCATCGATCGACGCGGCCGCGGCCACAGCGGGCCGCAAGGACCTGGCTACAGCATCGCGAAGGAGATCGAGGATCTGCTGGCCGTTGCGCACGCGACCGGCGCGGCAGCGGTCTTCGGCCACAGCTACGGCGGACTGGTCGCACTCGAAGCCGCCCGTCAAGCCAACGCGTTCGCCGCGGTCGCCGCGTATGAGCCCGGCGTTTCGATCGGCGGCTCGATCCAAACCAGCTGGATCCCGCGCTATCGCCAGCTCCTCGAGGCCGGCGATCGCCGAGGCGCGTTTGCGGCGATGGTTCAAAAAGGTGGCTTTGCCCCGTTGGGCAAGCTCCCGCTCTGGTATGCGCGGATAATCCTGCGCGTCGTCGTCCGCAGGCGCCGCTGGGAGACGATGGAGCCGCTGCTAGAGGCCAACCTCGCCGAACATGAACAGGTCGCCCGCCTAGATGACGGCACCGCGGACCGCTACCGCCAGATCGCCGCGCCGGTGCTGCTGCTTGGAGGCAGCAAGACCCCAGCGTTCATCACCACCACCCTGTTCGCGGCGTTACAGCGGGTCATCCCGGACTGCACCGCCGAGGTGATCAACGGGCTTGACCACTTCGCGCCTGACCAGAAAGCCCCCGAACCGATCGCCGAACGGCTGCGCCATTTCTACGCTCGCGACGATCCAGACCGCGAGGCCGCCCGTCCTGCGCGCTCATCAAGGAACCCCGCTGGCAACGCTACGTCGGCGGCTCGAGAACACCTCGGCGGTCCGTAGCCCGATCCCCTCGCGAAATATCGCGGTCGGAGCGAGTTGCATGTGAACGCCGATGCAGGTGCGGGCGCCGTCCGGGACCGCGCCCTCGTATTCGTGAGGAAGACGGCCAGCGATTCGGGCTGGCCCGGGCGACGCCGAGTTCCCTGCAGTCCGCGCAAGGCGCGTCTTTTGTGACCGGGCCGCAGATGCTCGCCGAGGATTAAAAGCAGGACTCCCCTGAACCTGCTGACGGCGGAGAGCAGCAGTGCGCTCCCGTCAATTCGCGAAACCTAGAGTTCCGCTGGTTCGTGATTCCGCCACTCTCACGCCGGGCCGTTGCGGTGACCGCCACCGCCTTGCGTCGGATTAGCCCGGACTAGCACCGTGGCGGTCGAGATGCGAGCCCGAGGCTGCGGGACCTGCTGAGACTCCGTTCAGCAGTCCCCGCAGTGTCGTGGCGTAGATCTCGAGGGCGTGGCGCCCGTCGTGGGTCAGCGCGACCGAGGTCCGGGAGGCGGGTCCGCTGCCGGTTTTGCTGGTCGCGAGGTAGCCGGCCTCGTCGAGCTTGCGGAGGTGCGTGATCAGGTTGCCCGGCGTTAGCTCGATCATGTCCTGGAGTCGTTTGAACGACAGCTGGTCGCCGTCGGGCAGGGTGGCCAGCGCCGCCATGATCTGGAGTCGTGCCGGGACGTGAATCAGCGGGTCGAGCGCCTCGGCGGTCATGCGCCCGTTCGCGCCGTGTGTGTCCGAGTCGCGCGCCGCTTCCACGTGCCGATCGCAGCGTTTGCCAGCAGCAGCACGCAGAGCCCCACACCGTTGACGAGCCACATGCCTCGAGGGCCGGCAATTGCGGCGAGGGCAGCGATCAGCGCGACCGGAACGGTGAGCGCGACTTCGTGCCAGCGCTGGTGGATCGCGCAGCGCCCGGCCCAGACGGCGGCGAGCGCGATCAGGGTTCCGTTCAGGAAAAGCGACCAGTAGAAGCCTGCACCGTGGTGTGAGCCGCTGTTCGCAATCCCGATCAGCGCCAGATAGCAGACAAGCAGGACCCCGCTCATCACAACGGCCTCGTCGCGCTGGACCTTCACGGAGTGGCCGCTGATGCCGGTCCGTGCTCGCGCGTAGGCGTAGATGACGGTGGCGATCCGGAGTGCGATCAGCCCGTAAAAGACCGCCAGCGACGCCAGGCTCGGGCCGGTGAAGGGGCGTTGATCGCGGACGTTTAGCCACACGATCCCGAAACCGACCAGCGCCACCACCGCCGCCACCAGCGACACCCAAGGCGCGCGGAAATCCAGCGAGCGCCGCGCGTCCGCCTGCGTCTGTGTCAGCAGGCGCGCCGCCTCGCGGGGTTCCATCCTGCCCTCCTCGGGGATTCCGGATGGCGGTCCGATGTGTGTAGTCATAGTCCCGTCTCCCAACTAGAGTTTGTCATGCAAACCCTAACGGACTTTGTGGGGCAAAGTCAAGGGCCTGTTCAAAGACGGGCGATGCCCGCGCCAACACGAAGGCGCTTCTTGATATCGGCGCCCCATGAGGAGGGGAAGCGCAAACCGCTCTGCTTGACGTTGCCGGCCACCGCAGGTCTCCGGTCACGATGCCCGGCTTTCATGAAGGTCGTGCCCCGAGAAACAAAGGTCGCCGGTATCCCGCGGACCCGCCCACCGTCGAGGAGATCATCGCGGTGATGCGCGAGGCCGGTGACGGCGCCGACGGTGTTCGGCTGCGGGCGCTGATCGTGATCTTGTGGCGGGCGGGATTGAGGATCGGTGAAGCGCTCGATCTCGCAGAGACCGACCTCGACCCATCACGCGGCGCAGTTCTGGTGCGTCGCGGCAAGGGTGGCCGTCGGCGCGAGGTCGGGATGGATCGCTGGGCCTGGTCGCAACTGGAGCCGTGGATCGCCGTCCGGTGCCAGTTGCCGGTCGGCGCGCTGCTGTGCGTGATCCGCGGCGCAACTGCTGGTCGCCACTGGGAGTCCTCTTCGGCGCGCAAGCAACTGGCGCGCACCGCGGCGAAGGCGGGCGTGCGCCGTCGGTTCGCACCGCATCAGCTCCGGCACGCGCACGCGGTGGAGATGGCGCACGAGGGCGTGCCTCTAGTCGTCATCCAGCGCCAGCTCGGGCATGCGAACCTCGGGTTCACGTCCATTTACCTGCAGGGGATCGACAGCTCGGAGATCATCCATACCGTCCATTCGCGGCCCGCTCCGGTGATCCCGGCCACCGCCGGCCTGCACACCATGCTCTAGATCAGTTGCGGACGGGCGGCTGCTGGTCAACGGCTCGCTTTCCGCGCAAGGCGGGGACGTCGGCGTGCTCCATGTGATGCGTTTCGTCGGAGCGAAGCAGGGCTCAGCGAGCCGAGCGGGACGCGCCCGCGCCTGCCAGGAGCACGAGCGCTCGGGCGTTCGCTGGTTGGTTGGAATCAATATTCGTGGCTGAGGTCGGTGCTCACCGGAGAGGTGGCACGGGAGCATTGGGCATGCGATGCTGCTGTCGGTGGAGGTTCCGGAGACTCGGTACGCAATTGCTGGCGACGTGCACCTCGCGTATCAGATGGTCGGCAGCGGGCCGCGTGACATCCTGTTTCCCACCCTGACTTACGAGCCGGTCGATCTCCTCTGGGACGACCCACTGGCGTCTCGAGGGTTGCACCGGTTGGCGTCGATGGGCCGGCTGATCGCTTGTGATCTGCGTGGCTGGGGGAGCTCGGGGACGGTCGATCTCGAGTCGTTGCCGGCGCTTCAGACATGGATGGACGATCTCGGAGTGGTTATGGATGACGCTAAGAGCGAGCGGTCTGTACTGGTCGCATCGGGTGAGGTGGGCCTCGTCGCCATCCTGTTCGCCGCCACTCACCCCGAGCGAGTTTCGGCGCTTGTGTTGATCAACTCCTTCGCTCGGTTTCTACAGGGACCTGACCAGCCGTGGGGCATGTCGCCGGCCGTCGCGGAGCGGTACTTGCATGCCTACCTCGAAACCACTGGTCGCGGGCCGATCGCGGACGTGCTCGCACCGAGTCGGGCGGCGGAGGCGGCGTTCCGCCGCTGGTTTGCGAAGTGCGAGCGGCTCAGCCGGGGACCGCACGCGAACGTCACGATCTATCGCCTCTTCCAAGCAAGCGATGTCAGCGCTGCACTGGCAACCGTTGCTGCCCCGACCTTGATCCTGCATAGAACTGGAGATCGCCATGTCCCGGAGGGTCACGCCGAGTTGCTCGCCAGGCAGATCCCGGACGCTCACCTTGTAAACCTGCCCGGTGAGGACCACCTGTGGTTCGCAGGTGATGTCGAGGCATTATTTGACGAAATCGCGGCCTTTCTGACTGGGGTCCGAGCGCAGCCGAGCAGCGAAAGGGTGCTGACCACGGTTCTCTTCACCGACGTTGTCGGATCCACCGAGCGGGCCGCGAAGCTCGGCGACCGCGCATGGACCGCGCTGCTTGAGGCGCACGACGACCTGGTGCGCAAACAGGTAGAGGCGTTCCGAGGAAGGCTGATCAAGACAACCGGCGACGGCACCCTGGCGATCTTCGACGGGCCAGCTCGAGCGATCCACTGTGCGGCAGGCATCCGTGACGCGGTGAAAGCGCTAGACCTCTCGGTGCGCGCCGGGGTGCACACAGGCGAGGTCGAGCTGCGCCAGGACGACGTCGCGGGTTTGGCCGTCCACATCGGAGCTCGCGTAGCAGGCATCGCCGAACGGGACGAGATCCTTGCCTCGGCCTCCGTTCCGCCACTTGTCGCAGGATCCGGCATCCGCTTCCGCGATCGTGGCAGGCATCCGCTGAAAGGTGTCCCGGAGGAATGGAACGTCTTCGTTGTCGGATCCGGCGCCTGACCGCTCCTCGCGAGCGACCGGCCGCGGCCCGAGCACCAGCCTCAAGACGGCGGGTAGGGCCTGCGCAGCGAAACGAGCGGGAGCCACGGCGACGCTAAGCAGACGCCCGCCCGGGCACGGACGGAGCAGCGCCCCCGGCGCCGAGCGACAGTCGCGTCCAGCCGGCAAAGCAGGTGCCGCGTCGGATCGCCGTCACCGACCCGCTCCTCGCCAATACCGCAGCCTCGGTGCTTGCCAGGTCGCTGCTAGCGGCGCGGCCGATGCAGCAGTCTCACGCGAGGCCGCGGCGCTGCCGGATCCACGCATTTTCAGCACTCTCGACGAGTCCAGCCTGCCAATGCAGGTGCATAGGCAATCTGAGGTCCGAACGCTGACCCCATCTGCGACTGCTTCCGCCTATCACGATCGTCCGACGCATCGACGGCCCGGACGAGTGCTTTGCTCGGTGCGACACCGCCGAGCTGACGATCGAGTTGGCGACGCTCCGATCGCGCGGGGCACCGGCGGCGTTGCAATCGGTTTTGCCACGACTGCCACCGTCACCTGATCGGCGCTGAGGACACCGGGCGGAGGAACGCTCAGTCGGCTCGGTCGAGATCTCGAATGCGGCGCGTAGCGACAGCGTTCTCCGGGTCGATTTCCAGTGCGCGCGAGAACGCTACGCGTGCGTCATTCAGCTCGCCGATCGCGTGATAGGCCCGCCCGAGCCGATTAAGCGCCACGACGTCCCGGTCGTCGTGACTGAGAATCGCGCGTGTGGCCGCGATGATGACTTCTGGGTCGAAGGCCCGGGCTGCTTCCGCTCGGAGCTGTTCTGGCTCTGGGCAGTCGAGCAGATATCGCGGCTACGCGCGCGTCCCGTTCAGCACGTGCATCACGACACTGCTGCTCACGGGTGCGCGCGAGGCCTTCGACCTGTCCTGCTTGCGGTTCCAGCTTCGCGCGCGCAGCCGCGCGATCTTCGCCAGTGAAGAGTGGGGCGTACGGCTTTGCCTCGTCGAGGATGAGCATCTCGACTGAGAGGTCGAGCCTGTTGTATTCCACGAGTGCCTCGAGCCCGTCAGATGTGCGTCGGGCCATACCGCGGACGTACTCGAGCAGGCCAACGGGGTCGTTCGCCACGGACTCGAGCTTGCGCTCGAAGCGGATCGGGCGATACGGTCGGCGACCGCGATCAAGCACGCCGCTCGTTGGAAGCTCGCGCGCAATTCCCAGCAGTCGCTCAGGAGCGCCCGATGTTGCTCAGCGGTCGGCTCGTCCGCCACAGCAGGCATCTTTTCACGGCGCGTACTGTCAAGACTGTCGTCTTCCGCCGCGGAACGTCACTCGCTCAGGGCTCGGCACGACTGCGACGACGGCATCGCGGAGCATCGTCTGCCATAAGCCACGGTGGCTTGCGGAGTCGTCTGACTTCGATCGCTTGAGCGGCATGGTCCTGATTGGCGCTGCGCCGTTGCGGGCGTCGCAGCCCGCGCCCCGCTCTGCGAGAACGGACGCCAACACGCTGCGATCGCGCCGACACCGGACATGCGGTTGCCACGCGCGTGATCGTGGCCCGATCGGGTCAACGGCAGGGTCAGGCTGAGGAAATCACCCAGGCGCTCACGGAAAGAACGACCGCCCCGTCAGCTAAACGTGGAGAAGGCTGAACGCGAAGCGGAGCGAGGGCCGGCGCGCGACTCGCCCGATGCGGCTCGCGTTGGGACGCGATCGGCGCCTTCACGACCGCGGCGATCTCGCTTTCGCAATCCCCGGCCCGAGAAAACTTTGTGCCTCAGCCGCGGGACCTGGAGCGGCGGCCAGCCAAACGCCGCGATGAGCACGAGCAAGAAGGCGATCTCGACCAGGCGACTCCCCGTGTGGTGCGCGAGAGCAATGGCGGGATGCATGCCAGAGATTGTCTGTTCGCGCCGCGGGCGCGAAGAGCCGCTATGTCCCCAGCCTCGCCACCAGCGCGTGGGGGGTCTTGGCGAGGATCAGAGCCGCGGCGCCGAGGACCTCGGCCCGCGCGCCCAGCATGCCGGCGGTGACACGAACCGCGGAAGCCGCGGGCGGGACGCTGTGGCGGTCGATCTCGGCCCTGATCGGGCCCAGGAGCACCTCCCCCGCCTGAGCCAGATCCCCGCCGACGACGAGGAGCTCGGGATTGAGGACGTTGACGAGCATCGACACCGCCCGCCCTACCGCCTCGCCGGCTTCGGCCACCGCGCGGCACGCCGCGCGATCGCCCTCGGCGACCAGCTCGAGCAGGCGCGCAACCGTGATGGGCTGCCCCAGGCTGCGCTCGAGCAGCGCGGCCACCGCGACCGGGTTGGCGACCGCCTCCAGACAGCCTCGATTGCCGCAGCGACAGATCGGCCCGGTCGGATCGGACAGCACGTGACCGACCTCCCCCGCCACCCCGACGAAGCCTTGATACGGCTGGCCCGAGAGGATCAGGCCGGCGCCGATGCCCGCCGACAGGCGAATGTAGACCAGATCGTCGACGCCCCGCGCGGCTCCGAACGCCTTCTCGCCCAGGGCCCCGAGGTTGGCGTCGTTCTCCAACGCCACCGGGATCCCCAGCCGGGTCTCCATCTCAGTCACCGGGCGGATCCCGCGCCAGCCGGGAAGGATCCCGTCCGCCTCGAGGTTCCCGGTCGCCTTGTTGACCGGAGCGGCGAGTCCCATCCCCACGCCCAGGAGCCGGTCTGGCGCCACGCCCGCGATCTGCAGCGCGTCGCGTACGAGCTGATGCGCCAGGTCGAAGCTCTCGACCGGCGCGTAGTCGACCTCGGCCAACGAGTAGTCGTCCACGACCGGCTCGCCCGACAGGTCGCACAGCGCCACGCGGATGTGCTGGTGGCCGAAGTCGAGCCCGACCCCAAACGCCGCGCCCGAGACGAGCGACAGCAGCAGGGGCGGTCGCCCAACCCCGGTTTCCGGGCCCGCCCCGGCGGTAGCAGCCTCCGCGTGCTCCTCGGCCAGGCCGGCGCGCACCAGCTCCTCGACGAGCGTCGAGACCGTGGCCCGGGACAGCTGCGTGTGCCGCGCAAGGTCGGCTCGGCTCGACCGCGGGTGCCGGTACAGCGACTCGATGATCCGCAGGCGGTTCATCTGGCGCGGGCCGAGGCTCGGCTCGTCGTCATTCCGCGTCACGGCAACGAAATCTACCGTCGCCGCGGATCGTCCGGCTGATTTTGCCCGACCATCGACATATCGAGCGCGCCGCGGGTGGACAACCGGCTTGACTTCTGCCAATCCCCGACGTAAAGTGCCCGCGACCGTCCAGGGAGTTGAGGTAGATGATCGACACCGACAGCGTTAGGGGCGCACCGGGGTCCGCATCAAGGATTGAGGGCATGGTGTCGGTCGGCGACGTCCGCGGTGGAATCCGTCCGCCTCCCTTGGGCCGCGATCACGTCGACTTCGAAAGGTAAGCCCCATGCGTCTGCGTATGCTCCTGCCGGCGTCCATCCTGGCCGCCCTGATCGCGGCTCCGATCGTCGACTCCTCCGCCCGATCGCGACCTAGCTCGGATCCGACCCCGATCTACCTGAACCGGTCCTATTCGCCGGCCGAGCGGGCGGCGGACCTCGTGTCGCGGATGACGCTGACCGAGAAGGCGTCGCAGATGAACTCGAGTCAAGCGCCGGCAATTCCCGCCTCTCCGACGATCCCGACGGGCGTGTCCGCGTACGGTTGGTGGAACGAGGCGCTGCACGGAGTGTCGAGGCTCCAGCTGGCGCCGTCGGGGAACTCGACCGTCCTCCAGAACACGACCTCCTACCCCATCAGCCTCGCCCTCGGGTCCAGCTGGGACCCGAACATCATGTACCGCGAAGCCTCCGCCATCTCCGATGAGGCGCGCGAAGTGGTGCCCAACAACTCGCTCGATCTCGACTTCTACTCGCCCACCGTCAACCTGGGCCGAGATCCTCGCTGGGGCCGCAACGACGAGACGTTCTCGGAAGATCCGCTGCTCACGGCGGCAATGGCGTCGCAGTACGTCAACGGCCTGGAGGGCAAGGACGAGCAGGGCAATCTGCTCCCGCAGGGGGGCGGCTACCTCAAGGCGATCGCCACCATCAAGCACTACGCCGCCAACAACACCGAGGGCGATCGGATCGGCGGCCCCACCGACCGCCTCACGGGGACGTCGAACATGGACGAGCGGACGCTGCGCGAGTACTACACGGCGCAGTTCAAGCAGATCATCCAGCAGTCCCACCCGGGCTCGATCATGTCCGCCTACAACTCGGTCAACAACATCCCGGCGCCGGCCAACGTCCACCTGAACGAGACCCTGGCCCGGCAGACGTTCGGCTTCGACGGTTATTTCACCTCCGACTGCGACGCCGTGTACGAGATCACCAACGGCCACCACTGGCAGCCGCCGGGCTACAGCCGCCCGCTCAACCGTACGGAGGGGAGCGCGTTCGCAAACGCAGCGGGCGAGGACCTGAACTGCAACGCCGGCTACTCCGACGGCCTCGGCTACGGCAATACCCTCCCCGCCGCGGCGGGCGAGGCGATTCCTACCCAGACGGACGTCTTCAACTCCAACGACATGGACACCTCGCTGGTGCGCCTGTTCGCCGCGCGCATGCAGTTGGGCGAGTTCGACGATGTGGCCGATGAGCCGTGGGTGAAGGCGGCGCGGGCGCGACTTGCACCCGGCACCTGGACCAACTCCGACGCCAACGACGCCGTCACCGAGACCCCGGCCCGCCTGCAACTGGCCCAGCAGGTCGCCGACCGCGGTTTCGTGCTGCTCAAGAACTCCAGCACCACGCTCAAGAGCGGCGCCACCGGCACTGTGCTGCCGATCCACGTCCCGAGGAGCGGCCCGTTCAAGGTGGCGGTGATCGGTTACCTGGCAAACCCCACGCCCAGGGGAGAAGTCAGCTCCACCGGCGCCGCGGCGGGCGCGATGTACCTCGGCGGATACTCGAGCGACCAGGGGGCACCGGGGATGGCCAAGGAGGTGACGCCCTACCAGGGGCTCAAGCAGGCCATCCAGGCGATCAACCCGGACGCGACGGTTGACTTCTACAACGGCTTCACCGGCAGCCCGACGAACGCCTCGCAGCTGACGACGATCGACCAAACGGCGGTCAACGCGGCCGCCAACTACGACGACGTCATCGTGTACGCCGGGACCGACGACAGCACCGCGAACGAGTTCGTCGACCGCACGGACATGGCGCTGCCGGGTGCACAGGCGCAGCTGATCAACGATGTCGCAGCGAAGAACCCCAACACGGCCGCGGTTATCGAGGCGATCGGCCAGGTCGACGTCGACAGCTTCCGCGACAACGTACCGTCGCTGCTGTGGACCTCGTACAACGGCCAGCGCAAGGGCGACGCGCTCGCAGACGTGGTCCTCGGCAACTACGACCCGAGCGGTCACCTGCCGTTCACGTGGTATCAGAACGCCAGTGACCTGCCTGCGCTCGACGACTACAGCATCCGACCGAGCGCGAGCAGCCCAGGCCGCACCTACATGTACTACCGCGGCCCCGAGTCGTTCCCGTTCGGGTATGGGCTTAGCTACACGACGTTCAAGACGTCCAACCTGACGATCGACCGCGCGCATCTGGATGCCAACGGCGCGTTCAACGCGACGGTCGACGTGACCAATACCGGCACGGTCGCTGGAAGCGACCTGGTGCAGCTGTACGTCAGCACTCCGGGCGCGCCGGCCTCGCTGCAGCTACCGATCAAGCGGCTGGAGGGGTTCCAGCAGGTCCAGCTCAACCCCGGCCAGACGAAGTCGGTGACGTTGACCGTGTCGGTGCCGAAGCTCGCGTTCTTCAACGAGGCGGCCAACCGCTACCAGGTCTACGACGGCCGGTACGGGATCGAGATCGCGAACTCAACGGCCGACAGTGACATCCTCGCCCAGCGGGACATCACGGTCAGCGGCAGCTTGACGCCACGTCCGTCCGTGCTCACCGCCGAGCCGAACATGCTCGGCGATGCGCAGCGGGGCATCCAGTCGCGTGTGATGTATCCCGAGAACGCGACCGTGGTTCCTCGCCTGACGCTGTCGATGAACGACGAGTCGCTCTACGGGTTCATCGAGCCCGGCCAGAGCAAGCCATTCCCAGCCGGAGTGCGGTTCACGTTCTCCAGTGACCATCCCGGTGTCGTTTCAGCCGGTCCCGGGAACGCGATCCGGACGCGCCGCAACGGTGTGGCCACGATCACGGCGACCGCGACCTATCGCGGTGTCACCCGCTCTACGCAGTTCGTGGTCAGGGTGCTGTCCGAGCTCGACCGGCTGCGCGTCGACGGCCGGAGCATCCCGGGATTTTCTCCCGACACCTACAGCTACGACGTGATCGTGCCTGACGGCGCGCCCACCCCGCGAATCAGCGCGCACTCGCCCGACCCCTCGGCGGCCGTCGGCGTGACCCAGGCGACCGCGGTTCCGGGCCAAGCCAGCGTGACGGTGACCGGTCCGGACGGCATCACGCAGACCTATCGGGTGTACTTCGCGCATCGCGCTCGCAGCGACGAGTTCAGCAGCACCAGCGTCGGGCCGCAATGGACGTGGGTCCGGCAGGATCCCGCCAACGAGCAGGTTTCAGGCGGCGCCCTCACCATCACGCCCGAGCAAGGCGATCTGGGGGGTACCAACCCGCTCGCCCGCAACATCCTCCTCCAGCCCGCGCTCGGCAACTGGGCGATGGTGTCCAAGCTGACGTTCAGCACCACGCCGCACGTGGCCAACCAGCAGGGCGGGCTCATCGCCTATCAGGACGACGCGAACTGGCTGAAGCTCGACTGGGAGTACTCGGGTGGCGTGGCGCAGCTGGCCGAGACGACCTCCGACAACCAGAACGTCGCCGGCCAGCAGGTCAGCCAGGTGCTCACCACGATCCCCACCGCCGGCCTGCTGACCAACAATACGGTGTGGCTGGCCATGCAAAAGGTGGGACCGCGTTACACCACCTACTACTCCACCGACGGCGTTCACTTCACGCCGATCTACAACGTCGGGGCTAGCCTCAGCAACGTCAAGGTGGGACTGTTCGCGTGGAACGGCCCGGCCACCGCGAGTGACCTCAAGGTCTCCTTCCAGCACTTTCACATCGCCAACGGGGGGTCGCCCTTCGGTCGCCGGTAGCCTCGGCCGATGAGCCATCGCATCGTGGGCTGAAACCACGGCCGCGTGATCAGCACGAATCGACGGCGGCCGCGTTCTACCGCGAGGCACAGCGACCATCGATGGCCGTCAGGCAACGACAGCAGTACGGCTCGCGGTCACCGCCCACCCGGCCTTCGGCCTGCCGATCGCCGATCACAAGGCCCTCACGGGAGCGGCGGGCAAAGGTTCCAAGCGCCCGCAGATGAGCTGGGAGCGCCACGACATCGAGGTGGTCCGCACCGCCGCCGCCGGCAACACCACACGGGCGGCGGGCCTGCTCGGCGAACGCCTCGCCAGTGTCGGCTGCGACCCGCTCGCCGGCCGCATCACCGCCTGGCTCCGACAGCCCGGCGGCCACCACGATGACGTCAAGGACCTCGTCGGCCAACTCCCCGGCTGCCACGCAACCCCGTGGCCGTCCTCCCCATGACCGCCTAGCAGGCCTCTCCCAGGTGATCGCATCCACTGACGGCGCCGATCCATGTCGCGCGTCCGCGACGCTCGTAGGCTGCGCGTCGGTTGAGCGTCTCTCCGCATCGACACGCATTCGTTCCCTCGCACTCATGCGCCCACCGCCGCGTCGTCGTTGATCCGATCCATCCGCTCCGCGATGTCGCGACGAAGGGAGCGTCCGACGCTGGCGGCGCGGGCGAATCCCTTTGCCACGATCTGGATCGCAGGGCCAGCTCAGCCGCGCGATCGCCTTCGCAGATCCCGGCGCTCGCACAACCTCGCCGTGTGCGCCGACCGATGCCGGCAGCTGCATAGGTAGCATGCCCTTCCCGGGGACGTTCGCGTGCGCCCTGCAATCGGCGAGTTGCAGGTCCGCCGAGAGGCGGGCCGGCCTGGAGTCCGTCGCGTGCCTGGTGACCGGAACATGCGCGCGCAACTGGCACGATCAACGCCGGTGATCGCGGGCTGCAGTCTCCGAGAACCGGGTCAAGGGGCTCGTCCGGCTGGTTAGGTAGGTACGAAGGCCGCGGCAACCGCAAGACGCCGTCGCGCTGCCAACGCCGCTCCCGCGGGGGTACTCCTCGGCGGAAGACGGGTCGTCCGGACCCGTCTCCCCCCGAGGAGTGGATGCACCCCGGTATTGGGCGAGCACCCACTGGGAAAACTCGTCTTCTCTCTTACGACCATCCCACCGGGATGGGCACGCCGGGAGCGCGATCAGCGAGGGAGCCGACGAGCCGGACGAGTACGACCGGGATGCCACGTCCCAGACGGAGGCTTCCATAACGATTCCATCGAGGGCGATTCAGGCAAGGAGGAACACGCCACGCCGCCCAAAAAAGTAGCTATTTCCAGGCATTTACTTATGGAGCCAGCCGGGATCGAACCGGCGACCTCCTGCTTGCAAAGCAGGCGCTCTCCCAACTGAGCTATGGCCCCCCGTGACTGAGTGTAATCGCGGGTGAGTCAGGCGCGGGGTCGGTCGAGAGCTGGTCCTGAGAGAGTCAGGAGCCCAAGGTGAGCTCGAGTCCGTGGGCACCGAGGTCGCCGATGCCGCCGCCGGCGACGCGCACTACGTCGCTGCGGCCGGCCCGGCGCAGCAGGCTGGCCGCGAAGGCCGCGCGGGCTCCGGCCGCGCAAGCCACCGCCGTGGGAATCCCGCCCTCGGGGATGGGGACCGACTCGACGTCGCGCAGGCGGTGCAGAGGCACGTGGTGTGAGCCTTCGATGTGGCCGGATTCCCATTCGGAGCGCTCGCGGACGTCGACGAGCTCGACCGCGTGTCCGCGCAGACCGGCCGCGAGCTCATCGAGATCCCAGGAACTCGACCGGGCGAGTGGGAGGCCCGTCTGCTCCCAGCGCTCGCGGTCGGCGAGGTCGTAGCCCTCCAGGCACCAGAAGCCGACCGCCTGCAGGGCACGGGCCATCTGCAGGGCGGTGGCCGAGTCCTCGGCGACGATCACGATCGGACCAGCAGGATCGAGTGCCCAGCCCGCTCGGGTACCGACACCGGGCGAGGCCACCGGCAGGTTGATGGCGCCCGCCAGATGGGCGCCATCGAAGCGTGCCGGGTCACGGCAGTCGAGTACTGTCCCCCCCTGCTCGAGCAGCTCGCGCAGGCCCGCATCGTCCAGCGCCGAGGGCTCGGCGGGTGTCGACCCGTTTGCGCGACGGTTGAGCTCGACGATCCGCTCGATGTTCGGTGGCGGGGTGGGCAGGGTGGAGGTGAGCCCCTCGACGAACTTGCTCTCCCCCGCGGCCAGCATGGGATTGGCACAGCGCTCGAAGCCGATCGTCGAGCTGGTCTTGGAGCTCAGCCCGGCTCCACCGCACAGCGATCCGCCGACGTGGGCCGGCCACACCTCGACGTGATCGCCGAGCCCGAGCAGCATTCCAAGGCTGGCGTGGAGCGCCCGCGCGCCCTCGGTCGGCTCATAGGCGAGATCCGGCCGCGCGATGTCGCCGACCAGCAGCGAGTCTCCGCTGAGGATCATCCAGGGCTCCGAGCTACGGGAATGGTCGGTGACGGCGAAGCTCAGATGCTCAGGCCGATGCCCAGGGGTGTCCAGTGCGCGCAGGCACACGGCACCGACCTCGATCTCGTCCCCAGGTCCAATCGTGGCGCCGTCCCGACGCCCGTCCCCTGGCTCCTTGCTCGGCCGGTAGGCCCGCGCCCCGGTCGCGTGAGCCAGCCGCTCGCGACCGGAGACGTGATCGGCGTGATCATGGGTGTCGATCACGTGCGCGATCCGCAGCCGCTCGCTGACGGCCAGCTCCAGATAGACGTCGATGTCCCACCGGGGGTCGACCACGACCGCCTCACCGGCATCGCCCAAGATGTAGGAGGCACAGCCCAGATCGCGATAGAGCACCTGACGGAAGAACAAGGCCGCCCCCTCCTCGGAGTCATGTGGACCAACCCGGTCCGGTTTTGTATAGCCCAGGTCTGGGCGGCCGTCAATGGCTCGATGGGCGGTCGGCTTTTGGGGTGATCAGGGCGCGAAGAGCGCCGGGCGCTCAGCCGTCGAAGTCGAAATCGCGCGGCGGACGCTGCTCGAACCACAGCCGATCGTGGTCCGGTGTGTCCTGCAGGAACTCGGGCGTTTCCTCGAGCACATCGTCGTCCTTGCTCGGCTCGTCGGCGGGCCCGCGCGCCTCGCGGTGCACGTCGCCCGACACGTCGTATTCGACGGTCGGTCCTCCCAGCGGCTCGTCATCGGCAGAGCGGGACCCGGGGGCCAACGGCTCCAGCTCATCATCGAACTCGTCGTCGACGTGATCGGGCCGATCCTCGCCGTCCTCGCTTCGGGGCGAGTCGTCCTCGGAGCCAAACGACCAGTCTTCGTCCTGCGCGTGATCGTAGGTCCCCGAGCCCGTCTCGTCGGCGACCGATTCCTCGCGCGCGGACTCGGGAGTCACCGGTGCCTGGTTACGTCGGACGGGACCGAGCGCCTCGCGCTCGTCTCGCTCTACCTCTGCCGGATCCGCGCCCCGGCGGCGCTTGAGGTCAAGATGTTCGCGGATCGCGTCGTCTAGAAGACCCATGCGTTCAAAGCCTACTCGCCGCCGAACACGTTAGCGGTTTCCGGGGCGGCCCTGAAGCCTCGATCCTGCCCTCTCCCCTGGCCCCAGGCGCGCGGTTGTCGTGCACGGCGAATGCGGGCGTTTTGGTTGCCCGCGCCGAGGGCGCCGGTGTCCCGCGCAAAACCGTTGCGCCACGTGTTGTGGCCCGGCTGCTGACGCCTGGCGTCTACACTAAGCCGCACCGCGCGGCCACGGCCGCCGCTCGGGGCTATAGCTCAGTTGGGAGAGCGCCTGGATCGCACCCAGGAGGTCGGGGGTTCGAGTCCCCCTAGCTCCATTAAGTGGCTGTCTTCAGGTCGATGGCCCGGGCCGGTCGTTTTCCAAGCTGGGTCGCTTGCAGGCCGATACCCGGCTCGGGCGCGGGGGCCGGCCGTCTGGTGACTCAGGATGCCGCAGCATCGGGAGCGACTCAAGCGGCTGGCGTCAAGGCCGGTAGCTCAGTCCTGCCGCGCGGCTGAGCGGCGTTATGGCACGACGTAGTTGACCGAGGTTCCCCAGTTCGCGAAACCGTCCCTGGTTCCGCCGCAAGTTCCGAAGGTCAGGGTGAACGCGTTTCCGGTGCAGTTTGGGTACTGGATGTAATTGTTGGCGAAGTAGATCCGGTCGCCGGACCCCGGCAGGTATAGCGCCCAGCTGTAGTCGCCCCAGCGGGGCCGGGTCGTGCCCGGGTAGCCCATGTACTCGCTGAAGCCGTCCTGCGGTGACTGGCCCGCATCGGCGATGTTGATCGTGGACCCGGCCAGGCCGTTCGAGGTAGCGGTCAGCCTTCCATAGGCGGTGCTGGGGTAGAAGCCGCCATGTAAGGCGTGGGTGGGCCCGTCCTTGCCGTTCAGCGTGAACACCATGACCGCTCCGCCGTTGCCGCCGGTGCCCTCCCCGGCCATGGCGGGAAACTCCATGTCTTCATGCCGCGCCGAGACGTACCCTTGGTTGGTCAGACTGAACTGGCCGGTCGTGTCAAACGAGCCCGTGCCAACCACCCAGTACGCCGCGCCCATGTGCACTTCCGAGCTGAACCTCGGTCCATACGTCTGATTGATCTCGGTGGGAATAGCGCCCCACAGCTGGCCCTGCGCCTGCGAGACCTGCGTCATGAAGTCGCCGTTGGTGGCGATCCCGCCCTCGGGGCACGATTGGGGCGGTGGGTTACCCGTGCTCAGGCCGGCCGCTCCGCATTCGTCACCCAGCGGTATCGGTCCGGCCTTCTGCATGCCCAGGACCCCCGAAGGCAACGCGGCCGAGCTCGGGTCGTTGTAGCTTTCGACCCCCGAGAACAGCTGCCCGCCGAAGTGGATCTTGCCGCACATGGCGCAGTGCCGGCTGGCCAGGTGCGCGAGCCCGGTCCAGTCCCACGCCGCGATCCGGTCATCGCCTGAGGTGGGCACCCCCGCGAAGCTGTTGAAGTCCAGCGAGTCCATCATGAACCCCGAACCGTCATAGCCGTTGTCATATTGGCCGGCGTCGGCAGGCTGGGCAGGAATCACGGCCGCCCAGCAGTCGACGCCCGCAGTGCCCGTACACGTCCCATCCGGGGTGGGGACCAAGCCCATGTTCTCGATCGCTACGTTCACAGAGGCGTGCCGGTGCCCATTTGAGTCGGTGACCGGGAGGCCCCGTTCGAGCGCGGACTTCGTGAAGGCAAGCTCCTGGGCGCCGTTGAAGACGCCGCCGCCGAGCCCGGGCACCGAGCCGTTCAGCGGGAACTCGTCGTAGAACAGCAGGAAGGCATCCCGGGTCACCGAGATCTTGGCGAAGTCGTTGAGCAGGTAGGGATAGCCTGGCTCGCTCGGGTTGTAGTTGGCATTCAGGAAGTACACGTGGTACGGGCCGAACGGGCTGGAGCCCTGACTCACCGCGATCCCCTCGTAGCAGCTGTTGGCCACGGCGGCAAAGCAACCGGAGAACGGGCCGCCGCTCTGCTCGGTGCTCGCCGAGACGATCTCGGTGAAGAACCAGTGGCCGCCGTTGCCGGAGTCGTACAAGCAGGACGGATCCCCGCCGCTGCTCCACCCCTTGCCGGTCAGCCCCATGATCGTGTCGTCCGAGATGGGAGCGGATCGGCGCGCCAGAGACGTGTTGAAGACCAGGATCTCGCCGATGTTGTTGGTCTCAACGACATATCCGTCGCCCGCGCACAGACCCTGATCGGGGGGCTCGACGTCCTTGGGAAGGCCGGGGGGAGGGACGAGGGCGCTGTTTTCGGCACTCTCGACCGCGTTCAGCCCCTTCACGCCGGTGGCGCCGCCCGACGACGTGCTGACGCCGTCGCAGCCCGCGCCTGGGCAGCTGACCGACGGCAGCGGCGGGTCGGTCGCTGCGGCCGCGAGCCCAGACGCCGACGCGTGGCTCGCGAGAGTCGGCGCCGGCAGCGCGTGCGCGGCGTGCGATGCGCTCCCGGCTTGCAAGCTGGCTGTCGCCGGGCTGCTCGACGCGGTGGATCCGGTGGTGATCGGACCGCTCAGGAGAGAGCAGCCAGCTGCGCAGCCAGTGGCCGCCGGGCCCGCGAACGTCGGCGAGTACTGGCCTAAGCTCGATGTCGTCACGGCACTCGCCTGGGCGCCAGCGGCATTCCCGGTGATCGCTGCTACGCCGACGATGCCGAGCACCAGCACCGGAAGCGACAGCCGCACCAGTCGGTTACGCATCATGCTCCAATGCATGCCTCGCAAACCTCCTCCCCGCGAGCCGGCCCCCCACCGGTCACTCTGTTCTCTGGCGCAAACCTACTCCCGCGGGAGCAGCCGTGTCAACATCTGCGCCCGAAGATCTTCAGGCGCAGGTACTCGAGCACCACCCGCCTCCCAGTCATGGGGTTACCTCAGAAATGACTCCGGCCTCGCCGAGCCGGGCGCCTAGAGGTCTGGTACCGGCGACGTCACCCGGCAGGGAGGCAACGCCGAGCTGCAGGCCGTCGACAAGCGCATCGCCTGGCACTGGGAGTTCATGTTCACCCGGTCGATGTATCACGGAAGCCCGGCCGGCTCAGATCAGGCCGAGCAGGACGAGCGCGCCGATGATCAGCAGGATCGCGGCGGTCAGCGCGTTGCCCCAGCGCTCCAGCCACTCTCCTTTGAGCTGGTAGCCGCCGCGGGCGGCGGCGAGCGTGAGGCCTACGATCGTGCCGATGGTGACCGCGGCGAAGACCACGACCGAGCCGACGGCGGTGGCTACGCCGGCTGCGGCGGCCGCGAGGAAGACGGGCAGGATCGTCAGGTCCGGCGATGCGGCGGCACCAAACGGGATCATGAGGGCGGCAAGGTCTCTCCATCTGCCCAGGCCGGCCGACGGCTGCCGAGCGAGGCGGTCGGCGGCATCGTCATGACCGTGGCCGGGAGGTGACTCGCCCGCGTGGTGGTGCGAGGTGTCGGGAGGCGACTCGCCCGCGGGAGGGTGGGAGGGGTCGCCGGCGTGGTCGTGGCCGGACTCGCCGGGATGGTGGTGATGTCCGTGGCCGGTGAGCTCGACCGCGATGAAGCCCAGCCCCGTGACGATCAGCAGGCATCCGACGATCGTGTCCTGGGCGCCCTGCACGCTGGATCGAAACTGCAGGCCGATCACGATGATCACGGTGCCCAGCACGATCGACAGCAGCACGTGGGCGACCCCGGCCAGCGCCGAGAGGCGAGCCACCCGTGAGAGCGGGTAGCGACGCGCGCGTCCGAGCACGGCCAGCGGGACCCAGTGATCGGGGAGGATGGCGTGGCCGATGGCCACGCCGGCCGAGGCGGCCAGCAGCGCGGGTGCGGTCGAGCTCATACCGCCGCGGCGGTGGCGCCCGGGCGGGAGGCCAGGCCGAGGCGCCGGTGCTCGGTATGCGAGACGGCCTCGCCCAGCAGCGCGCGCACGTGCTCGTCGTGCAGGCCATAGATGACCTGCCGGCCGTCGCGCTCGCCGACCACCAGACCGAGATGGCGGAGAACTCGCAGCTGCTGAGAGACGGCTGACTGCTCCATCTCCACCTCCCGCGCCAGCTCGCCCACCGAGCAGGGACTCACCCCCAGCCGGCTGAGAATCCGCACCCGGCTGGGGGCGGCGAGCGCGTGCATGGTCTCAGCCACCGCGCGCGCGGTCCCGGCCGACAGCAGACTCAGATCCGGATCGTCGCCGTGGCTCACCTATCCATCATTGCATGAACAGGTGTGCAGGTATCTGGAACCCTCGGCGCGGGCCGGCGCGACCACACCCGGGAGACGTATGAGATCGTGGGCCGGGATAAGCCCGCCGTAACCGAGGAGACGAAAATGCCGTCACGAGTCACCAGCGAGCTGCTGCTGGTTGGAAGCCTTCCGGCCGATTCCACGGAGGGCGCGTTTCGTGCGGGTGCCGAGCTGTTCGGCGACATGGTGTTCGCATTGCCCGATGGTGAGACCGGGCCCCGGGCGGCGTGGGTCGGCTACGAGCGGGAGCGGCTGACTCGGCCCCACCCCGACGTGGTGGTCGTGACCGAGACCGAATCCCCGACGGGCCGCCCCCGGCACGCCTATGAGACCCCGGTGTTCGGGATCCGCGACGGAGTGAGCGAGCTGCACTTCGACTCGTGGCCGCGCATCGACGATGCGATCGACTCCTACCGGCAGTTCCGCGACCTGCGCGAGCAGGGCGTCATCCCCTCGGGGCTGCGCTTTCAGATCGGACTTCCGTTCCCCTCGAGCGCGCTCAATGCCTTCAAGGCCGACTTCGCCGCCGACTATCCAGTGGCTGCGCGTGGGTTTGAGGACCTCGTCGCCCGCGAGCTGGTGCGGTTGACCGAGGAGATCCCGCCCGAGGACCTGGCGATCCAGTGGGACTGCGCCTATGAGATCCAGGACATCGAGGGTGTGCTGGCGTGGACGCCCGAGGGGGCCTGGGAGCGGTTCGCCGGTCCGGTCACGAGACTGACGCGGCTGATCCCCGACGAGGTCCTGATCGGCTATCACCTCTGCTACGGCACGTTTCCCGAATGGCCGATGTACGAGGCCCGCGACTACTCGGTTTTGGTGCGCATGGCGAACTTCGCGGTCGCCAACTCGGGCCGCACCGTCGACTGGCTGCACCTGGCCGGGCCCCGGTATCTGCGCAGCGAGGACCGCAGCTTCTTCCGGCCGCTGGTTGATCTGGAGCCGCAAAGCGCGCGCGTGTTCCTCGGCATCGTGCTCCCGGTCGACGGGGCCTCGGGTCTCGCCCGCAGGCACGCGACGGCCTCGAGATACCTTGACGATTTCGGGGTGGCGATGTACTGCGGGTTCGGCCGTCAGCCCGGCGAGGACGGCATGGAGACGATGCGTGAGCACCGCCGCGTGGCACGCTCGTTGCGACGTGATCCCGCCGGGCCGGATGACGGCGGCTGACAGCATGCGCCGGGAGCGGACGCCGGCCGCGCCCGCTCCCAGAGCAGGGTCAGGCTAGGCGCGAGCCGCGGCCGCGCCGGCGATCTGGGGCCCGAGCTCCACGAGACGCCTGGCGGCCTTGACGATTGCGTCGGCGTCGATCCCGGCCGCGTGCATCAGCTCGGCGCCCTTGCCCGACCCCGGGATCTCGGTGACGGCCAGTCCGACGACGCGCGGACGCTCATCGCTGTCGGCGAAGACGCTCAGCACGGCGTCACCGATCCCGCCCTCGGCCCAGTGGTCCTCGGTCACGACCAGCCGGCCGCCGGTGGCGCTCGAGGCGGCCGCCAGGGTCTCGGAGTCAACCGGCTTGACCGAGTAGAGGTCGATCACCCGGGCCGAGATTCCGTCCTCGGCCAGCTTGTCGGCGGCCTTGATCGACTCGTGCAGGGTCACTCCGGCGCCGACAAGCGTCACCTGATCATCGTCTGACTCGCGCACCACCTTGGCGCCGCCGATAGAGAACTCCTCGTCGGGGCCGTAGATCGTCGGCAGTCCCGACCGGGTGCTCCGGATGTAGGAGATGCCGTCGTGACCGGCCATCTCCTGCACCAGCTTCACCGTCTGGTTGGGGTCGGAGGGGTAGAGGACCACCGAGCCGCCCAACGCGCGGAACTCGGCCAGGTCCTCAAGCGCCATCTGGGAGGGTCCGTCCTCGCCGATCGAGACGCCGGCGTGGGAGCCGTTGATGCACAGCTTGGCCTGCGAGATGACCGCCATGCGGATGAAGTCATACGCGCGGGACAAAAAGGCGGCGAAGGTGGCGGCGAACGGCGTCCAGTCGCGGACCTGGAAGCCGATGGCCTCCGAGATCATCATCTGCTCGGCGATGTAGACCTCGAAGTAGCGCTCCGGAGTGTCCTTGAGGACCTCCTCCAGGTGGGTGGAGTTGCCGACCTCGCCATCGAGTGCCACCACGTCGCCGCGGCGGCGCATGAGTGCCGCGAGGCCCTCGCCGAACGCCTTGCGCGTCGGGACCGGGTCTTCGCCGATCTCGTAGGTGGGCAGCGCAGCCGAGGGGTCTGAGTCGAACTTGTGCGGCGTGCCGGTGCTCTCCGGCTTGGCCACGTCCACGTGCACGGGGCCGACGTCCCCGAGCTCCTGGATCGCCTTCTCGGGGTCCTTGAGCGGTTGTCCGTGCTTGCCCTCGACGTTGGCGGTCTCGGTCGCCCCGTAGCCCTTGATGGTGCGGGCGAGAATCATCGTCGGGCGACCCGAGGCGGCCACCGCCTCGCCGAAGGCGCGGTCGATCTCGGCGATGTCGTGGCCGTCGATCTCGATCGTGTTCCAGTTGCTGGCCCGCGCCCGATCGGCATAGGACTCCAGGTTCCAGCCGTGCATCGTCTCCCCGCGCTGGCCGAGGCGGTTGACGTCGACCATCACCACCAGGTTGTCGAGCCCTTCCGTGCCGGCGTGATCGACGGCTTCCCAGATGGAGCCCTCGGCCATCTCCGAGTCGCCGCACAATGCCCACACCCGGTAGGGCAGGCGGTCGAGGTCGCGACCGCAGAGCGCGATCCCGGCGGCGATCGGCATGCCCTGGCCGAGCGAGCCGGTGGCCACGTCGATCCAGGGCAGCTCGGGCGTCGGGTGGCCCTGCAGCCGGGAGCCGAACTGACGGAAGGTCAAGAGCTCCTCATCGGTGATCGCGCCCGCGGCGGCGAACATCGCGTAGACGAGCGGCGAGGCGTGTCCCTTGGAGAAGATGAGGTGGTCGTTGTTCGGGTTCTCGGGGTTGTCGTAGTCGTAGTGGAGATGGCGCGCCATGAGCACGGCCATCAGATCAGCGGCCGACATCGACGACGTGGGATGCCCCGAGGAGGCCGCGTCGGCCGCTCGGATCGAGTCGATGCGCAGGCGCTGCGCGAGCTGGTGGATCTGTTCGTCGTTCATCAAGCCGACCTCCAATGACGTGAGCGGTTGACTGGATGATTGCGCGTCGCGCAACCCAGCAAACATCTCAAGCTGTGAACGGTCAGCCCGCCCCGACCGATTCCACCTCGGCGACGGCATCTGAGGTACCCGCCGGCGGATGGGCCGCCGTTACCGCCGAGCCGGCATTCGGATGTAGCCGGAGTGCGCCCGCGGTGGCGATCAGCGTGATGGCCGCGATCAGCAGGAAGGCGATCGTGTAGGCGCTGCCCGGGGTCGTGGCGCCCGGCAGCAGCGACCCCAGCGGCCCGCCGGCGCGCAGGGCGACGGCACCGAGCGCAACCCCGAGGCCGATCGAGAGCTGCTGCGCGGTGGATTGCAGGGTGTTGGCGTCGCGGATCTGCTCGGGCGGCGTCTCGCTGAAGGCGATGCTCGTGTAGCAGGTCAGCCCCGCCGAGCGCCCGACGCCGCCGAGCAGCGCAAGCCCGGCAATGACCGCCAGCGGGGTGGCCGCGCTGAAGAAGGCCGCGCCCACCATGGTCGCCGCCGTCCCCGCCGTGGCCACCACCAGCACGCTGCGAAACCCGAAGCGCCTGAGCAACGGCGTTGTCGCCGGCTTGATCGCGATGTTTCCGACGAACACGAACAGGACCACGGCGCCCGATTTGACCGGGCTCCAGCCGAACACGTCCTGAAACAGCAGCGTGAGCAGGAACGGGACCGCCGCGACGGTCATGAAGAAGAGCGAGCCGCTCCCGACCGCGACCCGGAACGTGGGCACCCTGAGCGTGCGCAGGTTGAGCAGCGGATGGCGGGCGCGCAGCAGGTGCCGGGCCGCGGCCGCCAGCAGCAGGACGGCGGCGGCGCCGAAGCCGAGCACCGGGGTCCAGGAGGCGCCGCTGCGCGAGAGCAGGTAGGCGGTGTAGGTGGCGCAGGCCAGCCCCCCGCAGGTGAGCACCACTCCCGGAACGTCCAGGGCGCCGGCCGGGGGGAGCTCGACTGACTCGATCAGCCGCCAGGCGACGCCAGCGGCGATCACCCCGAGCGGCACGTTGATCAAGAACAGCCACCTCCAGCCGGCGTAGGTGGTGATCAGGCCACCGGCCAGCGGCGCGATCACGGGAGCGACCAGCGCCGGCCAGACCAGCAACGCGATCACCCGCAGGAGGTCTGACTTGGGGGTGCGGGAGAGCACGACGAGCCTGCCCACGGGAACCATCATCGCGCCCCCCATCCCCTGGACGACGCGAAACGCCACCAGCTCGGCGAAGCTGGTGCTCAGCGCGCAGGCCAAGGAGGACACGGTGAAGATCACGATCGCCGCCAGGAACACGGGTCGGCTCCCCCAGCGAGCGGCCAGCCACCCGCTGGCGGGGATCAGGACCGCCAGCGTCACGAGGTAGGCGGCGATCACCAGGCCGACCGAGGCGGAGGGCACGTGCAGCGCTCGTCCGATGCGCGGAGCCGCGGTGGTGACGATCGTCCCATCGAGGTTCTCCATGAAGAAGCACCCGGCCACCAGCAGGGCGACGTTTCGCTGTCGTGACTCGATCATCTCGCTCCCGATGATTGTGCCTGCACCGAGTCGGTGGGAACGAGCACCCGTGAGGCGTACGATTAACGGCATGACGACGCTGGGCTTGGTGTTACTGGTGATCGGGGCGGTGGTCGCGGTCGCCGAGGCGCACTACCCGACCCACGGAGTGGCCGGCGGAGTGGGCGTGATCGTGATGGCCGTCGGCGCGGTGCTGGCGATCAGCGGCCTGGGCGCCGGGGTGCTCGTGGGATTGCTCGGGGGGGCAGCGTTGGCCGGCGTCGGGTTCGGGACGCTGACGCTGACGGTCAAGCAGGGCGTCGCCGTGCGTCACCGGCGAATCCGCACGGGCGCCGAGGCAATCGTCGGCCATGTCGGAGTGGTGCGCAGCTGGACTGACTCCGGCGGCAGCGTGGCGCTGGACGGAACGCTGTGGCGCGCACGGCGATCTCTGGGCCCCGACGACGAGGCCGAGACTCGCGAGCTGCACGCCGGAGACCACGTGGTAGTCGAGCGCCTGAGCGGATTGACCCTCTCGGTGCGACCGGCCGAGGAATGGGAGCTGATCTGAATGATTACCGCCATCATCGTTGTCGTCTGCGTGCTGCTGGTGCTGGGTCTGACCGTCGCGGCCGCCTCGATCCGAGTGCTGCGCGAGTACGAGCGCGGCGTGGTCTTCCGGCTTGGGCGGCTCATGGAGCAGCGCGGGCCCGGGCTGCAGCTGCTGATCCCGTCGATCGATCGCATGGTCCGGATCAGCCTGCGGACGGTCACGCTCAGGGTTCCCGCGCAGGAGATCATCACCCGGGACAACGTCCCGGCGCGGGTGACCGCGGTCGCCTACTACCGCGTGATCGACCCCAACAAGGCGGTCACCGCGGTGGAGAACTTCGACGGCGCCACGCTCCAGATAGCGCAGACGACGTTGCGCTCGATCCTGGGCGTCGCCGATCTGGACACGCTGCTCTCGGACCGTGAGCACCTCAACGACTCCCTGCAGCACGTGATCGACGCCCAGACCGAGCCCTGGGGCATCAAGGTCACCAACGTCGAGATCAAGGACGTCGAGATTCCCGAGCGCATGCAGCATGCGATCGCCCGCCAGGCGGAAGCCGAACGCGAGCGCCGGGCCAAGATCATCAACGCCGAAGGTGAGTTTCAGGCGGCAGCCAAGCTCGGCGACGCCGCCGACGTGATCGGCCGCAACCCGGTGACGATCCAGTTGCGCTACCTGCAGACCCTGCGTGAGATCGGCGGCAGCCAGAACTCGACGATCGTGTTCCCGATGCCGGTCGACCTGATGCGCCCGATCGTCGAGGCGCTGGGGAGCCGGAGCTCGGGAGCCGAGGTTCCCGAAACCGCGGGAGGCGAGCCGCCGGCCGCGCTGGAGGCGCCGGCCGCCGACGGGGATTCGCTGGCCACGGGCGGGGCCGCCGGAGATGCGCTGGCCGCGGGCGGGCCCGACGGAGATGCGCTGACCGAGGGCGAACGCAACGGAGCCTCGCTGCCCCGGGGGCTCGGCACCGGCGTGCCGGCCGCCCGGCCGGTCCCGGACGACTCGGACCCCGGCTCCCAGTGAGTCGCGCCCACTGATCGTGGGCCCACCGGGCGCCCCTGGCCGGCCGTCTAACCTCAGCCGGCGAGCATGGCCCTGCGCGCCGACATCCGCAACATCGCGATCATCGCCCACGTCGATCACGGCAAGACGACGCTCGTCGACGCCCTGCTCTGGCAGTCGGGAGCGTTTCGCTCAAACCAGGCGGTCAACGAGCGGGTGCTCGACTCGATGGATCTCGAGCGCGAGAAGGGCATCACGATCCTGGCCAAGAACACCGCCGTGCGCTACGGCGACGTCAAGCTGAACATCGTCGATACGCCCGGGCACGCCGACTTCGGAGGCGAAGTGGAGCGGGGGCTGACGATGGTCGACGGGGTGCTGCTGCTCGTGGACGCCTCCGAGGGGCCTCTCCCCCAGACCCGGTTCGTGCTGCGCAAGGCGCTGGAGGCCCGGCTGCCGGTGATCCTGGTCGTCAACAAGGTCGACCGTCCGGACGCGCGCATCGATGCCGTCGTCGACGAGGTCTACGAGCTGTTCCTGGACCTCGACGCCGACGAGTCCCAGATCGACTTCCCGATCGTCTACACCAACGCCAAGGCCGGCCGGGCCTCGCTTGACCCGGGCGACCCCGGCACCGACCTGCAGCCGCTGCTCGACCTGCTGATCGACCACGTGCCCGCGCCCGAGTACGACCCCGAGCATCCGCTCCAGGCCCACGTCACCAACCTCGACGCGTCACCGTACGTGGGGCGCCTGGCCATCTGCCGGGTGCGCCACGGCACGATCCGGCGCGGCGAGACCGTCGCCTGGCTGCGGGGCGAGGAGACGGTGCAGCGGGTCAGGATCTCAGAGCTCTACGTGACCGAGGCGCTGGAGCGCGTCGAGGCCGAGGAGGCAAGCGCCGGCGAGATCATCTCGGTCGCCGGCATTCCAGAGATCACGATCGGCGACACCCTCGCCGACGCCCAGGATCCCCTGCCGCTGCCGGTGATCACCGTCGACGAGCCGTCGCTGTCGGTGACGATCGGGATCAACAGCTCGCCGCTGGCCGGCCAGGACGGCAATCTGCTGACCGCCAGCCAGGTCAAGGCGCGACTGGAGCGCGAGCTCGTGGGCAACGTCTCGCTGCGGATCTCGGAGACCGATCGCCCGGACGTGTGGGAGGTCCAGGGTCGCGGCGAGCTGGCGCTGGCCATCCTCGTGGAGCTGATGCGCCGCGAGGGCTTCGAGCTGACCGTGGGCAAGCCTCAGGTCGTCACCCGCGAGATCGACGGCGCGGCGCACGAGCCCGTGGAGCGGATGAGCGTCGACGCGCCCGAGGAGTACATCGGCGTCATCACCCAGCTGCTGGCGCTGCGCAAGGGTCGCCTGGAGCAGATGATCAACCACGGGACCGGCTGGGTGCGGATGGAGTACCTGGTGCCGGCCCGGGGCCTGATCGGCTTTCGGACCGAGTTCCTCACCGAGACCCGGGGCACCGGCCTGGTGCACCACGTGTTCGATCGCTGGGAGCCCTGGCATGGCGAGCTGCGCACCCGCCCCACCGGCTCGCTGGTCGCCGACCGGCGCGGGACGGTCGCCGCGTTCGCGCTGTTCAACCTGCAGGAGCGGGGCACCCTGTTCGTCGAGCCCGGAGACGAGGTCTACGAGGGCATGATCGTCGGTGAAAATTCCCGCCAGGAGGACCTCGACGTCAACGCGGTCAAGGAGAAGCACCTGACCAACATGCGCTCCTCCACCGCCGACGAGCTCGTGCGCCTGGTACCCAAACGCGAGCTCTCGCTCGACCAGGCGCTCGAGTTCCTGCGCGCCGACGAGTGCGTCGAGGTCACCCCGCACGCGGTGCGCCTGCGCAAGGTGGCGCTTGACAAGAACGCGCGCGTGAAGCTGGCCCGTGCGGGCGCTCGGGAGCGCGCGCTGACCTGAAACCTCTCGAGCGCGGGCGATGGAGATCGAGCTGCTCTACTTCGAGGGGTGTCCGAACGCCCAGCGTTTGCGGGAAAGCCTTCCGGGGCTACTCTCGCGCACCGGCGTCGCCGCCGCGCTGACCTTGCGTGAGATCACCGACGCTCCCCGCGCCCGGCAGGAACGTTTCCTGGGCTCGCCGTCGCTGCGCATCGATGGCCGCGACGTCGAGCCCGGCGCCGGCGAGCGGACCGACTATGGACTCAAGTGCCGGATCTATCAGACCGCCGAGGGTCGATCGGGTCTCCCGGCCGACGAATGGGTCCTCGCGGCACTGAATGCGCGCCACCGGCCGCTAGATCGGCGTCGGCCCTAGGCGACGACGTGGCCGGCGACCGGCCCGAGCGCCTCGGCGATCGCCACCCAGACCTCCCGGGCCATGCCCATCCCGACGTGGCTGGCATCGACCTCCATCTGCTCGGCCGCCGGGTCCAGGCAGGCCTCCCAGCGCACGACCTCGTCGCTGCGGGAGTAGAACGAGAGGAAGCGGACCTGCTCGGGGAACGGTCCGGCCAGGGCGTCGCGGCTGCGCGCGCAGCAGTCGCCCTGAAAGCAGCTGAGGCGGAACATGCCGGGCACGCCGACGGTGCCCAGCGCGGCCACGCTCACGATCGACGGCCACACCCGGGGATGGACGGCGAGCTGATCGCGCAGCGGCGAGCCCAGCGTCACCAGTGTCTCGACCAGGTCCGGGCGCAGGGCGGCAACCGCCCGGCCCATGCTCCCGCCGCGGCTCTGGCCGACCAGCAGCGCGCGGCGGCCGGTCCGCTGCACGGCGGCCTCGAGCCGGCGCTCCACCGCCTCGACGACCTTCTCCATGCAGTCGGTGTTCCGGGTGATCCCGGTGCGCGCGAGGACGAAGCCGCCGGTGCGCAGCCACACCGCCATCCGGGTGAGGCTCTGATCGCCGGCCAGAAAGCCGGGGATCAGCATCACGGGCCGACCATCTCCGCCGGGCGCGGCCGGCCATTTCTCGTGATCGCGGGTCGAGAGCCATTCCGCGACCAACCGGGGCCGGGGCGGCGTCAGCGGTAGCCCGAGCCGCGGGAAGGTGCTGGCGTCGCTGGCCACGATCCTGCAGCCTATCCGCCGAAACGGTCGGCTACCCCCGGTAGGCGGGGTGCCCGCCGGCTCGCGGACCCCGAACCGGGGTGGCCGGGATCGCCACCTCGATCGGGATACGAGCGGAAGCGCGCAATCGGCGGCGCTCGGCGAGGACCTCCGGGAGCAGCGGTCCGGCCGCGCCCAGCGCTCGCAGGTGGGCACCCAGGCGCCGCTCCCGCCACGCGTGCCAGCCCCAGCCCAGCTGGCGGTAGGCGACCAGTGGCAGCCAGCGCGCCGGGAAGAACTTGGCCACGAGCAGAAGCGCGTTGCGCGTGACCAGGAAATGATGGCCACCGGGCAGCCGGTCAGAAGAACCTTCGGCCGCATGGCGGGCGATCGCCGGCTCATACCGACAGCTCCAGCCGGCCAGGCGCAGGCGCAGCGCCAGGTCGACGTCCTCCAGGTAGGCGAAGTAGCGCTCGTCGAACCCGCCGACCGCGAGCACCGCCGAGCGCCGGTACAGGGCCGCCCCGGCGCAGGCGCCAAACACCTCCCCGGGTTCGTCCCAGCGCCCGTCGTCGGCCATGAACCGTCCGCGTTGCTCGCAGGCACCGTCGCGCCTGAGCACGTCCCCGGCGTCGTACAAGCGGCCGGGATCGTCGAGCGCGACCATCTTGCAGGCCACCGAGGCGGCCTGCGGGTCCGAGCGCAGCGCGGCCACCAAGCGGGCCAGCCAATCGGCCTCGAGCACCACGTCGGTGTTGATCAGCGCCACCAGCTCATATCCGTGGCAGGCTTCGATCCCCCGGTTGACGGCATGGGCGAACCCGGTGTTGCGACCGAGCGCCACCACGCGCACGTCCGGGTGCTCGGCGGCCAGGTAGTGAAGCGAGCCATCATCGGAGCCGTTGTCGACAACCACGACCGCCCGCGGCGCCGACTGCTGCGCCGCCAGCGATGCCAGACAGCCGGATAGCCACCGGCGCCCGTTCCAGTTGGGGATCACGACCGCGACGTCCGCGGTCTGGGCGAGGTCAGGCAGAGGCGCGCTCATGTCGGATCGGGGATCATTACGAGGGTGAGGGTTCTCCGTCTAGGGCTGTTGCTGGTGGCGCTCGCCACGTGCGCATGGTTTGCGCTCGGGATCCGCCAGGCGCACGAGGTCGACGCGGCCACGAACATCATCACCGCCGGCCACCGTCCCTCTCCGCCTCAGCTGGCGGCCGCCGCCGGCCATCTCCGAGCCGGCGGGTTTCTCAACCCCGACCGCGAGGTCGACATCCTGCGCGGTCGCCTGGCGATCCTGCAGGGCCGGCTCGCGCAGGCGCGCCGCATCCTATCCGAGGTCACGCGGGCCGAGCCGATGAATCTCGAGGCCTGGATCTGGTACACGGGGGCCAGCCTCGGCGTCCCGCGCCTCGCCCGGCTCGGGACCGCCCGGATCGCGGCGCTCGACCCGGTGGACGCCCGAGCAGTCCGGCGCTGACGCTAGCCCCGAGGCTCCTTCCGGCGCAGGAACGGCAGCTCGACGAAGCGGTAGCTGGCGCCGGCGACGATCGCCGAGACGGCGAGGGTGGCAAGCAACAGAACCGGCGTGGTCAGGCTGTGAACCCGTCCCACCAGGCCCAGCCCAGAGGCGGAGAAATGACCGGGATCCGACGACTCCCCGAGAACCTCCGCGACGGTCAGGTGGTAGAGATAGACGCCGTAGGAGATCAGGCCGAGCGCCAGCAGCGGTCGCCAGGCCAGGATCCGCCGGGCCGTCCCTCCCGCGTCCTCACCGAAGATCGCAGGCGCCGCCAGCAGGGCGCAGCAGGCTCCGGTCAGAGCGATCGATCCCAGGGTGCGCGCGATTGGCTGGCGGGTGTGCAGCGAGAGGATGATGTTGAACAGGCCGCCGGGATGAAGCACGGCGACGACGCCGATCAGGCAGGCGACCGCTCCGAGCCAGCACCAGTCGGGATGCTCGACCGCGAACCGCGCCGGCCACGGCGGTCTGGGGTTGTCGTGCAGCGCCACGCTCGCCACCGCGAGCGCCATCCCAAGTGCGAACCACGTGCTCGCGCCGAGTAACGTGGTGACCAGGAGGCTGGAGATCAGAAGCCGCGACGCCGCCACCTGGATGAGCACGCCCAGGAGGGCCAGCGCGACCAGCGGGATCAGCTCGGAGCGCATCCAGCGACCTGGCCACAGCGCCGGCCCTAGTCGCCGCACCAGGATCGCCCAGAGCGGCAGCGCGACGTAGAAGCTGACCTCCACCGAAAGGCTCCAGGCCGACGGTATGCCGCCGCCCACGGTTTGTGACGAGTAGCCCTGGAGGAAGAAGTAGTAACGCCACCAATCGCTCGTGAAGACCCCGACGATCCCGGGGAAGATCGCCAGCAGGGTGAGGGCGACCCAATACGCCGGAACGATCCGCAGCACCCGGCGTCGCAGGTAGCGTCCCATCCTCGGCGCCGGGCGATCGGCGTGACGGGCCGCCGCATACGGGCGGTAGAGCAGGAAGCCCGAGATCGCGAAGAACAGCGTCAGGCCCTGATTGGAGAGCACGGGGAAGAAGTCTCCGACCACCGGCCGGTTGAGCTCACCGGTGATCGACGTGACGTGAAAGGCGAGCACACCCAGCACCGCGAGCGCACGCAGCGAGTCGACCAGGGCAAAGCGCGGATTCCCGGGTGGCGGCGCCACCGCCGGCGAGGGCGTGGTTCCCGGTCTTTCCTGCAGTGAGGCGGTGGCCGACACTCAGTCGCGCAGCCAGGCCATCACGCGGGCGAGCAGGTCGTCGTCAAAGGACTCGTCCCAATCCCGGCTCCAGGCGACCGCGCTCCCCCGGCTCCGCTCCCGGTACCCGTCGGTGCCCGCGACGGCCGCCCGCAGCGCTTGCGCGATGGCGCTGATGGTGGGGGGAGGGGCCAGGAGGTTGGGCGAGATCGAGGACATCGCCTCCTGTGTCTTGTTCTCGAAGCTGTTGGTGACCGTGCGCATTCCCGCGGATGCCATCTCGATCGGTACGAGGCTCGGGTGAGGGGTGTACATCAAGGCGAGGCCCACGTCGTGCGCGCGCAGCAGGTTCGCGTACTCCTCCTGGCTCGATCGCGGCAACAACCTGAGAACCGCGCCATCTCCGAGCGCCATATCGGCCGGTCCGGTCAGGGATCCGATGCCGTTGAGATCCCAGCCGGCGAGCGCTCCCCCCCGAGCGGCGCGTGCCAGACCGAGCACGCCCAGCTCAAAGAGATTGCGCGCGGCGTGCGGTTCGGGCCGGGCGTAGAACAGCAGTCGCCGGCTGCTCCGGGCTTGGAGCTCCGCCGGATCCGGAGCCCGGACTGCCGTGATCGCGTTCTGAAACGAGCTCGATACGGCGTCGCCGTCACCGTCGGCGAAGACGCCGATTCGGTGGCGGCGAAAGTATTCGCGCAGCAGCTCGCTGGAGAACAGCCCGAAGTGGGGCGCGGCGTAGGATCTCTCGGCCAGAGCGGCGTAGCTTCCCATCGGGAAGGTGAAGGGCTCGTACTCCTGGATCAGATACAGGAAGCGCGCGCCGCTCAGCGAGCCGACCGCCTCCTGCGCGATGTGAGCCGTCCACCACGTGGTGGCGATGAACCGGTCGGTCGGGCTCACCGCAAGCGGGGACTCCTCTCGTCCGAAGGCCACCTCGACGGCGTCGAAGGTGCCCTCCAGGCCGGCGAAAGCCTCGACCTGGCGCCGCCACGAGCGGGGAAGCCGACCGGTGGGGTCCACGGTGACGATGCGCACGCGCAGACCGGCTCTCGCCAGCCGGTGCGCGAGGTTGAACTTCGCGATGTAGCCGCCGAAGAAGTGGTCGAGATCGATCGTGGGGATCAGCAGGTTGACGCGCGGCGGAGCGGCGGGGGTGACCGCGAGGGCAAGGGGAGCGATCTTGGCGGCCACCGCGCCGACCGCGGGAGTGCCCGTCTCGGGCGAGCGGGCGACGGACGGAGCGAGGTCCGGAGGTGGCACAGCATCGAGGCGCAGGCGGTTCTGCGGCCGGTCGCGAGCGGTGACCGGCAGCAGGCGGCGCCAGGTGAAGGCGCGGAACAGCATCCATTCCGCACCCAGGGTCTGGCCGCGGCCGGCGAGCTCGAGCAGCCCCCGGTAACCCAACGGGGCAAGCGCCGCGGGTGAGCGCTCCGCGGCAGCGAACCTGTCGAGCTCCCGCCGGCGATCCGGAAGGATGCGGGTGCCCAGCCTCAGCCTGAGAATGGCGATGCATTGCAGCAAGCGGCAGGCATCGACGAAGTAGTGCATGCGCCACATCCGCACCTGCTCACGCTGATCGCGGCCTCGGAGGCGCTCACGCAAGCTCGGCATCCGGTTGGCGGCCTCGTGGCCCAGGGCGGCCTGCCCATGCTGAACGTAGTCATAGAGCGGCCGATCGACGAATCCGATCGCGCCCTGCGCCAGGGCCACCAGGGCCAGCCAGTGATCGTGGTAATGAGCAAATTGGCTCGGCGGGAACGGCAGCGCGTCCTCGAGCAGCTCCCGGCGCAGGAGGCTCGCGGATCCCGAGACCGAGTTGGCGACCAGTAACGAGAGCATGTCGGTGTGGTTGGGCCGGCGCCGGCTCCAGTAGGTTTCGGAGATCGTGCGCCCGTCGCTGGAGACAATGCGCGCGTCGCTGTAGATCAGCTTGGCCGGCCCGATCGCCCCCAGCAGGCTGGTCAGCTTGTCCTCGTGCCAGCGGTCGTCCTGATCGGACAGCGCCACGAACCCGGCGTCGGCCGGCGCCATGGAGAGCGCTCGTTCGAAGTTGCGATAGAAGCCCAATCGGCCCGCCGCCCGTGAGAGCACGAACCGCGGGTCGCCCGCGACTGCCCGCTCCAGCGCCGCATAGGCGGCCGGCGCCGAGCAATCGTCACTGATGACACACACCCACCGACGGTGGGTCTGCCGACGGATCGACTCCAGCTGGACCTCGAGCAGGTCGGGCGGCGGGTTGTGGGTCGCCATGCAGATCGCCACCAACGGCTCGTCGCTGTCGGCCGCGAGCCGCGGCGTAGCCGCTTGGGCGTCCGGGCGAGCGACCGCGATCGTTGCCAGGACCGCGCTCGCGATCCGACCGTCCGCGAGCTCGGCCTCGAGGCCGAGCACGAGCCGCTCACGTGCGCCGGCGCGGGCGTCGATCGGAACCAGGCCCCAGAACCCACTGCGGTAGCTGCGCAGCTCGGGATCGTCGACTGAGGCGGGATCGCTCGCCAGCACGCCGAGCTGGTTCCGATCCAGTCCGGGATGCAGTTCCGCGAGCGGATCCAGGCGCGGCATCCCGTGAGCCATGGTCGGGTGGCGTTGTCCGTCGAGCACAAAATGCAGGGTCCGAACGTCGGCCTTGGCGTGAAAGCACCACCCGCACACGAACAGGGCCGTTCCCGTCCCCACCGTCACCTGGCGCGGGAGCGGGACGTCGAGGCGGACCATCAGCCCGCTGTCCGGTTGGAAATCCATTTCAGGCGGCCTGGGGCCCGGGAGCTCAAGGGACATGTAGCCTGCCATGATCCCGGATACCCCGACAAATGGCGGCGCACAGCTGCTGCGCTCGCTGCTCGACAACTCCCGGCCGGTGCTGGCTTCGCTCGCCACCGGGCTGTCGCAGACGGCGCGCCAAACCGTCCGGACGGCGCGGAGCCGGCGATCTGCGACCGAGCCCCCGGGCGGGAGCTTTAGCTCGTGGTTGCAGACCTACTGGGACGCCGAGCTGTCGGTCCTGGACGCGGCCTGCGCCGGGGCGGGCGAGGAGGCGCTCGCGCAGTTCCGGGAGCTCGATAAGGATCTCTGGGCGCTCCTGCTCACCCGCGAGTACGACCTCTATCCGAACATCAGGGCACTGCTGCCCGACACCCCCGCGCCGGCACTGCAGCAGACCTGGAACGGGACCAGCGGCATTGCGCTGGCGACTCAGAGCCTGGCCTTCTACGACCGCCTGCTCGAGCTGTATGCCCGCCACGGCGGGGTCGGCCTGGAGCACAGCCGCGTGCTCGACTTCGGATGCGGCTGGGGGCGTCTCACCCGCCTCTTCGCCCGTGACGTGGCGCCTGGGTCGCTGTTCGGATGCGATCCCGTGGAGGCGATCCTCGACGTCTGCCGGCACAGCCGCGTTCCGGCGCGCTTGGCTCGGTGCGACTTCATCCCGGAAGCTCTGCCGTTCGGCGAGCGCTTCGACCTCGTCTACGCGTTCTCGGTGTTCACGCATCTATCCGAAGCGGCGCATGCGGCCAGTCTGCGCGCGCTCCACGCTGCGCTCGCTCCGGGTGGCCTGCTCGTGCTCACCGTCCGCCCGCCCGCCTACCTGCGCACCTGCGAGCTGCTACGTCCGCAGCTCGAGTCGCTGGGTCCGGAGCCCGAGACCAGGCTGAACGAGCCGATGTACCTGTTCGCCGCCCATGGCGGACAGCCGCTGGGCGCGCAAGCGCCCCCCGAAGGGATCACCTACGGTGAGACCGTCGTCACCCCGGCCTACATTCGCGAACGGTGGTCTGAGCTGTTTGAGCTGCGTGAGTTCAGTCTGCTGATCGGCGACCCATACCAGCTGGTCGTGGCGCTTCAGCGCCGAGCTTGACCGCTCGTGGCCATCGGCCCCGTGGCCGCCGGCTGCGCGGCTGCCGGCTGCGCACGGAACCATCCGAACGAGATCAGCGGCACCGTCTGGCGTTGTCGCTCTTGCGACACCCCTCGTATCGAGCAGCGGTGCTCACGTAGGTTCCGAGCGCCGGCTCCGGTGAGAACGAGCCGTTGGAAAAGCGGGTGAGGCCGGAGAAGTCATAGCTCACATCCGACTGCGGATCATGTGCGTTGAAGGTCGAGGCCCACGTGTACCAGTAGGCCTGATCTATCCCCGTCTGGCGCCAGTGCCGGCTCAAGTAGGCATATGCGGCCGCCAGCCGCAGTCGCTCGCCTTTCGGCGTAGTCTCGAGGCCCAGCAGCCTCGATTTCGGGACGCTGCCGATCGCGCCGGGCCACGTCATCTCCGTGAGGATGATCGGCTTGCGGCCATCGCCGTGGCGACGCATCACCGCCCTCACGTTGGAGACGATCTTCAGGGTCCGCGTGATCGTGTCGCTGACCGACCCCGGGTCGATCGTGAACGGGTGGACCGAGACGACGTCGAAGTAGCGCTTCGCCCCGGCCTTGTAGAGGCTCTGCATCTCCGCCCACTGGGTCTCCGGCCCGACGTCGGCCAGGGACCCGGCGACGACCTTGGCGTGACGGTCGGCACGATGGATGGCGCCATATCCGGCCTTCAGGAAAGCCGTGTATGTCCTCGGCCAGGGCAGGCTCGCCCAGAAGACGTCGAAGGACTGCTCGTTCCAGATCTGCCATTCGGTCACCGGATCGCGCGGCAAGCCGGGATTGAGCTTCCAGAACGACCCGGAGCTCCCGTAGCGCCCGACGACCGCGGCGGCGAACTGCGAGAACGAGCTGGTGCTCCGTGGCTGATACCGGTAGGAGATCGGGCTGCTGGGATCGGAGGAGGCCCAGGCCGGCGTATAGATGAGATCCGGCAGCAGCGAGAGGCCGTGGCGGGCGGCGTCCCCGACGATCCTGTCGGTATTGGTCCAGTCATACCCGCCCGGGAGCGGCTCGATCGCGTTCCATCCGAAGGTCACCCGCACCGATTCGACACCGGACCGAGCCATGAGCGCCATCTGGTCGTTCAAGGCGGTGCTGGACACATTGTCGCTCTCCTGCGGGTCGAGCACCGTCCCGAAGAGCCCGAAAGGAGCGATTCGCCTGGCCGCTTGGGCAGCCGCCGGAACCGTCACCGCGAGGCCCGCCAGTAGCAGGGCGAGGGCGAGACCGAGGCGACGCACGCGGGCAGGGTAGCATGCGCCCCCGGGCGAGAGATTCAGCCGATGGGCCATCCGAGCGCCCGTCAGTCTGCTGGCGCGGCGGCTTCCAGTCTGCGGGAATACTTATAGCTCCCAGGCCACTTGAGACGAGAGACCGGAACTCCGGAGAGGGTGCACATGAAGTGAACCCAACGTCGAGCACACTGCGAGCGCTGATAGCCGGGGAGGTGGTCGCCGAGCAGGTTCAGCCGCGTGGCCACAGCCGGTTTCGGGATGCGGTCGGCCGCGTCGTGCTCATGCTGAGCGACGCACTCGCGGTGGTGCTGGCCGTTCTCGTCGAAAAGCTGATCGGCGCAAAGCAGGTGACGCCCTGGGCCCTGGCTCTTCCCTTGATCTTCTGGCTCCTGGCCTCGATGGCCGGGCTCTACGGCCGCGATGAGCACGTCGTCAACAAGACGACGCTCGATGAGGTGCCAAAGCTTCTCGGCGTCGCGGCCATCTTCGTGGTCGTCGTGTTCGGGTCGAGCGGTGTCTGGTTCGGGGACGCTACTCAGCCGTTCCTGATCTGGCTCACGCTCACATCCGCGCTCTGCGTGGCGCGAAGCCTCACGCGCCTGGGGGCTGCGCGGTTGGCGCCCGCCGAGCGGGTGCTGATCATCGGAGATCCCGTCGCCGCTACGCGGATCGGGCGGGCGTTCACTCAGAATCCGGGACTGAATGCGATCATCGTCGGCCGTCTCGCCTCCGGGCCCGAAGCCGACGGCTCCCCGGACGACGGGCAGCTCCTCGGAGAAATCCGCGATCTGGGGACGGTGCTCCGCGACCACCGAGTCGAGCGGGTGCTGGTGGTCTCGGCGGAGGCGGCCGGCCATCAGGGGGTCGAGGTGGTGACCCTGGCCAAGGCGCTTGGGGTGAAGGTCGCGCTGCTGCCGCCGTTGCTCGAGGTCATGGGATCGTCGGTCGAATATGACGGGATCGGCGGCCAGGCGCTGCTGAGCATGCGTCCGTTCGGCCTGAGCCGTCCGTCCCAGGTGCTTAAGCGAGCCCTGGACATCACCGTCGCGGGGAGCGCCCTGATCGTGGTCGCCCCGCTGATGGCCCTGATCGCCCTCACGGTGAAGCTGACCTCTCCCGGTCCGGTGATCTTCCGGCAGGCAAGGGTCGGCCGCGAAGGAGCGAGCTTCGAAATGATGAAGTTCCGGACGATGGTCGCCGACGCCGAGCGCCGCCGACTCGAGCTGCACGAGCACAACGAGGCCGCCCCGCTGTTCAAGATCGCCAACGACCCACGGATCACCTCGGTCGGCGGGTTTCTGCGCCGCCATGCCCTGGACGAGCTGCCGCAGCTGATCAACGTGCTCAGGGGCGAGATGAGCATCGTCGGCCCCAGGCCCCTCCTGCTCGAGGAAGACCAGCTCTTCTCCGGCTGGCAGCGACTTCGCAACCATGTCGCCCCCGGCATCACCGGTCCCTGGCAGGTGCTCGGGTCGACCCGGGTGCCGTTGGACGACATGCTCACCCTTGACTACCTGTACGGGGCGAACTGGTCGCTCTGGCTCGACGTCAAGATCATCTTGCGGACGATCCCGGCGATCTTCGGCCGGCGCAGCGGCGAGTACCCGCTCGTCTAGGCGCTCGCGCCGCAACGACCAGGCGCCGGGACCAGGCGCCGGGACCAGGCGCCGGGACCAGGGGCCGGGACCAGGCGCCGGGACTAGCCGCCGGCTCGCGGACCGGTCCGAGCGGGCTGTGCCTGACGACCGACGATCCCGTAGGCGCGCGCTTTGCTGCCGGCATTGACGACGACTCCCGCGACTCGGGCGTCCAGCGCGCGAAGCTGATTGCGAACGGCCTGGGCCTCCGGCCCCCGGGTGGCGCGCGCCGAGGCGGCCAGCAATACCACGTCGACGCTTTGGAGCAGTGCGATCGCGTCCGCCACCTGCGCGATCGGAGGCGTATCGACGATGACACAGTCATACCGCAGCTTGAGGGTCTCGAGAATGTCGGTCATCTGCTGAGACTGCAGCAGGGCCGACGGCTCGCTCGGCGCTGCGCCCGCGATCAGCACATCCAGGGACCGGTCTGCCGGTTGCCCGTCGCTCCCGTTGCGCCCCTGCCTGTCCTCGTCGCCGGACAGGCTGGCGCGCTGGATCGCCTGTTCGAGGGAGACCTCCCCCTGCAGCACCTCGGCCAGTCCCGGGAACGGGGTGAGCGAGTAGCTGAACGCCAGGCTCGAGCGGCGCAGATCCGCGTCCACGAGGATCACCGACAGACCCGAGGCGGCGGCGGTGCTGGCGAGGTTCCAGGCGATCGTGGTCTTCCCCTCGCGCCCCCGTGACGACGTGACCATGAGGGCTCGCGGCGGATCGGAAAATCCGTACCGCAGGTGGGCCTGCAGCATCTGCAGGGACTCGGACGTGGACCGTCGCAGCGCTTCGGGCCGGCGACCGATCAGCGCCCGGTCGTTGGGGATGGTGGCCAGGACCGGCGCCGCGAACGCGGCCGAGACGTCCTCGGCCCGGCGCAGGCGCTGATCGCCCTGCTCCCGGAGCAGCGCGAGCCCCATACCGAGGACCAGGCCCAGGAGAACCCCCAGGGCGATCGTCTCGGCCGGATTGCCACTTGGGGATCCGGGAACGTACCCGGTTTGTATGATCGCCGGGCTCCCGGTGCCCGCAGACTCGAGCGCGCGCAGCTTCGCGATCCAGATGCGCAGCTCGACGCCCACCGGTCCGGCGCTCTGCTTGGGGCCTAGATTGCCGAGCTCCGTGGCGAGGGCGGAGGCGGTCGCTCTGGTCTGTGTCGCCTGGCGGGCCTGGATCAGCTGTAGCGCACTGGCGGCGTAGGCGTTGGCCAGGGCGGCGGCTCGCTGGGCGGGGTGAGTCGAAGCCGTGACGGCGACCACGTTTCCGGTCTTGCCGCCGGTCACCGTGACCTCGTTGAGGACGGAATCGAGGCTGACGCCCGTTCCCATGCGCTGGGCGGCGGCCGCGGCCACCTGACGCGAGGCGACCTGGGCGGTGTCGTCCGCGATCTGGGTGGGCGCATCGACGGACACGGGGACCACCCCAAGGGCATCGTAGTCAGGCCCCAGCGTCTGGCTGAACAAGAGCTGGGCCGTGGACTTGTAGGTGTCGCGGGACCGGTAGGACAGCACGGCGACGGCCCCGGCAACCACGACCGTCGCGATCAGGATCGTCGGCAGCCGTCGGGCCAGCGTCGACAGAACCGATCCTGTCGTCCTCTCTGAAGGAGGCGGATCCCCGGCCCGGGACGGGTAGTCCTCGTTGGGCAGCACGCGACGCCCAAAGTTAGCGGGATTGCGCTTCGCGCAGCGCCGGCAGTGGCTCCATCAGTACAGCGGCGGCGGTCGCCCGTCGAGTCGATAGGAGAGGTCCGTCCCGCGGGCACCCAGCGGCCGCGCGGGCACCCCGCCGACGATCACGCCGGGAGGCACGTCACGCGTGACGACCGACCCTGCGGCGGCGATCGCCCCGTGTCGCAGCGTCACCCCGGCCAGCACCATCGCCCGGGTGGCGACCCAGGTGTGGCTCTCGAGCACGATCGCGGCCACCTGGCGCTCGAAGCCCGGTGAATGCGGATCGTGCCTGGCGGTCAGCAACTGGCTGTCAGAGGAGATGTTGACGTCATTGGCCACCCAGATCCCACCCCGAGCGTCGAGGACGACACGAAAGCCGACGTGCACCCTCTCGGCCAGCGCGAGCCGGTTGGCACCGAGCACGGTCACTCCGCGAAACAGAATGCTTCCCGATCCGATCTGGGCTCCCAATCCACGCAGCCACGTCCGCCGGAGCCAGTGCCCCGGCAGGTGGGTGACCACCAGGTTGAACACCGCCTGGGCCAGAAAGCGGGTCAGCGTGCCTGCCGTGCGCTGCTCCTCGTCAGCTGCTCGCCCGCTGGGCGATCCAGGCGCATCAGCCATCGCCGGCAAGCCTTCCCCAGCGCCCTCGCACCCACCCTAATGCACCAGGGTTCGCAGCCGCCTGGGCGTGGGCACGAACCATCGCCACGGAATCGCGTTGACCGACTTGTAGGCCGCGAGCGAAGTCGCGAACACCGTTGTGTAGGCGGCGCTGGATACGATCGCCGCGGCCGTGATCCCCCCGCTGGGAACGAAGACGGCCAGGCCGACGACCGTGACCACCATCCCGGTGAGTTGCGCGATGCTGGTCGTCAAGGGTCGACCGGCGGCATAGACGCCCGCGCTGAGGATCGTCGACGCCGCGAACAGGACCGACCCGGGTAGCAGCAAGCGCAGGGTGGACGCTGCGCCGCGGAAGGGCGCTCCGTACACGATCCCCAGGAGCAGCGGCGCGGGAAGCGCGATCGCCACGGCCAGGAGAGCCGCGACCGCCAGCGTCGCGTACAGCGACGCGAGCACCCGCTCGCGGGCCCGGTCCGGCTCCCGGGCGGCGCTCGCCAGCACGAGCGCGGAGAAGGTGTTGGAAAGCTGGTAGACGATCAACGAGACATTCGTCGCGACGGAGTAGAGACCGACGCTCGAGACCCCGACGAAAGCCGGGAGTATCGCCACGTCCAGGCGCGCATTGACGTTGCTGGCGATCAGGAGACCGTGTCCTCGGACTCCGTACCACAGCGTCGTCAGCCCCAGCCGCAGATCCGGTTTCCCGAGGCCGAGCCTGCTCACCGACCGAGCCATGCCAATGACGAGGACGATCCCGGTGCCCACGGTCGGAGCGATCAGCGCCGAGGACACGGTCAGCGCGCCCAGCCTCCACAAGACGACGAAGCTGGCCGCCATCGCCGCGGGCTGAGCGAACCGCAGCGCGTTGAAGTAGGTGAAGTCGTGGGCTCCGAGCAGCAGACCGCTGTTGAGCTCCAGGGCGATCACCAGCACGACCGTCAGCACGAACCACCGTCCGACGGCAAGCGCCTGCTGGTCGTGGAACACGCTCCCCAGGACGAGCTCGCCGGCGACGATCGCGAGCACGGACAGCGGTAGCAGGATCAGGATCCAGGTGGTGAACAGGCGCGGAGCGTCCTGCGCTCGGCGCGCGACGAAATAGCTGACGCTCTGCGCCGCGCCCATCGCGAAGAAGAATCCGATCAGCTGGACGAACGCGCTCAGCCCCACCGTTATCCCTCGACCCTGGGGCCCGAGCGCCCGGGCGCTCACCACGCCGCTGACGAGGTTGACGACCAACCCGAGAATCGAGAACAGGTAGGTCACGAGCCCGGCCCGAGCCAGGCCGCGGGTCAGCACACGCCGGTACGACAGGACGCCGCGCAGCTTGCCGGGCGTCCAGCCCGAGTCTGGAGAGGCGGGCATGATCGGCGTCCATCATCTCCTACATCGGGAGTCGGGACGACGCGGCTGGGTGCCCGTTCACCGGCGGGGGCGGGGGAGCGTGGCCGTGGGGGGAGACGTCCTCGGATTCGAGCCCTGATCGGGGCGTCCTGCTCCCAGGTGGCGGTCACGATCGATTCCATCCGGCGACGAAAGGCTTCTGGCGAGAACTTCTCGGCGTGAGCCCGGATTTCACCGGGTTCGAAAGCGTGCAGGTCCTGACGGAGCGCGCGCGCAAGCTCCGCGGGCTCCCGCGGATCGACCAGCAATCCGGTTCTGCCATGCACGACCGTCTCCAGAGCTCCGCCCGCTCCGATGGCGACCACCGGACGGCCCGCCGCCTGAGCCTCAACTGCCGCGATCCCGAACTCCTCCACGTTGGGTACGACGAGCGCCGCCGCCTTGGCGTACAGCATCGCCAGGTCCCGATCGCTGACCCGGCCGAGAAACAGGGCCTCGGGGTACCGGCTTCTCAGGCGGGCGAAGTCAGGCCCGGCACCTACGATCTTTATCGGGCGCCTGGCGTCCCGGGCCGCCTCGATCGCCAGCTCGACGCGCTTGTGGCGCACGAGCTCGCCCACGAACAGCACGTATTCCTCCGGGACGCTCAGGCTGAATCGGTCGATCTCGACCGGCGGGTGCACGACGATCGCATCCCGACCCCAGAACTCGGCGATCCGCCGCCGCGTCAGCTGGGAGTTGGCCACGAACAAGTCGACGGATCGGACCGCCCGCCGGTCGAAGGTCCGGTGGCGGCGCAAGAGCAAGCCCAGCAGCGGGCGCAGCGGCCGTGGCACCTCCAGCAGGGCTCGGGATTGCTCGTGCCACGCGTAGCGAAACGGTGAGTGGCAATAGCAGACGTGCGTGGCTCCCTCGGCCTTGGGCACCCCGTGGGCAAACGCGCTGCTGCTGCTGACGATGCAGTCGAACGCCTCGGTGGGCAGCCGCTGTGCCGCGGCTCCGTATAGCGGCATGAGCCTCCTGAAAGCGTCCTGGCCCGGCCTGAGGCGCTGCAGAGGAGAGGTGCGTACCGAGCGGTCGGCGAATCGGCCCGCTGTGCCCTGGTCGTCGAACAGCAGCGTGACGATCGGCGACTCGGGCCAGATATCGGTGAGGGCGGCGAAGGTACGCTCGGCGCCGCGGAGGACCAGCAGGTAGTCGTGCACCAGGGCCAGACGCTCGGGGCGGGCCGCCGACATCGCGGGAAGCTTACGTGGACGCGCGGTTATGCGTCTCGGTTACGTTCCATCACCCTTCAAGAGCTGCCTGGCCGACCACCGGCCGGTAGCGTTGATGCCCAGCGAGCCAGATTTGAGGTCGATCGCCACGGCAACGCGCGCCCGAGCGGCGATAGATGGAAAATGCCGGCATCGGATTCATCGCCTCGTTGCTCGCCTGCCTGCTGTGCTCGACCGCCGTGGCCCACGCGAGCGTGCGGACTCCGACGGCCAACGCCTTCTATAACTCGGCCGGGGTCGATACTCACCTCACGTTTGCCAACACGACGTACGGTGAGTGGCCGCGGCTGGTCTCAGCGCTCCAGGACCTCGGTGTAAGGCACCTGGCCGACGGCGCCTACGGGAATCCCGCTCCTTCCTGGGCCTGGTTCAACGAGCTGTTCGAGAGTCGCGTCGAGCTGGCGGCGCGGCGCGGCATGCGGTTCGCCTTCGAGATGGGCAAGCCCGGGTATCAGGGAGGCAGCATTGCGCAGCTGCTGGCGGTGATGCAGGGCCCGCTGCGCAACTCAGTCGAGGCGATCGAGGACCCGAACGAGTTCGACAGCCCGCCGTCTGCGGGCTGGGCACAGCAGCTTGCGAACTACGATCGCCGGCTGTATGCGGCCGTGAAGGCGAGCCCGAGGCTGCGTTCGCTGCCGGTGATCGGTCCCTCGCTGGCCGAGGCGGCGTCGCCGGCGCAGCTGGGGGACCAGCAGTCGTGGCTGGACTTCGGCGCCATCCATCCCTATACCGGCGGTCTCTCCCCCACGTCCGCCTACATCGAGTCACAGCTCCAGCGGATCACCGCCGTCTCCGGCGACAAGCCGGTGTGGGCCACCGAAGCGGGCTTCTCGGACGCGCTGAACGCCCCGGCGGGACAGCAGCCGATATCCGAGTATGCGGCGGCCGTGTATCTGCTCCGGGAGCTGCTGGCCAACTTTCAGGCCGGCGTCCGGCGCACCTACGTATACGAGCTGGTGGACGACGCGCCCGACCCGTTCGAAGTCAACATCCAGGACCATTACGGGCTGCTGCGCAGCGACTACACCCCGAAGCCGGCCTTCACCGCGCTCAAGAACCTCCTGGCGCTGGTCGGAGAGCAGACCCCGGCCGCGGCGGGCGCGCTGGCCCTGGATGTCTTGCAGGGACCCGGCGACCTGAGCCGGCTCGTGCTCCAGCGCAGCGACAACACCTATGTCGTGATCCTGTGGCGGCAGGCGCCAGTCTGGGACGTGGACACCCGCACGGCGATCCCGGTCGCACCGATGCCAGTGCTACTACGCCTTCCCGGTGCGATCAGCGCGGCCGCCGCCGATCCGATCGCCACCCAGGACCTGACCCCGCTGCCCCTGGCCGACGGCGAGCTCGAGACCGCGATCGGAGCTGACCCGCTGGTCGTCCTGGTCAGGACGAGGCCCCACTCCTGAGATGGGCAAGCCCGCGCATCGGCCATAGTGGCCACGATGCCGAGCTACTTCGTCGACCTGCCGGGGCGTCGAGATGCGCTGCGCTGGGCGCCGGAGGCCGGCCCGATCGCCGGCCGGCCCGACACCCGGTACTTCGGACTGGCCTTCACCGCGATGGAGCGCGAGCTGCGCGACCAGGCCCTGACCGTATACCTGACCTGGGACGCCGATCGGCTGCCGGAATACGGGAACGATGTCGTGGCCGTCCTGCTCGGGGACGAGGTGGGACGGGTGCCTCGTTACAGCCACCGCGTACGCGCAGTCTTCAAGGGCTACGGAACGCGGCCTGCTCTGGGGCCGGTCATGTTCGACCTGCTCGGACTCGCGGCGCTGGCGCAATGGGGGTACCGAGGAATCCGCTGGCTGCCGGGGGCGGCAGTCCACGCGCTCGGCGAGGCGCGGCTACGCTCAGGCGGAGGGCGCGCCGGCCGGGTGTTCCCGCTTCCGGTCGGGACCTACAACCAACTTGACCTTCCGGTGAGCGAGATCTCGAGACGCCCCGTGGACATCTTCTTCGCCGGAAGCATTGCCCACCGTCGGGCCCGGCGAAGGCCGCTCTCCCCAAAGGAGCTCGCGCGCGGGCAGATGCTGCAAGCGCTGCACCGGCTCGAGCACGCGTCTCGGGGGCTGGCGCTCGACATACGCACGACCCCGGACTTCACGGTCTCGGCGACCGCGTCTGCTCGAGAGTATTCGGAGGCGCTCATGCGATCCAAGGTGTGTCTGGCTCCCCGGGGTACGTCGCTGGAGACCTTCCGAGTGCTCGAAGGGCTGCGCTACGGGTGCGTCGTGGTGACGGAGAGCCTGCCCCACCGGTGGTTCTACGATGGCGCACCGTTGCTGCGGATCAGGCGGTGGAGAGAGCTGGAGCGGGTGCTGACTCCGCTGTTGGCGGATCCCGTGCAACTGAGTCTCTGGCAGCGGCGATCGCTGGCCTGGTGGGAGAGCAGCTGCTCGGAGAGCGCGGTAGGCCGCTATCTCGCCCGCATCCTCAACGCGCTGGCGTGCGGTGAGCCGTGACCGGCAGACCCCGAGGGCCCTGCCATTGGGGGCCGCGGAGTCGCAGCTGAGGGGTGTCGGAGTCATGCGGATCCTGTTTGCCACCCACACAGCGGCGTGGAGCGGTGCCGAGACGATCCTGGGAGGGCTGATCGAGGGGTTGAGCTCTGATCACGAGCTGGCCGTTGCCTGCCCACCAACCGGTCGCTTCGCCGACGAGATCGATCGTCTGGGTATTCGGCGGTTCGCGATTCCGGCGGTGGAAGCGAGCTTTCGCCTCCACCCCCTGCAGACGCCCGCGGGCCTCGCGTCGCTCGCGTCCGCGGGGGCAGCCCTCGCCTACGCCGTGCACCGGTTCGAGCCCGACATCGTGCACGCGAACACGGTTCGCGCCGGCTTGGTCGCCGCCCTGGCCACGAGCTTCCGGGGGCCCCCCGTGGTCGTCAGCGTTCACGACAACCTCCCGGCCACTCGGCTCGGCCACGCCGTTCGCCTCGTGATCGCGGGCGGGGCCGATCGAGTCGTCGCGGTTTCGGGGTTCACCGCAGCCCGGTTCAACCAGGGCCTCGAGTGTCCCGTCGCGTTCCCCGTGTACAACGGGATCGATCACGAGCGCTTTGATCCGGCCCGGGCTGATCCCGCGCCCCTGCGCTCCGAGCTGGGGCTTCCCGCGGACGCGCCATTGCTGGGGATCGTCGCCCAGATCACCCCGTGGAAGGGTCAGGACACGGCTATCGGGGCCCTCGCGCAGCTGAGACGGGACGGCATCGCCGCTCACCTGCTCGTGGTTGGCGAAGTCGTCTTCTCCGGCAGACAGGTCCGGTACGACAATCACGCCTTCCTGCGCGAGCTGCATCGTCTGACGATCGACCTGGAGGTTGCCGACGCGGTGCATTTCCTCGGTCAGCGAAGCGACGTCCCAGCGATTCTGCGCGCGCTCGACCTGCTCCTGCTCCCGTCTCGGGAGGAGCCGTTCGCCTTGGCGGCGATGGAGAGCATGGCGATGGGGACGCCCGCCCTGGTGAGCTCCGAAGGAGGCGTGTCGGAAGTGATCGAGGACGGCCTCTCGGGACGGCTGATCCCCTCCGGACGCCCGGGCGCATGGGCCGCTGCGGCTCGTGAGCTGCTCCAGGACCCCGATCAGCTGCGCCGGATGGGCGAGCGGGCCCGGCAGATCGCCGCCGGATTCAGCCGTCAACGGCATCGACAGGAGATGCTGAAGGTCTACGCGGAGCTTCTCGATCGACCGTCCGGCGCCAGGCAGGGTGCGGCTGCCCGGAGCCGCCGAGCGTCCCGAGACGCAGCGCCTGCCCTCCCGCGTACCACAGGGTCAAGCCGCCCAGGCCATAGAACGCGTCGCCGGAACCGAGGACCACGGCCATGAACACGAGCAGCGCGAACAGCAGCGCCCCCGCCTCTCGTTCGGGCCCGGGGGATCGGGCGGCGACCCAGGCGCAGCGGAGCATCAATCCGATTGCGCTGACCACGAGCAAGAACCCGACCGGCCCAACCTGGTAGATCAGCGACAGGTAGCCGTCGTCGGGCACCGCCAGGTCCGCCTGCGCCGTGTTGAGCTGCGAGGGTTGCCCGGCGCTGCCCAATCCATGGCCCAGCGGCGCTCGGATGGCGCTGGGAAACGACGTCGTGAGGGTGCTCGATCGGCTGTTCGCCGAGACGTCGCTGCTCAGGTGGGCAAACGTCTCGGCCCTGGTGACGACACCTCGCGCCGTGCTGCTGATGGGCGAGAGCGCCAGCGTCAGTGCGGCCACGACGATCAGCGTCCCGAACACGAGCCGCGCGCTCCGGCCTCGAGAAGCCAGCACATGAGCGAGCGCGGCTACCACGAGCGCGAGCCATGCCGATCTCACGAAGGTCAGCTCCAGAGCCGCGGCGATCACGATCACGCTCAGCAGGGCCAGGTTGCGTCCCGAGGACCCTCGGGCGCGCACCGTCAGGTACGCGAGCAGCGACAACCCCAGCAGCGGAGCCAGCGTTCCAGGTGCGTTCAGGGTCGAGAACAGCCGTACGTGCCCGGTGGAGTCCGCGCCGATGCTGTTGAAGCTCACGTCGCCCAGCCACGCCTGCTCCCAGCTGGGGAGGTGAAGGAGGCGCTGCCCGACGATCCCGTAGACGGCAAGCGCCGGAACCAGAAATATGAGGACGCGCCGGAAGGCGCTGTCCCCGTGGCGAGGCGCATCGTTGGCGCCCAACACGATCGCTGCGACCCCGCATAGATATGCCGTGAGGGCGTAGACACCTGACTTGGGGTGCAGCATCCCCACCGGCAGCCCGAACGCGAAGCCGGCACCCGCCAACAGCATCACGCGACGGATCTGGGTCGGCAGCCTGGACTGGTGGAGCTCGATCGCCGCCAGGATCGCGGTGGCGACGAACGGAGCCACGGACAGCGGGTCGGTCCCCGCATAGCCCTCCAGTTGGTCGAGCACCCGCCGCAGCTCCGGTACCAGGCACCAGAAAGCGAACAGCGCGTAGATGCCCAGGCGACGCTCGTGCTGGTGCAGGCCGACCACGAGGACGATGATCACCAACGCGATCGCGGCGCGAGGCGAGGCGATCAGCGCCCCGGCCACCACCAGGGCGGGAGCCGTCACCAGGCCAAGCCAGCGCAAATCGTCCCAGCGGGCACCTCGAAGCGTTGACCGTTTGGGGCGTCGAACCCTTCCCGCTGAGTCTCGAGCGACCAGTTCGATTTGGCGGTTGGAAGTCATGGGTCAGCGGGCGCGCCCGGTCCGCCTCCCGCTAATGCCCTCCGATAGACGTCCTCCAGGCGATCGATGACGAGCGGCCAAGCGTAGCGCTCCTCCACCAGCCGCCGGTTGTGCAAACCCATGCTGCGTGCCAGCTCCGGTTGGGAGAGGATCTCCTGCAGGCTCCGTGCCAACCCTCCGGCATCTCCGGGCGCGACCTTGCGCCCGCCGGCGCCGTCGATCAGGTGTCGCAGGCCACCGGCATCGGTTCCCACGACCGGCTTGCCGCAGGCCATCGCCTCGAGCGCGCTCATGCCGAACGGCTCTCCGTAGGAGGGCAGGCAGTAGACCGAGCAGCCGCGCATCAGGACGGGCACCCGCTCGCGCTCCACCGGTCCCAGCATCTCGACGCCTCGCAACTCGGCCGTGGACTGGATCCGGCGGCGGATCCAGAGCTCCTCGGGCCCGCTGCCGGCGATCCGCAGCCTCGCCGACGGCATGCGCCTGATCAGCATCTCGAACCCGTCGAGCAGAACGTCGACGCCCTTGTAGCTGGCCAGGCTGGCGAGGAATAGGATCCCCTCGCCGGAATCCGTGCCCGGAGCCCAATGCTCGGTGTCTATTCCCGGCCACAGGTCGGCGACACGAACCGGCCCTGGCGTTGCCACCTCCAGCTTCGACGCGGCCGCCGGGGTGGACAGGAGCACGGTGCAGGCGCGCTGCTGCTGGGCTCTCCGGATCAGCCGCTTGATCCGTGCCTCGGTCCTCGAGGGGCGTCCCGCCCAGTGCTCGGACCAGAAGTCGGGCCAGTAGGGCCCCAGGATGACGGGAACCGAGCTATCGAACAGCGACAGCGTCAGGCCGACGTCGACCGGATTGAGCTGATGCACCAGGTCGAAGGGCGCGACCGCGCTCAGCCCGCCGAAGAGACTCCTCAGGCGCCGCATGTACCGGAGTCGCTCAGCGGGACCGCGTCGGGTCGCCTTCCCCAACCCATGGATGTGGACGTTGGAGGAGAAGGGCGTCTGCAGATCGACCGCCTGGGCGGCGACGTGCAGCTCGTGACCGCGCTCCGCGAGCCCCCGCAGGTATCCGTGGGCGATGAGACCGTCCCCATGCGGTCTGTGGTCGGTGAGCAACGCGGAGGGATGTGCGATGAAGATCCTCACGGCGCCCTTCGTGTACCGGAGGTGACTAAAAGCGCCGGACGCCGCGACGGGTCAACCTCAGCAGGCGCTCCCGCGGTCCCGCGGCGCGTTCCCGGAGAGCTGACTGGGCTGAGCGCAGCTGGGCTTGCAGAGCGGTGATGTCGTCGCTCATCTGCAGCTCACGGTCGGTGGGGATCCGATCGTGCGGGGGTCGCGATTGCGGGTCGGCGATGGCCTCGGGTGGCGCGGGAGGCTGCGACCGGGGCGGCTGCGCCGGCGACAGCTTTCGCCAGCGGCCGGCGCTCCAGTCGATCTGCTCGATCGGCTCGGTGATCGAGTGCTCGGAGCGGAAGTCGTCGATCGCCCTGCGGCAGGACTCGGGCAGATACGGATGGAAGTAGTCGTCGGCCACCAGATAGCCGCCCGCCTCGAGACCTGGATACAGCACGTCCAGGGCGAGCTTGGTGGGCCGATAGGTGTCGGCGTCCAGACGCACCAGCGACCAGCTGCGCCCCCGCAACGAGTCCATCGTGTCCTCGAAGTATCCCGGCACGAAGCGCACGCCCTCGGTCAGCCCGAAGCGCGCGAAGTACTCGCGCACCACGGGGAGCGTCGGAGCGAGGTGCGCGATCCGGCTCATCTCCGTTTCCACCTCGCGATCGGCAGCCGGGTCGTCCTCGCCCGCCGGTCGAAAACCCCGAAACGAGTCGGCCACCCAGAGGGTGCGGTCGTAAGCGCCCAGGCTGTCGAGCGCGGCCCGGATCAGGATCGACGCTCCGCCGCGCCAGGCGCCAGCCTCGATCAGATCGCCGGCAACGCCGTCGGCGATGATGGAATCGACGCACTCCTGGAGATCGTCGAGACGATCGAGCCCCACCATCGTCAGGCCGTCAAGCGGCCAGTCCTTGCCCTCCATGCGGTGGCGAAGCTGCTGAGCGTCGGTGAGCGTCCGTGAGAACACGCGCCTGTCGTGCGTCCAGCGCACCTCCTGGGTGCCGGCGCCCGCGAGATCGCACAGGGACAGCTTGAGCAGCCCCAGGTAGGCGCCGCGAAGCGCTTCCGGCGTGGGCTGGGGGGCGACGGCGCGTCTCGCCGCTCCGGAATCGGGCACGGGGGAAGTTGGCATTTCGCTCTCCGGGTTAAGTGGACGCGATCTCTCTACACTCTCCGCGCTCATGGAGAGGCTGCGCTTGAATCTCAGCACGGAAGCGGTGGAGCGCGCGCTGCAGCAGGGCGAGCTGCCCTGGACGCTGCACCCGGCGTGTGAGTTTGCCAGCGATCCAGGGCAGTGGGGGGCCTCGCTGATCAACAACGGCGAGGTCATGCTGGAGTGCCTGGACATCGCCGCCGTCCGCTCCGTGGTCGAGGTCGGAGCGTATGCGGGCGACCTCACCCGGTATCTGCTCGACTGGGCCCGTGAGCAGGATGGCATCCGCGTATGGGCGGTGGATCCCTCGCCGCAGAGCGCGCTCGTCGCCCTTGCCGAGCAGCGGCCCGAGCTGACGCTGCTGCGTGCCACCAGCCACGAGGCGCTGGCCGAGCTGGAGCCCGCGGACGCGTACGTGATCGACGGCGACCACAACTACTACACGGTGGCGGAGGAGCTCCGCCTGATCCGGGTGAGCCGTCCCGACGATCGCCCTGCGCCGCTGCTGATCTTCCACGATGTCGGTTGGCCGCACGCTCGCCGCGACGACTACTTCGCGCCGGATCAGATCCCGGCCGAGTATCGCCAGCCGACGATCGAGGGCGGCGGCCTATTTCCGGGGAGGCCGGATCCGCAACCGGGAGGGCTGCCCTACAAGTGGCCGGCCGCCCGCGAAGGCGGGGCGCGCAATGGCGTGCTCACGGCTGTCGAGGACTTCGTCGCCACCGACGACAAGCTCCGCCTGGCGATCGTTCCCAGCTTCTTTGGCCTCGGAGTGGTCTGGCACGAGGCCGCAAGCTATGCGCCGGGGCTCGACAAGCTCCTGGGTCCGCTGGACCGCAACCCGGTCATCGCCCGCCTGGAGGCCAACCGCGTCTTTCACCTGGCCTCGATGCACGTCCAGCTGACCGAGATCGTGGCCGCTCACCACCGCCTGCACCGCCAGGAGAAGGTTCTGCGCCGGCTGCTTGACTCGAGTGCGTTCCGGCTGGCCGAGGCGCTGTCCCGGCTGCGCCGGCAGGCGGGCATCGCGCCCGGTTCGGAGGCGGTTTCCCGGGAAGAGGTCGTTCGCGCCCTCAACGAGCATTCGCCCGCTTGAGGTCGCTCAAGCCCGCGAGCGCCGCCGGACGCGCTTGACGAGCGCGTTGCCCTGGCGCAGCGGCTCGGTCAGGCGCCAGCTGCGGCTGGCGCGGATGCTGTGCAGCTCGTCGTCGTCGTGCCGGGCGCTGGCGTCGGCGTGAAGCAGCTTGGAGGCCGCCAGCAGCCGTGCCGCGGCGGCTTGCGCCTCGGCGGCACGGGCGCGGGGCTTCCACTCGCTGTCAGGCGCCCCTTGGCCGGGTGATGATTCGTCCCAGAGCTCGGCTGCCCGGATGTGGGCGGACACCCACACCTCGATCTCGCTGACCTTGACCAGATCCAGCGAGTGGTGATGGTCGACGTTCAGCTCCGCGGTCACGACCTTCTTGCCCGCGAGCCGCGCCTGGCGACAGACGTCGAAGTCATATCCGTGCAGCAGACCGATCGACTCGTCGAACCACAGGTTCTCGATCGCCCACGGGGACAGCGCCATCACCACGCCGTAGAGACTGTCCACCTCGCGGGGGCCGGGAGGCGGCGGCTCGCCGAATGCGATCTCGGCACTGCCGGGCACGCCGTGGCGGTAGGTGGCGGAGCTCCAGCACGGCTGCCCATCCCACCAGGCGATGCCGGTGACTCCGACCGCGCCGGCGGCACCCACCAACGCGACCTCGGGATCGGCCAAGACCCGCCGTAGCCGGGTGCAGAAATCGTCGTCGAGGAGCTCTGCGTCCTCGTGCACGATCACGAGCGCCTCGATGTCGGGAAGCTTGGCGGCTTCCTGGAGCAACAAGTTGAAGCCGCGCGCCACCGACCCCGAGGCGGCGTTGGCGATCACCGTCGCCCTCGGCTCTGCGGCCCGGGCGATTCCCGGTTGCGCGCAGCGCCCATAGACCTCCGGGTCGAGTATCGAGCAGCCGAACGCGATCACGCGGCGGGCGATGATACCCGGGCGGCTCACGACGACGCCGTTACACTCGCCCGCTTGCACGACCTGGACCCCAGCCGCCGCCCGTGATCGTCTTCGCCTCGGCCATCACCGCGCCCGACGTCTATCGCGCGTGCGCGGCGCCCGGTATCGCGGTCGCCTCGGAGCCCGACTCCCAGGTGATGGCGCGCCCGGCCCGGGGCTCGATCTTCGCCAGCTACAACGCGATCCTCGATGAGGCGGCGCAGCTCGAGGGGCTCGAGGCGCTGGTGCTGCTCCACCAGGACGCCGAGATCGCCGATCCGGCCTTCTGCACCAAGCTGCGCGCCGCGCTGAGCGATCCCCAGGTCGGTGTCGTCGGGTGCGTCGGCTCGCTCGGCGTCCGCTCGATCGCCTGGTGGGAGGGCTCGGTGACCTGGGCCTCGTTCGTCCATCGCTACGGGGAGCTGGGTGGTGGAGACGTCCCGTCGCTGACCTGGAACGACCAGGCCAAGCCCCCCTACGCGCGCCTGGGCGAGGTCGATACCGTCGATGGATTCGTGCTCGGCCTGTCCCCTTGGACGGTGCGAAACGTTCGCTTCGACGAGCTCCTCGGCCAGGCCCTGCACGGCTACGACTTCGATTTCTGCCTCCAGGTCCGCGCGGCCGGTCACAAGGTGGTCACCGCCGACTTCAAGGTCATCCACAACCACTCGCTCGAGCTCGCCTCGGACCTGGAGCATTGGGCGCAGGCCCACGTCGCGGTCGCCGAGAAATGGGATGGCCGGGTTCCCGGGGTCGGCGGCGGCGAGGGCAGCTGGCGCCACCGGGCTCGCCGGGCCGAGGCCGAAGCCGCCGTCACGCGGGCAGTTGCCCACTCCACCCAGATGAAGATCGACGCCCGCGCCGCCGGCCACCGGCGGGAGATGTCGATCATGACCGGCAGCCTCGGCTGGAGGCTGACCGCGCCGTTGCGCCGAGCCAGCCGCTACCTGGAGCGCCGGCGGCCGCGCTGAGCGCGGACCCGGCGCCGGCCCTCGCGCAGTGGACGCGTCATTCGCCAGCTCAGCGACTGCTCGTATTCGGCGCGCAGCTGCGCGATCTGGGCGACGTGCCTGTCCTCGGCGGCGGTGAGCGCGGCTTCCCGGTTCTCCCGCGCTCGGCGGGCGATCGCCTCCGCCTCCCGCTGGGCCTGGAACAGGTTGTGGCGCAGCGCCCGGTACTCGCGCGGGTCCTGCGAGGGCTGCTCGAGGACGGCGACCGACACCTCGAGATCGCGCTTTCGCAGGAGCACCCAACTCTGGTTGTGAACGTTGGGCTCGATCTCGAGCACCTCGAAGGCGCGCCCCCAATGCTCGTGCAGCCACCAGTCGGAGATCATCACCAAGGGCGCGCCGTCGCTCGCCGGATGGTTGTGACGCAGCACGTTCATGCCCACCCGATCCTCGTCCCAGGGCTCGCCGGCCAGCAGCTCGGAGGTCCAGCGCCCCATGTAGGTCGCGATCAGCAGCCCCTGGGGCGCGAGCAGCCGATGCAGCTCACACAGCCACGGCAGCGAGTTGTCGGTCAGGTGGGTGAAGACCGAGATCGACCAGATCAGGTCGAAGGATCCGCCGGCCAGGTCCAGCGGCGGCATGTGGTCCGAGCGCATCACGTGCAGGGGCGGGCTGACCGTCTGGCCGAGCAGCTCGATGCTGGCCGCATCGATGTCCACTCCCCACACCTCGGCCGTCTCCGCTTCGGCCATGAAGTGGCGCAGGGTGCGTCCCGCCCCGCAGCCGAAGTCCATCACGCGCTTGCCCTCAAAGCTGAAGTCCGCCGGGAGCAGGCCGAGGATCGCGGCTCGCGTCTGCGGGCCCAGCTCCTCCCAGAGCGCCGCGAACCGCTCGATCCAGCCGGGCTCCAGGTAGGTGGACATGGAATCGATGCGGCGAGAGCGGGGCCTGGGTAAGGTTGGCGCGGATGCCGCCCCAGCAGCGGAGAACTCTAATCGCTGCCGCCGCCAGCCGGTCGCCAGACGACGCGCTCCACGCCGATGGCAGGTAGCGAAGCCCGGCGTGCCCGCCTGCTCAGGCGGCCGCCGGTGATCGAGGCCCGGGGGGTCCACAAGACCTTCCGGATTCCCGACCAGAAGGTGGACACGCTCAAGGAGCGGGTGGTGCATCCGTTTCGCCGGATCGAGTATCGGCAGCTGCGGGCGTTGCGAGGAATCGACTTCGCCGTGCACCAGGGCGAGTTCTTCGGGATCGTGGGCCGTAACGGGTCGGGCAAGAGCACGCTGCTCAAGGTGCTGGCCAGCATCTACCGAGCCGATGCGGGCCGGATCCGGATCGCGGGACGCCTGGCGCCGTTCATCGAGCTCGGGGTGGGCATCAACTCCGAGCTGACCGCCCGGGAGAACGTCGAGCTCAACGGCGTCATGATGGGCCTGGGCCGCCGCGAGGCCCGCCGGCGCCTGGACGCCGTGCTGGAGTTCGCCGAGCTTTCAGAGTTCGTCGAGCTCAAGCTCAAGAACTACTCCTCGGGAATGATGGTCCGCCTGGCGTTCGCGGTCATGGTCCAGGCCGACGCCGACGTGATGCTCGTCGACGAGGTCCTGGCCGTGGGAGACGCCGCGTTTGCCCAGAAATGCACCGACGTGTTCCGGGAAAAGCGCAAGGCGGGCAAGACCCTGGTGCTCGTCACCCACGACATGGCCACCGTACAAGCCTTCTGCGACCGCGCGATGCTCATCCACGACGGCGAGCAACGCTTCCTCGGCGACCCCGAAGAAGCCGCCCTGCGCTACTACCGGCTCAACTTCGCCGGCCACCACGATCAGGAGGACGATCAGGTCGCGGTCTCGGTGCCGGACGTCAACGTGACGCTGCTCGACGTCTGGCTCGAGGACGAATCCGGTGAGCGCGTGGACAACGTCGAGCAGGACCGCGTGTTCTGCCTGAACGTCGTCGCCGAGGCCAGGCAGGATCTCGATGAGCCCGTGTTCAACTTCCATTGCCTCAACGTGGACGGCGACTGGGTGTTCGCGTTCAGCAAGTCGCTTGGCGACCTGCCCGGCGAGCCCCGGCGCCTGGCCAGGGGTGAACGCGTGAGGATCGTGGCCGAGATCGACAACCCGCTGGTCCCGGGGCGTTACGCGCTGGAGTGCTGGATGTCGCGCAGGCACCGGCAGGATGCGATGGCGATTCACATCCTGCGCCTGCTCGATTTCTACGTGTTCGGCGTCAAGCCCGGTCCGGGCAGCATCGCGATGACCGGCGAGATCCAGGCCGAGGTCGAGGCTCCGACCGCGGCTTGAGCCTGATCCTGGAGCTCGACCGGGCGCTGCCGCCCGCGCTCTGCGCGGGAACCGCCACCGCCGTTTATTGCGCGGGCGCCTGCTTTGACACCGATCAGCCGATCACGGGACTGCAGATCCTCGTGGACGGCGTGGCGCACCGAGCGTCGGCGTTCGCCCGGCCTCGCCCTGATCTGGTGGCAGAGCGGGCATGGCCGCCCCATGCCCTGCGCAGCGGCTTCTGGGCGATCGTGCCGATTGCGGCCTCACCGCACGCGGGGGGCGCCGTGGTCCTGGAGATCCTGGCCAGCCTGGGCGACGGGAGCCGATCCAGGATCGCGCTGGGCAGCATCGGCGTGGTGAACCGCGCCTCGCCCGAGGCGGTGCCGGCCCGGCCCGCGCGCCCAGAAGGCGAGACGATCGCAGTCTGCATGGCAACGTTTGCGCCGGATATGGAGCTGCTGGAGGCGCAGGTGCAGTCGCTGCGCGCGCAGTCCGATCAGAACTGGATCTGCCTGATCAGCGACGACGCTTCGGCGCCCGGGCACTACGAGCGGGTGGTGGAGCTGATCGGCGGCGATCCCCGGTTTGCGATCTCGCGCTCGGAGCGCCGTCAGGGCTTCTATCGCAACTTCGAGAGAGCCCTCCAGGGCGTGCCCGCCTCGGCCGATCTGATCGCCCTTTGCGACCAGGACGATCGCTGGCATCCCGACAAGCTGGCCGTGCTGCGAGCCCGGCTGGGCGGCGCGATCCTCGTCTACTCAGACCAGCGATTGGTGCAAGCCGACGGCCGGATACTGCGCGACACGTTGTGGCGGGGGCGATCCAACAACTACGAGAACCTGGCCTCGATGCTCGTCGCCAACACCATCACCGGAGCCGCGACCCTGTTTCGGCGTGAGCTGCTGGAGCTGGCGCTGCCGTTCCCCGACACGCCCGGGTTTCAGTTCCACGACGCCTGGCTGTCGGTCATGGCGTTGGCGGCGGGACGGGTCGCCTACGTGGACCGCCCCCTGTACGACTACGTCCAGCATCCGCGCGCCGTGTTCGGCGACGTCACGCACGGCGGCCGCCCACCTGGTCCACGCGCAGGCGAGCTCCGGGCAGGGCTCGCCCGGCTGCGGAGCTTCCCTGACACCTGTCGCGCCGCCTACTTCTACGGCTATCTGGGTCGCCACGCGCAGGCCGAGGCCGCACTTGCCCGGTGCGGCGCCACGATGGATCGCGGCAAGCGCCGGACGCTGCGGCGGTTCGTGGCCTGCGACCGCTCGCCGGCCGCCGGCGCCTGGCTGGCGCTGCGCACGGCGCGCCTGCTGCTCGGTCACACCGAGACGCTTGGAAGCGAATGGGGGCTCGTGTGGGGCCTGGCGTGGAAGGGGTTGGCGGGCGCGCTGGCGCGGCGTCCGCGCCTGGCGCGCTGCCCACTCGCAGACGCCAGCCTCCCGCCCCCGCAGAGCTTCTCCCAGCGGCGCTTGCGACGGTGGCGGTCCCGGCTGTGATCCGGTCGGCGCCCCGGTCGGCGCCACTGGCATAGCATCCGGCGCCATGCTGGACCTTCAACACTCGCTGCAACGGGCGGCGTTCGGGCTCGAGGACGACGGATTGGTCGCCGAGCGGGCCTCGGCCCGCGAACAGGTGCTCCAGGGACCCGAGGTGATCCAGGTGGCGGGCGTCCACAAGACCTTCCGGGTTCCCGACCGGCGTCTGGACACGCTCCAGGAGCGGGTGGTGCATCCGTTTCGCCGGATCGAGTATCGGCAGCTGCGGGCGTTGCGAGGAATCGACTTCGCCGTGCACCAGGGCGAGTTCTTCGGGATCGTGGGCCGTAACGGGTCGGGCAAGAGCACGCTGCTCAAGGTGCTGGCCAGCATCTACCGAGCCGATGCGGGCCGGATCCGGATCGCGGGACGCCTGGCGCCGTTCATCGAGCTCGGGGTGGGCTTCAACTCCGAGCTGACCGCCCGGGAGAACGTCGAGCTCAACGGCGTCATGATGGGCCTGGGCCGCCGCGAGGCCCGCCGGCGCCTGGACGCCGTGCTGGAGTTCGCCGAGCTTTCAGAGTTCGTCGAGCTCAAGCTCAAGAACTACTCCTCGGGAATGATGGTCCGCCTGGCGTTCGCGGTCATGGTCCAGGCCGACGCCGACGTGATGCTCGTCGACGAGGTCCTGGCCGTGGGAGACGCCGCGTTTGCCCAGAAATGCACCGACGTGTTCCGGGAAAAGCGCAAGGCGGGCAAGACCCTGGTGCTCGTCACCCACGACATGGCCACCGTACAAGCCTTCTGCGACCGCGCGATGCTCATCCACGACGGCGAGCAACGCTTCCTCGGCGACCCCGAAGAAGCCGCCCTGCGCTACTACCGGCTCAACTTCGCCGGCCACCCCCGGGCAGATGCCGACAGCTCGGGTCCGGACGCGGCGGTCGTCGACGCCTGGCTCGAGGACCTCCAGGGCCACCGGGTCCAGGACGTGGAGCAGGGGCAGGGATTTCGCATCAATCTCGTCATCGAGGCGCGCGCCGATCTGCCGGCGCCGGGGGTGGCGATGGAGCTGCTCAACGTCGACGGCACCCGGGTGCTGGGCTTCGGCGACACCCTGGAGCGCGAGGACGGAAGACCGACGCCAGTGGCTCGCGGCGAGCGTCTGCGCCTGTCGGCGGAGCTGGACCGCGCGCTGGTGCCCGGCCGTTACTCCCTGCTCTGCACGGTCGGGCGGAGCCGTGACAAGGGAGACGACGCGCTCCGCGACCTCCGGGTGATCGAGTTCCTGATCAAGGGCCGGGATCCCATTCCGGGGATGGTGATGGTCAGGACCCGGGTGCGCGCCGACCTGATCGGGGCCCAGGCGCCATGAGCGCGGACCGGGCTACTCCACAGCTGCGAGACGTTCCCGGTCCGTCGGCCATGGGCGGCGGCCTCGGGCGCTTCTGGGAGCTGACGATGCTGCTGGCGAGCACCGAGTTCAGACGTACCTACTTCGGCACCGCGCTTGGCTACCTCTGGTCCGTCGGACGGCCGCTGCTTCTCTTCGCCGTGCTCGTGGAGGTCTTCACGCACGTGCTCAAGCTGGGATCGCAGGTGCCCCACTATCCGGTCTTTCTGCTCTTCAACATCGTCCTGTTCGGGTTCTTCACCGAGGCCACGACGCTGGCGGTGCCCTCGATCATCAGTCAGGAGGGAATCGTGCGCAAGACGCAGTTCCCGCGCCTGGCGATCCCGATGGCGGTGGTCCTCACCGCGCTGTTCAACCTGCTCTTGAACCTGATCGTCGTCTTCATCTTCATCCTGGCCTTCGGCGTCGGTCCACTCTGGACCTGGCTGCTGCTGCCGGTGATCGTGGCCATGATGTTCGCGTTCGCGCTCGCGGTCTCGATGATCGTCTCATCGCTGTATCCCCGCTTCCGAGACATCTCGATCATCTGGTCGGTGTTCACGACCGCGCTCTTCTACGCGACGCCGATCCTCTACCCGCTTGAGATCGCCGTCGCGCGGTCCCACACCCTCGGCGAGCTGATCACGCTCAACCCGTTCACTCCGATCCTGGAGCTGGCGAGGGTATGGATCATCGATCCCAACGCCCCATACCCGGGGACGGCCGCCGGGGGCGGCGGCCTCCACCTGTTCATCGCGGTCGCGATCATGCTCGTCATCGGCGTGTTCGCCGTCTGGGTCTTCCGCCGGGAGGCCCCGCGGATCGCCGAGGAGCTCTGACCACGATCAGCGCAGCGGCGGCCGTCTTCGCGCTTAGTGGTTCACTTAGGCGCTAACGGTCAGGCACCGGATCTCCGGTCATCAATCCCGCCTCGCCGACGCCGACCGGCTCCCATTGCTCCGATCCCGCCGCCGGGGCGCCGTCGGCTCCGATGCTGAGCAAGGCCCCGATCAGGATCATCGCGACGAGCGTTACCGCGGGCATCTGCCAGTCCCAGTCCAGCGGAGCATGCACGAAGTAGGTAACCACACCGGCGATCGGGCCGGCGGCCACGCCGCGCGTGCTCAAGGCGCGCCGGCCCGCCCACACCACCCCGGCTCCGAACAAGGCCAGGAGCAGGACCCCGACCACCCCGAGTTCGGCCAGAGTCTGCAACGGCAGGGAATGAGCGTCCTCGGCCGCCTCGTGGACGTGGCGCCAGCGCAGCCAGTCGACAGCCCAGCCGCCGGCTCCCACGCCGTGCACGGGCTCTGAGGCGAACGCCCTGAAGGCCACCGACCAGTAGGCGTACCGGTTGCTCTGGAGCGTGGTCAGCCGGGTCGCTCCAGCCGACAACGGCTGCGACCCGCTGCTCTCGTGCGCCCCGACCACGATCGCCAGCGCGAGACCGGCCGCGATCAAGCCGGTGGCGAGGACTCCCGCTCGGGTCGGCAGAGGCAACTCCTCCCCCCGCTCGCGCCGGTTGGAGACGTGCTGGGCCAGGGCGGCGGCGCCGGCTACGACGACGAGCACCGCCAGGGCCTCGAGACCCTGGCGCTCACGACTCCCGAGACTGCCCTGAAATGACGTGAAACCCTTCAGAAAGGCCACCCCCAACGAGCCCAGGGCGGCCCCGGCCAGCGTCCGCAGCGTCGCCCACAGCTGCTCGCGCCGCCGAGCGACCACGGTGAGAGCGATCAGACCCGCAGCGCAAGCGAACAGGGCGCCCCGAGAGAAGCTGATGTAGAGCCCGATGCCGAGCGGAACGCCGGCCGCGGCCGCTGACGATCGCAACCACGCCGCGCGGCCGGTGTCTCCGGCGATCCGAGCGCTGAGCACGAGCCCGAGCGCCGCGAGCTCGCCCATCGCGTTCCAGTAGGTGAGCGGCTGCTCCAGGCGCCCCTCGGCGCTCACCGACCGCGCGAAGTGCAGCAACCCGGGCGCCACGCGCTCGGAGAGCCCGTAGCCGATCACGATCAGCGCCCCGGCGCTCAGCACCGGCTCCACCAGGCGCTGCGCTCCCTCGCCCCGCAGCAGCGCCGTGGCCGCAATCAGGGTGCCGAGGTAGAGCATCGTGATCTGGCCGGCGTCGTAGGCGTCGCCGACCACCGGGGACCAGAGCATCGACAGCAGCGTCCAGGCGGCCAACCCTGCCAGGGCCGCGATCGCCAGCCGGCCGGCGCGGTCACGAGGCAGCAGCGGCGCCCCCGCCAGGGCCGCCACGACCACCGCCAGCCACGCGAGCAGTCCCGCCCAGGCCCGCGGGCCATCGAAGTAGCCGCCGCTGAAGAACGCCAGCGCGGTGGGCCCCGCCAGCACGAGCAGGCGCGCGGCGCTGAGCGCTGCTCGACGCACGTCAGCGATGCGAATCCCGGGCCACGACGGCACGCCTGACCAAGCGCGTCGTGGCCAGCGGCTGACGCTCGCCCCCGGGCGGGCTGCGGTCGGTGGCGCAGGCGGCTTGCACCTCGTGCAGCAGATGGCGGCGAAAGCTCTCGGAATCGAACCGCTTGGCCTGGCGCACGCAGGCCTCCGGGTCGACCGCCTCCGGGTCGAACGCCCTCACGGCGGCGGCCAGCTCGGCGGGCCCGCCCGTCCAGAAGCAGCCCGTCGCCCCGTCGAGGATCGTCTCCAGCGCCCCCCCGCCTCGCCGGGCGATCACGGGACGCCCGGCGGCCTGGCACTCGACGGCGGCGATCCCGAATTCCTCGATCCCGGTCACGATCAGCGCCCGCGCGCCTCCGAACACCTGGGCCACCTCGGCGTCGGAGATCCGGCCCGTGAAGCTGATCGTGGGCCCCGCCTGGCTGCGCAGGCGCCGAGCATGGGGACCGTCGCCGACGACCACCAACGGCAGCCGCAGCGCGTTGAAGGCGGCGATCGCGACATCGATCTGCTTGTGGGGCATCAGCTCGGAGACCGTGACGTAGTAGTCGCCGACCGGGCCGGGAGCGAACCGCCTGGTTTCCACGGGCGGGTACACGATGTTGGAGTCGCGCCCGAAGTAGGCGCGGATCCGGGCCTGGGTCACGCGTGAATTGGCGACATACCGGTCGGTCCGCTGGGCGGCGATCCAGTCCCATTCGCGCCAGCGGCGGAAGGCCGAGCGCAGGAACGCTCTGGTCAGCGGGTTGCGCCGGCGCGCCAGCGTGCTGACGCGATCGTTCCAGGCATACCGAAACGGGTTGTGGCAGTAGCTCACATGGACCGTGGACTCGTCGCACAGCACGGCGTGCGCCCATGCCGACGAGCTGGAGATCACCAGGTCATAGGCCGAGAGGTCGAAGGACTCGATCGCGGACGGGTACAGCGGCAGCAACGCGCGGAAGGTGCGCGCCGATGGCCGCAGTCGCTGCAAGAAGGAGGTGTAGACGTTCCGGTCCGAAAACCTGCCCTCCGTCCCCTCCTCGTCGTAGACGGCCGTGTAGACATCGGCCTCGGGCCAGATCTCGCAGACCTCGGCGAACACGCGCTCGGCTCCGCGAAGATCGAGCAGGAAGTCGTGCACGAGCGCGATCCGGGAGCCGCCGGCGTCCCCTTTGGACAGATCTCCCACGCCGCCAGTTTATGCGTGACTCGCGGTACGAGGCGCCTGACCCGGCAGCGGACCGGCGAGCGGACCGCGCCTGCCGGATAGCCTGCCCGGGCGATGCCCGCTCTCCTGCTGGTCAGCTATACCGGCATCCTCGGCGGTGCCGAGCGCGTGTTGCTGGACTGCGCAGCCGGGGTCCCGGGCGACCACGTCGTGGCCTGCCCCGCCGGCGAGCTGGCAGGGCGGGCGCGCGGCGCCGGACTGGGCGTGCTCGAGCTCCCGGAGCGGAGCCTCGACCTGCGAGCCGGCGGCCGGGCGCGCGTCCGGGCGATCGCAGCCCTGGTCGCCCACGCCCGCGAGCTGCGCCGGTTGGGGCTTGACCTGGATCCCGATCTGATCGTGGCCTGGGGAATGCGCTCCGCGATTGCCGGGCTGCTGGGCGGCCTGGGAGGCGCGCGTCGTGCCCGGGCGGACGCTTCGGGAGCGGCCCTCACCCGCTTCGCCGTCTGCCATCACGATTTCCTGCCCGGGCCGTTGATCGGCGCCGCGGTTCGCGCCGCGGCCGCTCGTGCCGCGGCGGTCGTCGTTCCATCCCGAGCGGTGGCCGAGGACCTGGACCCCGGAGGAGCGCTGGGGGGGCGGCTGCGAATCGTCCATCCCGGAGTCGATCTGGAGCGGTTTGCCGGGACCGGTGGGCCCGCCGAGCCGCCTGAGGTCCTGGTGCTGGGCTCGCTCGTGGCCTGGAAGCGCCCCGAGCTCGCGCTCGAGATCTTCGCTCGCGCCCGTCGCCGCCATCCCGAGCTCCGCCTGCGCCTGGTCGGCGAGCCCGTGACCGGCGCCGAGGAGGTTCTCGCCGGCCTGCGCGAACGCTTAGGCCGTCCCGACCTGGTCGGCGCGGTCCAGCTCGCCGGCGCCAGCCCGGATCCCGTGAGCGAGCTCGAGCGCGCCACCTGCCTGCTGCACTGCGCGCCGCGGGAGCCCTTCGGATTGGTGATCCTGGAGGCGATGGCCTCGGCGCGGCCCGTGATCGCTCCCGACGCCGCCGGACCCCGGGAGATCCTCGACGGTTCGTGCGCCTGGCTGTATCCGCCCGGCGACGCCGAGGCAGGCGCGGCCGCTCTGGTGGAGCTCGCGAGCGCACCGGAGCGCGCTCGGGCCGCGGGGCTCGCCGGGCGCCACAGGGCTCGCCGGCGGTTCAGCCGCGATCGCGTGCGCGCGGGGTTTGCGGCCGCCCTGGAAGACGTGATCCCGGACCGGGCGGGTTCTCCGCCAGAGACTCGTCTCGAGCCCGATCGGCTCACGGTGGTGACCGTGACGCACAACTCCGAGGATGACCTGTCGGCGCTGCTGGACTCGGTGGCCGGCCACCTGCCGGGGACGTCCGTGGTCGTGGTCGACTGCGCCTCACGCGACGGCACCGTCGCCGAGGCCGAACGCCGGCCGGGGGTGCGGGTGGTGGCGCTCGAAGCGAATCTCGGCTTCGGGCGCGCCTGCAATCGGGGCCTTGGGCTGGTCGCCACGCCGGCGACGGCGCTGCTGAACCCCGACGTGGAGCTGATCGACGGCTCGCTGCTGGAGCTCGCGGCGGCGGCCGTGGCGCCCGGGGGAGCCGATCGCCTGCTCGTGCCCCGGGTGCTCGATCGCGATGGCTCGCGCCAGGACACGGTCCACCCGTTGCCGGTCACGATGGCGGACCTGACCCGATCGTTCGTGCCTCCGGCGGCGGTCCCCGGGCGGGCGGGGGTGATGCTTGCTCCCTGGCGCGCTGACGCCCCCCGGCGGGTCGGCTGGGCGGTCGGCTGCGCCCTCGTGGCTTCATCCGAGCTGCTGCTCCGGTTGGGGCCCTTCGACGAGTCGATCTTCATGTACGGCGAGGATCTCGACCTGGGACTGCGGGCTGACCAGGAGGGCATCCAGACGTGGCTCGTACCCTCGGTGAGGGTGGTGCACCACCGGGCCCACTCCAGTCAGGCGGCGTTCGGCGGAGAGCCGTTCGCCGTGCTGGCTCGCGCTCGCCACGACGTCGTCCGCCGGCGACTGGGGGCGCGCCGAGCCGCGCTCGACGATCTCGCACAGCAGGTCACGTTTGCTTCCCGGTGGGCGCTCAAGCGGACCCTCGGACGCCCGGCAGCGCGCGAGCGCCGGCAGCTGGACGCGATCCGGTCGATCCGGCGCCCGGGCACGCTGAGTCACGCCAGGCCGTGAACCGGCCGTCCTCCCCGCGGCGCGGCCGATGGTGGCTGATCGGCTCGGGTCTGGTCGCGGTCGCGGCCGCGGCGGTGGGCGTAGCCCTGCTCGCCGCGGGGCAGCCGGGCAAGCCCGGGCCGCTCTCGCAGACGACGCCCCCGCCCAGCCCCACGGCCCCCGAGCGTCCCGCCCTGCCTCCACCCCTCGGCGTGCAGTTCGGCGCCAGCATCAACCACCTGTTCAACGACGGCCCCGACAGCCCCACCCAGATCGACGGCCAGCTGACGGCGCTCCGGGCCACCGGCGCTACGCTGGCCCGCGGCGACGCCCTGTGGGAGGCAACCGAGCCCGAGGCTCCGGCCGGCGGGATCCACCACTACCGCTGGGCATTTGACGACAGGATCGCGGCCTCGCTGGCCGCGCACGATCTCAGCTGGCTGCCGATCCTGGATTACTCGGCGCCCTGGGCGCAGTCGATCCCCGGCGCGGACCATTCCCCGCCGCGCTCGGACGCCGCCTACGCCGCCTACGCGCAGGCGTTCGCCCAGCGCTACGGAACGGGCGGGAGCTTCTGGCGCGCGCATTCCGACCTGCCCGCCGACCCGGTGCAGACGATCGAGATCTGGAACGAGCCCGACAACCGCGAGTTCTGGGTTCCCGCCCCGGATGCGGCGGCTTACGCCGGGCTGTATCTCGCCGCTCGCGCGGCGATCGACGCCGTCGACCCGAGCGCGCGGGTGATCGTGGGCGGCCTCACCAGGCCCACCTCCTTTCTGCCGGCCATGGTGCAGGCCCGGCCCGGGCTCCGGGGCCACGTCGACGGGGTCGCCATCCATCCCTACGGACCCCCCGCGGCGGTGCTGTCCCGGATCCGGAGTGCCCGCGCGACCCTGAGCGCGCTGGGCATGGCGGGGACACCGCTGTACGCGACCGAGTTCGGGTGGACGACGGTGTCCCCGAGCGCCCCGGCCTACGTCACCGCCTCCCGGCGCCCCGCCTACATCGAGCAGACGCTCGCGGATCTCGGCCACCTTGACTGCGGGTTGGCGGCGGCCGTGCTCTATGCCTGGGTGACGCCGCAGCGCAATCCGGCAGACCGTGACGATTGGTATGGCATCCACGGTCCGGACGGCGCGAGCACGCCCTCCAGCGCCGCGTTCGCAGCCGGGGTGCGCCTCGCGGCCGCTCCCGCGCCCGAGATCCAGCTCTGCGTGCGATGAGTCACGGATCGGCGAGAAGCCGTTGGCGGGCTCGCCGAGGGGGTAGGTAATACACGGGCGCGACAGACGACGCCGCCCCAGACGACGAACCTCCCAGGAGACAGATATGCCAACGGTTGCCGAGAGAACAGTGATCGAATACCTGCAGCAGGCGCGCGCCGTGGAGGGCGCGCTGGCCCAGACGCTGGCCGCCCACATCGCGCTGACCCCGCATGGCCGCTACCGCAACGCGCTGGAGCGGCACCTGACCGAGACCCGAGAGCACGCCCGCCGGGTCGACCAGCGCCTGCGGGAGCTCGGCGAGCGCCGCAGCATCCTGACCGTCGGAGCGGGCCTCGCCCAGGTCCTGGCCGGCCAGGTGATCGCAACCGCGAAGGCTCCCATCGACGTGCTGCGCAGGCCGCGCGGCGAGGAGAAGCTGCTGGACAACGCCCGCGACGAGCTCGTCTCGGAAGCGCTCGAGATCGCCGTGTACACGATGCTCGAGCAGGCCGCGCAGGAGGCCGAAGACGGGCAGACCCAGCGGCTGGCGGCCTCGGTCCTCAGGGACGAGGAGCGCATGAGCGACTCGCTGCGCCTCGAGATCCCCACGCTCACCCGGAACGTTATCGCCGCCCGCGATGGCCACCCCACCTATCAGGTTTCAGAAACGGGAGCCGCGGACGCGGCCCGCTCCGCCGCCGGGAACGCCGAGAAGGCCGCCGAGACCGGCGCGGCCGTGGCCGCGTCGGCCGCCGGCGCCACGCGTTCGGGGGCCAAGAAGACGGCCGCGAGGACTCAGCGCACGGCGCGCCGAACCGCTCGTCAGGCCCGCAAGGTCCCCGGCGTCGCCCGAGCCGAGGGCGAGGTCAAGGGGGCGCTGGCCGCCGAGGAGGATCTGGCGATCCGCAACTACGACCGGCTCACCGCGGCCGAGATAGATGAGCAGCTGCCCAAGCTCTCACAGATCGAGCTGGCCAAGGTCGATGCCTACGAGCGCAAGAACAAGAATCGCACCACCGTGCTGGGCAAGATCGCGGCCCTGCGGCGCGACGAGCCCTGGCCCGGCTACGACGAGCTCACCGTCGAGGAGATCCAAGCCGTGGTGGCGCAGCTCGACGACGAGGCTCGGGCAGGCCAGATCCGCGAGTACGAGCGGGCCCACAAGGACCGGGCGGGCGTGCTCGAGGCGCTCGAGCGCTCGCCGGCCACCGCATAGCGACCCCGTCCGCCGGTCGCCCCTCGCGGTCAGCCGCGGCGCTGGCAGCGCCCCGCGGTCCTGCTCATGGTCCGGCAGTTCTCGAGGGCCAGGACGCCGCGGCTGAACGCGTTGTAGACCGGCTTGGCGACCAGTCGACCGTTTGTGAAATCGAATAGCCCCGCGAAGTCGAACGACGGCGCGCCCGTGTACTCCTGGCTCGCCCAGGTGTAGACGTAGAACCCGAGCAGACCAAGCGCCCGGCGGTTGGCGGCCAGCAACGGCAGCAGAGCCTTGATGTCGCGGGCCTGTCCCTGCTCGGTGGTCTGACAGCAGAAGCCGTCGGCCGGCTTGCGCCCGGCTGAGGAGTTCCAGCCCGTCTCGGTGACCAGCAGAGACTTGCGGGCGTCTCCGTGGCTCTTCATGACGCCTCGGACCAGCCCGAGGAACTTGATCACGTTGCCGGGCTGCCGTGTATACGGGTGGACCGCGACCACATCGAAGTCCTGGCGGGCGCCTTTGACGACATAGATCTGGCGCAGGGATGTCCACGCATCATTGGGGAAGCCGGCCAGCACCACCTTGGCGCCGGGATCCGCCTGCTTGATCGCGGCGTGCGCGGCGTGCAGGAGGGCCACGTAGCTCGGGGCGAATGGGCGAGTCGGCCAGTCATAGGTGAAATTGGGCTCGTTCCAGATCTGCCACATCCGAATGGGCAGGCGAGGGATGCGCGGATGCTGGCTCCAGTAGCTGCCGCGCGGGCCGTAGCGCCCGACCAGGGCGGAAAGGTAGGCGGCGTAGGGAGCGTCAGTCGCCGGGTTGGCCAGCGTGCCGGCGGGATGTGGGCTCGCATCCCAGGACGGGGCGTAGAGCACGACCGGGAGCACCGTCAGACCGCGCTGCGCGGCCAGCCCGACGAGCGCATCGGTCTGGGTGAAGTCGATCGGCCCGTCTTGCGCCGGTTGCGCCTGCGCCCAGCTGAACGTAAGGCGAAGGCTCTCCACGCCGCTGGCCACCATTCGGTCGAAAGCGGGCGCCAGGTTCGTCTTCCCCCCGACGAGCGGCCCGTCGACATTCATGCCGACAAAGCCGCGCGGGAGGGACGGCTGGGGGGTCGGCCGCTTCGCCGCGGCCGCCGGGGAGGATCCGATCAGCGCAGCCGCGAGGATCGCGATCAGGACGAGCAGCGGTGGCCGGGAGCGCAACATCGACGGCCAGTGTAGGCGCGAGGCCGTCAGCGGGCCGCAGCACCAGAGCGATCCTCAGGCTGAGCGCGAGCGCTCAGGCGCGGCGGGCTACGCGTCTCAGCCCCAGCCCGCCGCCCACCAGGACGAGGCCCAGCGCCCCGGCCGCCCAGCTGTCAAAGCCGGTGTAGGGAAGCGTCCCCGCCGAGCCGCCGGACGTTCCGGACCCCGTGGTGGCGCTCGGCGACGCGGTCGTGGCCGTGGGCGTCGTGGAGTCCGAGCCGCTCGAGCCCGAGCCGCTCGAGCCCGAGCCGCTCGAGCCCGATCCACTTGACCCCGACCCGCTCGAACCCGATCCACTTGACCCCGACCCGCTGCCGCCCGCCGACGACGGGGTGGTCGGCGCGGGAGCGGGGCTCGTGGTCGCCGGCGTGGGGCTCGCCGTCTGGGTTTGCGAGTGGCTGAACGGATCGGTGTACTGCTGGTCGCCGGCCGATCCGCCGCCGCCCTGGGCCAGAGTCACCGCGGGCACCGCCAGCGCGATCACTCCGAGCACCAGCAGACAGGTCGCGATGTGCCGCGCGCGGAACATGGCGGAGAGTATGGCAAGGCCGGCCCGGACTCGTGGAGGCGGACGCCACGGCCGGTCCACGACTCGTCTCAAACCCGGGCTTTGCAGGATTTATTGCAAGACCAGGACGTTCGGGCAGCGACGCGACGGGCCATGTTAGGGTGCTCGACGCCGCACCGCCGAGCCCCCGGCAATCGCGGTCACGGGTCGCCTCCGGCGTCCCGGGTTTCGAGTCACGGCGCCCGCCTGCGCGAGCGCCGGGCGACCCGTCCTGCCCTGATGCCAGTCACCCGTAAACGCCCTTGGATCCTGCGCCTGCTCGCCCTGGCGACCGTGGCCGCCGCGCTTCTGGGCAGCCACCTGACCGCGCCCAGCGCGGGCGATCTGCAGAGCCAGATCAGCGCCACCCGCTCGGCCGCGAGCTCGCTCCAGGAGCAGGTGGCCGCCGACTCGGCGCAGATCGCGCAGACCACCGACGGGGTGCAGAACGCACAGAGGCGCCTGAACGCGATCCAGAGCCAGCTTGACCAGCGCGTCGACGAGCTTCGCTCGGTGCAGCGATCGCTGCTGGCCGCCCGCGATCACCTGGTCGACCTCGAGAATCGGCTTCACCTCGCCACGACCGCCCTGGCCGCCAACCTGGTCGCCGGCTACGAGGGCGGCCAGCCCGATCTCGTGACGGTGATCCTGAACTCCCACGGCTTCGGCGACCTGCTGGACCAGATGGGCTTTCTGCGACGGATCGGCCGCCAGGACGCGACTGTCGTTGGCCTGACGCGTACCGCGCGCGCCGAGGTCTCGCGGGAGGCGACCACGCTGGAGCGGCTCGAGAGCCGCGACCGGACGCTGGCCAACCAGATTCTCGGCCAGCGAAACCAGGCGGCTGCGTTGCAGTCCGCCCTCCTGCACCAGCGGGCCGCAGAGCTCTCGAGCCGCGCGAGCGCCGACGCCCGCTACCACGCCCTTTCCAGCCACCTGAGCTCACTGCAAGCAACGGCCCAGGCGCAGGAGCGAGCCCTCGAGCGGCGCGCGGCCCAGCAGGCCACCCAGGGGGCGGTCACCGGGAACGCCAACGTCGGCGGGATCGCGGTCGACACCGGGGGCATGGTTCAGCCGCCGCCGGGGGCGCCGCAGACGGTGGACCAGGTGATCGCGGCTGGCAACGCGATCGCCACGCTCCCCTACATCTACGGTGGCGGTCACGCCTCCTTCCATGCCGACGGCTATGACTGCTCGGGGTCGGTGAGCTATGCCCTCGCGGCGGCCGGGCTGGTCAGCTCGCCAATGGTCTCGGGCGACTTCGAGGACTGGGGGGCTCCCGGGCCGGGCAAGTGGATCACGATCTACGCCAATGCCGGCCACGTCTGGATGACCGTGGCGGGCTGGCGCTTTGACACGGTGGCGCTCGCCGAGGGCGGCACCCGCTGGGCCCGGGGCGGCGGCGAGTTCGACGGGTTCGTCGTCCGCCACCCCCCGGGTCTATGACGGGCCGGCGTCGATCGCTTCCCGCACCTGAACCTCGCGCGGCTGGGGTCCGAATCCGGTGAGCACCCAGGTCGCGCCCGCCTCTTGCCACGGAGTCGGGTCGTCCCCGGGCGCGACCTCTACCACCAGGTCAAACGGCCCCCGATCCCGGGGTCGCTCCTGCCTGATCTCTTCGGCCAGCACGCCGAGCTGCTCCGGACCCGGCAGCTCGATCGGGAAGAGCCCCTCCCAGGCGAGGGCCCGCCGCACCGGGCGCCGGTGTGGCCATCTCGCCGCCACCCAGACCGGGATCCTCGGCCGCTGCACGGGCCGCGGCTGAAACTCCCCATCCCACATGCTTGCCAGCCGGCTGAGTCCCTGATCGAGCAGGCGGGCCCGTTCGCGCGCGTCCTCGACCTCCCCGAACGGCCCGAGCTCGTTGCTGCGGGTGCTGCCCAGGCCGACTCCCAAGGTCAGGCGGCCGCGGCTGAGATGATCGAGCGTCACCGTCTCACGCGCCACCTTCTGCACGCGCCGCCGCGAGAGGGGCGTGACCATCGGGCCGAGGCGCAGGCGCTCCGTCTGGGCCGCGATCGCGCTCAGCGCCACCCACGGGTCGGCCACCGCTCGCACCGGCGCCCGGTAGGCGACGTGATCCCACAAGAACAGACCGTCCCAGCCGTTCGCCTCCGCGCGCACCGCCAGATCGACCAGCACGACGGGATCGACTAGCTCGTCGAACGGCGCCAGGAACAGGCCGCGCCTCAAGTCACCATGATCTGAAACCGACATCTCGACCTCCACAATCCCGTTGAGCGCTAACCTTCAGTAAGCAGCATGAGGTGGGATCGGCATGCTCTGCGCCGCTACCGGGCAGCGCGCCGCCGTTTCAGAAAAGGAGAGACATTGGCGAAGGTCTGGGTACTCGACACGCAAACGAAGGGCACGGGAGCAACCATGGTCCCGCTTGAGAGCGTGCTCTCCAAACCGCAATCCGCCGGGGTGTCCGGTTTGCGCCTGCCGGCGCTCAAACCGCCGTCCCCGCCTCCTGCCGAGCCCCCCACGCCCTTGGAGTTCAAGGTCATGGATGTCGCGACCCGGGAGCTGCTCGTCGAGCACGCGGACGCCCGGACCACCGTCCAAGCGCTCGAGGCAGCGCGCAGCATCGTCGATGTCGCGATCTACGTCTGGGAGCCGACCTCCGCGCGCTGGCGGAGACTGACGTTCGGCGAGGCCAAGGCGCTGTGGGAATACCGGGGCCGCACGGAGTTGGCCGGCCCGTAATCCGGCGCGTCCCGCGGACGTCAGGGGCGCTTGGTCTGCGGAGCGGCAGCGCCGGCCGGGCGCCCCTGCACCGGCAGGCGAGCCAAGCGGAACCGGCGCACCGCCCCAGAACGCGGCTCTGCTCCCGTGCGGGGAGAGTCGGCGACGAGGAGAAGCCTTGAGGGTGTGGCTGTATGGATCATGCCGTCCAGGATGGCGGCCCCCGCCCGGCGGCGCATTGGCCCTAGGGACAAAGTTGAGAATGTCACGCACTCCGCGCGGCGAGCGAGGCGCGGTCCAGCGCTGCCCGGGCCGCGGCCGGCAGCCGCCGGCGCAGCCGCCAGCGAGCGCCGCAGAAAGCCACGTTGGCCACCGTGGCAAAGCCCGCTTCGTCGGCTCGGAGCGCGAGCAGGAGGTGTGCGATGCGATCGCCTCGAGGCAGCTCGGGATCGGGCACCTTGACGCAGTAGCAGACCACTCGCCGGCCCGAGGGACGCACCAGCAGGGCGCCGGCCTCGCCGATCAGCCAGGCTCCCAGCCGCCCGGGCTCGAGCACCAACCCGGTGCGAGCGTGCAGCTCACGCGCCTCGTGACCCACGAGGTCGCCCAGGAGGCCGACCGCCCGCAGCTCGGCGGCACCTCCGGCGGCGCGCCGCGTGCGCACCACGCCGGCTCCCCGAGACGCATAGAGCTCGGGGATGATCCAGGCGTGGGCCAGCAGGATCAGGGCGACCGGAGCGGTGACCGGGGCCAGCGCCGTGAGCAGCCCGGCGGCGGCGATCAGGGGAATCGTGTGAGCGGCCGTGGTCACGGTCCACAGGCGCGCGCAGCGGCGCAGCCGCCGCTCGTCGACCCGGGGGCGCCAGTGGACGGTCGCCAGCTCGGGCAACCCGGTCTCGGGCAACCCGGTCTCGGGCCCGCCGGGTGTCAGGGTGCCCGGCGTCTAGCCCCCCGCGATCGGGCGGCGAAGAACGACCAGCGGACCGTCCGCGGGCAGCTCCCGGACCTGCTCGGCGGTTCCGTCCGGATAGGAGGCCACGGCGTAGTAGCCACGGTCGAGCTCGGCGTTCAACGCAGCGGCTGCCCGGTCGACGCTGTCGACATCGTTGCCAACCCACTCGGCGACGATCGTGTGACCGCTGCGATCCATCCGGATGATTCTCGACATGTGCTGACCTCCTGACGGGCTGGGTCATGAATCCTACGCCCGGAGCTTGCCCGCCTTGGCAAGCGAGGCCGGCCACCTTGGCAAGCGAGGCCGGCCACCTTGGCAAGCCGACGCGACGGACCGCCCTTGGGTCAGCCGGAGTGCGCCAGGGGGTGAACCAGCCGCCCGTCGGTGACCCGCGCGGGCGAGGCGGTCGGCGTACCCGCGGGAGCGCCCCGATAGGTGACCGTGAACGAGTCGCCCTGTCGCGAGAGCGAGGATGGCACCGCCGCGGGTCCGGCCGAGCCGCCGCCGGCGACGAACCGGGGCTCCGGGGTCAACAGGCTGATCTCGCTCGCGTCCCAGTGGCGATCCTCGATCGACCCGGTGTGGCCGCTCGCCGACTCGGTGCGGGCCGTGCCGATGGTCGTCGCGCCGAAGTCGGCCAGCGGGAGCGGCTGGCAGACGCCGCTGCCGGCGCAGAGCGAGGGCGCCTCGAGGATCCACTCCGCCGAGCTGGTGTCCAGCACCGACGCACGCACCGTCCTGGTGAACGAACGGTGGCGGGTCAGGTCGTCGAGCGAGAGGTGGACCTGGCGGCCGGAGACGGCGACGCTGGCCCGGACCCGGTCGCCCGGCCTGACGATCAGCTTGGTGGTGTGCGAGGCCGACGGCACGAGCTCATACCAGGCGCTCGACACGGCCCGCCCGCGGGCGTTGCAGTCGAGCTCGGTCCCGATCTGCTCCAGCGCCCGTGACGACCGGGCGTAGCCGCCGAGACCGACCCAGACCGCCGAGTAGGTCGGCGAGCCGGGCGTGCACGCAGCCCGGGGCTGCGTCCACGAGCCGCTCACCCGCTGGAACCGCACGCCACCGCGATGAACCGCGTAGCCCGCCCAGTTGGTGCTCTGGCTGGTGTCGGCAAGCGCCGCCGGAGCGCCGAGCAGGGCCAGCATCGACGCTGCCGCCAGCGCCAGGCCGAGCCGCGCGCGCATCAGCTGCCCACGCTCATGACCTTCTCGCCGCGGCCAGGATCGCTGCCGCCTTTCCCTGGCAGTCATACATCGTCACCTTAGAGCCCGACGAGCTGAATGTCGCCGCTTTGCACGCCTTGGCGATCACATCGAGCGCCGCCGCACTCCCCTGCCGGCTGTCCCGCGGGCCGGCGAAGCCGCCCTGGCCGGAGTCGGTCAGCACCCAGCGCAGCCGTCCGTCCTTGACCTCCATGGCGATCCAGGAGGCGGTCACCGAGCTCTCGCGGCCCGAGAAGCCGCCCAGACCCGCGACGTTCGCACCGGAAGCGACGATTGCCGCCGCCGCGCCGCTCTGGCTCTGCACTCCGATCGTGCCGCCCCCGTGGGCGTTGCCGTAGGCGACCGCCGCGTTCAGGCTGGCGCTGTCTGCGCCGAACATGCCGCCGCCCGCCGCCGGGCCGGCCGCGGCCGAGCCAGCCGGCGCGGAGCCGCCCGCCGCGGAGCCACGCACAGATGGGGCTCCGGGTGGCCCGCCGGCAGCTCCGGGGAAGCCGCCGCCGGCACCACCGCGCAACCGGAAGCCGGGTGGTCCACCGCCGCCGGGGGCGCCGAACCCGCCCGCCGAGGCGCTCGCCGGTCCGCCGGACGGGAACGTGGCGCTGGTCGCATGGCCAAGGGTCTGGGCCGCCCAGGTAGCGGGCGCCACCAGCAAGGCTGCCAGCCCGACCGCCAGGGCGACGCCGCGTACGCGGCGGGAGAGCCCGATCGCGAGCAGCACGGCGACCACGCCGGCGAGCGCGATCACCAGCGGCTTGGCCCACGAGAGCGCTCCGGAGATGTTCCCGAGCACCACCAGCTCGGACACGATTCCCGCGGCCAGCGCGCACGGGCCGACGATCCGGGCGGTCAAGCCCCCGCCCAGGATCAGCCCCACACCCGCCCCCACCAGAGCGGCGGTGAACGGAGCCAGGAACGAGACGTAGTAGGGATGGAAGATCCCCGAGGCGAAGCTGAACACGAGCGCGCTGACCGCAAAGGCGCCACCAACCGCGATCAGCCAGCCGGTCCGGGGATCGAGGCGGCGCAGCCGGGACGTGACGAGCAAGCCCAGCCCGGCGACGAGGGCGAAGCCGAGCAGCCAGCCGGCCTGGTCGCCGAGGCCTGACTGCAGCAGCCGGAAGGCTCCGGTGGCGCCGCCGAAGGCCCCACCGGCGCCGCCGCCGGCCGCCCCGGGCGCGCCCGTCTGCCCGGTGACCCGGCCGAGGCCGTTGTAGTTGAAGATCAGCGACCAGATGCTGTTGTCGGAGGTGCCGGAGATCCACGGTCGGTCGGCCGCGGGCGTCAGCGTGACCAGCACCGGCCAGGCCAGGCCCACGATTGCCATCAGCAGGCCGCCGATGCTCAGCTGGCGCAGCGCGGCAAGTCTTCCGCGGGGGGCCACCCACAGGTAGGCCAGGGCGATCCCCGGAACCACGAACAGCGCGACCGCCATCTTGGTCTCGAAACCCAGGCCCACGCAGACTCCACACCAGGCCAGCCAACGGGTGCGGCCGTCCTGGAGCGCGCGCACCCCGAACCACAGCGCGGCGACGCAGCACAGGATCAGGAGCTGATCGGGATTGTTGTGGCGCGCGATCGCCACGCTGATCGGGGTGAGGGCGAACACGAGCCCCGCCGCGACACCGGCGGGGCGACCGAAGTACCGGCGTACCAGGTCATAGACGAGTCCCACCGCGGCCACCCCCATCAGCGCCTGGGGCGCCAGGATGCTCAGCGGGTGAAACCCGAATACCCGCACCGACAGCGCCTGCACCCAGAGCGCCAGAGGTGGCTTGTCGACCGTCATCAGACCGCTGCGGTCAAGCGAGGCGAACAGGAAGTCGTGCCAGCTGCCCGCCATGGACCGGACGGCGGCCGAGTAGAACGTGTTGGCCCAGCCGTTGATGCTCAGCCCCCAGAGGTTGAGGATCGCGGCGATCCCGAGCACGCCCGCCAGCTCGGGGCGGGCCCGTAACCATTGGCAGACGGCCGGGAGCGAGCGCGCCCGGCGCCGCTCGCGCACAGGCTCGCCGTAGGAGACGGAGCCCGAGCTCATCGACTGAGGATGCGCGTCGTGGGTGAGAGACGCCCGGGAGACAGGGTCATGACTGATCTGGAGCGTGGTGCAGCTCCGTGTAGACGCCCACGGCTGCGAGCACCGCGGCGCACAGCAGAACGAGGGCCGAGAGGCAGCGAGTCAGGATCGGCATATAGACCTTCCGTGAACTTGGACATTGGTGTGGAAGCCGAGTCCAGCTTCCGGCACCGAGGGAAGTCAGATCGAAGACGGGCCTAAGACGTTTGTAGGAGCTGCGCGATTCCGTCAGGGACGGAGCGCGTCGACGATCAGCTCCAGGTGACGGCGCCAATCGAAGCCGGGAGACGGGTGGGCCATCGTGGCGCACAGCCCGCACATCAGCATCCCGACGTCAAACGCCGTCGCGTCGGCTCGGATCGTCCCAGCCCGGCGTGCACGGTCGATCAGCTCGCCGATCAGCGACACCAGCTCCTGGCGCTCGAGCTCGGCCTGCGACCACATCTCCGCATCGGCGCCGGCCAGGACCTGCTGCATGGCGGCGTCGCAATGCAGCTCCTCGGCATGGCCGTGCAGCAGGTCGACGAGCGCCTCGAACGGCTCGCCTCCGAGGTCCAGGGCGTCGCGCGTCCGAGCGCTCAAGCGCGAGAACTTCTGACGCACCAGCTCTGTCATGAGCGCTTCCTTGGTCGGGAAGTGGCGGTACACGGTCCCCACCCCGACCCCGGCGCTGCGGGCCACGTCGTCGATCTGGGCCTCGGTCCCCCGCTCGGAGAACACCGCGCTGGCGCTGTCCAGGATCCGCTCCCGGTTGCGGCGCGCATCGGCTCTCAAGGGGCGTCCCCTCGGGCCCACGATGTTCGTCATAGCTCTGTGACCCGGATGCTTGACAAGCGGAATCTGGGTTCACTATAGTTCATGACACAACCGGAACCGGAGGTCAGCTTCCATGTCAACTGTCACCCAGACTCGATCCCCGTCTCTCCTGACGCCCCGAGCGAAGAACCTGGCGCTGCTGCTGCTGGCGATGACCCAGTTCGTGATCGTCATCGACGCCTCGATCGTCAACGTCGCCCTGCCCTCGATCGGCAGGCACCTGCACTTCTCCCGCGACGATCTGACCTGGGTCGTCAACGCCTACACGCTGACCTTCGGCGGCTTCCTGTTGCTCGGCGGTCGCCTGGCCGACCTGCTCGGCCGCCGGCGCATGTTCATGCTGGGGCTGGTGACCTTCTCGCTCGCCTCGTTCGCGGGCGGGATCGCCCAGTCGGAGGCATGGCTGCTCGCGGCTCGGGCGGTTCAGGGCCTCGGGGCAGCCATCGTCTCACCGGCCGCGCTGTCGATCATCACCACGACGTTCGCCGATGGGGCCGAGCGAAACCGGGCACTGGGGATCTGGGGCGCTGTGGCTGGAGCCGGCGGGGCTGCCGGGGTGCTGCTCGGAGGAATCCTGACCAGTGGGCTCAGCTGGCGCTGGGTGCTGTTCGTCAACGTCCCGATCGGACTCGCAGCGGCGGCGATGGCGCCACGCACGCTCGTCGAGAGCCGCTCCGATCAGGTGACCAAGTCGTTTGACATTCCCGGCGCCGTGACGGTCACGGCTGGGCTCGCCCTGCTCGTCTACGCCGTCGTCGATGCCGTGAACGTCGGCTGGGGGTCGACCTCGACATTGCTGCGCCTGGCCGTGGCGGCGATCCTCCTGATCAGCTTCGTGTTCATCGAGCTGCGCCAGCGCGAGCCCCTGATGCCGTTCTCGATCTTCCGCCTGCGCACGCTCCGGGGCGCCAACATCGTCGGGCTGCTGATCGGCATGGCGCTGTTCTCGATGTTCTTCTTCATCTCGCTGTATCTCCAGGACGTGCTCGGCTATTCCGCGATCAAGACCGGGATCTCATACCTCCCGCTGGCCGTCGGCATCATCGTGTCCGCCGGAGCCGCGTCGCAGCTGGTCACGCGCCTGGGCTTCAAGGCGCCGCTGATCGCCGGCCTGTTGCTGATCGCCGGCGGTCTGGTGTGGTTCTCCCGCGTCCCCCCGGCGGGTGGCTCCTTTGCCTCCGACATCCTCGGACCGTCGCTGTTGGCGGCCGTCGGGCTCGGGCTCGCGTTCGTATCGGTGACGATCGCGGCGGTCAGCGGCACTCGCCCGCAGGAGGCGGGACTGGCCTCCGGGCTGATCAACACCTCACAGCAGGTGGGCGGCGCCCTGGGCCTGGCCATCCTCGCGACGGTCGCAGACAGCCGGACGCAGAGCATGCTCCACGGCGGCGTTCACCAGATGACCGTCGCGCTCACAAGCGGCTACGACCGCGCCTTTCTCGTCGGCGCCGGCTTTGCCGTCGCCGGAGCCATCCTCGCGGCCGTCATGATCTCCTCGCGTGACAGCCGCGAGCACGCTCTGGCCGCCTCGGTCGAGGACGCGACGGCCGTTCCCGCCCCAACGAGCTGAGCCCAGGTCACCGATCGCGGAAGTAGGCCGCGTTGATCTCGATGAACCGCTGCCACTCCTCGGGGACCTGGTCCTCGGCGGTGATCGCGTCCACCGGGCAGGCCTCCACGCAGGCGTCGCAGTCGATGCACTCGTCCGGGTCGATGTAGAGCATCTCGACCTGGTCGTACTCGGGCTCGTCGGGCGTGGGGTGGATGCAGTCGACCGGGCAGACCTCGACGCACGAGTTGTCCTTGGTGCCGATGCAGGGTTCGCTGATCACGTAGGCCATACGGGCGCCTCCGGGTCGGGGAGCATGTCTCGTACCGGAATTTTACACAATCCGCTTGTGCAAAATCATCGGGATGGTTGCGAGTGTCAGCAGATATGGGCGTTCGCGAGCGCGTTCCCCAGCCGGTCCAGACTGTCCGCGTCGAGCGTCCGCTCGATCATCGGGAACAGCTCGCGCTCCTCGAAGCGCACGTGATCGTGCAGCCGGGCTCCGAGGTCGCGCAGCTGCACCAGGGACAGGCCGCCGCGGGTCAGGCGAAGAGCGTCGCGCCGGATCCCGAGGTGGTCCTGGGCGATCCGGACGACCGCGACGCGATCGGCGGCGGTGGCTGCCGCCCAGTGAGGCAGCACGACCTCCTCCTCGAGGCGGAAATGATGCTGCTCCGCGTCCCAGAAGCGAGCAAACGTCTCGCTCGCCGCGCGCCGGTCCCGGGCCTCACGAAGCTGCTTGGCCACGAGCAGCGCCTTGAGGTGGTCACGGGACAGCTGCTGGAGGGCGGGGTGCCGCTTCACTGTGCTTCGCCGGGGCCGCTCAGCTCGATCAGACACCCGGCCTGGTCGGGATCGTGCGGGACGAAGCTCGCCAGCCGGGCGTCAGGCGCGAGCACGTCGAGCAGTCCCTTGGTGAGGCCCTCGTGCAGGGCGCAGATCGCCGGCTGGTTCTCGCGCACGACGTCGCGATACGGGCAGTTGCCGAGACAGATCGTCATCCGGTCGCCACATGGATCCGCAGCGGGCGCAAACCCGAGCGCGGCCAGCGCCCGCTCCAGCGCGGCGAGGCCCGGGGGCACGTCGTCGGGGGCGAGCTCGCGGCCAATCTGGCGCCCGGCCCGCTCGAGGCCGCCGCGACTCACCGACCGCATGGCGATCGCCCGAGCCAGCCACCGGCTCAGATCGCGATACGCCCGCGGTGGGTGGCCGCCCGGACGGGCGCCGGGCGCAACCGTCCAGGCGTACCCGGGCCGTCCCCGTCCTCCGCTCACACGGGCCCGGGCCACGAGCCCGGCCGCCTCCAGGCGCTCAAGGTGGATGCGTACCCCGTTGGGGTGCATGCCCAGCCGGGTCGCGAGCTCGGCGGTTCGCGCGGCGCGCTTGAGCTCGACCAGCAGCCTGAACAGGCTGGCCCGCGATGGCTGAGCGAGCACGTCGGCGCCGGTGAGCTCCAATGGAGCATCGAGCACCGTTGCAGTTTTACACAACCGCTATGTGCAAATCAACCACTCTCCCGGCGGCGCGGCCACAAGCCCTTCGTGCCGCACTCTCGCACAGCCCGGGCGAGGCGGGGTAGAGGATTAGAGTAGGAGACACCCCTTCAGTTCAGGAGATCCAGAGAACATGCCCGCTAGCAGCAACAGCTTCGACGCCCAGGCCACGCTGAAGGTCGGCGACCGGTCCTATGAGATCTTCCGTCTCGACGCGCTGCAGTCCTCCTACGACGTCGCGCGCCTCCCCTTCTCGCTCAAGGTCCTGCTCGAGAACCTGCTTCGCAACGAGGACGGTGAGTCGATCCGCGCCCAGGACGTGGAGGCGCTGGCACGCTGGGATGCCAAGGCCGACCCCTCGCAGGAGATCTCCTTCACCCCGGCGCGGGTGGTGATGCAGGATTTCACCGGCGTCCCCGCGGTGGTCGATCTGGCCGCGATGCGCGACGCCATGAAGGAGCTGGGGGGCGACCCCGACAAGATCAACCCGCTGGTCCCGGCCGAGCTGGTGATCGACCATTCGGTGCAGGTCGACGCGTTCGGCACCCCGAAGGCCTTCCAGCGCAACGCCGAGCTCGAGTTTCAGCGAAACCAGGAGCGCTACGCCTTCCTGCGCTGGGGCCAGGGGGCGTTTCACAACTTCAGCGTCGTGCCGCCCGATACCGGCATCGTGCACCAGGTCAACCTCGAGTACCTGGCGCGCGTGGTGTTCGTCGACGAGACCCGACCCGATGCACCCCTCGCCTATCCGGACACCCTGGTCGGCACCGACTCGCACACCACGATGATCAACGGGCTGGGCGTGCTCGGTTGGGGGGTGGGCGGGATCGAGGCCGAGGCGGCGATGCTCGGCCAGCCGATGTCGATGCTGATCCCCCAGGTGCTGGGCTTCGAGCTCACCGGCGAGCTCCACGAGGGGGCGACGGCCACCGATCTGGTGCTGACGGTGACCGAGATGCTGCGCGAGCGCGGCGTGGTGGGCAAGTTCGTCGAGTTCCACGGCGCGGGCCTGGCCGGGCTGGCGCTCGCCGACCGGGCGACGATCGGCAACATGTCCCCCGAGTTCGGCTCCACGTGCGCGATCTTCCCGATCGACGCCGAGACGCTTCGCTACCTGGAGTTCACCGGCCGCGCTCCGGAGCTGATCAGGCTGGTCGAGGCCTACGCCAAGGAGCAGGGACTGTGGCACGACGAACAGTCCGAGCAGCCGACCTATTCAGACCACATCGAGCTCGATCTCGCCGACGTGGTGCCGAGCATCGCCGGCCCCAAGCGACCCCAGGACCGCGTCTCGCTGACCGAGTCCAAGGGAGCGTTCCGGATGGCGCTGGAGGACGTGCTGCCCGACGACGAGGACGAGGAGGACGGCGAGGACGAATCGCTCGCCGGCTCCTTCCCGGCGTCTGACCCGGTCTCCACCCACGTGCGAAACGGCGGGAGCCACGCGCCGCGCGGCGGCACCGGAGGCGCGCAGGTCGCCGACCGCCGGGAAGCCAGGACGCCCGTCACCCTGGCCGACGGCACCGATACCGAGCTTGACCACGGCCATGTGGTCATCGCGGCGATCACCAGCTGCACCAACACGTCCAACCCGTCGGTCATGCTGGGGTCCGGGATCCTGGCCCGCAACGCCGTCCAGAAGGGCCTGCAAGTGAAGCCCTGGGTCAAGACCTCGCTGGCGCCCGGCTCCAAAGTGGTGACCGAGTACCTGGAGCGCGCCGGGCTGGACGAGTACCTGGACGCGCTGGGCTTCAACCTCGTGGGCTACGGCTGCACGACGTGCATCGGCAACAGCGGCCCGCTGCCCGAGGAGATCTCAGACGTGGTCGAAGCCGAGGACCTGGCGGTCGTCTCAGTGCTGTCGGGTAACCGCAACTTCGAGGGCCGCATCAATCCCGACGTGAAGATGAACTACCTGGCCTCGCCTCCGCTGTGCGTCGCCTACGCCCTGGCGGGCACGATGGACATCGACCTCTACGACGAGCCGCTGGGCGAAGATTCCGCGGGCGAGCCCGTCTACCTGAAGGACATCTGGCCCGACTCCAGGGAGGTTGCCGACACCGTCCAGGAGGCCGTCCAGTCAGACATGTTCCACAAGAGCTACGGCGAGGTGTTCGACGGCGACGAGCGGTGGAACTCGCTGCCGATCCCGGGCACAGACGGCGAAGGGAGCGGGGACGACGGCGAAGGGAGCGGGGGCGACAGCTTTGCCTGGGTGCAGGACTCGACCTACGTGCGCCGGCCACCCTTCTTCGACGACATGCCCACCGAGCCCGCGCCGCTGACCGATATCGAGGACGCCCGGGTGCTCGCCGTCCTGGGCGACAGCGTGACCACCGACCACATCTCCCCCGCGGGGTCGATCAAGCGTGACGGGCCCGCCGGCGAATACCTGATCGAGCACGACGTCGAGCCCAAGGACTTCAACTCCTACGGCTCGCGGCGTGGCAACCACGAGGTGATGATGCGCGGCACGTTCGCCAACATCCGTCTGCGCAACCAGCTGGCCCCGGGCACGGAAGGAGGGGTCACGGTGTATCTGGGAGACGGGGACGGCTCCGGAGACCAGCTTTCGATCTACGACGCCGCGATGCGCTACGCCGAATCGGATACGCCGCTGGTGGTGCTCGCCGGCAAGGAGTACGGCTCGGGCTCCTCGCGTGACTGGGCCGCCAAGGGCACACGGCTGCTCGGGGTCAGAGCGGTGATCGCCGAGAGCTTCGAGCGCATCCACCGCTCCAACCTGATCGGGATGGGGGTGCTGCCGCTGCAGTTCTCAGACGGCGACTCGGTGCAGTCGCTGCACCTGAGCGGCAAGGAGAAGTTCACGATCGCCGGCCTCGCCGACAGCGACGAGCTACCCCGCCGGCTCACCGTCAAGGCCGACGACAAGGAGTTCGAGGTCACCGTGCGGATCGACACACCCAAGGAGCAGCGCTACTACCACCACGGCGGGATCCTCCAGTACGTGCTGCGCGACCTGCTGTGAGTAGTGCGGGGGGCCAAGTGCTCGTAGCGGGATCCAGAGTTCCCGTCTCGGACCCGACCGGTCTCATCCCGGCCTTCGTACGAGGGGACCGACCTCGCTCGCACCGGGCACGCTCTGAATCCCGCCTCGGCGGACGCCGCTGAGATCGCCAGTCCCGCGCTGACCGGCACCTTGGCCCTGCCGGCGTCTCCCAGCGTGCCGCTGGCCACCCCGGTGATCGGCGCGTTCAGCGCCTCCTGGCTTTTGGCCGTCAGAGACAGGCGGTGCTGCCCGATGCGCCTCGGTCGGCCCCGCACCCGCATCTGGGGCGTGTTGAGCCCGAGCGCCGGCTAGCGCACATCGTCCCTGACATACCTGTCACCTACGTGTGACAGGTGTCGGTCACGGTGGGCGATGTCCCGACCCGGATGGCAAATCGGTTCCAGGAGACCCGAATCGCCATCCGCGTGAGTCAAGGCTAGTCTGTGACCTGGCGATCGGCGGATTGCTGGGTGGGCTCGAGGTCGCCGTGGCTTCGTCCGGGTGCATGACCGCTTTATTGAACGCGCCCTGGTGGGGATCGGCAGGGAGCGGAGAAGCCGACCTGGTGAAAGGACTCCCAGCCGTTGGACAGACCTCGAGGTCCTTGGTGGTGATCATTACGTGAGCGCCTGCGGCACGCGCGACCAGGAGGCCGACCGCTCAGCGGGAGGGCTCGGGCCGAGCCACCCCACTCGGTGGATGCGTGTGCTCGCGTCGGCACGAGCTGATGCTCGCACGCCTGAATCGACTCGCGGCCAGCATTGGGCTGCGGGACGCCGCCTTGGGCTGCGGGCGGCCACCGGCCATCCCCCGCTAGATTCCCGGGCGATGGCCACTCCCGACCTCCTCCAGGCGCTGATCACCACCCCTGGGCCATCCGGTCACGAGACCGGACCCGCCAAGGTGTGGCGGGATGCCTGCTCGGCGTTTGCCGACGACGTCCGGGGCGACAAGGTCGGCTCGTCGATGGCCCGGGTGCCGGGCACCGGCGACGGTCCGACCCTGGCCGTCATCGGTCACGTCGATGAGATCGGCGTGCATGTCTCCCACATCGACGACGAGGGCTACCTGCGCTTCGGCGAGGTCGGGGGCTGGGATCCGATCGTCCTGGTCGGACAGCGGGTGCGGATCGCGACCCGCGGCGGCGACGTGCCCGGGGTGATCGGACGCAAGCCGATCCACCTGATCAAGTCAGACGAGCGCGACAAGGCGCCCAAGATCAAGGACCTGCACATCGACATCGGAGCCAAGGACGGGGACGAGGCACGCGAGCTGGTGCGGATCGGCGACGCCGGGGTGATCGACGGCGCGCCGGTCGAGCTTCCCAACGGCCGGTTGGTGTCCCGCTCCATGGACAATCGGATCGGCTGCTACGTCGCCGCCGAGGCCGCCCGGATCGTCGCCGCCGATGGCGGCGCACCCGGTGATGTGGTGGCGCTGGCCGTCGCCCAGGAGGAGACCACGTTCGCGGGGGCGCGGACGAGCGCCTTCGGCCTGGACCCGGACCTGGCGATCGCCGTCGATGTCACCTTCGCCACCGATCAGCCCGGGATCGAGCTGGGGCCGATGACCAAGCACCCACTCGGCTCGGGCCCGGTGATCGCCCGCGGGACCACGCTTCACCCGTATGTCACCGAGCTGCTCTACGAGACCGCCGAGGAGCAGGAGCTTCCCTTCACCGTCGAGTCGCTGGGACGCCAGACCGGAACCGATGCCGACGCCGTGCACGCCAGCCGCACCGGCATCCCCACGGGCCTGGTCTCGGTTCCCCTGCGCTACATGCACTCGCCCGTGGAGCTGGTATCGCTGGCCGACATCCAGGTGGCCGCCGAGCTGATCGCGGGCTTCGCCCAGCGGCTGGAGCCGGGCATGTCGTTCGAGCGCTGATTTGGGCGCGCCAGGGAACGGGGCGCTGCTGCTCCTGTTCGACATCGACGGCACGCTGTTGTCGGGGGCAGCGGCCGAGCACCGGGACGCCCTGTACGACGCGCTGCTGGAGGTCCACGGCGTCGATGGCCGGTCGGTGGACTCGTCGATCACGCCGGCCGGGCGCACCGACGGGGAGATCGCTCGGGCCCTCCTGCTCGCGGCCGGAATCTCCGCCCGCCGGATCGACGAGCGCGCCGGCGACGTGCGCGCCGCCTGCTGCGCCGCCTACGCGCGGCTGTGCCCGCCGGACCTGTCGGGCCGGCTCGTGCCCGGCGTTGCCCAGCTGCTCGACTGGCTGACTGGCCAGCCAGGCGTGAGGCTGTCGCTGGTCACCGGCAACTTCGAGCCGGTGGCGCGCCTGAAGCTCAAGCGGGCCGGGATCGGCCACCACTTTGCCTCCGGCCAGGGAGGGTTCGGATCGGACTCCGAGGACCGAGTCGCGCTGCCCCCCCTGGCCCGCCGCCGCGCCGGGACCACCGGCCGCCCCTTCCCCCGCTCCCAGACGGTCGTGATCGGCGACACCCCGAGGGACATCGCCTGCGCCCGGGCCGACGAGCTGCGCTGCCTGGCCGTGGTGACAGGCCCTTACGGGCCGGCGGAGCTGACCGAGGCCGACGGCGTCGCGGCCGACGCCGGCGAGCTCCGGGCGCTGCTCGGCGACGCGCTCGGCCGACCGCGACCGGGCGACCGCGATCCTGAGCTGCTCGGCTGAGCGCGGCCGAGTCACCGGCTCGGCGGACGGGTAGAACGAGACCGATCACTTATCGAGGAGGGCTTCATGGGCAGCGACGACAGATCCGATCCCGTCAACCCGAGCGAGCAACGGGGCGGAACCACCCCGGGCGAGCGAGAGGCGCGTGAGAAGGGACCTTGGGCGGCCAAGGCTGCCGAGGGAGTCGTTCCCGCGGAGCTGGGAGGCTCCGATGCGCCGGCGGATATGCAGGGCGAGGATCCCGAGCTGCGCAGCTCGGTGCTCGGCGCCACCACCGGATCCGACGAGCCGGCCACCGAGGGCGGGATCGACCGCAGCGCCGGCGACGACGCCGACGCCACCGCCGATGCGGGACCTGAGCCGGCGAAAGCCGGTGAGCCCGATCTCAAGGACGCCGCCGCGGGGCCTCGTCAGGCCGACCTGAAGTCGGCCGAGTAAGCGTCGTCAGGCCGACCTGAAGTCGGCCGAGTAAGCGTCGTCAGGCCGACGTGAAGTCGGCCGAGTAGGCGTCGCGGATCGCCCGGTAGTCCTCCCAGGTGTCCACGTCTCGCGGAATCTCCCCGTCGACTGGGATGTCGACCACGTCCCGCGCCCGGCGGTGAAGCAGCTTCCAGATCGCCTTGTCCCCGTGCAGATCGGCGAGCTCGGAGAACGTCGAGCGGGCGAACATCAGTGGATGGCCGCGACCGTCGCGGTAGCCGCAGGCCGCGATCGGCGCGTCTCCGCGCCCGCCGGCGAGGGCCGCGACGGTGGCCGCGCTGACGCCCGGCTGATCGCCGAGCAGCAGCACGAGCGCGCCTGAACGGGCATCGACGGCCGGCAGCGCCGCGGCGATCGACGATGAGCAGCCCTCGCCGAACCGGCGGTTCTCGACCACCTCCACGCCGTCGAAGTCGATCCGCCGGCGCACCTCCTCGGCTCCTGCACCGAGCACGCACAGCAGCTGGTCGAAGCCGCACTCGCGCACCGTCGCGAGCACGTGGGCGAGCAGCGGCACCGAGCCATAGGGCAGCAGCTGCTTGGGCCGGCCCAGACGCTGTGAGCCGCCCGCGGCCAGCACCAGCCCGCTGACCCGCGAGCTAATGGGCGACCACCTGATCGGCGTGCTCGCGAGCGTAGTCGGCACGACACCGGTCAGAGCAGAAGTAGACGATCTGCGACGCCAGCCGCAGGTGGGGTGCGGCTTCGCTGACCGCCACTCGCATCCCGCACACCGGATCGACGGCCAGCTCGACGGCCGAGGGCACGACCACCTCGGCCTCGGGGCGCCCGGGGGCGGGGTCTGAGTGCTGCTCGGCAACGAGCTCGGCGAGGATCGCGATCGCGATCTCCTCCGGCGATCGAGCACCGAGCTTCAGGCCCGCCGGGGTGTGCAGCTGGCGGCGCAGCTGGTCGGGGACGTCGAGCTCGGAACGGACCGCGGCACCGCGCTTGGCGCTCGCCACCAGCGCCACGTAGGGCACGCCAGCGGCGAGCGCCGCCGCCAGCAGCGCCTCCTCGTCGCTCCCGTGCGAGGCGACGACGACCGCGGCGGCCCCGAGCACGGCGCCGACGTCACCACCGGGGGACGGAAGACAGTCATAGCCGGCGGCTCGTCCCACGCGCTCCAATGCCCGGGCGGTCGGGGAGTCGCCGACGATCACCAGGCGCAGGGCGGGCAGGTGGGGCTCGAGGAAGATCTCCAGCGACCCGCCGCTCAGACACGGGTTTCGCTCTATCACCGCCCCCTCGACGGACTGACCGAGGTCTCCGCCGCCCTCGGCATCGCCGGGCACCAGGCGCAGGAGCAGCGGATCTCCGGTCTCCAGCGCCCGCAACGAGTGCAGGCGCACCGAGGCTTCGGCGCAGACGCCGCCCACGAAGCCTTCGATCGTGCCGTCCGGGAGGACCAGCGCGGCATCCCCGGGCCGCACGCTCGTCGGCCGCCGCGCTCGCACGACCGTGGCCAGTACGAACGCCTGGCGTTGGTCACTGTGCTGCTGCATCCGACTGGCCAGCTCGTCTCTCATGTCCGGCTACCGCCACCGACAATCGTACGCGGTCATCGATCTGCTCCCCGCCGGGGGCGCCGGGCGGCCTGGGCGGGGAGCTCGGCGGCGATGTTGACCGTGCGGCAGCGCGCACACCGGATCCGCACCCGCCGGGTCATGTACTCGGGGTCCATCCCGGCGGCCAGCAGAGTGCCACAGTTCACGCACACGTAGTCAAAGCTCCCGTTCCCGCGAAACACCGGGCGGTCGACCCCCTCCTGGACCGCGGTACCGCCGTCGATCGGGACCTCCTCCTCCAGCACGGCGCGCATCTTGCGGACGGTCATGACCACATGCTCAGATCGTGGCCAGCCTCGCCGTGAAGTCCTTGATCAGCGCGTCGAGCACGTTCGAGACGACACCCTCGCCCATCGACGCCGCCTTGCCCGTGATCTGCGCGGCCGTGTGCAGGCTGCCGCCGCCGTCGGCGAGCGTGAACACCACGTCGGCGTTGGCGTGGCCCTGCCCGCCGGCTTCCCGGGACCTGACCTGCATGACCGCGCGATGGCTCGCGGCGTCCTGCTCGATCACGCTCACCGTGCCGGTGAACTTCATCGACATCGCCCCCATCTTGACCTTGATCTCGGCCTTGACCGACTCCGGGCCGGTCTTCTCCAGCACCGAGCCGCCCTGCACGCACGGGACCAGCCGCTCGAGGTCGAGGATCGCGCTCCAGCTCTCCTCGATCGGCTTGTCCATCGTGAAGCGATGGTCGAGCTCAACCATGTCGGAGTCTCCTTTCACTTGTATGTTGTCTTCGTATGTCGATCGAGCCGGGCACGTACGCGCTGGGACCGCAGAACGCCACCCTCTCGGTACGCACCGGCCGGCGCGGCGCGATCGCCAGGGCCGGCCATGACCTGCTGATCGAGGTCGACATCTGGGGCGCCACCGTGCAGGTCGGTGACACCCCGGAGCAGACCTTGGTCGAGCTGACCGCCGACTCGAACTCGCTGCGCGTGGTGGAGGGCACCGGCGGGATCCAGTCGCTCGGCGAGGACGAGCGCTCGGGCATCGGCCAGACGATCCGCGACGAGGTGCTCAGGGGAACCCCGATCGCGTTTCGCTCGATCGCGGTCCAGCCACGCGAAGACGGACGGCTGCGCGTCCAGGGGGATCTGGAGCTGGCGGGCGGGATCAATCCGGTCGCCTTCGACCTGAGCATCGACGACGACGGCCAGGTGGCCGGCAGCGCGGTCGTCACGCAGAGCGACTGGGGGATGAAGCCGTACACGGCACTGTTCGGCACCCTCAAGGTCGCCGACGAGGTCGAGGTCTCGGTCGACGGCCGCCTGTCCGGGGTCTGAGGCACCGGGCACTCACGCTCTCTGTCACCGGCGGCTCAGTCCCGGTACACGGTCTGGGCATCGAGGCCGCCCTCGACCCCGGGCGGCAGCACGCCGGTGCCGTGGGCGTACATCGCCAGGTCGGCGATCGTCCGGGGCTGGTCTTCGTCCTGGCCGGGCAAGACGAAGGCGCCGTCCTCCCACTTCAGCTCGTCGGCGGGCGTGTCCAGCGCGGCCCCGGCCAGCAGCTTGGCCTTGGCGAGGATCTTGCCGGTGGCGCCGGCGATCGCCGCCGATGTCCCGTCCGAGGGGCTGGTGTTGAACCCATGGCCAACGCCGAAGCGATCGGTGTCGGCGGGTACGACCTTGACGTCGAGCTCCGGCACACCGAGCTCCTGCGCAACCAGCCGCGCGTGCTCGCTCTCCCGCCCGTCGGACTCGGTGGTCAGGCTGAGCACCATCTTGCCGGTCGGGTGCACCCGCAGGAACACCGCCCGGTAGGCCTCGTTGGCCATCGGCTAGGACCTCCTCTGCGTTCCTCGGCTGATTGGCTCCGAGTCCGGCTCCTCCGGCGCGCCGGCCCGCGCCAGCCGCTCGCGTTCCTGGTGCGCGGTCAGCGCGTTGTGCGCCTCCAGATCGCAGAAGCTCGGCTGGGGGCCGCCGAGCACGTGCGGAGGGACTGCCGGGCGGTCGCATCCCGGATAGATGCAGATCTTCGCCGGCCGCTGACCGCTGGTGCTCATCGGGTGATCCAGCCCGGCGTGGTCCTGCCCCGGCTGGGCCCGTAACCGCTCGGCATCGCGACCGAGCTCCCGGGGACCGAAGTCGCGCTTGCCCAGGGCTCTTCGCCGTCCTCGGCAGCCTCGGCCCGGGGCCGGCGCCAGCTCGCCGGGGCGCCGGCGGCGCGCCCCCGCTCGGCGCCGATCGCCTCGATCACCTCGGTGAGGGCGGCCAGGCTGTGGCCGCTGACCAGGGCATCGCAGTGGGGCAGCGCCGCCGCCATGCCCCCGGCCTGAGGAGAGAAGCCGCTGGCGGCCACGCGCGGGTTGACCCACACGATTCGATATGCCAGTCGCGCCAGGCGCTGCATCTCGCGTCCCACCAGCGCCGGATCGCCCCGCTCCCAGCCGTCGGACAGGATCACGATGACCGCGCCGCGAGCCATCCCGCGGCGCCCGTGCCGGTCGTTGAAGGTCTTCAGCGCGTGTCCGATGCGCGTCCCGCTGGACCAATCCGGGGCGGTGGCGGCGGCCTGCTGGATCGCCCGCTCCGGGTGACGCGAGTGAAGAGCACGGGTGAGACGGGTCAGCCGGGTGGCGAAGGCAAATGCCTCGGCGCGCGGTCCACTGGCGGCCGCACAGGTCAGGAACTGCAGGTAGGTCCGGGCGTAGGGCTCCATCGAGCCCGAGATGTCACATAGCAGGACGAGCCTCCGGGCCACGATCCGCCGGCGTCGGCGAGACAGCCGGATCGGGTCGCCTCCGGTGCGCAGGCTGGCGCGCAGCGAGCGCCGCAGATCGATCCGCGCGCCGTGCGGAGCCCGCTCGAAGCGGCGGGTGCGCCGGGTGGGCGTAGCCAGGGCGAGCTGCGCCATCAGCCGGTAGAGCGCGGCCAGCTCGTCGGGCTCGAGCGCGTCGAAGCGCTTGCTTGCGATCGCCTCCTCGTCGCTGGCCACCGTGGGCACCGCCTGCTCGCTGCGGGGCCGGCGGCGGCCGCCCGCCGGGGCCGGTGAGGCCTCGGTCGACCACAGATCCGGCCGCTCCGGCTCGCCCTCGGTGGCGGGGCGCCGTTCGTCCTCGGGCTCGGGTCTGCGGTCGGGCGGCGCCGGGACCGGGCGCGCGTCCTCGAGCGCGATCGCCGGCGCTGAGCCGGGCGCTCCGAAGACCTCGGCGAACACCGCATCGAAGGCGTTGACCTGCGCCGGGTCAGAGACGAACACCGCTCGCGCGGTCCAGTACAGACGCCGGCGCGCGACCGGCGCCACCAGCGTGAGCGCCTGGGCAAAGCGGCCCGCGCGCTCGGCGCTCACCGGCACGCCGGCCTCGTGCAGGCGACGGCCGAAGGCTCCGACCAGGGCCGGAAGGTCCAGCTCCACCGTCTGCATCGCGAACTCGGCCGGGCTCACTGCGCGGCCCTCCTCAGCCCCGGCCCGCCGTCAGCTTGGCCAGTCCGGCCGCCCTGACCACATGCTGGTCCTCGCGGTACTTCAGTACCGAACCCAGGGTGCGCTCCATCGCTGAGGCCTCGAGCTCTGTCACCCCGAGCATGTCCAGCGCGGCCAGCCAGTCGATCGCCTCGGCGATACCCGGAGGCTTCTGCACGTCTGAGTCGCGCATCCGCGAGACTGCGTCGGCGACCTGAACCGCGAGCGTGGCCGCGGCGCCCCTGACCCGTCGGCGGATGATCTGCACCTCGCGCTCGGCGCTCGGATAGTCGATCCACTGATACAGGCAGCGCCGCTTGACGGCGTCGTGGAGATCCCGCGTCCGGTTGGAGGTCAGCACGATCACCGGCGGGTGGGTGGCTCGGATGGTTCCGAGCTCGGGGACGGTGACGGCGGTCTCGGCCAGGAGCTCGAGCAGGAAGGCCTCGAAGTCGTCATCGGCGCGGTCGATCTCGTCGATCAGCAGCACCGCCGGGCGGGGCCCGGGGTGCTGGAGCGCGCGCAGCAGCGGCCGAGCGGTCAGGTACTCGGCCCCGAACAGTTCCTGCTCACGCAGCTCGGCGCCGCGGGCCTCGGCCAGGCGGATGGCGAGCAGCTGGCGAGGGTAGTTCCACTCATACAGCGCTTCGGCGGCGTCGATTCCCTCGTAGCACTGCAGCCGGATGAGCGGAGTGTCGAGCACCGCGGCCAGCGCCTTGCCCGCCTCGGTCTTGCCCACCCCGGCCTCGCCCTCGAGCAGCAGCGGCTGGGGCAGCCGGAGGCTGAGGAACATCGAGGTGGCCAGGCCCTCCTCGACCAGATAGTCGACCGCCGCCAGCCGGAGGGCGAGCGTGTCGACGTCGGGCACGAGCTGCTCGATCTCCTGTCGGGCCGAGTCGCTCCCGGGCGTGGCTGCGGCCGCTGGCGGCGCTTCGTGGCTCACCGGCTCACTGCGGCGGCTGGGGTCGACCCTGCATCGCCGCCCACACCCGCGCGGGGCTGCACGGCATGTCGATGTGATCCACCCCGTGGGTCTGGTGCAGGGCGTCGATGACCGCGTTGACGATCGCCGGCGGAGACCCGACATTGGGCGACTCGCCGACTCCCTTGGCGCCCAGCGGATGATGCGGGCAGGGGGTCACCGTCTGGCCGAGCTCGAAGTCCGGGCACTCCAGCGCGGTGGGGATCAGGTAGTCCATGAACGACGAGTTCAGGCAGTTGCCCTCCTCGTCGAAGCTGATGACCTCCATCAGCGCGATCCCGATCCCCTCGGCCAGGCCACCGTGGATCTGGCCGTCGACGATCATCGGGTTGATCCGCACCCCGCAGTCGTCGACGGCGATGAAGCGCCGGACCGTCACCTGCGCGGTGTCGGGGTCGACGTCGATGACCGCGATGTAGGCACCGTAGGGGTAGGTGAGATTTGGCGGGTCATAGATGACCTGTCCGTCCAGGCCGCCCTCCATCTCCTCGGGCATCGGGTCTCCGCTGTAGGCATAGGCGGCGATCTCCTCGATCATCGCCCCCTTCTCGGGATCGCCCTTGACATACCAGCGGCCCTTCTCCCAGGCCAGGTCCTCGGGCCGGGTCTCGAGCATCGTGGCGGCGATCAGACGCGCCTTGTCGCGGACCTTTCTCGACACCACGGCCACCGCCGCGCCCGACACCGGGGTCGACCTCGAGCCATACGTGCCCAGGCCGTAGGGCGTACGGTCGGTGTCGCCGTGGCGGACCTGGATGTCCTCGGGCGGGATCCCGAGCTCCTCGGCCACGATCTGGGCAAACGTGGTCTCGTGGCCCTGGCCCTGAGTCTGGGCGCTGATCGAGACCATCGCCTTGCCCGACGGATGCACGCGCAGGTCGGCGCCGTCGTTCATCGACATGCCGAGGATGTCCATGTGCTTTCTCGGGCCTGCCCCCACCCCCTCGGTGAAGAAGGACACGCCGATTCCCATCAGCTCGCCGCGCTCGCGCTTGGCGGCCTGCTCGCGGCGCAGCTCCTCGTAACCGGCGATATCCATCGCCACCTTCATCGTCTGGGCATAGTCGCCCGAGTCATACGTCCAGCCGGTGCTCGTCTCATACGGGAACTGCTCGGGGCCGATGAAGCTGCGCATCCGCAGGTCGATCTGGTCGACGCCCATCTCCAGCGCCAGCGCGTTCACCATCCGCTCCACCAGGTAGACGGCCTCGGTGATCCGGAACGAGCACCGGTAGGCAACCCCGCCGGGCGCCTTGTTGGTGTACACGGCCTTGACCTTGACATGCGCGGCCTGCAGGTCATAGGAGCCGCAGCAGATGTGAAAGAACCCGGCCGGGAACTTGGTCGGCTGAGCAGTCGAGTCAAAGGCTCCGTGGTCAGCGATCACGTCGACCCGCAGACCGGTGATCTTGCCGTGCTTGGCGCAAATGTCGGCGTGCATCACGTAGTCCCGGGCAAAGCCGGTCGACATCAGGTTCTCCGAGCGATCCTCGACCCACTTGACGGGCACCCCGGCGACGATCGAGCCCGCGATCGCGCACACGTATCCGGGGTACACCGGCACCTTGTTGCCAAACCCGCCACCGATGTCGTTACAGCGGATCCGGATCATGTGCTCAGCCAGCCCGGCCACGTGCGCATACACCGTCCGGTGCACGTTGGGCGCCTGGTTGCCGTTGTAGATGTCCAGCTGGCCGGTCTCGGGATTGAAGTCGGCGATCATCCCGCACGTCTCAAGCGGGGCGGGATGACAGCGCGGGTAGATCATGTCCCGGCTGACGATCGTGTCGGCCTCGGAGAAGGCGCGGTCGGTGGCCTGCTCGTCGCCGGCCTCCCAGGTGGGGCTGGCCAGGTTGTCGACCTGACCCTCCTTGTCATCGCGGATCAGCGGGGCGTCGGGGTCCAGCGCCTTGCGGGCGTTGACGATCACGGGCAGCGGCTCGTACTCGACGTCGATCAGGGGCAGCGCGTCCCGCGCCGTGTACTCGTCGGTCGCGATCACGAACGCCACCTCCTGACCCTGAAAGCGCACTTTGTCGCCGGCCAGGACGGCCTGGGTGTCGTAGGAGATCGTCGGCATCCAGGCCAGGCCGAGCGTTTCCAGGTCCTTGGCGGTGATCACGGCCGCCACGCCCGGGAGCTCGAGCGCCGCCGAGGTATCGATCGAGACGATCCGGGCGTGCGCATAGGGGCTGCGCAGCATCGCGCCGTGCACCATCCCGGGCAGGCGGATGTCGTCGAGGTACGTGCCCTGGCCGCGGATGAAGCGCGCGTCCTCCTTGCGCTTGAGGCGGCCGAAGCCGATCGGCCGCTCCTGGCCCGGGCTTGGAAGATTCTCAACGGTTGCCATATCGCTTAGACCTCTTGTCGGTTGGCGGCTTCGTGCTCGGCGGCCCAGCGCACGGCAGCGACGATGTTCTTGTAACCCGTGCAGCGGCAGATGGCGCCCGAGATCGCGGTGCGGATCTCCTGCTCGTTCGGGTCGGGATTCTCGTCCAGGAGCGCGCGGCAGGTCATCAGCATCCCGGGCGTGCAGAACCCGCAGTGCAGGGCGTGGCGCTCGTGAAAGCCCTGCTGCACCGGATCGAGGCGGCCGTCTCTCTCCAGCGATTCCACGGTCCGGATCTCATGGCCCTCGCACATCGCCGCCAGCGCGGTGCACGACTTGAGCGGCTTACCGTCCATCAGCACCACGCAGGCCCCGCAGTTGGAGGTGTCACATCCCCAGTGCGTGCCCGTGAGCCCCGGGGTGTCGCGGATGAAATGCACCAGTAGCTGGCGGGGCTCGACGTCCCGCGACACCGGTTGACCGTTGATCGTGATGGTCACGTTCATCGGCTATCAGCTCTCCTGTCTGAGCGCGCGGGCGGTGGCACGGCGCAGGGCGCGCTGCGCGACCACGCCGGCCAGGTGGCGCTTGTAGTCGACCGGTCCGCGGCCGTCGGCGGTCGGCGAGCAGTCGGCGGAGGCGATCTCGGCGCACTGAGCGAACAGCTCCTCCGAGGGCGGGGCGCCGCGCATCAGCTCCTGCGCGCGGGTGACGTGGACCGTCGTCGGACCGACCGCGCTGAGCGCCAGACCGGCGTCGGCGATCGTCTGCCCCTCGATCCAGACCGCCGCCGAGGCGGCCGCGATCGCCCAGTCCCCGGCGCGGCGCTCGACCTTCTCGTGCGCGCTGCCCCCGCCGCCGCGCAGGGGGATCCGCACCTCGGTGAGCAGCTCGCCGTCGCCGACCGCGGTCATGTAGGGGCCGATGTGAAACTCATCCATGCCCACGACCCGCTCGCCGTCGGCGCCGCGGATCACGACTCGGGCCTTGACCGCCGAGCAGACCGCACTCAGGTCCTCGGCCGCATCGGCCTGGCAGAGGCTGCCGCCGATCGTGCCCCGGTTGCGGACCACCGGATCGGCGATCACCTGCTCGGCGTCGGCGAACAGCGGCAGGTGGCGAGCCAGGACCTCTGACTCGAGCAGCTCGGCGTGGCGCGTGAGCGCGCCGATCCGGATCTCGTCGCCGAACTCGCGGATGTAGGACAGCTCGTGGAGGTCGTTGATGTCGATCAGGTGCTCGGGCTGGGCCAGGCGCAGCTTCATCATCGGCAGCAGGCTGTGGCCGCCGGCGATGATCCGGGCGTCGCCGTCGTGCCTGACCAGCGACGCGATCGCGCCCTCCACGCTGGTGGCCCGCTCGTACTCGAAGGGAGCGGGAGTCTGCACGATCCTCAGCTCCTCTCGGGGCTGCCGGCGGGCATCCGCTTGCGCGGTCCGCCGACCTCCTCGCCGGGGTCGTACTGGACGGGCGAGTCTGCGCCGATCACCGGAGAGCGCGGCAGCTCCTGCGCCTTGGCCGGGCGACCCTCCGGGTAGAGTGCCCGCGCGGCCAGGCTGCCGTAGCTCGGATTGCGCAGCGCCGGCCCGTTGGGCGAAGCCGCCGCAATCGGCGCCTCCCGGCCCAGCCGCGCCAGCGTGAGCGTCCCCCGGGTGTAGACCTCACCGATCCTCGGCGGCTTGACCTCGCGGCTGCCGGGGAAGTTGCGAAGCCCCTGGGCCGCCGCACCGGGGTACAGGCCATCGATCAGGCCGATCGCGTCGCTCAGCCCCGCCTTCTTGACCAGCAGGCCCTCGAGCAGATCGACGCCCGCGTCCAGGTTCTGGTTGATGTCGGCGACGATGTCGTTGACGGGCGCGCTCTTCTCGATGATCTGCCCGACACCGGCGATCGCGTCGTCCAGTCCGGAGGTGATCTTTTGCAGGGCGACGATCGTCGACACCAGGTAGTAGACGACCGCGGCCACGATCGCCACCACGGCGATGATCAGGACCACACCGGCGGCCGGCATCGCTCACGCCCCCTTTGCGTCATCGAGGATCACGTCCAGCGAGCCGCCGTAGTCGGCGGCCGCCTCGATCGTCTTGGCCACCTGCTCCTGGGTGGTCAGCAGCAGCGGCGCCGCGTCCAGGTCCTCGGATCCCCGGCGGGCGGCGACGGCGATCCGGGTCACGCTGGCGGCGTTTCCGCGGGCGGCGCTCAGGACGCCACGCAGGAGGTAGACGACGATCGGCGCCACGACGAGCAGCAGGACGGCATCGCCGATCCACTCGAGGATCATCGCGGCCTCCTCTCGGCCACGACCGCCGCCTTGGTGGCGATTCCCGGAAGCGCTCCCACGATCACGTCGAACTGGGCGTTGATCGCCTTGACGGCGGGCTCCAGGGGCCGCAGGTGCTCGGACTCGACGGCCTCTAGCGCGGTCGCGAGCGTCGCCAGCTTCTCGGAGGTGGCGTGCAGGCCGGCGCGGATCAGGATCAGTGCCCCGGCGAGCACGGCCACGATCACCGCCGCCAGGATCACGCTCAGGATGGTCAGCGTCGTGGAGCTCATCCGGGTCTCGGCTCGCCTTCCGGGCTCGCCGGAGCAGAGGCCCGGCTGAGTCGTCCGGCGGCCGCGCCGAACCCGTCGGTGAGCGCGTTCATGTAGCCGTCTTGCACCACCGCTTCGTCCACGATCTGCCCCAGCACCGGCGCGGTGGCCTGCAGCTGAGGGATGTTCACCGTGTTGGCGGCGACCTGGCCGGCGGCCTGCAGCAGCGCGCCGGCCGACCTGTCGATGTCGTTGACCGTCCTGATCAGCAGGGCCAGGAGCCCGGCGACGGCCAGCGCCGCGACCAGGCCGATGACGAGCGCGATTTCCCACGCGCCGTGGTTGGAGAGAGCGGCGAAGCCGATCACCTGCCCACCGCGACCTTTCTCAGGGCGCGGGCGCTGTGCAGGATCCGGATGCCCGAGTCGTTGATCTGACCCACCCCGCTCAGCCCGGCCGTCTGCTCGCGCACCTTCTCCACCCCACCCACCGCGGTTCGCGCCTGCCCGGCGATCCGCATCGCCAGCACCACGATGGTGATCACGATCGCCGCGGCCACCAGAGCGACCACGACGCCGAGCACGAGCCCGATCGTCCAGCCGCCCGCCGCCCCGACAACGATCGTCATGCGTCTCCTCCTTCGGTCGCCCCCTCGGCGCTCTCCTCCATGTCTAGGATTTTGGCTGTGCTGTCTACTTGTTGCAACTCATGTAATCCAGGTGACCGCCGAGATGACGTTGGCGCGGGTTCCTAGAGTGTTGGTTTTGGCGGTGCTCCTGCTGCGGATGCCAACATGATCGACTCGGCCGTCGTAAATGCGACCCAAGATGTGGCCATCACCTGGCTGCGCGAGCAGCGCCGGTTCGTGCAGGCGCTGCTGGTCGAGGTGGAGGGATCGGCGCCGCTGCCCGTCGGGGCGATGCTGATCGTGGACGAGCACGGCAGCATCGAGGGCTCGATCACGGGCGGGTGCGTTGAGGGAGCGGTGGTGCAGGAGGCCGAGACGATCCTGGCCACGAGTGGCGAGCCCAAGCTGCTCACCTACGGCATCTCGGATGAGCTGGCCGGAACCGTGGGCCTGATGTGCGGCGGCATCGTGCACATCTTCATCGGCGAGCTGCGCGGCGAGGCGGCGGCGGTCGAGCTCGCCGCCCTGGAGGCTCACGACGAGGCGCGGGGGGTGGCGATCGCGACGCTGTTGGCCGGGCCCACCGCGGGCGCCCGGCTGGCCGTGATCGACCACCAGGCGATCGGATCGCTGGATGCCTTCGAGCTGCTCGACCGAAACGTGGTCCGGGAGGCACGCGGCCTGCTGGAGGAGGGCAAGACCACCGTCCGCCGGTTCGGAGCCGACGGCGCGACCCTCGGCGACGAGCTCCCGGTGCACGTCCGCTCGTTTGCCCCGCCGCCTCAGATGCTCATCTTCGGCGCGATCGACTTCTCGGCGGCGCTCGCCCCGTTCGCCTCCCAGATCGGCTACGAGGTGACGATCTGCGACGCCCGGGACCGGTTCGTCCGCTCCTCCCGGTTCTCCTCGGCCGCCCATGTCACGGTCGGATGGCCCCAGGAGATAATGCGCGACCTGGAGCTCGGTCCGCGTGATGCCGTGCTCGTGTTCACGCACGACCCCAAGTTCGACGAGCCCGCGTTGCTGGCGGCGCTGCAGACCGGCGCCGGCTACATCGGCGCTCTGGGCAGCCGGCAGACGACGCTTGACCGCGAGCACCGCCTCCGCCGGGCCGGCGCAGGCGACGCCGACATCGCCCGGATCCACGCTCCCTGCGGCCTGGACATCGGCAGCCGCACCGCGGAGGAGACCGCGGTCTCGGTGCTCGCGGAGATCATCGCCGCCCGGGCGGATCGGGCCGGGACGCCCCTGAGCCAGACCGCCGGGCCGATTCACCGCCGCGGGGAGCGCGACTGAACGGGCAGCCTGCGGCCGCCAGAAAGGGTCTGGCCGCGTCGCCGACCTCGACCAAGGTCACTGCCGCCGCGGGTCAGAGGGTCTTGGCGTGCCTTGAGCGGCGCGGCGGCTAGAGCACGAAAGGAATTAGCATCTTCGTGCTGGTTTGGTACTTCGGGTACGTCGTGGGGAATGTCGCGGTGAGGTTCCTCTCCTCCACCGATGCGCAATAGTAGAAGTAGCCTCCCAGGATCGCGACGATGATCAAGCCGATCAGGTTGTTCACAAGTGCGGTTCCGAGCAGGCCGAGGAGGAGTCCCGAGTAGATTGGGTGGCGGACCAGCCGGTACGGGCCGGAGGTGACGAGCTCGGGCTCGGCCTTCTGAGTCATCGGCATCCCCCAGTTGGCCCCGAGATGGACGCGAGCCCAGATCGCCAGCGCGATCCCGGACACGAACACGACAGCACCGATCGCTGCGAGGAGCGGGCTGTGGACGGCAAGGCTGCCGCCACGCAGGACGCCGGCCAGCAGAAAAACCGACAGAGCGGTCACACCGTTCAGAGGAATCCGCCGCTTGCCGCTGCCCTCCTTCACACCAACGGCGGACACGAGCCAGTAGACCCAAAAGACGATCCAGGCGACGGCGACAGCCGTCTTGAGCGTTTGCATGCGTTCGGCGAGCGCTGGGCGGTGGGCAGATGCCCCAGGTTACGCCTCCACCAGACCGATGATCGCGGCCCGGCAGCGATGAACGAGGTGGCGCGGGACCGCTGTGGTCAGGACACCGTGTGGGCCCTCAGATCGACCGTGACCTTGTCGCCGCCAACGGCGGGATCGCTCGGCCTGTAGGTCAGCGCGAGCGTCTGCGGGCCCAGGTCCACGGTGACAAGCAGATGACCGAAGGCGACGATCGGAGCGGCGACGAGCGTGTAGTCCCCGTCGGTCACCGGCGGCGTGACCTGGGTGCGGGGCGGGGTGGCGGCGTAGCCGCCGGCGCCCGAGGTGACATACGGGATCTCGCGCCCGTCGCCGGTCCTGCGGGTGAAGCGCTGGTAGAGATGAGCGTGGCCGGAGAGCACGGCGTCGGGCCAGGTCCCGGCGGTCTGGCAGGCGGTGTCGATGTCGGCGGCCAGCCCGGTCCCGCCCCCGTGCTTGGCGTCGATCGAGGCGGGTGGATGGTGGGTGGCCAGGAGCACGGCGCGGTTGCCGGCGGCGCGCTCGGGCTCGAGGCGCTCGAGCTCCTCGGTCAGGAAGGTCAGCTGGTCGTCGTTGATCGTCTGGTAGTGGCCGCCCTGGCTCGAGATCACCCCGGGCCCCTCGAGCACGTTCGAGTACAGGCCGATGATCGAGACGCCGGGCGCGTCCAGCGTGAAGTACACGCCGGGCTGGTTCATCGTGCTGCGCACGAGCGCGCCCGCGTCCGCCGCCGGTCCGGGCGTCGTCGTGCAGAAGTTGCGCAGGAACGCGGTCAACGTGGGGACCGCGGGCGTGCCGGCACTCGAGCCGTAGACCACCCCGTCGTGGTTTCCGGGAATCGCGAAGATGGGCCGGTCGTAGTCGTGAAACGGCTCGTAGAACTGGTCGTAGTAATACTCGGCCTCGCCGAACTCATAGATGACGTCGCCCAGGTGAAAGAAGAACGCCGGCGCATCGGCCCCGCCGCTCTGGACCTCGGCGGTCATCGCGTCGGCGACCCCCGCCTCATGCGGGATCGAAGTCACCTTGGCCGCGCCCGTGTCCCCCACCGCGTGAAACGTGATCCGTCTCGCCTTGGTGATCGGATCGAGGATCGAACCATCGAGCACGTCGGCGAGCTCCATCCGGGGCGGCGTGCAACGCGGCGCCGGCACCGGCTGCAGGTCGTTCTCGTGCGCCCGGTAATACGGTGAGCTGTAGTACTGCTCGCTCGTGTTGTCGACCTGAAACGCCGTCTCATCCGGGCTGGGCCTGGGATCGGCGAACAGCCGCCCGCCCTGACCGGTGATCCGCGGGGAGGGCATCGGTCGCGCTCCTACCCCACGCCCGGCCGGCTAACCGCGGACGAGCTTCTTGTAGGTCAGCCGGTGGGGGCGATCGGCCTCGGCGCCCAGCTGCTCGTGGCGGAAGCTCTCGTAGGCCTCGAAGTTGCCCTCGAACCAGCGGACCTGGGAGTCGCCTTCGAAGGCCAGCACGTGGGTGGCGATCCGGTCCAGGAACCAGCGGTCGTGCGACACGACCACGGCGCAGCCGGCGAAGCTCAAAAGGGCTTCCTCCAGCGCGCGGAGCGTGTCGGTGTCCAGGTCGTTGGTGGGCTCGTCGAGCAGCAGCAGGTTGCCGCCGCTGCGCAGCAGCTTGGCCAGGTGCAGGCGGTTGCGCTCCCCGCCGGACAGCTTGGCCACCTTCTTCTGCTGGTCGGTGCCCTTGAAGTTGAAGCCCGCGACGTAGGCGCGGCTGTTGATCGTGCGGTCGCCGAGCGTGATCTCGTCCAGGCCGCCGGAGATCTCCTGCCAGACGGTCTTGTCGGGATCAAGCGCCTCGCGCGACTGGTCGACGTAGGCGAGCTTGACGGTGTCGCCGATCTTCAGGCTGCCGGCGTCGGGCTGCTCCTGGCCGGTGATCATCCGCAGCAGCGTCGTCTTGCCGGCCCCGTTGGGCCCGATCACGCCGACGATCCCTCCGCGCGGCAGGTTGAAGCTCAGGTCGTCGATCAGCAGCCGGTCGCCGTAGGACTTGCTCAAGCCCTCGGCCTCGATGACCAGATCGCCCAGCCGAGGGCCGGCCGGGATGTGGATCTGGACCTGGTCGAGCTTGACGTTGCGGTCCTCGGCGAGCAGCGCCTCGTAGGCATTCAACCGCGCCTTGGGCTTGCCACGGCGCGCGGAGGCGTTCATGCGCACCCACTCCAGCTCCTGCGCGATCGTCCGCTGGCGACTTGACTCCTGGCGCTCCTCCTGGGCGAGGCGTACCTGCTTCTGCTCCAGCCAGCCCGAGTAGTTGCCCTGGTAGGGGATGCCGCGTCCCCGGTCGAGCTCCAAGATCCAGCCGGCGACGTTGTCAAGGAAATAGCGGTCGTGGGTGATGGCCACGACCGTGCCCTTGTAGTCCTGCAGATGCTGCTCGAGCCAGGCGACCGACTCGGCGTCGAGGTGGTTGGTGGGCTCGTCGAGCAGCAGCAGCTCGGGCTGGCGCAGGAGCAGGCGGCAGAGCGCGACACGGCGCCGCTCGCCGCCGGAGAGGCGGGTCACGTCGGCGTCGGGGGGCGGGCAGCGCAGCGCGTCCATCGCGTATTCGAGCGTCGTGTCGAGGTTCCAGGCGTCGGCTGCGTCGATCTGCTCCTGGACGCGCGCGAACTCGTCGGCGGTGTCGTCGGAGTAGTTCATCGACAGTTCGTTGAAACGGTCCAGGAGAGCCCGGATCTCGGACACCCCATCCTCGACGTTGCCGCGGACGTCCTTGTCGGGATCGAGCTCGGGCTCCTGCTCCAGCAGGCCCACCGTGGCATTCGTCCCCAGCTGGGCCTGACCGTCGAAGTCGGTGTCCAGACCGGCCATGATCCGCAGCAGCGTCGATTTCCCGGCGCCGTTGTAGCCCAGCACCCCGATCTTGGCTGCGGGCAAGAACGACAGCGAGACGTCGGTCAGGACCTCCCGGTCAGGCGGGTAGCGGCGTGAGAGCCTATGTGTCGTGAAGATGTACTGAGCGGACATCGCCCCTCAGCATAGGAGGGGTTCGCCCTACGCCGACGGCAAACGCAGCTCGGGCTCGGCTCGCGGCGGCCACTGCCGCCCCGATCACGCCGTCTGCAGCCAGAAGCGCCGCCGCAGTCCCTCCACGCCAAGCGCGGTGATCAGGACCAGACCGGGGGCGACGTACTGCCAGTAGGAGCCCACCCCGTAGAGATCCAGCGCGTTTGAGACCAGCGTGAAGGAGATCGCACCCCTGAAGGACCGGCGAGACACCGGCTTTTCCCAACCTGCATTTCTCTCTCGCTCCCGACGAGTTGAGACCTCTCTCGGCTCAGGCTGTCCGGGTCCCGACTTCGCAAACCTGTTTCGGAGCGAGGCCGCGCCGCGGTGAAGGATCACTCAGGTGACGGCGGTCAAATAGGGTTCGTGGAGCCGTGAAGCATCGAGCCGCGCTCCCCCAAGAGGCCCGGGCATGAGCTCCGCTGCGCCGCGCCCAGCCGATGGCTCGATCCTGGTGGTCGGCTCCATCAACGAGGATGTCATGTTGCTCGTCCCCAGGGCACCCAAGCCCGGCGAGACGCTGACCGCCAAGCAGGTGACACGGCGAGCCGGCGGCAAAGGCGCCAACCAGGCCGTGGCGGCGGCTCGCGCCCGGGCTCCGGTCCGGATGATCGGACGGGTCGGCCGAGATGGCGCCGGGAAGCGCATGCTCGAGGATCTGCGCAGCGAAGGGGTCGGGACCGAGCTGGTCGAGGCGCTGCCGGACGTGGCAACCGGAACCGCGTATGTCACCGTGACGGCTGAAGGAGAGAACGCGATCGTGGTCGACCCCGGCGCGAACGGGCGACTGTCCGGGGAAGACGTGGAGAGACAACGCGATGCCTTCTCCGGCGCTGCGGTCATGCTCGCCCAGCTCGAGGTATCGGTCGAGGCGGTCAGCGCCGCGGTCCGGCTGGCCATCGAGGCCGGCAAACGTCCGATCGTCACGCTGTCGCCCGCGCAGGACGTGCCCGCCGCGCTGCTGACGGGGCTCGACCCCTTGCTGGTCAACGAGCATGAAGCCGCCGTCGTGTTGGGCGGCGAGGAGACAGCCCAGGACGCGCAGACGGCGGCCGAACGGCTCCTGAGCCTGGGTCCTGACTCGGTGGTCATCACCCTGGGTGCGCAGGGAGCGGTGTTCGCGGACACAACTGGGGTGTCTCGGCTCAGCGCCCGTACGGTCGATCAGGTGGTCGACACGACCGGCGCGGGAGACGCCTTCGCGGGCACCCTCGCCGCCGCCCTGGCCGGCGGTGCAGCGCTCGAAGACGGGGTGCGAGCCGGACTGGACGCGGCTGCCTTCGCGATCACGCGCGAGGGCGCGCGCTAGCTTCGTGCGCTCGAGCCCGGACCGTTTGATCCCGGGAGCGCTCCCGGGACGTCGCGGAGGCTAAATCCCGGCGGCGGCCCGCAGCTCGTCGGCCTTGTCGGTCTGCTCCCAGGTGAAGTCGACATCGTCGCGGCCGAAGTGGCCGTAGGCGGCGGTCTTCTGGTAGATCGGGCGGTGCAGCTTGAGGTACTCCCGAAACGCCCCGGGGCGCAGGTCGAAGTGCTCGCCGATCAGCTTGAGGATCTGAGCGCGCCCGATCTTCTCGGTGCCGAACGTCTCGACCATCACCGACACCGGGCGGGCGACGCCGATCGCGTAGGCGACCTGGACCTCGATCCGGTCGGCGAGCCCGGCGGCGACCAGGTTCTTGGCCACGTAGCGGGCGGCGTATGCGGCCGAGCGGTCGACCTTGGAGGGGTCCTTGCCCGAGAAGGCGCCGCCGCCGTGGCGGGCCATGCCCCCGTAGGTGTCGACGATGATCTTGCGGCCGGTGAGCCCGCAGTCGCCCATCGGGCCGCCGATCACGAACCGGCCGGTGGGGTTCACCAGGAAGCTGCGCTGCAGCTCGCCGTCGTGCATCCCGTTAGGGATCACGGGCGTCACCACGTGCTCCCACAGGTCCTGCTTGATCTGGTCCTCGGCGCCCTCGGCGTGCTGGGAGGAGATCAGCAGCTTCTGCACCGCGACCGGCCTGCCGTCCATGTAGCGGACGCTGACCTGGGTCTTGCCGTCGGGTCGCAGATAGGGAAGCGTCCCGTCCTTGCGGACCTCGGCCAGGCGGCGGGCGAGGCGATGAGCGAGCGCGATCGGCAACGGCATCAGCTCCGGGGTGTCGTTACAGGCGTAGCCGAACATCATTCCCTGGTCGCCGGCCCCGGCGACGTCGCGCTCGTCGTCGGCGCCCCCGCCTGATCGCTGCTCGAACGCGGAATCCACGCCCTGGGCGATGTCGGGGGACTGCTTGTCGATGGCGTTGATCACCGCACACGTCTTGCAGTCGAAGCCGTAGGTGGCGTCGTCGTAGCCGATCCTCTGAATCGTCGTTCGGGCGATCTCCTGGATGTCGACGTAGGTGTGGGTCGAGATCTCCCCGGAGACCACCACCAGACCGGTGTTGACCAGCGTCTCGCAGGCCACCCGGCCGAAGGGGTCGTCGCGCAGGACGGCGTCCAGCACCCCATCGGAGATCTGATCGGCGATCTTGTCCGGGTGTCCTTCGGTCACCGATTCAGAGGTGAACAGGAACTCGTTTTCGGAAAAGCTCATTGACTCGTTGCTTCCTCGCGCTTGCGGGTGATCTCTAGCAGGTAGGCGACCATCACATCGGCCGCCCCGAACCTTAGGTGGTAGGCGTCGGACTGTTCCTCGACGCGGGCGATTTGCTCACGCTTGGTGCTGAAGAGGTCGGAGAACTGAAAGAAGGAGAAGTCGACCACCCGCGCCCGGTATCCGAGCCGGTCGAGCAGCTCGGCGGTGCGACGCTGGCCGATGATCGACAGCTGCATCATGTAGGCCGTGCCGTCGTCGGCCAGCGCCTCGGGAAGCACTCGAATCAGGTGGTCCAGGAGGTTGCGGCCCCAGTAATCGAGCGGCCGGTGGGTGTTGACCTGCTCGAATGGATCGACCGGAGTCTGGTACAGGCTGGCCACGATGACGTCGTAGCGCTCTTCGGGAACCCACGGATACAGGTCCTGGGTGGCGCCGCTGACGCGCTCGGCGACGCCGTTGCGAAACGCGTTGGTGAGCGTGTTCTTGACCGCGACCGAGTCGATGTCGATGGCGTGGACGTGAGCGGCTCCGTTGCGTGCCAGCTGCACGGTGAGGAGGCCGCTTCCGCAGCCGATGTCCAGACAGCGCTGGTGAGCGCCCACGCCCTCTCGGTGAAGGTACTTCCAGATCAGAAAGCTCCCCTGGGTGGGGACGAACACTCCCTCGTCGACGTCGATCTCGGGCATCGGGAGCGGGAACATCACCCGGCCGCGGGAGTCCTCCCAGCGCGGCGGGCTCTGCGTCCTGCCCCGGCCGGCCCCATTTTCGTGCTCGGGGGCGGGCGGACGCTCGTGTCCGGGCCGCGTCTCGAGGAGGGCGCGCCGGGCGGCCTGGAGATGCTCTGGACGCACCCCGCAGCAGCCGCCGATGATCTGCGCGCCCTCGGCGCGCCAGCGCAGCGCCAGCTCGGCGTACTCCTGGCCCTTGACGCCCGGCTCCTCGCGCCAGCCCGCCGCCGACAGGTAACCGAGGTTCGGATACACGCCAAGCGGCAGATCGGTGAAGTCGCGCAGCCAGGACAGCATCCCGGTGACGTGGTCAGGGGGGATGCAGTTGATCGCCAGCGCCCCCACCCCCATCTCCTCGAAGCGCCGCGCGGCCCGGCCGAAGGCGTCCCCCTCGGGGCCGCCCCAGTGCTCGCCGTAGACCCCGCATACGCCGTTGCGACAGCGACGGAAGCTCAGCCACACCGGAATCCCGGTATCGAGCAGCGCCTCGACGGTCGCGTAGGTGGAGCTGCGCACCAGCGACAGGGTCTCGAGCAGGATCAGGTCAGGCGGCTCCTCCTCGAAGGCCCGGGAGAGCAGCCGGATCGTCTCGCGGCCGTCAGGGGTGTCGACGTCGCCGTTGACGCTGAAGGCGACGGCCAGCTCGCCGTCGCGCCCGGCCTCCCTCGCCGCCTCCCGGACCAGCCCCACGGCCCGCCGCGCAATGTCCATCCAGTGCACGGACTCCGAGTACTCCGACAGCCGGGTACCTCCGTCGCGGAGCGCCGTCGGCAGCCCCCAGGTGTTGGTGCACACCACGTCGCAGCCCACGTCGATGTAGCTGCGGTGCACGTGCGCGACGTCTCCGGGTGCGTCGAGCAGCGCCGTCAGCCCCCAGACGTGTTCCTCGACCTCGGAGTTGCGGTCCCTGACCTTGATCAGCTCGGTCCCCGTGGCGCCGTCGAGGATCACGCACTGGTCGGCGGCGATCATCCGCGTGAGGCGCTGATAGCGGCTGCCGGCGCGGGCCGTCGGCCTGGTGCTCGTATCCATGGTGCTCTCCTCTCGGGCTTTGCCCGAAGGAGCTTGCCCCACCCGCAGACGCGGCGCCACCCCCACACTACCTAAACGACCTGGACTTTCGAGTAGGATGGCGGCTAGACGTCTGCCACGGGACGCAGGATCATCGCTACCGCCTCGAGCACCTCGTTCAGGAAGGTAACTCCTACCAAAAGGGGAGGGTAAACTAAACGTGTCGGCGATAGGTTGCGTGTGCTGTGTCGATCGAAGCCTCGTCGTCTCCCTCCTCGTCGGCGCTGGACGCGGTAGTCCGCCAGGCGGGCGCGGTGCTGGTCCGCCGTCAGGGCCGGCCCGTGGTCGTGGACTACGGCTCGGCCGCCGGCGAGCTGGCGGCCTGCGTGAGCGCCGTCGGGCTGGCCTGCTGCTCGGAGCTGACGAAGCTCGTCGTGCGTGCGCCCCCTCCCCGGGCGCGGGAGCTCCTCCATCGGCTGATGGGAGGAGCGATCGCGCCCGGCGGCGTGCGCTTGCAGCGCGGCATCTGGTGGGCGGCGACCAGCCCCGACCGGGCGATCGTGGTCTGCGAGCCCTGCCTGGGCGATACGGTCCGCGAGCAGCTCGTCGCGACCGGCGCCCGACAGGCGGGGATCCGGGTGCAGGATCGCAGCACCGACTGGGCGGCGATCGCGGTCGTCGGGCGGCGGCTCGACGCGGTGCTTGCCGACCTGGGCGTCTACGGCGAATCCAGGGACCCGCGGCGCGTCTCGCCCCTGACCGCGTGCGCCGTCGCCGGTGTCGGTGTCCTGTGGCTGCTCCAGTCAGGCCGGCGGGCGGTGGCGCTGATCCCGGAAGCGAGCGCCGCCACCGTTTGGCGGGCCATCGAGCACGCCGGCCGGCGATCCGGGATCTGCGCGGTCGGCAAGGACGCGCTCACCCGCTACGCCCTCCTGCAGGAGGGCTTGGAGTCGCAGGTGCTCTGATCCCCCCGCGCCGCCCCGGCCACCCAGCGACGGGGCGGGACCGGTGACCATCCAGGCCGAGCCGCGCGGCGACGTGTCGCCGCGTGCGGGCACCGAGCGGGGGCTGCTGATCGAGCTCCTGGCGCTCGAGCGCGAGCTCTGCGAGCTTCAGTATGTGCGGCGCGCCGACGCCCTGGAGCGCGCTGGGGACGCCGTGCGCAGACTGGGCGAGCTCGCGGTCAGCGAGGGGATCCTCGCCCGTGCGGCCGCCGAGCTGGGTACCAGCTCGGAGTTCGGGCGCGTGCTCGTCAGCGAGGTCGTGCACGCCCACCTGCACCCGCTGGCGATCTGGGCCGCCGACGCTCAGGCCACCGCGGACGTTGCCCTGGCCGAGCTGTCAGGCCAGCCGGTGGCGCTCGAGTACCCGCTGTTCGAGCACGAGCTGCTGCGGCGCGGCGAGACCCTGATCGTCGACGTGGCCGGGGCCGGCGCCCGGACCCCGGCGACCCTGGCTCACAGCTTGGGATGGAGCTCGTACGTCGTGGCTCGCCTGGCGGTCGGCGGTGAGACGATCGGGCTCTTGCACGCCGACAAGCCGGACCCGGGAGCGCTCGACGCGCTCGACGCCGAGGTCGCGACCAAGCTCGCCGACGGTCTGTCCGGGGTTCTGGAGCGCGCCGTGCTGCGCCACACCCTCGAGCTTCACCGTGCCGAGCTCGAGTCGGCCGGGCAGTGGATCGGCGAACAGCTCGGTGAGCTCGCCGATGCCACCTCGCTGCGGCCGCCGCTCCCGGCGGACGGGGGGCTCGCCGGTTGGCGGACTCGCTGACCCCGCGCGAGCTCGAGGTCTTGAGGCTGCTGGCCCGCGGCCACACCAATCTGGCCATCGCCAACGCCCTGGTGGTGCGCGAGGGGACTGTCAAGTACCACGTCAAGAACATCCTGCGCAAGCTGGGAGCCAGCAGCCGCGCCGATGCGGTTTCGCGCTTCGTTCGCGCCACAGCGGCGGTGACGCCGCGATGAGCTGCGGCGCCCTCGGGACGGGGCCGCGATGAGCGCCGGTGCCGTTTGCACCCCGGAGGAGGCCGAGCTGCAACGCCGGTTGCGAGTGGCCACCGGCCAGGCCCGCCGGCTGCTGGCCGACGCGGCCCCCGCAGCGGGCGCCCCCGGCGACGCCGAGCCGGAACTCCGGAGCCTGATCGAGGCTCTCTCCCGCCGGCTCGCGGTGGCCGATGGCGGCGCGGCGAGCGACCCGGCGGGCGGCGGCCCGGCGGGCGGCGGCGCCGGCGAGCGGCGGCGCGGCGAGCGACCCGGTGGCCGAGCACGAGGCCACCCTGGCACGGTTGCGCGAGCGCTTCGAAGGGCGGTTCGAGGCACTGGCCCGGGCTCACGGCGCGGTCGGCGGGCTGCGGGCGATCACCGCCCCGGCGGCGATGCTCGAACGCGCCCCGGCGGCCCTGTGCAATGTCTCTCCGTTCAGATGCGCGCTGCTCAGTCTGATCAGCGGCGGTCAGATGGTGGCTCAGGCCGCGTACATCGAGGGAGACCGTGGCCGGGCCGAGCGAGTGGTTGACCGGCTGCGGAGCGAGCCGATCCGACTCGAGCATCCGCTGATCGAAACCGAGCTCCTGCGTCGCCGGCGAGCCACGATCGTGGTCGACGCGCAGGCGCACCCCCGCACCGACCGCCGGTTGGCGGAGCTCCTGGGCTGGTCTGATTACGCGGCGGCGCCCATGCTGGTCGGCTCCCGGGTGGCCGGCGTGCTGCACGCCGCCCGCGGCGGCGACGGCCGGCTCGACGTCCTGGATCGCGACATTCTGTGGGAGTTCACCAGCGAGCTCGCCCAGGCCTATGAGAGCGCGAGCCTGCGACGGACGCTGCGCCAGGAGCGCGAGCAGATGCGTGGCTTCCTGGAGTGGCTGGGCGCGCGCTCCGGCGATCTCACCGAGGCTCCGATTCGCCTGTCCACGGTGCAGCGGCCCCCACCTTTGGCCCGACCGTCCTCACCGTCGACGTCGGCGGCGGTGCTGCGCGATGACCGGTCCGTGTTCGAAGGCCTGCTCACCCGGCGCGAGCTCGACGTGCTGCGCCTACTGGCCGACGGACACACCAACAAGGCGATCGCCGGGGTACTGGTGATCTCCGACGGCACCGTCAAATTCCACGTCAACAGCATTCTGCGCAAGCTCCACGTCGCAAACCGCGCCGAGGCGGTGTCGCGCTACCTGCGTCTGCTGGGGATGCGGGCCCCCTAGGCCCACTGGCGACAAGAGGTCACCGGCTCATGCTTCGGGTACTGGCGGCGCTTCTGGCCCTGGTGGCGGTGGGCTGCATGTCGGCGGCGATCGTCGGCATCGTCACCGGGCGCCCCGGCGATCGTCTCGGGTACGTGCTCCGGGTGGCTGCCGTGGCGTGCTTCGGGGGCGCGGTAGCCCTGAACGCCGCCGCCCATTGAGCAACAGTGGCGATGCGTGGCGGAAAACGTCAACATACGGGACGTTAGTCGCCCCGCACCGGTGCCAGGCGGGGTCTTCGTCGTCGTCCGAGGCTGGGGCCCCCATGACCCGCCGGCTGTGGTACGAGTGCCAGAGTGAGAGCGAAACCGGCGCACAGCCCGACCCGATGAGCGACGCCGAGCGCGTACTCGCGGAGGCCCAGCGGATCTGCGCCGTGCCGGCGCCCACCTTCGCCGAGTCCGAGCGCGCCGAGCTGGTGGCGAGCCTGCTCGGACAAGCCGGCGCGCGCGCGGACATCGACTCCGCGGGCAACGTGGTCTGCCGGCTGGGCGGCGAGGGCCGGCCGACGGTGTTCGCCGCGCACCTGGACACCGTCTTTCCCCCCGAGCAGCCGATCGACATCGTGCGGGCCGACGGGCGGATCAGCGCCCCGGGGATCGGCGACAACTCGCTCGCGGTCGCCGCGCTGCTGCATCTGGCGCGCAGCTTTGCGAGCGCTCCGCCGGCGTTGCCACTGCTGCTGGCGGCCACGGTCGGCGAGGAGGGATTGGGCGACCTGCGAGGTGCCAAGCATCTGGTGGCCGCGGTCGACTGCGAGAGCTTCGTTGCCGTAGAGGGGCAGATGCTCGACGAGCTCGCCGTCGCCGGCATCGGATCGGTGCGCTACCGGGTCGGCTTCCGCGGATCGGGGGGCCATTCCTGGGGCGATCGCGGCGCGCCCAGCGCGATCCACGGTCTCGTTGGCGCCAGCGCCGGCTTCCTCGATGCCGTTCAGGACCTCGTCGGCATCCCCGAGGACAGCGAGGAGGCGGAGGCGTCGGTCAACGTGGGGCGAATCCAGGGCGGCACCTCGATCAACACGATCGCCGCCGAGGCCGCACTCGAGCTCGACCTGCGCGCCTTGGATCCCGATATTCTGGCCGAGCTCTCGCGCCGGGCGCGGGAGCGCTTCGGACCCGCACCGGCGGGTCTCGAGGCCACGATCGAGATCGTGGGGGAGCGCCCGTCGGGAGGTATCGATCCCGGTCATCCTCTGCTCGCCGCGGCTCGGAGCGCGCGGGCGGCCGCCGGCCTGGACCCAGCCCACGAACGAGCTGCCTCGACCGACGCCAACGCCGCCTACGGCCACGGCGTACCGGCGATCACCGTGGGCATCACCACCGGGGCCAACGAGCACCGCGCCGACGAGTACATCGACGAAGGGCCGGTGGGCGACGGCCTGCGGGCGCTCGAGCTTCTGGCGCGCGCGCTGACGAGGGCTCCGGAAGGCGCATGATCTGCGCGCTGACCGTGATGCTTGGCAACGCCACCAGGCTGGGGTCGCCCGGCTGTCAGTTCTCGGGCTGCCAGGTGCTGAGCACCCACAACCCGTGCTGGACCCGGGTCACCGTGGCCAGCGCCACATGCCAGGCGGGCTGGAGGCCCTGGTAGGCGCCGGTGTCGGTCGCGGTGGTCTGTTCGCGGGTGACGACCGCGTACTCGTCGACGTGGCCGAGCACCGGGCCGATCGCCTCGACCACGCCTGAGTTGGCGATCCCGCCGCGCCTGAGCTCGTAGTCATGCCCGGTCTGCGCGGCCGCCAGCGACATCGCCGATCGGGCCTGACCGACGCTCACCTCGGCCAGGGCCTGCAGGCGGGGCGAGACCGTGGAGGCGTTCCAGTTGATGTAGGTGGTGGCGAACACCTGCACGGCCTGAACCGGGCTCCGCCAGCCTCCGAGGACCCGCTGGCTGGGGACCGGGGTCGGATACTCGTGCGTGCGCTGGGCCTGGGCGAGCTTGGCGGCGGCTATCGCCCCGGCCGCGCCGGCCCCGGTCGTCGCCCCCGGTGCGCCGGCGGCTGTCGTCGTCCCCGGTGCGCCAGCGGCTGTCCTCGTCCGCGCGGCGCCGGCGCTCCCCGAGTTGCGCGTGGAGGCGGCGGGCCTGGCCCCCAGACCGCATCCCGCGACGGCCAGCGAGAGCATCAGCGGGCAGAGCAGGCGCCCGATCGCCATCTCAGAGGCCCACCGGGTGGCGGACGACGAAGCCGGCGGCGCTGCGCACGAGCGGGTGCCAGCCGATCCCGGGGCTCCCATCGTCGGCACCGGCGGCGTTGTGGGTGTCCCAGCGCAACCCGGCCACGTACATGAACACGTGCTCGGCGCTGGCGTAGATCGTCACCCAGCGCCCGGGCCCGGGCAGCCCGAAGGACTCAAGCGTGCCCGATGCGGCGTCGTAGGTGACCGGCAGCAGCCCGCCGCCGTAGAGGAGGTGCTCGACGCTGCTGGAGCAGTCGTAGGTGGGCGCGATCTGGTCCAGCGGGAGTCCGTGACCGCCGCCGGACAGATACGGCTTGCCGATGATCTGATCGCCGGCCGCGATGATCCCCTTGACCGCCGCCGGGGCGGTGGCGGGCGCCGCGGCGCGCCCATCGGCCAGCAGCTCGGCGCGGGGCCCGGCGGTCAGGGCGACGGCGCCCGCCGCGGCCTGGCCGCACGATCCGGGCGGGAGGGTGACGGCGCTCAGCACGGGCGCCGCAGTCTGTACGGGCGCCGCGGTCTGTACGGGCGCCGCGGTCTGCGTGAGCAGGTTGCCGGCGCCCGTCGCCGGCGGACGCGCGACTCGCACCGGCCCCGACCACAGGCCATGCTCGTAAGGGATGCCCAGCGCCCCCGCGAGCAGCCACCACAGATCGATCACTCGTGGCAGCCCCGCCACCGGGCCGCCTCCCAGACCGAAGTCGCGCTTGTAGGCGATCGCGGAGTGATCTCCCCAGCTGATCCGCAACGGGGTCATGTAGGGCAGGCCGCCCATCGCGGTCGCGGTCTGGAAGGTGAGTCCCCCCAGCTCGGCGTAGCTGTCGGGATGCGCGACCAGGTTGATCCCCGATGCGCCGACGGTGCCGCTGCTCGGGTCCCCGGGCCCGCCATACTCGGTCGCGCCCACCAGCTGTCCCTGCCCGGGAGCCCCGAACGCGATCGTGCCGGAGGCGCCTGAGCCGACGGCCGAGGCCGGGCAGCCGGTGGCCGGCGGGGAGGCGGTGATCAGCAGCGCCAGCAGCATCAGACCCAGGCCGGCGGTGAGGATCGCCGAGATGGCCCCGATGGCCACTAACCCCGCGGTGCGAGAGGCGCTGGCGCCCATGCGGCGACGATAAGTCCGCGGGAGCCGACCCCGGGCCGATTGGCACACATTTGTTGCAAGTGGGCGTTCCGGGCCGCCGCGCCGGTTCGAGCTCCGGGATGCCGCTAACTTTTCTAAGCCATGCCTCGCATTCTGGACGTCGAAGCCGCGCTGCTGCTGCTGGAGCTCGAAGCCCCCTTCGATCAGCGCACGGTCCAGCTGGCCCGGCGGCGGATGGCCAAGCGCTGGCATCCCGACATCGCCCCCCCGGGCCGCCGTCACGAGCACCAGCGCCACCTGCAGGCCATCAACGAGGCCGCCGACGAGCTCGAGGTGCTGGCCGAGTCCTCGCGCGGCGGCCGCGTGACCCGCAACGCGGTCAAGGCCTCCGCCGCGGCCACCCGGCGCGCCCGGGCCGACGCCGGCCGCCGGGCCTACGAGGCCGAGCGCCGGGAGCGCGCCTCCGCGGAGGAGCGCGCCAAGCACGATCCCTTCGGCTCCCGGGTTCCCGACCACTCGGTCGTGCACCGGTACGCGCGCTGCATCTCCTACCCCGAGTGGGGCGTGGGAACGGTCAGCGGCATCTACTTCTCCGGAGACGAGGAGAGCTCGCAGCAATGGGCGCGGGTGATGTTCTCGATCGGGGTGCGGACGATCCCGGCGGGGTCGCTGCAGTTCGTCGACTTCTCCAAACCCGACCCCGCGGCCGACCGCGTGGAGCGGTTCATGACCGCCGCCCAGCACGCCCTGGCCGAGGGCGACGCGGCCCTGGCCGCCCAGCGGCTGGTCTATGCGCGTGATGCCGAGCCGCAGAACCCGGCCGTCCTGCGGCTGCTGACGGCCGCCTTCTGGCAGGCCGGCAACCTTCCGGCGGCCGCGCGCACCGTACGTGACTGGGCCCGAGTCGAGACCGACCGTCCCACCCCCGAGCGCTTTGCCTCGCGCATCTACGAGGACATGGGGGCGATCGACCTGGCCGCCGACGCCGCCCGGCGGGCCGCCGAGCGGGCCCCGGCCGACGCCTCCGCGTGGGAGCGGCTGGGCCGGATGCGGCTGCGGCTGATGGACCGCGGAGCGGCGATCGCCGCGTTCGAGCGCGCCCGGCTGGTCGGCCCGACGCTGGAGGGGCTGCTCGATCTGGCGCTCGCCTACCACCTGGCCGGCGACGTCGGCGCCGAGGTCTCGGCGGCCCAGGCGGCGACTCGGATCGAGCCCGAGTCAGAGCGCGCCTGGTCGGCCTACGCACATGCCCTGGCGCGAACCGACCGCCCAGCAGAGTGCGGCCAGGCCTGCCGGCAGGCGCTGTCGCTTCGCGATGACCCCGAGGTCTCGGATCTCCTGGCCCGCGTGGAGGCCGCCGTCCCGCGCGGTCTCTCTCAGCGAAGCGCCGCCTGAGGCCCCGGGCACTAACGGGTACCCACATCGACGATGGCGATGCTCACGCGCATCCGTCGCAGTTCGAGCAGCACCGGGGGCGAGCCGGCAGCGCTCACGACCGCGGTGCGCGCCGCCGGGCGCTTCGACCGCCATCTCGTCTCCTTCCGAGGGGGACTGCTGGCCGCGATTCCCGTCGTGGCGGTACTGGGCGTCCCGATCGCGGCGGGAGATCCGGTGGCCGGAGCCACGATGTGCGCCGGAGCGATGCTGGTGGGAATCGCCTGGCGCACCAGTGGAGGGCGGCCCCCCTTTGCGCTGATGGCCACCGACGCGCTGATGATGTCGGTCTCCACGTTCGTGGGCTGCGTCACCGGATCGGTCGCCTGGCTGCACCTCGTCGTCCTCGGGCTGTGGGCGCTCATGGGAGGGCTGCTGATCGCGCTGGGCCGGCGCGGCGCGGCGGTCGGCACCCAGGCGGTGATCGCCGTGGTGGTGTTCGGGCGCTTCAGCCAGCCGTTCGGGCAGGCGCTGGGGCTCGCCGGGTTCGTGTTGGCGGGCGGTGTGGCACAGGTTCTGTTTCTCGGGATCATCCGGTGGCCGATGCCGCTGCGGGCACAGCGGCAGGCGACCGCCGACGCGTACCGCGCGCTGGCCAAGATGGCGTCATTGACCGATGTCTTCACCCTGCCGGCGGCGACGGCACTGGACGACGCCCGGGCCGCGCTGGCCTCGCCCAGCGTGTTCGGCGACTCGGCGCTGCTGACCCTGCGCAGCCTGATCGACGACGGGCTTCGGATCCGGGTGCAGCTGAGCGCGATCCACGGATTGATCGCTCAGCAACATCGCACCGGCGCGGCTCTCGACGAGATCGCGGCGCGGGGCATCGAGCGGGTGCTACAGCTGACGGCGGAGTGCTTGGAGCTGGCGGCGGCGGCGACCGAGGGCGACCCCCGGGCCGGCGAGCTCCTGGACCGGCGGACCGCCGAGCTGAGCGCGCTGACCGCCACCTTGGCTCCGACCGAGCTCACCCCCCACCCGCGGTCGGCGTCGCCGCTGGCGGCCTCGGCTGCCTTGAACCTGACGCGCCGGCTGCCGTCGCTCGCGGGACAGCTGCGCGCGGTGGCCGCCCTGGCTCCCGCCGCCGGCAAGGGCGGGGGCCTGCGCAGCCGCCGTCCCCACCAGGCGACCAACCATCCCTTCCGGGAGCTGCGGGCCGACCTCGAGCAGCTTCGGGCCAACGCCTCGCTCCAGTCGCCCGCGGGGCGCCACGCGTTGCGGCTGGCGGTGGTCGTGGTGATCGCCGAGCTGATCTCCGCCCACCTGCCGCTGGAGCGCGGCTACTGGATGGTGGTGGCCGCGGCGACGGTGCTGCGTCCGGAGTTCGGCGCCACCTTCACCCGGGGCACCGAACGGGCGCTGGGAGCGACTCTCGGCGTGGCCCTGGCGGGCGCGATCGCGGTCGCCTTCAACCCCTCCGGTGGGGCGACGGTGGGAATCGTCGGCCTGATGGCGTGGCTGGGGTACTCGGTGTTTCCCGCCAGCTTCGCGGCCGGGTTCGGATTCATCACCGCCCTCGTGGTCTTCCTGATCAACGTGGTCAGTCCCGACACGCTGTCCACCGCCGGCGCTCGCCTGCTGGACACGCTGGTCGGCGGAGCCCTCGGCCTGATCGCCTACGCGCTGTGGCCCACCTGGTCACGGTCCTCGGCGCGCCAATCGCTCGCCGACCTCGTGCGCGCCGAGCGTGATTACCTGCACCGCGTGCTGGCGGCGCTCGTGGCCGGACATCGGCTGAGCGACCAGGAGATGCGGCCGCTGGCCCGCCGGGTGCGCCTGATTCGCACCGATGCGGAGTCGACGGTCGCCCGCTCGCTGACAGAGCCCCAGACGCGCCGGATCGATGCCGAGCAGAGCCAGGGCGCCCTGGCGGCCAGCCGGCGCCTGGTGCAGGGCGCCCACGTGCTCCGGCTCGACGCCGAGGACGAGCGCGAGCGCCGTCCGCTGCCCAGCCTTCAGCGGCTGGCCTCCGATCTCGACGAGCAGCTGGACATCGTCGGAGAGCAGCTCCAGGGCGCTCGCTCCGGAGTGCGAGCCGACGGTGGCGGCGGTGCCGAGGCCGCGCTGCCCGACCTGCGTGCCGGCTACGGCACCTTCGAGCACCACTGCCCGCATGACCGCGAAGGGGCCGCGCTGCTCGCCCAGCTCGATGAGATCGTCGACGCCGCCAACGGCCTGGCGGCGCTCACCGGCCTGGACCCGGCAGACCCCCGCGGGCCCGGGTAGCGGCCCGCCTGACGCGCGAGCCGCGCTTCGGGCTGGTCAGGCTCTTGCCCAGCAGCTGTCCCGAGCCCGCGCCGACGCCCGCCCCCGGCCACGTCGCGGCACCGCACATGTAGAGCCCATCCACCGGCGTCTCGTAGCGACTCCACCCGGGAACCGGGCGAAACAGAAAATGCTGGGCGGGATGATGGCTGCCCCCGAGATGATCTCCTCCCACCAGGTTCGGGTTGGCTCGCTCCAGGTCCGCGGGGGAGATCACGTGGCGGCCCAGCACGTGACCGGCGAGGCCCGGGGCATAGGGCTCCAGCGCGGCCAGCACACGATCGGCATACGGCTCCTTGGCCGCTTCCCAATCGGTCGCCGAGATCTCGCCGGCGCTGTCGCCCGCGATCGTGCCCGGGACGGCCCGGACCTGGACCCAGAGCACATGCCTGCCGTCTGGCGCGCGCCCCGGGTCCACTGCCGTCGGCTGGCCGACGACGATCAGGGGCTGGCGCGGCAACAGACCGGCGCACGCCTGGCCGTAGGCGATCGAGAGGTCGCCCAGATAGGGCGCGAGGTGAACGTAGGCGTAGTCCCGCAGCTGGGATCCCGCCTTCCAGTCCGGCAGCTCGTCGACCGCCAGGTGGATCATCAGGGTGCCGGGCCCGTAGTGGTAGGCCTCCGCCCGGCGGCGGTACTCGGTGGGCAGGCTCCCGTTGACCATCCGCGTGAGAGCGCGCGGACCGGTGTTGGCGATCACCGCCCGCGCCGCCTCGAACGCGCGCCCGTCGGCGAGGGTCACCCCGGTGGCTCGGCCGCCGGCCACCTTGATGCCGGTCACCTCAGCGTCCGTGATGACCTCGCCGCCGTGCTCGCGCAGCAGGCCCACGAGCGCGTCGATCAAAGATCCCGCCCCGCCCGCGCCCAGCGCCATGCCGTGCCCGGCGGCCACGAACGTCTCCAGCAGCGCGAACACCCCTCCGCCGGGAACATCGGGCGAGAAGTCCAGATGCATGCCCCAGGTGCCGATCAGGGTCTGCGCCTCGGGGCTGTCGAAACGCTCCTGCACCAGCTCCCGGGGAGAGAGCAGCGCCAGACGCGCCAGCTCGCGCCACTGCGAGCGGACCACGACGCGCTGCCCCCACAGCGCCTGGGCGGTCGCCCGCGAGGGCATCGGGGCCCCGAGCACGCCGAACAGCGTCGGCGCCACCTGCCCGAACCACTCCCCCAGCTCGATCCACGCCTGGGCGTCGGCCTGCGAGTGAGCGCCGATCGAGGCCAGCGTCTCCTCCGCGTTCGTGGACACGCCGGCCCAGCGATCTCCCGGGAACACCGAGGCGAACGGTCGCCCGGCGCCGGCGATGCCGAAGCCGTGGCGAAACAGATCGTCCTTGTGCTCGTCGAAGAAGGCTCCCCCGACGAACATGTTGAGGTTGGTCGCGTACAGGTCGTGGCGAAAGCCCGGCAGCGTCACCTCGGCGGTGCGGACCGCTCCGCCCGGGTGCTGTCCCTGTTCGAGCACCACCACCTTCCATCCCGCCTTGGCCAGGATCACCGCGGCCGCCAGCCCGTTGTGGCCGGCGCCGATCACCACGGCGTCCGCGCGGGCGCTCACAGTCCCTGCACCACGACGTCGACGACCGCGCACTGACCGCCTCGCACCGCGTCCGCGCCGCGCCGCAGGGCGGCGCCGAGCTCGGAGGCCTGCTCGACGCGCTCGGCGTGGGCATCGCAGCCGCGGGCGATGGCCGAGATATCGGGCGGGCGCTCGAGGTCCAGGGCCCGGGTGGCGGCGAGGGCGCTGTCGGGATACTCGAAGCCCACCCCGAGCTTGATCGCCGCGTACTGGGAGTTGTCGTAGACGACCGTCAGGAAGGGCGCGTCCAGCCGGGCGGCCCCCCACAGAGCGGCCTCCGGAGCTCCGGAGAGCAGGTTTCCCTCGGCGTTGAGCGAGATCACGGTTCTGTCGGGGGCGGCCAGCTTGGCGCCCAGCGACGCGCCGGCGCCCCAGCCCATGCTCGAGCCCATCGGCTGGAAGTAGCTGCCCGGGACCCGGGTCGGGAGGTGCTCGGCGTTGGCGGCGATGGCGGTCGTGGAATCGTCGACCACGATCGTCTGCTCGTCCACGAGCTCGGCCACCCGCCGGGCCACGTAGGCTACGGGGCTGGGGCCCGCCCCGGGCGCCTGGTCGGCGTCGGCGAGCGCCTGCCCGCGAGCCCGGTGCGCCGTGGCGATCGTCTGCTTGCGCTCCCGGGCGCGCGCCGCCTGCGCGCTGGTGCGCCGCTCCTGCACGAGCCCGGTCAGCAGCGGCAGCGTCGCCGCGGTGCTCGCGCTCATGAGCAGGTCGGTGGGAAAGCTCCACAGGCCCAGCTCGGGCTTGAGGGGGTCGATGTCGATCCGGGCGATCCGGGCGTCGTCGCGCAGCTGGTGAAACAGCGGCGTCCAGGGAACGTCGACGTCGAGCAGCAGGATCAGGTCGGCCTCGGCGAGCGCCGTGCCGTGGTCGGTGCCCAGGTACATGGGATGGTCGCTGGCGATGTTGGCCCGGGCGCCGCGGGAGAACACGGGCACCGCGGCCTGCTCGGCGAACTCGCCCAAGGCCCCGAAGGCCAGCGGATCGCGACCCGAGTGTCCGGCCACCACGATCGGGTGCTCGGCCGCGCACACCCAGTCGGCGAGCAGCTCGAGCGCGTTCATCTCCGGGACCGCCGGCGCGGGAGGCGAATACCGACCCGGGTCGAGCAGCGTCGTCTCAAGCGGCTCCATCAGCATCTCGCGAAGCAGCGAGACGTAGACCGGACCGGCGGGCTCGGAAGCCGCGATCTGCAGGGCCCGCTGCACGACATGGGGCAAGGGCTCCGTGCGCTGCAGGTCATAGGACCACTTCACGTAGTCGCGGACGGTGCCCCCGAGATCCCGGCGATCCTGGATCCAATGCATGTCGATCACCCGGCCGCCCCGCAGAGAGCCGTCCCAGGTGGCGGGCGTGCGCCCCCCGAGCAGCAGGACCCCGGCACGGGCGCGCTGGGCGTTGTGCAGCATCCCGCCCGCCATCTGCAGCCCCACGTCGACATGCAGCAGGCACGCCTGGGGAACGCGAGACACCATGTGATGGCCGTGCGCCGCCGCCACGGCGACGATCTCGTGCAGGCAGGTGACGATCCGAGGACTGGGAGCGCCGCGCTGCAGAGCCCGGGCCGCGGCCTCGAGCACCGGGAACGCGTCGCCGGGCATCGTGAACAGCTCGCGCACTCCGTTGGCCGCGAGGATGGCGACGATCGCCTCGGCCGCCTCGGCGTAGGCGACCGCCGGGTGGGCGGCCGTCGAGGTCGACGACACGCTCGGGATGCCGGGCTCGGCGGTCAAGCGACCGGCGCGGGGACGTCGGCCCCGACTCGCAATCCCGCCTTGACGAGCAGCGGGTCCAGCAGCTCCCGGTACTGATCCAAGCCGAGGTCGTAGTCGTTCCAGGTGATCGCCATCCCCTCCAGTCCGGCGTCGGCCATCTCCTTGATGGCAGCGACGATCGTCTCCGGGGCTCCGGTCAGAGGATGAGCGAAGAAGGCCCTGATGGCGCCTTCCATCAGGCGCTTGATCTCCGAGGACTCGTAGTCGACGGTCTGCGAGTGGGCCATCAGCTTGCCGACCGTCAGCCTGGCGGCGTCCCAGTCGCCGTGCTCGACGATCACCCGGTCGTACTCGGCCTGGGCGGCCTCGTCGGTCTCGGCGCACGTGATGTGGCCGACCCCGAACACCTTCAGCTCCCGGCCATAGCGCTCGCGGGCCATCTCCTTGATCGAAGCCACCTTCTCCGCGGTCTTGGCCGGGTTCTCGATCGCCGCGAAGATCATGTCGCAGTGGCGGGCGGCGAAATCCTGGCCGGCCGGGCTGATTCCGGCGCTCATCATCGGAGGGCCCGGGCGCTGCAGCGGCTTGGGCTCCGAGAAGGCGTTGACGATCTCGAAGAACTGGCCGTGGAACTCGGAGTCCCCCTCGGTCTGCCACAGCTGCTTGACGACCTGCGCCCACTCGTCGGCGACGGCGTAACGCTCGTCGTGATCGCGCTTGTCGGCGCCGAACATGGCCAGCTCGTCGGGCTGCCAGCCGGCGACTATGTTCAGGCCGAAGCGACCGCTGGAGATGTGGTCGACGGTGGCCGCCATCTTGGCCGCCATCACCGGGTGGACGGTCGGGACGTGAAAGGTCGCGAACATGGCGATCCGCTGGGTGAGCGCCGACAGCCCGGCCGCCCAGGTGAACGTCTCAAACGAGCGATGGGCGGGATTGATGCGCCCGCCGTGCCCGCGCCAGCGGGCCAGCGGGATCATGGCCTCGAATCCGGCGTCCTCGGCCTTGCGGATCAGCCGCACCTGCTCCTCCCAGGTGGCCAGGGGCAATCCATCGGCATCGCTCATCACCAGCCCGCCCCCGATGTTGGCCGAGAAGCAGGCCAGCTTGAAGGGGTTGGGACTGGACAGGATCGGGTTTTCTGACTTTGGGATCGTCTGATCGACGGCTGGGGTCATGGGCTCCTCCAGATGGGGCCGGCCGGCTCGTCAAGCGTCCGGGACGTGCCCCGTCGCTGGTCACGAGTGCTTGTATACAGTATTTCAGAGCCGGAAGTCGTCGTAGCTGCCCGTCCCCGGCGTTCACAGATCGAGCGCCAGCCGGCCGTAGCCGCCCCGGAACACCACGAGGGGAGCCGAGGCGCGGGAGCTGGCGAGCTCGTGGACGGCGCCCACGACGATCGTGTGGTCTCCGGCGTCCTGCTCGTCGACAACCTCGCGTCGAGCCAGGCCAGGCAACCGTCGATCAGAGGGGCTCCCCACCCGCTCTTGCGCCAGGCGATCCCCCCAAAGCGGTCCAGGCCGCGCCGGGAGAATCTTGCGCACATGTCGCCCTGGGCTTCGGACAGGACGTTGACGGAGAAGTGCCGGGAGGAGCGCAGCAGCGGCCAGGTGGTGGACGCCTTGGCCGGGCAGAAGGAGACCAGCGGCGGCGACAGCGAGACCGAGGTAAACGAGTTGCACGACAAGCCGTGCGGTTTGCCGGCGGCATCGACGCCGGCGATGATGCACGCCCCGGTGGGCAGGTGACCCAGGACGTGGCGAAACAGCTCGCCGGGTACCCCCGCGGCCATCATCTCAGACTCTGACCAGCCCGCCGTCGGTGATGATCGTCTGGCCGGTCATGAAGGCGGCGTCGTCGGAGACCAGGAACGCGATCGTCCCGACCATGTCCTCGGGCTCCTGGGTGCGCTTGATGGCCTGGGCCTGGGCGATGCTCTCGAACATTCCGGCCTGGGGCCCGGCTTCGGTGGTCCCGGTGCGCACGAGACTCGGGGCGGCGGCGTTGACGGTGATCCCGTGGCTGCCGTATTCGCTGGCCAGCGCCCGGGTCAACCCGATCACGCCCATCTTGGAGGCGCTGTACGCGCTGAAGTCCGGGACCGCGAGCCACGGGATCGTGGTCGTGATGTTGACCACGCGTCCGTACCCGCGCTCGCGCATGCCCGGCAAAAACGCCTGACAGGTCAGGAACATCCCGTCCAGGTTCACCGAGATCACCTTCCGCCACGTTTCGAACGAGGTTGCTTCGAACCCGGCGATCGGGTAGATGCCGGCGTTGTTGATCAGGATGTCGCAGCGGCCGTGGTGGCGGTGGACCTCGCCCGCGAACTCGGCCACGCTCGCCGGCGAGGTCACATCGCAGGGACTCCACCAAGCGACCCCGCCGGCCTGCTCGATCAGGTCGACCGTCTCCGATCCGTCCGCGACGTCGGCAACGCAGACCTGGGCGCCCTCGGCGCCCAGCCGGCGGGCGTAGGCTCGGCCCAGCCCCGACGCGGCGCCGGTCACGACCGCGATCCGCCCGGTCAGGCGCGCCGGGATGCCGCTTGGCTGGTTCATCGTCGCTGCTCCTGCTCTCACTCTGGATTGATCACGACAAGCCGCTCTTCGGTCATCTCGCGCACGGCGTGCATCGGGGCCTCACGCGTGTTGCCGCTCTCCTTGATACCGCCATAGGGCATCGGGTCGGCCCGCCAGGTCGGCGCTTCGTTGACGAGCACCCCGCCGAACTGCAGCGTGCGGGCAGCGGCGAAGGCCGCCGACAGGCTACCGGTGAAGATGGCCGCCTGCAGACGAGCAGCTCGCCTCGCACCCGGCCGCCGACGGCCACCTCGGCACCGCCCACCCGAGCCTCCTCGATCCACTCCGTGACCCGGTCGCGCTCGGCGCGTGAGATCAGCGGCCCGACGTGGGTGCTCTCGTCAAGGGGATTACCCACCGGCAACCGCGCCACCGCCTCCAGGAATCGGTCGCGGAACTTCCCGTACACCGAGCGGGCGACCACGATGCGCTGCACCGACACGCAGGCTTGACCGGCATAGGAGTACCCGTTGGCGGCCAGCAGCTCGGCGGCACGATCGAGGTCGGCGTCCGCGGTCACGATCGCGGGCGACGTGTTCCCCAGCTCCAGGGCGACGCGCTTTCTGGGCGCGCGCGCCCGGATGCCCCATCCCACCTCCGCGCTTCCGGTGAAGGTGACCAGCCGCACCCGGGGATCGTCGATCAGCACATCTCCGATCGGGGCCGCGGGCCCGGGCAGGACGCTCAGGTAGCCGGGCGGCAGTCCCGCGCGGGCCATCAGGCCGGCCAGCTTGAGCGCCGTCAGAGGCGTCTGGCTGGCCGGTTTGAGGAGCACCGGGCAGCCCGCGGCCAAGGCCGGCCCAAGCTTGTGGACGACCAGGTTCCTTGAATGGCGTGATCGCCCCCACGACGCCGATCGGAACCCGGAGGGTGAAGGCGACGCGCCCCTCGCCCATGGCGACCGAATCGACGGGCACGACCTCGCCGCTCAGGGTGCGGGCGGCGACCGCGGAGAAGCGCAGGGTGGAGATCGCCCGGTCGACCTCGGCCCGGGCGGTGGTCACGGGCTTGCCGGCCTCCAGCGCGATCAGCCGAGCGAAGGCCTCTCGCTGGTCGGCGAGCTCGACCCCGAACGCGTCCAGCAGCGCCGCGCGCTCGTGCGCGGGCAGCGGCTGGGCGGCGGACACCTCCGCGGCGGCGTCGATCGCGTCGGCGGCCTCGGACGCCCCGGTGGCCGCGACCCGGCCCACGAGCTCCTGGTCGTATGGTGAGCGGACATCGGCAACCGCCGTCGCCCACCGCCAGTCGCCGGCGACAGAGGCCGGCTGGACGCCTTCGCATCGGGTCAGGAGAGTGTTCATCGAAACGCAGGTCCGCAAGCCTCTGGGCAACTGTCAACAGGATACACTTTAGGAATGCCTGGCTCCCGCTTCGCCGTCCGGGACCTCGAGTCGCCTCCGGATGGCTGACTCCGCGCCCTCCCCGGCCTGGGTCTCGGACGCGATCGTGGACCTGCTCGTGGAGGCGGGCATCGATCAGGTCGCCTTCAATCCGGGAGCCAGCTTCCGTGGCCTGCACGACTCGCTGGTCAACCACCGGAACGACGGTCCCCGGATCGTGCTGTGCGCGCACGAGGCGATCAGCGTCGCCGTGGCCCACGGCTATGCGAAGGCGAGCGGCCGGCCGATGGCCGTTGCGCTGCACGACGTCGTCGGCCTGCAGCACGCATCGATGGCGATCTACAACGCGTGGTGTGACCGTGCGCCCGTGATCCTGCTGGGCGGGACGGGTCCGATGTCCACAGCGCAGCGGCGCCCCTGGATCGACTGGATTCACACCGCCAATGTCCAGGCCGAGCAGGTGCGCAACTACGTCAAGTGGGACGACCAGCCCGCCGACGCGGCCTCGGTTCCCCGAGCCTTCGCGCGGTCGCTGGGCTTCGCGCGCTCACAGCCCCCGGGGCCCGTGTACCTGTGCCTGGACGCCGGGCTGCAGGAAGAGGAGCTGCGCGGACCTCCGTGGCCGTCGCTTGACGCCTTCCCCACCGCCAGCCCGCCCGCGGCCGCCGAACCCGACCTCGAGGCGCTGGCGGCACGCCTGCGCGACGCCCGGCTCCCGGTCCTGATCAGCGATTACGCGGGCGACAGCCGGGTTGGCCACGACGCCCTGGCCGCGCTCGCCGAGCTCCTGCAGGCTCCGGTCATCGACCGTGGAGCCCGCCACAACATCGCCGTAGCCCACGAGCTGAACTTCACCGAGCTGCCCGAGGTCCTCCGGGAGGCCGACCTGATCGTCGGCTTCGAGGTCGAGGACCTGTTCGGCGCTCTGGGAGGCACACAGCAGCCACGGGCAGCGGTCGTACACGTGGCCGCCGGCCATCTGCGCGTCCGCTCCTGGGCACACGACATCGGGGAGCTGGTGGCCATGGAGCAGCTGCTGACCGCCAGCGCCGAGACCGCGTTGCCGGCGCTGCTCGCGCGCCTGCAACGCCGCCCGCCTGACCCGTCGCTCGTGGCCGAGCGCCGCGACCGCCTGGCCGGCCGGGCCGACGCCCGCCGAGCCGCTCTGTGGCGCGAAGCCAGCGAGGCCGTCGATGCGGACGCGGTGGCGCCCGCGCGGCTGGCCGCGGAGGCCTGGGACGTGCTCGCCGAGTTCGATCCGCTGGTCGTGCACGGCAAGCCGACCGACTGGGAGCGCCGGCTGTGGCCGCTGGAGGGCTTTGGCGCGCACCTGGGATGGCACGGCGGCGGCGGGCTCGGCTACGGCCTGGGGGCGTCGATCGGGGCGGCACTCGCCCTGCCCGGCTCCGAGCGCCTGCTCGTCGACCTCCAGCCCGACGGCGACCTGCTGTACACGCCGGCCGCGTTGTGGACGGCGGCGCACCTGGGAGTCCCCGTGCTGATCCTCGTCCAGAACAACCGCCAGTACCGCAACACCGTCGAGCACGCGGCCCGGATCGCAAAGGCGAGGGGGCGCCCGCCGGAGCTTCGCTACGTGGGGGCGGCGCTGCACGAGCCCCCGATCGATTACGCCGCCCTGGCGGGGTGCTTCGGCGTCTGGTCCGCCGGGCCGGTGCGCTCGCCCCAGGAGATCGCACCGGCCTTGCGCGCCGCCGCCGCCACCGTGCGCTCGGGCAAGCCCGCGCTGGTCGAGGTAGTCACCGCTGGAGCGTGATGGACTCCTCTCCGAAGCGGATCGTCGTGGTCGGGGCGTCGCTGGCGGGCCTGCGGGGAGCCGAGGCGCTGCGCGCGGAGGGCTTTGACGGCGAGCTCGTGATGATCGGCGAGGAGCCCCACCACCCCTACGATCGCCCTCCGCTCTCCAAGGCGCTGCTGGCGGGGGAGCTGAACGCCGCGGACGTAGGGCTGCGCGTGTTTCGGGAGCTCGACGCGCAGTGGAGGTTGGGCGATCCCGCGGTGGATCTGGACCTCGGCGCGGCGGCGGTACGCACCCGGTCCGGACGCGAAATCGGCTTTGACCGGCTGTTGATCGCCACCGGCAGCCGCCCCCGCCGGCTTCCCGGCCTCGATCCCGGCCTCCCCGGGATACACGAGCTGCGCACACTCGAGGACGCGCTCGCGCTGAGAGCGGCGTTGCGCGGCCGTCCGCGACTGGCGATCGTGGGCGCCGGCTTCATCGGCACCGAGGTCGCCTCGACCGCGAGGACCCTGGGAGTGGGCGTTGACGTGATCAGCCTGGAGGCGCCGCTCGCCGTAGCCGGCGGCCTCGTCTCGGAGTTCACCACCGACCTGCTGCACGCCCATGGGGTCGCCCTGCACCTCGGCCGGACGGTCGCGAGCGTAGAGGGCGCCGGTCGGGTGGAGCGACTCGTGCTCGACGACGGGTCGCGCCTGGAGTCCGACCTGGTCCTCAGCGCCGTCGGCGCGGCGCCGGCCACAGGGTGGCTCACGGGCAGCGGACTGCGCATCGACGACGGGATCGTCTGCGACCGATGGTGCGCGGCCGTGGGCGCTCCCGGCGTGGCGGCGGCCGGCGACGTCGCGCGATGGCCGAACACGCTGTTCGGGCCGGCGCCCATCCGAGTCGAGCACTGGACCAACGCCGGCGAGCAGGCGCGGGTGGCCGCCCACAGCCTGTTGCACGGCTCCGGAAACGGCCCGCCCCATAGCACGGTCCCCAGCTTCTGGTCAGAGCACTTCGGGGTCCGCCTGCAGTCGATCGGGCTTCCGGGCCTGGGCGACGAGCTGGAGCTGCTCGAGGGGGATCCCGGCGAGCGAAGGTTTGTCGCGGTGGCCCGCCGGGAAGGCAGGCTGATCGGGGCCGTCGCCTACGGCATGCCTCGGGCCCTGGTGTCCCTGCGGGCCGAGCTCGAGGGCTTGATCACCAGTTTGCCGAAACAATTCCGGTAATGTATACAGTCGTCAGCAATGACCCTTTCCGTGCCCGATCCCATCGCCGCTAACGCTCGCTTCGACGGCCTGCCCGCTCTGGTGTGCGGCGGTGCGGGCGGCATCGGCCGGGCTCTGGCCGCCGCGCTGCACGAGCGCGGAGCCCGGGTGGCGGTGCTCGACGCGGCGCCGTTTGCCGACAGCTCGGCGGAGCTGGCTCTGCGCTGCGACCTCACGGTCGCCGGGTCGGTGAAGGCCGCCGTGAAGCAGGTCTCCGAGGCGCTGGGCGGGCTCACGCTCGTCGTGTGCGCATCAGGCGTGGTCTCCGAAGCGCCGCTGCAAGAGCTGGCCCTGGAAGAGTGGCACCGGGTCATCGACGCCTCTGCGACCGCCACCTTCCTGGTGCTCCAGGCCGCCATACCTCATCTGCGCGCCGCGGGCGGCGGGAGCATCTGCGCCTTCTCCTCGGGCTGGGCGCGCCGGCCCTATCCCCGGGGAGCTCACTATGCGGCCGCCAAGGCCGGGGTCGAGGCGCTGGTGCGCTCCGCCGCCGCCGAGCTCGGCCGAGACGGGATCCGCATCAACGCGGTGGCTCCGGGACCGGTCCGCACGCCGATGCTCGATGCGCTCGCCGACTTCGACGAGGCCCAACGAGCGCGCGCGGTGCCGCTGGGACGCATCGGCGAACCCGACGATGTGGTGGGACCGGTGCTGTTCCTGCTGTCGGACGAGAGTCGCTACATGACCGGCCAGGTGCTCGGGGTCAGCGGCGGACTGGTGATGTCGTGAAAGGCCTGTTGTTCAGCCAGATGGAGCCGCCTCCGGGCTGGGAGTCAGACTTCCACGACTGGTACAACAACCATCACATCCCGGTCCGCATGGCGATCGACGGCTTTCGGTCCGCGACTCGCTACGAGGCGCTCGAGGGCAACCCTCGCTACCTGGCGTGCTACTTCCTGGATGACATGGGGGCGCTGGATTGCACTGCCTACCGGCGCCTCAAGGCCGAGCCCGACCCGCGCACCGCCCAGATGCTCGACCGCGTGCTCGGCTTCACCCGCTACATCTGCGAGCAGATCTCCGACACCGGGATGCCGGCGGCGGCGCCCACGGTCCTGTTCGTGGTGACCTTCGCGGTGCCCGACGCGGACGAGCCGGAGTTCGAGCAGTGGTACGGGGACGAGCACGTGCCGCTGCTGATGGCGGTTCCCGGCTGGCTGCGGGTCCGTCGCTACCGCGCCCGCGCCGGCGGTGAAGGGCCGCCCTGGACGCACTTCGCGCTGCACGAGCTCGCGGATGCCTCTGCGCTGGACCGTCCCGAGCGCCAGGCGGCCCGCGACACTCCGCGACGCGATGCGCTCGCGCGCCGGCCTTGGTTTGCCGCCAGCGGCCGCTGGCTGTACCGGCCGATCCACGCCGCGCTGGCCGACCGGCACCCGGTGGCCGAAGCCGGCACCCCCTCCAGCTCCGGCACCGACTGAGTGCCTCTGTTCCTCTCAGCCGAGGACGTCGGCGCGCTGGCGACCGCCGAGCTGGTCATGGAGGCGGCCCGCAGCGCGGTCGCCGCCGAGCGCGACGGGCTCACCGTCATTCCCCCCAGGCTGGATGTCGATCTGCCGCGCGGCTTCTTGCGCGTCATGCCGGGGGCGGTCGGCGAGTTGATGGGCCTCAAGGTCATGACCCTGGTCAGAGGTGTGGGCAACCGCTACCTGCTGCTGGTCTACTCACAGCAGACCGGAGGGCTGACGGCGGTGCTGGACGCCGATGAGGTGACCCGGCTGCGCACCGCCGGGATGACCGCCATGGCCGCTCAGATCCTCCAGCCCGAGCCCCAGCGCGACCTGGCTCTGATCGGCTCCGGGTTCGAGGCGACCACCCACCTACGCGCCATGGCGCAGCTGTGGCCGCTGCAGACCGTCTCGATGTACAGCCCCAACCAGGAGCATCGCGAGGCGTTCGCCGAACGCCAGAGCCTGGAGCTGGACATCGACGTGCGGGCATTGTCGTCCGCGCGCGATGCAGTCCAGGCCGCGGCCACGATCGTGCTGGCCACCAAGGCGACGCAGCCGGTGATCGACGGACGGGAGCTGGCTCCGGGATCGGTGGTCCTCTCGATCGGCTCCACGCGACCCGACCTGCGCGAGCTCGATCGCCACACCCTGGCTCGGGCGGCGGTGCTGGTGGTCGACGATGTCGCCTCGGTGCTGGCCGAGTCCGGGGACGTGATCGACGCCGTCGCCCACGGCGCGATCACCCCCGCGCACCTGCTGGCCATCGGCGCCGCGGCCGAGTCCCCGAGGACCCGCGAGCGCTCCGCCGAGCGCGATCTCGGCGTCTTCAAGTCCGTGGGGACCGCGGTGCAGGATCTCGCCCTGGCCGGACAGCTGATCTCGGCCGCGCGCAGCCGAGACATGGGACGCGAGCTCGGGGAGCTCACCCGGCTCAAGCGCGCGCCGATGACCGCCGGGATGCGAGGCGGAGCCGCTTGACCGCCGCGAGAAGGCCCGCTCTGAGCCGGCTGCTGGGCGTCACGATCGGCGTTCCGCGGCCCGCCGAGACGGCGGCGTTCCTGCGCGAGGGCTTCGATTTCCAGATCGAGCCGCGCGACGGTGAGCTGGATGTCCTGTGCGCCGGCGACTACGGCGAGCGCCTCCCTCAGGTGGCGATCACGCTCGGAGAGCGACCGTCGCTGGAGCTGATCGAGCTTCGCTTCGCCCCCGGTCCGTCATGTGACCTTCAAGCGCTCGCCGAGACCGTGACCGAGCACGGCGGCCGGGTCGTGGAGCTCGTGTCCGGCCGGCTCGGCTTCCGGGATCCCGGCGGCACCCGGGTCAGCTGCGCGGGTCCCGGCAGCGCGGAGATCGAGCTCTCGGCGTCGGGGCTGCGACCGCGGCGGCTCGGACACGCGAACCTCAAGGTCCGCGAGCCCGCCGCCGTGAGCCGCTTCTGGGTGCGGGCGCTGGGCATGCTCCTGTCCGAGCAGATCGGCGACGATCTGGCGTTCCTGCGCCTGGGAGCCGAGCATCACAACCTCGGCCTGCGAGTCGGCGAACAGACCATGCTGCATCACCTTGGCTTCGAGATTCCGGGCTGGGACGCCTACCGTCCCGTACTGGACCAGCTGTCGGGCGCCGGCTACCCCGTTGAGTTCGGCCCCGGTCGCCACGGCGTCGGGCGCAACCTGTTCGTGTACGTGGTGGATCCGAGCTCGGGACTGCGGCTGGAGCTGTTTGCCGACATGGCGCGCGTCGGCCATCAGGAGGACCCTGAGATCGCGCCCATCCGCTGGCGCGCCGAGGACCGAATGACGCGCACGCTGAACGTGTGGGGCTCGGCTCCGCCCCCGGCCAGCTTCCTGGCTTAGCCGCCTAAGCCTCCGGCGCTGCGCCCAACCAGGAACTCCGCCTCGTCGGTCCGCGGCTCGATCCCGATCGCGCGCAGCATCGTCTGACGCGCCTGGAGCTGGTGGGGCTTGACGTGCAGAGCCGGCTCCCGGGTGACGCCGCCGTTGCCCCCGACGCTCCAGGAGATGTACTTGGCCATCGAGTAATGGGGCAGCCCGTCGAGCTCCAGCTCGAAGAAGCCGGCGCCGAACGCGATCCCCCGCGCCGGGGCCAGGCGCCAGTGGATGTCAAGCGCCTGAGCCTTCTCCCCCGCGGCCACGTGCTTGACGTAGTCGACGATGTAGGGGTGCTCCGGGGACTGCCATAGCTCCCAGTGCGAAGGGCTCAGCCAGGAGACGCCGTACTCCCGGTGCAGCAGGGGCAGCGCCCCGAGCAGCAGGCTGGTGCCGATCCCGACCTCGAGCTCGGAGAACATGCGCAGTGCCGCGAACAGCACCTGGGGCAACCACGTGGTCACGTGGACGCCGCGGACGTTGTCGTGCTGGGCGAGCCTCGCCCAGGCCCCCCACGGCACCCCGCCGCCGAGGGCCGGGGGGAAGCCCACCTGGCCGACGGGCAGCACCAGCCGCAGGTCGCTCGCTTCGGCCAGCGGGGCATAGGCCGCGTAGACCTCCTCGTCCGAGCCCGGGGTAAAGCCCGGCGGGACCGACAGCACGGCGTGGCTGGCGCCGGTGTCGGCGGCGATCCCGAGCAGCTCGGCGGCGATCTGAAACGAGCTTGCCGGCATCTCGATCCCGACCTGCAGCCGGTCGCCCGCCGCGTCCACCGCGATCTCGACGAAGCGCGCCATCTCCGTCGGCGAGAGCCCGGAGTTCAGGGCCAGCAGGGTCGCCGAGAACCCGTGGGCGGCGGCCCGGTCGATGTCCCAGCGCACCCCCGCCTCGTCCAGCCTGCGCAGCGTCGGATCGAACGAGGGCAGGGTGATGTTCTGCACTCCTGACATGCTCATCGGGTCACCGCCTCGCGGCTGCCGGCGGCGGTTCGCCCGAGCGCGAAGTCCGCGTCTCCACCCTCGGCGAGGTTCAGGCCGCAGGCCTCGAAGGCGCCGCGGATCTCGGCCATGTCGGCGGGCATCAGGCGCATCGCCGGCGGCCGGGTGACGCCTCCGTTGCCACCGCTCAGGTACTGCAGGTACTTGAAGAACGTCCAGTGGTAGGTGCCGCTCGGCATCATCCGGGCCAGCCGCGGGCCGAACGCCGCGAACAGCGGACCGAGCCGGGCGAAGATGCCCATCGCCCGGTCGGGCTCTCCGGCGCGCAGGGCGTCGAGCATCTCGATCACGAGCGGCTGCTCGGGAGTCTGGAAGGCCTCGATCGTCCAGGCTCCGGTCCACTGCATGTCGTAATGGGTCATGATCAGCGGAAGCTGCAGGACGGTGGGACTCGAGACCAGGACGCGATCTCCATAGCGCTCGAAGCAGAGATCGAGAGTGGCCAGGTCCATGACGCTGATCTTGATCGCGACCACGGTGTCGCGGTCGACGAGCCGGTCATAGACGCCGATCGGAAGGCCGCTCGGGTGCAGGTGCTCGAGGCCGAACTTGTCGTTGTGGAACAGGACCAGCGGCAGGTCGGAGGCCTCGATCAGCTGCTCGTGGTAGCGCACGAGCGCCTCCTCGTCGGTGAGCGCCAGGTTCTGCGGATAGCTGACCATGGCGTGGCTGACCCCGATCCGCCGGCCGTGCTCGAGCAGCTCGAGGTTCTCCGAGACCGAGTCGCCCTGGAGCGGGAAGCCGACGCACACCTCGTCGCCGGCCTCGTCGACGGCGATCTCCAGGAAGCGCTTCTTCTCGTCGTGGGTGAGCCCGGTCTCGATCGCGCAGAAGGCCGAGAACGCGCCGTGGCGGATGCTCTGGCGGACGTCCAGCCTGATCCCGGCCTCGTCGAGCTCTCGCAGGTCGGGGGTGAACGAGGGCATGACGATGGTCTCGGCGCCGACGAAGTGCTCACGCGCCCACGACTTGAGGTCGGATCTGTTAGCGGTCATGGGACAAGTGTATACAGGATACGGTAGGGTTTACGATGACAATCAGTCCGAGAGGGAGATGACCTGTGAGCACGACCGTCGAGTCCCGCCTGTTCGATGCCGATGCCGCCCACGGTAGCCTCTGGGCGGGAGAGTGGCGCCGCGCGTCCTCGACGCTGACCGTCCACGAGCCCGCCACGGGCGCGACGCTGCTCGAGGTCGGGCAGGCCAGCGCCGAGGAGATAAAGCGTGCCGCGACCGAGGCCGCGGCGGCCCAGGCGCAGTGGGCGGCCCGCCCGGCGGCCGACCGCGCCGGCGTGATGACCCGGGCGGCGGAGCTGCTGCAGGCCCATCACGAGGAGGCCGAGACGTGGCTGGTCCGCGAGGCCGGCTCGATCCGGCCCAAGGCCGGCTTCGAGGTCATGCAGCTGGTGCTCGGGGAGCTCCAGGCCGCCGCCCAGCTGACCACGGAGCCGCTCGAGCACGAGGTTCCGGACCCGACCGGGCGGCGCAGCGTGATGCGACGTGTGCCGATCGGCGTGGTCGGGGTGCTCGCGCCCTGGAACTTCCCGATGATCCTCGCGATCCGGTCCGTCGCGCCCGCGCTCGCGCTTGGCAACGCGGTGGTACTGAAGGCCGATCCCCACACGCCGGTCTCCGGCGGCTTCTTCCTCTCCTCCCTGCTTGACGCCGCCGGGTTGCCCGCCGGGCTGCTGCACGTCCTCCCCGGCGGGGCGGAGGCGGGCGGCGCGGTCTGCGAGGCGCCGGAGATCGGGATGGTCTCGTTCACCGGATCGACCGCGGTGGGTCGCCTGGTCGGCCAGGCCTGCGGCCAGAACCTCAAGCGCGTCGCCCTGGAGCTCGGGGGCAACAACGCCTTCATCGTGCTCGCCGACGCCGACGTGGAGGCCGCCAGCTCCGCGGGCGCCTGGGGATCCTTTTTGCATCAGGGACAGATCTGCATGACCGCGGGGCGTCACCTCGTGCACGAGAAGCTCGCCGGCGCCTATCTGGAGGCTCTCAGCGCCCGCGCCCAGCACCTCCCGATCGGCGACCCCAACACCCAGGAGGTGGCCATCGGCCCGCTGATCGACCCCGTCCACGTCGACCGGGTCGACGGGCTCGTTCGCGAGGCGCGTTCGGCGGGAGCGCAGGTGCTCGCGGGCGGCGAGGCGAACTCTCCCTACTATCCGCCGACGGTGCTCGGCGACGTGCGCGCCGAGATGCGCGCCTGGAACGAGGAGATCTTCGGTCCGGTCGCGCCGGTGATGACGTTCTCCTCCGACCAGGAGGCGATCGCCCTCGCAAACGACTCCGAGTACGGCCTCAGCACCGGCATCTACACCTCAGACCTGGAGCACGGCCGGCGCATCGCCGACGGGGTCCGAACCGGCCTGGTCCACATCGGCGACCAGACGGTCAACGACGACGCCAACGTCCCGTTCGGCGGCACGGGAGCGTCGGGAAACGGCGCCCGCTTCGGCGGCCCCGCCAACCTGGAGGAGTTCCTGCAGTGGCAGTGGCGCACCGAGCGCGCCGAGCCGGCCACGTATCCGTTCTGATCCCAGGAAATCGCTCGGTCGGTCTCTGGAAGCGATTGAAAGTACACTGTATATAGGAGACTGCATCCTTGACTCTGGGTTCTGATTGCGCTCTCTCCTCGGATGCGACCGACTTTCACGTTACTTTGGACATAGCTTCTGAATCGATCATCCCGCTGCTGCCTCCGGAGCCCGGCTTGCAGCCGGAGGCGCTCGTCGCCCGGGCGCATGCGTTGATTCCGTCGCTCCGCGCCGAGCAGGAGAGCACCGAACAGCGCGGCTGCTACTCCCCTGAGATGCACGAGCGATTTGTAGAGGCTGGCTTCTCACGCATTCTTCAACCACGGCGATATGGCGGCTATGAGTTTGACTTGCCGACGTTCTTCCGGGTGATGGTCGCCATCTCGACCGGCTGCCCCAGCACCGGGTGGTGTCTCGCACTGGCCTCGAGTCATGCTTTGATCATCGCCAGCCGCTTTCCGGAGGCTGCCCAGGCCGAGATCTTCGGACCGGACGGCGATTACCGCTCTCCCCACAGCGTGGCGCCGACCGGCCAGGCGGTCCGCGTCGAGGATGGCTGGCGCGTGTCAGGCAAGTGGCGCTACTGCTCGGGGATTCCCTACGCCACCCACTTCATGGGCTCCGCCATCGCGCAGGGCGGCGATTCGCCGACAAAGATCTACGCGGTGGTCGTGCCGCGAGAGAGCATCACGATCCTTGACGATTGGGGCGGCGAGGCCGTCCTGGGGATGCGGGGCAGCGGTTCCAACAGCGTCGTGGTCGAGGACGCCCTGGTGCCTGAGGCGTTCGCGGTCCCGTTTGACTGGGACAAGACGGGCCCGAGCTTCGGTACTGAGCTGCACGGCAACCCGATGTACGTCGGGCTTCGCCACGCCTTCTATCACGCGACCCTCGTCGTGCCGATCGTGGGGGCGGCCAAGGCGGCCCTGGACGAGTACGAGAAGCTCCTGCGCACGCGCAAGACGACGCTGCCGCCGTTCGGTGAGACCGCGCCGGTCGACCGTTGGAGGAGCCCCGACTGTCAGCGCGACTACGGGCTGGCGGTGGGGCTGGTCGACACCGCGGAGGAGCTGCTCTACGCCGCCGCGGGTCGTTTCATGCGCGTCACGCGCGAGTGCCACGATCGAGGCGAGCCCTACACGCTCCAGGACGACGCGAGGATCTACGCGATCCTCCAGCACGCCGGGGACCTCGCCGCCCGCGCGGTGGAGCACATGTTCCATAACGGGGGCTCGAGCGCAGCGAAGCGAGGCGAACGACTCCAGCGCTACTTCCGCGACGTTGCCATGTACCGCGGCCACCTGAGCGCTCAACGGCTCGACCTCGCCGGCGACTTCGGGCGCCTCTACCTCGGCGTCGTCGGCCCGGGCGGACACTTCCGCACGTAGCCATGATCGAAGACGTCTACGTGGTTGAGGCGGTTGCCCATGGCCTGCACTTCGCCCCTGAGAACCAGACCGACTCGGTGCACGCTGATATCGGCTCGATGGAGCACCGCCGGATCCACACCATGCTCTCGCCCGCCCACCGTCCCGAGTTCATCCTCGACAAGGAGCGGTGGCTGCGCAGCGCCGATCCAAAGCTGCTGGGCTCGAGCATCTTCGCCGAGAGTTGGAGCGACTTCGCCATCTACCACGGCGTGCCGCAATTCGGGGTGTTCCGGGACGGCGGCTCCCCACTGTGGGTGGGCGCGGAAATGCGCCGCCGCTGGCCCAGCCGGGTCGCACTCTATGGCCCCATCGACCCCTATGCGCCGGGCGCGGTGGACGAGGTGGACCGCCTGGTCGAGGAGGAGCGGGTCGTGGGAATCAAGTTCTACCCGGCCGACCTGGTGCAGGGTCGAGTTCAGACCTTCCACATGGATAACGAGCGCCTGCTGTTCCCGATCTACGAGCGTGCCCGCCAGCGGGGCCTGCGCAGCGTAGCCGTGCACAAAGCGATCCCGCTCGGACTGTTCCCGTCCCATCCCTACCGCGTCGAGGACGTGGAGGGGGCCGCCGCCGCCTTCCCGGATCTGACGTTCGAGGTCGTCCATGGCGGGTTCGCGTTCCTGGAGGAAACAGCGATGCTCCTCGGCCGATTCCCGAACGTGGTCGTGAACCTCGAGGGAACGACCGCCTACCTCAACACCGCCCCGCGCAAGTTCGCCCAGATCATCGGCACGCTGCTCGCCCAGTTCGACGCCGAGGACCGCATCCTCTGGGCCACGGGGGTAAGCGCAGTCCATCCGCAGCCCCCGCTCGCGGCCTTCTGGGAGCTCGAGATCCCCAACGAGCTGCTCGAAGCTGGCTGCCGGGAGCTGACACGGGAGGCCAAGCGCAAGATCCTCGGGCTCAACGCCGCCCGGCTCCTGGGGCTCGAAGTCGAGCGCCTCAAGCAGCTCCAGCGCGAGGACGAGTTCGGTCTCGACGGGGAACTGGCCGCCCCGTGGAGCAGCGCAGTCGCCTCGAGATCGGAGGACCGTCCTTGACCGAGCGGGAGGTCAGGCGCGTGCTGAACCGGATCTCGGACCCCTGCAGCGTGGCCGCCGGCGCTCGCGCCGGTATCTCCGAGCTGGGGTTGCTCAGCGAGGTCGCGGTCGACGATCGCCCCGGCGGCGCGCACCTGCGGGTGGGTATTCGCCTCACCGACCCCGTCTGCATGATGGGCGCCGCCTTTCTGGCCAGCGCCCGCGAGTTGCTGTCCTCGCTTGACGGCGTGGCCAACGTCGAAGTGTGGCTCGACGAGCGCTCGGACTGGACGCCCGAGGAGATGTCCCCTGGCTACCGAGACCGCTTGGAGCGGATCCGCGCCGCACGCCGGCGCTGATGGGCGAGCTCGCAGGTGCACGGCAACCGCTGCCGGCCTCCCGTCGCGGCTTCTTCTGGATCGGAGGCCAGCGAGTGAGACGCCAGACGGCGACGTTCCCGGCCGGCGCCATGTACGTGGAGTGGGAGCTTCCGGCCGAGCCGGTGACGCGCCACCCGGTGGTGCTTGTCCACGGAGGGGGCGGCCAGGGCACCGACTGGCTGGGATGCCCCGACGGACGACCCGGCTGGGCGCGGTACCTCGTCCAGGCAGGATTCCCGGTCTACGTCGTCGACCGCCCTGGACACGGCCGCTCGCCGCTCGACCCTGACCTGCTGGGTCCGCTCAGCCCGTCGCTCAGCTACGAGGCTGCAGACAGGATGTTCACCGGCAGCCGGCAGTGGCCATGGGAGGATCGGGACCGAAGCCTTGACCAGTTCATGGCCGCCCAGGGCCCGCGCCTGGCCGACGTCGCCGCCGCCCACGCACTCGAACAGGCCTGCGGTGTGGCGCTACTCGCGCGGACAGGTCCGGCGATTGTGATCAGCCATTCGGCCGGGGGGCCGCTCGGCTGGCTGATGGCCGACGCTCGCCCGCAGCTGGTGACGGCGCTCGTGGCCCTCGAGCCGTTCGGGCCGCCGTTCCGGAGCCAGCATCCGGCACTTCCGTGGGGCCTCGCCGCCGCCCCCCTCACGTACCACCCCGCGCCCGCCGATCCGGCAGAGCTTGCCTCGTCCGGCGCTCCGCCGCGAACCCTTGCTCATCTGACCAGCGTTCCGATCGCACTCGTCAGCGGTGAGGATTCTCCGTTTGCCGCCGCCACGGGCGAGGTCCACGAGTTTCTCCTGCGGTCGGGCTGCCGGGCGGAGCTGCTGGCGCTGGGCGAGCACGGAGTACGCGGCAATGGTCACGCGATGATGCTCGAACGCAACTACCGCGAGGTGCTGCAGGTCATCCTCGACTGGCTCGACGGGCTGGGCCTGCACGCGGGCAGCGCGCGTTGTCCCTGCGTTGAGCGCCCGTCTCAGATGCGGTCGCGCAGACGGGGCTCGCGGCCGTAGCCGGCCACCACGACCAAGATCAGGATCCCATAGATGATCTGCTGGTCCGCGCTGCTGTAGCCCTTGCCCACGAGCACCGTGGAGAGCACCGTGAGCAGAAGTGCGCCGAGCACCGTCCGCCAGTAGTCGCCGCGGGCGCCGAACGCGGTCCCACCTACGATCACCGCCGTCAGACCTTCGAACAGGTAGGGCTCGCCGAGCGTCGTGTTGCCGGAGCCGGCATAGCCCGCGATCAGCACTCCGAGCAGTCCGGCCAAGAGGGCGCTCACCGCAAACGCCCCGATCCATACGCGGCGGGTCCGCACCAGTGCGAGCTCGGCCGCCACCGGGTTGGCCCCCGTCGCGTAGACGTGCCGGCCGGCGATCGTGCGGCGCAACACGATCCCTATGACGACCGCCACCACCGCCCAGACGATCACCACGGGCGGAAGGCCGATGCCGAACGTCGTCCCATCCACCGAGCTCAGGTTGCCCAGCCAGCTCGGTGGAGAGCCCGTCGCCTGCCCACCGGTCCAGACGAGCAGCGCGCCTGTGACGACCGAGGCCATGCCCAGCGTTACGACCAGCGGTGGAACGCGGAAGCGGTGAGCGATGTAGCCGCTGACGCCGCCGAGCAGGAGCGCGAGAACGACGATGACCGCGAGCGCCGGCAGGAACCCCCAGCCGTCGGCGCCGGTCAGCTCCGACATCAGCACGGTTCCCAGCGAGATGAAGGCAGGAATCGAGAAGTCGATCCCTCCGACCAGCACCACGATTGTCTGCCCGGCTCCGGCCAGGCCCAAGAACGCCGCCGTGACCAGCATCGAGTAGACGCTCTGCTTGGTCGCGAAGTCGGTGACCGTCCAGGTCCCCCACTCGAACAGCACCACCAGCGCGATGATCTGGGCGACCTGGAACCGGCGCTGGACCCTACCGAGCCCCACCCACGGCGACGGCCTGTCGACCCGGCTGCCCCGTGACTTCGTGCCCGTCACGCTCATGCTGCGCTCGTCTTTACGCGGGACGTAGCAAGCGCAGAGCCCAGAACGATGGCCAGCAGGAGCAGTGCTCCGTACACGACCTGGAGCCACAGGTCGGAGACGGCCAGGGAATCGAGCAGGCTCTGGATCAGGTACATGATCGCTGCACCGGCGACGGAACCGGTCAAGCTGCCCCGCCCCCCGAGCAGCGACGTTCCCCCTATCGCGACTGCCGCAAGCGCCGGCAAGGTGTATTGAGTGGCCTGCGAGGAGTCCGCGGACAGGCTGGCTGCCGCTAGGGCAAGGCCGGCCACGCCGGCCAGCGCCCCACCCAGCGTGAACGCGATACCTCGCACCGCGGCCACGTTGACGCCGGCCGAGTACGCGGCGACGTCGTCGCCACCGACCGAGAACAGCGTGCGCACGTAGGCGGTCCGGCGCAGCCCCAGCCAGAGCACGAACGGAGCCAGGATCAGGATCAGGGCACCGGGGATGGGACCGACCTGGTTGCCGAGGTGAGAGAGCCACGCCGAGCTGCTGGTGGTCGGGCTCGGGAGGACCGCCTCTCCGACGCCGGTGAGGACGAACAGGCCACACAGCGTCGCCAGCACGGCCTGGAAGCGCATGACCGACACCAGCACGCCGTTGATGGCGCCCATCGCGGCGCCGATTCCGAGCGCCACCGGAACCGCGATCCACGGGCTCCCGAGACCGTGCGGGATGAGCACGGAGACGATTACGATGTCGACCAGGTTCAGGAGCGGGCCGATCGAGATGTCGATGCTGCCCGCGCCGCTCAGGATCTGGGGCGTGCTGGCCATCGCGGCGAGCGCGAAGGGGGCAAACGTGGCCAGGGTGGCGGGCCACGAGCTCGGCGTGGCAAAGCTCGAGCGGGCGATGACGTTGGCGATCAGCAGGACGACTGCGATCATCGCCGCGAACCCCCACGGTCGCGTCCGCATGACGTCGAGGCGGGCGCCCGCGCTCCTCACGACCGTCCGCCGAAGAACGCGGAGACGAGCGCCGTGCGGGAGAGCTGCTCGCGCGTCAGGGTGGATGACAGCGATCCCTCCCGGAAGACCAGCACTCGGTCCATCAGCTCGACGAGCTCATCCACCTCGGTCGAGAGCATCACGACCGCCACGCCCTCGGCGGCCAGCGCCTCGAGCACGCGATAGAGGTCACGCTTGGCCCCGAGATCGATGCCCCGCGTGGGGTCGTTGAGCAGCAGCACGCGCGGATGGGCCGCGAGCCAGCGTGCGAGGACCACCTTCTGCTGGTTGCCGCCGCTCAACGCGACGATCGGCTGGCCGGGGTGGCTCAGGCGGATGCCGAGCCGTTGGACGTACTCGGCCAGCCGGCGGCGCGTGGCCCGCCAACGCACCAGCGAGGCCCGCCGGTCGGCGGTCAGGGTCGGGATCGCGAAGTTCTCCTCCACGGACAGGGTCGGAAACAGCGACTCGGTCCTGCGATCTCGTGGCACGTAGACGATGCCGTTGCGCAGAGCCTGCCGCGGGTTCGAGACCTCAGTGGCCGCGCCTTCGCCCGCCAGGACGCGGCCGCTGCTCGCGCTCACCCCCCGCAGCACTTGGATGAAGGCATCCTGCCCGTGTCCCTCCAGGCCGGCGAGCCCCACCAGCTCGCCACCGCGAATCTCCACATCGATGGGCTCCGCCTCTGGACGCAGCCTGACGGCCTCGGTCCGCAGGATGACCTCTCGACGCACGCGCGGAGAGGATCTCGTCTCGGCGCCTGCCGCCAGATGATCGGCGCCGGTCATGTGGCGCACGAGCGTCTCCGTGTCCGCCTCCTCGCGTCCGAGCGTGGCCACGCTGTCCCCGGAACGCAGCACCGTCACCCGGTCGGCCAGCTCCCGGACCTCATCCATCCGATGCGAGATGAAGATCACCCCCATCCCCCGGTCGTGTCGCCGCCTCACGGCCGCGAACAGGCGGTCCCGCGTTGCCACGTCAAGCGCCGAGGTCGACTCGTCGAGGATCAGCACCCGGGCCTCACGCACCAGCGCACGGGCGATGCAGCACGCCTGGCGATCGCTCAGCGACAGCGCCTCGGCTGGGGCGTCGAGTGGGGGTGGCGTGACCAGCAGCTCGTCGAGCACCTCCTGAGCGCGTCGTCGCTTCTCGGCCAACGACAGGCGGTGGGCGAACAGGCCGTCGATCCCGAGCCAGACGTTGTCGAGCACGGACTGCGATCCGACCACCAGCACCTCCTGGAACACCGTGACCACGCCCGACTCCTGCGCCGCCCGGGGGCTGTGCCTCCGCCGCGCGAGTTCGCTGCCGATCATCACCTCGCCGCTGTCTTGGCGGTGCACTCCGGACAGGATCTTGACCAGGGTGCTCTTGCCCGAGCCGTTCTCGCCCACCAGAGCATGGACCTCCCCCGGGCGGAGCTCGAAGGAGCAGGAGCGCAGCGCACGAGTCGGGCCGAACGCCTTCGCCAGGTCATGCACCTGGAGCAGCTCCCCCGCCGGCTGCGCCCGGGCGGGCGCCACCGGCGGGGGAGTCGCGGATTCGCTGGCCGCCGCCACCTCAGCTACGCGCGTCGCCTCGCTCACCCATTGAACAGCGGGGCGAGGAAGCTGTCGGGCATCCAGCTGTTGGCTGGGCCGGAGACGACCGCCTGGCTCGTCGGCCCGGCCCCGGGAACCAACCACTGGGAGAGGTTGGAGCTCGTGATCAGCACGCCGGGAGAGACGAGCTCGCTCACCTTCGGACCATGGCCGCTCAGGATGTGCGAAACGGTGAAGGCGGTGGCTCGGGCCAGGTCAGGAGGCCCGATGCCGGTGGCAACCGACTTGTAGCTGCTCTTGTGCGCATTCCAGTAGGCGAGGTCCCCGGCCGAGGCCTGGATGTTGCCAAGGGCCGGCTGCGGGCGTCCGGCCTGCTCGAAGGCCGCGATGATCCCGGACCCCATCACCGCCGACTGGACCGCCCCGGCCACCGGCTGGGGATGGCTGGACAGCCAGGTCAAGGTCGCCTGCTTGGCGAGGGGAGCCTGAAACTCGCCGACGATCGAGGAGCCGGCCAACGTGACGCTCGAGCACTTGGCAAACGCGGCGCCGAAGCCCGCAAACGCCTGCTTGTCGTTCCCGGTCGCCTCGATCCCGTGGACTCCGATCACGGTGCCCTTGCCGTCGATCAGCTTGGCGACGCCCGCCGCCATGTGCAGTCCGTCGGTCACCGAGTTCGCCGCAACGCTGACGGCGTCGGGACTCGGAATTCCGTTGAGCACCGCCACGAGCGGAATCCCGGCCGCCCTGGACTTCGCCGCCAACGGCACCATCGCCGGAGGAACGATCGGCTCGGTGACGATCGCGCTGACGTGCTGCTGGATCAGCTGGTTGACCTGCCCGATCTGCGTGGTGGGAGCGGTCGGCTCAGCGGTCAGCAGGGTGACGTGGCTGACACCCTTGATCTGAAGCAACGCCCGCTTGGTGGCCGCGATCGCTGCCACCTGGTACGGGTTCCCCGGCTGGCTGAAGGCCATCCCGATCGTGAGGTTGGTGGTGCTCTTGGGCTTGAAATGAGCAAATGCGCTCGGGAAGATCGGGTCGGCATTCCCGTTGTAGGCGGACGTGTAGGTCGAGCCGAGCTTGGCGATCACGCCACTGGAGTCGTGGATCGGCAGCGAGGGGATCGCCCCGCAGCCCGTCGACGCGACCGTCGAGGCGGCCCCCGACGACGATGAGGTCGAGGCCGCGGCGGAGGTGTGAGTGGAGCTGGTCTTGCCACAGGCCGCGAGAACCAAGCTCGTCGCTGCGATAGCGATCAGCCAGGCTGGACGCCGGCCGGACCAGCGCCCTCTCGGGTCGGAAACGTGTCTGCGCATCTTCTCCTCCTGCCCTCGAGGGCGGTTCGAATTCGCGTAAGAGCATTACTCTAACTGTATACAGCAGACATTAGCAAGTAGCCTACGGCAAGGACTCCGCTTGCCACGCCGCCTATAGGCGCGGTTGCGTTTCCTCAGCACCGGACGAGTGTCCTTGCCGACCGCCGCGTCGTCTGGGAGCAGCCGTCGATCGTCACCTACGGATCCCGTGTCCGTCAGCCCGCGCCCAAGCCGGCGCCGGACGCCCTGGCCCCGGTCGGCAGGCGCGGGATCAGACTCAGTCGCGCCACTCCACGTGGGCCCGCAGGCTTCCGTCCTGCCCGGTGTAGCCGTGTTCGGCGGCATAGGACCGCAGGGCGGAGAAACCCTGCTGCCAGTCCGCCTGCGCTCCGCGCTCGCCGGCCAGCTCTTGGACGCGCGCGGGATCGAACCAGGCGTGCTCACCGTCCCAGCGTCCGTAGGGCGCGATCGCGTCGGCGAGTCGATCCCGCGGCCCGGATGCCTCGATCTGAAAGGCCCGGAAGTTGTCCTGGTCGGCGAGCCGGACGGTCGCGGGCTCGGGGCTCAGGTCGATGTCGAAGTGCATGAAGAGATCTCCTGTGGTCGTCGCCGAGTCTGCCGAGTCGGCGGTCGTGGCGTCAGGTCAGCGAGCTTCGGCCAGGCCCTGGGCCACCGTGTAGCCGCCGGCCCGCTCGTTCAGCCGTGACCTCGTGGCGGCCCCGATGATCACCACTATCTCGTCCGGAGCCGGCGCGTCGGGAATCGTCATCGTGACGGCGTCGTAGTGCGAGCGCGCCCGGATCACGTTCTTGTGCGCGAGCGGAATATCGATCTGGGCGCCGGCGGCGGCGCGCTTGGTCACCGAGGATACCCATTCGCGGCCGCCGGTCAGCTCCCGCAGCGCGTCGCCGAACGCGCTGGCCACGTAGGCGACACCCTGCTCCTGATCGCCGTCGAGGCCGACCAACACTCCCTTGCCGAAGCTCTCGATCTCGTCGACGCCAAGCTCGTGCATCCGCTTGACCAGCTGCCGGCAGATCTCGGCCCCGACGGGCTCGTTGGCGAGCACGTCCTCCTGCCAGCGCCCGGGCTGCGGATTGGCGACCACAGCCGCCACCGCGATCCTGATCAGCGGAGCGCCATCGGCGTCGCGTCCCGCCTCCGCCAGCACCTCCTCGTGGTAGGCAACGAGCTTGCGGATTACCGGCGCACCGTCTGACATCAATCGTCCTCCTCGAGAGTGATCGCTTGCACGGGACAGCCCGCCTCCGCCTGCCGAGCAGCCTCGTAGCGGTCGGCGGGTGGGCTGGGTTCGAGGACGATCGCCTGCGAGGTCTCGTCGTCGAGGTCGAAGATGTCGGGAGCCGCCAGGACGCAGTTGGCGTACCCCTGACAGCGTGAAAGATCGACAGTGACTCGCATCTATCCCCCTGGATCGCGGCTACAGGAAGATCGCGAGGTTCTTGGTGCCGAGCGAGGCCTGATCAATCACGATGCGCCGGCGCGAGATGCGCAGAGTCTCGTTGACCCGGCGCAGAGTGTCCTCGCGCTGGCCGCAGATGATGTCGTGACGGCCGACGTCGCCGCGGCTGCGAAACACCAACAGGTTGCTCTTGACGGCCAGCTCGTCCTCCGCGGCCCCGGCGGCGACCCGGATGTTGGTCACCATCCGTCGCGTCAGCGACGGCGGATCCTCGGCCCAGGCCACATCGGTACCCAATCGCTTGACCCGCAGCGTTAGCGAGGCCAGGTTCTCGTCAAACAGCAGGTTCTCCTCCACCACGTCCGGGGCCGGGTTCTTACGCGTGACCCGCACCGGGGCCGTGTACTCGATGTCCTCGGTGAACAGCCCGAGCCACTCCTCGTAGCGCCGGTCGTCGAGCATCTCGGCCTCGGCCACCAGCAGGTGGTGGACCTCCAGCCAGGCCTCGACTCCGATCGCGCCCACGTCGATCACCGCTCGCCCCGCTCCTCGAGGAGCAGATCCAGCCAGGTCCGGTAGAACCTCCGCCCGGCCGCCTCCGAGAACTTGCCGTCATAGACATCTCCGGGACCCGGAAAGTCGGTCAGCGGCTCGGCCGAGATGCCCATCGCGTAGTGGAGCATCACCTCTTGGTCGCGCCACAGCGCGGTGTTGGAGTTGCGGCTCTGGGCCTCCCAGTTCTCGGTGTCGTCCTGATCGAACATCCCCGACATTCCGAACGTCTGCACGTACATCTTGCTCCCGAGGCGCTTCCACCAGTCGGGCGCCCCCCGCTCCACCAGGTGCCACGACCACACCTGCACCTTGTCGGGTCCGATCGGCTGCCATTGCCTGAGCATCATGCCGCTGACCCGCTGACCGTCGACGACGATGAAGTTGGGGATCAGGAACGACAGGTTGGGGAACACGTTGCCGTGCAGGTTCTTGACCCGGTCGAGCAGCGCGAGCTGGTCCTCGGCCAGGTGGGCGGCGTACTCGTCGCGCAGCTCGGCGGGGAAGTAGGAATCCTCGTCGAAGTGGACGCCTACGCCCAGGCCGTGGCCGCCGCCCGGATCGACGTGGTAGCCATCGCGTCCGAAGTCCACGCTCTTGACCATTCCCAGCCGCGCCAGGAACGAGTGGGCGGTGGCCGTGTGGTAGGCGTCGGCGCAGAAGTTCTCCGACGGCATCTTCCAGCCGCTCGGCAAAACCCACTTCTGCGGCGCCCCCACGATCTCCATCTCGGCGCGGCCCACGACCAGATCCAGGTACCAGCGCACATCCCCGAGGAACTCGCCGAGCGACTGGCCTCCTTCGGACCAAGTGGCGAAGATCAGACCGGCGTGGCTGTCCACCCGGGCCTCGATCAGATGCAGCGCCTTGCGATCCAGACCCTCGGGGTAGGCGGCACGCTCGTAAGGGGCGCCGATCAGCGTGCCCATGAACTCACCCGTCGAGGCGTAGGTGAAGCCGTGGTAGGGACAGCGCCACATCGAGACCTTGCCGAAGTCCTCGCAGGCCAGGCGCATCCCGCGATGGCGACAGCTGTTGAGGAACACGCGGACGCGGCCGTCCTCCCCCCGGCCCACGATCACCGACTCCTCGCCCATCTCGCGGACCACGAACGAGCCCGGCTCGGGGATCTCGGACTCATGGGCGACGAACAGCCACGCGCGGCCGAAGACGCGCTCAAGCTCGAGCTGGTAGACCTCGGGATCGGTGTAGACGAACATCGGCACGCGCCCCACCTCGGGCTCGACCGTCGCTCGCAGCCGCTCCATCAGGTTCGGCAAGGCCATCGTGCTCATGGGCTTCTCCTCATCGGCGCTGCGCTAACGACATACAGTATACAGATGGTCCGACGAGGCCCGGCTCGCGCCGGCCGCAAGCCGGCCGATCGCTTGAGCCAGCCGATCCGCTTAGGGCAGGAGGGTATCCGCCCGCCGTCGGCCTAGGTGCCGACGACGACCCGCGAGGAAGGCGACAGCTCCGGCATGCGCTTGGGCGGCGGAGTGTTGCGGCTGCGCAGCACGCGCAGCAGACCATCGGTGATCACCGCCGCCACCGCGGGCAGGTCGCCACGCTGCATTGCGCCGAGCGGCCCGTCGGCGTGGGAGGACATGGGTGCGTCGATCAGGATCAGGTCGGCCGGCGCCCCCTCGCGCAGGATGCCGGCCTCCAGGCCGTAGGCGCGCCTGACGTTGCCGGTCGCCAGGCAGATCGCCTCCTCGGCGGGCAGGTCGCCCAGTGAGGCCAGCTCGGTCACCGACTTGATCACCGCCAGCGGCATCATTCCGGTGCCGGTCGGCGTGTCACTGGCGATCAGCACCCGCTCGAGCACACCGCGTGACCGAGCCAGGTCCAGAACCAGCAGGGCCGAGCGCAGGTTGCCCGCCTGGCAGATCTGCAGGGCGATCCCCGAGTCCACGACCGCCGGGAGGTCGTCGTCGGGAAGCGACGTCGTTCCCCCGTTGACGTGACCGGAGACGTCGGGGGCGATCTCGAGCAGATCGGCGGCAGTCACCGGAGAGGAATCGGGAATCGACTCGCCTCCGGTGTGACACATGACCTTGAAGCCGTGCGCCTGCGCGTAGCGTACGAGCGGCGCCACCTCCCGAGAGGGCCGGAAATTGCCCATGCCGGCCTTGGCCAGCCACACTCCCTCGGCGGCGAGCTCGGCAAAGTCCTGGTCGACCAAACCAGGCTCGAGGATCACCGATCCTCCATGCACGGTCATGCCGCCCGGCCGCAGGTTCGAGAAGCAGCGATGCGCGGTCAGGGCCAGCGCCTTGACCCCGGCGGGGTCGCGCGGCCGTCCCGGGAGATGGACCTCGCTGGCCGACAACGCGCGCGTGATCCCGCCGTGCGCGTAGCTCTCGAGGAACCCGATCGTGTTCTGCCGCGGAGTCCAGTCGCCCATGACCGTGTGCACGTGCGAATCGATCAGGCCGGGGGCCACCATGGTTCCCCGGGCGTCCAGGACTACGTCCTCGGGGTCGGCCGCCAAGCCGGTCCCGATCTCGGCGATCTTCCCGTCGCGGATCAGGATCGTGTCCGCATCGATGCGGGGCGCGTCCAGCTCGCCCGTGCAGAGCCCTCCGATGTTGATGATGGACAGCGAGCCGCGTGAAGCCGAAGGGGCAGACAAGGTGGATTCAGTATATCGGAGGCTCATCCGTCCGAAGCGGCCTGTATGCTGTTGACAGTGCCCTTGACCCAGCTTCCATCGCTCGCCGACCGCCACACCGCGTCCGACAACGTGGCCGAAGCACTACGACAGGCGATCGTCACCGGACAGTTCGAGGACGGTGAGGAGCTCAACCAGGTCGAGCTCGCCGAGCACTTCAAGGTGTCACGCGTCCCGATCCGTGAAGCGCTGCGCCGCCTCCAGGCCGAGGGACTGGTCAGCGCCGAAGCCCACCGGCGGGCGACGGTGATCGGTCTCGATCGGGATCGTGCCGAAGAGATCTTTCAGATCCGGGCGCTCCTGGAATCTTTCATGCTCGGACGAGCCGCCGAGCGCCTGACGCGCGAGGATCTCGACGAGCTCGACGGATTGTGCGATGTCATGGACAAGACCTCGGACCACCTGGACTGGCTGGCGCTCAATCACAGCCTCCATCACGATTTGCTGGCGCCGGGACACTCCACGGTCGCGATGGCGATGGTGGAGCGTCTCTCGGGCCAGGTCGAGCGCTACCTGCGCCGTTCGGGCGGCGTGCAGCGCGCCGAGGAGGCCGGCCGTGAGCATCGTCAGATCATCCGCGCGCTCAAGCGAAACGACGTGGAGCGGGCCCAGAAGATCCTCTCGCAGCACATCCTCGGGACCTGGAAGCGCGTCAGCTCGTCGGTTCCGATTGCGCCCCCGGCTGCCGAAGCCGTCGCCGGCAGTCGCTAGACACACACTCGGCCCAAGCCCGGCGTTTATGAGAGTTCTCGGCATCGACGGCTCTCCTACCGGCGGAGGGCGGACCGCGCGGGTCATCCAAGGCGTGCTCGACGGCCTGCCCCCGGGGAGCCCCGGCGAGCTGATCTCGCTGGCCGACGGCCCGGAGACGGCCCTTGCGGAGCTGGAGCGCTCCGACGCCTTCGTGCTCGGCTCTCCCATGTATCGAGCGTCGTTCACGGCAGCGATGAAAGCGCTGCTTGACCGGATCCCGCGCGGCATGTGGGGCGATCAGACAGCGCCGCTCACCGGCCGCGCGGTCCGTGGTGGCCACCGGCGCCACCTGGCACCACTTTCTCGGGTTGGACCCGTTTCGCAACGTCCTCTCCGGCTTCTTCGCCGCGCACGTGATCCCGCCGGGGCTGTACGTCCCGGCGGAGGGGTTCGCCGCCGACGGGAGCCTGACCGATGGCTATCGGGAGGCGTCAGCCAGGCTCGGCGCCGCGCTCGCCGAGCTCGCCGAGGCGCTGGAGGCCAGCTCCGTGCTGCGGACGCTCACGCCCCAAGCCTGAGGGCGGAGCCCGGCCTGAGCGGCTGGAGCGAGGGCCAAGCGCAGCCGGCCTACAGCGACTGGGCGAGCTGCAGGCGGAGCATGTCTCCGGTGAAGTCGCACGACCACCCGGTCCAGGCGTCGCGCAGCAGCTTCTCCGCCGGGTATTCGCCGGCCACCCCGTAGCCGCCGAGCACCTTGACCGCACGCTCGGCTACCCGGATCGCGGCGTCGACGGCGAACGCCTTGGCCGCCGGCACGAGCGTGGCCGCCAGCGGGTTCCCCGCGTCCACGGCCAGCGCGGCCTCCCACACCAGCAGCCGCGCCGCGCGGACGTCGATCTCCGAGTCGGCCAAATGCAAACCCACCGCCTGGTGCTCCACCAGTGGCCGCCCCCAGCTGCGCCGCTCACGCGCGTAGGCGAGCGCTGTGTCACGGGCGGCGCGGGCCACGCCCACAAACCCGGCCGCCAGGCCCAGCGCCATGGGAGCCGCAGCGGCCCCCATCAGCCCCAGCCCCCCGCCCTCGGGACCGATCCTGCGCTCGGCCGAAACCCGCACGCCGTCGAACAGCACCTCGGCATGCCACGAGGAACGCATCCCCAGCAGTGCGGTCGGCGGCCCGACCGCGATCCCCGGCGTGTCGGCGGGAACGTAGAACACGCTGGTTCCCTCTAGGGGACCGCGCTCGCGGTCGGTGCGCGCGAACACCATGAACGCTCTGGCGACCGCGGCGTTGCTCACGAACGCGACCTTGCTGCCGGTGATCACGTACTCGTCGCCCTCGCGCTGGGCCCTGGTGCGCACGCCGAGGCTGGGATCGGGCAGCGGGCAGAACAGCTCCGAGCCGGCGACGTCGGGCTCGTTCAGGGCCCCGGACAGGACGTAGTCGTCGGCGGCCGCGAGTTCGGTCAGCCAGGCCGCCGCCTGCTCCTCGGCGGCGCCCGCGGCGATCATTGCGGGCATGCAGGTGCACAGGTTGATGCTGCTCCCCAGTCCGACGTCCACCGCTCCCAGCTCCTCCTGAACGAGAACGTTGTCCAGGCAGGTGCCGCCAGAGCCGCCGTATTCAGGCGAGATCAGCAGCGCGTGCAGGCCGATGCCTGCGGCCTTGGCGTACATCTGGCGGTACGTGGAAACGATCTCCGGGCCGTGATCGCCGGCGTCCATCGCTCGCGCCAGCGGCGCCAGCTCGCGTCCGGCGAAATCCCGAGCGACCGCCTGGAGCTCGCGCTGCTCGTCGCTCGGCGAGAGCCCGATCATCGAGCCTTGCGGTGCAGAATCACGTGCACCGCCTTCTGCTCCATGTAGCTCTCGTACTCCTCGATCGACTCCTCCTTGCCGAGGCCGCTGTTCTTGGCCCCGCCGAACGGCGTGCCCCAGTAGTGGCGCCCGGTGTCGTTGACCCAGACATACCCCGCCTGGAGCTGATCGGCCACCTGGTGGGCGGTGTCGAGATCCCGGGTCCAGACCGAGGCGGTGAGTCCGAGCTCGGTGTCGTTGGCCAGGGCGATCACCTCCCGCTCATCCTTCCAGGGCGCCATCGACATCACCGGGCCGAAGATCTCCTCACGTCCGATCCGCATCGACGGCGACACGTCGGCGAACAGCGTGGGGCGCACGAAGAACCCGCCGTCGGGCGTCGAGCCGTTGGGGCGCTCACCGCCGGTCACCAGCCGCGCTCCTTCGTCGGTGCCCGAGCGCACGAACGACATCACGCGGTCGTAGTGCTCACGCGTGACCACGGGCCCCATGTCCACCGCCTCGGCGTATGCCGGAGCCACCCGCATCGCCTCCAGCCGCTCGGCGACCCGGCCGACGAACTGTTCATAGATCTCGCTGTGGATGTAGTTACGGGAGTTCGACCCACATGACTGACCGGCGCAGACCCCGAAGTTCATGCCATTGACCGCCGCCTCCACGGCGAGGTCGAGATCCGCGTCGGGGAACACGACCATCGGGTTCTTGCCCCCGAGCTCCAGGGAGACATGCTTGACACCTGAGGTGGCCGCCCGCTGCTGGATCTTCAAGCCCGTCGCCACCGAGCCCGTGAAGCCGATCCGCTTGATTCCGGGATGGGTGACGATCGCGTCGCCGGCCTCCGCGCCGCCCGACAGCACGTTGAAGACGCCGGCCGGGAACACGTCGCGGGCGATCTCGCCGAGCGCGAGCGCCGACAGGGGCACCTGCGGAGCGGGCTTGAGGATCACCGCGTTGCCGGCGATCAGCGCCGCGAGCATGCGGGTGATCGCGAACATCGCCGGGTGGTTGTAGGCGAGGATCTTCCCGACCACGCCGTAGGGCCGGTGGCTGGTGTAGTGCAGGTTGCCCGGGCTGGCCGGGATCGTGCGTCCTCCGTGCCAGCGCACGAGGGTCGGCCAGTCTCGGATGTTGGCCAGCGAGATCTTGATGTCGATCAGGGCGGCGGCGAGCGGCAGGCCGCCGTCGATGGCATCGAGGGTGGCCAGCCGGACCTCGTTGGCCTCGATCGCCTCGGCGAAGCGGGCGAAGACCGCGGCCCGGCCATCTACTCCCAGGCCCTCCCAGGCGGGCTGTGCGGCCGCGGCCGCGTCGTAGGCGCGGGCGACATCGGCGGCGCTGGCCGAGGGCACGTGGGCGACTACGTCTCCGGTCGAGGGATCGACGGATGTCATCGTCGTTCCGTCGTCGGCGCTGCGCATTTCGCCGTCGATCAGCAGCTTGAAGTCGTGTCCGCGGACGAACTCGTCGATCGGGTCGGCCGTAACGGTGTCAGTCATGTGCTCCTCCGGCGGGTCGCAAGGTCCTAAAGCATGGATACTAAATACAGGTTCTTCATGGCCGACCGGACCTAGCGTTTTGGTAGGCCCGGTTTGGGCGGTTTGGGTGGCTTTGCCGCCCGCCGGCGCCGGTACCGGGCGCGTCGGGTGGCTTGCATCCGCCGCGCAGCGCCAGCGGGCACTGCGCAGCGGATGCCTGGAAGCGCTCAGCCCACGCGTACCGTCTTTCGGAGGCTGGCCCTGTGGCCCTGGCGATCGGTGACGGTCAGCGTCACGACGTAGCGTCCGGCCCGCTTGAACACGTGCCGAACCTTGACGCCGTGAACCGACCGACTGTGATCACCGAACGACCAGGTGTAGGTCGCGATCCGGCCTCCGCTCTCATGGCTCCGTGAGCCGTCGAAGCGAACGGCGGACCCGGCGTGCGGATGCTTGGGCGTCCACGCTATGGCCACCACCGGGGTCACCGGCACCTCGATCGCTCCGATGTCGCACCCCTTGCCCTGGGGCCGGTGCGTTCCGTACTCGTCGGTGTGCAAGCCTACCCAGACCGGGGCGAGCGCGACGACCGCCGCCGGCGCGCACCTGGCCGCCGGGATGGCGTCGATCAGCCGGCTGCCCCGCTGGGGCACGATCTCCAGCTCGCCCATCGGGCCTCCGTGCGGCGCCAGCCTGGGATCCCCGCCGCCCGAGCGGTCGCCGGGCCCGGAGCCGAACCCGCAGCTGGTGTCGTTTGAGAAGTCATATCCCAGCGACTTGGTGCCGCCGACGATCGCACAGCTGGTGTAGCTGGCGCCGGGCACCGGGCGATGCAGGCCCACGACGGAGCCGAATGCCGTCAGCCCTCCGGTCTCCACGTTGACGTTCTCGGCGGTGTTGTCCTGGACGGTGGAGTAGATCAGGGTCAATCCGTCTCCGGCTGCCAGGCCGCCGACGTGGGCGGGCGAGTTGGCGGCCGTGCCGCCGCTGTTGCCGGTCACCGTCGAGTCGACCAGCTCCAGCGAGCCGAGGGTGGCGATGGCGCCGGCCAGCTCGGTGGCCGTGTTGGACACGAACGTCGTGCCGGTCACCTTGACCGGCCCCGCCCCGCCCGCCACCGCGCCGCCCGCGGCATCTGACTTGTTGCCGTAGAAGTAGTCGTTCTTGAGGTCAAGCTCACCGCTGCCCTGCACCCAGATCGCCCCTCCCGGAGCGCTGGCGCCGTACCCGCCCGTGACCGTCAGGTTGTTGATGTTGACCAGGGCGGAGGTCTCGTCGTTGAACACCCGCGTCGACGAACACGTCTGGCGCAGGGTGTTGCCGCCGCCGCTGATCGTCAGCCCGGCGCTGCCGTAGTAGGTGAGCTGTCCGGTGGTGTTGGTCGAGTCCGTGGGATCGCCGCACACCCCCAGCGCGTAGGTCCCGCGCGCGGTGAGCAGGATGTCCACGCTGGCCCCGGCCGCGGCCTGGTTGGCCTTGTCGACCGCTTGGCGCAGCGTGGTCTTGCCGGGCACGTTCCCGTCCCGGGTTGTGTTGACGACAATCGTCTGCATGGCCAGGGCCGATGACGGCACGAGCAGCACGCCGGCCGTGATGGCCAGGGCGAGCAGCGGTCCTCGCATCTTCACCCGGGTCCTTGTTTGAAACATCATCTCTCCTCTCGGCGGCCGAGGCCGCTGATTCCGTGCAGCACGAGGTCCACCACGTGCTGCTTTCTTGTTCTTATGAACTGCGGATCGAGCGTGTCGACCCGCAGCACCCGTCCGAGCGTTTCGCGATGAGCGATCGGAAACCAGCACAGACCCGCGATGCTCAGCATCAGCTGGGTCAGATCAAAGCCGGGAGGCAGCTCTGGCGAGAGCGCTTCGCCGATGCTCTCCAGGGCCGCCATGACCATCTCCAGGTGAGGGCTGGCGCCCTCCAGGCGCGCGCCGTGACCGAGCGCCTCCCGTTCCACGAGGCCGACGAAGTCGGGGTGTTGGGCCAGGAAGTCCACGTAGGCCTCAACGGCGTGGGTAAAGGCCTCCTGGCCCCCCAACTGGCGCTCGATGGCTTCCTGGCGAGCCTGTAACAGGGCCTCCTTGGCCTCTGAGAAGGCTCGCGTGAGCACCGCGGCGTAGAGCTTCTCCTTGGATCCGAACAGATAGCCCGGGGTCCCGCGGGACAGGCCGGCCCGCAGCCCGATCTCCTGCAGCGTGGTGGAGGCATAGCCCTGGTCGGCGAACAGCGCGGCCGCCGACCGAAGCGTCGCCTCGCGACTGGACGCTCCGTGATGATTGGCCGCAGGGCCGGCGTCGGAAAGGCGTTGACGCGTCACGCCGGGCACACTAGCTTGTCAGCTAGCAAGCAGTCAACAGGGTACTGAATCCAGTTGACAGCAGACTTGCTTGCTGACAAGCTAGGTCCGCTGGGACGTGATGCTCTCGGCGAATCGCCGAACGACGACCCAGGAGGAAAGAGTGTCTGTGGAAACCGAGCCGCAAGAGGGAGCCGTGCGCTTCCCGGATCCCGCCACCGACGGCTATCACCAGTGCTGGTACGCGGTCGCGCTCTCAGAAGAGGTGGCCGCCGGGCAGGTGATCGGCAAGGAATTCCTCGACGGCCGCATCGTCGTCTGGCGCGACGCAGACGGCAATCCCCACGTCAACAGCGCCTACTGCCGGCACATGGGCGCCAACCTGGCGCTGGGCGACGTCGACGGGAACGTGCTCAGGTGCGAGTTTCATCACTGGGAGTACGGCACCGACGGCCGCTGCGCCAAGATTCCGGTCCAGGAGCACATCCCGGAGCGGGCGCGCCTGTTCTCGTTTCCCACCGCCGAGCGCTTCGGCCTCATCTGGGCGTTCAACGGCGACCAGCCGCTCTACGAGCTGCCTGTGTTTCCCACGGTGGCGACCGAGGACATCGTCAGCCACGGCTTCGAGATCCCGCCGCTGCCGGTTCCCCCCTACGTGATCCTGTCCAACACCCACGACTTCCAGCACGTCGCCGTCATGCACGGAGCGACCATGGAGCACGAGCCCGAGAGCTTCGACGTCCAGGAGCACACGATCGAGTTCGAGAACGAGGTCCATGACCCGACGATCGGCAAGACCCACCAGCACTTCAAGATCTTCGGGACCAACACGCTGACCCTGGCCAACCAGACCGGACCGGTGCTCATCCTGTCGCTGTTCACGGCCACTCCGATCAACGGCGGCCTCACCGCGGGCTACACGGTCACGGGGACCCTGTCCTCGGCGCCGGATCCCCAGGCGATCATCGAGCGGGGCGAGCACTTCGCCCGGACGATCATGGAGGATGACAACCCGGTGCTCGAGACGATGCGCTTTCGGCCCGACACGCCGATCGGCGTCGACCGGCCACTCATGCGCTGGTTTCGCCGGGCCGCCGAGTACCCGTCGGCGCACCCGTCGAAGGATCTCATCTCCTAGTGTCGCGCCGGGCCGAAATCGTTCCCGTCAAGGAGATGCAGCATGCCTGAGGACCCGATCCTGGTCACCGCGCCGGCCGGCAACGTGGGCAAAGAGGTGGTGCGCGCCCTGCGTGAGCGCGGGATTCCCGTCAGAGCCGGAGTTCGCGATCCGTCTCGCGTCAGCATGCCCGAGGGCGTGGAGCCGGTCCGGTTCGACTTTGACGACGTCTCGACGTTCGCCCCCGCCCTCGTGGGGGCCCGGGGCCTGTTTCTGCTGCGTCCCACCCAGATCGCCCGGGTCAACGGAACGCTGCTCCCGGCGATCGAGAACGCCCAGCGGGCCGGAGTGCGGCACTGCGTGTTCCTGTCGGTCGACGGCGCGGAGAGGCAACCCTGGCTGCCACACCGCAAGGTTGAAAAGGCTGTTGAGGCAAGCGAGCTGAGCTGGACGTTCCTGCGGCCCAATCACTTCATGCAGAACCTGCTCGGGCCCTATCGTCAGTCGATCATCGCCGGCCGTCTGGCACTTCCCGCCGGGCAGGGACGCATCTCCTTCGTGGACTGCGCCGATATCGGGGAGCTGGCAGCGATCGCGTTCGCGGATCCCGCGCGCCATACCGGCCACGCGTATCACCTGACCGGTCCGCAGGCGCTCAGCTTCTCCGAGCTCGCCGCCGAGCTCAGCAGGCTGATCGGCCATCGGGTCAGATACGAGCCGATCGGCCCCCTGAAGTACATGCGCGAGCTGCGAGCCACCGGAGCGCCGTTCGCGTACAGCGCCATCCTCACCTTCCTGCACCTGGGAGCCCGGCGGGGCGGGCCTGCGCATGTCGATCCCATCCTCGGTGAGTTGCTGGGTCGGCCCCCCCATACGATCGCTGAGTTCATCAGCGCGCACGTGAGCGAGCTCACGGCGCCGGCACCGGCACCGGCGCCGGCGGCGGCGTCCGGCACCCCCTGAGGGCAGCCTGCGCCCGGGCCGTGGCGCCGAGGGAGCGTGCGCGTTGCGCGACCTGGCCGGCTCAGAGCGGCAGCGTTGAAAGCCCCAGCTGGCGCATCATCGTCGCCAGATCGAAGTAGACCGTCTCGTTGAGCATTCGGTCTTCCTCGAAGCGGTAGAACACGGCGGCGGGCACGCTGATCCTGCGGCCGGTCGGCTCGAGACCGTTCCAGATGCCCAGGTGGGTCCCGAGCTGGACCCCCTCGACGATCAGGGCGGCGTCGGCGTGATGGAGGCGGTGCACGACCAGTTCCAGGTCGGGGAAGCCCGCGGTGAGCTCGGCGAGATGAGCGTGGACCTGCTCGGGGGTGGGATGGGTGCACGCGCCCTCCGGGGTTCCCAGGATGGGACGCAGCGCGATCACGTCATATGACGCCTGTCCTTGCGCGAAGGCCGCCACCGCGGCCTCGAGATCGGTCCGGTGACGCTCGCCCCGGATGTGCTCGAAGACGATCTCCTCCCGCCGGGACCGCAGCCGGGCCAGGGAATCGCGCCAGCCGGGCAAGCGCTCGCCTTCCGCCGGCATCGCCGGGCCTACAGCGCCGGCACGGCGGGATGACGACCCGCGTAGAAGTCCGCGTCGTCGTCGGGCACCTGAAAGCCGGACGCCATCACGCCGGCACGGAGCGCCTTCATCTGTCCGGGGGCCAGGCGCATCTGCGGCATCCGCAGCAGGCCACCGTTGAAGCCCTGCAGCCATCCCAGGTACTTCCAGCCGACCCGATGGATGAGGCCCGCGCCCGCGAAGCTGGCGTGAAACTGCCCCTTGGCCTCTCGGGCCGGTTGATAGCTCCAGAAGATCTCCATCGCCCGCTCGAAGTCGCCCTCCCGGGCTGCGGCGAAGACGCGCGTGGGACGATCGCCCGCCGACTCGTAGCCGCTGGTTCCGAACCAGCTCACTCCGTAGTTGCGAACCAGCGCCGGAATGTGCATCTCCATCGGGTTCTCCACGATCACGTCCTGGGAGCAGCGACGGTAGGCCTCGTCGAAGGCCGAGAACAGGGCCGCTCCGCCGCCTTCGTACTTCAGCGCGGCAGCGGTCTCGAGCTTGGCCATCTCCTCCAGGGCGGTCATCGGAAAGCCCGCCGGGTGCAGGGGCTTGAACCCCCAGGTGGCGACCCCGAACAGGATCAGCGCCAGATCGGACCGCTCGCTGACGTAGCTCGTGTGCGCGACGATTTCCTCCGCCGTGGTGGGCCTGAACGAGGGCGGATAGGCGAGCAGTCCCGCCTCGACGCCCACCGCCTCGGCCGCTCTGGCCACCTCGAGCTCCTGCTCGACGGTGTCGAAGCTGAGGTGGGCCACGACCCGGAAGTCCTCGGGGGCCTCGTCGGCCGCGACCTCGAGAAAGCGGATGTACTCGGGCACCGTGGTTCCGCACTCGGACGCGACCAGCGTGCCCCAGTAGCCGTAACGCTGGGCGAGGCGGACGTCGTGGCGGATCGCCGCTTCGTTGAGCGTGGCAAAGGAGTCGTCAAAGGAAGGCAGCGTGACGTTGCAGAGACCGACCCACTCTCGGGCTCGGTCCTTGATCTCGGTGCGCGCGTAGGGAAGGGCCATGGAAAGCTCCGGTGAAGGGTGGTTCGGTTTACGTGATCACGAGCTCATCGCCGGTGACCGGTATATAGACTACTGTATTCACTTCACCTGCACGGAGGATTGATGCCGCGTCTTCATCATGTCGCCCTGCGCTCTCGGGACTTCGACCGGAGCGTGCGTTTCTATGTCGAGGGTCTCGGTCTGGGAGAGCCCTACTTCTGGAACGCTCCTCCGCACGTGATCCGGGCCGCGTTCATTCCCGCCGGGGAAGGCGGCTGGATCGAGATCTTTGCCATCGACGCCGACGCCGACTCGCCGGCGGCTGACGAGCGCAGCGGGGGCATGGCTCACCTAGCGCTCGCCTACGAGGATGTGTCGGCGGCGTTTGACCGAGCCGTGGCCGCCGGGGCGCAGCCCCTGGAGGCGCCCTCGACGCGGACGTTGCAGGGAGATCCCCCCAAGCAGGCCACGCTCGCCTTCCTGCTCGGGCCCGACAACGAGCTGATCGAGCTCTACCGCAACGACGATCTGCCCTTCAGCCAGGGGGCAGCATGAACGGACCCGCCACCGACGGCTCCGCCGGCCGCGGAGTCCAATGGGACTTCTCGGGTCAGGTCGTGCTGGTGACCGGCGCAGCCCGCGGCCAGGGCAGAGCGCACGCGCTGGCCTTCGCCCGGGCGGGCGCAAACGTCGCCATCTGCGACGTTTCCGCACCCGTCGAAGCGGTCGACTATCCGCTGTCGGCGCCGGAAGAGCTCGAGCAGACCGCCGACGACATCCGCGCCCTCGGCGTCGAGTGCCTGTCATTCGCGGTCGACGTCCGCGACGAGCCGGCGGTGGGACGGATGGTCGACGAGATCGTGGACCGGCTCGGTCGTCTCGACGTGCTCGTCAACAACGCGGGCGTGAACGCGATCCACGACGCCGTCGACATGCCGCTGGAGGTGTGGCGGACCGTGCTCGACATCAACCTGAACGGCGTCTACCACTGCTCGCGCCACGCGGGCCGGGTGATGCGCGCTCGGGGCGGAGGGCGGATCGTCTCCACGGGCTCGGCCAACTCGACCCTGACGATGCCCTACAACGCGGCCTACACGGCGGCCAAGCACGGCGTGGCGGGGCTCACCAAGGCGCTCGCCGTCGATCTCGCCCCCGACGGCATCCGCGTCAACATGGTGGCGCCCGGGCTGGTGAACACCGCCCTGCTCGCCTGCGCCGAGGCCCCGCATGTCCCGGAGGACTACTTCGACCGCCTGCTCAAGATCGGCGGACAGGTCAGCCTGTTCCACGATCAGCCACAGGGCGTCGAGCCCGAGGAGATCAGTCAGGCGGTCCTGTGGCTGGCCTCCGACGCGGCCCGGTTCGTCACCGGGTCGACACTGAGCGTCGATGCCGGGTTCGCGATCACGTAGGGCTCGTGTCGATCGAGCGGGCGCTCAGGGATAGTCGAACCGGGGGTCAAGCGGCCCGGACTCGGCGGCGGCGCTCGAGACCGCGGACGTGGCGAGCGGGAGCTTGAGCCAGTAATCGAGCGCGGACGTGTTGCCGGCCCAGTCCCAGGCGTACACGGTCAGCCGGTAGCGTCCGGGCGCCAGGCCACCCAGCGGAAGGGGCTCGGTCAGCCCCCCGGCCAGCCAGTAGGCCCAGTTTGGGATGCAGCGCCTGCGCCGGTAGAAGCAGGCGAACCCGGGGTTGGAGGCGCCGGGTGCGAAGATCACCGGCTTGAGGCTCGGGGGGTAGTTCTGGGAGCCACGCATCGCCCATTCCAACCCGGTGAGGGCACGGCCTCGGGAGTCGTACAGCCGCCAGGCCAGCGACGAGGGGGCCAGCACGGGCGTCTCGTAGCTCTCGTGAGCGATGAAGCTCTGCGGATCGAACGCCCTGACGATCACCCGCCCGTCCGCGAACAGACGCGGGATTCCGATGATCGGCGGTTCGGTGTTCCGGTACGGCCGCAGGCTCCCCCCGGGCCGCAGCGGATTCAGGTAGTCCGAGGGCGTTCCCTCCGAGAACGCGATGTGCCCGAAGCCGCGCAGCACCTGCCCGATCCGGGTCTTGTAGGCAACCACGTACTGGCCGTCGGTGACCGCCGGATCGATGTGCCAGTAGTCGAACCGGCCCACGTCCACGTTGACATCACCGGTGCCGGGATAGCGGATCGTCGCGTAGCCGGACTGGATCGCGTAGACCGACTCGAAGTTCTGCGCCTCGATGTCGACCCCGACGTGGAAGTTGGCCGGGCGCAGCTCGTTGATCCCGGCCCGGATGGCGTGCTGGCGGCGAAACGGCTTCAGCGGCCAGCCGGGGACTACGCCCGGCGGCGTACAGCCCACCGAGCAGGGCAGACCGTCGGCCCAGTAGGGCACCAGGTGGTCGGCCGGCGTGGTGGCGCGCTGGTCCGACGAGATCGAGAACGGCCAGATGTCCAGCCGCAGGCCTCGGGCGTCGGAGATCGCCGTGTAGGTCACCCGCACATTTATCGCCAGTCTCGGGTCCGACGTCCTGGCCGCGACGATCAGGTTGTTCAGCGTCCAGGCTCGAGTCCGGCGCTGACCCGGGTTGCGCTGCACGACGAACTCAGTGCCGGGGAGCTTCGGGTAGGCGATCATCTCCCGGGTAGCCACCAGCGCCCGCGACGGCCGGCGTCCGACGCGGACGCTCACCCGGCCGGACTGAAGCCCGACCGTCAACATCGCCTGACCCGGGAACGAGACGCCCGAGCCGCGGAGAACGCTGCGGCACTGCAGAGTCACGCGGCCGGGGAGGATCGAGTAGCGATCGCCCGCATAGGAGAAGCGCAGGCTTCCGGGGACCGCGACCCGGATCTGATCGCCGACCTGGAGGAACCGAGGGCTCGTGAGGCGCCGGCCGGCGCGAACCACGCTCACATGGGCCGGATTCGGCGGCACTGGAACCTGCGCCGCACAAGCTCCGAGCATTGAAAGCGAGCGGGTTAGAGCCGGATCGCCTTGAGCAGTGCGGCCGCGAGCAGCGCCTGACCGGCGTAGGTGGGATGCACGCCGCAGTCGCCGGTGACGCCGTTGAGCTGGGTGATCAGACCCGCCAGGCACGGCTTGTCGGCGTACTTGACAGACGCTGCCTGGAACTCGTTGTAGCCGCTGGCGTACTCCACATGGAATGGCTTGGCGGCGGAGTCCAGCGCCTGGTCGATCAGCAGGGTTCCCGCGTTGGAGGATGGCGAGGAGTAGTCGGTCGAGTAGTAGTTGAGGATCGCGAGCTGGCCCCGGTAGCGGGCGTTGACGCGGATCGTCTGCAGGATGCGGCGAACGTTGCCGGAGATCTGGCGAGCCGTGGCCTGACGCTCGGAGGGGCTCGCACAGTGGTCGGCGGTGTGCTCCTCGCACAGAAAGGCGTCGTTGGCGCCGATCATGAGCGAGACCAGGCGCACGCCGGGATGCGAGCGCAGGAACGAGACCGCATAGCTGAGCTGGGAGCCGCGGTAGCGCACGTGCAGCGGATAGATCTTGCGGTAGCCGTTCTCGCAGCCGTTGCTGGGAATCGAGACGCTGATCAAGCTCCCCGAGGTCTCACCCGGGCAGGCCGGGTTGGCCACGGTGACGTGAAGCTGCTTGGCGATCATCTCGGGGTAGCCGACGAAGGTCGACGCATTGAAGTAATCCGGCGCCGGCCTCGTGGTCGACTCCTGGTAGCCGAAGGTGACCGAGTCACCGAGCGCGAGATAGGTGGACCCGCGGGTCAGCGGCGAGGTGGGCGTGACCACGGGCGTCTTGATTCGCGGCCTGGTGGGGTTGACCACGGGTGGCCTGGTCCGGCCTGACCTGGCGAGCGCGCCCGACGGGACGAGCGCGACCAGGGCGACGATCACGCAGGTGAGAAAGCACAGGCGACGCGACATGTGCCGCGGATGTTATGTGACGTGTCCAGGCGAGACGCCGTCAGCCGGACGCGACCGAGCCCTCCCGGCCACACACCGGGCATGACTCGTGGGCGGCCAGCGGGCGGCCGCCACACGCCGGGCACGTCTCGATCTGCTCGAGCACGCCCAGCAGCTCGCCCACCCGGCAGACCAGCAGCCGCTCCTCGTCGACCTCCACCCAAGCGCCCGCGGAGGCCGGGAACACGACATGGTCGCCCGGGTTGACCGGCATCCGCACGCCCACGTGGTCCCACCAGTCCAGGCCGGGTCCGACCGCGAGGACGATCCCCTGCTGAGGCGGCGGCTCGTCGGAGCCGGGAGGCACGAGCAGCCCGGAGCGACGCACCCGGTCGGGGTCGAGCTCCTTGATCACGACGCGGTCGAACAGGGGTCGAAGCTGGTTACGCATGCACGAGATGATAGGTCCGGCCGGAGACCTAGGCTGTCGGTCATGCGCCTGATGGTCGTCCGCTGCTCGATCGACTACTCCGGCCGCCTGAGCACCCACCTGGGCGACGCCACGCGGCTGCTCATGTTCAAGGCTGACGGAACGTTCATGGTCTGGTCAGATCACGGCAGCCAGAGCGTCAAGCCGCTGAACTGGATGACCCCCCCGACGGTGATCGAGGAGGACACCGGCGCGGCCAGGCTCGTGGTGCGAAAGCGCGCCGGGGCGAGCGAGGATCGCCTGGAGATCACGCTGCACGAGGTGCTCTCCGACGTCAGCCACGAGATGGGCTCCCCGGAGGCGGATCACGCCTTGGCCAAGGACGGCGTCGAGGCCCACCTTCAGGAGCTGCTGGCCGACCAGCCGCACTGGTGCGGGGACGGCTTTCGACTCGTGCGACGCGAATGGCCGACCGACATCGGCCCGGTCGATCTCATGTGCCGCGACGGCGAGGACTGCTGGGTGGCGGTCGAGATCAAGCGCGTGGCCGGCATCGAGGCAGTCGAGCAGCTGACCCGCTACCTGGAGCGGATCCGGCTCGACCCCGAGTTCACCCTCTGCCGAGGCGTCCTGGCGGCCCAGTTGATAAAGCCGCAGGCCCGGGTGCTCGCCGAGGCCCGGGGAATCCACTGCGTCGAGGTGGACCTCGCGGTGCTGCGCGGCGAGCGCAAGCCGGATCTGAAACTGTTCGTGGCATGACCGGTTCGGAACCAGCCGTCCTCACCGAGCGCCACGACCGCGTCCTCGTCATCACCCTCAACCGCCCCGACCAGCGCAACGCCGTCAACGCCGCCGTCGCCCAGGGAATCGCAGCCGCGCTGGACGAGCTCGACTCCGATGGCGAGCTCTCGATCGGGGTCATCACCGGAGCCGGCAAGGGCTTCTGCGCCGGCATGGACCTCAAGGCGTTCGTGGCCGGGGAGTCCCCCTACGCCGGCGACCGAGGCTTTGCCGGGATCACCCAGCGGGCCTCGCTCAAGCCGCTGGTCGCCGCCATCGAGGGCTTCGCGGTCGCGGGAGGACTGGAGGTGGCGCTGGCCTGCGACCTGATAGTCGCCTCCCGAGGCGCCCGGCTCGGCATCCCCGAGGTCAAGCGGGGGCTGGTGGCCGCGGGCGGCGGCTTGCTACGCCTGCCTCGGGCGCTGCCGCGCAACGTGGCCATGGAGCTGGCGCTCACCGGCGAGCCGATCGGGGCGGAGCGAAGCCACGAGCTGGGGCTCGTCAATCGGCTCACCGAGCCGGGCCAGGCGCTGACCGCCGCGCTTGAGCTGGCCGGCCAGATCGCCCAGAACGGACCGCTGGCCCTCGCGGCCAGCAAGCGGATCCTCACCGAGTCGGCCGACTGGCCCGACGCGGAGTTCTTTGCGCGCCAGGGTGGGATCGCCGGGCCGGTGTCGGCCTCCGAAGATGCTCGGGAGGGAGCGACGGCGTTTGCGCAGAAGCGCGCGCCGGTGTGGCAGGGGCGTTAGCCAGCTTCCCCCTGACGCATGTCCGTGAGCGTTCTGGAATCAGATTGCTCACCTGGATGCGTTCGTCGTCCGGGTCTCACGGCGGCTCGGGCGAGGGCGGCGGCTCCGGGCTGTAGCTCGGCGCGGCCGCCATGCCACGTGGATGGCAATTCGGGTCCCTGGAAACCGTTTTGCCATCCACGTCGCCTCACCGGCGCTCAGACCGGGTCTTGTGCGATCCACGTCGGCTCCGACTAACTGACTAACGCTTCCCGGTGTGTTCGGGACTGGGGAGTGCACACGCAGATGCGTCTGGGGCCAGCTTTACGGCAAGGTCAGCTCGTCGCTCCCGTGGCGTCGCCGCTACCGCCGGCCGGAGCCGTGCTCCCGGCCGGCGCCGCCTGAGCGGGAGTGCCCGACGCGGGGCCCCCGGACGCCGCCGGACCCGCCGGAGCGGACTGAGCCGGAGCCGGAGCCGCCGGAGCCGGAGCCGCCGGAGTCGGAGCCGGAGCCGCCGGAGCCGGAGCCGCCGGAGCCGCCGGAGCCGCCGCCGCCGGAGCCGGAGCGGGCTGAGCGGGAGCCGCAGCCGCAGGAGCCGGAGCCGCCGCAGGAGCCGGAGCCGCCGCCGCCGCAGGAGCCGGAGCCGCCGCCGCCGCAGGAGCCGGAGCCGCCGCCGCCGCAGGAGCCGGAGCCGCCGCCGCCGCAGGAGCCGGAGCCGCAGGAGCCGGAGCCGCCGCCGCCGCAGGAGCCGGAGCCGCCGCCGCCGCAGGAGCCGGAGCCGCCGCCGCAGGAGCCGATGCGGCCGGAGCGGACTCAGTCGGAGCCGGAGTTGCAGCCGGAGCCGGGGTTGCGGCAGGAGCCGGAGCCGGGGTTGCGGCAGGAACCGGAGCCGGAGAAGGCGCCGCTGGAGCGGCAGGCGCCGCGGGAGCGGACTGGGCAGGAGCCGCGGGAGCCGGAGCGGGCTGAGCCGCGGGAGCCGGAGCGGGCGAAGCCGCCGGAGCGGACTGAGCGGCAGCGGCGGGAGCCGCATAGGTCACCGCAGCCGCACTCGGCCGTGATGCGCCTGCACTGCCGTTGGCGCTCGCGTGCTCAGCCGTGACCGCGATCACCGCACTCGTCCGCCGCTGCTCGACCAGCGTTGCGCGGGTCCGTACGGCGCCGCTCGCTGTGCTGGACTTCGAGGAAGCGACCGTAGCTGCGACGGGCGCGCTCGCTCGGGTCGGCACGGCCGCCGTCGTGGCTGTCGTCACGGAGGCCGGCTCGGACGGTTCCGAGGCCCGGACGGCGTGCGTCGTCGCACCCCAGGCCCTCCCGGTCGGATGGGTTCTCAGCAGGCTGTTGATGATTGCCAGCATGCGCGACCCTGCTCCCATCGGGCCCGGCGGATAGATGCCGATCTCCAGATGCGGCCCGGTTGAGATGCCTACGATCCCGTAACCGACCTCGCTGATCTGCTGGCCGACGTGGACGTGCTGGCCGACCTTCACGACGTCGGGGCCGGCGTGACCGTAGTAGACCTCGAGCCCCTTGAGAGGACCGGAGGTGATCTGGAGGATCGGGGCGTTGGGACCGAAGCCGCTGATTCCCTCGCCGATGATCACTCCATCTCCCATCGCGTACTCCGGGGTGCCACCGGGAGCCGAGTAATCGACGCCCTGGTCGACGGAGCCGTTGACGAGGTAGTTGCGCGGGAGCGGCAACGCGACGCCGTTGATGAGGACATACGTCGACGGCTGAGGACTCGGCGTGGTAGGCGCCACGACCCCCACACGCGGGGAACCGCCGGAACCCGCCGGCGCTCCGGCGGCCGGCGCCGAAGCAGGGTTGCCCTCGTTCTGGCCGGCGGCGGGACTGGGCTGACCGGTGGAGCCACTGCCATGCTGGGTCCCCGACGCGGGGCGAGAACTGGTCGCCGGGCCAGCGCCGGTCGCCGGGCCGGCGTTCTGATCCGTTGCCGAGGCGGCGTCCTGACCGGCCCCTGAACCAGCACCCTGCTCCACCCCCGAGCCGCTCCCAGATGAACCGGACGCCGGCCCCGAGACGTCCACACGGACAGCGGCCGCAGGGGCGACCTCCGGCTTGGAGACCCCGGCGGTCCGGGCCGAGCGGGCTACTTCCGGCACCGCATCCGCGGCCGAGGCCGCGGCCGGCGCTATGGCCGGCGTCCCCGGAACGGACGAGGAGCCGTGTGCGGACGCCGAAGCGCCCGAGTCGCCGGCCGCCGGCGCTTCCGCCGGCGAGAGCAGCAGAACCGGGGCATCGAACAACAGCGCCCAGGTCTGGGCGTCGATCGAACCGGTTTCAGGCAGCCCGTGGCTGCGCTGGAAGTCGGCCACGGCCCCACGGGTGAGCGGGCCGAAGATCCCGTCGACCCTGAGGTAGGTGAGCGGGAGCACGGCATCAAGCCGACGCTGGGCGGCCGCTACCAGGGCTCCTTCGCTGCCGACTTGCAGGACCACCTCGCTTCCGCTCGCGAGCGGACCCGGCGAGCCCGGATCGACGCTTCCCGGCACAGCTGACCCAGAGCCGGCGGCGAGGGCGGTGCTCACTTCGGGAAGCACCGGAGCAGCGGCCAGCGCGGCGCTGACCGCCAACGAGATCCCCTTGCGCTTGCGCCGGACCCGGCGGTCGAGCTCGGCCAGCCGCCGGCGCTGTCGCGAGCGTACGAGGGAGCGCTCCCACAGCTCGATGGACGCAAGATCCCGTCCGAGATACGTGTCTCGGCCGACGTCAAACCGCGCAGTCGACACTCGGTGTTCCTTTCGGTTGGTCGCCTCCGAGGTGAGCTGTCGGGCTCGCGTGAACCGATCACGCTACGCCGCACTCTGGCGGCGATTCGCCCCGGCGGCCGAAGCCGCAGTGGGTCCCCCGGTCTTCGGCTGTAGGCAGCACGAAGATTCGGCGTTTCTATTGCGGCGGGACAATAGCGAAGCGACCGGCGGAAGGCGTGAGCGCATCGCCCGCTCGCCGCCGAGCGGCAGCGGATCGAAGCGGGGCGACGGGCCGCGCCTCGCCTCATCTGCTGGTTGAGTGCTCCGGCTCACGCTTGTGAGAAAAGCGAGCTGCTAAGTGTCGTCTGATGCCCGAAACAAGATGGATCAGGAGGCAGCACCGGCCGAACAGCCGGACGCGAGCCATGCGCACGAGCAAGTCCGCGACCCTGGGCCGCCCTCTGGAGCATCCGGCCGACCGAATCGGGGCCGACCGGATCGAGGACAGCCGGGGGAGGTTTGACCGGTTTGCCACGCGCGCCTCGTTCCTGGCGAGCTCCTCTCTGTTCTTCATCGCCTGTGCCGCACTGGTCCTCGGATGGGCGATCGGCCTGGCGGTCGGAGCCAGCGATCGCTTCGAGTCCGCGGCCGCGGGGCTGATGTCGGCTGTGACGCTCATCCTGGTGGCCGTGCTCAAGAACTCCGAGCTGCGCACCGAGCGGGCGCTTCAGACCAAGCTTGACGCCATCGCCAGCTCGCTGCTGGAGGATCGGCGCGGTCACCGTGGCGACGCCGAGCATAAGCTCGAAGAGTCGATCCGAGTCCACGAGCAGCTCTGAGACCCGATCGGGTCCGCGAGCGATGGGCCGCGGCTACGGGCCTCGCTCGCCCCAGGCGGTGGCCATCAGCGAACGGGCGCCTCCGCGCTCGCGGTGCTCGCACAGGTATATGCCCTGCCAGGTGCCGAGCGCGAGCCTTCCGGAGGAGACCGGCAGCAGCAGCGAGGGACCCAGCAGCGCGGTCTTGACGTGCGCGGGCATGTCGTCGTCGCCCTCCAGGGTGTGCGTCCAGTAGGAGGCGCCCTCGGGCACGGCCCGGTCAAACCAGGTCTCGAAGTCACGGCGAACGTCGGGCGAGGCGTTCTCATTGAGCGCGAGCGAGGCCGACGTGTGCTGGAGGAGCAGTTGGAGCACTCCCACCTGAAGCTCGCGCAGCTCGGGGAGCTCGTCCAGCACCTCTCCCGTCACCAGGTGAAAGCCGCGCGGGCGCGCCTGGAGCCTGATCTTCCGTTGCAGCCACATCAGGTCTGCCCCTCCTCGCAGACCTGGGCCCCCTCGGGCAGCCGGGCGACCCGCATGTCGACCCGGTCACCCCGAAACGGCACCCCCTCCCGGGTCAGGATCCGCCGCTGGCGCTGGCCCTTGGCCAGCGAGCCGTCGGCGCGCACGATACGGTGCCAGGGCACCGTCGGGTCATGGCACTCGGAGAGCACGGCGCCGGCCATCCGCGGCGCGCCCGGGGAGACGTCGCCGTACGTGCGGACGAATCCCTCAGGCGTGGCGCGGATGCGCTCCAGGATCAGGGCGGCACGGTCCAGTCCCCGAAGCATCCCAGCCGAGGCGAGGCCCAGTACAGCTGCGCGTTCGAAGGTCAGGGCTCGAGCACGATCTTGCCGTGGGTGTGGCCCTGCTCGAGCTCGCGGTAGGCGTCACGGACCTGCTCGAGCGGATACACGTGGGCGATCGGGACCTCGAGCTCCCCGGCCTCGATCAGTCCGGCCAGCTCGGCGAGGACAGCGGCGCTCGCGCCGACCGCGTTGCCGTCGCTCTTGACCCCGTACTCGGAGATGGCCGCGAAGTCCGCGATCGTGTCGATCCGATCGGGGGCCACGCCGAGCTCCTCGACGGCGAGCTTCACGTAGCCGCCCCCGACCAGGTCGATGAAGGCGTCGACCCTCCCGCCGGCGGCCTCCCGGATACGGTCCGCAACCCCGTCGCCATAGCTGACCGGCGTGACATCGTGCCGGCTCAGCCAGGCGTGGTTGGGCTCTGATGCCAGGCCGATCACGGTCGCTCCCGTCCGCCGCGCCAGCTGCACGGTCAGCGAACCGACGCCGCCGGCGGCGCCCGAGACCACGACCACGGCCCCCGGACCGAGGGCGACGGCGCGGACGGCCGCCCAGGCGGTGGCGCCCACCACGTACAGCGAGCCCGCCACCTCCCAGGAGACACCCGCCGGCTTGGGCGTCGCGTTGGCAGCCTCGACCACCACCAGCTCGGCCTGGCTGGCGCGGTTGTCGGTGAAGGCGATCACCTCGTCGCCGGCCTTGAAGCCGTCGACGCGCTCGCCGACTCGCTCCACGACCCCCGCCAAATCGCTCCCCTGTCCGGACGGGAAGGTCGACGGATACCGGTCCTTCAGCATGCCGTCGCGGATCTTGGCCTCGCCGGGGTTGATCCCGGCGGCCTTGACCCTGATCAGCAGCTCGTCCGGGCCGGGCGCCGGTTCCTGCACATCGACGACCTGCAGGACGTCGATCCCGCCGTAATCGTCGTACCTGACTGCGCGTGACATGCGAGCTCCGTTCTCGAGGTTCTCCCGTACCGAAACGTCTTATCCACCGGGGCCCATGCTTGCAGGCGCCTCAACCGACGCCGCTGGACCGGAGGCTGAATCGCCACCGGCGGCGCGGGTGGATGGCTGGCGGCTTGCACAGGTCCGCGGGCGAGACGACGTGCGCCGGCTTCCTGGTAACGTCGCCGGCGCTTTCCAGGAAACCCCTGCTATTTGCAATAAATCTTGCACTGGGGACATAACCCGTGTTTCTCCGCCGCCACCCTCTCCTCGCCTATCTCATACCGGTCGCAACCGTGGCGCTGGCTGCAATCGGGCTGAGCGCGCTGTGTCCCCGCCCCGACCCAGCGAAGGCTGACAGCCTCGGCCAGCTGCAGGGTCAGCTGGGCGCTCAGCAGGTCCGTCAGCAGAGCCTGAGCTCGAGCATCGCGTCACTTGACCGAACCATAGGTTCGCTTGATGGACAGATATCGCTCGTGCAGAGCCGGGAGGCGGCTGTCCAGAGCGAGCTGGCCGCCGACCGGATCAGGCTCGCCCGGGTACAACGGCAGCTGGCCGCCGAGAAGATCCTGCTCGTCAAGCTCATCAAGCGCCTGGCGCTGTCGCGCCAGCGCCTGGCCCGGCAGCTTGTCTCCAGCTATGAGACCGGGCGCCCGGACCTGATCACGGTGGTGCTCAACGCCCACGGCTTCAGCGACCTGCTTGATCAGGTGAACTTCCTGGCGCAGGCCGAGCGTGCGCAGCAGACGGTGATCACAGTCACGCGCACCGCCAAGGCCCAGGCCACCGCGGCGGCGCTCCGGCTGGCCCGCCTGCAGCACGCGGTCCGGCAGATCGCCGAGGCCGCCCAGCTGCGTGCCCGGGCGCTGGCCGGGATGAACGCCCTGCTGCAGGCCAAGCAATCAGCGCTGTCCCACGCGCGCTCCGCGCAACAGGGCGCCCTGCAAGCCAGCCGCGTGGAAGCAACGCAGCTGCGCAGCAGGATCTCCCACCTGGAGGCCGAGCAGGCGGCGGCCGCCGCCGCGCGGGCCGCCGCCGCGGCCGCCTCGGTCCAGCAGCAGGCCACCGCCGCGCCCGCGGCGCCCAGCGGCCCGACCCTCGGCCCATCGGGCGGGTGGGCGATCCCCTACTCGATCGTGCTGTGCGAGTCCGGCGGCCAGGACCTGCCGCCCAACAGCGCCGGCGCCTCGGGCTACTACCAGATCATCCCCGGCACCTGGAGCCTGTTCGGGGGCAGCGGACCGGCCGCCTATCTGGCGCCCAAGTCCGAGCAGGACGCCGTGGCCAGTCGGATCTGGAACGGCGGGGCCGGCGCGTCCAACTGGGTGTGCGCGGGTATCGTCGGGATTCACTGACGGCCGTCGTCTCCCATCGCACCCGGTCCCGAGTCCCGACCGCGCTGCTCGTCGGCGTGATCCTGTTGATCGCGCTCGCGGCCCGCGTCGCCTACATCGAGCACACGTCCTACAAGGCGGTCAACGACGCCGGGACCTACAACCGGCTGGCCAGCATGATCGCGAGGACCGGGGACTACGACACCGGAAGCGCGCCCGGCTCGGGCGCCGGGGGCTCAAGGGGGCCGACCGCCTACTTTCCGCCCGGCTTCCCGTACTTCCTGGCGCTCGTCGACATCATCGACGGCCATCAGGCCGGCGGCAAGGGCGCGGTATCCGGCGAGCGCATCTCCCAGGCGACACTGGGAACAGTGGCCGTCGGGCTGATCGGGCTGGTGTCCCTGGAGGCGCTGGGGGGTGCCGAGGCGCTGGCCGCGCTGGCGCTGGCCGCGATCTACCCGGTGCTGGTCGAGCTCTCGGGCACGCTCGTGGCCGAGAACCTGCTGATCGTGCTCATGCTGGGGGCGATTTGGACGTCGCTGCGGGCTCTTAGATCTGCACGGCCGTATGGATGGATCTGCGTCACGGGAGTACTGACTGGATTAGCCACACTCACGCACCAGAACGCGATATTGCTCGTGATCCCACTGGGCTTTGCGGCCTGGTCGTCGGCGCGACCGCGACCCACCCGCACCCGAGCAGGCCTCCGAACCCTGGCTGCGCCAACCATCTTCATACTCATCACCGGGCTCACGATCGCCCCCTGGACGATCCGAAACGCCGACCAGATGCATCACTTCGTCCCGGTCTCCGACGAAACCGGGATGACGCTGGAGGGCACCTACAACCCGGAGTCGGCGGCGTTTGCGTCGGTGCCGTACAAGTGGCGCTATTACTTCCAGATCCCGCAGGACGCGGGGCTGCGCCGGCGCGCCGGGCGCTACGACGAGGTGGCCTTCGAGGACGAGCTCGAGTCCCGGGCGCTTCACTACATCGGCGCCCATCCGCTGGCGCCGCTGAGCGTCGCCTGGCACAACACGCTGCGGATGTTCGAGCTCGAGGGCAGCTTCGCCTGGCAGGCCTCGGCGCTGTCGGTCGGCCTGCACCCCAAGGTGGCGCGCACCGGCGTAGTCGCCTTCTGGCTGGTTTGCCTGCTGGCGCTGGCCGGCGCCTTCACCGCGGCCGCGCGGGCCGCGCCCAGATGGCTGTGGACGATCCCGGTCCTGTTCGCGCTCAGCGTCGTCATCATCAACGTCGAGACCCCGCGGTTTCGCGAGCCGATCGACCCCTTCCTGCTGATGCTGGCCGGGTGCGCGGTGGCGTCCGCGCTCCGCCTGCTACTGGGCCGTGCGCCAGTCCGGCGTGGTCGGGGGACGGTGCAGCTGCCGGGTCACGCTCAGGGAGTCCAGATGGTCAAGCGCCTGCCCTGAGCCGACGGCCACGCAGGTCAGCGGGGACTCGGCGCCGTACACCGGCATCCCGGTCTCGGCGGCCACCATCTCGTCAAAGCCGCGGATCAGGGTGCCGCCGCCGGCGAGCAGGATCCCGTCCCGGGCGATGTCCGAGGCGAGCTCCGGCGGGGTCTGCTCCAGCATGTCGCGGATCGCCTGCATGATCTCGCGCAACGGCACAGCGATCGCCGCGCGGATCTCCTCGGAGCGCAGCATCACGCCGGTCGGCAGGCCGGTCACCAGATGGCGACCGCGAACCTCCATCTGGCGCTCCTGCGCCAGCGGAACCGCCGAGCCGAGCTCGATCTTGATCGCCTCGGCGCTGCGCGAGCCGATCGCCAGCTGGTAGACGGAGCGGATGTAATGGGTGATGGCCTCATCCATCTCATAGCCGCCCACCCGCACGGAGCGGAAGATCACGATCCCGCCCAGCGAGATCACCGCCATCTCGCTGGTCCCCCCGCCGACGTCGACGACCATCCGCCCCACCGGCTCCTCGATCGCCAGGCCCGCTCCGATGGCGGCGGCGATCGGCTCCTCGATCAGGTTCACGCGGCGCGCTCCGGCGGCCAGCGACGCCTCCTCGACGGCTCGCTTCTCGACCTCGGTCACCCCCGAGGGGGCGCACACGATCAGCCGGGGATGGGCCATGCGCCGATCGATGACCTTGCGGATGAAGTAGCGCAGCATCTCCTCGGTGACCTCGAAGTCCGCGATCACCCCGTGGCGCAGGGGACGGGTGGCCGAGATCGTCGCCGGGGTGCGCCCGATCATCCGCTCGGCGTCGGAGCCCACCGCGTGAACCTCACCGGTTGAGAGGTCGGAGGCCACCACCGAGGGCTCGGAGACGACGATGCCCCGGCCGCCGACGTAGACCAGCGTGTTGGCGGTGCCCAGGTCGATCGCCATGTCGTGCACGCCGAGGGTGGGCGCCAGATGGCGCCTGGAGTTGTCGCGACGGGAGCCGTCTCTACGAAAGCGGATGTCCAAAGAGTGTCAAACCCGAGGCGAAACGTCCTCATTCACGCCGGCTGGGCTCGGGTGAAGGCTCCCCGGGCTGGCGTAGGTGACGGCCCGGTCGCGGCCGCGCCGCTTGGCTTGGTAGAGGGCGGAGTCGGCGTTGCGCAGCAGGGTCTGGATGTCGGTCGCCAGCCCGGTGGCCGCGATCCCCGCGCTCACCCGCACCACCGGCAGTCCCGTCCCGTTGCCGGCGAGAGCGACCCGGACGCGCTGGACGAAGGCGTCCGCGCCCGCCCCGTCGCTTTCGGGCAGGAGGACGACGAATTCGTCGCCGCCCAGGCGAGCCGCGACATCGATGTCCCGGCAGGCCGACGTCAGGACCTGGCCGACGCGGGCCAGGACCCGGTCGCCGACCTCGTGACCCCACTCGTCGTTGACGCTCTTGAAAGAGTCGAGGTCGAACGCAGCCAGCGCGATCGGAGCGCTCGATCGGCGGACGTGGCCGAGCTCGATCGAGGCCCGCTCGTCAAAGCCGCGCCGGTTGACCAGCCCGGTCAGCGCGTCCGTACGCGCCTCGCCGGCCAGCCGCGCCAGCAGCACCTCGTTTCGATCCTCCAGGGCGAGGACGACCAGGGAGATCGCGCCGACGCCCACCATCACGTCCACCCAACGTCCCGGGTACGAGCTGGCCGCCGGCAGGACGCGGAGCACGACCTCATGGGCCACGGCGACGCATAGGAGGATCGCCAGCGCGCCGCGCCGGCTGAAGAACAGGGTCGTCCAGACGACCGGCAACGCGTACAGAATCGCCCCGTCTCCCGCTCCGGCGGTGGTGGCCAGCGCGTAGGCGGTCAAGCCCACCCCCAGCGGACCGAGCAGCGCCAGTCCCCAGCGGGGCACCCGATGCCCGCCCGCCAGGAGCGCGACGAAGATCACCGCGGCCGCCAGCACGGGGACAATCGCGAAATGAGGATCGCCGGGCAAGAGGCCTTCGAGCACCCCGTCCAGGGCCGCGGCTCCATACATCGCAGCGGCCGTGTAGACCATGATCCGCTTGTTGACCCGCATATCTCGCATCGAAGCGCCTTTGGACACACGGTATCGGCCCAGCGTCTCGGGGGTGGGTGTTTGCGTACTGATACGCAAACACTTCGACACGGAGTAGGCTGGGCTCGTGCCGGCAAACGTGTGGAACCTGGGCGCGCCGCGGCCGGGATTTCAAACCGCCGTCACCCGCTGTCGCCTCGCTGACTGGAGCTTCGAAGCGGTGTGAGCGCGCCGGGGGAGGGCCGCCGCGGCGGGCGCCCGCCGCGGCTCTCACGCGAGGCGATCGTCGCGGCCGCAGCGATGATCGTGGCGCGCGAGGGAATCGAGTCGCTGACGATGCGCCGGGTGGCAGACGAGCTCGCCAGCTCCCCGATGGCGATCTACCGCCATGTGCGCGACAAGGACGAATTGCTCGTGCTGTTGCTCGATCGGCTGGCCTCCGAGCTCCCCCGCCCCCGGCTCCCGCGTGAGCCCCGCGCGCGGCTGATAAGGGCGTGTCGCGCGATGCGCGACGGTCTCGCCGAGCACCCGTGGGTCGTGGACGTCCTCGCCGCCGGCGATCTGATCGCACCCTCGATCCTGTGGCTGATGGAGGAGATCGTCGCCGGGTTCGTCGCCTGCGGCCTCAGCCACGCCCGGGCGGCTGACGGCTACCGGGCAGTCTGGCAGTTCACCGTCGGCGAGCTGACGATTCGCCGCGGACTCGATCGGGTCGCCACCCTGAAGCGGCCGCCCTACGTGCTCGAGGTGCTCACCAGCGTCGATCCTCGAGCGCTGCCGACTCTCGCCGCGCTCGCCCCCTACTGGGCCCCGGCGCGCGGGCACGACAGCTACGACACCGGGATTGCCGCCCTGATCGACGGGCTGATCGCGAACCTCGCCTCGCCGGCCTGACTCGTGCAAGACAGCTAGTCCGACGACCTCAAGCCCACCGCCACTGCGTCTCGCGCCTCGGTTTGATCGTCCTGGCTGCCGGGCGGCCGGTGCAGGGCCACTCCTGCGATCACCAGCACCAGGCCGCCGGTCTCGACCCAGCTCGGGATCTGACCCAGGACCACGATCCCGACGACGGTGGCGATGGCGGGCAGGAGGGCGACCATCAGCGCGTAGGTGGCCCGGGGGAGGCGGGCCATCGCGAGCTGGTCGGTGACGTACGGGATCACCGACGACGAGACACCGACTCCGACCCCGGCGAGGAGCGCGATCGGGTCGAGAAACGCGGGCGCGGCCTGCCAGCCCCCGATCGGCGTGATCACGATCGCCGCGATGAGCATCGCGCCCGCCAGACCGTCGAGCCCGCTCAGCCGCGGGCGCTTGGCCACCCGGTCGGCGAGCACGATGTAGACCGAGAAGAGCAGGGCGTTGGCAAAGGCGAAGGCAAAGCCCAGCGCGGCTCCGCGCAGGCGTACGTCGGTGAGCAGGTAGACCCCGGGCACCGCGAGCGCCAGGGCCGCCACGTTGCGCACCGACCGGGCGCCCAGCGCCGCGAGCGCGATCACGGGCAGGAACTCGATCGCCGCAACGGTGCCCAGCGGCAGCCGGCTGATGGCGGTGTAGAAGCACGCGTTCATGACCGCCAGCACGACCCCCCAGGCGACCAGCAGCCACCGGCCGTCGCGATCCAGGGCGGCAAACGCCCGCCACGGGCGCCGCCACACCGCGAAGATCAGCGCCGCCGAGACGATCCGCAGCCAGGCCACGCCCAGGACGTCGACGCGCGCGAACAGCAGCACCGCGAACGATGGGCCGAGGTAGTGAAACAGGGCGCTGACCACGAAGTAGGCCGGCGGCGGAACATCGGTGGTGACCGTGCGGGAGCGCCCGGCTAGGGGGCCGCGCAGTCGCCGCCGTATCGGGCCGGCCCCGGCCGCGGGGGCGTGCGCGTCACCGTGCATATGTGAAGCGTGCTCCGGTTAGGGTCGCGTGTACATGGTTGATCAAAGGTATAATCGTCGTGGTGCCTGCCAATCGACGGATCAATGGACGTAATGCCGTCGCTGCGTCGGTGGATGGGACCGATCTGCAGCTGCTCGGCGAGCTGCAGGACGACGCTCGGGTGAGCCTTGCCGAGCTCGGCCGGCGTGTCGGGTTGTCACCGCCGGCGGTGGCGGAGCGACTCCAGCGCCTGGAGCACGACAAGGTGATCCTCGGCTACCACGCCGAGCTCAACCCCCGAGCGCTCGGCTTGGGGCTGACCGCCGTGATCCGCGTTCGCCCCATGCCCCGCCAGCTGCATCAGGTCGGCGACCTCGCCAAGAAGACTCCCGAGGTCGTGGACTGCAGGCGCATCACCGGCGAGGATTGCTACATCATGACCGCCCACGTGCGCTGCATCGAGCACCTGGAAGAGGTCATAGACCAGTTCGCCGCTCACGGGCAGACCACGACCTCGATCGTGCAGTCGGCGCCCGTCGCCTCCCGGGGCATCGCCCTCCACCAGGAGAGCCAGCGCCGCTCGGGCTGAGCACCTGGTCGCCGGCGCTCGGGCGCCGGAGGCCGGATTACTGAAAGAGCGCAGACGAAGGCAACCATGTTCAACGCGCTGCAACACGCGGTCTCCGGCTCGTCGTGGAGCTATCTGGTGATCCTCGGGGTGTGCCTTGGCGACGCGATGTTCCCGCTGCTCCCCAGCGAGACGGTCGTCATCACCGGCGCCGTGCTGGCGGCGCATGGGCGCCTGAGCATCGCGCTGGTCGCGGCCGCCGCCGCGGCGGGCGCCCTGCTGGGTGACAACGCGGCCTACGGCCTCGGCCGCAGCGGCCTGCGCCGGGTCGCCGATCGGCTGCTCGGGTCCGGAAAGAACCGGCAGCGGCTCGACTGGGCACGCACGCAACTTGCCAGGCACGGCGCCTGGATCATCATCGGCGCCCGCTTCATCCCGGGCGGCCGGAGCGCAACCACCTATGCCGCCGGCACGCTGGAAATGCCATGGAAGCGGCGCTTCCTTCCAGCCGACACGGTGGCGGCGCTCTTGTGGTCGATCTATTCCGCGGCGCTCGGATACTTCGGCGGAGCGACGTTCGAGAACAACCTGTGGCTGCCGCTGCTGATCGCCTTCGCCGTGAGCCTCCTGGTCGGCGGCGCGGGAGAGCTCGTGCGCAGGCGGCTGCTCAAGAGCGACTCGCCAGACCAGTAGTGGACCTCGCCGTTTCGGTAGGGCAATAGAGTCCCGGCGGCAGCGCCGGCGCCGCGAAGGCGTTGGCGTCCCGGGTTGCTTTTCTGCGGATGCGAACCTTTACGTTTAGACGATCGCGCGAGGAGTCCGAGCATGAGTGAGCCAGGTGCAGGTGCAGGTGCAGGCACAGCCGCCGCCGCACCCGCCGAGATCGGCGATCGGCGCCGCTATGACACGTTCATGGACGTGGTGACCAACCGGATCACCACCCGTGCATTCCGACCGGACTACGTGGTTCCGCGTGAGCACTTCGAGCTGATCGTGGACGCCGCGCGGCACGGACCGTCAGGGGCCAATGCCCAGCCATGGCACTACATCGTCATCACCGACCCCGAGATCAAGCTTCGGATCTCGGAGTACTTCGTCGCCGAGCAGGCTCGCCGAGCCCGCTTGGGGATGAAGTTCCCGACGCCCAACTATCACGGGCTGGCGACGGCCCCCGGGGTGATCGTGATCGCGACCGACTTCCGGTTCATACGAGCCTTTCCCGTTCTGCGCGAGGATGATCCTGACTCCGAGCTCAACCGTCCCTACTACGAGAACGCCGAGCGGATCCTGCTCCAGAGCGTGGCCGCGGCCACCATGTCCGCGCATCTGGCGGCGACCGCTCTGGGCTACAACGTCTGGTGGGTGACGGCGATCGGTCAGCAGGACGCGCAGGACGCGATCAAGCCCCTGCTCGATGTCCCCGACGAGCTCTCGGTCATAGACATCATGTGCTTCGGGCCCCCGGCCAAGCCGATCTACAAGCGCTGGAAGAAGGACCTGTCGCAGATCATGAGCTGGGATCGCTTTGACCGCACCCACCACCTGAGCGACGAGCAGGTGGAGGAGTGGATCAAGACCACGCGCCACCGTGTGATGTACCGATCCCAGGAGAACGTCGACTGAGCCTCCGGCCGCCGCCCGACCGGCGATGACCTCGACGTGAGTAGGATCCAGACCATGGGACTGCTCGCCTACCTCGTGATCCTGTTCTTCGCCGGTCTGTTCGTCGGCGCCCTGGCGCGCCTGCTGTTGCCCGGTCCGGACCCGATGGGAATCGGCTTGACCGTACTGGTCGGCCTGTGTGGCACCTTCGCGGCCGGCCTGTTCTCGTGGTATGTGCTGCATCGCCACGGCGCCGGCCTGGTCCTCTCGGTCCTCTTCTCGATGCTGATCGTGTGGCTGGTCCGCCGGTCACGAGCCGGGACCTACCGCCGCTAGTCGGGCTGGTGGACGGGCTGGCCGCCTGGACGAGCTAACGCTCGCCGGGCAGCTTGCGCGGGTACTGGGAGACGGGCTGGGCGAGATCCAGCGCGGTGGAGACGATCCGGCGTTGCTCGGTGGCGTGGGCGATCGGGTAGCCCTCGCCCGAAGCCGCACGCTCGGGCCGCCCGATGTAGCCGAACTGAAGCGCATCGGGCAGCACCTGCAGCAGGCGCGGGGACATGAAGGCCCGGGCGCCCATGTTGCGCGGCTCCTCCTGGACCCAGACGACCTCCGTCAGATGCGGATAGGACGCGATCAGCTCCATGAGCTCTGACTGCGGGAACGGATACAGCAGCTCGACTCGCCCCAGCGCCACGCCCGGGTTGTCGGCATGGCCCGGATCGGCCAGCAGGTCGTAATAGATCTTGCCGGTGCACAGCACGAGCCGCGTGACCTGCTCGGGATCGGCGTTGGGATCGGCGATCACCGGCTGGAAGCGACCGTCGGTGAGCTCTGCCACCGTGCTGGCCGCCTGGGGCAGGCGCAGCAGGCTCTTGGGGGTCATGACCACCAGCGGACGCTGCTTGGCGATCCGGGCCTGGCGGCGCAGCAGATGGAAGTACTGGGCCGGAGTGGTCGGGTTCGCGACCCGGATGTTGCCCTCGGCGGCGAGCTGCAGGAAGCGCTCCAGCCGGGCCGAGGAGTGCTCGGGACCGGACCCCTCGTAGGCGTGAGGCAGCAGCAGCGTCAAGCGCGACGTCTGCCCCCACTTGGCCAGTCCCGAGGTGATGAACTGGTCGATGATCACCTGGGCCCCGTTCACGAAGTCGCCGAACTGGGCCTCCCAGAGCACCAGCGTCTCCGGACCCTCCTGGGAGTAGCCGTACTCGAAGCCCACGCACGCCATCTCCGACAGGGGGCTGTTGTGCAGCTCCATCGGGGCCAGCGCCCCCGGCAGGTGCTGGATCGCGGAATGCTCCTGACCGGTCTTCGGATCGTGCAGGACGAGGTGGCGCTGGCTGAAGGTGCCGCGCTCGGTGTCCTGGCCGGTCAGCCGGATGGGGATCCCCTCGGTGAGCAGCGAGGCGAAGGCCAGCGCCTCGGCGTGCGCCCACACGATGCCCGCCGAGCCCGACTCGACCGCCTCGCGACGCTGCTCGAGCTGCTTGACGAGCTTGGGATGCACGGTGAAGCCGTCGGGGACCGCGAGCAGCTCCTCGTTGAGCACCTGGAGGCGATCCAGCGCGACCGCCGTCCTGACCTCGGGCGACGGGGTGCGATCGAGCTGGTACTCGCCGGTGGCGTGCTCGACGTCCTTGGCGGCGGCGATCCGGTCCTTGAGCTCGCCATGGGCATCGGCAAGCACCGACCACACCTGGTCGGTCATCTCGGTCGACTCCTGCTCGGTCACCACGCCCTGCTCGACGAGCTGGTGGGCGAAGATCTCGCGCACCGACGGGTGCTTCTTGACAACCTGGTACATCTCGGGTTGCGTGTAGGCGGGCTCGTCGGCCTCGTTGTGGCCAAAGCGCCGGTAGCCGATCAGGTCGATGAGCACGTCGTGGCCGAACTCCTGGCGGAAGGCGAAGGCCAGCCGCACGGCGCTGACGGACGCCGCCACATCGTCGGCGTTGACGTGGATGATGGGAACGTCGAAGCCCTTGGCCAGATCGGAGGCCATCGTGGTCGACCGCGCGTCGTCGGCGTCGGTGGTGAAGCCCACCTGGTTGTTCTGGATGATGTGAACGGTGCCGCCGACCGTGTAGCCGTCGAGCGCCTGCAGATTCAGGGTCTCGGCGACCACGCCCTGGCCGGGGAAGGCGGCGTCCCCGTGCAGGATGACCGGAATCGCGGCGTTGCAGTCCTGGTGGGCGTGCGGGCCCTGGCGAGTGGTCTGAGCGGCCCGGGTGGCGCCCGAGGCGACCGGGCCGACGAACTCCAGGTGCGACGGGTTGGACTCCAGGCGCACGATCACCGACTCGCCGCTGGCCACCTGGTAGGCACCCTGGGCGCCGTGGTGGTACTTGACGTCGCCGGTGCCCCCCTGGGGCAGGGTTGTGATCGGCTCAAGCGTCGAGGAGCCCTCGAACTCGGCGAAGATCGTCGCGTAGGGGCGGCCCAGGTTGTGGGCCAGCACGTTGAGGCGGCCGCGGTGGGCCATGCCGATCACGACCTCCCGGGCCCCGCGGGTGGCGGCCAGCTGGATGAGCTCGTCGAGCATCGGAACGGTCATGTCCAAGCCCTCGACGGAGAACTGCTTCTGGCCCAGGTACGCCTTGTGCATGAAGCGCTCGAAGGCATCGACCTCGGTCAGCCGCCTGAGCAGCGCCTTCTGCTCGTCTCCGGACAGCGGGCGGCGGAACGAGCCTGACTCGATCGCCTCGCGCAGCCACAGCCGTTGGCGGTGCGATGCAATGTGCTCGATCTCGTAGGCGATCGTGCCGCAGTAGGTCTCCCGCAGGTGGGGCAGGGCCTCGGCGAGGGTCGCGCCCGGCACGTACATGCGCAGGATGTGGGCGGGGATGCGGGCCATGATCTCCGGCGTGAGCCCGAGCGGTCCCGGATCGAGCGCCGGATCTGACTCGGGCTCTCGGCCCAGTGGATCCAGGCGGGCCGCCAGGTGGCCGTGGGTGCGGTGGGCCTTGAGCAGCGAGGTCGCCGCCTGGACGGCCTGCATGAGCTCCTCGTCGTGCTCGGTCCGGCGCTCCTCGGCGACCTGGGCGCCGGCGCCGTCGGTCGGGGCGGCCTGCGCGCCGGCGCCGTCGGTCGGGGCGGCCTGCGCGGCGGCGGCGTCGGTCGGGGCGGCCTGCGCGGCGGCGGCGCTCAGGCCAGGCTCGGGAGTCGCCGGCAGCGGGGGCAGCTCGACGCCGAGATCGGCGAACACCTGCTCGTAGAAGGCCTCGTCACCCTGGAGCAGCGCCTCGATGCGCGCCAGGAAGCGCCCGGACTCCGCCCCCTGGATGATCCGATGGTCATAGGTGGAGGTCATGGTCATGACCTTCTCGGCCCCGATCAGCCGGCCGATCCGCTCCAGGCCGACCGGGTAGGCGATCGATCCGGTGGCCACGATCGTGCCCTGTCCCACCATCAGCCGCGGGACCGAGGCGATGGTGCCGATCCCGCCGGGGTTGGTGAGCGTCAGGTTGCCGCCGCTCAGATCGTCGGCGGTCAGCGTGTTGGTGCGGGCCTTCTCGACCAGGGCGTTGTAGGCGTCCAGGAACTCGCTGAAGCCGCGGCGCCCGGCATCGCGAATCACGGGCACCATCAGGGTGCGGCTGCCGTCCTTCTTCTCGACGTCGACGGCCAGCCCGAGGTTGACGGCGCCGTCATCGTAACGGTAGGGCTTGCCTTCGCGCTCGGCGAAGTGGTGGGCCATGACCGGCATCTCCCCGGTTCCCACACGAGCGATCGCGTAGGCGATCAGGTGCGTGAAGGAGACGCGCCGGCCGGCTTCCTTGAGCTGCTTGCGGCGCTGATCCAGGACCGTGACCGTGAGCGTGCGGAAGGAGGTGGCGGTGGGAATCGAGCGGCTCTGGTCCATGTAGCGAGCCAGGGCGGCGCCGCTTCCCTTGAGGAGCTGGGCATCGCGCGGGGCCTGCGCGGTGGCAGCCGCCGGCGCGCCGTCGGCCGGCGCGGGGACGGCCGGCGCGGCCGCGCCGGGGCCGGCTGGGGTGCCGTTCCCCGCCGCCAGGACATCGGCCTTCGTGATCCGGCCGCCGCGGGCGGTCCCGGTGACGGTCGACAGGTTCACTCCGTTGGCGGCCGCGACCCGGCGGGCGATCGGGGAGGCGTTGGCGCCGGCGTCCTCGCCGCCGGGCGCGGGCGGGGCCGGGGTCTGGGGGGCGCCCCCCTGAGCGGGGCTGGTATCACGGGGCGAAGCCGGCCGCGCGGCGCCGGATGTGGAGGCCGCGCCGATCCGGCCGATCACCTCGCCGACCGTGACCGTTTGCCCTTCCTCGGCCAGGATCTCGATGATCGTGCCCGAGGCCGGGGCCGGAAGCTCCATGTCGACTTTGTCGGTGGAGATCTCGACCACCGTCTCGCCGTCCTTGATCTCGTCGCCGACCTTGACCGACCACCCGAGAATCGTGCCCTCGGTCACCGACTCGCCCCCGGTGGGGGTGACGATGTCGACGGTCTGGCCGGCGGAGTCGGCGTCTCCGCCCGGCGCGGCGTGGTCGGCGCCTCCGCCCGGCGCCCCGGTGGCCGCGGGAGCCTCGCCGGTCGTGTGCGGGCTGGCCTGCTCGGCGGCGGCGACGCCTTCGGCTTCGGTTCCGGCCGAGGCCGCCTGCTCCTGGGGGGTGGTGGGGGGCGACTCGCCGGAGACCGGGGTGGCCGGCTGGTGGACGGTCGCGCCGTCGCCTGCGCCCGAAGGGCCGGCGCTCTGGGCGCCGTTGCCGTTGCTGTCGATCTCGGCCAGGAGCGCGCCCACAGCGATCGTGTCGCCCTCGGCGGCATGAATCTTGGTGATCCTCCCGGCGACGGGCGCGGGTACCTCGGCGTCGACCTTGTCGGTGGAGATCTCGACGATCGTCTCGTCGGCGGCGACCGAATCGCCCTCCTGCTTGTGCCATTCGAGCACCGTGCCCTCGGCGACCGAGTCGCCCATGGCGGGCATCAAGACTTCGACAGTGCTGGTATCGACCGACATCCTTGTGGGCCTTTCACTCTAACGTGGTTTCTCGGCTACTTCGGCGACGCTTCTGCGATCGGCGATCACGAAGCCGATCGATCCCGCGAACGGCCCCAGCCCGCCCAGCACGGCCACGGTCACGGCCAGCCAGAAGGGGATGATGTGGGCGCGAGCGGCGGCGATGCAGATCAGCGACATCACGATCCAGAGCACGCCATGGCTGAGGCCGAGGATGAACGTCTCGGGCTGGGGATTCCCAAGCCCGAACGCGCAGATCAGCAGCGCCAGGTAGACCGCCGAATGGGTGAACGAGGCCACCTCCAGGCGGCCGAAGGTGATGAACTTCATTCCTGTGCGGACAGGGTCCCGGCGAGCATCCGCAGCGGCGGATCGGCCTCCTCGGGCCAATCGCCGGTGCTCGCGGGCCACCAGGCGTACTCGTCGTGCTCGGGATCAGGGGTGACCGAGACGCCCTCCGGCAGCCACGCCATCCCCACCAGCAGCACCATCCCGCTGGGCACACCGACCAGCGCCTCGATCGTGTAGCGCTCGGGCACGACCGACCACTCCTCGGCGAGCTCTCTGGTCATCGCCTCGGCCGGGTTCTCGTCGACCTCGACCGCGCCCCCCGCGCCCAGCGCCCAGCGCCCCGCCCAGGTGGCCAGCCACTCCGCCCGCCGCCCGGCCAGCCACCGGCCGTCGGGCCGGCGGACCAGGCAGAGCACCGACAGGGTGTTGGCGGTCTCGTCCTCGATCAGGCGCAGCGCCCACCGGGCGGGCTGCAGCTCGAGCTTGAGGGTGTCCTCGCCGGCCTGAAAACCGACCAGGCGCGCCGCCAGGCCGTCGTGGCTGGGCGAGCTGCGCCGACGCAGGTCGGCCAGAGCCAGGTCGGCGGCTTCGGTGGCGCTCTGTGACGGCGCGAACGGGTCGGCCTGCCAGGAGACTTCGACGTGGGCCGGGTCCCAGGGACCGCGGGCGATGAGACCGGTCGTGACCGACACGGCTACACCGTACCTGGGTAGGCTGCGCCTCGTGAGTGCTCAGTCACGGCGCTGCAAGCACTGGGGGTGGGGCTACGAGGACGAGCAGCTCACCCCCGAGGAGCTCCGCGGCGCGGCCCGGTTCATGGCCGGGCATCTGGGGTTCGGGTCCACCGAGCCCGAGTCGCCGGTGCCGCTGGAGTCGGTCTCGCTGCCGGCGCCGCGGCTGCGTGCGCCGGAGCGCCTGGGCGCCATCTGCTCCTCGGATCGGTACGAGCGGGTGCTGCACGCCTACGGGAGGTCCTATCGGGACGTGGTCCGGGCCTTCCGCGGAGATTTCCAGCACCCGCCGGATGTCGTGGCCCATCCGCGGACCGAGGCCGAGGTGGTCTCGGTGCTCGACTGGGCGATGGGATCCGGAGCCGCCGTGATCCCGTTCGGCGGCGGCACGAGCGTCGTCGGGGGCGTGGAGCCGGTCGTGGACGAAGATCGGTACACGGGCGTGGTGACGATCGACCTCAAGGCGCTCGACCAGGTGCTCGAGGTCGATCCGGTCTCCCAGTCGGCCCGGATCCAGGGCGGCGCCACCGGCCCGGAGCTCGAGACCCAGCTGCGGTCCCACGGACTGACGCTGCGCCATTTCCCCCAGTCGTTTCAGTTCGCCACCCTCGGGGGGATGATCGCCACCCGCGCGGGGGGTCACTTCGCGACCCTCTACACGCATATCGACGATCTCGTCGAGTCGGTCCGGGCGGTGACCCCGGTCGGGGTCTGGGAGTCACGGCGACTCCCCGGGTCGGGCGCCGGCGTCTCGCCCGACCGGATGCTGATCGGCTCGGAGGGAACGCTGGGGATCATCACCGAGGCCTGGCTGCGAGTGCGCCCCCGGCCCCGGTTCCGCGCTTTGACCGCCGTTCGCTTCGGGGACTTCATGGCGGGCGCGGAGGCCGCGCGAGCGTTGTCGCAGTCGGGGCTGCACCCGGCCAATTGCCGCCTGGTCGATCCGAGCGAGGCCGCGCTGACCGGCGCCGGCGACGGCAGCTGCGCGCTCCTGGTGCTCGGGTTCGAGTCCCCCGAGTGGGATGTGGAGCCGCTGCTGGGCCTGGCACTGGAGTGCTGCGCGGATCACGGTGGCGTCTGGGACCCGCCGGCGCAGGCGGACCGGTCGGCGTCGGCTGACCCTGCGGCGCCAGCGGACGCGGTCGGCACGTGGCGCGACGCCTTCGTCCGCGCCCCTTACCTGCGAGACACGTTCGTGGCCATGGGCGTGCTCTCGGAGACGTTCGAGACCTCGATCACCTGGGACCGGTTCCCGGCTCTCCATCAGGCCGTGACCGAGCGGACGCTGGCGACGGTGGGCGAGGTGTGCGGTACCGGCTCGGTGACCTGCCGCTTCACGCACGTCTATCCCGACGGCCCCGCCCCGTACTACACCGTCCTCGCGCCCGCGCAGCGCGGCGCCGAGCTCGAGCAATGGGCGGCGATCAAACGCGCCGCCGCCGACGCCGTGCTCGCCGCCGGGGCCACGATCACCCACCACCACGCAGTTGGGCGCGACCATCGTCCCTGGTATGACCGCCAGCGCCCGCAGCCGTTTGCGGCGGCGCTGCGGGGGGCGAAGGCGGCCGTGGACCCGGCGGGGGCGATGAACCCCGGGGTGCTCGTGGACCTTTGAGGCGCGGATCGCCGCCGCGACGCGGTGGCCCGCACGTGATGTATCTGAGTAACGAATACCGTCACTCAGATACATCACGTCTGCCGGGCTCCGATCGAAAACGAGATCCGGTCTGCCGGGCTCCGATCGGAAGCGAGATCCGGCCACTGCATCCGCCGGTCAGGCAGCCAACGTCAGGCAGCCAAACGTCAGGCAGCCAAACGTCAGGCAGCCAACGTCCGGTTGAACCGCCGCAGCGCCAGCGGCACGCAGATCGCCATCAGCAGCACGCACCAGAAGACCATCGCGATCTGCGGGTGATCCAGCTGCCAGGACCCGGAGCTGTGGAAGCCGGGAGTGGTCAGCGTGCGCACCGAGGCCACCAGGGCGGAGATCGGATCCCATTCGGCGATCGCCCGCGGCACCGCGTCCATGCCGGCGATCGGCACGAACGTGCCTGCCATGAAGGTGAGCGGCAGGATGACGATGAAGCCCATCCCCTGGACCGCGTCCGGTGAGCGCACGAGCATTCCGAACAGGACCCCGCACCACGTGAAGGCGAGGATCCCCAGCACCATCAGCGCCACGAGCTCGATCGCGTTCAGGACCGTCAGATGCGGATCCCAGCCAAGCGCCAGACCGACGATCACGGTGATCACGAGGCCGAGCACCTGCTCGCAGAGCTGGCCCATCACCTCGCCGCTGATGATCGACAAGCGGCTGATCGGCATCGAGCGGAAGCGGTCGATGACCCCCTCGGCGAAGTCCGCGGAGGTCGCGGTGCCGGCTCCGATCACCCCGAAGGCCAGCGACTGGCCGATGATCCCCGGGAACAGGTAGTTCTTGTATGCGATCCCGGGCACGTGAATCGCCGATCCGAACACGTACAGGAACAGCAGGATGAAGATGATCGGCTGGATCGTGACGTCGAGCAGGCGCTCGGGGACGCGGGGAATCGCGCGCAGGCTTCGCCATGTCAACAACGCCGTATCGCGCACGAAGCGCAGCGGTGCGGGTGGGCCCTGGCGACCACTGACGGCGATGGCGGTCATACGGCGGCCTCCTCGGTGGCGGGCTCCCCGGGCTCCCCGGGCTCCCCGGGCTCCCCGGGCTCCGCGGGCCCGATGGGCGCGGCGGCCTCGGTGGGCTCGATCGCCTGGGCGGGATGGCCGGTCAGGGCCAGGAACGCGTCGTCGAGCGTGGGACGCCGCAGGGCGATCTCGTCGACCGCGATCCCGGTCTCCTGCACCGCGCCGGCCACACGGGCCAGGTCCCCGACCTCGTCAGGGGCGGCGATCGAGATCGTCCGCTGCTCGCTGACCGGCGTGACCTCGAAGCGCTCCCCCAGCAACCCGAGCAGGCGCTCGTAGGCCTCGGCGTCGGCGGCGACGACGTCGACGCGCTGCTGTCCCACCTGAGCCTTGAGCTGGGCGGGCGTCCCCGCGGCCACCTCGCGCCCGTGATCGATGAGCACGACTCGGTCGGCGAGCGCGTCGGCCTCCTCGAGGTACTGGGTCGTGAGCAGCAGGGTCACGCCCTCGCCGACGAGCGAGCGGATCGTCGACCACACGATCTGCCGGCTGCGTGGATCCAGCCCGGTGGTGGGCTCGTCGAGGACCAGAACGTGGGGAGGGTCGATCAGACCGGCGGCCAGGTCGACCCGGCGCCGTTCGCCACCGGAGAGGTTCTTGACCAGGCGATTCGCGACGTCGACGGCATCGAAACGCTCGATCAGCTCGTCGGCCCGGGCTCGCGCCGCCTGCGCGCTGCGCCCGCGAAGCCGCGCCATCAGCACGACGTTCTCGCGCGCGGTCAGGTTCTTGTCAAGCGCCGCGAACTGGCCCGTGAGGGAGATCAGCTCGCGCACCCGGGCAGCCTCGGTCACCACGTCGTGGCCGGCCACCCGTGCGCGCCCGCCGTCGGGTCGCAGCAGCGTGGCCAGCATCCGCACGGTCGTGGTCTTGCCGGCGCCGTTGGGTCCGAGCAGCGACACCACGGTGCCCACCTCGACCTCCAGGTCCAAGTCCTGGACGGCGACGAAGTCCCCGAAGCGCTTGGTCAGGCCCTCGGTCTGAATGGCTTTTTCTGTCATGGGCCGTAAATATACAGTTTCTGAAATAGTTCTGCAAGTGAAGATTCGCTGATAGGCTCTCGGCGAGTTCGATCGCTCTCGCTCTCACAACTGACCGACTTGGAAAGCCAAACTCATCGCGAGACCGGGGAAGAGGAAGCCCTCGGCGACGAGTCCGGCGACGCGCTCGTCCACCGGGTGCTGTCCGACGAGTTCGGGGAGAGGATCGCCGAGATCATGCGCCAGGCGCGCCGCGCCCAGGAGGCCCGGTACCGGGCAGGTCATCCCGAGGAGGGGCTGCGCGAGCGCAAGCGCCGGCTGACCCGGCAGCTGATCTCAGACGCCGCCACCAGCATGTTCGCCACCCGCGGCTTTGACAACGTCACCGTTTCCGAGGTGGCCGAGCGAGTCGGCGTCTCGGAGAAGACGATCTACAACTACTTTCCGACCAAGGAAGCCCTGGTCCTGGACACGGTCGACGAGTCGATCGACCGGCTCGCGCAAGCTCTGCGCGATCGCGGTCCCCGTGACTCGCTGACCGACGCGGTCGTGACGGCGCTGGCGGCCGACATGGAGCGTTTCTATGACGCGCCCGACGAGCTGCTCCAGTTCGTGCCCCTGTTCGGGCAGATGATCGACAGCACCCCCACGCTGCGAGCCGCCTGGCTGGAGGTCCACGACCGCTTGGCCAAGGTGGTTCGCGAGGAGCTCGCCGCCCGGGCCGAGGTCGATCCCCGCGATCCGGAGCCGATGGCCGCCGGGCGCGCCCTCGCGGGGCTCGCCGATGTCGTGTTCGAATCCCAGAGCCGCCACATCGCGGACGGGCTGCGCGGCCAGGCGCTGCGCGAAGCGGTGCGAGCCGACCTGGAGCGGGGGGCGCGTCTGCTGGAGACGGGGCTGTGGTCGTTCGGGCTGCTGGCGCGCGGGGCGAAGGCCCGATCCCAGGCCATCGAGGCCGCCAAGGCGGCGGATGAGGCCCGGGCGCAGGTGGTCAAGGCGCTCAAGCAGGCGCGTGCAACCTGGGCTGAGGTTCGGCGGCAGACCCGGCGTTGACCCGGCGGCGGCTTCCTACCGGACGCGGCCGCGGCGATGCTTGAGCACCCGCCAGCCGATCACGAGCCACACCACCCACACCAGGGATCCTGTGCTCCAATCATGACCCGCGTGCGAGTGACCGCCGACCGCGGACGCGACAAACCCGATCAGCAGCACCGCCACCATGACCGTCGCCGCCACGGCCACCGCCGGCCGGCGCCGGACCGGCTCAGGTGAGCGTCGCCTGAGGCCGGCGTTCGGAGTCGGCAGATCTTCGATCAGCGCATCGAGCTCTCCATACGTCCTCGCCGACAGCGCTACCCCGAGTCGCTCGTCCAGCTCCTCGGCGAGCAGCCGGCCCTCCGTCGCGGCGTGACGCAGACGTTCGGCCACCTGCTCACGATCCGCATCCGATGCTCTCAAGGTCGCGCGCCTGGTCATGTCGCTGCCGCCCTTCGCTCGCTGCTCGCGCTCGTCATGTATTGACCGGAGGCTAGCGCGCGGCGGGCATGGGCCGCGAAGCGCCAGGCGTCGTGGTCTGACAGCCTCCGGGCCGTGTCGAGGATCGCCGTCCTGGGACCCGGTGGGGTGGGAGGTTTCGTGGCCGCCGCGCTGGATCGCTCGGGGGCTCACGTGGTGGTCGTCGCCCGAGAGTCGACCGCCGCCGAGCTCGCGAACCGCGGGCTCTCGGTGCATAGCGCCGTGCTGGGGGACCTCGAGGCTCATCCCCGAATCACGGCGGCCCTCGAGGACGATGTGGATGTCCTGATCGTGGCCACCAAGGCCACGGGTCTCGTGGCGGCCCTGAACCGGGTGCAGGGCACACCGGACCTGGTCGTGCCCCTCCTCAACGGGCTTGACCATCTGGAGCTGCTGCGCGAGCGCTTCGGCGCGCACCACGTGGCGTCCGGGGTGATCCGGATCGAATCAGATCGACCCCGCACCGGGACGATCGTGCAGACCAGCCCCGCCTGCCGCGTGGACCTGGCCACCGAGCAGCCCAAGCTGAAAACCCACCTGAAGCGACTGGCGGACATCTTGCAGAACGCCGGGATCCCGGTGCAGATCGATTCCAGCGAGCGACACGTGATGTGGTCAAAGCTCGCCCGCCTGTGCCCGCTCGCGCTCACCAGCAGCGCCAGCGACCGCCCGATCGGATTCGTGCGCTCGGATCCCCGGTGGCGCTCGGCGCTCGAGAACGCGATCGCGGAGACCGTGGAGGTGGCCAACGCCGACGGAGCCGCGCTGGCGCCGACCGCGACCCTGGCCGAGCTGGAGAGCGCTCCGCCGGAGCTCGGCTCCTCGATGCAGCGCGACATCGCCGCCGGACGCGAGCCCGAGCTCGACGCGATCGCGGGAGGCGTCCTGCGGGCCGGCGCCCGACACGAGATCCGATGCCCGACCCTGGTGTGGCTGTCCGAGCGGGTGGCGAAGCGGGCGGGGATCGCCGTGCCCGCCTAAGTGGCCATTCACTAACCGAGCGAGCGAAGCCGCTCCCGGACCGGTCGAGCCGAGGGTGCCACCTCGGGGGACAGGCGCTCGAGCAGGTCGCGCCAGCCGGCGTGCGCCGCGATCGCAGCCTGGACGTCGCGCACGCCCCGGTTCAGATCACCTGCCTGGGCAGCCCCGAGTCCGGCCCAGAAGCGCAGCTCGGCGCTGTCAGGCGCCAGCGCGCTGGCCTCCTGGTACAGCCGCGCCGCCTCGCCGTGGCGTGACTGGTTGACCAGCTCGTCAGCCCGTCCGGCGATCCCGTAGGCGGCGTCGAGAGCCACCAGCCGCCGGAGCTCGGGCAGCGGATCGGGATGGTCCTCGACGCGCAGCGACATGACCGTCTCCCAGGCGTCGCCGGCCGCGGGTACGACAACGATCGCCGCCGATTGTCGCCCGCGCACATCGCCCCCCTGCTCCTCGGCGGCGTCCAGCGCCGCGAGCAACCGCACGCTCAGCGCTCCTTGTGTCGACGAGTAGGTGTCGAGCATCGCCGGCCACACGCGGTCTGACGCCATGATGTTCGCCTGACACGAGACGCCGTCGCCCTGGCAGTCGCCGGCGAACGGCATGCAGCTCGCGCCGGTGTGAGCGGCCACTGCGCCCCCCGCGTCGACGATCGCCACCTGACGTCCGGCGGCGCCCGCATCCTGCGCCAGCAGACGTGCCAGCGCGGTCGACGCGTCAAGTCCGCTCGCCAGAAGGTCCAGCCCTCTCGGCCCGTAGGAGATCTCCGCGTTGGCCTGGGTCGCCACCGCTCCCACCCCGGCCCGGGCCCAGGGGACGATCGGACCCACCGAGAACCAGTGCGACTGCACGGCGACCCCCAGCTCGCCACTGGCGGCGTCGCGAGCCACGATCGAGTACGTGCCCTGACGGCCGCGGTCCGAGGTGCGCAGCGACACCGAGCGTCGACCGGCTACCGGGCCGGCCGCCTACACCGGCGGGCGTACCGGAGGCGGGGCCGGGCCGTCGGAGTAGACGGGCTCCAGCACCTCCTCGGAGGCGACCGCGTCGACAACTTCCTCCTCCTCCATCTCCCCTTCGCCGTCGTGCTGCCCGTCGCACAGCACCCGGAAGTTGCCGGTGCCGCCGCCGTCGGCTGCAAGCACGATTCCGGGCAGGATCTCCTCGCCCTCCTCGAGCCCCAGGCGGTCGATGTCGAACCGGGCCATCCCGATCCCCCAGCTGTTGTGATCGGGGTTCTCCCGGTCGTGCGCGGCGACGCCCTGAGCAAAGCGCTCGAGCAGCTTGCCCATCGTCGTCGTGTCGACCATCGCCGAGTAACCCTTCAGACGCCCATGCGTCAGTCGCGCTCGATCAGCTCGATCCGGTAGCCGTCGGGATCGCGCACGAAGCACAGCCGGTTCCCGCCCTCGCGGACGGTGTAGGGCGGCTTCTCGGGCTCGATCCCCTGACCGGCGAGCTGCTCCAGGGTGCCGTCGAGATCGGGAGTGGTGATCGCGATGTGCCCGTAGCCGGTGCCGATCTCATACGGCTCGCTCTGATCGAAGTTGTGCGTCAGCTCCAGGCGGGGCTCGGGACCGTCGTCGGGCAATCCCATGAAGACGTTGATCGCCTCATCGCGGATCGGAGCTCGCCGCTTCTCCTGAAAGCCGAGCGCCTCGTAGAAGGCGACCGAGCGGTCGACGTCGAGGATTCGATAGCAGGTGTGAATCAGGCTCATTAGCTCTTGCGCCAAGTGGTTCGTTTCGTATATATGAACGCAGCACTAAGGCTACCGGGTGGGTGGCGCCGATACCCGGGTGGGTGGGGGCCGATAGGCTCCCGGACATGATCGTCGAGCGCTCGATGAGTGATCCGTGGCTCTCGAACACCTACGTGGTCGCCGACGAGCTGGGGGGCAGCGCGGTCATGGTCGATGCGGGCGGGCCGGTGGGGCCGCTGCTCGAGTACCTGCACCGCGGCCAGCTGGCACTCACCCACGTGCTGCTCACCCATCACCACCACGACCACGTCGCCGAGCTCGACGCCGTCCGCGAGCGTTACCCCGACGTTCCGGTGCTGATCCACCCGCTCGAGCGCGACGACGTTCCCGCGGCCACGGGCACGATGGAGCCCGGCCAGACGATCGAGACGGGCGCGCTGGCGATCGAGCCGATTCACACCCCCGGGCACACCGCCGGGATGCTCTCGCTGCTGTTCGACGGCACCGACGTGTTCACCGGCGACACCCTGTTCAAAGGATCCGTGGGAGGCGTGCGCGCTCCCGGGAGCACGAGCTACGCCGACCTGCGGTCCTCGATCATGGACAAGCTGCTCGAGCTGCCGCCTGAGACCCGGATCCATCCCGGTCACACCGATCCCACGACCGTCGCCGACGAGCTCGAGCACAACCGGTTCGTGCGCATCTGGCGCGGCCTCGATCCCGAAGGCAGCGCTCCGTGCACGGCCTTGGGTGAGCCGGCGACGCTGGTCCTGCTCGGCGACGACTATGACGGCGGTCACAAGGCCTGGGTGCGCTGGCCCGACGGCGCCGACGACATCGTGCCCGGATCCCGGGTGCAGACGTCGGGCTCCTAGACTCAAACAGTGGCTGACGACAAGATCCCCACCTCACGCGTGGGGCGGACCGCCAAGATCGGGAGCCTTGCGGCGGGACAGGCGATCCGCCAGGCGGGGACGCACGCGACCAACGTCGCCCGCTCAAAGGACGGTCGCGAAGCGGCGCTGGAAAAGCGCCACATCGAGGCCGCCGAGCAGATCCTGACCACGCTGGGAACCATGAAGGGCGCGGCGATGAAGCTCGGGCAGGTCATGTCCTTTCTGGATGTCGGCCTGGTGCCCGAGGAATACCGCGAGGAGTTCCAGCACAAGCTGGCGGCGCTGCGCGACGCCGCTCCCGCGGTCAGCTTCAAGGACATGCGCAAGGTCATGGAGCAGGAGCTCGGCGAGCGCCTCAAGGACGTGTTCGACGAGTTCGACGAGGAGCCGATCGCGGCGGCCTCGATCGGACAGGTCTACCGCGCCACCCTCACCGACGGGCGCCGCGTCGCCGTCAAGGTGCAGTACCCGGGGGTGGCCGCCGCGGTCCGGGCCGACATGCAGAACCTCGGGCTCATCCTGCGTCTCCTCAAGCGCATCGCCCCCGGGATGGACCCCAAGGCGATCGGCGAGGAGATCCGCTCCCGGATTCAGGAGGAGCTCGACTACGAGCTCGAGGCCCAGAACCAGCGCACGCTGGCGCGGATCTTCCGCGGCCATCCGTTCATCGTGATCCCCGACGTGATCACCTCCCTCTCACACGAGCGCATGATGGTCTCCGAGTACGTCCACGGCACGGGCTTCGAGGACCTCAAGACCTATCCCCAGGCCGACCGGGATCGGATCGGCGAGATGATCTTTCGCTTCTACTTCGGGTGCCTGTACCGCCACGGACAGTTCTCCGGCGACCCGCATCCCGGCAACTCGATGCTGCTCGACGACGGCCGGATGGCGTTCTTCGATTTCGGGTTGTTCAAGCGGATGCCTTCCGGGGGCGTCGAGCTGGAGATCGACATGGAACGGGCAGTGATCGAAGGTGACACCGACACGATCATGCGCTTGGGCACCGAGACCGGCTTCTTTCCGGAGCCCGAGAAGTTCAATCCCGATCGGGTCTTGGCCCATTTTCGCGCCGCCACTTCCTGGTACACGTGCGACCGTGAGATCCAGCTCACCCCCGAGTACGCCACCCAGGTGCTGATCGACATGAGCGACCCGCGGTCTGAGTACTTCGGCTACCTGCGCCACGAATCGGCTCCCCCCGATCACATCTTCGGGCGACGCATGGAGGTGCTGACGCTCGCGGTGATCGCCCAGCTGTACGCCCGCGGCAACTTCTACCGGATCGCTCGGGAGTGGTTCTACGACGATCCGCCCGCGACCGATCTAGGTCGCGAGGAGGCCGATTTCTACGAGCGCGCGGCCGCCTGACCGTAGCCTCTCTCGGGCGCGCTCGGAGTGGGGATTTCCCAGCCCGCTCATCGGGACACTCGTGCACATCAGCTGACAGGCATCGTGGCGTGGAAGCGGGCCGTGCCGCTCACACCTCCTGGACCTGAAACAGGCTCGTGGTCCCCGGTTTGCCGCTGGGCAACCCGGCGGTGATGCCGACCCGTTGCCCGGGCTTGAGCCAGCCGAGCTCCACCACCCGCCGGGCGGCATCGGCGATCAGCTCCTCGGTCACCTCGTGACGGCGCATCGACGCCGCCTCGACGCCCCACATCAGGCTGCACCGGCGCACGGTCTCGCGACCGGGCGACAGGCAGTAGATCGGTACGTTGGGGCGGTGGGCCGAGATCAGGCGCGCGGACCGCCCGGACAGCGTGGGGACCACAAGGGCCGCCAAGCCGAGGTCGCGGGCCGCCGCGCAAGCGCTGTAGGCGATTGTGTAGGCGGGGTCACGAGCATCCCGGCGGACCCGATCCTCGTTCCAGGCGCTGTAGGGCACGCTTCGCTCGGTGCGCTCGGCGACCGAGGCCATCATCGCGACCGCCTCGACCGGGTAGGAGCCGATGGCGGTCTCCTGAGAGAGCATCACGGCATCGGTGCCGTCGAGGATCGCATTGGCGACATCGGCGACCTCGGCTCGCGTGGGGCGCGACGAGGAGACCATCGAATCGAGCATCTGGGTGGCTGTGATCGAGGGCCGCGCCAGCCGGCCGGCGATCCGCAGCAGCTGCTTTTGCACGATGGGCACGTCCTGGATCGGCAGCTCAATCCCGAGATCCCCGCGCGCCACCATCACGACGTCGGCGGCCCGGATGATCTCGGTCGCCTCGTCCACGGCCTGGGGTTTCTCGATCTTGGCGATCAGGGGCAGGCGGGTGTGCCCGCGCACGGTGTCGATGTCCTCGGCCGTGCGCACGAACGAGAGCGCCACGGCATCGACGCCGATCGACTCGCCGAAGCGCAACATGTCGAGGTCCTCCTCGGGAACCGCGGCCAGCCCGCGCGTGGAGCCGGGAATGTTGAGTCCTTGGCGGGAGGCCACCGCGCCGCCGATCTCGACCGCGGTGACGACCTCGCAGTCGGGCATGCGGACCTCGCGCACGCGGAGGCGAATGGCACCGTCGGCGAGGTAGATCACATCGTCGGGGTCGACGGTCTCGGCCAGCCCCTGCCACGAGACCGACATCCGCTCGCCGTCCCCGGCGGCAGTGGATCCACACTCCAGCACCAGGGTCTCCCCGGGCTTGAGCTCGGCGATCCCGTCCCTGACCGGGCCGATCCGGAGCTTGGGGCCCGGGAGGTCCTGGAGGATCGCGACCTGCCGTCCCACGGCAGACGCGGCCGCCCGCACCCGGGAGGCGTTCTCGGCGTGCATGTCGCGATCGCCGTGGGAGAAGTTCAGCCGGGCCACGTCGAGTCCGGCCTCGACCATGCGCTTGAGAACCTCGGGCTCCCGGGAGGCGGGTCCGATCGTAGCCACGATCTTTGTGCGACGCATGACTCTCAACCTAGTCGAAGACCAGGCGGGACTCGTTAACGGCGGGTGAGGGTCACCCGAACGGAGGGCGAAACGCGCCGTTCTCGAGCAGCGTCTCGCCGTCCGCGCTCAATCGGCCGGCGTCTCGCAGGTCGCAGATCAGGTCCCAGTGCAGCGCCGACTGGTTGGTTGCGCCGGTCTCCGGATAGGAGCGTCCGAGAGCCAGGTGCACGGTGCCGGCGATCTTCTCGTCGAGCAGGATGTGGCCGGTGGCGCGGTCGATGCCGGAATTGGTGCCAATGCCGATTTCCCCGAGAAAGCGCGCACCGGGATCGGTGGCGAGCGCCGCATCCAGGTACCCCTGCCCATGCTCGGCACTCGCCTCGATGACGGCGCCGTCGCGGAAGCTGAGCTGGACGCCGGTCACGGTGACTCCGGCCGGCCCGGTGGGGACCGTGAAGCGGACCGTGCCGTTGGCCGAGTCCTCGACCGGGCCGGTGAATACCTCGCCGCTGGGCATGTTGCGCTTGCCGTCGGAGTTGATCCAGGTCCGCTCCGCCACCGCCAGCGTGATGTCGGTGCCCTCGGCCTCGATCCGGATCTCGTGAGCCTCGCCCAGCCGGGCGACGAGGCCCGCCTGGCGAGCGCTCAGCGCACGCCAGGCGCCGACCGGATCCGGGTGGTCCAGCAGCAGCGCCCGGGTCACGAACGCGGCGTGCTCGCCCGTCGACATGGCGGCCTGCTGGGCGAGCGCCGGCGTCGGCCACAGCGTCCCGCACCAGCGTCGCGACAGCATCGCCTCCTGGAGCGACCGGCGCGCTCCCGCCACCCGCGTGATCAGCCCTGGCTGCACGTCGGCGAGCTCGTTGGTATTCGCGGGCGCATCGATCCGCACTCGGGTATCGACGGCTTGTGCCAACGCCAGCTCGACCGGTGGGGGTTGTGTCTGGTGAAGCTCCTGGGCATAACGATAGAAGTCGCCGCGCAGCGGCGGGGGAACCAGGCGCACGTACGGCCAGGAGCCGCGCTGCAGCAGGGACTTGTGCAGGGCGAGGGCCAGCGACTGGGCCAGTGTCGTGGACTCGACCAGGACCCGGCTTCCGGGCTGCGCCTCCAGGCACCAGTCACACAGCAGCGCCGCAAACGCGTCGGGGTCCGGACCGGGACCGGGCACGCCGGAGGTCACCGACTCCGCGGTCGCGCTCACGGCGCCGGCAGCTCGGGAAAGTGCTCGGTGAGATGCTCGCGCAACGACTCCAGCACGAAGCTCCGTTCGCCGGCGGACGCCATCCGGTAGCGCCCCAGCAGCTCCTTCTGGCGGTCGAGCTCGAGCCCGGCGATCGTCCACGAGACGGCGAGCCGTTCGAACAACAGCTCGGTCGCCCGCTGACGGGCATCCTCGCGATGCAGGCCGCCGGCCAGCGTGTCGGAGTACTCGCGCCTGGCCGCGGCGGGAAGCGAGCCGCGCAGCGCCAGCAGGTTGCCGTCCGCGTCCCGGTATTCGCTGGACGGTGCCGCGAGCTTTGTCTTCTGACGGTGGCGACGTCCCACGGCCACTTACTACAACGGGGCCGACGCGGCCCGTAGCAGCTCGCCCGCGACGTCACCGGTGACCGGATCGGCGTGTCCGGCCCACGCCACCGATGGATTCAGCGCAGCCAGCTTGCGAATCGAAGCTCGCGCCTGCTCGAAGTCGCCATCGAACGCCGGATGGGGAACCCGCGGGGGGCCCTTGCGACCCGACTGGATATCGAGCGTGTAGACGAGGTCGGAGACCAGAGCCACCCGGTCTGACTCGCGGAAGAGACCGATCAGGCCGGGCGCATGACCGGGCAGCTCGACGACGCGAAAGCCGGCCACCCCGTCGTCCTCGGAGAGGGTGCCGGCAACGCGCACGCCGCCGCCATCCCAGCTCGGAAGCACCTTGCGGTAGTAGGGCCGAGCGTAGGGCCTGAGCTTGGCGAGGTCCCAGTAGTCGCGAAAGCTCGCATCAGACTCCGCGGCGGCACGCTCGGCCGGATGACAGTAGACCGGGGCCTCGAGCGCCGGGGCGGCGCCCCGGTGATCGGCGTCGGCGTGACCCAGGACGACACGCCTGATGCCCCCCAGCCGGGCGGCGGCGGCTCGCAGCCCGCGGCTCATCGCGGCGATCCCGGCGTCGAACGCGGTGACGCCGTCGCCGTCCTCGATCAGGTACACGTTCATCGTCTTGACCGGAAACCCGCCGCGCACGAGCCACACCCCGGCGGCGATCGACTCCGGTGGCGCCGTGTGCATCCCGGTCATCAGCCGGGTGCGCAGGTTGGTCAGCCTGGTCATCCGCTGGGCGGCGGCCGAGTCCGCGGGCGGCAGCAAGCCGAGCTGCCGGGCCACGTCGCCGGTATCGAGGTAGGCCTCGTTGCGGACGATGAGGTCATTCTCGACCGTCAGCACGTCACAGCCCTCGAGCGTGAGCCGGGCCTGGGTGGCGACGAACCCCTGGAAGGTCCCGGGCCCCGCGAACGTGCCACGCGCCCGCCAGCGCACGGCGGTTCGCGCGCGGGCGCTCGTCAGCTGCAGAACCTCGAACTCGAAGTCCGGAAAGGCGCCGAACAGCATCGAGAAGTACTCCCGGATCCCCTCGGGCGCGACCAGATCCGCGGTGCCCACGAACCGGTCGATCGCCCCGGGCTTCCAAAGCTCCAGCCCGGCGTCGAGGTCGTGGGCGCTGAGCGCGTCGAAGTAAGCCCGGGCGATCTCGGCGGTGCTCGGCATCGGGTCCGCGCAGTCTACGCGCCGTGAATATCGTGCGCGAGATGCCACGCCAACGCGAGCTCGGACGCGGAGAGCGGGTGCTGCCCGGCCTGTGGCGGCTGCGGCTACCGCTTCCCTGGCCGGGCGTACCGCACTGCAACGCCTGGGCGATCGCGGCCGGATCGGGGATCGTGCTGATCGACACCGGCATGCACGAGCCGGGTTCGCTGGCCCAGCTCGAGCGCGCGCTCGAGCAGGTCAACCTGCGCCTCGACCACGTCCGGCTGCTGGCCTGCACCCACGCCCACTCCGATCACTGGGGCCAGGCGGCCCCGATCGTGCGGCGCGCCGGCTGCGAGTTCTGGATGCATCCCAACCACGAACACGGGACGCGGGGTCTAGCCGATCCAAAGGCAGCGCTGGCGCGACGCCTGGAGGTAGGTCGCCAGAGCGGGGTGTCCGCCGAGGCCCTGGCGGCCTATGCGGAGCGGGCAAAGGACATCCCGTCCGGTATCGCGGGCCTGATCGAACCCGACCGGGCGCTCGTGTCCGGTGTCGAGATCGAGACCGACCTGGGTGCCTGGGCGGTACTCGAAACCCCCGGCCATGCTCCGTCGCACATCTGCCTGTACCAGGCCGAGCGCCGGCTGCTGATCTCAGGCGACCATGTCCTGGGCCGAATCTCGCTCTACTACGACTACGGCTACACGCCGGATCCGGTCGGAGAATTCATGGGATCGCTGGACCGCGTCGACGCGCTCGATGCGCGTCTGGCGCTCTCGGGCCATGGCAAGCCGTTCGTGGACGTGCACGGGCACATCGAGTCAAATCGCAAGCTCGTGCGAGAGCGCCTGGAGGCCACGCTCGCCGCGCTGGGTGGCAAGCCGTCCACGGCGGTCGAGATCGCTCCCCAGGTCTACGGCGAGCCGCTGCGAGCCCAGAACGCGAACTGGTATCTGGCCCAGACGCTCTGCTACCTGCGGCATCTGGAGCGGGCGGGACGGGTGCGGGTCAAGCCCGATGACGGGACCGAGCGGTGGAGCCTGATCGGCAAACATTGACACGAGTGTGTCAAGGTCGTGGTACGCTGCCGCCATGCGGATCGACGAGCTCCTTGCCCGGACCGACGAGCCCGTGTTCTCGTTCGAGTTCTTCCCGCCCCGCAGCGACGCCGGTGAACGGGTCCTGGGGCTGGCCCTCGAGTCGCTGCGCCAGCTGGCTCCCGACTTCGTCTCGGTCACCTACGGCGCCGCAGGAGGCTCTCGCACCCGCACGCTGGATCTGACCCGGTGGATCAAGCAGGAGCTGGGAATCGAGGCGATGGCCCACCTCAGCTGCGTCGGATCCACCCGTGAGGACCTGCAGACGATCCTCGAGGACATGCAGCGCGCCGGCATCGAGAACGTCCTGGCCCTGCGGGGCGACCCACCGCGCGGGGAGCCCGACTGGAAGCCGCATCCCGGCGGCCTGCGCTATTCGACCGAGCTCGCCGAGCTGATCCGCACCGCCTGTGACGCCTGCATCGGAGCCGCCTGCTTCCCGGAGGTGCACCCGGAGGCCCCGGACCTGGCGCACGACCTGCGCTTCCTCAAGGACAAGATCGACAACGGCGTCTCGTTCTTGATCACGCAGCTCTTCTTCGACAACGAGCTCTACTTCCGGTTCGTCGACGAGGCCCGCTCGGCGGCGATCGAGGTGCCCATCCTACCCGGGATCATGCCGATCACGGATCTCCGCCAGATCAAGACGATCACCGGGATGTGCGGCGCCACCATCCCCGAGACCCTGCTCGAAGCGCTCCAGTGGCGCTCCCACGACCCCGACGCCGTCCTGCAGCTCGGCGTCTCATACGCCACCCTGCAGTGCGCCGAGCTGCTGGCCCGGGGCGCACCCGGAATTCATTTCTACACGCTCAACCGTTCGCCCGCCACCCGCGCCATCCTCTCTGCGCTCAGGCTGCTGCGACCCTGGGTGGGCCGCGAGGTGGTCAAGACGGCGGGGTGATGTCGAGCGCGTGCGCGACCGTCGGCCGCCCGCCGAGCTCGTAGCGAACGTCGACCTCGTCGTTTCGCTTGTAGGTGCCGATCCCCCAGAAGCCCATCAGCCAGGCCCGCAGACCGAGCTTCTGGCGCACCAGCTCACGCGTGAACACCAGCTCGCCTGACGACACCCGGTAGTCGGTGCCCAGCTCCTGGCGCACGCCGTTGACGTAGACCTCGAACGGGCTCGAGACGCCCGGCGGCAGCGTCACCCTCCACTCCTTCACGGCGCGCCGGTCCACCCTCTCATCAGGTGCCCAGGTCGGCGGGGATCAGGGACATCACGGCGACATCTACCCGCCGGCCGCGTCCGCGAAGATAGGCCCGCAGGACCCCTTCGGGCACGAAACCGGCCGCCTCGGCGGCCCGGATCATCGGCTGGTTGCCGGGCTCGACGAGCAGCTCGACGCGCATCAGCTCGCAGGCTCCGAGCAGCCACGCGCCGGCAAGCGCCAGCGCGTCCCGGCCCAGGCCCTGGCCCCGGTCACGGGGAGCGACCCAGATCCGAAGCTGGGCTCTCCGATGATCCCAGTCGACCTCGCCGACGTCGATCTGGCCGCGGCACTCATCCGATCCCGGGCGCAGGATGGTCAACCACACCCCCACCCCCCCGGCCCGTTGCGCAGCCGCCTCCTCGGTTCGCCGCCCCAGCTCGGCCCCGCTGGGCGGACGATCCAGGCCGAGCCTGACCTCCAGCAGGGGATCGTCCTGGTGGGCGATCAGGACCTCCGGGATGTCTCGCTCGGCGGCCAGGCGCAGCTGCGCGCCGGGGGCGATCAGCGCCCGGTCTAGGTCGGGGAACGACGGCATCTCGCGCCGCACCGTAGCCGTCCTCACTGCTGAAGGCGTGGGGGGCCGGCCGGCACGCTAGCCTCGGGCGGCTCACAACCTCGACAGGAAGATAGGAAAACGTGCATCACACTCGATTGTTTCGCGCCCGCAACCTGATGGCCATGGCTATCGGCGCGCTGGCCCTGATGGCGGCGAGCGCCGGCAGCGCGATGGCGATCCTGAGCTCACTGGGTGTCGCCAAGCGCACCGTGTCGGGCAAGCCCGAGTCGATCGTCGTCGATCGTCGCGGTGCCACCATCTACGAGCTCAGCGGCGAGAGCCTCGGGCACCTTCGGTGCGTGACCCGCACCTGTCTGAGCACCTGGCCGGCGGTCATCGTCAGGTCGGCGAGCGCACGGCCCCCGACTGCGCCGGGCGTCCCCGGAAAGCTATCGGTCATGCGACGCGTGAAGGGCGGCTTCTACCAGGTGATGCTCGACAAGCATCCGCTCTACTACTACAGCGGCGACAGCACCATCGGTTCCACCAACGGCCAGGGGATCAAGAGCTTCGGCGGAAGCTGGCACGTGGTCGTCGCGGCCAAGTAGGCGCGGGACCTGCGGCCGATATCCGTGGGACGCCGTGGTCGATAACCGTCGGGACGCCGTGGTCGATAACCCGTCGGGTCGCCGTGGTCGATAACCCGTCGGGAGCGGACCGTAGCCTGTCTGGCCGTGGCCGAGATCGCCTACCGGATCAGACGCTCTGAGCGCGCCCGCCGGGTGCGGGTGACCGTCGACGCCTCCCGGGGAGTCGAGGTCGTTCTGCCCCGGCGGGCTCCGGAGCGTGCCGCCGGGGCGGCCGTGCAGGAGCTCGAGCCCTGGATCCAGCGCCGAGTCGCGGAGCTCGAGCGCGCCCGGCAGGCGGTGGCGGCGCGCGGCGACACGGTGCCCTATCTCGGCGAGCTCTTGCGGGTTCTCCCGGAGGCCGGGCGCACCCGAGTGCATCGAAGCGGCGATGAGCTGCTGACCCCGGCGGGCGCGCACCGGGTGCCGGCGCTCGAGCGCTGGTACCGGCGAGCGGCCCGGGAGGAGATCGAGCCCCGGCTCACGCGGGCGTGCGCGCAGGCCGGCAGCGCCTACGGTCCGCTCTCGATCCGCGGGCAGCGCACCCGCTGGGCCAGCTGCTCGCCCAGCGGCGCCATGAGCTTCAACTGGCGCCTGCTCCTGGCCCCCGAGACCGTGCTCGACTACGTGATCTGGCACGAGGTCTGCCACCTCGAGGTGCCAGACCACTCCCCGCGCTTCTGGGCGTTGCTGGCCGGCCGCTGCCCCGGTTACAAGGATCAGCAGCGCTGGCTGCGCCGCCACGGGCAGACGCTCGTGCTCTGACCGGTCATCGAGGTCAAGGACGACGCTCCGGGTGGATTTCTTCCATATGCCTGCCGGAGAAACCCGGATGCAGAAAATCGCTGTTCCCCTGGGGTGGATTTTCTCCCAGATGTCTGCTGGACGACCCGGATGCAGGAAACTCGCTCGCCAATTGGGGATTTTTGGCGTTCAGCACCGCAAGTTGGGTAATGGCGTCCGTGAGCGACTCCTGCAACCGAAGCCACGGCGTTTTCAAGGTAACTGTCGAGCAAGCCTGCTTCTCGCGTGTCATCCGCGCAGACTCTGATAGACGGTGGGCAATAGCTCACTTTCCTTACCCACACGTGTAATGCAGATGACACGAGTGCCGGGGCGGCTGATAGATTGCAGCGGCTGTGTGCTACCTGGGGTTCAATCGCTGATGACGCGCCGGCCGCGACGAATCGGAGTCGTGGCGGTCGGCGGAGTGGTGGCGTTGTTGCTGGCCATCTCGGTGGCAGCCTCGAGCGCGGCGCAACCCCAGGGGTCGGTGGGCATCGACAAGGCGGTGCTCGGGCTGACCGGACCGGCGACTCCGGGTGACGGCTTCAGCTACCAGCTGACCGCCCAGTGCTCGAGCCTGACGGTGGCCTGCGTGGGCGCGACCGTGACCGATGTGCTGCCGCCGGACTTGAACGTGGTCGCCAGCGAGCTGCCGGTCAGCAACAGCAGCCAGATCGTCACCTACGACGGCGCGACTCGCACGCTCAAGGTGACGTTCATCGAGCCGCTTCCCCCGCCCAACCCCCCCGGCTCGAAGGGCCTGCCGGCGGGGTCGGTGAGACAGATCCTGGTCGGAGTCAGGCTGCCCGCCGACACCGGGCTGCCCGATGGCTCGACGATCCCCAACACGGGTCAGATCACGGCCGACAACGCCGGGCCGGCCACCGACTCGGCCGACGTCAACGTGTCGATCCCCGCGGTGGTCAGGCCGGTGGCCACCAAGAGCTGGCCCGACTCCTCGCCCGTCGCGCTCTCGGGGGCCAAGAGCCGGATCACGCTGGGGATCCGGCACGCGTCGTCGAGCTCCTCGCACGTGTCGCAGCTGAGCGTGCGCGACACGAGCGCCGACACCTGGGACGACTTCGATCTGGTGTCGCTCGGGCCGGTGGACCGCTTTCCTGCCGGCGCCGACCGGATGGCCGCCCGGGTGTGCACGAAGCCGGTCGGCTCGCCCTGCACCCCGGACGAGCTCAAGACGGGGGCGTTCGGGCCCGGCCCCGGTGTCGACCTGCCGGCCGGAGTGAATGCCCGCGATGTGACGGGCATCGAGTTCGTGTTCAAGAACGCAGCGGGGGGCGAGCTGCCGGCCGATCCCAGCGAGGGGCGAGTCTCGTTCGAGGTCCAGCTGCGTGACACGGTGCGCTCCACCGGAGCGCCGCTTGACCCGGTGACTACCCGCCGGGGCCAGAACTGCGCCGAGCCGAGCGCCCTGGAGGGGGACCACACCGTCGGCGGCACGACAGCCTGCGTGCCCTTCTCGGTCCTGCCCAACGCGGCGACGATTCACGTCTCCAAGAGTTTCTTCTCCGACGCGAACGGGTCATACGGGCCCAACGGCGTGGCGGTCGCCGGCCAGTCCTCGCCGGTGTCGGCGCTGACCACCGCCCAGAACACCTCGCCGTTCGCGGTCCCGGAGCTCACGATCGTTGATCCCTCCCCCTCGGCGCCCGGAGACCTCAGGGATTTCGACACGGACTCGATTCGGCTGACGTTCCCGTCCGGCGCCACCGAGGCGACCGTGACCGTCGACTGCCGGGACGGGACCAGCCACGTGATCGGGCCGCTCCGGCCCCCGCCGACGACCGTCGACCTGCGAGACACGCGCTGTGCGGCCGATAACCCCCCGTCCAGAGTGACCACCAGGTTCACGGGCACGACCGGCGCGGGCGCCCCGTCGATCGCCCCCGGCGCCACCGCGTCGCTCGGCCTGCACGGGAGGCTCAACCCGCTCGGCCCCGGTTTGCGCAGCGACTGCGCCGAAGGTCGGATTCCCGGCGGAGGCGGCCACGGAGCTGCCACCGAGACTTCGTGCGCGCAGCTGTCGATCGAGGCGCCGCGCAGCACCGTGGGAGGGACCAAGTCGGTCAACTCGGGGCTGACCGCGGGTCAGCTCGTGCCCGGACAGCCCCTGAGCTTCACGCTCACTGCGTCCAACACCGGCAACCTGCCCGATACCGAGTTCCTGGTCGAGGATCCCGCCGATCCGGCCGCCGCCGGCAACCCGTTCGACCTCGTCCAGCTGACCGACGCGAGCCTGTCCACCTCCCCGGCGAGCCTGCGCAACGACATGGTGATAGAGGTGTTCGATCCGGCCTCGAGCAGCTGGGTGACCTACGACTCGGCCAACGCGGACCTGTTGGTCGCCGCCCACGGCGTCAGGGTTCGCCTGATCAGGGGGGTGGTGCCGATCGGTGCCCAGGTCAGCCTGAGCTACAGCGTGGTGGTGCGCGCCGGCATCCCCGTGGGCAGCACGCTGCAGAACTGCCAGCGCACGTCGGCGCGGACCGCGGTCGGTCAGGGCTCTCGTGACGTATGCGCGCCCCAGCTGACGATCAAGGCCCCGTCTTCCGGCGGTGCCGTGCACAAGGTCATCTCACCCGCCTCGGTCGCCCGGCACCTGCCCGGCGTTCCGCCGCAGACGGCACAGGTTCGCCTCCAGGCGCAGAATACGGGCACGATCCCGCTGAACCGGATCGTCGTCACCGACACCGACAGCGCCTTCTTCGACGCGGTTGACCTGGCGGCGATCGACGGGGTCAACTTCCCGCCCGGAGCCAACCGGGTGCAGGTCGACGCCTGCACCACCGGCTGTGGGAGCGGGACGTTCATTCCGGGCACGCCGACGTCGAGCACGAGACCCGGCCTGCCCGCCGGGGTCGCTGCCGGCGACGTGCAGGGGCTGCGATTCACGTTCACCAACTCTTCGGGCGGCTACGTGCTGACACCGGGCAGCAACTTTCCCGGCGGGCAGCCGTGTCCCGGCGCCAGCGCCTGCTTCGGCGTCGCGCCGCGCGTCGACCTGCGCTCGGACCCGGCCACGGCGATCCCCGCCCTGCTCTCCGACACGGCGTCGGCCCTCGCGGAGAGCCAGCTGCAGCCGCCCGGTCAAGGGTTCTCGTTCGGAGACAGCAGCTCGGATCTGGCGGTTACCAAGGGAACCGACCAGCTGGGGGTCGACAAGAGCACCAGCACTGCGGTGGCCGGTCCCGGCGAGCCGATCCCGTTCGACCTCACCGCGCGCAACACCGGCACCGGGGCGATCCCCGACCTGGTCCTCAGCGAGCCGCTGCCCTCCGGGCTCGTGTTCGACCAGAGCTTTGCCGGAGACAACAACCAGCCGTTCACAGTCCAGTCAAGCGTGCCGCCCGGGACCGCCCCGCTTCCCGCCCCCACGTTCACCGCCGTGCGCGATCCCCAGGATCCGAGCAAGATCACAGCGCTTCGGTGGTCGTTCCCGGGCTTTGACTTCCTGCCGGGCTCCTCGGTGAAGATCGGCTTCCGCACCACGCTGGCTCCGGGGCTGGCCGCCGGCACCCGGGTCGAGAACAGCTTCGGGGCGAGCAGCACCGATCCGGTGACCCAGGCCGCGCTGGGCTGCGCCCCGGGATCCGGCGACAGCGTCGACGGGCCGTACGGACGCGGTCGCTACTGCACGGCCAAGGCCGCGGTCAGCTCACGCGGCGGAAGTGCGCTGGACGCGCAGAAGTGGGTGACCGGCGATCCGGCGCTCGGGTTCTTCAACACGGCGACCAACGTCTACGTCAAGCCCGGCGACATCTCCTGCCCGCTGCTGAGCGCCGACGGTGCCGACTACACGCGGTATCCCTGCATCGCGCTGGTGCTCGCCGGACAGCGCTTCCGCTTCCTGTTGAACATCACCAACATCGGGAACACGCCCGCCACCGAGGTGCGCCTGGTGGACGGCCTGCCCCACCTCGGTGACACCGGCGTCAAGCTCACCGACCAGCAGCGTGACACCAAATGGGACCCGCGCCCGCGGCTCACCGGCCCGCCCACGCTGGTCACATCCGGCCGCGTGCGCAGCGATGTCCGGTTCGCCTACACCAGCGACCTCCAGGCGTGCACCGACGAGCTTCTGAGTCCGCCGAAGGCCTGCCCGGCCGGGGACTGGCACGACGCGTTCTCCACCGACGACGAGGGCTTTCGTTCCTACGTCACCTTCCCGGACCATCTCGCCCCGGGGCAGAGCTTTGCGATCAGCGTCCCGATGAGCGCCCCGGTGACGCTGCACAGCCCGCCGGACGCGATGCCGATCGCCTGGAACAGCTTCGCGCACACCGATTTCGTCCTCAAGCCGGGCGCCACCACTCCCACCCAGCTGCCGCTGGTCGAGCCGCCCAAGGTCGGCGTCGCGCTCCCGTTCGGAAGCCTCGAGGTCCAGAAGCAGCTGACCGGTCCGGACGCCGGTCAAGCCGCCGGTCCCTTCCAGGTCAGCTATGACTGCACCGTGACTCCGGCCGGCGGGAACCCCGTGTCGGTGGCCAGCGGGCGAGGGGGCTTCGGCGTCGACGCTCCCCTGACCGTTCCCGATGTCCCGGTCGGCGCCACCTGCAGCGCGTGGGAGACCGACACCCGAGGCGGCCTCTCAGACCACACCACCCCCGCGACCGCGATCAAGACCGTGATCCACGCCCAGACCGACGGCCCCACCGCGGTCGTGCTGGTCAATGACTTCCCGGCTCCGGGGCCGCCACCGCCTCCTCCGCCGCCGCCTCCTCCGCCACCGCCGGCGGGTGACGCCGACCTGACCGTGACCAAGGTCGTCGACCACGCCAGCGCGCACGTCGGAGATCCCCTGACCTACACGATCGGCGTGAGCAACGCGGGACCCGCGACCGCCACCGGTGTTCGCCTCAGCGACAGTCCGTCTGAGCCGGTGACCGTCCTGAGCGTGAGCGCCGGCCAGGGTGCCTGCCGGACCGCCACACCACTGGTGTGCACGCTCGGCAGCCTCGCGCCCGGGGGCCACGCCACGATCACGGTCAAGGCCGCCGGGCGCTCGCCCGGGCTGCTGCGCAACACCGCCACCGTCAGCGCCGATCAGCCTGATTCCATCCCGGCCGACACCAGCGCCACGGCCGTGACCAGTCTCAGCTACCGGCCCGCCCGCCTGCGCGTCACCAAGACCCCCGCGTTCCTGCGTACCGGCGCCGGCGCCCATGTCAGCTATCACATCCGTGTGGAGGCTCTGGGCGCGACCGCGGCGCTGGGTGTCCAGGTGTGTGACCGGGTGGGTGTCGGGCTCAGGGTCCTCTCCGCCAGCCACGCGCGGTTCTCGACCGGGCAGCCGTGCTGGTCGGTGGCTCGCCTCGACCCGCACCACCCGCGCCTGTTCACGGTGCGCGTCGCCGCCGCCAACGTCTCCCGGCCCGTCAACGCTCGCGATACGGCGACCGCCCGTGCCGCCAACGCGCCCACGGTCCGCGCCCGCGCCACCCTTGCGATCAAGCCCCGGCCCAGCCCGCCCACGTTCACCGGCTAAGCAGCGCGGGTCAAGACGGTGCGGCGTCAGCGGGACCGCCTCCTCGCCATCCCTGCGCCAGCCGCCACGCGAACAGCACGGCCGAGACCGAGGTCGCCAGGTTCAGGCTTGACACGCCCGCCCGCATGGGCAGCGCCCGCCGGTCCTCGCAGCGGGCCAGGAGGTCGGCGCTGAGTCCGGTCCGTTCGCTGCCGAAGGCCAGGACCGCATCGGCGGGCAGCACTCGCGGATCCAGCGGGGTGCCGCCGGGATCGAAGCCGATCACCGGCCGCGGGCCGTAAGGCGCGTCGATCCGGGCGACCGGCAGAGCGAAGTGCAGCCCGGCCGAGCCGCGTAGGGCAGCTGGATCCCATGGATCCGAGGCTCCGGTGGTCAGCACCCCGGAGATGCCGGCGGCCGCCCCCACCCGGACCACGGCCCCCACGTTGCCGAGGTCCCGGGGATCCTCGAGCAGGACCACCGGCCCTCCGCTTCCCGGCGCCAGCAGCGCGCCAACGTCGCAGCACGGGCGCCGAGCCACCCCGACGACGCCGGTGCGCACGCGTGGCGCCAACGCGCGGAGCTCCGCCTCGACCGCACGCCCCCGGAAGGCGTCGACGAGATCGGGGGCCAGGTCGGCGGCCAGCGCTAGCGTGGCCTGGAGGTCGGCGGCCAGCAGCAGCGTGAGCTCGGCCCCGAAGCGCAGGGCGTGCTTGACGGCGTGAAACCCCTCCAGCACGACGAGCTCCGGATCCGCGCGCGCCGTTTCCAGCTTCTGAAGCTCAGCCTTCACGCCGGTTTATATACGTGTACACTAATGCCGTGAGCTCCGGTCCCCCGACCCTCGCCACCGGGAAGATCTGCTATCTGGAGATACCCGCGGTCGACGTCGAGCGCTCGTCGGCCTTCTACCGAGATGCCTTCGGCTGGGGGCTGCGCGAGCACGGCGACGGCGCGCTGGCCTTCGACGATGCGGTGCGCGAGGTGAGCGGCTCCTGGGTGACCGGGCGTCCTCCGTCGGCGGAGCCGGGGATCGTGGTGCACATCATGGTGGCCGACATCGTGTCGGCCCTCGCGGCGGTTCGCGCGGCGGGCGGGGAAGTCGTCGCCGACGTCGATCCCGCCTCCAGCGAGCGTGTCGCCCACGTCCGCGACCCTGCCGGCAACCTCATCGGCGTCTACGAACAGCCGGGGCTCGCCGCGCGCGAGCGCACGGCGGGCCCCGACCGCACGGTTGACCCCGTCCCGGAGCATCTGCACACGGTCACTCCCAGACTCGTGCTCACCGACGCCGCCGCCGCGATCGGTTTCTACGCCACCGCGTTCGGCGCCCAGGAGATCGGCGAGCGCCACATGACGCCCGACGGCGCGATCATCCACGCCGAGCTCAGGATCGGAGACTCGGTTGTGATGGTGACCGAGGGCGAGGGCGAGGGCGAGGGTGCGTTGCTGTGCACCTACTGGCCGGACGTCGACGCGGCCTGGGAGCGCGCGCTCGCCGCCGGCGCCGAGGTCGTCTTCCCGATCGCCGACCATTTCTACGGCGAGCGGGGCGGACGGGTGCGAGACCCCTTCGGCCAGCAGTGGATGCTCAGCGCCCGGACCGAGATCCTCACCGCCGCGGAGATCGCCGCTCGCGGCGCTGCGGCCGCCCGTCAAGGCCGCGGGTAGGAGAACGTTAGGGTCTGGCTGACCTTGGCGACAAGCTGACCATCCTCGTCACGCAGCTCGGTCATCCCGATCGCCTTGCGGTCATCCCTGCCGATCGCCTTGCAGGAAGCCGTCGAACGCGGCCAGGGATGCTTCGGAGTTCAGGCGCCCGACCCCGATCCGAAATCGATCCACCGGCACCGAAGCGAGCCGTGACTCGAAGATGTCGGCAGGGAGCAGTACGACTCCCGCCTCGCGCACGAGCCTGCGGCAGAAGCTGGAGGTGGGCTCGCCGGTGGTGAGGCGGGGGAAGCACACACAGCCGCCCCGCGGGACCGCCCATTCGAAGCGATCGCTCCAGCGGGAGAAGAACTCGTCAAACCGCGGCAGGTTGCCGGCGATGATCTGGCGGTTGCGCTGTCTGATCCGATCGCCGTTCTCCAGCGCGATCGTGGCCAGGTGCTCGCTCGGTGCGGCGTTGCAGATCGTCGTGTAGTGCTTGCGGCGCTCCAGGCGCTCGAGCAGGGCGCGATCGCGACAGGCCAGCCAGCCGAGCCGGAGCCCGGGAAGGCCGTAGGACTTGGACATCACGTTCAACGAGAGTGCGCTGGCCGACAGGTCCGCGGCCTGGGGCAGCGTGTCTCGGGGATCGAGCTCGAGGCCGCGGAAGACCTCGTCGCTGAGCAGGCGGATCCGGTGGGCATCGCACAGCTCCACGAGCCGGCGGAAGGTGGCCTGATCGGGTAGGGCGCCGGTCGGGTTGTTGGGAAAGTTGACGGCGAGCACACTCGTGTTCGGTCTGAGCATCCGCTCCAGCCCATCCAGGTCGATCGACCAACCCTCCTGCTCTCGGAGCACGAGCGCCTGCGTGTCGGCGCCCGTGGCCAGGGCTACGCTCTCCATCGACTGGTAGTTGGGCACGGTGACGATCGCATGATCCTCGGGTCCCAGGAGCTCCTGCAGAGCCCAGAACAGCGCCTCCTCCGCCCCCGCAAAGGTCAGCACGTGCTCGGGCTCGAGACGCTCGTAGGTGCCGGCGACCGCGTTCAGCAGATCGGGGCCGCCCCAGGTCGGCGTGTAGGAGAGCGGCAGGTTCTCGAAGGCCTCGCGCTGCTCTTCGCCGGCGAGGGCGAGCAGCTCCCCGATGGTGAGCGTCTGGGCGTCCGAGGCGGTCAGGTGATGACGGGCCGCGAACTCCCACTCGCCCATGTACACCTCGAGGCGAAAGTCAGGCAGCGTCGCGCTCATGGCAGAGCAGCGATGATCTCACGCTCGCCCGGAACGATGAGTCCAGAGTCCTCGCGCGGTCTTGTCATCAGAGACCGCGATCACGGCAAGGAGCAAGCGATGGCCGAAACGGCAAACCAGACTCACATCAATCAGGTCGGGGCCGTCTTCGTCCCGGTTTCCGACCAGGACCGGGCGCTGAGGTTCTACTGCGACACGCTCGGGTTCGAGAAGCGCGCCGACTTCATCTACGGCGAAGACATCCGCTGGATCGAGGTCGCTCCCCCGGGCGCCGCGAACACGATCGCGCTGGTCGCGCCGGGCGAGGGCGAGCCCGGCGGCGGAGACGAGACGTACTGCGCGTTGGGGAGCGAGGACATCGAGGCCGACCACAGGACACTTCGGACCAGAGGAGTCGACGTCGACGCGGAGATCGCCCGCACGGGGAACCGCCGGACGGGACTGGTCTCGACCGAGGTCACCGTCGGCAATCCCGTCCCGCCGCAGTTCTTCTTTCGCGATCTCGACGGCAACCGCTTCCTGGTCGTCGAGCCCGGCTGACGGGATCGCTTTTGGTGGTTACTTTTGTCACGTACAGGGTAGATGAGCAACGACACTGCTGCGGTCCGAGGACGATCGTCCGCGCTCGCGTCGGCGCGGCGGCGTCAGTGCAGGTGCCGCGTGAAAAGACGGTGCCAGGAGGACAGAGAGATGGCAGAAGGCTCAGCAACCCGTACGAGCCCACGTAAACAACGGTCATCGGCAGGTCGCGCTCGCCGTAACGGCGCGAGCGCGAACGGATCCCGCGCAAGCGGGTCCTCCGGGAATACCTCGGGAGGCTCGGCCCGATCCACGGCTGGCGCGCCGAACCGTTCGCCGAGCCGCAAGACCGCGCGGACAGGGGCGAGCGCGGCCCGGCGCTCCGGCAAGAGGGCGACGCCGAAGTCAGGCGCGCGCGCGGCGCAACGGTCAAGGGCGAGCGCGTCGCCCCAGGGCTCGACCGCGAGCCCGGCGCGCCGGCCGTCCAGCAGCCGTCCGGCGAGCAGCAGCCGTCCGGCGAGCAGCAGCCGGCGCTCCGGCGGTCACGCATCGGCGTCGAGCCGGCGGACGGGGAGCGAACCGATCTCGACCACGCTGACGAAGACCGCCCAGCGGGCGGCCCGACCCGCGCTGGTCGGCGGCGCCGCGGCCGCAGGTGTCGCCAGCGCGATCGCGTTGGGCAAGGTACTGCGGCCGAAACGGCGCCAGGTTCTCGGCATCCCGGTCATCCGGCCAAAGCTCCACGTGCCCGCCCCGAAGCTCGACCTGGATTTCAGGTCGGTGACCAAGAACCTGCCGAGCGCCTCGGAGCTTGATTTGGACTCGATCGCCAGCGGTGTCAGCAAGGCCGGAAAGCAGGCCGCGCGCGCCGGCGAACAGCTCGCACGGATCGCGGCCGATATCCAGAAGGCCGGTCAGAACGCCGAGCGGTTGGCCAACCTCGTATCCACGTGACCGTGAACAGCAAGAAGGCGAGACCGGCTCACCGAGCCTGATCCCCCCTCGGCGGGCGGAGCCGCAGCCTGGTCACGAGCCTGAAGCGCACGAGCACGTCCCGATACCGATCACCGGACCGCAGGGTCCGGGGAAGTCCCTGGCGTTCACTTGCTTGAACGCCATCCAGTGCGGGCGCTGACCATCGTTCGATTGCGACCCGGCGCGGCGCCCGCCGGACTCGAACCTCGCGGGCGCTGGCTTGCGCTTCGATCACGAGATCACCCGACCTCAGGGTGTTCTGGCCGGACCGGCCGCTGCTCATTTCCAGCCCAGGAGCCGACGCCGGCCGCTGCGTCGCTCGCGCACCACGTGGACGAGTCCCGCGGCGACTCCAGCTCCGAAGGCCGCGATCCCGGAAGCAAGACCTGCACGTTTGGCGTTGGAGCCTTCGATTCCAGCTTTCTGCGTGAGCTGCTTGGACGCGTCGCCGACGCCGCCGGTCAGGTGATCGAACGTGTCCCCCAGGCCGCTGGTGAGCTGCCCGAGCGAATCGCCAACGCTGCCGAGCGTGTTGGAGACGGCTCCTCCGGGACGAACGGCGTCATCGGCGGTCTTGCCCGTCGTCTGCACCGCATTGTCGGCGGTGTCCAGCACCTGCTGAAGGATCTCCGGGTTCCGGTCGATCGTTGCCAAGGCGCGGTCGAGGATGTCGTAGACATTCTCGAGGCGGACTTTCAGCATCGCCTGCGCCTCGACCCCCTTGATGTCCAACTTCACCGTGTCGATCGAGACGTGGGCACCGGCGACGAGCTGAAGCAGATTGGCAAGCTTCGTCTGCAACGCGAGGTGGGCCTGGAGCCGGTCGACCTCGAGGGAGATCTCATCGACCTGGACGTGGGGCACGTCGATGAAGACGTCGGGCTCGGGAGCCGGGGCGCGCCCCTCGAGCTGCGTCGTGGTTTGAGATCGCGACGAGCTCCCGTCGCTCGCGCCCCCATTCGACCGACGCCGAGTCGGGGGTCCGCTGGAGCTCCTGCCTGAGCCATCACGGGCGGCGCTCGAGCGCTTGCTCGCTCGTGCCAAATCTCAGCCTCCGGATCGGCCCAACCAGTGCGAACCTCACTGAGGGCTCTACCTCGTCTCCTGAATCCTCGACTGAAGGGCTACCCGCTCGAGTCATCACGCAAACGCCGCGAGGGCGGGCGCCGGCGAGCCATGATCGCCGGATCGTGCTGACGTCCTCGGGGCTTCTCGCCGGGCGCCGCCAGGTAGCCGTGGATGAACGGGCTGGGCAGCGCGAACGAGGTTGAGACGTCCTCTGGCGCAACCTCGCCGGCGCGGATCGGCCCGGCTCGTGATCCAGGACCTGCGCTTCACGGACGGCAACTCAAGCGGCGAGCGCTTCGACGGAGGCGGCGGAGGTGCCATCTTCGCCCGCGGCGGGCGACTGCGGATCGTCAACTCCACGTTCATCGGCAACCGCTGCGAGGCTGATGGACCGGACATCGGAGGCGGGGCCGTCCGAGCCCTCTCGCAGTACCACGGCCTCCCGGTGCACGTCGTGAACAGCCGCTTCACCGGCAACGCGTGCAGCAACGGCGGGGCGCTGAGCAGCATCGGCGTCTCCTGGACGGTGCTGGACAGCCGCTTTGTCGCCAACCGCGCGGTCGGCGTCGGTGCCAACCCCGCCCGGACCGGCACCGCGGGCGGCGGCAGCGGCGGCGCGATCTACAACGACGGCGACCGGATGACGCTCTCCATCGCCGGCAGCGTGTTCGTGTCCAACCGCGCCAACGAGGGCGGCGGGGCCATCTTCTTCGTCAGCGACGACCGCACCGGCACGATGGCGATCGCCCACAGCACCCTGAAGCGAAATCGCAACGACGGGTTCCAGACAGCCGGTCTGCCCGGGATCTTCTTCCTGGGAGCCCGGAGGCCCGAGATCACCGGCTCCGTGCTGCGCTGAGCCCTTGGCTCGAGATCTGATCGTCAGGGCGGCAAGGGCCCGGCGGACACGTGAATGTGATCGGCAAGTTATTCCGCGCCGCCGGGGTGTAACGGCATTTTGCCCGGGTGTTCTTATAGGTGTGAACCCAGATCTCCTGCAACTGGCGCGTGCGCGCGTGCACGGCCACATCTGGCCGATCCTCCAGACCGCCGTGGCCGCGGTCGCCGCCTGGTACATCGCGGTCCTGCTGGGCGTCGAGCATCGGCCGGCGTTCGCGTCGATCGCCGCCGTGATCTCGCTGGGCGCGGCCTTCGGCGAGCGGCGACAGCGCGCGGTGCAGCTGATCGGCGGGGTGATGCTCGGAATCCTGCTCGCCGATCTGCTGATCCGGGCGATCGGGAGCGGGTTGCCGCAGATCGGGCTGCTCGTCGTGCTCGCGATGCTGGCCGCCGTGATCCTGGGAGGGACCGAGCTGCTCGTCACCGAGGCGGCGGTGTCGGCGATCCTGGTTTCCACCCTGTCGGCCACGCCGGACGTCCGTTTCCTCGAGGTGCTGATCGGGGGCGGAGTGGCGCTGGTGGTCAATACGCTCGTGTTTCCGCCGGATCCCGTGCTCGGCGTCGCCCGGGCCACCAACGCCGCGTTCGGTGAGCTCGGAGTCGTGCTGCGCGATGCCGCGGGAGCGCTCGGTACCGGAGACGTGCGGCGCGCCGAGGCCGCGACCCAGGCGGCCGAGAACGTCGAGACTCACGTGGCCGAGCTCAGACACTCGGTGCTCGTAGGCGCCGACACCGCACGCTGGGCGCCGCTGCGGCGCACCAGCCGGGCCGAGCTCCAGCGCTACGCGCGCACCGTCGGTCATGTCGATCTGGCGGCCCGGGCCTCACGTGAGCTCTCGCGGATCGTCTTGACGTACGTGCGCAGTGGACGTCCGCAGCAGCCTGAGCTCGCCGAGGCCGTCCGGGATCTGGGCCTGGCGGCCTGGGAGCTGCCGGCTCAGTTCGAGGAGCCCTGGCGCAGCGGCGACGTGCTTCGCGTCGCGCTGCAGGCCGCCAGTGACGCCACGGGAGCGGCCACCCGCTCTCCCGACATCGCCCTCAACGCGATCGCGGGTCAGGTGCGCGTGATCGCCGTCGACATCGTGCGGGCCTCCGAGGCCGGCGAGACCGACCGGGGCGCGTTCACCGACGTTCCCACCGAAGAGCTCCTGGCGGCCGTCCCGCTTCCCCAGCCGAGCCCGTCCTGACCTCCGGTTCAGGTCAGGTTCTGGCCTGCACCGGGGCCTCGTCACTCTGGTCGCCACTTGGCCCGAACCGAACCCGGCCAGGCCTCACGGCGGAGGAAGACCCGCAAGCGCCGCGCGGAGCTCACCGACCGTCACGGCGGCGTGGACCGCGGACAGGCGCACCGTGAACTCGTCCAGGCTCAGCCGGCCATGCGCGAAGCCGTCACGCAAGACGATCTCGGCGCGGGCACGGTCCGCGTCGGCGGCGAGCCCGCCCTCGGAGTCTCCGATCAGTTCGCCGCCGGTCCCAGGCTCCGCGGACGCGAACGTCGAACCGGCCGGCGGGAGTGCGTCCGTCTTGCCGGGGAAGAGCCCGACGGCCCGTCCCAGCAAGGCGAATCCCGCGGCGGCCACGAGCGCCTCGGTAATCCCCCGCTGGAGTCCTTCGCTGAGCGAGCGCTCGGCGTGGGCCTCGAAGATGGTCGCGACGAGGCCGACGATCACCGAGCCCAGCACCCCGAGCCGCCATGGCCGGCGACGCAGCCAGCGCCAGCGCAGCCCCGGCACGTCGTCGTAGACATCGCCGGCGCCGCCGGCGCTGTGGGAGACGATCGCACGAGCGCGGCCGAGACGCCTGAACGCGGTGTACAGGGCCAGTCCGGCCACGGCGGCCGACCCTCCGACGATGCCCAGGTACCAGGCCGGCAGCACCAGCGAGAAGTTCACCACGTAGAGCTCCATGCCCGCGACGGTTCCGAATCCCGCCAGCAGGGCGACGCGTGCTCGGCGACTGATCAGGCCGATCTCAGCCGCGGGCAGCCGCGGCACGCGCCGGCGGCGCCCGGCTCTTACCGCAGCCAGCGTTCCGGCCACGAGCGCGACCTGAGGCGCCAGGAGCATGCCCAGGACGGCCGGAACGAACAGGAGCAGCGAGATCCCGTTCGCAAAGCCCGGGTATCGACCCACGCGGTTCATCGCCAGCTGAGAGACGATCAACGCGACAGCCGTCATCGCCAAGGCCACGAAGACCTCAAACGCCGAACCGCGCGTCCGAGACGTGGCGAGCTCATCGGCGAAGCCGACGGCCAGCTCCCGGGGGTCCCCGAGCCGCTCTTCGCATCCAGGCTCGCACCCGATGTGATCTTCGAGCTCGAGCAGGATGCGATCCCGCTCGCGAGGGGGGACGCCGCGGGCGCTGAGCTCGGCGGCCAGACCTCCCAACCAGGTCATCCGAACACCGCCTCGACGGCTTGCGCGAATTGCGTCCACTCACGACGACGCACGCGAAGCGCGGAATGTCCCGCCTTGGTCAGCTGGTAGACCCGGCGGCGCCGTCCGCTCTCGGTCGACCACGAGCTGCTCAGCAGACCATCGCGCTCGAGACGATGCAGAGCCGGGTAGATGGTGCCCTCGGCGAGGTCGAAGGCGCCCGCGCTGCGCTGCTTGAGACGTTGCAGCACGACGTATCCGTGAGCCGGCTCCTCGGCGATCGTCGACAGGATCAGCGGGTCCAGCTGTCCGTTCAGGGCATCGTTCCTCATACCTAGGAATATAAGGCATAGACAGGTTAGGTGTCAAGGCTCGCGGATCGGTCACATTCGGGCCGCGGCGGCTGAACTCCCGGCCGCGCTTCGAGAGGCCGAGGCGGATGTCTCCCCTGGACAACCGCTCACGGCCCCGCCCGGGCCGCGCGCCGGATCGCAGAAAATCGGCACGGCCAGGCCAGATTTTCTTCCGGATGTCTCCGAGACGACCGGGATGCAGAAAATCTCCGCGGCGCAGCGCAATTTTCTCCCGACCGCGCACCGGCCCGAGCGATGAGCTCGCCCTCGGCCCGGGTTGCTCCACGGCCACCGGCGACGACGCGATCGAAGCTCTCAGAGATGCAGCAACATGTTCGGGATGAGCGGCCCTGAGCAGGCGATCCGAGCGGCGGTGTCCGGCGAGGCCGCGGACGCGCGCGTTCAGCAGGCGACGGTGGCCAAGGCCCGGGAGCTGGGCGCCCTGGGCTGGGTGCGAGCCGGCGCGGACGGTGGCCTGCTGGCTCACGCCGAGGGCGCCCCAGACGCGGTGGCCGCGCTCGTGGCCTGGTTGGGTGAGCGGGTCGCCCCGGCCCGGGTGGACCTCGAGGAGGTCGCGGTCGAGGGCCACGAGCAGTTCGCGAGGCGCGGGGTGAGCGCCGGGGAGTTCGTCGTCCAGGAGCACGCGGCGACCGCGCATCATTTCGACCTGCGCCTTGAGGTCGGTGGGATGATGCGCTCGTGGGCGGTGCCCAGGGGTCCGTCGCTGGATCCGGCGGTCAAGCGCCTCGCCGTCCAGGTCGAGGACCACGCGATGTCGCACAACAGCTACGAGGGGGCCAGAGACGGTCGGGGCGTGATCGTCTGGGACCGCGGGACCTACGAGCAGGGCGGACGCGTCGCCTGGCCCGAGGCGCTCGATCGTGGTCACGCCGTGTTCGTCTTGCACGGAGAGAAGCTGCGCGGGGGCTTTGCGCTGCAGCGCACGCGCCGCGGCGCCCCTTCCGGCGAGAAGGCGCAGTGGCTGCTGATCAAGCGCCGCGACGACGAGGCCCGCGCCGGCTTCGACATCGAGGCCGAGCGCCCGGAGTCGGTGCTGAGCGGCCGCACGCTCGCCGAGCTGCTCGGTACGGATCCGGACCGGCCCTGAGATGACGATGAGAACCTTCGTCAGGACTTACGTGTGCTTTGGGTCAGGGCGGGTAGCCTTTCCTGAGTACGCAACTGGGAGCGGATCATTGGGATCGGCTTCGACCGCTCTTTAAGGGGCCGTGGCCGTGATCGATGAATATGTGACAGTCCCCGCGGGCTCCAGCGAGTCGCACGAGCGTCCATCCGAGGTTCCGCAGGACACCGGCTTCTGGCGCCGCGCCTTATCCCCCTATGCCTCGCCTTCCCTGGCCCGCAGCGCTCAGGATCTGCTCACCTCGCTGGTGGCGTATCTGGCGATCAGCGTGGGCATGTACTTCTCGGTGGCGGTCTCGCCGCTGCTGACCCTCGCCCTGGCGCCGGTCAGCGCGACCTTCCTGCTGCGCACCTACATCGTGTTTCACGACTGCTCGCACGGCTCGTTCCTGCCCTCCCGGCGCGCCAACGTCTGGGTCGGAACGCTCTGCGGCCTGCTCGTGCTCTCGCCGTTCGTGCGCTGGCGTCACGACCACGCCGTTCACCATGCGACCTCCGGCGATCTGGACAAGCGCGGCGTCGGCGACCTGCCGACCCTGACCGTCGCCGAGTACTTCCAGCGTTCCCGCCGCGGCCGCTTCGCCTACCGGCTGATCCGCAATCCCGCGGTCATGTTCGGAGTGGGCCCGGTGTTCGCGATGATCGTCGGTCCGCGGATCGTCGCTCGTAACGCGCCGCCGCGGATGCGCCGCAGCGTGCTCTGGACCGACCTGGCCCTGGCCGCGACCGGCGGGAGCCTGATCTGGTTGATGGGACTCGGCACCTTCCTGCTCGTGTGGGCGCCGGCCGCGGTCCTCGCCGGAGCGGTCGGGATCTGGCTGTTCTATGTCCAGCACCAGTTCGAGGACGCCTACTGGCAGCGGGCCGACAGCTGGAGCTATGCGGACTCCGCCCTGCGGGGCAGCTCGTTTCTGAACCTGCCAGGGCCGCTGCAGTTCGCCACCGGGAACATCGGCTATCACCACATCCATCACCTCAGCGTGCGGATCCCGAACTACAACCTCGCGCGCGCCCACCGGGAGAACCCGGTCTTCCACAGCGTTCCGACGCTGTCGCTGTGGGACGGGCTGCGCGCGGTCAGGCTGAAGCTCTGGGATGAGCAGACGGGGCGCCTGGTCACGTTCCAGCAGGCCCGGGCCCGCGCCTAGACCGCCCCCCGTGTCCACGGCGGCCGCCGGCCGTGGTCAGTGTTGATAGCCGTGCCTGGAGAGGAACTTCTGGAGCTCGGCCACGAACTTGGCGCCGCCGGGGTCTTGAGGGCTCAGACCGCTCTTGAGATGGCCGGCACTGGCCTGCCGGGCCAGATAGCGGCTGACCAGCTTGCCGTGCCCGAGCAGGTCCTCGTCGGCGGCCCAGGCCGCGATCACGCCCACACTGTCCCGATAGCCCTGCTTGGACATGGACTGAAACGCCTGCAGCCAGGTGGCAGCGTCTTTGGCGATCAGCTTCGGGTAGTTGCGCGTGACGTTGGTGAAGCGGCGATCCGAGAACGAGAAGATCTCGATCGGCAAACCCGAGGCGGCGAAGTCGGTGAACTGGTAGGCAAACGAGTCATCGGCGGTGACCATCTGGTAGCGGCCGGTGGGGCCGACGTCGGCGATCCGCACCAACGGGTCGCCGAAGTCGTGTTCGGTCTTGGCGTAGGTCATCGTCCCGGGCTGCCACGAGAAGACCTGCTCGACCGTGCAGCAGTGCGCTCCGCCGGTGTAGAGGTCGAGCACGACATCAGGCCGAGAGTTGCCCTCCAAGTCGACGACGTGGACCGCCGGATGCCTGGCTTGGATTGACATCGGCCAGCACCGGCTCGGGCAGGACTTCGAGACGACCGGCCGGTCGTAGTAGACGTGGCCGCCCTGGGCGATCGACAGCCGCTCGCCCCGATAGTTCGGCATGTGCCCGGTGTACGTGAAAATCGCGGTGACGTTGCCCGAACGAGCCATCTGGGTGGCCGCCGGGGCGGCCGGGGCTCCGGCCAGACAGCCCGTCAGCACGCCGATGAGCACGAGCCATCTCGTCATGGCCGCCATCCTAACCCCAACGCGGCCGGGCGCAGGACCGGCAGCGCCCCGATCAGGTCACGGGTCTCGGCGAGCCCCTAGCGACCGTCGAGGACTCGGCGCAACGCTGCGTAGATGCTCTCGCGGCCGCGCTGCTCGACGACCTGGCGGCGCACCCGTCCCCGGTAGGCCTCGACCGATCCGTCGCCACGGACGTCGATGCCCGCGCGCACGCTGGGCACGAAGCGCTCGGGACCGGCGAGCTCGAGGCGCGCCACCACCTGCTCGACGGGCTCAAAGCGCTTGAGCTTGACGTCCACCACGCGGTCGGGCGCCGACTCGGCCAGCTCCCGCGCGCGCGCCTCCAGCCGGGTGAGCGCGCCGTCGAGATCGAGAAACGAGCTCCGCTCCACCCGTGGGCCGGTGCGAACCGTCAGCTTCCAGCGCACCCGGCGATCATCGCAGGAGCAGCGCTCAGGCGAGCCTTGCCGTCGCGGGGGAGGTCGATCTCGACCTCGCTGATCGACCCCATCCGCCGCTCCCGCATATCGCCGGCGGCCACGCGCGCAAACAGCCTGCGCATGGGAACGTTGTCGGCCAGCATGGTGGCGCGGAAGCGGGCGATTCCCCGCTCTGCCGCCGCCCGGGCCAGCCGGGACAGCAGCTCGGTGGCCAGCCCCTGGCCCTGGTAGGAGTCGCCGACCACAATCGCGAACTCGGCCGCGTCAGGGACATTGGGGATCCGGACAAAGCGGGCTACGGCCACGATCGCCTCGTGATCGTCGTCGTCGTCGGTCGTGGTCAGGTCGCCGTGGTCGGTCGTGGCCAGGTCGTCGTGATCGGTCGTGGCCAGGTCGTCGTGATCGGTTGTGGCCAGGTCCTCCTCGTCGGTCGTGGCCACCAGAGCGAAGTGGTCAGAGCCGTCGATCTCGACCAGGTAGCGCGCATCGGCGATTGACAGTTGGGGCTTGGCGGCGAGAAAGCGCCGGTATCGAGACTCCGGCGAGAGCCGGGCGTGCGAGGCGCGAAGGCGCTCGCCGTCGTCTGCGCGAATCGGCCGGACGCAGATCTGGATCCCGTCATTCAGAAGATGCAGAGGCACACAATCAACGTTAACCGCTGAACAGCTTATGAGTGTGGGTCAGGTCACAGGCGAGGCCCGGCGCGGCCGGCTCCTATCAGTACTCAGGCGGCTGACCGGATCGCTCGGCCCACACCTCGCTCGCGTGGGCCGAGACGGAGGCTGACGCTAGGAGCGCTCGCTCATCGACACGTACTCCAGGCCCCGCTCGCCGGTGTAGATCTGGCGGGGGCGGGCGATCTTCTGCTCTGAGTCGTCGATCATCTCCAGCCACTGGGCGATCCAGCCGCTGGTGCGGCCGATCGCGAACAGGACCGGGAACATCTCGACCGGCATCCCGAGCGCCTCGTAGATCATCCCCGAGTAGAAGTCGACGTTGGGATAGAGCTTGCGCGAGACGAAGTAGTCGTCCTCGAGCGCGATCTTCTCGAGCTCGGTCGCGATCTGGAGCAGCGGGTTCTTGCCCGTGACCTCGAAAACGTCGTCGGTCGCGGCCTTGATGATCTTCGCCCGAGGGTCGAAGTTCTTGTACACCCGGTGACCGAAGCCCATCAGCTTCTCGTCGCCCCGCTTGACCCCCTCGATGAAATCGGGGACCTTGTCCTTGCTCCCGATCCGCGTGAGCATTCGCAGGACCGCCTCGTTGGCCCCGCCGTGCAGCGGGCCGTAGAGCGCGGCCACCCCGGCCGCCATCGCCGAGTACGGGTCGACCTGCGAGGATCCGACGCTGCGCACGGAGCTCGTGGAGCAGTTCTGCTCGTGGTCGGCGTGCAGGATGAAGAGCACGTCGAGCGCGTGCTCGAGCCGGGGGTCGGGCTCGTACTTGAGCTCGGCGATCTTGTAGATCATCGACAGGAAGTTGCCGGCGTAGCTGAGGTCGTTGTCGGGATACACGTAGGGCATCCCGCGGTTGTGGCGGAACGAGAACGCGGCCAGGGTCGGCATCTTGGCCAGCAGCCGGATCACCTGCAGATAGCGGGTTTCGGGATCGTGGATCGCCGCGGCCTCGGGATAGAAGGTCGATAGCGCCCCCACCGAGGCAAGCAGCATCCCCATCGGGTGGGCGTCGTAGCGGAACCCCTGCATGAACTCCTTGACGTTCTCGTGCACGAAGGTGTGGATGGTGATCTCGTGCTCCCAATCCTCGAGCTGCTTGGACGAGGGGAGCTCGCCGTGGATCAGCAGGTAGGCCACCTCGAGGTAGCTCGACCTTTCGGCCAGCTGCTCGATCGGGTAGCCCCGGTACTCGAGGATCCCCCGATCGCCATCGATGTACGTGATCGCCGAGCGACACGATGCCGTGGCCATGTAGGCCGGGTCGTAGGTCATCAGGCCGAAGTCGTCGTCGCTGGTCTTGATCTGGCGCAGGGCTGTCGCCCGGATCGTGTTGTCCTCGATCGGAAGCTCGTACTGCTTGCCGGTGCGGTTGTCGGTGACGGTGAGCGTGTTGCCCCCGGAAGTGCCTACGTCGCCGCCATCCGTTGATTGCTGCTGGGTCTCGGTAGTCATGGCGCTCCTGTACGCGGTTGCCGGGGCCGCCTCTGCTCGAAGCGACCTACAGATCACTCTAATACCCGGCGGCCGCCATCAACCACGCGGGGGAGCCCGCGCGCCTTGGATCAGGGATCGGTGAGGATCCCGGCGGCGAGGGCGAGTACCACGAGCAGGAAACTGATCGCGATCACCCCTCGCTGACCGCGCAGGCTGCCGGGAAAGTCCGGGCGGTTCAGGCCGATGCCGGCGAGCACCACCGCCCACAGGACGAGCACTCCGCCCAGGATGTAGAACGGAACCTTGGAAGGCTCGGAGGCGGCTAGAAGCAGCGTGACCATGCTCAGGCGCGCGAGCCTATCCGATCTCCGCCGGCTCGGCGCCGGACCGGTAGCGGCTGGCGGTGGCCGCCCGCTGGCCCTGATAGTGGCTGCCGAGCTCGGGGCTCCCGTACGGGCGCCGGGCGGGCCGGTCGAGCGTCATGAACGAAAGCTGGGCGATCTCCAGCCCGGGATAGAGCTTGATCGGCACCCGAGTCAGGTTGTTGAGCTCCAGCGTCAGCGTCCCCTTCCACCCGGGGTCACAGAAGCCCGCCGTGGCGTGGACGATCAGCCCCAGGCGCCCCAGACTCGACTTGCCTTCGATCCGAGCCACGATGTCATCGGGCAGCTCCACCCATTCGAGCGTCCGCCCCAGACAGAACTCCCCGGGATGAATCACGAACGAGTCGCCTCGCGCCACCGCGACCTCCTCGGTCAGATTCTCCGGTGGGCAGCGCAGGTCGATCGCGGAGGCGCGATGGTTGTGAAAGACACGGAACGAATCACCGAGGCGCAGATCGACGCTCGCCGGCTGGACGAGCGCCGCGTCCCAGGGCTCGATCCGGATGCGCCCGGACTCGACCAGCTCGATGATCGTGCCGTCCGACAGGACCGAGGTGACGGCGGCGGCCTCGTTCATGACCCGGCCTCGTTCATGGCATGGGAGTCTGACAGCGCCGGCACTCGCCGGTGGGCGTACTCGCCCTCAGTGGCCGAGCGAACGCGCCCGGGCACGCGTCGTGCGCACCCTTCCCGGAGGCGCCGGCGCCGGGTCGCCGTGTGGACCCCGGCGCGGATGGCGGGGAAACGGCTTGGGCGGATGCGGGCGCGTGCGCTTGATGCCGCCGTCGTCGTCGGATGAAGACGACTCGTCGGGCTCCTGCTTGATCGCCCACCAGACGAGGTAGATCAGCGCCGCAAGCGGCAGCTTGAGCGCCAGCATGATCCACAGGAATCCCCAGGTCACTGATTCGCGATCCTAGCTCGAAGCGGGCTCGATGTGAAGCGGACAGGTACGGTATTGGCGTGCGCGCCGTCCAGATCACCGAGTTCGGCGGCCCCGAGGTGCTCAGGGAGGTCGATCTGCCGACTCCGGAGCCCGCCGAGGGCCAGGTCCTGATCGAGGTCAGGCGCTCCGGCGTGAACTTCGCCGACACCCATCAGCGCACCAATTCCTACGTGTCCGAGGCCAAGCTTCCGCTGGTCCCCGGGACCGAGGTCGCCGGCGTGCGCCCGGACACCGGCGAGCGGGTGGCCGCGCTGACTGGCACCGGCGGCTACGCCCAGTTCGTCCTCGCGTCCGAGGGCACCGTGTTCCCGATCCCCGACGGCGTCGACGACGACACCGCGGTGGCGCTGCTGGTGGCCGGGCTCACCGCCTGGCACCTGCACGCCACCTGCGCCAAGGTGGCGCCCGGAGAGTCGGTGGTCGTGCACGCCGGCGCCGGCGGCGTGGGCTCGCTGGCCATCCAGCTGGGTCGCCGCTTCGAGCTCGGACGCGTGATCGCCACCGCCTCGACCGAGCAGAAGCGAGCCCTCACCCGCGACCTGGGCGCCGACGCCGCCACCGACTCCTCGCCTCAGAACATGACCGAGCGCCTGGTGGCCTGCAACGACGGGCGCCAGGTCGACGCCGTCTATGAGATGTCCGGAGGCGAGGTGTTTCGCCAGTCGCTGGCCGCGCTGGCGCCGTTCGGGCGGCTCGTCGCCTACGGGATCGCCTCGGGCGAGCCCAACGAGGTCTCGACCGCCCGGCTGTTGCAGAGCTCGCGCGCGGTGATCGGCTTCTGGCTCGTCCACTGCCTCCAGCAGCCGCAGATGATCTCCTCGGCGCTGCAGGAGCTGTTCGCGCTCGTGGCCCGCGGCGAGCTGCGCGCCCTGATCGGCGGCGTCTACCCGCTGTCGGCGGCGCCGCAGGTCCACGAGGACCTCGGCAAGCGCCGGACCAGCGGCAAGCTGCTGCTCGATCCCTCGGCCTAGGCGCCCTTCAGAGCGGACTCCCGGGCACTCACCCGCCCGCCCCAAGAACGAAGAAAATTCGCATCCCGGGCGAAGGATTTTCTGCGCCGCGGTCGCCTGGCGACCCAGATGCAGAAGATCTCCTCGGCAGATGCAGATTTTCTTCGGATCGCGGTGCTCCGAAAAGCGGCTCACGCACCGCGGGCGGCCGCTCTAAGGGGCTTGGATCGAGGACTGAGCGGCCGCTCAGCTGGTGCCTCGCGCCCATGCTCATATATCATGTAGAGTCTATAAGCGTCCATCTGCGGCTGGTTGCGAGCCAAACGGGAGGAGAGATCAGAACCAGCACGCCGCCGGAACTACGGCTGCCCGCCGAGGCGGACGACGCAGAGGTCGAGGCGATCTAGGCCTCTGCGTCTGCTCAACGATCAGTTTCGGCAGATCGACCGTGATGCCGGCAGCCTGGTCGGGCCGGTGTCGGAGTTACAGCTCAGCGAGCCGCAGTGACGGCCGTATCCAGAGAGAGGAGATAGTGATGAAAAAGCCCGCCGCAAGAGTCCGCCGCTCCAGAGAATTCGGCGGCCACGCCAGCATGAAGTTGGCACTGCTCGGCGCCGGAGACGGTCGGAGCGCCAGGCGTGGCGTAGGTTCGCGTTGCGTGGTCCCGGTCGCAGCTATCGTGGCGGCGGTGTCGATCGCGGCGTGCGGCGGATCGTCGTCCTCCTCGTCGTCGCCGACGACCGGAAACGGGGCGAACGTAGCCGCGGCCCGCGCGGCAATAGCGCCTTACACGGGCCATCCGAGCCCCTTTCCGGTGAACGAGCCGTTGCGGGGACGGTTGCCGACCGCCACACGATTTGTGTACCTGCAGTGCTCGACTCCGGCTTGTGCGCTGTTCGCAGAGCTGCTCAAGTCCGCGGTACGCACGGTAGGCGGCACGCTGACTGTAGTGAACGCCGGCTCGACCGCTTCCTCTGAGCAGGCCGCCGCGTCGAGTGTGCTCGCCGGCAAGCCGGCCGCCGCGCTGCTTCCGGGGATCACGGCGTCCCAGTACGGGAGTAGCTTGAAGAGCATGGAGGCGGCGGGTATCAAGGTCACGGCCGCCGGGATCATGAACCCTAAGCTGTATGGCATTGCGTTCTCCATGGCCGGGCGTGCAACCTTCGCGCTCTCCGGCAAGCTCATGGCGGACTGGGTGATCGCCCACAAGGGATCGAAGGCCAATGTTGTCTTCTATACGATCCCGGAGCTTGACTTCTCCAGCTACGAGCAGCAGAGCTTCGATCAAGAGATGGCCAAGAACTGCCCCTCGTGCAAGGTCCGATCGGTCAAGGTCTCGGTGAGCGCGTTTGGTACCACCGCCCCCCAAACGATCACCAATGACCTGCAGGGACATCCCGACACCAACGTGGCGGTGTTCGGGACCGAGGCGGCGGCGACCGGGCTGCCCGCCGCCCTCAAGGCCGCCGGGATATCGATCACCACCATCGGCCAGAATCCAACACCCGCAAACCTTCAGGACATCAAGACCGGCGGGTTGACGGCGGGACTCGCTCTCGATGCGCCGGTGATGGAGTGGACACAGGTCGACGGCACGGCGCGACTGATACTCGGAAAGCCGCTGCTCCCATCCGAGAAGGTCGGCGATGTGCCGATCCAGTTCCTCTCCCAGAAGGACATCACGTTTGATCCGACCAAGGGCTGGACTGGGTATCCGGACTTCGCCCAAAGGTTCGTGAAGCTATGGCATGGGGCGCCGTAGCAAGCACCCGGCGCCGCATGCCCCGCGGCGCCGGCATGGCTGGCCCCCACATCCTGCGGCGCTCGTCCGAGGCTCAGGCGGACCGCTGCCGGGCGAGGGTATCGCGCAGATTCTTGAGGATCTCGCGCTCGTTGCTCTCCAGATGCCGCTGATCGCCCACGTCGGTCTCGCCGTAGACTATCCGCAAGTAGAGCTCGCCGGCGTGCCAGAGATGGTGATGTGCCGCAGTCGTGGCGTCATCCCCGATACCACGTGCGCGACCCGTCACGATCACGGTGCGAGCGCTCAACCCCGTCGCGAGCCCGGCGTTCGATCCGCGGCCCGGATTTATAGGCGGAGCAGCCGCTCGGCATTCCCGTGAGCGATCTTGTCCCTTTCGTCGGGACTCACGGGTGCGCTACGCAGGAAGGCGGTGGCGCGGGCGCTGTCGCCGAACGGATGGTCGATGGAGAACATGATGCGGTCCGCACCAAAGACGGTCAGCGCACACGCCAGCGGCGCCTCGGTGTGGTAGCCACACGTCGTGATGTGGACATGACCGAGCACGGTCTCGGTGATCCCGATCGATGTGCCCTCCAGCGCTGCGCCCATCATGTCCTCGGATCGGGCCAGCGAGAACGGAAGGTTCTCCCCCATGTGGCCGACGATCACCTGAAGATTCGGTAGGTCCTCGAACACTCCGCCCACGACCATCCGCAGCAGGTGCATGCCGCACTCGGCGTGCCAGCCCCATCCGGCGGTCGACAGGCCAAGGGCGATGTCCGGCTGCAGCCCCGAGAAGTACGCCTCCCGCACCGGAGGTGGCGGGGGCGCCGGGTGCAGATAGATGGGCACGCCGAGCTGCTCCGCAGCCCGGAGCACCGGCCGCACGGACGGGTCGTCGAGGAACACGCCGTTGGTCTGGCCATGGATCATGGCTCCGACGTGTCCCAGGTCCTCGATGGTGCGGCGAAGCTCTTCGACGGCCCGCTGCGGCGCGCTCATCGGCAGCGATGCGAAGGCCTTGAAGCGGGTCGGATGAGTTGCGACCGCGTCGGCCATCCGATCGTTGAGCATCCCAGAGAACTCCACCGACCGCTCGGGCTCCAGGCTCTGGATGACCCCGCCGAGCGCAGCCGACAGCACCTGGACGTCCACTCCCGCCTCATCCATGATGCGAAGCCGCTCCGCGCCCAGCTCGTCGAGCGCGTCTGCTCTGCGCCCAGCTCGTGGCCCGAGATCCAGCCCTGCCGCGGCAGCCACATCCCGCGGGAACATGTGCTCTTCGACGGCGACGATCTTCATCAGCCGTACCGCGATGCCCGTCTCGGCGCATCGTGGGAGCCGAAAGGCACGCGGCCGGCACCGGCGAGAGTCCAACTGCGCTCGAGCTGGTCGAGCTCCAAGACCTGGGTTTCCACGCCGACCATAGATCCCCCACCCGTTGCAAAGACAGCGGCATCGACCGGCATGCCGGTGTCGTGAGTCCGTCTGGGGGCAGTCGGCAAACTCACGGGTGCCCAAACGCATGCAGACCGTCGCCGTCGTCCGCTGTTCCTGGGTCGCTGGTTGGCATGGAGATGGTCGCGGCTGTCGGGACTTGACGCGAGGAGCTCGAACGGTCGGTTCGAGGAATCCTGGCACATCCTAGGTGGTCTCCCTCGTTCCGCGATCAGCCCTTACGCGCGTGCAACTTCCTCTACCCCGCAGGGACCCGGCGCGCCCGATTCCGAACGGGGACTTAGGCGCGCAGTCGCTCATCGGCTAGATGACTCGTGCCGTGGGATTAGGCGGTGGAGGCGAGGAGGGAGCAGCAAACAGATCTGTGTGTCAAGTGATGAATCCAATGTCCCGGCCCCAGGTTCGGCGGCAAGCCGGTCAGGCCGCGGCAGGGAGGTGCAGACGGGCGCCCTCTGGATCCAGCAGCGGCTCGGCGGTCACCTCGGCCGAGACCCAGCGGCCGAAGATGTCGACCTCGACCTCCGTGCCGATCGCGACCTCGGCTCCCAGGTAGGCGTAGGCAATAGAGCGATCTACCGAGTAGCCGTAGCCGCCGCTGGTCACCCGGCCGCCGATCTTGTCCCCCACCCGCACGGGCTCATTGCCCAGCGCTACCGTCCGGCGATCTGAGAGCACAAGGCAGCGCAGCCGGCGCTCGGGCTCGCGCAAGGCCTGGGCGCCGAGAAACGTCCGCTCGTCGCGGACCGCGAAGTCCAGCCCCGCCTCCAACGGAGTCTGATCAGGCGTGATGTCGGAGCCCCACACCCGATAGCCCTTCTCGAGCCGGAGCGCGTCGATCGCCCGGTAGCCGCCGGCCACCAGCCCGTGGGGCCGGCCCGCCTCCCACAGCGTGCGCCACAGCCCGGCGCCGTACTCGGCCGGGCAGTAGAGCTCCCAGCCCAGCTCGCCCACAAAGGTCACCCGCAGCGCCCGGACCGGAACGTCGCCGACGGCGAGCTCGCGCATCCGCATGTAGCCGAAGTCCAGCGGGTCGGCCGTCAGCGGTGCCAGGATCCTGGGGGCGCGGGGCCCCCACAGGGCAAAGCAGGCCCAGCGCGAGGTCACGTCGATGACCGTCACCGAGCCGTCGCCGGGCAGGTGGCGGCGGATCCAGCCGGCGTCGTGGTTGCCGAACGCGGTTCCGGTGACGATCGAGAAGGTGTCGGCGCCCAGCCGGGTGACCGTGAAGTCGCACTCGATCCCGCCTCGCCGGTTGAGCATCTGGGTGTAGGTGATCCTGCCCACGTCGCCGGCGAGCTGGTTGTCGCACAGGCGCTCCATCAGCGCCGGCGCGCCCGGACCGCTGACCTCGAGCTTTGCGAACGAGGACTCGTCGAACAGGCCGGCGGTCTCGCGGGTGGCCAGCGCCTCGGCCCCAATCGCCGCCGACCAGTGCCTGCCCGCCCAGCCGCGCGGTCGCAGCCGCTCGTCGCCGGCGGCGGCGTTGGCCTCATACCAGTTGACGCGCTCCCAGCCCGATTTCTCGCCGAAGGCGGCTCCGTGCTCTCGGTGCCAGGCGTAGGCCGAGGAGATCCGCAGCGGGCGACCGGCCTGGCGCTCGTGGCCCGGGTAGCGGATGTCGTAGTAGGTCTCATAGACCTCGCGGGCGCGCGCGAGCGTGTAGCGCGGCGAGCGGTACTGCGAACCGAAGCGGCGGATGTCCATCTCCCAGACATCCCGGGACGGCTCGCCCTCGAGGATCCACTCGGCCATCAGCCTGCCCATCCCACCCGCCCCGGCCAGCCCGTGGGCGCAGAAGCCGGCGGCCACGAACAGCCCGCGCACCTCGCTCTCTCCCAGGCAGAACTCGTTGTCAGGCGTGAACGCCTCGGGTCCGTTGATCAGCCGGGTGACCTTGACCTCCTCCATCGCGGGCACGCGCCGGGCGGAGTTGCGGGCGATCTCCTCAAAGCGCGGCCAGTCCTCCTCCAGCAGGCGGCCGTTGAAATCCTCCGGGATGCGGTCGAGCTGGTGCTCGTCGAGCGCCCACGGCGCCGAGTGTCGCTCGTAGCCGCCCATGACCAGACCGCCCCCCTCCTCCCGGAAGTAGATGAGCAGGTCGGGGTCGCGCAGGGTGGGCAGGTGCTCGCCGTCGGCGCGCTCACGAAACGGCTGGGTCACCAGGTACTCGTGGGCGAACGGGACCACGGGGACACGGATCCCCGCCATCCGTCCCAGCTCGGCCGCGAACATGCCGCCCGCGTTGACTACGATCTCGGCCTCGATGTCGCCCCACTGGGTCCTCACGCCGCGCACCCGTCCGTCGTCGACCAGGATCTCGTTCACGCGCGTGTGCGTGTAGATGCGGGCCCCGTCCTGACGCGCGCCCTCGACGAGCGCGCTGGTGAGCTGCGAAGGGTCCAGGTAGCCGTCGGTGGGCAGGTAGGAGGCGCAGCGCACGTCGTCGGCGACCATCAGCGGAAAGAGCTCCCGGGCCTCGCTGGGCGACAGCAGCTCCAGCGCCAGCCCGAACGTCTTTGACCAGGCGACCTGGCGCATCACCTCCTGCTCGCGCTCCTGGCTGCAGGCCAGGCGCAGGCCGCCGCACTCCACCCAGCCGCAGTCCAGCTGGCGGTAGAGCGCCACCGAGTCCATCATCATCTGGGTCAGCGGCACGCTGCCGCGCAGCTGGCCGACCAAGCCGGCGGAGTGAAACGTCGAGCCGCTGGTCAGCTCGTTGCGCTCCAGGAGCACCACACCGCTCTCCCCCAGGGCCGCCAGGTGGTAGGCGATCGAGGCGCCACCCACCCCGCCTCCGATGATCACCACTCGCGCCCGGTCGGGAAGCTCACGGGGTCGCGGCATGCAGCCACTCCTTCAGGCGGGGGTCCGCGGCGCCGGCGCGCAGGCGGTGAAAGTGCCTGGCGCCGTAGCCGGCGAAGTCGAACTCGAGGTCTGAGATGGCACCCTGCACGACGCCCCAGGCGGCTTCCCGGGCATCTGAGACGAGCTTCATGAGGTGCAGCGAGGCGCGCCGCCCCGCGGTCGGAGGCTCGCCGTAGTAGGCGGTCAGGAGACGCTCTTGCGCGCCGCCGTCGAACTCGTTGTTGACCGCGAGGTTGCCGAGGTCGAACATCCGATGGCCCATCCCCGCGTACTCCCAGTCGACCAGGATCACCCGGCCGGCATCGACGTCGGCGTCGGCGTCGGCCTCGGGGTCGGGGTCGGCGTCCAGGAGATTGCCGGGCAGGAGATCGTCGTGGCAGGGCACGGGGTCATCGAGCGGCAGCACCGAGGCGATCTGCGTGACCAGGCTTCGAGCGAGCGCGTAGTCAGGCGGAAGCTCGCCACCGCGCTGCACCACGATCTCGGCATAGCGCTCGAGCAGGTCCGGGACCCAGAAACGGACCGGGAGGTCGAGGCCGCAGTCGTGAAAGCCGCGCAGGGCGCGGGCGGCGGACTCGGGAGCGGCGCGCAGGCGGTCGCCGTCGATCGGGGCGCCGATCAGGTACTCGGTGACCAGGCAGTCCTCGCCGGCGGCGAGCACGGCGGGCGCGATCCCCAGCTGCGCGGCCCGGCGGCCGGCTCGGCGCTCGGCCTCGCGGTCGATGCCCAGCAGCTCCGTGTCCTTGCCGGGCAGGCGCACCACGCAATCGTGGTCGCCCAGGCACACGCGGAAGTTGCGATTCGTGATCCCGCCATCGAGCGCCACCGGCACCCCGGCCACGGGTCCGAGCTGCTCGGACAGGCGCTCCAAGATCGCGCTGAGCTCGGCCACAGGGGAGAACCTAGCGGTCAAGGCTTGGCTTTCATACCTTCGGGGTGCGACCGAGGGCAGCGGTCTCGGTCGAGCCGGCTCAGCTCACGCGGTCCAGGCGCTTGGTGACGCTCGCCTCGTGGGCGGGCATCAGATCCGCTCGGGCGATCTCCGCGACGTGGGGCGCGACGGCGCGCACCCCCTCGTCGCTGTCGATCCGCTGGTAGGTGAGCGTCTTGAGGAACTTCGCGACCGACAGGCCGCCCGAGTAGCGAGCCGCCCGGCCCGTGGGCAGCGTGTGGTTGGTGCCGATCGCCTTGTCCGAGAACGCGACCGTCGCCCGGCTGCCCAGGAAGATCGACCCGTAGTTGCGAAGCCGCCTGAAGTACCACTCGTCGTCGGTGGTCTGAACCTCCAGGTGCTCGGTGGCCACCTCGTTAGACAGGGCCACCGCGTGCTCGCGATCGCCCGCCAGCATCACGACCCCGTGGTCGGTCCAGGCGCGCCGGGATGTGTCATCCGCACCGTTTCGGGCGAGAGCCTCCAACTGGCGGTCGACCTCTTGTATCACCGCGCGCCCCAGCGCCTCCGAGGTCGTGATCAGGACCGCGGGCGACGATGGTCCGTGCTCGGCCTGGGCGAGCAGGTCCGCCGCCACGAGCTCCGGGTCGGCGGCCTGGTCGGCGATCACCGCGACCTCGGAGGGTCCGGCGAGCAGATCGATCCCGACCCGTCCGAACAGCTGGCGCTTGGCTTCGGCCACGAACGCGTTGCCGGGTCCGACGATCATGTCCGCGGGGCCGATGCCCTCGATCCCGAAGGCCATCGCGGCCAGCGCCTGCACCCCACCCAGCGCGTAGACGCGATCGGCCCCCGAGGTGGCGATGGCGTGCAACGTCGGGGCATGAACCGCTCAGTCACGCGGGGGCGTGCACGCGATCACCTCCGTCACCCCCGCGACCTTGGGCACGAGCACGGTCATGAACGCGCAGGCCAGCATCGGCACCCGACCCGAGGGGCAGTAGGACCCGACCGATTCCACCGGCACCTGACGCTGACCGAGGAACACGCCGGGCAGCGTCTCTGCCTCGAAGTCGCTCAGCGCCGCGCGCTGGAGCTGGGCGAAGTTGCGGATCTGCGCTTGGGCGAAGGCGATGCTCTGCTTCAGGGAGCCGGGAAGCGAGGCGGAGGCGTGCGCGATCTGATCGGCGCCGACCTCGAAGCTCGGCGGGTCCCAGCCATCCAGCTCCCGCGAGTAGGCGCGCACGGCATCGGCTCCGTCGCGCTCGATGCGCAGCAGCATCTCTGAGACCCGGTGCGCGACCGCCGGGTCAGGACTCGATACGGGTTTCGACGAGGGTGACTTCAGGTAGACGGGCTCCGGCGTCGACCCGGCACCGACGATCTGCCGACCGTTCAGACGCGTCGTGCCTCGATCTGCATGTAGATCAGCAGGGCGATGATCGAGCCGATGATCGAGCCCACCCAGCTGGAGGTCTGGACGAAGCCGGCGCCGTGGTGGAACAGGAGCCGGCCCAGGAACCCGCCGATGAACGAGCCGACCACGCCCAGCAGGATGGTCTGCGGGATGGTCAGCTTCTGCCTGCCCGGAACCAGCGCCCGAGCGATGAGGCCGGCAAAGAAGCCGATGATGATGAGACCGACGATTGTGCCCAGCATGAGGCCCTCCGGTTCTAGTAGTGGGGATCGTCGACAGTAATCGGAGAGTAGAGCGCCGGACGGCGGTCGCCAAACGCGTCGGCGTGCTCGGTGAGCCGCTTGTCCAGCGCGGGCTCGAGGTCGACGTCGGCGATCAGCAACCCGGGCTCGCGCGTCTCGGCCGCCACCCAGCCGTCGACGCCGACGATCGTCGCTCCGCCCGTCCACTCCTGGCCGCGCTCGGTGCCCACCCGGTCCGCGCACGCGACCGCCATGCGGTTCACGCGTGCGGTCGCCATGGCGATCACCACCTCGGGGGGACGCTCGCCCAGCGGACGCGCCACCAGCGGCCAGTTGGTCGGCACGACCAGGAGCTGCGCTCCGGCCAGGGCGACCGACCGGGTGAGCTCGGGGAACTCGAGGTCGTAGCAGATCAGCACGGCGATCCGCCCGACCGGGGTGTCGATCACCGGCGGCGGATCTGAGCCGGGAGTGAAGACGAGCTTCTCACGGTCCCACAGGTGCAGCTTGCGATACACGGCGCGCAGACCACCGGAATCGAACGCGGCGGCGCTGTTGTAGATCGCGCCGTCGTCGCCGCGCTCGCAGAACCCGCCGACGAGGACGATGCCGGTCCGCGCCGCCTCGCTCGCCCATTCCCGCAGCAGGTCGTGATCACGGGCGATCGCGGCGGCAGCTGCCTCCTCGGGCGCCTCGAACATGTAGCCCGAGGTGACCAGCTCGGGAAGCACGACCACGTCGGCGCCGGCCCCCACGGCCTGGCCGATCGCGTCCCTGGTCAGCGTCCGATTGGCCTCGAGATCGCCGAGCGTGGGCGCGAGCTGTTGACAGGCGACGCGGGTCACGCCGCTTCGGACGCCGCGAGACCCACTTTGACCCTGCCGGCCAGCCCCGGGGCCACGCAGACGACACCCAGCCCGAGGAGCAACCAGCCGAGTTCGATGTAGGGCAGGTGCGCGTAGGTCCCCACCTGCCCCACGAACACCTTGCGGATGATCGTGTAGATCACGAACGCCCCACCCAGGGCCGGGATCACGATCTGCCACCGCGGCGCCTTGGCTTCGCCCGTGAAGAACAGGTAGCGGATCGTGCCCGCCGTCACCAGCACGTAGGCGACGAGCAGGATCACGGTGCCGATCTGAAGCGCGTAGAAGGTCGCGTTGACGGTCGTCCCCGCCAGCTGCTGGCCGACGATGTTGAAGAAGATGATGATGAAGACGACGCCCAGGGCCGCGGCGGGGGCTCCGTGCTTGGAGAGCCCGGCGAGCCCGGTCTTCTTGCCGGTCGCGTCGCGTGCCTGGGCGAACATGATCCGGGCGCCTCCGCTGGCCACCCCCAGCGTGATCGCGAACAGGCTGATCGTGGCCATGAGGTTGAGCACGTCGGCGTACCACTTGCCGATGTATCCGCTGCCGAGGTCGGTGAACGGCAGACCGGCGGCATAGGCCTTGGCGCCGGCCGCGGTCGCCCCGTAGCCGAGCGACTGCGACGCCGCGGTCAGCAGGTAGAAGCTGCCCACCACGACCACCGCGACCTTGATCGCGCGCGGGATCTCGGTCTTCGGCGAAGAGGTCTCCTCGCCCAGCGCGGCGGCGCCCTCGAATCCGGCAAACGCCAAAAACGCGTAGACGGCGGCGTGGGCGATCTTCCCGATGCCGCTTCCCGAGGGCGGAACCAGGAAGTTCCCGGTGAACGTCTGCCCGCCCGGGCCGTGGCTGAAGATCACGGTCGCCAGGACGACCAGGCTGAGCACGGTCACCAGGACCGCCCCGGCTACCTCGGAGGCCAGCAGCGACCGGGTGATGAGCTGGATCTCGTTGAAGGCGAGCGCGCACACGCCGGCCAGGCCGACGAGCGCTATCCACCACCACTGGTGTGTGGTCAGGATCCCGGTGCCGTGCAGGAACTGCCCGGCGAACAGCCCGATCTCGATCGTCGAGCCGCAGCCGATGGCGATGTAGCCGCCCATCAGGGCCCAGCCCGCGAAGAAGCCGGCTCGCGGGCCGAGGGTGACGCCACACAGCGCGTACACCGAGCCGGTGTGCGCGATGTTCTGCGAGAGCTTGATGAAGCAGAACGCCACGAGCGCGACGCCGATCACGGCAAACACGAAAGACAGCGTCACCGCGCGGCCGATGATCGGGGCGGCCCCGGTCCCCAGCAGCGCGATCGCTCCCACGGGCCCGATCAGCCCGACCGAGAACGCCGCCGCGTCGACGAGCTTGAGCTCGGTGTGCATCGCGCCGCCGTGCTGACCGGCCTCCGGTGCGAGCTCGCTGACCTCCATCCCTTGGCCCACGCTACTTCGCGCGTCAAGCATGGCGGGGGTGCCCTGGTCGCTCGAGGGCCCGGTCGCCTCGAGGCTGTCCGACAAGTAACCCCAGTCCTTGAGCGTGATCGTCGGAGTGCTCGACGCCAGCCGCCAGCGCTCAGGGAACGTCGCGACCGACGATCTCCTCTACCACCGCGGCGATGTCTGCGGCCACGATGTCGGGCTGGGGCCCGAGCGGGCTCAGAACCATGCCGGGACGAGCCACGAACGCCGCTTTGGCGCCGGCCGCCAGCGCCCCGGAGATGTCCCACGCGTGCGCGGCCACGAGCCGAACCTGGTCGATCTCGACCGCGCAGGCCTCGGCCACCGCCCGGTAGGGCGCGGGCGCCGGCTTGAGCGCGCGGACGCTGTCGGCGGAGATCACTCGATCGAAGTGGTCATGGATTCCGGCGTTGCGCAGCTGCGCCTCGGCGACTGCCTCGACGGAGTTGGTGAGGGCGACGACCTTCAACGGCGTCTGGGCGCGCAGGCGCGCCAGCGCATCGGCGACCTCGGGGTGGGGCGGAAGCGAGCTCATGCGATCGACCATCGCCTGCGCCTGCTCGTCGCTCACCGACTTTCCCTGGCGCTCGGCGAGCATGTGCAGCGCCGCCCGCTGGGCCGTGCTGAAGTCGACGTACTCGCCGGTCAGCCCACCGACGAACGAGAGCTGCAGCATCTGCGCGAACCATTGCGCGCGCAGACCCGCGGCGCCCAGCAGCTCCTCGAACGGAGCATCCAGAGCGCCCAGATCGAGCAGGGTCTCGTTGACGTCAAAGGCGATGACTGTGGTCATGGCGGGCAGCGCGCGAGCGGCACTTTGCGCTCGCGCTCAGTCATGTTGCGGCCCTGGACGCCACGCCGATTGGCGTGCGTCCCACTTGGAACGGCGGGACGCTCGGCGGAACCGTGCCGCTCTCCTCAAAGCGTGCGAATTCCTCCTCCTCGCGGTCGAGTACCTTGGCCACGCTCGGTCGCGCCTCCGTGCGCAAGGCGTGGTCGGCGCACCTCGGAAACGGTCCCGGCTCCATGCCCGAGCCGACGGCACGAAACCACATCCAGAGCATGTAGGCGTCGATGATCGACCAGTCACCGAAGAGCCACTCGCGGTCGCTGAGCCGGCCTTCGAGGATCGCGAAGGCCTTCTCCAGCTCTCTGCGGGCGAAGACCCGAATCCGATCCAGGCTCGCCTCGTCATCCGAGAAGACTCCCGGAAAGCGCTGGCGGGCGACCGCGGGCTGGAGCCCGCTGGCAAACCACGCCATCATCGACAGCGCCTCGGTGACCGTCCGCTCGTCGCCCGTCGGCAGCAGCCGGGCCTCGGGGAACGTCCGCGCGATCACGGTCTGGATCACGGGGTTCTCCGTGATCGCCCAGCCGTCGAGGACCAGGGCCGGAACCTTCTCCTTCGGATTGACCGCGCGGTACTCAGCGGCCTGATGCTCACCGACGTATCGATTGAGCACGTGCAACTCAAACTCGGCGCCCGCTTCCTCCAGAGCGACGAATGGCACCCTGGCACACGAGCCCGGGGACCAATAGAGCTCGATCGACGGCATCGACTCTGTGCTCGCCATTCTCTCCTCCGTTTCGTGTAGGGAAAGCGTCCGCGAGGGCGGCCCCTCCCCATGAGGCGCGATCGTCACTTGCGAGCTTTCCGCAACGGACGGTCCGCCGGTTGTCTCTCACGCCGCGCAGTCGTCGAGCGCTTGGGACCGCCTGGACTGTAATGTCTTCTTGTCTCGTAGTCAAGTCTTTCTCTATGAACTATCATAGATTAAGTTAGGCGTTTGGCCGCGCACAAGCGTTGCGAATCGATTATGGTTGATGTACGATCGCCACGATGCCAGGATTGAGGGACGCGGGTGGCTGCACGGGGCTGTCGTCCTCCCAGGAAGATGGGACGCTCAAGTTGGATCGCGCGCCCCGAAATCTGCTGGAGGCCGGCGTGACGTCCGCCTTCCGAGAAGCGCTGCTGGACGCAGACGATCGAGCGAGCCTGAGAATCTGGTCGATGCTCGCTCAGGTCACGCAGCTGCACCGCCTTCAGTCACCGTACGCCCTGGCGAACATCCTGCCCGACCGGCCGTTCATGGCTGAGTGCGCCCTCGAGATGGGATCGGGGCGTTCTACACCCGGCTCGACCTGCCTGACGGCCAGGCTCCGGACGACGCATTTGTCCGGTTCGCCGAGCAGTTCCGCACCCCAACCATGGAAGCCGATCGATGACTACCCAAACTCCGGTGGAGGTTCCCACTCTCGACGAGCTGCTCGCGCGGATCGAGAACCTGAGGCCGATCCTCGAAGCGAACGTGAAGACGACCAACGACGATCGGCGAGTCGCCCAAGCGAACATCGACGCACTCACCGCGGCCGGAGCCTTCAAGGTTACCGTGCCGCGTCGCCTCGGCGGCTACGAGATGACGATGCGGGCCAAGCTGGAGGTCTCGGCGGCCATCGCCGAGTCATGCGGCTCGACCGGCTGGGTCGTCGCGCTGATCAACGGCTGCAACTGGCTCGCCGGCCTCCTCGCCGACGAGGCCCAGCAGGACATCTTCGGCACTGACCCGCAGGCCAGAGTGGCCGGCGTGTTCAACGCGTCCCCCGACGTGCGCAAGGTCGAGGGCGGCTACAGCTTGAGCGGCCGCTGGCCGTGGGCCTCCGGGAGCTGGCATGCCACCTGGGCGCTCGTGGGGATGATCGCCGTCGACGAGGACGGCCGGCCCATCGACCAAACGCTTGCGTTCGTGCCCATGAGCGAGCTCTCGATCGAGGAAACCTGGTTTGTCACCGGGATGAAGGGAACGGGGAGCAACACGCTGGTGGCCGACAAGGTGTTCGTTCCCGAGCATCGCCTGCTCCCGATGACTGCGGCGCTGGACACCGGATATCGAACCGAGCACGGTGACGAGGCGCTGTACCGATCCGCGTTCATCCCGTTGCTCACGCTCTTGCTGGTCGGGCCGCAGCTCGGGCTCGGCCGAGCCGCGCTGCGTTTCGTGCTCGAGAAGGCCCCCAGACGAGGGATCACCTACACAAAGTTCGAGCGCCAGGTCGACTCCACGGCATTCCAGCTTCAGGTCGCCCAGGCCGCCACGCTCATCGACAGCGCTCATCTGCACGCGTACCGGGCGGCAGACGACATCGACGGCTTCGCCGCCCGCGGCGACAAGATGCCTTATCTGGCGCGGGCAAGGGCTCGTCAGGACGCCGCCTACGCAATCACCTGCATCACCCGAGCCATCGACGCGCTGCTGTCAGCTCATGGCGCTTCCAGCTTCGCCGATGTCAGTCCGATGCAGCAGATCTGGCGGGACTCCAACACTGCTGCTCGCCACGCGGTTGCCGATCCGCTCGTCAACCAGGAGGTCTACGGGAAGGCGCTGGTCGGCATACCGTACGAGGAGAACATAACGCCGCTGATTTGACGTGACCGAGGAACCGGTTCGCCGTAATCACCGGGGCCGGTTGCACTGCCCGGGATCGAGGAGGCGAGGGACCTCACGCCCTCCATACACGACACCACCAAGGTTCATGACACCTGGTAACAACACCGCCCTGATAACGCCCCAAAGGGTTACACGGCTGGAGCCGGCGACGATCCTCGATAACGCCCGCGTTCTCGTGCCACGGCCGAGTTGCAACGGCTGCTGTCTGATCTGCGTGGACAATTGACACCGCACCGAGGCTTCTATCAACCTGTCATTCGCATCGAGGCCTGAAGTCGTCGGCTGATCGGGGCAAGCCCCGTTCAGGTTGCTGCGGACGCGTTCGTCCTCGAGGCGGCTGCAGCTCCGCACAGCTTCACGCTATCGATCGGGGCAGGCGCCGTGGAAGCCTCGGCTCACGGTCGCCTGACCCTGTCTGCGTCCGTGCTTCATCGCTGCGGTCTGCGGCGCTGCGCAACCTATGTGTCGTCCTTGACCGGGGCCCAGAGTCGCCGGTCGGCGCAGGTCCAATGACCCCTGTAGTGCCCGCGATCGTGGCCGCCGCGGACGTGCCCTGGCAATCAATTCGGAGCCATTGCCAGCAGGGCGTTCAGGCGACGCGATCTGCAACAACGCGGGTTCGTCTCGATGTCTCCCTATGCTCCAAGCGGGATGCCCCGCAACCGAAGACAAACCCCTCGGGATGAGCGCGTCAACGAGGTGGTGACCGCAGCCAGCGAGCTGTTCGTCGGTCGCGGTTTCAACAACACTCCGATGTCAGACATCGCAGCCTCGCTGGGCGTCGCGAACGCTGCGGTCTACTGGTACTTCCCGACCAAGGATCACCTGCTTGCGGCGGTGTGGACACGAGTTCTGGACAGGGAGATCGAACGGCTCAAGAGTGGCCCCGAGGACCCGTTCGACCGCCTCATCAAGGGGTTGATCGATCTTCGGCCCTATCGGCAGCTGCACATGACGATCCACGATCGGATGCTCGATTCCGAGTCCGTCGCCACCGTCCACGAGCGGCTGCTGGACTGGATTCGCGAGATAGTCGCGCTCGGGCTGAGCTATCACGGCTATGAGGCTGAACAGGACAAGGACCTGATCGAGCTCGTGGTGACGCTCTTCGAGGGAGCGAACGTGCCTGGGATGCGCAGTCGGACCGCGACCGACCTCATCAGAACCCTCCTCGACAGGCTCGATCTGGTCAGCAGTACGCCAGAGCGCTAAAGGCTTTGTCAAGCTCTCGGCAGCGCGATCACGCCCCGCTGATGGTGTTCTCGACAGCTCCGACGCCCTCGACCTCGACGCGAACGGTGTCTCCGGCGACCAGGAAGCGACCGGACGGATGCCCCACCCCAGCCGGAGTTCCGGTGAGGATGACATCGCCCGGCTCCAGCGTGGTGAAGCGGCTGGCAGAGGCGACGACCTTGGCGACGTCGTTCGGAGCATGCTCGAGCGCGCGTGCTGACGGCGCTCTCCGTTGACATGGTTGTGAGCTCGATGTCATTGGAGTCCTGATATTCGTCGGTCGTGGTTAGGCACGGGCCGAGGGGGTGAAGGTGTCAAAGCTCCTGGCCTTGGATGGGTCGGAATTGCCGCCGTTGTAGAGGCCTCGCTGCACGTCACGGGCGCTCACGTCGTTGGCAGCGGTCAAGCCGAAGATGTGGCCCCAGGCACTCGGCGCATCGAGGTTGCCGGCCCGACGGCCGATGACGACCGCGATCTCGCCCTCGTAGTCGACCTTGTCGGGACAGAGACCCGGCAGCTGGATGTCATCGTTCGGGCCGCTGATCGATGTCGTTGCCTTGAGGAACATGATCGGATCCTCATCGGGGTCCTGCTCGTGGCCCACTTCCGCGGAGTGCTCGGCGTAGGCAAAGCCGACGGCCACAGCTTCGTCAGTCGTCTCACCGGCGCGGCCAGCGCAACTTCCGCGACGGCGACCGTACTCAACGCGGGCAGAGCCGCAAGCTGCTCCGGACTCGCTCCGGCGAGCAGAAGTTCATCCACCCCGGCCGCCGTGGTATCGATGATGTCGACGGACTCGCCAGAGAGACGGCCGAGACCTTGGTCGGTGGCGACGTAGCGGGCATGAGGCGACTCTCTCTCTCGATCAGGGGAGCGCTGGCGAAGCGCACGTGTCGCCGAGCACTCATTCGCCCAGACTACCTTGACCCCGAGTCAAGAATGTCCTAGCATCCGCCGCCATGCAAACCGTCACCCAACAGCTCTCCCGCCGAGAGCCTCCGACGCTCGAGGACGAGCGCGACCGGGGCCAGGCTGCCGTCCCGCGTCCGATGCTCCATCACGTCCAGCTCCAGACGAATCGGCTGGCCGAGATGGTCCGGTGGTATTCGAGCACGCTCGGTCTCATCATCAGTCATCGTGGCTCCAGCGCCGCGTGGCTGACCAACGACGAGGCCAACCACCGGGTCGCGCTGCTGAGCACGCCGAAGCTGACCGACGATCCCGACAAGCTCGAGCACGCGGGGCTGCATCACACCGCGTGGGAATACGCCACGCTCGATGATCTGCTGGCCGTCTACGCCGGCTTCGTGACGCCGGCCAGCTGCCCCACCGCACCGTCAACCACGGTCCGACGACGTCTTTCTATTACTCCGATCCCGACGGCAACAGCGTCGAGCTGCAGGTCGACAACTTCGCCGACTGGCGCGAGTCGGTCCGGTTCATGACCGGCGATGCCTTCGCCGAGGACCCGTTCGGACCTGGCGTCGATCCCGAGGCGCTGATCTCAGAGCGAAAGGCCGGCGTCGATGCCCAGGAGCTCGCCCGTCGCAGCTACGCAGGAGAGTTTCCGCCGGCGCGCCTCAACGACCGGCGCATCGCCCTCTGAGTGCCCATCCCATGAGCGACACGAACGACACTTCCCCGGGCGGCACCTTCCCCGTCGCCGGCCACCCCGTGGCCCGCATCGGCTTCGGGGCCATGCAGCTGGGCGGGCCGGGGCAGCGTCCCGCTCCGGCTCGAGAGACCGCTCTGGCCGTACTGCGTCACGCACTCGAGCTGGACGTCAATCACATCGACACCGCTCAGTTCTACGGAGTTGGGCTCGCCAACAGCTTGATCCGCGACGCTCTTCACCCCTATCCCGAAAACCTGGTGCTGATCAGCAAGGTCGGGGCCGAACGAGACGAACACGGCATGCGGGCCGCTCAGCGCCCCGAGCAGCTCCGAGCCGAGGTCGAAGCCAACCTCCGCACCCTCGCCGTTGAGCAGATCGACGCGGTCAACCTGCGCCGGATGGACGGCTCCTCCGGTTCAGCTATTCAGGCAGACGGCGATCAGAGCGTCGACCTCGACAGCCAGCTGGCGGAGATGGCGGCTTTGCGCGACGAGGGCAAGATCGGCGCGATCGGCTTGAGCAACGTCACCCTCGAGCAACTGCGCCAGGCATTGCCCACCGGCATCGCCTGCGTCCAAAACGCCTACAGCGTCCGGGATCGCTCCGACGAGCCGCTTCTGGAGCTTTGCCTCGAGCACGACATCGCCTGGGTCCCCTTCTTCCCTCTCGGCTCAGCATTCCCGCACGTAGCGAGCGTCACCGAGCATCCCGCCGTCACCTCGGCGGCAGCCGCTCACGACGCCACCCCGGCCCAGATTGGGCTGGCGTGGCTGCTCGCGCACGCGCCCAACATGCTGCTCATTCCCGGCACCGCAAGCGTGGAGCATCTCACCGAAAACGTTGCCGCCGCCGACGTGCAGCTCGATGCCGCGACGATGAAGACCCTGGACGGATTGGTCCTCGCGGGCTCGTGAGGATTCCGTACGAGGCGAGCTTACGTCGTCGTGTCGGCGAACATTGCGATCCGATGCGCTGAGAGCGTCCCGACGAGGCTGGTCAGGAGCACTACGCCCACCAAGCGGCTCCGGGCATGGTTGCCAGGGCTGTGAGTTCACCGCCAGCAGATTGACTCGGCTGCCGGTGCTCGTATCTGTCAGCGATGTGTGGTGAGACAGCTAGCGCTCTGCCAGACCACGCGCCCGCCGGTTACTACCCGTCTCGGGTCGGGTCCCTGCATGGTCTGGCGCTTTGCGATGGCTTCATTCCGTCTGCGCTCGCGGTCGTGGGACGTTTATGAAGGTGTAGGCAGCGGCGCCTTCCACAGCCGGGGCCGGTTCAACCACGACCCTCTCCTCGCGTCGGCTCGGTGTTCTGGTTCATGCGGCGCCGTCCATCATCAGTACCGGCTTGACCACGTCGCCGCCGTGGGTCGCCTCGGCAGCCTCGTTGATCTGCGCGAAGGGGAAGTGGGTGATGATCTTCTCCAGCGGCAGGACGCCTGCGCGGTGCATGTCGATGAGGCGGGGGATGAACACGCTGGGCACGCTGTCGCCCTGCTGGATCCCCCGCACGGTCCGGCCCAAGATCAGATCAAGCAACCCAAAGGTCACCTCGTTGCCGCCAGGTCCTGGCGCGATCAGCCCCAGGGTGCCCGTCACAGTGAGGGCATCGAAGGCCTGGCGGATGGTCTGAGCGCGCCCCGAGGTGTCGATCGCAAAGGGGATGCCTGCACCTGCCGTGAACTCGCGTACGGCACCCGGAAGGTCAGCGGTGACGCCGGCGTCGATCGTGTCGGTGGCACCGAGCGCCGTGGCCAGCGCCAGGCGTTCGGAAACGACGTCGACGGCGATGATCTGCGTCACCCCGGTCGCCCGGGCGGCCATAACCGCGCTCAGCCCGACCGAGCCGGCGCCGAAGACCGCCAAGCCGCTGCCCGGCGGAACCCGGAGGCTGTTGATCACCGCGCCCGCACCCGTCTGCACTCCACAGCCCAGCGGGGCGTAGAGCTCCAGCGGCGCGTCGCCGGAGACGACCACGACGTTGTGAGCCGGGACCACGGCGTGCGTGGCAAAGCTCGACTGCCCGAAATAGTGGCCGTGCACAGGCCCCCGGGACGAGGAGAGGGCCATCGAGCCGTCGGGGCGCGAGCCGCCGAAGTTGCGGGGAAAGGACTCCAGGCAGTACGCCGGCTTGCCGGTGCGACAAGGCTCACAACCCCAGCACGCCGAGAAGCTGAGGATCACACGGTCGCCCTCGGCGATCCCCTGCACCCCCTCCCCGACCGCCTCCACCACACCCGCGCCCTCGTGTCCGGCGACCACCGGCAGCGGCACCGGCAACTCCTGGTCACGAGCGATGATGTCGGCGTGGCAGACGCCGCTGGTGGCGATCCGCACGAGAACCTCATCCGAGCGCGGGCCCGCCAGCTCGAGCTCCTCGACCTCGAACGGCCCCCCGGCCTCCCGAACGACGGCAGCGAGAATCTTCATGTAGCTCTCTCCTTTTTGACCAGCGCGACGGTTCCGGTGTTAGCGCTCGCCTCAGTCGCTCCAGAGAGCTTCCCAGCTTCTAAACTCGAAGTCAAGAGAAACGACGGGCGCCGCGAACGGTGTCGATCAAGTCGCTGGGGTCGCCCCGAGCATCGCCCGCCCGCCAGGCGACATGCTGATCGGGTCGGACCAGCACCAGATCGGCCCCATACCTGCTTGACAGGTTGCGGTCCTCCAGGTGAGCGACGTGCAGGGGAACCCGCTTGGCCCGGGCAGCGTCCGCGATGACTCCGATCTCGCCTTCTCGGCCAGCGGCTAGGGCCAGCAGGCTCATACCTTCCCCCAGCTCGTCGTAGAGCGAGCGACCGGCGGCCAGCCAGGCATGCGGCAGGCGCGCCCCCGGCCACGCAGCGAGCTCGGCACCGCCGCTGCCGATCGGATTCGGCGCAGCCTCGTCTCCCTGGACGATCGGGGAATTCTCGTAGGCGAGGTCGAGCACGAGGCTCAGGGAGTGAAATTCGTCCTTCTTGGTCGCCTGGATGTTGGCGTCGGCGCGGCGACGGGCGAGCGCTCCGGGCTCGCCGGGCGAATCGATGTCGTCGGCGAGCAGATCGGGGGCCAGGATCCGGTTGTTGGCGGCCGCCGCTTCGATCACCCGCATCTGGATCGGGCGGCGCTCGCGCTCGTAGCTGTCGAGCAGGCCCGGGCCGCCCCATCCATCGAGAACCGCCGCGAGCTTCCATCCCAGATCGACGGCATCGCCGAGTCCGGTGTTCAGGCCGTGCCCGCCGAAGGGCGGATTCAGATGGGCGGCGTCCCCGGCTAGGAACACGCGCCCGCGCCGGGCGCTGTCGACGAGCTGCATGTGCGCGGTCCAAGGATCGGTCGACAGGATCGTCGCCTCGGTCGGCCCGCCTGCGACCTGCTCGATTATCCTCGCGGCGTCGCGGGCGCCGGTTTGACGGTCGACGCCGAAGGCGATGACCCACCAGGTTCCATGAAGGTCGATCGGCCCCAGCAGAGCCGGCGCCGCCGGGTTGACGATCCAGTACTGCACTGCGTGCCCGTGCCGGACGCGCGCCCACAGCTCCGGGGCGTGAAACACCATTCCGAAGTTGGGTCGCAACGCGTGCTCGCCGGCGTACTCCGAGCCGATCGCAGCGCGGACAGCGCTGCTCGGGCCGTCGCAGCCGAGGACGTAGTCGGCGGTCACGATCGCCTGTGCGCCCGAGGGATCCGAGACCCGCACGCGGGCCTCATGCTCGTCCTGCTCGACACCGATCACGCGCATGCCGGTGACCATCGAGCACGGTTCGAGTTCGCCGACGACCTCGCGCAGGAGCTCCTCGAGCACGTACTGCGGTGCTTGCTGCCCGAGCTCGGGGAAGCGGTCCCCGTCGGCAACGAGCCCCAGGACTCCGGTGAAGCGCGACAGCTCGTAGCCCGTCAGGCCGGTGCAGAACACGATGTCCTGGGACCACGTCACCGGAAGCGGCGCAAGCTCGCGGAGGCGGCCGGCGACGCCCCACCGCCTGAGGTGCTCCATCGACCGGACGTTGATCGTCTTGCAGCGCGGACGAGCGCGCGATACCTCGGCCCTGGGCTCGATCACGAGACAGTGGACCCCCCGGCGGCCGAGCTCGACGGCCGCGGCCAGCCCGACCGGTCCGCCGCCGGCGATCACGACCTGTGTGGCCCCGGGTATTTCCCCGCGGGGTACCGTGACAGATCCGAGGTCCGCCTCAGATGCCGCACGAAACGCGTGCGAAGCCCTTCGATCCGCTGTCAAGTAACCCGAGCCAGTGACCACGCCGGCATCAGAGACGAAGAAGTCGCTCTGTGTTCTCGTGCGCGATCTTGCGCTTGGACGCCTCGGACAGGTTCGCCTGCTGCAGAAAGCCCGAGGCGCCCTCGTTGCCGATGAACGGATAGTCGACCGAGAAGAGGATCCGCTCCACGGCGACGGTCTCGACGCAGTACTGCAGCTGCGCCTGGCTGAACATTCCGCTGGGCGTGATGTAGACGTTGTCGCGGAAGTACTCGAGGAAGCCGCGGTCGAGCTTCGTGATCGCCTGCGGGAGCGCCTCACCGATGCGATCCAGGTAGAAGGGGACCATCTCGCCCCAGTGTCCAAGGATGATCTGGAGGTTCGGGTAGCGGTCGAACACGCCGGACAGGACCAGATGCAGAAAGTGCACGGCCGTCTCCTGATGCCATCCCCAGGCACTCGTCTGAAGGCGCGCGGTGACAAGCGGGTCGAGGCCCCCCGCATAGCTGGACTCCGTGATCTCTCGAGGAGGAACCGCAGGGTGCAGATAGATCGGCACGTCGAGGGCGGCCGCCTTGGCCAGGATCGGGTCAAAGCGGGGCGCGTCCAGGAACTCGCCGTCGGTTCTACCCATGATCATCGTGCCGATGAATCCCAGATCGGTGACGCAACGATCAAGCTCCGCGGCGGCGGCATCGGGCACGGCGGTCGGCAGCGCCGCAAAGGCCGCAAACCGCTCCGGAAACTCGCGGACTGCTGCCGCGGCCCTGTCATTCGCTTTGGCGACCAGGTCGGCCGCGACATTGGCAGGCGCTTGCTGGGTGGAGAGGCAGGACAGCACCTGCATGGAGACGCCGCCCGCGTCCATGTCGCGCAGTCGTATCTCGCCCAGGTCCTTGAGCGCGTCAGCGGACGGCGAGTAGGAGACCCCTAGGTCGGGGTCGTAGGCGGCCGAGAAATCCGGGCTCAAGGCGCGAGCACCCGGCGCGCTGGCCACAGCGATGTCCGGGTCGAGATAGTGCTCTTCCAGGGCGATGATCTTCAAGGTTCGATCGTTCCTGCAACAGCCGCGTGCCGCTGCTTCGCTCGCGTTCGGCTTCGTCGGGTCATCTTCGGACCCGACCGATCGAGCAAGGGTGGAAGGTCGATCATATACGATCGCCTTTTCCTGAACGATCAAGGGGAGAGACATGACAACCCTCGAGGCCCAGGACCGGGACGACATCTTCGTCCCGCATGCGTATCCGGAGCAGCTCGTCGACCTCGGCGAGATCCGCATGAACTACGCCACCGTTGGGTCGCGGGAGCTGCCGGCCTTGCTGCTGGTGCCCGCCCAGACGCAATCTTGGTGGAGCTATGAGGAGGCGATGGCGCTGCTGGCCGAGCGATTCCAGGTCTTTGCCGTCGATCTGCGCGGGCAGGGCCGCTCCACCCAGACGCCGGGTCGCTACACGCTGGACAACATGGGCGACGACCTGGTGCGCTTCATCGATCTGGCGATCGGACGCCCGGTGATCGTCAGCGGCAACTCGTCGGGGGGCGTGCTGACGGCGTGGCTGTCGGCCTACGCCAAGCCAGGCCAGGTGCGCGGCAGCGTCTGCGAGGATCCGCCGCTGTTCTCCTCCGAGGTCACGCCGGAGTGCGGTCAGTCGATCCGCCAGTCGATCGGTCCGATGTTCGCCGTCTTCAACAAGTGGCTGGGCGATCAGGGGTCGATCGGCGATTGGGCGGGCCTCCAGGCCGCTGTCCCGAAAGAGCTTCCCAGGCACGTGCTGATGGCACTCCAGGGCATGGGGATCGGAGGACCGCCGCCCGAGCAATCGGCGCCTGGCGCCAACCAGCCGCCTCAGACCAACCAGCCTCCCCAGAACATCAAGGAGTACGACCCCGAGTGGGCGCGCGCCTTCTGGAGCGGAACCGCGAGCGCCGGCTGTGACCACGCCCGCATGCTGGCGAGCGCGAAAGCGCCCATCCTGCTCACCCATCACTTTCGCACCATCGATCCCGACACCGGAAGCCTCATGGGCGCCATCTCCGACCAGCAGGTCGACCGCGCCCGCCAACTGGTGACCGGCGCCGCTCAGCCCTTCGAGATAGTCGACCTTCCCGAGATGGTCCACTCCATGCACGGCCACGACCCCCAGCTGTTCAGCAAGATCATCTTCGACTGGTCAGCGACCCTCGTTTCCGCCGCCTGACCAGTGTGCTGGCCCCCGACCCTCACGAAGTCCAAACGCCACAGTGATGCTCCTGATCAAAGTCGCTGATTACCCGGTCTCCCGTCGGACGCAGGGATAGCACCCTGTGGGAGGCCGCCTTATACACCGGCCAGACCGTCTGCTTGGGCACCGCCGGATCGCCGCCGTGCACAAAGGCGCCCCAATAGCGGATCATCTTTCTGGATAGCGCCCTCTGCGTCGCGGTAAGGGGCTTGCTCACCGCGGTGTAGTCCCAGACGTAATCCAGCTCGGCGGTGTGGGAGTTACCCATATCGACGCCGGGTGGCGTGAGCCCCTTGGACCCGGGCGAGTTGGGATCGTCGAACTCGTAGCGGTAGGTGCGAACCCGCCGGCTGAGGGCGTCGGCCGTCGTGGCCGTTGGACAGGAGAACGCCGAATCGCCGAAGAGCTCGGCGAACGCGTACCACGGAGACCTGTACGCAGACAGAGGATAAGCCGCCTCGATCTGAGGGGCCTTCGCCCCGAACGCGATGGGAATGACGGCATCGAACTGGCTGGCGGTCAGTTGGGTGGTGATGCCCGGGGGCGCAAACGGAGGGATGGAGAACAGCTTGCCCTCGTGCCGGTTGGTGCCGAGCAGAACCGGCACCCGGTTCCATCTTCCGACCGCGATGGCGACGCCGGGGGCCCGCGGCAGCACGCCCGTACCCTCCGTCACCTCGGCCACCGGGGCGGTGAGCGCGGCGCGCACCAAGGCGGTCGGGGTGGCGCGCCGCAGACAGGCGACAACCGTCTGCGGATCCGCGCAGCCCGTGGCAGCGGCGAACTGGGCACTGGTCTTCTCGACGCTCGCTCGCGACCCGGCGAGCTCGTTGCTCTGGCACGGGAAGCTCTCGATGATCGCCCGCTGGAACAGGCCTCTGGCCAAGGGGGACGCGAGCACCGCGCACACCGAGAGCCCGCCGGCCGATTCGCCAGCGATCGTCACATGCCGGGGATCGCCACCGAACGCGGCAATATTGGCCCGGACCCACTTGAGGGCCTGGATCTGATCGAGCAGACCGTAGTTGCCGGAGCCCAGACTCCGGCTCTGGGCGTCGAGCTGGGGCAGGGCGAGGTACCCCAGAGCGCCCAGGCGGTAGTTGATCGTGACCACGACGGTGTTCGTCATCCGAGCAAGCGCCTGGCCGCGATACTGCGCGCCGGACCCGAACGCCAGGCCGCCGCCGTGGTACCAGAGGAGCACCGGAAGTCGCGACCCGGGACGGGCGCTCTTCGGCTCCCAGATGTTCAGGTACAGGCAGTTCTCACTTTGCGCGCCGACGCCGCGGATCGGTTCGAACTGCAGGCATGCAGGACCGAACCGGGTGGCGTTGCGCAGGCCCGCCCAGCGCGCGTGTGAACGAGGCGCACGAAAGCGGAGAGCCCCGATCGGAGGGGCCGCGTACGGGACGCCCAGAAACGCCCGGACTCCATCGCCGATGGCCCCTCGCAGCCTTCCGTCGCGTGTCTGCACCACGAGCGGAGAGGAGCTCGCCCCGATCGACGCCGCGGCTTCGACGTGTCTCCCGGTGGCGACCTGCGCCCCCGCGGAGTTGACATGACTCGCCAGCGAGGTCAACAGCACCAGCACGGTCAACAGCACCAGCAGGGACGCCGCGCGCATGATCGCCCGCAGCCTGGCGATGGCCAGAATCTCCACAGCTCGCTCCTCTCCTCGTATTGGCACGCCCTCGGCTGGCATAGCCGCGGCTTGGGGTCACCGACCGACGCGAAGCCGATTTCTCGAGCCCGGTCCGGAAACTGAACCCGGTTACGGTGCTCGATCGTCGTGATCGTACTTGAATCTATCCTATATCGTCGTCCGGAGGCACGCAATCCTTCCGCGCGCAGCCGTTTTCGACAAGAGGCTGTATCTGCGCTTGTGATTGCCAGCGCCGCTGGTAGGATCGATAATAGTAGGATCGATCGTGTACCGGCGTCGTCGGCCGCGGTGAAAGCCACGGATCAGCCGCGACCGGCGTCACCGCCGCTACCTCGAGACCGAGGAGAACTCACATGAGATTTGCCAATCACGACGGCCGCCTGACGCTGATCGACTCCGGGGCCGTCGACGACCTCAACGGCGCCCGGGGGACCGACGTGCACGAGGCCAGCGGTGGGCGCCTCCCCGCCGAGCCCGAGCTCGCCTTCGAGCAATGGGACGAGGTGCTCCGGTGGGCGGCCGGGCAACCGGCCGCCGATGGCGTGACGATCGCAACCGCGCGCCTGAGATCACCCTCGCCCAAGCCGCGCCAGATCTTCGGCATCGGCATCAACTACGCCGACCACGGGGCCGAAGCGGGCATGGACACGCCTGAGGTGCCGCTCGTGTTCACCAAGCTCGGAACCTCGGTGACCGGGCCATTCGACTCGATCGAGCTGGCATCTGAGACCGTCGACTGGGAGGTGGAGCTCGCGGTGGTGGTCGGCGCAACCGCGCGCCATGTGGCGGGAGCCGATGCCTGGGAGGCGGTGGCCGGCCTGACCGCCGGGCAGGACCTCTCGGATCGAGACATCCAGTGGCGTCCGCCGTCGACCCCGCAGTTCGGGCTCGGCAAGTCGCTGCCCGGCTTCGGCCCGCTCGGCCCGGTCCTGGTCACGCCCGACGAGTTCGACGACCTCGACGACATCGAGCTCGCCTGTCACGTCAACGGAGAGGAGGTCCAGCGCAGCCGGACCTCCAAGATGCTGCTCTCGGTCTCGGATCTGATCGTCTACCTGAGCTCGGTCACGACCCTGCTTCCGGGGGACGTGATCTTCACCGGCACCCCGAGCGGAGTCGGGATGACCCGGACACCGCCACGCTATCTCGCGCCGGGCGACAGCCTGGACAGCTTCGTCGAGGGGATCGGAACCATGTCGCACACATTCACGGGAGTCCCAGCAGCCCAGGAGACGAAGGTCTGAGCGCCAGCGCGCCCCTCCCGTGAGCAGGAACTTGGATGTAGCATCGAAACCCCGCTGCCATCGGATCGAGGAGAGACCGAATGTCTAGCACCACCAAAGCCATCCCGACGCTTCACCACGTGACGCTGAAGACCACTCGCCTGCGTGAGATGGCGGACTGGTATGAGACCGCCGTCGGCTTCAAGCCCAACCATTACGGGCCCTACGGGGCGTGGTTGACCAACGACAAGGCCAACCACCGGATGGCGCTGCTGGTCGCCCCCGGACTCGGCGACGACCCGGAGAAGATCGCTCATACCGGCATCCACCACGTGGCCTTCGAGTACCCCGACATGGACGGCCTGCTCTCCACCTATGAGCGCCTCAAGGACCAGGGAATCACCCCCCACGCGTGCCTCGATCACGGGATGACGACCTCGTTCTACTACGTCGATCCCGACGGCAACAGCGTCGAGCTGCAGTACGACAACTTCGGTGACTGGGAGGCCTCGGCCGCTTGGATGGTCTCCTCCCCCGAGTTCGAGACCAACCCGATCGGGATCAACATCGATCCCGAGCAGGTAGTGGCTGCCTGGAAGGCGGGCGCCGACGCCGAGGAGCTCCATCGCCGCGGCTACGGCGGAGAGTTCGACCCCGGCACGCCGCTGGATCTACGCCTACCCGCCGAGGCCCAGGACGCTCCGATCGAAGCGGTCTGAACGGTACCGGGGCTGCTGGCGCTGCACCGGGAAGCCTCGCGCCCCCTGGCCTCGTAGCTGGGACGAGTAGTTTCGACCTACATAACGTCAACGGAGTAAGAGGAGCCATGAGCGCAGCCATCACCCACAGCCGCTACGACCGGGAGACGACCCGCCACCAGCTGATGGAGGCGGTGGACTCGATCCGCGACACGCTCGCGGACTGCGCGGACGAGGCGGAGCGCACTGGTTTCTACCCCGAGCGGGGCTGGCGGGCCATGCACGACTCCGGCCTCTTCCGGATGAAGGCCCCGGCGGAGCTTGGCGGCTTGGAGGCCGACCCGGTAACGCAAGCCGAGCTGTTCGAGGAGGTGTCGCGCATCGACAGCTCAGCGGGCTGGACGTTCTTCGTGGGCGCGGGCACGCTGGCCATCATCAGCGGCTGGCTGCAGGACGCGGCGCTCGACTCCTTCATGGTCGACGGTCGGCTGCCTCGGGTTTCCGGGGGGGTCGTCCCGAGCGCCAAGGCGACCCCTGTGGAGGGAGGCTTCCGGGTCACCGGGCGCTGGCAATTCGGCAGCGGAAGCGCCCACGCCGAGCGGTTCTCGGGCAACGCCGTGATCGAGGGCGAGCACGTGCCCCCGGTGCTGGGCTTCATGTTCCTGCCTGAAGAGGTCCGGTTGCACGACAACTGGAACGTCAACGCCCTGCGCGGTACCGGAAGTCAGGACATCTCGGTGGACGACGTGTTCGTGCCCGCCGAGCGCGCCTTCGACAACTTCTCACCGGCCCTCCGTGGCGGCCCGCTGTTCCGGATCGCGCTTCCGGGACTCGTTGCCATGGAGCACGGCGGCTACGCGCTCGGCGTCGCGCAGCGTTGCTTGGACGAGATGTCAGCTCTGGCCATCACCAAGTCCCGTGGCTACCTCAAGCCGCAGGGGGTCGCCGGGCGCGGGAAGTTCCAGTTCGACCTGGGTCACGCCGAGACCGCGCTGTCAGCGGCGCGCAGTCAGCTTCACTCTGTCTACGAAGAGGCTTGGAGCGCCGCTCAAGCCGCCGACATCACCGATCCCAGGGTGCAGATCAAGCTCCGTTGCGCGGCCGTCTACGCTACCGAGGTCGCGATGGACGTCTGCCGGACCATGTTCCGCTACGCCGGAGCGAGGTCGCTCTACACCGGCAACGTCATCGAGCGCTGCCTGCGCGACGTACAGGCCGGCGCTCAGCATGGAATGGTCAACGACGTCGCCTATGAAGCTCGCGGGCAGAGCCTGCTCGGGTTCGAGAGCGTGGCGCCGCTGAACTAGGGGCCGCGACCGCGAGGCGCCCTCGACGAGCGTGGCGGCTTAACGAAGCGCAAAGATCGTAGATCATGTATGCAGTATGATCGGTGATCGCGCGGCCATCGCGCGCGCTGTATTCGTGCAGCCTGCTCGTCGAACTGGCTTGGCGAGCGACAACTGGAAGAGGAGAGAAAAAAGTGCTTCGGAGCTCGTCGAGATTCGTCTTGGCCGGATGCCTACTTCTGATGATCTCGGTGGTCATCGCGGCATGTGGCAGCAGCAGCAGCAGCAGCAGCACCGGCAGCGGCAGCGGTGGGGGCGGTAAGAGCAGCGGCACGGCGAACGTCGCCGCCGCCACGGCGGCGGTGGCGCAGTACACGGGTCACCCGAGCCCGTTCCCGGTCGACCAGCCGCTCAAGAAGCGTCCGACCGGCCAAACCTTCGCCTTCCTGCAGTGCTCGACTCCGGTCTGCGGAACTTTCTCGCAGCTGCTCGCCCCCACCCAGCACCTGCTCGGCTTCAAGCTGTCCATCTTCAAGGCCGGAGCTTCCGCAAGCTCTCTGCAGAGCGCGATGAGCTCCATCATCTCTTCCAAGCCAACCGCAGTGGTGATCCCGGCCACCAACCCGGAGCAATACTCCAACCAGCTCAAGCAGCTGGCTACTTCGAAGGTCCCGATCTCCTCGAACGGCATCATGTATCCCGCGGCCTATGGGATCGAAGCCTCGGTGTTCGACGCGCGCCTTTCCACGCTTTCGGGCAAGCTGCTCGCGGACTGGGTCATCTCTCGACATGGGAGCAAGTCGAACTCGGTCTTCTACAACACACCGGAGCTGGACTTCAGTGACTATGTGGAGTCGGGCTACAGGCAGGAGATGACGCGCCTGTGCCCTTCGTGCACGGTTCGCTATGTCACCATTCCGGTGGCCACCGTCGGCAACACCGCCCCTCAGACGGTCGCCAACGATCTCCAATCGCACCCGGACACCAAGACCGTCGTGTTCGCCAGCGAGGAAACCGCGACCGGTCTTCCGGCAGCGCTCAAAGCCAGCGGCATCCACGTCGAGGTCACCGGGTTCGCGCCTGATCCGACGGTCGTGCAGTACATCAAGGACGGGCAGATCACCTCCGGGCTGGGGCTCGATCTGGCGATCATGATCTGGACACAGACCGACGAGCTCGCCCGGCTGACGACGGGACAGCCGCTGACCGCCGGTGAGAAGGCCGGACAGGTGCCGATCGAGTTCCTCTATCAGAACAATCTCACCGGCAACCTCACCAACGGGTGGGCCGCGTACCCCGACTTTCCTGCGAGGTTCGCGAAGATCTGGGCCGGCAAGTGAGGCCAGGCATCCGGAATACGTCGAGGCCGTCCGGGTGCCGGCTCGACCGGTGATCAGTTGAGCCTTCAGACCCGACCCACCACCGATCTGGAGCCTGAGGCGGTTCTCGAGAGCGCGCGTTCGCTGGTGCCTCGCCTGCGGACGCGCGTCGCCGAGACCGAGCGGCTTCGTCACCTGCCGGAGTCGACGGTTGTCGAGGCTGACGAGGCGGGTATCTTCTCGCTGCTGGTTCCGCGCTCGCTTGGTGGGGCGGGGGGTGGAGCTCGGGATTTCACGGATCTGGTTCGGACGTTGGCCCACGGTGATCCGTCGGCTGCCTGGACGCTCTCCTTCTTCACCGCGCACGCCTGGCTGGTGGCTCGGTATCCGGCTGAGGTCCAGCAGGATCTGTTCCGCGATGGCCGGCGTCCCCGGGTGGCGTTCGTGGGAAGGCCTCCGGGTGAGGCGGCGCTCACCGAGGGTGGCTTTCTGATCTCCGGGGCTTGGGGTTATGCCTCCGGGGTCATGGACGCCGATTGGGTGCAGCTGCCGGCGGTCATCGAGGGCAGCGATTGGACGCCCGTGAAGGGCTTCGCCGGCCAGAACCTGTTCCTGGTTCCGCGAGCGGAGGTCGAGGTTGTCGATACGTGGTACATGGCGGGCATGCAAGGCACGGGCAGTCACGACATCAAGCTCGAGCGCCAGTTCGTGCCGGCGCACCGGACCGTGGACTTCGGCCTTCTCATGCAGCGCGCCAACCCCGGCTCGGCGATTCATCCCGAGCCCGTCTACGGCTATACCGCCAGCGACCTGCTGATGTATCTGTTCCCCTCGTTGGCCGTGGGGATCGCCGAGGCGATGCTGGAGGATTACCGGCAGCGGCTGGATCGCCACCGCGCCGCCTTCAGTCCGACCCTGTCAGGCGACACCGAGGGCGGTCAGATCCGCTACGCGCGGGCGGCCTCCGCGGTGCGCGTCGCGCAGACGATGCTGGAGCACGCCATGGACCTGTCGGTCCAGGCCAACGCCGACAGCCCGGAAGAGAAGAGCGACGAGCTCAAAGCCAACCTCAAGCTGGATTGCCTGAGCATATGCCGGATGGCGTGGGAGTCGGTGCAGCTGGTCGTCAAGGGCTCGGGCACCGCGATCTTCAGGTTGTCGGACGTCACCCAGCACTACGTGCGCGATCTGCAGACCATCCTCAGCCATGTGACGATCGACGAGGACGGGATGCAGTCACGGGCGGGAGCGATCCTGCTGGGGCGGGCCACCGACCCCAATCCCGGTCAATTCTTCACCTGAGACGACCCTGATTCAGTGCAGATGCCGGGAGCAGATCGACCAGCGGACCCTGCATCGCCAAGACAGATGATGGTCCAACGCCGCATCGACACCCATACGCACGTCGTGCCTCCGACGTACGGTGACTGGCTGAGGTCGCAGACGTCGTACCGCGGTCCCGTGCCCCACTGGAGCAGGGAGGCCGCGCTGGAGTCCTTCGCCCAGAAGGGCATCGACACCGGAGTCCTGTCGGTTTCCAATCCCGGCATTCGCCTCGGGCCTGACGGCGACATGAACGTCAGCCGGACCATGGCCCGCACGGTCAACGAGTTCAGCGGTGATGTGGTTCGCTCCGATCCACGTCGGTTCGGGTTCTTCGCGTCCCTCGTCCTTCCTGATGTCAACGCGTCAATCGACGAGGCCACCTACGCCTTCGACGACCTGCATGCGGACGGCGTCGTCCTGTTGAGCAATACCGACGGCGTATACCTCGGAGCACCCCAGTGGGATCCCCTGCTGGAGTTTCTCAACGACCGTCGCGCGGTCGTCTTCGTCCACCCGGCTTTCCTGCCGGCCCAGCCGGTTCCGGAGATTCCGCCCGGTGCGATCGACTTCCTGGCAGACACCACGCGGGCCGCTGTGAACCTGGTCAAGCATGATTGCCTGACTCGCTTCCCCGACGTGAGGGTGGTGCTGGCCCACGGAGGCGGCTACGTCCCCTACGCCGCCATGCGCATCGCCAGCATGATCGCTGCCGACGCCGACCAAACGGCCGTGCTCTCACAGTTGCGACGGTTCTGGTTCGACACTGCCCTCACCGGCGGCCCTTACGCCTTGCCATCGCTGCTCGCGTTCGCCGACCCGGAGCGCCTCACCTTTGGCTCTGACTGGCCCTACGAGTTCCGTCCCGCTCAGTCGACGCAGTTCACCGAGCGGCTCGACGCCTTTCCTATGGCCGAGGCTCAGCGCCGCGCGATCAACCGTGACAACGCCGAGTCGCTCTTCCCCCGCTTGGCGACCACCAGACAGGCAGCCACCGGATGAGTGATGTGACTGAGATAACCCAGCTCGTGCTGCGAGAACGACAGGCCCGCGATCGCGGCTGGTGGGGCCAGATGCGGGACAGTTTTCACGATGACTCGACCGTCTCCTTGAGCTGGCTCAACGACAGTGGCGCGGAGTTTGTCTCCCGGTCTCAAGCGATGTTCGAAAGCGGCCACCGCCCCGTGCACCGCCTGTCACCGCCGGTGGTCGCCCTGAGCGGTCGGCGAGCTGTGGTGGAAGTGTCCGCCGCGATTCAGATCAGCTTCCCGATTGACGGAGTCGAAGCGGACCTGGTCTCGTTCACGCGCTTGCTCTACCAGGCGGAGCGTCGTGGATCGGATTGGAAGATCCACGCCCTCAACGCGATCTACGAGCACGACACGCTCACGCCGTCGGTTCCCGGAACCAGGCTAAGCCTCGACCTGGAGCGTCTTGCGCGGAGTCGCAAGCCATATCGGTATCTCGCATACCACCTGAGTCTCGGCGGCCGCCCGGTTCGAGACGATCTCTACGGAGATGACCAACCGGATCGGGTCAACGCCTTATACGCGGAGGCCTTTGACTGGATGCGGCGATGAGCCATCTCCGAGTCGGCCTCCACGGCATCGAGCCTTCCTCCGGCGGCCTGAGCGAGAATTTTCAAGCAAACGCGGCTAAACGCTTGCGTATAGATTCTAGACCATATACGATCTTTCTTCGTCGCGCAGCCGCGACCTCAGCGAGGCTTTTGTGGCCGCGCGGGAGGCGGGCAGCCGCCATCAGTGAGCGGTGGTCAAGGTCCCCGGTAGGGGATGGCAGAGCCATGAGCGCGTCGAAGTCGTGAGCAGGACAGGCGTAGTATGGAGAGAGGAGAGTTCGGTGATGCCAAGTGAGCTGGTGGCGAAGCGGCGCCGCTCGTGCCTGGGAGGAGTTGAGGTTGCAAACGCGGCACCCGACGAGCAGCCCGCAAGGAATGGGATGACGTTCAGCGCGGCGCTTCGAGGTCCGACCATCGCCGGAGTGTTATGGCACTCGACCCCGTAGCCGCCGGCACCTCGGCGCCGCTGCTTCGCGTCCGGAGCATGTCGAAGTCGTTCCCAGGCCTGAAGGCGCTGGATGACGTGTCACTCGAGGTCAACACGGGGGAGATCGTCGCCGTCGTGGGCCACAACGGGTCGGGCAAGTCGACGCTGGTCAAGATCCTGGCCGGCGTCTATGAGGCGGATCCCGGCGCGACGGTTGAGGTTCGTGACGCCCGGGGTGAGATCCTCGAGGGCCCGGCAGCGGGCGAGGAGCTGCATTTCATCCACCAGGATCTCGGTCTCGTCAACATGCTCACGACGGTCGAGAACCTGTCGCTGGGACGGACGGCGGGCCGGCGAGACCTGGGTCCCGTCCGCAGTGCAGCCGAGCGGCGGCGGGCGCAGGAGCTGATCGGTCGCTTCGGCGCCAGCTTCGACACGGGGATCCCGGTCGGGAGGCTGTCGGCGGCGGAGCGAGCGATCGTCGCGATCGCGCGGGCGCTCGACGGCTGGACCCGGCCTGACAACGTGCTGGTCCTCGACGAGCCGACCACCGCCTTTCACGGGGACGAGGTGCAGGTCCTGTTCGAGGCGATCCGGCGCATCGCCGAGGGTGGCGCTGGAGTTGTGTTCATCTCTCACCGGCTCGACGAGGTGCTCGGGCTGGCCGACCGAGTGGTCGCCTTGCGAGATGGGCGGGTGGTCGCCGACGAGCTCGCGAGCCGGCTCGATCATGACCAGATGGTGCAGATGATCGCGGGACGCGCTGTCGCCGACGTCAAGGTCTCGCATGAGGCCAAGCAGGCGGAGCCGGTCTTGGAGGTTGCGGGGCTCAGCGGCGAGAACATCTCAGATCTCGCACTGTCGGTCCGCGGGGGCGAGATCGTGGGAGTCAGCGGCATCCTGGGCTCCGGCCGCGAGCAGCTGGCGGCGCTGCTGTTCGGGGCGCTGCATCGCTCCGGCGGCAGCATCGAGATCGGCGGAGACGAGCTGCCGCCCGACGACACGGTGGCGGCCATAGCCTGCGGAATGGCGTTCCTGCCGGCCGATCGCCGGCGCGGCGGCGCGGTGATGGACATGAACGTCCGCGAGAACCTGACGCTGCCCCTGATGGGGCCGTTGCGCCGAAGGCTCGGACGTCTGGACGGCAGGGCCGAGCGGGAAGAGACCCACAAATGGATGCAGACGGTCGCGCTGAACCCTCGCAACCCGGAGCGGCCCCTGAAGCTGTTCAGCGGCGGCAACCAGCAGAAGGTCGTGCTGGCCAAGTGGCTGCGCACGCGACCGCGCGTCCTCCTGTTAGACGAGCCCACCCAAGGGGTCGACGTGGGCGCGAAGGCCGCCATCTATGAGTTGATCGTGGCCGCGGCCCAAGCCGGCTCCGGCGTGGTCGTCTGCTCGGCGGACACCAAGGAGCTAGTGCTCCTGTGCGACCGCGTGCTGGTGCTCGAAAGCGGACGAGTGGCCAGCGAGGTTCCGCGCGAGTCGTTGACCGAAGCTCGTCTGGTGCGCGAGGAGCTCGGGCTCGAGCCCGGCCAGAGCGAGGCCGACGTCCGTATGCACAAGAGCGAGGAGATCCGAGATGGCTGAGCCTATCGCGCCCCCAGAGTCAAAGGATGTCGCCCCTGCTCCGCCCGCCGCCGGACTCGAGACCTCGTCCGCGGCTTGGCGCCAGGCCCCGTTGTCGGTTCGCCTGCGTCGAATGGGCTCGTTTCGCAACATCAGCGCGATCTACCTCTTCGTTTTCATGTTCGTGGTGTTCGCGATCTGGATTCCCAGCACCTTCTTGACATCGGGAACCTGGCGGGCGCTGCTCTCTGACCAATCGATCACCTGTCTCGTAGGGGTCGGCTTGGTGATCCCGCTGGCGGCCGGCGTGTTCGATCTCGCGGTCGGGTCCGAGGTGGGGTTGGGCGCGATCCTGGTCGCCTGGCTGCTGGCCAACGAACACGTGTCCATTCCGATCGCCATCTTGCTCACCTTGCTCGCCGGGGTGGTCGTGGGCGTGATGACCTGGTTTCTGGTGGTGCGAGCACGGATCCCATCGTTCATCGCCACCTTGGGGATGAGCTCCGTGCTGCTGGCCGCCATCGAGTGGATCTCGGGCAGCCAGCAGATCCTGAACCTGCCCGCGAGCTTTCAGAACATCGGCACCAACCAGCTGTTCGGCCTCGCTTATCCGGTCTACATCATGCTGGTGGTCGCCGTGCTGGTCTGGTACGTGCTGGAGCGAACGCAGCTTGGCCGGCGGGTGTATGCGACGGGCGGAGACATCGAGGCGGCCCGGCTCGCCGGGGTTCGGACCTCGCGCGTCATCCTGTTCGCGGCGATCACCTGTGGCGTCATCAGCGGGCTCGCCGGGCTGCTGGAGAGCTCGCAGCTCGCGACCGGCGACCCCACGATCGGCCCCGGCTATCTGCTCCCCGGGATCACCGCCGCCGTGTTGGGGTCCACCCAATTCCGAGGAGGGCGATACAACGTCTGGGGGACCGTGCTGGCCGCCTATGTCCTGGCCACCGGGGTCAAGGGCCTGCAGCTCGCCGGACTACCCGTCTGGATCCCTGACCTCTTCAACGGAGCCGCGCTGCTGGTCGCGGTCGGACTGGCTGCGTACCAGAAGTCGCCGGTTTCCCGTACGGCGGCCATCCGTCGCCTGCTGCGGTCCAGCACGAGGTCGGCGCGGACGACCGCCAAAGCGAGGAGATCCAGGCTGGCCGACGAGATCCAGGCCAGGAATGTGGCGGCAGCCGCCGGCGAGACGCCGGCCGAGGCCTGGCGTCAGGAGCGGTGGTCGGTTCGCCTGCGTCGAATGGGCTCGTTTCGCAACATCAGCGCGATCTACCTCTTCGTGTTCATGTTCGTGGTGTTCGCGATCTGGATTCCCAGCACCTTCTTGACCTCGGGAACCTGGCGGTCGCTGCTCTCTGACCAATCGATCACCTGTCTGGTGGCGGTCGGCTTGGTGGTCCCGCTGGCGGCCGGCGTGCTCGATCTCGCGGTCGGGTCCGAGGTGGGGTTGGGCGCGATCCTGGTCGCCTGGCTGCTGGCCAACGAACACGTGTCCATTCCCATCGCCATCTTGCTCACCTTGCTCGCCGGGGTGGTCGTGGGCGTGATGATCTGGTTTCTGGTCGTCCGTGTCCGGATCGTCTCGTTCATCGCCACGCTGGGGCTCAGCTCCGTGCTGCTCGCCGCCATCGAGTGGATCTCGGGCAGCCAGCAGATCCTGAACCTGCCCGCGAGCTTTCAGAACATCGCCACCAACCAGCTGTTCGGTGTCGCCTATCCGGTTTACATCATGCTGGTGGTCGCCGCGCTGGTCTGGTATGTGCTGGAGCGGACGCCCGCCGGCCGGCGCGTCTACGCGACCGGGGCCGACATCGAGGCGGCCAGGCTCGCAGGCATCCGGACCTCGCGCGTCATCCTGTTCTCCGCGATCACCTGTGCCGTCATCGCCGGGCTTGGCGGCCTGCTGGAGAGCTCGCAGCTGGCCACCGGCGACCCCACGATCGGCCCTGGCTACCTGCTCCCCGTGATCGCCGCGGTGTTCTTCGGCTCAACCCAATTCCGAGATGGGCGCTTCAACGTCTGGGGGACCGTGCTGGCCGCCTATGTCCTGGCCACCGGGGTCAAGGGCCTGCAGCTCGCCGGACTACCCGTCTGGATCCCTGACCTCTTCAACGGAGCCGCGCTGCTGGTCGCGGTCGGGATGGCCCAGTACCAGAGGCTTCCGACGGCCCGCCGGGCGGCAATTCGCCGCCTGCTACCGGGCCGCCCCCAACGCACCGAGCCCAGCCCAACCTAGAAGAGCAACTCCATAACGGAGTCGTTTATCTAGACGGCAGGCAGGGCGCTCGGTAGCCGCTCACCACAAACGCTGTGAGGCGATGCGCGCGCCGTCGGCCATCGAGGCGAGCTTGGCCCAGGTGATCGCCGGGTCGACCGTAACGTGGTCGGCGAACGTCGAAAATCCGCAGTCGGTTCCGGCGATCACGTTCTCGCGGCCGACGAGCTGCGCGTAGCGCACGATCCGCTCGGCGACGAGCTCTGGGTGCTCGATGTAGTTGGTGGTCGAGTCCAGGACACCCGGGATCAGCGCCTTGCCTTCGGGCAGCTTGACGTCCTCGAAGACGTGATACTCATGCTCGTGGCGGGGGTTGGCGCCCTCGAAGGAGATCGCCGCCGGCCGGGCGCGCAGGACGATGTCGATGATGTCGGCCAGCGGCACGTCGTCGCGGTGCGGCCCCTCGTAGTTGCCCCAGCACAGATGCATGCGCATCTCCTCGGGCGGGATGTCACGCGTGGCGTGGTTGATCGCCTCAACGTGCACCTCGGCCCGGCGGCGAAAGTCCTCGAGTGACTGGTCGCCGAACATGTAACGGGCGAGCGCCAGATCGGGGCAGTCGAGCTGGAGCACCAGGCCGGCCTCGTGGATGGCGTCGTACTCGGTCTTCATCGCGTCGGCGAGCGCGGAGATGTACTCCTCGTGGCTGTCGTAGTGGTGGTTGCCCAGGAACAACGAGATCACGCCCGGCGAGGCGGCGGTCATGAACGCCTCCTGCACCTCTGCGCCCTCGAGCGCCGTCCGCAGGGTGGCGATGTCCTCCCGCACGGCCTCCAGGCCGCGGTAGCTGATCGGCCCGTCGCAGGTCGGCCTGCGGAAGGTCAGCCGCCTCGCCTCCTGCGCCATGAAGTCGCCGAACTCCTGCCAATCCGGCGGCACCGCACCGAATCCCGCCTCCTCGCCGCCGAAGCCCTCCAGGCGCTCTTTGACGTAGGTCGAGTAGCCGATCTTGCTCTCCTCGCCGTCGTTGACGACGCTCACGCCCGCCTGGGCCTGCCGACGCACCACGTCAGCGACGGCGTCGCGTACCTGCGCGCGCAGCTCGTCGAGCTCGCCGCCGGAGAGCTCGCCGCGGTCCAGGCGCTGCAGCATCGCGGTCAGCTGCGGCGGCCGCGGCAGGCTGCCGGTGTGGGTGGTCAGGATCTCGTCTTGCGAGCGTTTCATCTACGGACTCTCCTTTGCCCTCCTGTCTGCCGAGCACGGCATCCTATCTGGCAAGCGGTCACACCGGGGACCGATCTGCGAGCTTCATCGACGAAGCGACGCGCACGGCCAGACCTCGAGGCAAATCGAGCGGGAACGCCGAGCCGGAAGGCGTCTGCCGGCGCTCACCGCCTCGGCAGCTTCATCGGCGCGAAGCCCCCGGCGATCCGCGCCGGGGCGCACAGCCGAGGTGGGAACGGTTCACCTCCCGCGCGCTCGGCGAGAAGCCGGACGTGGTGCTGGTCACGGGATCGGACCGCAGGAGTTCGGGAGAAGCTTGAAGCGTTTGCAGGCGGCCGGGATCAAGGTTCGTGTCACTGACGGTCGCCACTGCGAACGTCCGGCGCCTCGGCAGCCAGTTCAACTTCCCCGGACTTGCAACTTTCGAGCCAGCTGGGAGGCTGATGGCGGATCGGGTGATCGTCCACATGGGACACGACTGCTACTCGGCGAGCCTGTCATTTCCGGCCGACGCGTCGTCTCCCCATGGCGGCGGGTCTCTCCGTCACTGTTTCGGCCGTCTGGACCGCGACATGCACATTATGCCCGGCAGCCGCTCGCAAGCTGGCAAGCGAGGTCGCGCAGTCCGTACGTGTGCCACCCGGAAGCGGCTACCGAATTTGCGATCATGAGCAACACGATTTTCAGGCGATCTTCGTCGCGAGTCCATCTGGTGGGCGGCGTAAGCGTCGACCTGGTACGCCGATAGCTTTGACGGATAATCGAGCACGCGCGTCAGAGGCAGAGTCGACACGTCTCGTGCCGACAGCGAGGAGAGCAGCAGCATGGCGAAGCCAAAAACAGGCGAGCAATCCCGAGTCATAATTGTGGGCGGCGGTCCGGTCGGGATCACGTTGGCCCTGGAGCTGGCCATGCACGGCGTGCGCTCCTTGATCCTCGAACGGCGAGCTCTGGGCGAGAAGTGGCAGGCGCGAAGCAACCTGACCAATGTGCGCTCCATGGAGCTGTTTCGCCGCTGGGGGATCGCCGACCGGCTGCGGGAGAACGACCCGGTCAGCGACGACGTGATGCGAAGCGTCACCTGGGTCACCGGGCTCACGGGGCATCTGGTTGTGGACTTCGAGCGCGTGTTCGACTTCCCACAACCGCTCCCGTTCGCGTCCGAGGCGCCTGAGTGGGCACCCAACGCCGGCATCGAGAAAACCCTCCAGGACGTCGCCGAGGAGAATCCGCTGATCGCCGTCCGCTACAAGACCGAGTTCACCGGATTCGAGCAGGATAATGACGGCGTCACGGCCTCGTTCACCGACACCGACGGGGGCCGCAGCGCACGTGGGCTTTACCTCGTGGGCGCGGACGGCAGCCGCAGTCTGGTCAGGCAGCAGCTCGGCGTTCGGCTGGAGGGTCAGGCCGACCTCGTACAGGCCAGCATCTGGCTGATCGAGGCTCCCGGTCTCAAGGATCGCTCGACGGTCGGCAAGTCGTCGTTCTACTTCTTCATCAACGAGCACCGGGACGCGGCGTTTCTGATCATGCAGGACGACCGCGACCGCTACATGCTCGGAATCGTCCCGGCGTCCGAGGACGCGGATCCCGACGACTGGGAGGACACCAAGAAGGTCCTGTTCCGCAACCTCGGTTTCGAGATGCCGGTCGAGAACCTGGGCGGCGGAAGGGTCCGAATCCATTCGCTGATGGCACCCCGCTTCGACCACGGCAGGGTCCTGCTGGCCGGCGACGCGGCACATCTCATCTCGCCGATGGGCGGGTTCGGTATGAACATCGGCGTCGGCGACTCAATGGACCTGGGTTGGAAGCTCGGCGCGATCATCAACGGCTGGGGCGGCCGCAAGCTCCTCGAGTCCTTTGGGCGAGAGCGCGCACACGCGGAGCGATGGATCCAGGATGAATGCATCCACAACACCGGCTTGCTCGCGCCGCAGTTGGTGGAGGAAGGCATCTCAGACGACGGGCCTGACGGCGACGCAGTGCGCGAGCGCGTCGGCGCCCGCGTGCTCGAGGTCAAGAGCAAGGAGTTCAACAGCATCGGGGCCCAACTCGGCTACCGCTACGACGAATCTCCGATAATCGTCGACGACGGAAGCGCACGACCGCCGACGTCGATGGGCCACTACGAGCCATGCGCCCGTCCCGGAGCAAGGGCGCCGCACGTGTGGCTGGCCGACGGCAGCTCGCTGTACGACCACTTTGGTCCCGGCTTCACCTTGCTCAAGCTCGACTCTGACGCAGACATCTCATCGATAGAGGCCGCAGCCGCGGCTCGCGGCGTCCCGCTTGAGGTCTTCAAGCCTGAAGCCGACGAGCTCGCAGACCTCTACGAGGCCGGGCTGGCGCTGATCCGTCCGGATCATCATGTGGCGTGGCGGGGAAACGGCCCGCCGGAAGATCCCGAGGCGATCCTCGACAAGGTCCGCGGCGCCTGAAGTGGATGCGTCGTACACCCAGATCGGAGGCGTGCGCTACGCCTACATCGAGCAGGGGGAAGGACCGTTGCTTGTCTTCGCCCATGGCACGTTCGGTGGCAAGGAGCTGTTTTCCCCTCAGATCGAGCAGCTCGCCGGAGAGTTTCACTGTGTCGCCATCGACTGGCCGGGGCACGGTCAGTCGGGTTATGACCCGGCCGGCTGGGGGGTCGACGATCTGGTCGATGATGTCCCGGCGCTGATCGACAGCCTCGGTCACGAAACGGCTTTCCTGGCGGGCGTCTCCCAGGGCGGGGCGGTGTTCATGAGAGCGGCGTTGAAGTATCCAGACCGGGTCAAAGGCTTGGTGAACATGTGCGGAGGTCCCGGAGCGCCGCCACCCGAGGCGATCTCGAGAATGCGCGCATTCGCCGCCACCCTGGCCACCGAGACCGACGAAGCCGCCCGCCGAGATGCCGTGCAGAGTTTCCTCGCCGTCTCGTTTCACGCGCCCGGGTTCGCACAAGCGCATCCGGAAGCCGTGGCCGTCGAATCTGAGGTCATCCTGTCCCATGACCGCCGAGCTGTACGGCTCGCCGTTGAAGTTCCGGCAAGCTACGTGTCGATCGTCGATCAACTGCCGGACATCAGCTGCCCTGTGCTCGTGATGTGGGGGGCCCACGACGCACGTCCCCAACTGGGGGCCGAGATCGCGACCTCGATACCGGGCGCTGACCTACTCGTTATCGAAGGCGCTGGTCATCATGTCAACGTCGAAGCCCCGAACGAGACCGCCGGCGCCATCGAGCACTTCTTGCAGCCCCTGTGTTGACGTGTCACGGGCCGGCCGCCTCGTCACCGCACCCGTTCCAAACCTGAATCCACCGGTTGACGCTGCCGGCTCCGTCCCGGTCTGTGCACGCCGATATCATCGCTCATCTATGATAGTTTTCCTGCGCCTGACACCGAGCGCCGATCAAGGAGAACTGCTTTGGACCGGAAGATCGCCATCGAAGAGCACTTCGTCACGCCTGAGCTGCTGGATACGATCTTCCCGAACATCGGTTGGGACCCGCGGGAGTGGCAGCAGATGATCACCGCGCTGCAGGATCTGGGCGATGGTCGGCTCGCCGACATGGACGCCGCGGGAATCGAGGTCGCTGTGATCTCGCTGACGGCGCCATGTATCCAGGACGACTACGACCCTGCGGTAGCGGTCAGGCATGCCATCGGCGCCAACGACGCTCTGGCGGAGGCTGTGGCCGCGCATCCCGATCGCTACGCCGCGCTGGCGGCGGTGCCGCTGCAGGATGCGCTGGCTGCCGCCGACGAGCTGCAACGCTGCGTCGAGCAGCTCGGGTTCAAGGGCGCGATGGCCAACGGCTACAGCAGCATCGGCGACCTCAACACCGCCGCCTACTACGACGAGCCGCAGTTCCTGCCCTTCTGGGAGCGCGTGGCGGCGCTTGACGTCCCGTTTTACCTGCACCCGCGCAACCCGCTGCCTAACCAACGGCGGATCTATGACACCCGGGAGGCGCTGCTCGGCCCGACCTGGGCGTTCACGGTCGAGACGGCGGGCCATTGCCTTCGGATGATCGTCAGCGGCCTGTTCGATCGATTCCCGGACCTGCAGATCGTCATCGGCCACATGGGCGAGCTGCTGCCGTTCGCCGTGCAGCGCACCGAGCAGCGGCTGTCTCACGTCTCCGGCGTCAAGCTGGAGCGCGGACCCCAGCAGTGCCTGCAGGAGAACTTTCATCTGACGACGAGTGGCAACTTCCACACGCCGTCACTCATCGGCGCGCTCCTGCAGGTAGGCGCCGACCGCCTGCTGTTCGCCGCCGACCATCCGTACGAGCGGACGGCGGAGGCCGCCGCCTGGTTCGATGCCGCGCCCATCAGCGACGCAGATCGGCTGAAGATTGGCCGGACCAACGCGCAGCGGCTCCTGAAGCTGTGACCGGGGAGGGCGTCCCCAAGTTCGCGCCCCACCAACGCGCGTCGCCCGCGCGCGCTCAGGCGCCCGCCGACGTCATCGTCTCTCTGAGGCTCTTGACGATCTCTCGTTCGTTGCTCTGGAGGTGCTCGGTGAGCGCGGCGCGCGTCGTAGCGGCATTGTGAGCGCGCGCGGCGTCCAACAGCGGACGGTGACGATCATGAGGCGAGTGCTCGAAGAGCACGTCGGTCTCGATGTAGACGATGCGCAGATAGCGCTCGCCGGCATGCCACAACTCGGTGATCATCCGGTCCAGGCGAGGCGACGCCGGCCCCAGTAATGCGCGATGAAAGGCGTTGTGGCTGTCCCAGAACTCGTCGGAGTCAAACGCCGCGACCGACATCGCCGCCAGCTCGCGTTCCAGCAGCGCGAGATCGTCCTCGGTCAACGTCGGCGCCGCCCGCGCCGCCGCGTCCACCTCGATCAACTTTCGCAACCGGTAGATCTCCTGGAGATCCTCGAGCTCGAGGGGGGCCACGATCGCCGTGCGCGCGGGACGCAGGACCACCAAGCCCTGCCCCGACAGCCGCTGCAACGCCTCTCGCACCGGGCTGTGGCTGACGCCGAGGTCGGCCGCCAGATCACTGATCGACAGCGCCTCGCCGGGCCGCAGCCGCCCTTCGAGGATGGCCCGTCGAACCGCGTGGCTGACGCGATCGACCAGCGACTGGGTCGCCGGAGAGATTGGGGTGATGCCGGTCTTGGTCGCCATTGGTCAAGCTACACGGGCGCCGGCGTGACGTTGGCCCGGGAGTGGGTCCGTCGCCGGCCGCTCGTGCGTCGATCATAGATCATGATACGGCTGACCAACCTAGGACCCGGGGCTGACCAACCTAGGACCCGGCCGTTCCCTTGCTGGCGCCGAGCACGATCAGGGTCTTGGTCTCGATGATCTTCGCGCCCCCCCGCCGGCCACGGCGGACATGATCGATGACCTTCTTGAGATGCGCCACGTCGGTGACCCGTAACCGGACGAGGGCGTCGGGATCGCCGGCGAGCGTGAATGACTCGACCATCTCGGGCACACCCTGGACCGCCCCGTCGATGTCGTCGACCTGGGTACCGGGGGCGAACCGGAGCTCGCAGAAGGCCTCGAGCTGCCCACCCAGCTTGCCGTGGTCCAGGAGAGCGGTGTACCCGCGGATGTAGCCGGCCTCCTGCAGGCGATCGATCCGCCGCTTCGCGGCGGCCGGCGACAGGTTGACAAAACGGCCGATCTCGCTAGCCGAACGCCGCCCGTCCTGCACCAGGAGCTCGAGGATGCGCCGATCAATCGCGTCGATTTCACCCGCCATGCCGGCACGATCCTAGCCCTAGCGTGGGTTGGGACGCAAAGTTTCGTCGACTTCCGCGGTTCTTGCGGAGAACCGCTGGACGAACCCGGCAGCGGCACGCGAGACTGACGACGTGGCTACAACCGAAGTGCACGACTCGACCCTGACCACCCTGGAAGCGGTGCAGGACCGCGTGCTCTGGCTGGCGACGTCGATCGTCCATCACGCCAACAAGGTCCGCAAGACGCCGTCCGGCGTCAAGGTCGGGGGTCACCAGGCGTCCTCGGCATCGGTCGTCTCGATCATGACGGCGTTGTGGTTCGAGCACCTGCGAGCACCGGATCGGGTCTCGGTCAAGCCGCATGCCTCGCCGGTCCTGCACGCGATCGAGTACCTCTTGGGCCAGCTCGACGAGAAGCACCTGACGACGTTGCGCGAGTTCGGCGGCCTTCAGAGCTATCCAAGTCGCCTCAAGGATCCGGTGCCGGCGGACTTCTCCACCGGGTCGGTCGGGATCGGGGCGACGGCGCCGATCTGGAGCGCCATCGCTCACCGGTATGTCGCCGGGCATTTCGACGTTCCCCAGGGCGGACGCCAGGTGGCGCTGCTCGGTGATGCCGAGCTGGATGAGGGGGCCATCTGGGAGACGCTGGTCGATCCGGTCGTCCCTCATCTCGGCGAGGTCCTGTGGATCGTCGATCTCAACCGCCAGTCGCTCGATCGGATCGTGCCCGATATCGCGGCCGGGCGGATCGCGGCGATGTTCGAGGCCGCGGGCTGGCACACGATCACCGTCAAGTACGGCCGTTGGCTTCGCGAGCTGTTCGAGCGCGGCGGCGGCGCCATGCTCCGCCGCCGTATCGATCAGATGCCCAACGAGGAGTACCAGCTGCTGCTGCGGTCGAGCGCGCCCGAGCTTCGCGAGCGCCTGCCCGGAAGCGGGCGAGGACGGCGCGAGCTCGGCAACCTGATCGCCGAGCTGAGCGATGACGAGCTGCTGCGCGCGGTCCGCGATCTGGGCGGACATGACCTGGCGGACCTGCGCCGGGCCTTCGCCACCGCCGACGCCGTCACCGACCGCCCCTCGGTGATCTTCGCCTACACCATCAAGGCCTGGCGTCTGGCCACCCAGGGGCATCCCGCCAACCACTCGGCGCTGCTCTCAGAGGACCAGTGGCGGCAGCTCGCACGGGAAACCGGCGCCGACGCGGCCGGTCCCTGGGCGCCGTTTGACCAGGGAACTCCAGAGGCAGCCCTGTGTGCGGAGGCCGCGGCCCGGTTACGTCGGGAACCGGTGTCGCTGACGGCGGCACCGGCTACGCCGGTCGACGTCGGTCGTTCGCACGCGGGCCAGGCGTCAACCCAGCAAGCGTTTGGTCGCTTCTTCGTCGATCTTTCGCGCAACGCTCCGGACGTTGCCGATCGCGTGGTCACGGTGAGCCCGGACGTGGCGTCATCAACGAATCTCGGTGGCTGGATCAACCACGTCGGCGTCTGGCACCTCGGAGACCGCATCGACTGGTTCGCCGAAGACACCGACACGCTGGTGCGCTGGCGCGAGAGCCAGCACGGCCGGCACATCGAGCTCGGAATCGCGGAGGGAAACCTGGTCGGCCTGCTGGGCGAGCTGGGTGCCACCTGGTCACGGGACGGCCAGACGCTGCTTCCGATCGGCACCCTCTATGACCCCTTTGTCAACCGGGCGCTGGAGCCGTGGTCGTTCGGGATGTACGCGGGCGGTCAGTCGATCCTGGTGGGAACGCCCTCAGGAGTCACGCTCGCCCCCGAGGGCGGAGCGCATCAGTCGATCATCACCCCGTCGGTCGGCATCGAGCAACCTCGGTGCGTCGCTTGGGAGCCCGCTTTCGGCCAGGATCTCGAATGGACACTGCTCGGCGCGCTCTCGCGACTCGGCAAGCCGGATGGCACCTCTGCCTACTTTCGCCTGAGCACGCGTCCGGTCGATCAGGCTCTGGCCGCCGTTCCGCAGCAGCCGGAGGCCCGCGAGCAACGGCGCCGTCAGGCGCTCGCCGGCGCCTACCGCCTGCGAGCGGCCGCCTCCGGTCCGGGCATCACGCTGGTCGGCGTGGGTGCGTTGATGCCCGAGGTCATCGCCGCGTCGCAGGCCCTGGATAGCGACGGCATCGCGTGCGACGTGGTGTGCCTCACCTCCCCGGACCTGATCTTCCGTGCTCTGCAGGCCCGGCAGGGTTTGCAGCCGGGCGACGACTGGATACTCGACGAGGTGTTTCCGGCTGACCGCATCGCTCCGATCGTCAGCGTGCTCGACGGACACCCGCACACGCTGAGTTTCCTGTCGGCCATCCGCTGCGCCCCCATCGCCTGCCTCGGGGTCAGTGACTTCGGCCAGTCCGGGGACGTGGAGGATCTCTACCGGTACTTCGGCATCGACACCGAGACGATCGCCGGCGCCGCCGTCGACCTCCTGGAGGCCGCCTCACATGACTGAGATCATCATGCCCAAGCTCTCTGACTCGATGGACGAGGGCACGATCCTCACCTGGCTCAAGCAGGACGGCGAGCACGTGCAAGCCGGTGAGGACCTGGTGGAGATCGAAACCGACAAGGCGACGATGACCCATCCCGCGGACGCCTCCGGAGTGCTGAGCATCATCGCCGCCGAGGGCACCACGCTGGCGGTGGGAGCGTCCATCGCCACGCTGGGGGACGCGGCCGCGAACACCGCTCCGCCTTCGGCGCCGGTGCCGGAGGAGGCCGACTCGCCGCCGGTCCCCGATGCTGACGCCCGCCCGGCGTCCGAGAGCCCGCTCGGTTCAAGCAGCGTTGAGATCGGGGCGCCGGCCGGAGCGCCGGTGGGTGATGGCAACGGTGCCTCCGCCGGTCTGATCAGATCCACTCCGCTGGCCCGTCGCGTCGCCGCCGCTCACGGGATCGCCCTGGAGGAGGTTGCCGGTACCGGTCCCGGCGGACGCGTGACCCGGGCTGACGTGCTCATCCGGGCGGGCGTGGCGCCCGAGGCGTCCCCGCTGCCGGCCTCGCCCCCCACCACCCCTGCGACTGCGCCGATCCCGGTGGCGAGCGCGCGACCGGCGGCGATCGAGGAGGCTCCCCCGCCCGGCGCCAAGGGCAACGTGGAGATCGTCGAGCTCACTCGGCTCCAGACCGTGGTGGCGCGGCGGATGGCCGAGAGCAAGGCCACGGTGCCCCACTTTCAGGTCCAAACCGAGGCCGTCATGGACGCGGCGATCGCCTTCCGCGCCCAGATCAAGGCCATCGGCGAAACCCCTCCATCGTTCAACGACCTGATCGTCAAGGCGGCCGCCATCGCTCTGCGCGCCCACCCCCGCGCCAACGGCGCCTACCGCAACGGCCGCTTCGAGCTGTACTCGCGGGTCAACGCCGGCATCGCCGTTGCCGCGCAGGATGCGCTCGTCGTACCCACCATCTTCGACGTTGATCACAAGTCACTGGGGACGATCGCCTCCGAAGCCCGGCGGCTGGCCGCGAGTGTCCGCGAAGCGACGATCACCCCCGCCGAGCTCGCGGGGGCGACCTTCACGGTGTCGAACCTCGGCATGTACGGGATGTCAGCCATAACCCCGGTGATCAACTCCCCCCAAGCCGCCATCCTGGGAGTGGGAGCGATGCGCTCGCACCTCGTCCGGACCGACGACGAGATCGTCGAGCAGCAACTCATGACCCTCACCCTGAGCTGCGATCACCGCATCCTCTACGGAGCCGACGCCGCCCGGTTCCTATCTGACATCCGCGCCTGCCTCGAGCAGCCACTGCAGCTCGCGCTCTGACCAAGCGCAGGGCAGGCCTCGCCTGGCGGCTCGCGAACCAAACAGGCGAACCCGCCGCAATAACTTATAAGCTGTGGCCATGACCATCTCGCGGCTGGTGCCGGTATCGAGGGTCGACCAGGTCATGAGCGTGATCCGGCAGGCGATCCTGACCGGGGACCTCAAGCCCGGTCAGCCGTTCAAGGCCAGCGAGCTGGCGGCCGATCTCGGGGTGAGCATCATCCCGATCCGGGAGGCGCTGCAGCGACTGTCGGCGGTGGGCCTCATCGATCTGCGCCAGGGCCGTAGTGCCCGGGTGTCGCCGCTGAGCGCGGATGATCTCGTCGACCTCTACCGGGTGCGCACGATCCTGGAGGGGGACGCGGCCGAGCGCAGCTGTGCGCGTCTGACCTCCCAGGACCAGGATCAGATGGCCGAGCACCTGCAGCGCATGGCCGGCCTGGATCCCACGTCGGCAGAGTTCTGGTCCGTTCACCAGGGGTTTCACCGGCTGCTCATCGCCCCCGCGCTCACGCCCCGGCTGCAAGCCGCCCTGGAGCCCCTGCTGGAGGGAACCGAGCGCTACGTGCGCCTGATCTACGACGAGATCGGATTTGACCGGCACGGGCCGCCCGACGAGGCGCATCGGCCGATCCTCGAGGCGGTGCAGGGACGCGAGCCCGGGCTGGTCCGCGAGGCGCTGGTGGGCCACTACGACCACAATCTCCACTGGATGCTCGGGGGCCTCTCCAATCTCCTCGCGCCCCGCGCGGCAGTCGCCGCCCAGCTTTGAAGCAGACCGCTCAGGATCGCGTAGTCGCGCTGGCAGATGACTCGGCGGTCTCCGAATCGCGTATTGACGCGGTCGATGACTTGCGGGCCATCGCTTATTAGTTATAAGATCTCTCAGCAGGCGATGCCGGTCAGCTGCGATCAGCCGGCGAGGAGGGAGAGCGGATGGGATTGGACGATTCGCCGGTAAATCGAGCGCTCACCGAGCCCGTGGCAGTCCTGGTCGCCGGCGCCACCGGCCGCATTGGCGGCGCCACCCTGGAGGCCCTGCTGGACGCCGGTCATGACCCGATCGCCATGCTGCGGTCCCCGCAACGAGCCGCTTCCCTGCCGCGGGCGGCGGCGAGCCGGATCGCGGACCTGTCCGATCCGGCCGGCCTGGCCGACGCGCTGACTTCCGTCGACGCCTTGCTGCTGTGCTCGGGGCATGCGCCGACCATGCTGGAGCACCAGCTCAACGCGATCTCCGCAGCGCGTGAGGCCGGCGTTCGCCGGATCGTGAAGATCTCCACCAGTCCGGCCTCGGCGTTCGAAGGCACGCCGGCGATGGTCGCGGCCCAGCACCTCGAGCTCGAGGCGGCCCTGACCGCATCTGGCATCGAGCACACCAACATCCGCCCAAACGCATTCGCTCAGCTGATCGGCGGATTTGCGTCGAGCATCGCCGGTGGGGAGATCGCCCTCACGCTGGCAGACCAGGCGATCAGCTGGGTCGACGCCCACGACGTGGGGGCAGTGGCGGCGGCCGCACTGCTCACAGATCGGCCGCTGCCTCCGTATATCGAGGTCACCGGTCCACAGGCGCTCACCGGCGCTGCCCTCGCCGAGATCCTCTCGGCATTCACGGGCCACCCGGTGGTCTTCCGGCCGATCTCCGACGAGGAGAACCGAGCCCGGCTGATGGCGGCGGGCGCTCCGGAATGGCTGGTCGAGCACGTGATCGTGATCTTCTCGCTGCTGCGTGACCGCGACGGCGACCGGGTCACCGAGGCGGTGCAGGAGTGGGCGGGCCGCCCCGCCGCCTCGGTCACCGAGGTCTTGGCTCGCGACGGGGACCGGCTGGGTATCGCCCCTGGCGCTCCGGCCACCGGCTTTGGTCCAGAGACGACCCGAAGGTAATTGGCGAAAGCAAAAAGGAGAAGCAGGCATGGCCACGCAAACACCGACTGACAACGAGGCGGCGGTGAAGCATGCTCTCTCGCTCGTCGAGAGTCACTTCCAGGAAGAGAACCCTGACCAGATCGATGATGCCCTGCGCCTGTACACCGACGACATCGTCTGGGAGGTCCCCGGCCGGCGTGTGCGCTACCAGGGCAAGCAGGACGTCAAGGACAATTACCTGCGGCTGTTCGATTCCGCGGAGGGGATTCGGTTCGAACCGATCGAGCGTTTCGGCACTGCCGACCGCGTCGTCGATGACATGTGGGTTCGCTTCACCCTCCGCGGCACCGGCTTTGAGAACCCGCCCGTGGCCGAGGGAACCAAGGTCAAGATGCGCCTGGTTCACATCTTCCATATTCGAGACGGGCTGATCGCCCGTGAGACCGGCTATGAGATGTGGCTCAAGGACGAGGACTGAAGCGATGGGCAGCGACCCCGCAGACCATCCGCCGGCAGTTGCCATTCCGATGAGCAGGGACGCGACCACCGGAGACTGTGCAATCTGCGCCATGGTCCGGGCCGAGCCCGCCGATGGCTGGGCCTACCAGGACGAGAGCTGGGTGGCCGGCACGCTGGCGGGCCTCGAGGTCCCGGGCTGGATCGTCCTGGCGCTGCGCCGCCACGCCGTGGAGACGGCGCCGCTGAGCGAACGCGAGGCCGCTGACCTGGGAGTGGCGATCCGGCTGGTGTCCGCCGCGGTCGCGGACGCCACCCAGGCCGAGCGGGTGTACCTGCAGGCCTACGGGGAGGTGGAGCGTCACTGGCACCTGCTGGTGTCGGCGCGGAGCGCGGAGATCCCGGCGGAGCATCGCCACACCGCGTTCTTCGCCCATCGCCACGAGTATGTGGACATCGACGAGGCCGGGCGGGTCATCGATCGCGTCCGCGTGATCCTCGGCGACGAGCCGGCGGCCCGAGCGCAGGCCAGCACTTGAACCTGGCCGGTTGGCTGCTCAGGGCGGCCCGCGCTCATCCGAGGGCGCCGGCGGTCGGTGTGGGCGACGTGGATCTCCTGACCTACACGCAACTGGCGCAGCGGGCCGGCGCCATCGCCATACCCTGCGGGCTCGCCACCGCCTGCAGCCTGGTGACCGGGTCGCGATCGTCGCCAAGAACCATCCCGCCTACCTGGAAGCTCTGTTTGGCATCTGGTGGGCGGGACTGGCCGCCGTGCCCGTGAACCCGAAGCTGCACCGCTCCGAGGTCCGGTGGATCCTCGAGCACTGCGCCGCCGGGGCCGTGTTCGTGAGCGATGACCTGGCGCCGGAGACGGCGGGCTGGGGCCTTGGGGAGACTCCTGCCTTTGCGTTTGGCTCACCCGACTGGCGGCGACTGACAGTCGAAGAGGCGATGCCCGACCCCCATCTCGGTACCGCGGGCGACCTGGCGTGGCTCTTCTACACGTCGGGCACTAATAGGGCATGACGACGACCGGCCCGCTGCCGCCCAGGTGCATGACGACGAACAGCCCGCTGCCGCCCAGGGGTTGCTATATCGCAGATGATCGATAATATAACCGCGTGGCGCCGCCGTCTGCGCGGCGGAGTGTGTCGTTTGCAAGGAGAGAGGTCGGAAATTGGCTGAAGTCGGGATTCGGCGGGCGATCGAGCAGTTGCGGAAAGGCGGCCTGGTCGTTCTCCACGACGACCAGCGCGACCAGGGCGACCTCCTGGCCGCGGCGCAGTCGACGACCGCCCAGATAGTCACGATCATGGTCCAGCGAGGTGGCGGCCTCGTGTCGGTGGCCGTGACCCCGGAGCGGGCTCGCGATCTCAATCTCCAGCCGATGCCGGTGAAACGCGAGGCGGGTCGAGCAGCCGGCGAGCGGACCCCGTCGATGGTGTCGGTCGAGGCACGTGTGGGGGTGTCGACCGGAATCTCGTCGGCCGATCGGGCGCGGACTATCTCCGCTCTGGCCAAGGAGAGCACGGCAGCTGATCTGGTGAGTCCTGGACACGTGTTTCCCCTGGTGGCGGCGGCAGGCGGGGTGCTGGAGCGCCCCGGCCGGCTCGAGGCCGCCGTCGACGCCGTACGTCTCGCTGGGCTCGATCCGGCGGCCACCCTCTGTGACGTGCTGGACGAGGACGGCGATCTGGCGACGGGTGCCGAGCTCTGGAACCTCGCGCTCGACCTGCGGGTGCCGCTGGTCAGGATCAGCGACCTGGTCGAAACGCGTTTCGACGAGCTGTGGAGCACCCCTCCAGCCCCCCATTCTCGCGCCGTCGTGTCGACGTCCACCGATGGCCGGCAGCAGCCGGTCGCGCCGTGGGCGCACCCCCGAGAGACGAGCCGGCGATGAGCACCACCCACAGGATGCTCGAGGCGCTGACCTTGAAGGAGCTGCTCGGGCGCATCGAAGAGAGGTCCCCCTATCTCGGTCGAGCCCGCGTGCGGGAGGACACCGCCTATGTCGGCGCCCGGTGACGGTGAAGCCGGGCTCATCGCCCGCTCCGATGCGGGGACGTTGACCCTGACGCTGGACCGGCCTCCGACCAACCTGCTCGAGCCGCGGGTCATGGATGCGTTGCGCACGGCGCTGCTGGAGGCCGACGACGATCCCGACGTTCGGGCGATCGTCTTGAAGGGTGCGGGCGAGCACTTCTGCGCCGGACTCGACGTCCAGTTGATGAGACAGGCCGGCGGCGGCCCCGTGGAGTTCGCGCGGGCACTGGTCGCATTGTTCAAGGTGTTTCCCACGCTGGGCACACCGGTCGTGGCCGCCGTGACCGGGGATGCGGTCGCCGGCGGCTATTCGCTGCTCTGCTGTGCCGATGTCGCGCTTGCGGCCTCCGGTTCCCGAATCGGGACCTACGAGGCCAGCATCGGCATCTGGCCGATGCTCGCGCAAGTCCCGCCGCTTGCTCGGCTGCAACCACGCCACGCCCTGGAGAACATCATCACCGGGGAGCCATTCACCCCCGAGCGCGCGCTCGCCATTGGCGCCATCAACGAGGTCGTGCCCTTGGATGGCCTCGACGCGGCGGTCAGCGCCTGGGTCGAGCGCGTCACCAGGGCGGGCGCCACGTTGGCGAGCGGGCGCCGAGCCTTCTATGCGCTCCTCGAGCTCTCCTACGAAGATGCTCTTGACCACGCGCTCGGACTCTTCACGGCACAGTTCGAGAGGGCCCGCGCATGAGGGTGATCGAGTTCGCAACCCTGCCCGAGGTCGTGGTCACCCGCGAGGACGTCCTCGGTCATCAACTCAACCGGGCGCTGGTCAGCCGCGAGGCCACGGGGACCGCGAGCCTCGTCGCCGACGTGGTCCACTTCCCGGCCGGCTTCAACCATCAGCTGCACCGTCACCCGGACGGCGATCAGCTCGTCGTGGTGCTCGAGGGGCAGATAATCGCCTACGACGCGACCGAGGAGCGGATCGTCGGCGCCGGCGCAGCCATCCTGTTCGCGGCCGGCGACTGGCACGGAGTCCGGACCGATGGGGGGTCGGCGACGGTCGTGAACCTGTTTGCCGGGGTGGGAAGCGTGCCCGAGGCCGGGTACGAGGCCAGCGATCCGCCGGTCTCGGGCCCGACCGGGAGTCAGGGGCACTCCGACTTCGAAAACGCGACCGGTCGGCGCGACGCCGGCTGAGCGAGGAGACGACTCATGGCCTTCGACGGCTCGCCCGTCCAGATCTGGTACGAGGCCGCCCCGCTCGACGTGGAGCGGATGAAGGAGGTGCTGCACCCCGACGTGGAGTTCAAGGTCTGTCAGGGCTGGCCCAACGGGGGGACGTTCCACGGGCACGACGGTGTGCTCGGAGACTTCTTCCCGGGCGCGGCCCGAGCGTGGGAGCGTATCCGCCCGGAGATCGATCAGGTCGTCGAGGCCGGTGACACCTACGTGGTCCGAGGGCGCTACGTGGGGGCGGCGAGTCCAACCCGGATCCCGTTCTCCGTCGAGTTTGTTCACATCTGGCGAGTCGCGGACGGCCGGCTCATATCGCTGCACCAGATCGCCGACACGGCGATCCTGGCCGATGCCGTAGCCGGCCGAGAAACCGCGGCCGGAGCTGTTCGGTAGTCGTGTATCGGGCGACGACCAAAACGGTGCCGGACCCGCCTCCTGCGTATGACAAACTTCGGCAGAGCCTCGATGGACTCGAGTCATCCGTGCCAGAGCGGCCGTCGTTCGCCGATCCCGCCGACACCGCCACCGCGGCGCCGGGCATCCCCTGAGAGAGGAGCCAGAGATGAGCACCACACAGGCCAGACCGGAGGCCGCCGCCACCGTTGAGCAGCTGCTCGAGCGGATCGAGGAGACCCGGCCGATCCTGGAGCGCAACGTCGATCAGACCCAGGCCGACCGGCGGGTCGTCCAGGAGAACATCGACGCGCTGACCGAGGCGGGCGCGTTCAAGGTCATGGTCCCGCGCCGCTTCGGCGGCTATGAGTTGACGGTCCGGGAGTCACTCGAGGTCTCCTCGGCGGTCGCCGAGTCGTGCGGTTCGACCGCCTGGGTGGTGGCGCTGATCAACATCTGCGACTGGATGGCGGGAGTGCTTCCCGACCAGGCACAGCAGGACATCTTCGGCGCCAACCCCGAGGCCAAGGTGGCCGGCGTGCTCAACCCGAGCACCGACGTGCGCAAGACCGACGGCGGCTACGTGGTCAGCGGAAAGTGGCCCTGGGCGTCGGGCAGCTGGCATGCCGACTGGGCCCTGGTGGGAATCGTCGTCCCCGATGAGACCGGAGCGGTGGTCGACCAGGCGCTGGCCTTCATCCCCATGAGCGAGCTGTCGATAGAAGAAACCTGGTTCGTGGCCGGGATGAAGGGGACGGGCAGCAACACGATCGTGGCCGAGAACGTGTTCGTGCCCGAGCACCATCTCTACTCGGTGCCCAAGGCGATCGACAACGAGTACGCCACCGAGCACACCGACGAGGCGCTGTATCACTCCTCGTTCATCCCGCTGCTGACTTTGATCCTGGCCGGACCCCAACTCGGTCTCGGCCGGGCCGCCCTGCGGTTCGTGATGGAGAAGGCGCCCAAGCGCGGGATCACCTACACCAAGTTCGAGCACCAGGTGGACTCGACGGCGTTCCAGCTGCAGGTCGCCCAAGCCGCCATGCTGATCGACACCGCGCATCTGCACGCCTTCCGCGCCGCCGACGACATCGACAGGGCGGCGGCGAAGGGTGAGAAGCTCCCGTATGTCGCCCGGGCGCGGGTGCGCTACGACACGGCCTACGCGATCACCAAGATCCGCGAGGCGATCGACGCGCTGGTCTCGGCCCACGGCGCCTCGAGCTTCGCCGACGTCAGCCCGCTGCAGCGCATCTGGCGCGATTCGAATACCGCGGGCCGCCATGCGGTGGCCGATCCCCTGGTCAACCAGGAGATCTACGGCAAGGCTCTGCTCGGAATCCCCTACGAGGACAACATCACGCCGCTGATCTGACACAGGATCAACTCGCACGGCGGTTTGCGACCAAGGGCACCCGACAAGCTCGACGGCCTTAAGCTGATCTAGCCCACGGGCGGGGGCGCGACGGTCGCCGCGGCCCCCGCTGCTCCCAACGATCCCGCATGAACATGACCGAGTCCCAATCTAAGGTCCCCAGCGTCACATCCGAGGAGTTCCGCGATGTGATCGGCCGGTTTGCGACCGGGGTCACCGTTGTCACCACCAGCGAGGAGGACCGCTGGTTTGGGACGACCGCGAGCGCGGTCTCCTCGCTTTCGCTCGAGCCCCCGATGCTGCTCGTGTGCATGAACCGGGCATCAGAGACCGGGAGCGCGATCGCGCGAGTGGGCAGCTTCGCGGTCAACATCCTCGATGAGAGCCAGGACCATCTGGCGCGACGGTTCGCCAGCAAGGGCGCGGACAAGTTCAAAGAGGTGGCGGTCACGCCGGGACTGCATGGCGAGCCGCTGATCGAGCGCGCACTCGCCCACCTCGAGTGCCGGGTGACCGAGAAGGTTCTCGGCGGCACGCATCTCGTGTTCCTCGGCGAGGTCGAGCACGCATCGGGCCGTGTCGGCGCTCCCCTGGCTTACTTCCGCGGCGAGTTCGGCCGGCTTCACCTCTCCCAGGACGAGCAGGCCCACAGCACGCTGCGGGCGGGAATCCTCGACCGCTCGATCGAGATCGGCGAGCCGCTCGATGTGGCGGCGCTCGCGGAGCGGCTGGGGACCCCGCAGCGGTCGGCCCAGCAGGCGCTCATGCGGCTGGTCGACGAGGGGCTCGTGCGCCAGGAGCCGGACGGCTCATTCGTGGTGGTGCCCCTGTCCTTTCAGGTGGTCGAGGATGCACTCCGGGGCCGGCTCTTGGTGCAGCTGGGGGTGGCGGTGGAGACCGTCGGGCGGATGAGCGCGGAGCAGCTGCAGGAGCTGCGCCGCTGCATGGAGGCGACTTACCCGGTGCGCGCGGACGGTGAGCTGATGAGCCCGGACGAGTGGTTCGATGCCAACATGACCTTCCACGAGCACATGATCAGCGCCGCCGGCAGCGAGGCGCTGATCGATGCGCATCGTCGCCTGACCGTGCCCGGCCTGATGACCCGGGCGGTGGGGCCCGAGGACACGGTCAGCGAGGACATGGCGAGCGCTCACGTGGCGATCGTCGAGGGCTATGAGGCCGGCGATCTCGGGGCGGTGTGCGAGGCCGTCCGCCACGATTTCGAGCGCGCGATCGACTTCAACCGCCAACGCATGCGCCGTGCCGGCGGGCTCGTTTAGCCAGCACCCAAGGCTCGGTTCCTATACCTTCGCGACCGTGAGGACGCATCCGAGCACGCGAGTCACGGCATGAACCTCGAGGAACTGCGCGGTCGCGTCGACGCCGGGGAGATCGACACCGTGCTGCTGGCGCTGACCGACATGCAGGGCCGCCTGCAGGGCAAGCGGCTCACGGCACGCCACTTCGTCGAGGAGGTGGCCGAGCACGGCGCCGAAGGGTGCAACTACCTGCTGGCCGTGGACGTGGAGATGAACACGGTGGAGGGCTATGCGATGTCGTCCTGGGAGCGGGGCTACGGGGACTTCGTGATGCGCCCGGATCTGTCGACGCTGCGTCTTGCGCCCTGGCTGGAGGCCACCGCCATGTGCCTGTGCGACCTGGGCTGGGAGGACGGATCCGACGTGGTGGCCTCACCGCGCCAGGTGCTGCGCGGCCAGCTGGAGCGGCTGGCCGAGCGGGGCTGGAGCACCAACGCCAGCACCGAGCTCGAGCTGATGATCTTCCGTGACACCTACGAGGAGGCCTGGCACAAGGGGTATCGCCATCTCGAGCCGGCCAATCTCTACAACGTCGACTACTCGATGCTGGGCACGGCCCGGGTCGAGCCGCTGCTGCGCAGGATCCGCAACTCGATGGAGGCGGCGGGCCTGTCGGTGGAGAACTCCAAGGGCGAGTGCAACCTCGGCCAGCACGAGATCAACTTCCGATACGCGGACGCGCTGCGGACCGCCGACGACCACACGATCTACAAGAACGCCGCCAAGGAGATCGCTGCCCAGGACGGAATGTCGATCAGCTTCATGGCCAAGTTCAACGAGCGCGAGGGCAGCTCGTGTCACATTCACTTCTCGCTGGCCGATGCCGAGGGCATGGTGTTCGACAGTGACCGGGCGGTGTTCGAGTCATTCCTGGCCGGCCAGCTGGCCTGCCTGCGGGAGCTGACGCTGATGCTGGCGCCCAACATCAACTCCTACAAGCGCTACGCAGAGGGCTCGTTCGCCCCCACCACCGTGGCCTGGGGCCGCGACAACCGGACCTGCGCGCTGCGGGTGGTCGGCCACGGCCCGGCGCTGCGCTTCGAGAACCGCGCCGGAGGCTCGGACCTCAACCCCTACATGGCGCTGAGCGCGATCATCGCCGCCGGCCTGCACGGGGTAAGCCAGAGTCTCGAGCTCGAGGATCCCTACTCCGGCAACGCCTACCTGGCAACCGACAAGCCGCGGCTGCCCACGACGCTGCGCGACGCCCGTGACCTGTTCGCCACCAGCGACATGGCTCGCGCCGCCTTCGGCGACGAGGTCGTCGACCACTACGTGCACGCCGCCGACGTCGAGCTGGGCGCCTTTCAGGCGGCGGTGACCGACTGGGAGCGGTACCGGGGATTCGAGCGCTTGTGAGCCCGGCGGCGAGCCTGCACCCGGACTCCTCGAGCTCAGCGAAGACCTCGAGTTCCCCGGAGGCGACCGGCGCCCTGGACGTCGTGTTCGCGCCCGTGCGCTCGCAGACCGCGTTTGAGGAGACGGTCGAGCGCCTGGGCACGGCGATCAAGCTCGGGCTGCTGGAGCCCGGCACCCGGCTGCCAGCCGAGCGCGAGCTGTGCACTCGCCTCGGCATCGCCCGCTCCACCCTGCGCCAGGCGCTGGTGGCCCTGAGCGAGAGCGGCCATCTGCACGCCACCAGGGGACGCGGCGGAGGAACGTTCGTCGTCGATCGCCTGCCGCCCGCGTCGCCCCCGTCACGGGAGTTCCTGGCCGGCTGGCGCGAGATCTGCGACGAGCGTCTGGCGGTGGAGGTCGGGATCGCGATCCTGGCCGCCGAGCGCGCCCACCCGGCGACTGTCGACCCGCTGGACGAGATGGTGCTGGCGCTCGACGGGCTGCTGCACGACTTCCCCGTCTACCGCCAGATCGACGTCCGCCTGCACGTCGGGCTCGCCGAGCTCACCGGTAGCCCGCGCCTGGTGACCATGATGACCGAGATCCAGGGGGCGATGAGCGGGCTGATATCGCACATCGCCCACCCACCCGAGGTCCTGGACTCCGCCAACGATCAGCACCGGCGCCTGCTGGCCGCGATCCGCCGCCACGACGAGGCCGGCGGCGGCGCGGGAGATGACCGAGCAGGTCCGCGGGACCGCCCACGTCCTGGCCGGGCTTCTCCCGCGGGCCTGAGGCCGCTGGCCAGGTGGAGCTTGACGCCGCCGAGCGGCGGGCGTATGTTGCCGCCACCGTAAGGTGCGATAGGCGGACCTTTACCGCGGAGGAGGCCTGATGAGCAGCGTGATCGAGAAGCTGACCAGCGACGAGGAGCTGCTGGCCAAGCTCGGCTACAAGCAGGAGCTCAAACGCGGCTGGAGCGGGTTCTCAAACTTCGCGATCTCGTTCTCGATCATCTCGATTCTGGCCGGATGCTTCACCACCTATGGCCAAGCTTGGCTGAACGGTGGCCCGGTGGCGATCTCGATCGGATGGCCGCTGATCAGCCTGCTGATCCTGCTGGTGGCGTTCTCGATGTCTGAGCTGGCCTCGGCGATGCCCACCGCGGGCGGGATCTATTACTGGTCCTCGAAGCTCGGTGGCCCCGGATGGGGCTGGTTCACGGGCTGGTTCAACTTGATCGGGCTCGTGGCGGTGACAGCATCAGTGGACTACGCGGCCGCGACCTTTCTGAACTCGACCCTGTCCTTCTATGGCCTGCACCTGTTCGGCGTCAACTTCGCCACCGCGAGCGTCCAGGCCTCGCTGCATCACGTCTTCGTGCTGTTCGTGCTCCTGTTGGTGCTGCACGCGCTGGTGAACATCTTCTCCTCGCCCCTGGTCGCGCTGTTCACGCAGGTGTCGGTCTGGTGGCATGTGATCGGCGTGCTGGTGATCATCGTCCTGCTGGTGGCCGTCCCCAGCCACCATCAGAGCTTCAGCTTCGTCTTCGGTCACCGGATCAACGCCTCTGGCTTCAGTCACGGCATGTACTGGTTCTACGTGCTCCCGCTCGGGTTCCTGCTCACCATGTACACGATCACTGGCTACGACGCATCCGCCCACATCTCCGAGGAGACCCACGACGCTGCCCAGGCCGCGCCCAAGGGCGTCTGGCGGTCGGTGTTCTACTCGGCGGTGTTCGGATGGGCTGTGCTCCTGGCGCTTACCTTCGCGGCGACCCATGTCAACCAGATCACCACGGCCGGTGGCACCTCGCAGTCGATCATCGAATCGGCGCTCAGCTCGGCGGCGGCCAAGGCGGTCCTGGTGATCGCCACCGTTGGCCAGATCTTCTGCGGGATGGCGTGCGTGACCAGCTCCTCGCGCATGACCTTCGCCTTCTCCCGGGACGGCGCCGTCCCCGGCCACAACCTGTGGCGCCGGCTGAACTCCCACCAGACTCCCACCTGGGCCGTGGTTTTCGTGGCCGCCTTCGCCCTGATCATCACCATCCCCGCCTACAAAGGCAACCACGCCGGGCTTCCCGTGGCCTTCCTGGCCGTGACCTCGATCTCGGTCATCGGGCTCTACATCGCGTACACGATCCCCATCTTCCTGCGCTGGCGGATGGGCGACGCGTTCGAGGCCGGGCCGTGGACGCTCGGGCGCAAGTACCGGTGGGTGAACCTGATCGCGATCATCTGGGTGATCCTGTGCGTGATCATCTTCTGCCTGCCGTTCACGCCGGCCGCGGTGCCGTTCAACGCTCACTTCAGCTGGTCGTCAGTCAACTACGCGCCGCTGGTCACGATCGCCGTCATCCTGGCGGTGACGATCTGGTACCTGGTCTCGGCCCGGCGAACGTTCAAGGGCCCGGTGCGCACGATCGAGTTCGGCGGGGACGGCCTGGCAGTGACCGATACAGCGCCCGCCGCGCCGTCGGATCTCTAAGCCGGCCAACTCGAAAACTCTTGGCTCTCCCGGCATCGATGTGGTCAGAAATGGGCCCGGGCGGCCCTGCCTGCGGGGTGACCTCGGCCTCGACCTCGGCCTCGGTGAGGTCGTCCCGGGTGCCGTCGCCCGCCGCCGCCCGGCTCGCCGCCGCCCGCCTCGCGGTGCGCAAACGCAGAAAGCTCGCACCCGCGAACGAGATTTTCTGCATCCTGGTCCCCCGGCACACACCCGGAAGAAAATTCCGACCGGACGCGCAAACTTTCTGCGTCAGAGCCGGGCCTTGGCCGCCCGGCAAACCGCCTGCTGAGACCCACGATCTGGCGCTCACCTTGACCACATCAATGCCGGCAGCACCAAACTTCTCCAAGCAGGTGCGGTGATGACTCAGATGCTGAGCGTGCTCGAGCCCGCCACCGAGGCGGTGCTCCAGGAGATCCCGCGGGCCGACGTCGAGGATGTCGATCAGGCGGTGAGCCGGGCCCGCGGCGCCTTCCCGGCCTGGCGCGACGTGACTTCGGCCGACCGCGCCCGGCTGCTGCGCCGGCTCGCCGGCGCGGTGGAGCAGGCCCACGAGGAGCTGGCGGTGCTCGAGGCCCGCAACGCGGGCAAGCCGATCGGCGACGCGCGCGGCGAGATGGACATGGTGGCGCAGGTCTTTCACTACTACGCGGGCGCCCCCGAGCGCCTGGTGGGCGACACCATCCCGGTCACCGGCGGTCAGGCCTGGACGGTGCGCGAGCCGCTCGGCGTGGTCGGGCTGATCGTGCCCTGGAACTTTCCGCTCACAATCGCCGCCTGGAAGCTCGGGCCGGCGCTGGCCGCCGGCAACACCGTCGTCCTCAAGCCGGCCGAGCTCACGCCGCTGACCGCGCTGCGCTTCGAGCAGCTGTGCCTGGAGGCGGGGCTGCCGCCCGGGGTGGTGAACGTCGTCGCCGGGCCGGGCGCCACGTGCGGCGCCCGCCTGGTTTCGCATCCCGATGTGGCCAAGATCGCGTTCACTGGATCGACCGAGGTCGGTCGCTCGATCGCCGCCGGCGCGGCGGCCACGATCAAGCGGGTGACCCTGGAGCTCGGCGGCAAGTCGCCCAACATCGTGTTCGCCGACGCCGATCTGCAGGCGGCGGCCGCGGCCGCGCCCGGCGCGGTGTTCGGAAATGCCGGCCAGGACTGCTGTGCGCGCTCGCGGATCTTCGTTCAGGCCTCCGCCTTGGACGAGTTCATGGGTCATCTGGAGGCGGCGGTGACGGCGCTGCGGGTCGGCGATCCGCTGGACGAGACGGTCCAGATGGGCCCGCTCATCTCCGCCTCTCAGCGCGCCTCGGTGGCCTCGTACGTGGACGGCGAAGGCGGCGGCGCTCCGATCGCCTTCCGGGGAAGCGCCCCCACGGGCTCCGGATTCTGGTTTGCGCCGACGGTGCTGTGCCCGGTCGATCCCGGCGCTCGCGCAGCCCGCGAGGAGATCTTCGGGCCGGTGGCCGCGGTGATCCCGTTCGACGACGAGGAGGAGGCGGTTCGCCTGGCCAACGACACGATCTACGGTCTGTCGGGCTCGATCTGGAGCGGCGACGGGGGGCGGGCGCTGCGGGTCGCCCGGGCGCTGGACGCCGGCGTGCTCTCGATCAACTCCAACACCTCGGTGCGCGTGGCCACCCCGTTCGGGGGGTTCAAGCAATCCGGCTATGGCCGCGAGCTCGGTCCCCACGCGCTTGACGCCTACACCGAGGTCAAGTCGATCTTCTACGCGACCGCATGAGACTCGACGGCAAGGTCTGCGTGATCACCGGCGCCGCCGGGGGGATCGGCAGCGCCACGGCGGCCCGCTTCGAGCGCGAGGGGGCGGTCGTGGTCGGCGTCGATCTGCTTTCCCATGCGGTGGGTGAGCTCTCCCTAACTGCCGACCTGACGCTCGAGCCGGCGGTGGCCGGCATGTACGAGCGGGTGCGCGAAGAGCTCGGCCGCATCGACGTGCTGTTCAACAACGCCGGCATCTCGCCGACCGACGATGCTTCGGTGCTGGACACCGATCTCGACGCCTGGGAGCGCGTGCAGGCGGCCAACCTGCGCAGCGTGTTCCTGTGCTGCAAGCACGGGATCCCCCGGTTGCTGGAGAACGACCCACCCACCCGAGGGTCGGTGATCAACACCGCATCGTTCGTGTCGGTGATGGGCTCGGCGACCTCGCAGATCTCCTACACCGCCTCGAAGGGAGGGGTGCTCGCCCTCTCCCGGGAGCTGGGAGTGGAGTTCGCCGGGCGCGGGGTGCGCGTCAACGCGCTGTGCCCCGGCCCCGTCGACACCCCGCTGCTGCGCGAGCTCTACGCCTCGGACCCGGCGCAGGCCCAGCGGCGGATGGTGCACGTCCCAATGGGGCGCTTCGCGCAGGCCGACGAGATCGCCAGCGCCGTCCTGTTCCTGGCTTCCGACGAGTCCTCGTATGTCAACGCCACCACCTTCCTCGTGGACGGAGGCATCACGGGGGCCTACACGACCCCGCTGTAGGGGATGCGTGGCGAGAAACGTCCCACATGGGCGCGTTTCTCGCCCCGGCTCGCCACTCACGCCTCTGACGGCACCGGCGGCAACGAGCGTTTGGCGAGCAGCAGGCGCGCCGGCCACGTGGGAAGCCTCCAGGTGGCGAGCACCTTCACCGTCGTGTCCGGCCTCACGAGCCGGCCAAAGACCTATCGGGACAAGAGCTGAGCTCCGAAGCCAACGCCGACCCTCGGCGCGGAGGCGCGGTGGTCCGGCCCACGGGCGCCGAGACCAGGGCCACGCCGATGCCCAGCAGCGTCCAGGTGATCGGGTCCTCGAGGAAGTCGGCATACAGCATCGTGTGGAAGATCAGGGCCGTAAACGCCGCGCCGATCGCCGAGCGCACCGGGTCCCCGCGAGACCGCCGGAGCAGGCAGACCAGCGCGACGACGACCAGCGCCAGGTAGGCGAGCTCGCCGATCACCCCCTGCTCGGCGGCGATCGTGACCGGGATCGTGTGCGAGGCCGACAGGCTGGTCGCCGTAGCGCGATGATGGTTTCGGTACTCGGTCACGAACGACGCCGAGCCATAGCCGGCCACCGGGCGCTGGGCGAACAGCGACAGGCCGCCGCTGACCAGGCCGCCGCGCCCGCTCGAGGCTCCGTTGACGCCCTGGTTGACGCCGAACGTCGTGGGCGAGGCGGCGACCGCGGCCGCCCCCAGGCCGATCACCACCACCGCCACCACGAGCGCGCGTGACGGCTTCCAGCGCAGGGCGGCCAGGACGGCCAGGCCGACCAGCACGGCACCCAGGCTCGAGCGCGACAGCGTCAGCACCAGGCACGCCCACAGGACGATGAGCACGAGCACCGCGGCGAGCTGCTCGCGCCGAGGCCGGTCGTAGAGCAGCAGGACCGCCAGCAGAATCATCACCAGCGCCAGGAAGCGCCCGAAGATGTCGGGGTCGAAGAACACGGAGTTGACCGTGAAGTAGGTGTGCAGGTCGTTCTGGACGACCAGCTTGGGGTTGAGGATGATCGTCTTGGTCGCGTACTCGACGAACCCGATCAGCGAGAACACGACCGCCAGCGCGGCGAGCAGGACCAGGCAGTCGCGCAGCAGCCGCGGGGTCCAGGAGATGCCGCGCAACAGCTGGAAGAGCAGCGCGAATGGCACGTAGAAGAACACCATCTGCTGCAGCGCCTTCTCGAAGTCGGACGAGTACACCGCCTGGATGCCGTACAGGACCACGTACAGGGCCAGCAGCCGGCAGACCCAGTCGGCGAGGCTCGCCGATCGCCAGCTCGCCCGTGTCGCGGCCGGCGTCAGTGGCGGCTCCTGCGGGGCCGGCGCCTTGGACGGCTGAGGCGGCGGCTCCTCCGGACCGGAGGGAAAGTCCCCGCGGCCGAGCAGCACGGGACCGATCCAGGCCAGCGATCCGGCTGCCACCACCAGATAGAGCGGCACCAGCAGGTTGGAGGTCGTGCCCCCGGCATCGATCGGGATCCGGAACGGGAGCGTCAGGATCGCCAGCGGTGCGATCACCATCGGGCGGCGGGCGATCAGGGCCGCGCAGACGATCAGGACGACCACGGCCAGCACGCCGCCGACGAGCGCCGGCAGCGGATGTCGGTGCACCACGCGCAACTGCGGCGAGCTCCAGATGTCGGTCAGCAGCAGCACCGGCGACAGCACCAGCGCGCCCAGCATCCCGAGCGCGCAAACCCGCCGGTCGCTCGCCAGCAGCACCAGCGCCGCGAGCAGCGCGACGGCGATCACGCCCGCCTTGGGCAACGGGCCGGTGAGAGCGGCAAGGGGGATCACGTTCAAATCATCCACTACCCTCTCAGCTCATGCGCTCCGCGAAGCTCGCGGCTCTCCTCGGAATCGCCGCGCTCGCGCTTTCAGCCTGCGGAACCAGCTCCAAGCCGGAGGCGGGCACGCTGAAAGCGACGGTCAAGAGTCACAAGGGTCTCGACGATCCCCGCAAGAAGCACATCCAGTGCCTCCAGCAGGAGCACATCCCCGTGACCCGGATGACCCTCGACGGCCTGCCCGCGTTCCAGGTGGGAACCGTGCCCTCGGGCCCGACCGTGGCCTTCCAGGCCACCCCGGGCGCCGCCCAAGCGCTCGCCATCGCCGGGCAGGCGCAGGCCGCCGAGGTCATCGGCAGCGCGCTCGTGTACCCCAACCAGGCCTCTGACTCGCTGCTGTCCAAGGTCGAGAACTGCGTTGCCCTGGGGGTCTCGGGGTAGTCCGCCTGGCCCTCTCCGTAATTGTGGCGGCACTCACCGCCACCGGCCTGCTCAACGCCCCGAGCCGTAGCGACGATCCCCCGCCCCGGGCCACTGTGGCCGCGTTCCCTGTCCCCCGCTCGGCGAACAAGCTGCTGGGCCAGCGGATCATGGTCGGCTTCTCGGGGACCGCGGCGAGCCCAGCGCTCCTGAGCGCAGTCCGCGCCGGCGACGTCGGCTCGGTGATCCTGTTCGCCGACAACATGGTCTCTCGAGCCCAGACCCTCGCCCTCACCGGCGCCCTGCAGCGGGCGGCCAGAGCCGGCGGCAATCCCGGACTCCTGATCGCCACCGACCAGGAGGGCGGCGAGGTCAAGCGGTTGCCCGGCGACCCTCCTTACCTGTCGCCTCCGGAGATGGTGGCGAGCGGGAGCTCGTCGACCGCCGCCCGGCAGGGCCAGGCCACCGGCGCGGCGCTGCGCGCCTGGGGGATCAACATGAATCTGGCCCCGGTCGCCGACGTGCCCACCTCCCCGGGCGCCTTCATCGCAGAGCAGGGACGGGCCTTCTCGTTCGACGCGCCCACGGTGTCGCGCTATGCGACGGCGTTCGCGCTGGGGCTGCAGTCACGCAAGGTGGCAGCGACCGCCAAGCACTTCCCCGGGCTCGGGACCGCCGCCGTCGACACCGATTACGCGCGTGAGGAGCTGCGTCCCAGCTCCCAGCAGCTGCGCGCCGCCCTGGACCCCTACGCGTCGATGATCAGCCGGGGCCTCGACGCCGTGATGGTCTCGGTGGCCGGCTTTCCCGCCTACGACCACACCGGGACGGTCGCCGCCCTGTCGCGACCGATCATCGGCGGTCTCCTGCGCGGGCGGCTGAAGTTCGGAGGCGTGGTCATCACCGACAGCCTGGGCCCCTCGACCGGTCACGACGAGAGAATCGCCGGGGTCCTGGCCGCCCACGCGGGGGCCGACATCCTACTGTTCACCGACGCAGCCTCCGGCGAGCTGGGCGCGCTGCGCTCGGCGCTGCGGACCGGCCAGATCCGCCAGACCGATGCGGCCGCCTCCTACGAACGGATCCTGGCGCTCAAGCACAAGCTCGGGCTGGCGTGATGAGATGCGCGCGCCCGAGCCGGGGCTGAGCAAGGCGGTTGCTTCAGGGCGCCTGCCGGCGCTCTACAATCGCCCTCGACGCACGCCTTCGTCGCGGCGCGCCCCCGTACGGCCGGGCGAGCCCGCTGCCGGAGGCGCGCTAGGTTGACCGACGCCGGGCGACACTGCGCCCGCAGCCTTTCAGACCGTGCCCCGACGACCGCTCGCCAATATGCTCGCCGCCTCGACTGCGGACTTTCCGGCCGCTTCGAGGCCTGCCGGGCGCGTGCACGAGCACTCGCGGAGCGCTGCCGGGCACTGGTTCTCGGCGCGCAACTTCTACATCGGGCTGACGGTCGTGGCGCTGGCCATCGGAGCCCTGTCGCTGTTGATCCCGTCGACTCCCAGCTACGACCCGTGGTCGTGGATCCTGTGGGGCCGGGAGATCATCCATCTGCGTCTCAAGATCACCACCGGCGGGACCTCGTGGAAGCCGCTGCCGATGATCTTCACGATCCCGTTCGCGCTGTTCGGCAAGGCCGCTCCGGACCTGTGGCTGGTGGTCGCCCGCGCGGGAGCGTTCGCCGCGGTGGCCATGACCTTCCGGCTGGCCTACCGGTTGACGCGGCAGCTGGCGGCATCCTTCGCCGAGGCCCGGGCGAGCGCCGGAACGCTGGCCACGGTGGCGCCGGCGCTGCTGGCGGGAGCGATCGCCGCGGTGGCCCTGGCCCTCCCCGTGTGGGGGGGCTACATCTCCTCCAACGCGCTGGGCTACTCGGAAGGCTTGGCCACCGCGCTGTTGCTGATCGCGATCGAGCGCCACCTCGACGGTAGGCCGCGCCAGGCGTTCGCGGTCGGCTTCTTCGTCGCGCTCGACCGGCCGGAGATCTGGCTGTTCTGGGGTCCTTACGGCCTCTGGCTGTTCTGGAAGGACCCAGAGATGCGGATTGTGGTGGCGGCGAGCGCCGTCCTGGTGCTGGCCTTGTGGTTCGTCCCGGTCAAGCTGGGATGCGGGTCCTTCAGCTGCAGCGTGTCCCGGGCGGTGCACCCGCGCTCCAACAGCCTCGCGTTCGCCAAGAACCCGTTTGAGGCCGAGCTCAAGGACGCCGCCTGGCCGACGATGCTGGTCCGGGTCAAGTTCGTGGCGGTGCTGCTCGTCCTGGCTGCGGCGACCGTGCTGTGGCGCGCGCGCCGGCGCGAGGGCAACGCGGGCCTGCGCACCCCCAAGGCGCGGGCGCTGATCGCCGCGGGCGCGATGGGCATCGGGGGGCTGGCCTGGTTCGTGGTGATCGCGGTGATGACGCAGATCGGGTTCTCGGGAAACAACCGCTATCTCGTGCTCGGCGCGGCGCTGGTGGACATCTGCGGCGCCGTCGGCTTCGGCTGGCTGGCCCTGGAGGTTGCTCACGGCGCGGCCCGGCTGTGGCGCCGGCGCAGTGGCGCCGCCGGCGCCGCGGGCACCCTGAGCGGCCCGCTCGTCGCCGCCACCGCCGCCCTCGCCGCCTGCGTGTTCGTGTTCGCGCCCAACTGGGTGGGCGGCGGCCTGGTGTCGATTCCGCGCACGCATCGTTCGCTCGTCTACCAGGCGAACCTCCGCCAGGGCCTGAGCCGGATCGTGGCCAAGTACGGCGGACCCGCCAAGGTGCTCGGCTGCGGGACGGTGATGACCGAGGGCTTCCAGGTGCCGATGGTCGCCTGGACGCTGGACGTGCACACGGTCAGGGTGCAGGCGCCGCCCGCGCCGGGCGCGCCACCCCCGGCGCCGCCGAATGTGATCCTGCAGACCCGGGATACGCGCTCGGCCTCGCTGCTGCCCGCGCTCTCGCTGTGGCCGACCGTCAAGTACCGCTACGTCGGCACCAGCGGTCCGGTTCACATGTTCACCCACTGCGCCAACCCGACGTGATGAAGACCGCGAGCCGGCGCTGATGGCCACCGTCACCGCTCCCCGCCCGGGCGTCGGCGCCCCGGATCCCCAGCTTCCCGAGTCGTCTTCGTATCTGCCGGCGTGGGCCCAGCGCGTGCCCGCCTGGCTGTGGGTGGGGGGCGGCCTCGTGTTCCTGATGGCGCTGTCGGCGTACATGCGCTCGCGCTACATCGGGGGTCAGTACTGGATGGACGAGGCGATCACCACCGGGATCTCGCTCCACAAGCTGAGCGCGATCCCCGGGGTGCTGCGCTACGACGGCAACCCGCCGCTGTACTACATGGCGCTGCACGTCTGGATGAGCCTCTTCGGCTCGACCGAGACGGCCACCCACTCGCTGTCGCTGCTGTTCGGAGTGCTGACGATCCCCGCCGGAGGCTGGGGCGCGTGGAAGCTGTTCGGGCCCCGCGCCGGCGTGATGGCGGCGATCCTGTTCGCCTTCAACGCCTGGCTGACCGCCTACGCACAAGAGACGCGCATGTACGAACTGATGGGGCTGCTCGGGGCGGTCGCCACCGCCACCTTCGTGCTCGGCTTCGTGCACCGCCGGCGGCGCTACCTGTTCGCGTTCGGGATCGCGCTCGTGCTGATGCTCTACACGCACTCCTGGGGCACGTTCTTCTTCGCCGGCTCGGCGCTCGCGCTCATCCCGGCCCTTATCGCCTCCGACGACCGCAGGGGCCTGCTGCGCGACGCGATCCCCACCTACGTGATCGCCGGCGTCCTGTACCTGCCGTGGGCGCCCACGCTGCTGTTTCAGGTCGCCCACACCGCCGCGCCGTGGACCAGGGCTCCCGGCTTCGCCGCGCCCATCGAGATCTCCCGTAACCTGCTCGGCGGCGATCGGATCGCGATGATCCTGGCGTTCACCGCGATCATCGGGCTCGCCCCGCTGCTCACTCGGCGCTATCGCCGCAGCCGGGACGCGACGATGCTCTTGACGCTGATCGTGCTCCCGATCGCGGTGCTCGGGCTGGCGTGGATCGAGTCGCAGTCGACCCCGGCCTGGAATCCTCGCTACTTCTCTCCGATCCTGGGAGCGCTGCTGTTCCTGATCGCGTGGGGGTGCGCGCGAGCCCGGCTGCTGGGGATCGTTGCGATCGCGCTGGCCGTCTTCTACCTGTCCAACCCCAGCACGTTCGCTCCCCGGTACAAGTCGGACATGCGTGACGTCGCCGCCGAGATGAGCCCGCTGCTGCATCGCGGGGACCTGGTGGTCGTCGGCCAGCCCGAGCAGACGCCGCTGGCGTGGTATTACCTGCCGAGCGGCCTGCGCTTCGCCAACACGGCGAGGGGCAGCGTCGCCGACCCCAGCTACATGAACTGGGTCAATGCGCTGGAGCACCTCAAGCACACCAGCCCCCAAGCAACCCTCGGGCCGCTGGTCGCCGGTTTGGCACCCGGTCAGCAGCTGCTCTTCATCCGCCCCCTGACCGAGGGGGCCCAGGGCTGGCAGGCCCCATGGACGGTATACGTGCGCCGCCGCAGCGCCCAGTGGGGAGCGATCCTGCAGGCGGATGTCGCCAACGGCACGCTCAAGCCGGTGGCGGCCGCGCCCCACAACTACCGGGGCTCCTGCTGCGTCGCCGACAGCGCGGTCCTCTACCGGAAGGCCTCCTGACGTCAGTCTCGCCTGCGCCGTCGTCCCCCGGGACGCCACGCGCGCCGATCCCACGGTTGCCATGACCACCGCCACCCCTCGACGCCCGCTGAGCTCGCTGCTCGAGGTCCCTCCCCTGCGCGAGGTCCATGCCCCTCGCTGGTTTGAGCGGCTGCCGGTGTGGCTGAGCACCGGCGCGATCGTCGCGATCCTGGTGGTCATCTCGGCGGTCCTGCGATCGCGCCAGCTGAGCGGCGAGCTGTGGTTCAACGAGGCGATCGCCACCGGGATCGCCTCGCACTCGCTGAGCGCCCTTCCCGGGGCGGTGCGCGCGGCCGGGTCCTCGCCGCTGTACTACGCGCTGCTGCACGTCTGGATCGACGTCTTCGGGGCTTCGGAGCGCGCCACCCACGGCCTCTCGCTGCTGTTCGGCCTGCTCACGATCCCGGTCGGCATGTGGGCCGGCTGGAGCCTGTACGGCCGGCGGGCCGGCGTGTTCGCCGCGGTGTTGTTCGCGTTCAACTCGTTCCTGACCCAGTACGCGCAGGAAACCGAGATGTACGAGCTGATGATGCTGCTCGCCGTGCTGGCCACGGCCGGCTTCCTGCACGCCTTCGTCTACCGGCGCCGTGGCTATACGTGGCTGTTCGGGATCTCGCTGGCCCTGATGATCTACACCCAGGCGGCGGGCTTCCTGTTCTGGTTCGGCGCCCTCGCGGCCCTGGGCGTCGTCTACCGGTTCACCGCGCCCGAGGTCCGCGGCGGCCTGCTGCGCGACGGCGCGATCGCGTTCGCCGCCGTGTTCGTGGTCTACCTCCCGTGGCTGCCGACCACGATCTACCAGATCGGACACGTCACGTCGCCCTGGCACTACGCGCCGCTGATGGGCGCTACCGTGCCCGGCGACCTGCTGGGAGGAGAGCGCGTCGATGCCACGCTCCTGGTGGCGGCCGTGCTCGGGGTGGCGCCGCTGCTGGGACGGGAGCGACGCCGCGTCCCGGACGCGATCGCGATCTGGGCATTGATCGCGCTGGCCTTCGCGGGGCTGGTGCTGGCGCGGCTGCTCGGCCTGGTGTCACCCGCCTGGGTGGCGCGCTACTTCGCCCCCATGGTCGCGCCCCTGCTGCTGCTCGGGGCGCTGACTTGCGCTCGGGCTCGGGTCGTGGGCGTGGTCGCGATCGGGCTCTGCGTCGTGTTCCTGGCCAACCCGGGCTCGTTCGCCCCCAGCGGCAAGAGCAACATGCGTGACGTAGCCGGCGAGCTGGCCCCGATGCTGCGCCCGGGGGACCTGGTGGTGGTCGGACAGCCCGAGCAGGTTCCGCTGGCCTCGTACTACCTGCCCGGCGGACTGCGGTTTGCCAGCACGCTCGGTCCGGTATCGGATCCGAGCTCCATGAACTGGAGGGACGCTCTGGACCGGCTGCAGTCCGCCGCTCCCCGAGCGACCCTGGGGCCGTTGGTTGCTAGTCTCAGGCCCGGCCAACAGTTGCTCTACGTGCGCCCGTTGACCGAAGGCGTTCTGAACTGGAAGGCGCCGTGGACGAAGCTGGTGCGGCGACGCTCGGCCCAGTGGGGAGCGATCCTGCAGAGCGATGTCGCGGCGGGAACGCTCGAGCCGGTCGCCCGGGCACCACACAACTACCCAAGCGCGTGCTGCGTGGCCAGCAGCGCGATTCTCTACCGAAGAGCCTCCTGAAAAACACGCTTTCCAAAAGACCGAGACGATGCCCGAGACCCACTCCGCCCCGAACCCGCAGCCGCCCGGCCTGGAGATCACGCGGGAGCATCCCGTGGTCGTCCTCGGCGCCGGACCGGCCGGACTGACGGCCGGCTACCAGCTCGTCAAGCAGGGCAAGCCCGTGATCGTGCTCGAGTCCACCGACGCGGTGGGCGGTATCGCCCGCACCCAGATCCGCGACGGCTACCGCTTCGACCTCGGAGGACACCGCTTCTTCACCAAGGTCAAGGAGGTCGACGAGCTCTGGCACGAGATCATGAAGGAGGAGTTCCTCAAGCGGCCGCGCCAGAGCCGGATCTACTGGAACGACAAGTTCCTCGAGTACCCACTGCAGGGCATGGACGTGATCCGAAAGCTCGGCCCGATCGAGCTCACCCGCTGCCTGGTCTCCTACGGCGCGGCGGCGCTCAAGCCCAAGGGCCGCGAGGACACGTTCGAGGAGTGGGTCTCCAATCGCTTCGGCAAGCGGCTCTATCAGCACTTCTTCAAGACCTACACCGAGAAGCTGTGGGGCGTGTCCGCCGACGAGATCCGCGCCGAATGGGCCGCCCAGCGGATCAAGGGCCTGTCGTTCTTCTCGGCGGCCAAGTCGGCCTTCTTCGGCAACAAGGGCAACGAGATCAAGTCCCTGATCTCCGAGTTCAACTATCCGCGGTTCGGCCCCGGCCAGATGTGGGAGCAGATGACCGCCGATATCCGCGCGCAGGGAGGCGAGGTGCGGCTAAACGCGCCGGTGACGCGGTTGAAGGTCTCGGATGGGCGCGTGACCGAGGTGATCGCGGGCGGCGAGACGCTGACCCCCTCGCATGTGATCTCCTCGCTGCCACTGCGCACCACGGTCGGGATCACCGAGCCCGAGGCTCCGCTCGAGGTCCGCGATGCAGCCCGGGGCCTGCGGTACCGGGAGTTCCTCACCGTGCTGCTCGTGATCGAGGGCGAGGACCTGTTCCCCGACAACTGGATCTACATCCACCAGCCCGGCGTGCGCGTGCTGCGGATCCAGAACTTCAAGTCCTGGAGCCCGTGGATGGTGCCCAATGACACCGATGCCTCGATCGGGATGGAGTATTTCTGCTTCGAAGGGGACGACCTGTGGAACATGAAGGACGACGACCTGGTGGAGATGGCCGGTCGCGAGATCGAAAAGCTCCACCTGGCGCCGCGCAACAAGGTCAAGTTCGGGTTCGTCGAGCGTGTCCACAAGGCCTATCCGATCTATGACGAGCTCTACGCCGAGCGTGTGGCCACGATTCGCGCCTGGCTGGAGACGATCTCCAACATCACCCAGGTCGGCCGCAACGGCCTGCACCGCTACAACAACTCCGACCACTCGATGCTCACCGCCATGCGCGCGGTCGACAACATCCTCCTGGGCACCCATCACGACATCTGGGCGGTCAACGCCGAGAGCGTCTACCACGAGGAGCACCAGGACAACCAGGACCCGTATCGCAAGCCGCCGGACACACCGGCGATGGAGCAGCCGCTCGCGTCCGAGCGCTGAGCCTTTCGGGCTGTGTCGGTTGTGAGGGGCATCGCCGGTCGGGCTGAGGCTGCGGCTGTGGCCGTGGCCGTGGCCGTGGCCGTGGTTGTGGTTGTGGCTGCGGCGGTCCTGGTGGGTCCGTCTGCTTCGGGGGCGCTCGCCGCCGGCACCAACGGCGCCGTGCCGCTGACCACCACCAGCAACCCGCTGTCAGGCGGGGTGTCGCCGCTGGCCCCGACTCCCACCACCACCACCACCGCTCCTCCGGCGGTGAACACCAATGGGACCTCCTCCAGCTCCGGGTCGGGCAGCCTGAGCGCCGGGGGCGCGATCGCGATCGCCGGCGGAGCGATCGTCCTCCTGGCCGCGATCTCCTTCTTCATCTGGCGCGACGCCCGGCGCCGCGCCCCGGTCCGCGCGCGTGCGTCGAGCGACGGGGTCGCGGGCGAGGATGCGCGCCCCGGTACCAAGCCCAAGCCCAAATCTCGCAAGCTCAGCCCCGCCGAGCGGCGGCGGCGCAAGCGGGGGCGGGCGCGGCGGTAGCCACGTCGCCGGATGACGGCTGGTCAGGCGGCGGCGCGCGCCAGCGACCGCTTGGCCCGCAGCAGCTGACGCTCGACCGTGCGCGTCGTGTCCCCGGTGTGGCCGGCCATCTCGGCGTAGCTGAGCCCCAGCCCCTGTAGCCACACCAGGCGCTGCTGGCGCTCGGGCAGCGAGCCGATCGACTCCAGCTGGGCCCGCTGGGCCACCACCTGCTCGAGCGACGCGACCGCCGGCTTGGGTCCGGCCCATCCCTGCTCGAGCAGCCCGTCCAGCGACACCTCTCGCCCCTCGCGGCTCAGCAGCTTGAACGCCTCGTGGATCGCGGTCTTCACCAACCAGGCGGACGCGGTCTCACGCCGGACTCGCCGGCGATGCAGGACCAAACGGCTCCACGCGAACTGGCAGGCGTCCTCGATCACCGGGTCAGACGCGCGCACCCTCGCGCGCACCGACTGCCGCACCCGCCCGGCCTGGGCCGCATACAAGGCGGCGACGTCAAGCCCAATCCCGCCTTCGAGCTTCGCACTGGTCGTCGTGTCCATCGCACCGCCTCCTGACTCTAATTGAGACTAATTAGTTTCAAATTAATCTAGCACATCTCATTTCAAATAGCTAGGCTCTTATCATCTTGATTAGTCTCAATTGGTCTTACGGAGGTGAACAGGAATGCTTGATCCCCTTGCGGCGGTCACCGCACATCCGGACATGACGGGGCTGCCTGGAAGCAACGTGCTGCAGCAATTGGTCAACGGCGCCGAGGCCTGGGCCCTGGCGATCGCCCTGCTGGGCGCGTTCATCGGCGCCGGCCTGTGGGCGGTCGCCTCGCACAGCCACAACCACCAGTACGCCGCCCGGGGCCGGATGGCGGCGCTCATCTCCGGCGCCTCGGCGCTGGTGGTGGGGGCGGCTCCGGGGCTGGTCAACTTCTTCCAGCACCTGGGGACGACCGCGAAGTGATCCGCCTGGTGCGCATCTCCGTGCTGATCGCCGCGCTGGTGGCGGTCATCGCCTGCGCCGCGCCCGCGAGCGCCTCGGCGCTCAGCCCCGGAGGCGCGATCTGCACGCTCACCGGACTGGTCAGCGGCGCCGCCGGCAAGCTCTGCTCGGTGGCCAGGCACGCCGGACAGGTCGTGTCGGCGGGCAAGAAGCTGCTCGGGGGCCACGTGGGCGGAGCGCTGAGCGCGCTCACCGGCTCGACGGCGGCCAAGGCCGTGACCGCGACCGCCGGCGCGGTGTCGATCGCGGTCATGGTGATGGGCGGGGCGCGCTACCTGTTACGGGAGACGGCGAGCGTGATCGGGTCCACCACCCGCCCCAACCTCCAGAGCAGCTGGTTCTCGGCCTCCTACTGGCGAATGGCCGCGGTGGCGGCGCTGCTCACCCTGCCGTTCCTGTTCGCCGCAGCGGTTCAGGCGATGATCCGCTCTGACCTCGCGCTGCTGGCGCGCGCGGCTTTCGGCTATCTCCCGCTGGGCCTGGTGGCGGTGGGAATCGCAGCTCCGCTGACGATGCTCCTGCTGGCCGCCTCGGATGAGATGTCGTCGATCGTGGCCTCGGCCTCGGGCCACGCCGACGCGAGCTTTTTGACCCGAGCGAGCGTGCTCACCGGGCTCACCCTGACCACCGGCACCGCGTTCGTGGCCTTCTTCGTCGCCCTGCTCACCGCCGCGGCCACGATGGTGCTCTGGATCGAGCTGCTGATCCGCGCCGCGGCGATCTACGTCATCGTGCTCATGCTGCCGCTGTTCTTCGCGGCCCTGGTGTGGCCCGCCCGGCGCATCTGGGCGTTCCGCGCGGTCGAGCTGCTCGTGGCGCTGATCCTGTCGAAGTTTGCGATTGTCGCCGTGCTCGCGCTCGGCGGGGCAGCGCTCGGCCACTCGCTCTTCCCCGGGATGGCAGCGACCTTGAGCGGGACCACCCTGGTGCTGCTGGCGGCGTTCTCGCCGTGGGCGCTCCTGCGTCTGCTGCCCCTGCACGAGCTGGCCAGTGCGGCCGCCGGAGGGCTGCGCCCGCAGGGTCAGCTGCCGGCTGCCGACATGCGCGCCCATGCCTCGAGCGACCGCGCCGAGGACCTGAGGGCCGATCTGCCCGCCCGGCTGGAGGCCCACCGCCGGATGGCGCCCAGCGACGAGCAGCCTCCCGCCGACCGTGATTACGTCGCGACGAACGGTGGGCCGCCACGCGAGGGTGAGGTCAGCGCCGGGCCCGGGGACGCCGCGGCCGGGACCACCGAGGTCGGCCACGGCGGGGCCGGATCGGTCTCCTCCGAGCAGGCGGGCGCCACCACAGCCATGGTCTCGTCCTCGGCCGCGGGACCCGGATCCATCTCGGAGGGCGGACCCGTCGCCGGACCGGATGACCTGACCCAACCTGACGGCCCGACCCCGGAGCGAGCGCCCGGCATGGAGCCCTCCTGGCAGATTCCCGACGAAGCCCGCCCGGCGATCTGTCTCGGGCCCCGCAGCGATGACGCGCCACCGACCGAGCCGACATCAGAGGACCCACGGGATGACGGGCCGCCCCAGATCGGCGAGGATCACGACGCGCTGCCGCCGGCCCAGGACGGTCACGAGGGACGACCGTGAGCGATCAGCGGCTCACCTACTCCTTCGGTCCGCTGGAGCGTCGCGGGATCCTCGGCTCGATCCGGGGAGGCCAGGCCGGGTTGCTGGCCGGCGGCGCCTTGGCGGCGATCGTGGCCCTGGACGAATCGCCGTCGGCGACCGGCGTGTTGCTGGCGATGCTCCTGTTCGGGCTCGCGATCGCCGGCGCGTTCGCGCCCCTGGGCGGCCGCACGCTGCAGGAATGGGCGCCGGTGGCCGTCGCCTTTGCCCTCCGGCGCCGCGCGCGCTTTGCCTCCGGGGTGGCCACCTCCGGGCTCACCGCACGCTCCGGACAGGCCTCCGAGCCCGAGCCCGTGGCCCCGGTCGCCCTGCGCGACGTGCGGATCGTGGCCCACGCGTACCGGGATCGGCCCGTGGGAGTCATCTCGGAGCGTTCGGGCCGGCGTTTGACGGCGGTGCTGGCCTGCCGCGTGGAGGCGTTCTCCCTGCTTGACCAGGATGCCCAGGAGCGACGACTGGCCCGCTGGGGCCTGGTGCTCTCGGGCGCCGGCGGCAGCCCGATCCGGCGCCTGCAGTGGATCGAGCGGACGGCTCCGGCTCAAGGCGATGAGCTGGCCCGCTGGGTGCACGCCGAGCGCGCTCCCACGGTTCCGCTGCGGGGCACGCCGATGATCGAGTCCTATCTGGAGCTGATCGGCTCGAGCGCTCGGGTCACCCAGGAGCACGAGATCCTGGTCGCCATCCAGGTCGACGCCCGCCGCGTCCGCGATCGTGGGGTCGAGGCCATCGGGCGAGCCCTGGTGGAGCAGACCGAACGGGTGGCTCAGGGGCTCGAGGCGGCGGAGGTCCGGGTCCTGGGCGCGCTCAGCCCGGGGCAGCTCGCGCGCACGCTGCGCACGGCCTTCGATCCCTACGCGCGCGCCGAGCTGGCCACGCTCGAGGCCGCCGATCCCGGCCGCGACGGGCTCAGCGAGGCCAACGCCTGGCCGCTGGGGGCGCGCGAGGCCTGGGACCACTACCAGTCAGACGGCGCGCTGCATGCCACCTACTGGATCGGCGCCTGGCCGCGGGTGCAGGTCTCGCCGATGTTCATGGACTCGCTCCTGGGCCGCTCGAGCGCCGTGCGCGCAGTCTCGGTCAGCTTCGAGCCGCTCCCCGCCGACCGCTCGGCTCGCGAGATCGAGGCGGCGGTCACCCGGGACCGCGCCGACCGGGAGCTGCGCGCCCGCTTCGGGCAGTCCGAGACCGCCCGCCAGCGCCAGGCCGCCGAGGCCACCATCCGGCGGGAGGCCGAGCTGGCCGCGGGCCACGGGGAGGTGCGCCTGAGCGGGTTCATCACCGTCTCGGGGCGAGATCGTGACGAGCTGCGCCGCGCCTGCTCGGAGGTGCTCGAGCACGCTGCCCGGGCCCGGCTGGAGCTGCACCGCCTCTACGGACAGCAGGCGGACGCGTTCACGTTCACGCTGCCGCTGGGCCGGGGGCTGCGATGAATGCCGGCCGGCCGCTGCGACCGGAGCCGGCATGAGCCCGCGCGGGGTGGAGCGGCCCGGGCACCGGTGCACGACTCGTCACGCCCAGGCGATCTACCCGTTCATGAACGCGGGCGGATTGGGCGGCCGCGGCGTGTTCGTGGGCCGCGATTCCGCCGGCGGGGCGTTCTGTTACGACCCGTGGGTGCTGTACGGGGAAGGCGTGCTCGACGACCCCAACGCGATCGTGCTCGGCAAGCTCGGGCAGGGCAAGAGCGCGCTGGTCAAGACGCTGTTGTGGCGGATGCTGCTGTTCGGTCGCCGTGCCTTCGTGCTCGACGTCAAGCGCGAGTACGGGCCGTTGTGCGAGGCCGTCGGCGTGCATCCCATCTCCCTGGTGCCGGGCGGGAGCGTGCGCCTGAACCCGCTGGCCTCGCGGCCCGAGGAGCACGCCCAGCTCGAGCTCCTGCGGGCCGTCACCATGACCGCGCTGGGCGGTCCGCTCACCCAGCTCGAGGCCGGAGCGCTGCGCGAGGCGCTGCGCGTGGTCCGGATCCGGGGGGCCGGCGAGCCCACGCTGCCCGAGATCGCCTCGGTGCTGTTTGCACCGGTGGAGGCCATGGCCGAGCGTCTGCGGACGAGCGTCGAGGCGCTGGCCGCCGATGCCCGGCGGGCGGCGCTGGCGCTCCAGGATCTGTGCGAGGGACCCTTGCGCGGCATGTTCGACGGGCCGACGACGGCCGGGCTGGACCTCGACGCCAGGCTCCTGGTCCTGGATCTGCACGCCGTGCGTGACTCGCCCGCTGTCGGAATCCTGATGGCGTGCGCATCGGCCTGGATCAGCGCGCTGCTGGCGCGCACCGCCGAGCGGCCCGGGCGAGAGCGGCTGATCAACGTCGCCGACGAGTCCTGGAAGATCGTCCAGCACACGGGGCTGGGCGAGTGGTTTCAGAGCAACTTCAAGCTCGCGCGGCAGTTCGGGGTCATGAACCTGGTCGTGCTGCACAAGCTCGCCGACCTGCAGGCCGCCGGCGACGCCGGCTCACGCGCGGCGCGGATCGCCGAGGGGCTGGTCGCCGATGCCTCGACGCGGATCGTCTACCACCAGGACGAGAGCCAGGTAGAGCTCACCCGCTCGCTGCTCGGGCTGTCGCGCAGCGAGGCCCGGCTGATCTCGATGCTGTCCTCGGGCCAGGCCCTGTGGAGGGTGGGGGCGCGTTCGTTCGTGGTCGCCCATCACCGCTCCCGGCTCGAGGCCCGGCTGACCAACACAGACACCGGGATGACCGCCACCCCCTCCCGTCTGGACCGACGATGAGCCGCGAGCGCTCGACGGGCATCTCCGATGGCGGGATGCTGGCGATCATCGCCATCGCCGGTCTGCTTTGCGCGGGCGTGTGGCTGTGGGGCGGGATCGCGGGAGCGGCGTTCGGCGGCGGATGGCCCCGGATCTCGTTTGCCGAGCTCCCCGACGTGATCGTGCGCCTCCCCGGACGGCTCGCGGATCCGGCGACCGCCTGGCCGCGCGCGGCGCGCCCGCGGCTGCCCGGCGCCGGTGGGTTCTACGTGGCGCTCGCTCTGTTGCTCGCGGTTGGGGGCGGGCTGGCGGTGGCCCTGACCCGGTCGGGGCTCGCCGCCGGGCTGCGTCGACGATCGGCGGGCGCCCGCTGGGCCTCGGCCGGTGAGCTGCGGGCCCTGCGTGGGTCCGCGGCCGCCGGCCGGCTGGCCCTGGGCCGCTACCGCGGGCGACTGCTGCACGCCGAGCAGCGTCATGCCCTGGTCGCGTTCGGGCCGCCTCAGTCGGGCAAGTCCGCGGGGCTGGCGGTTCCCGCCCTGTTGGAATGGGACGGGCCCGCGGTGGCGTCCTCGATCAAGACCGACCTGCTCGCCTGCACCGAGGATCGGCGCCGGGCTCTGGGTCCGGTGTTCGTGTTCGATCCGTTCGAGCTCTCGGGCTGTGCCGCTCAGTCCTGGTCCCCACTGCGAGGCGCTCGCACGTGGGACGGAGCGCTGGAGGTCGCGTGGAGGCTGGCCGCGGCGGGCGAGCTTGATCAGAAGGGCGTCGAGGGCGGCGACTTCTGGGCGATCGCCGCCGAGCAGCGACTCGCGCCGCTGCTGTTCACCGCCGCCTGCACCGATGTCGGGATGGAGGCGGTCGTGCGCTGGACCTACGGCCAGGGAGCGCGCGAGCTCGACGTGGCGATCTCCCAGCTGACCGGCGCGGCCCGTGATGAGGCCGAGCTCGAAGGAGCGCACGCCGCCTACGACGCGCTGCGCGCGTTCGAGTCCCAGGCCGATCGGACGCGCTCCTCGATCGAGGCCACCGCCCAGGGCCTGTTGCGCGCCTACCGGTTCGCTCGCGTGCTCCGCTCGGCGCGCGGGTGCGACATCGACTCCGACCGGCTGCTCGACGAGCGCGCCACGCTGTACCTGATCGGCGACGCCAAGGCCTCGAAGCTGCTGCGCCCGATCTTCCTCGCGCTGCTCTCGGAGGTCGTCGACCGGGCCTATGAGCGCGCCACGCTGGCCGGCGGCCGGCTGGAGCTGCCGCTGCTGCTGTGCCTGGACGAGGCCGGCAACGTGGCGCCGCTGCCCAATCTCGCCGAGGTCGCCTCGACCGCGCCCAGCCACAACATCCAGCTGGTCTCGATCTTCCACGATCTCGCCCAGGCGCGCAGCCGCTACGGGCGCCAGGCCGAGACGGTCGTGAACAGTCACCGGGCGCGCATGCTGCTGCCCGGCGTCGCCGACCTGGACACGCTGCGCTACTTCTCGGGGCTGGCCGGGGAGGAGGAGGCCCGGGAGATCACGCGCAGCACCGGCGCGGGAGGCGGCACGCGGACCACCGGGCTGCGCCGCCGCCCGCTGATCGCTCCCGAGGCATTGCGCCAGCTGCGCCCGGGCCACGCGCTGCTGCTCTACGGACGGATACCACCGGCGGTGGTGAGGCTGCGGATGTGGTTCTCGGACCGCCGCCTGCGCAGATTGGCGTCGCCGTGAACTGGCAGGATCCCGGCGACTGGCACGACGATCTGCCCCCCGACGAGGGCTGGGACGAGGGCGAGAGCGTGCGCTGGCCGCTGACCTGGCGCGGACTGCTGCCGCGAGAGCGGTGGCTGTGGTTCGAGCGCTTGTGGAGCGACGTATGCGCGCTGCGCGTGCGCTACCGCCTGGCGGTCAGGTCGCAGTGGTGGGAGGACGATGTCCAGGTCGAGGCGCTGGCCGCGCTGGCGGCCTGGACGGAGCGTTATGACTCCGGGGAGTGGGACGACCCGCCCGGCAAGCTGGCGCTCCTGTTCGACGTCGAGCGGGTGGCGACGCTGCTGCGCGACGGGATCGACCCCTTCCACCCCGATCGCGACCGGATGGCCTTCGTCCGTCACCTGACCGACCTCGGCTGCCAGCCGCCGCCGGGCCGGCCGCCCACGGAGTGAGCCCGCCTCTGGCGGCAGAAAAACCTAACACCCCCCACCGGTTGTGCCGCCGGCAACGCCACGTGCCCGGCAGACTGTCGGCATGGCCGAGCCGCGACTATCCCTTTGGTGCGTCGGTCACACTGGAGCAGCTCGACTCAGATCTCCATCCGACGCTGGCACGCCTGCGCGAGCACGAGCCGGTGTCCTGGCTCCCGAGCCTCGGAGGCTGGCTGGTCACCCGCCATGACCTGGCGCTGACGGCGATGCGCGACGACCGCTCGTTCACGGTCGACGATCCGCGCTTCTCCACCGCCCAGGTCATCGGCCCGAGCATGCTCAGCCTGGACGGCACCGAGCACGCGCGGCACCGGACGGCGTTCGTGGGACCATTCCGGGCGGCCGAGGTGTCCGCGCGCTTCGGGGCACCGGCCGCCGCCGAGGCGCGACGCCTGGTCACGCAGCTGATGAGCGCCGGCCAAGCCGCCGAGCTCAGGCGATCGTTCGTCGGGCCGATGGCGGCGGCGATCGTGACCCGCGCTGGGGCTCGAGAGACAGGAGGTCCCCGCCGTGCTCGACTGGTACGACGCGATCGTGGCCTCGGTGACCCGGATCACGGCCGGCCAGGGCGCCACCCGCGCCGGCGAGCTCGCCTTTACGAGGCTGCGCGAGCGGCTGCTCACCGTGATCGGCGCCGGGGACGCGACTTCGCTGCCGGCCGCAGTGGCGGCGCAGGGAGGTCTCTCCGACGCTCAGGTCGTCTCCAACGCCGCCGTGCTGCTGTTCGGTGGAATCGAGACAACCGAGGGAATGATCGCCAACACGTTGCTCATGCTCCTGCAGCGACCGGAGCGGCGCCGGATCCACGAGGATCCCGCCACCCTGCAGGCCGCGATCGACGAGTCGCTGCGACTGGAGCCGGCCGCAGCGGTGATCGATCGTTACTCCACCCGCGACGTGGCTCTTGGCGAGGCGCAGATCGCTCAGGGTCAGCTGGTCCGCATCTCGATCAGTGGCGCCAATCGCGACCCCGCGGTGTTCCCTGAGCCCGACAGGTTCGATCCCAAGCGGCCCAATCTGCGCCGCCATCTTGCCTTTGCCCAGGGTCCTCACGTCTGCGTCGGCGTCCACCTGGCGCGGCTGGAGACCCGAGCGGCCCTCGCCGAGCTCCTGCGGCGTCTGCCCACGCTGCACCTGGACCCCGAGCGAACCTCCGTGCCACGCGGACTTGTCTTTCGCAAGCCCCCGCGCCTGGACGTGGTCTGGGACTCCGTTGCCCGCGGATGACCGATACCGGTGACACAATACGGTGACCGCACGGCCTGCGGTGCGAAGCGCAGACACGGTTGCACCGGGTCGGCTTGCCTGAACCAGGACATCGCTCACGAGATCGAGAGGAGTGCAGTCCGTGCCATACCCAGTCACCTTCGAGGCTGACTACGCAGAGCGCCAAAGTCGCCTGACCGCGTTCTTCAGACTGCTCCTGGCCATCCCCATCCTCATCTGGGTCGCCATCTACGGGTTCTTCGGGTCGATCGCGATCGTCGTGGCGTGGTTCGTGGTCGTCATCACGGCCCGGTATCCCGAGGGGCTGTATGAGTTCGTCGCCGGCTACACACGCCTGCTGGCGCGCGCGACCGCCTACACGGTGTTGCTGTGCGACCCGTATCCACCATTCGGCGGTGGGGACGACCCGAGTTACCCGATCCGGATGCAGTTCGCGGGGCCGCTGCCCCAGTACAGCCGCCTGAAGGCGTTCTTTCGCTTCCTGCTCGCCATCCCGATCCTGATCGCGCGCTACGCGATCGGCATCCTGATGGAGATCGGGGCCATCGCCGCCTGGGTGACGATCGTGCTCCTGGGCCGGATGCCGTACGGCCTGTGGGAGGTCATGGTGCTGGCGAACTCCTTCACGGCTCGCTCCGACGCCTACATCTACCTGCTCACCGAGACCTACCCGCCGTTCTCGGACGAGCCCTCGCTGCCGGCGGGGACCCGCCAGCAGGTGACCGACCGGCGTGACCTGCCCGGAACCGGCGGTCAACAGCCAGCCGACCGGCGTGACCTGCCGCAAGCCGGCACTCAACAGCCGGCCGATCCGCCTGACCTGCCGGGAACCGGCGGTCAGCCGCCGACCGAGCGTCCCGAGCAGCCAGACTGAGCGAGCGGCCGGCGCGTGCGGCCGGCGCCACCCGGCGTGGACCGATCCTGCACTTGCCCGTGTGCCGGCCGGGCGCAGTTTGCTTGCGCGGCGCGCGTGGCGGTGATAGCGTCGCGCCGCACCGGGGTGCCAATAAGCGCAGTGCAGACATGGGGAGGTTGCGAAGGTGACCAGACGCAACACTGCCGCATTAGGCTCGAGGCTACGCTGCGGGGTGAGTGTGCTGTTCGCGGCGGCTTTGCTGCTGGCGGTCGTGATACCTCAGAGCGCCTCGGCGGCGACCGGTGAGCTCGACTGTAACGGGCAGAGCCCGGCACAGCATTCGGTGAAGATGTCGATGCCCTGCACCGACATCCGCGGCTTCAACAACGAGGCCAATGCGAACACCTGGGACGGGCGGTTCTACGACAACGGCGAGTACATCGGTCACGATGAGCCCGACATGACCTTCCTCTCGCACCGGCCGGGTTCGGGTAACGACGTCACCTGGAACGAGACGCTGCCCCGCGACCCGGCGGCTGCGCCGACCGTCAAGCACCCGGGCACGGACGTCGCCCACTGGTTCGAGCTGTCGCCCGCACCGTGGTACTCGATGGCGATGTGCGACCCGAACTCCTATCCGCAGTCCCCGTGCACGCCGGAGAGCGACTCCAACGCTCCCACGCCCACCGAGACGGGCGGCGGTGGCTCGGCGTTCATGGAGATGCAGCTCTATCCGCCAGGCTTCGCGCCGTTCGCCGACGGCATCAGCTGCGACGACAGCCACTGGTGCAGCGCGCTGACGATCGACAGCCTCGAATGCACCCAGGGCTTTGCCACCTGCAACAGCGCCTGCGAGGAGCCGGTCAACTTCGGGTTCATCCAGCGAAACGGAGTCCCCACCGGACCCCCGAGCCCCCAGGAGACCGATCTGGCGACCTTCACGCCTAACTCAAAAACGCTGTTGATGAATCCCGGCGATCAGATCCAGGTCGACATGTACGACGCGGCGGTTCCGGGAGGTGGTGGCGCGAAGGCGTTCAAGGTTGTCGTGACCGACCGGACCACCGGTCAGAGTGGCTACATGCAGGCCTCGGCCAAGAACGGCTTCCAGAACAGCTCGATCGCCGACTGCTCGGGCACGCCGTACAACTTCCAGCCCGAGTACAACACCGCCGCTAAGTCCAACATCGTCCCGTGGGCGGCGCTGGCGACGAACATCAGCACCGAGTACGAAACCGGCCACTTTGAGCCGTGCACGAGCCTGACCGATCCGGGCACCTACACCTTGGGAACGTTCAGCGACACCTACTACAACACGTGTCACGGACCGTATGAGACAGACAGCGACAGCGGCGGACCGGAGACTTCGGATGCCTACTGCTATCCGGCGGGTGATACGCACGGAGCGTTGAATACGGCACCGGACACCGTGACCGGCTGCCTCGACGATGTGTTCCAGAACGGTGACCTCGACTTCGACGGGACGCCCTACTACCCGGAGTGGCCGGTGGCTTCGAACCCGACGCAGCGGTATCCGGGCAGCTTCGTCGAGTCCCTGCCGGAGACCGCGGGGTCCCAATATCAGAAGTTCTTCATCCAGACGGACCTCGCGCTCAGCGAGTCGACCTGCAGCGCCACCACGACCGTGGGCTGCAGCGTTCCGCCTCCCGGGCCGGGGCACTTCTACCCGTACTGGACCCGGCAGACGACTCCGCATGGCTGCTTCTTGGAGTTCGGCAACGTGAGCACCGGCAGGGGCGTCAACAGCTACGGTCAGGACGCCCAGTACGGGAGGGACCGGGCCGCCTCGCTTGGTTATCCGGAATACGAAGGGCCGGTGATGGATAACTCCTGCTCGAGCTCCGGAACCTGACCCGCCAACGCGTAGGGCGGCGGCCTCAGCGGTCGCCGCCCTCCCGCTGACCGACGCTCCCCCCGTCGAGCTACTGTCGCCTGCATGAGCGGCGAGCCGGAGATCGGTCCCCGGATCCAGATCGACGGCCGGGAGCTGCTCACCGGGAGCTGCTCGTGGGCCGACCGGACCCTGGTCGAAGGGGCGGACTGGTATCCGCAACGCACGATGACGCCCGAGGAGCGGTTGCGCTTCTACGCGAGTCAGTTCCCGCTCACCGAGATCGACTCGACCTACTACGCGCCCCCCGCTGAGCGCCAGACGAGGCTGTGGGCGCAGCGCACGCCTGAGGGATTTCGCTTCGACGTCAAGGCCTACTCGCTGCTCACCGGCCACCCCACGCGGCCCAACAGCCTGTGGCGCGACCTCCGTGACCAGCTTCCGGCTGATGTGCTGGACAAGCGCAACCTGTATGCCAAGCACCTGACCCCCGAAGCCCTCGAGGAAGCGTGGCGGCGGTTTGACACGGCGCTTAGACCGTTGCACGACGCGGGGCGGCTGGGCGCGGTCCTGTTTCAGTACCCGCCCTGGTTCGTGCCCCGCCGCGAAAATCGCTTCGAGGTCGAGGCCCTACGGGAGCGACTGCCCGACTACCGCATCTGCGTCGAGTTCCGCTCTCCCCGTTGGCTGGCGGAGGAGCGAGATCGCGAGCGCACGCTGGGACTGCTCCAGGAGCACGGTTTGACGTTCGTATGCGTGGACGCCCCTGAGGTCTCCGGCCTGCCGCGCCTGCTCGCGCTCACCAATCCCGACCTGCTCGTGGTCCGGTTTCACGGGCGCTCTGACAGCACCTGGTCGGGCACCGCCCGGTCGGCCGCCGAGCGCTTTCGCTACCTGTATCCGCGCAGCGAGCTCGCGGAGCTGGCGCCGCCGATCGCCGAGCTGGCCGGGGATGCGCGGGAGACCCACCTGCTGATGAACAACTGCTACAGCGACTACGCCGTGCGCAACGCCGCCGAGCTTCGGGACCTGCTCACCCGCTACTCCGCCGGCTGATCGGTGAACGAGCCGCGCGTGGGGGGCTGCCGACACCAGATGGAGTCGAACTCGCGCTGGTCAAGCGGGAGCAGCCAGCAGGCGAGGATCCGCCGATCAGGCGCCACGTCATACAGGCCCACCGTCGACCAGCGACGGTCTCGGCCGGCGATCCTCGCGGTCCCATCGGTCAGCGCGGCCAATCGATCGCCGGCGCCGACGAGGATGTCCCGGCGGTGCATCCTGAACGTGGCGGCGGCGAGATCCCGACGGCGCCTGAAGTAGTCGAACACCTCGGCTAGGCCGTGATAGCTGCCGGCGATATCGTTCTGGCCGGGAACCGTCCACTCCACGTCAGGCGTGAGCAGCCGGCGCAGGGCGGCGTCGTCGCCCCCCGCGTAGAACTCGTTCTGCGCTCGGTGGAGCGAGTCGAGAAGGACTATCGCCTTGGCTCTATCCACGGACTTCGGACGACATGATCGACGATCTCATCGCTGTCTGGGCGTACAGCGCAACCGGCCGGAGGCGACCGGGGGCAGCCTCGCTCGCAACCACCCGGTTGCGCTAGCCTACCGCCCGTGAAGGTTCTCGCCGTGTACGACATCCACGGCAACATCGAGGCGCTGGAGGCCGTGCTCGGCGATCCGCGGGCCGCCGAGCCCGATGTCGTGATCGTGGGCGGCGACGCCGTCCCAGGGCCGTTTGCCGCGGCGACTCTCGCCCGGCTGGCTCAGCTCGGCGCCGCCGCGCGCTGGGTGCGGGGCAACGGGGAGCGCGAGGTGGCAGCCGCTGCCCGGGGCGATAAACCCCCGGGTGACGGTCTGGCTGGTGTGACTGCCGAGGCGACGGCCGCCGACATCGGGCGCCAGGCGGCGAGCGCACTGGGCGAGCTGCCTTTGACGATCGGGCTCGAGGGCGTCCTGTACTGCCATGCAAGTCCGCGTCGTGATGACGAGCTGTTGACCCGCCTGTCGTCCGCGGAGCGCTACTCGGCGGCGTTGTCCGGGATCAAGGCCGGGGTCGTGGTCGCCGGCCATACCCATCAGCAGGATGATCGCGAGGTGGGCGGCTGTCGATTCGTCAACGCCGGCAGCGTGGGGCTCCCCTACGAGGGAGACGGAGCCGCCCGTTGGCTGTGGGTGTCAGACGGGGTTCCCGACCTGCGCCAGACCGAATACGACGCCGCCGGCGCCGGCAACCGGATGCTCGCCGCCGGGTGGCCTGACGAGGACTCGGTGACGGGAGCGCTGATCGAACCGATCGACGCGCTCGTGGTGACGCGGCAGTTCGAGGCCGGGGCCGGCGGCACGCAATCAAGCCGGTCGTGAGAATGGCCAGTCGGGAGCGAGCATCGCGTAGACGGCGTGGTCGACGTAGCGGTCTCCGACCCGCTCGGCCTCTCGCAGCACGCCCTCCTGGGTGAAGCCCAGCCGTTCGGCGACTCGGCGGCTGGGGACATTCCCGATTCCGGCGCGGATCTCCACGCGGTGCAGCTGCCAGACCCCGAAGGCGTGGTCCACGAGGGCCCGGACCGCCAGGGTCACCGTCCCCCGGCCCTGGGACTGGCGGGCAAGCCAGTAGCCGATGCTGGCCGAGCGATTCTCCCAGTCCAGCCGATTGAAGCCGATCACGCCGACGGCGAGACCTTGCTCGACGATCACTGCCTGGAAGCCCAGATTGTCGGCGAACTGACGGCGGCTGGAGCGGATGAATTGCACCATCGCATCGAGCGTCTGACCCGCCGCCCACGGCATCCAGTGCGCGAGGAGCTCACGGTTGTCGATCACGACCCGATACAGCTCCTCGGCGTCTGGCTCCGCAATGAGACGCAGCTGCCGATCGTCGTCGAGTCGTAGGCTGAACATCGATCCAGTCTGCCTCAGATCGCCGACGCCCGAGCAAACATCGGCCTTCGGCGGGAGGCAGCTGCGCCGGGGCATGTCTGGCCCGGCCGCGCGGCGGGTACCTCAAAGGCAGACCTCCCACACGATGTGGACTCACGACAGGAGACGCGATGGCAAAGAGCAAGGAGAAGGACCTGCTGAACTCACTGCGGTCCAGCGGCCTGCGTAAGAAGGTCGCGAGCACGCTCACCGACTCGGCGAGCTCGGCCAAAAAGAAAGGCAAGACCCCCAAGCTCGTCACCGACTCCGTGGAGAGCCTGCGCAACGCCGCAGCCCACCTGGAGTCCCACGCCGGCGCCGCCGAGCGCAGCCAGGCGGGCAAGAAGGCCGCGGCCACCCGGAAGCGCAACGCCACCAAGCGCAGCAACGCGGCCAAGAAGGCGGCCCGGACTCGCGCCCGCGCCGGCCACTGATCAAGCCGGGGGTGGGCCTCGATCGTCAGGGGCCGGGGCATCGTCGTCGTCGTCCCGGCGCCGGACGATCGCGCCCACTTCGTGGGTGATCCCGATCGACGGTCCGCCGATCAGCTCCCAGGCCCGAGCGATCCCGATGGTGAAGCACACGATCACCAGGATGGCGATCGTGTCGACGTCGCTCGTGTCGTGCGGGTGCTTGATCACGCCGATCCCGGCGATCAGCTGCCAGACGAAGACGACGACGAGCCCCACCAGGAACAAGGCGTCGCGCAGCTCGCGGCGGCGCCCACCGTAGACGCGGAGCAGCGACAGCAGCGACGCCAGCACGAAGGCCAGACCGAGGAGCGACACCGCCACCGCCGTCCCGCCGATCTTCTCGCCGGGCAGGAGCGCGAACAGCCCAACCACGAGCGCGTTGGAAAACGCGGTCAGGGCCGCAGACGCCCGAATCCGGTGCACCTGAGTCTCGGACGCCTCCTTCATCCACTCCCTGGTGACCGAGATGGCGACGAACAGCAGGCCGATGAGCGCGCCGGCCACGCTGCAGCAGGCCACGAAGAAGTTGTGGAGGTCGTCGGGGACGATGGTGCGGATCGTCGCCGAGCGGTCGGACGGCCGGACGCGCCGCCCGTGGGCCTCCTCGCGCCCGGACGCTCAGCTCGCCCCGCGCGCCACCATCACCGACGTCGCCTTGATGGTGGCGGTGGCCTCGACCCCGGGGGCCAGACCGAGCTCCTCGACGGAGTCCCGGGTGACCGCCGAGGTGATCAGGAAGGGACCCGCCTCGATCTCCACCAGCGCCATGACGCCATCGACCTCGACGGAGCGCACGACGCCGGGAAAGCGATTGCGGGCCGAGAGCTGGCCGCCCGCCACGTGACGCTGGCGGCGCCGGCGGCTGAGGCGCTTGACCTCGTCAGGTGAGACCAGGCGACGGTTGCGCTCGTCACGGAAGGTCCGCAGCTTGCCCGCCCGGTCCCAGCGCCTCAACGTGTCAGGGCTCACCCCGATCGCGCCGGCAGCCTCGCCGAGCGTCATGTTGTCCTGCATCCGCGCAAGGATTGCATACTGCGAGTTCCCGATCCAAAGGAGTCGATGTGAAGCTCAGCGCCCGAAACCAGCTCGCCGGGACCGTCACCGAGATCCGGCGCGGCGAGGCGATCGCCAACGTCGTGCTGGACGTTGCAGGGCAGCGGCTGGTGGCGTCGATCACGGTCGAGGCCGTCGACGAGCTCGGGCTCGCCGAGGGCCGCGAGGCGACCGCCGTCGTCAAGGCGTCGGACGTGATCATCGCCACCGACGGTTGACCCGCCCGGAGGGGAAGTATCCATAGGCTTCGGGTTTACGGCCCAGGCCAACCGGCAGCATCAGACCCAGAACAAAGGAGAGGTGGCATGCCCCTGACCCTGCGCGGGGACGACCGAAAGCACAACCGCCGAACGGCGCTGCCCGTACAGCAGCTCGGCGACGCCGAGATCCCGATAGACCAGCTCGGGGATGCGGGGATCGGAACCGAAGCCGCCTACGAGGTGATCACGTCCGACCTGCTGCTCGACGGCCAGTCCCGGTTGAACCTGGCCACGTTCGTGACCACCTGGATGCCGACGGCGGGCGCCCGTCTGATGGCCGAGACCGCCGACAAGAACATGATCGACAAGGACGAGTATCCGCAGACCGCCGAGATCGAAGCGCGATGCGTGAACATCCTCGCCGACCTGTGGCACGCCCAGGACCACGAGAACGCCACCGGCTGCTCGACGACGGGCTCCAGCGAAGCCGCGATGCTCGCCGGGATGGCGCTCAAGTGGCGCTGGCGAGAGCGGATGCAGACCGCCGGCAAGCCAACGAACCGTCCCAACCTGGTCATGGGCGCCAACGTCCAGGTGTGCTGGGAGAAGTTCTGCCGCTATTGGGAGGTCGAGCCCCGGCTCGTGGCCATGGAGGGTGACACCTTCCATCTGACCCCCGAGCGCGCCGTCGCCCAGTGCGACGAGAACACGATCGGCGTGGTGGCGATCCTCGGCTCGACCTTCGACGGCAGCTATGAACCCGTCAAGGAGATCGCCGCCGCGCTTGACCAGCTTGAGTCCGAGCGCGGGCTCGACATTCCGATGCACGTCGACGCGGCCTCAGGCGGGTTCGTGGCCCCCTTTCTGGCCCCCGATCTCGAATGGGACTTCCGCGTCGGGCGGGTGCAGTCGATCAACGCCTCCGGTCACAAGTACGGGCTCGTGTACCCGGGAGTCGGCTGGGCGATCTGGCGCGATCAGGCGGCGCTGCCCAAGCAGCTCGTGTTCGACGTCAACTACCTCGGCGGGCACATGCCGACGTTCACGCTGAACTTCTCGCGGCCGGGCAGCGAGGTGGTGGCGCAGTACTTCATGTTCATGAGCCTCGGGCGGGATGGGTACACGGCGATGATGCAGAACCTGCAGGAGATGGCCATCCATCTCTCGAAGGGCATCTCGGAGATCGGGCCCTACAACCTGATCTCCGAGGGCAAGGAGCTGCCGGTGTTCGCGTTCGCGCTTGACCCCTCGGTGAAGAAGTACACCGTGTTCGACGTCTCCGATCGGCTTCGCGAGCGGGGCTGGCTGGTGCCCGCGTACGCGTTTCCCGCCAATCGCCAGGACCTGAACGTGCTGCGGATCGTGGTCCGGTCAGGGATGCACCTGGAGATGGCCGACGACCTGCTGAAGTTCCTCGCCGGTAAGACCCAGGCGCTGCAGGCGCTGGAGTACCCGCTGCCCCCGCAGGACAGCGACAAGGTGACCGCCTTCGCGCACTGACCACCCTTCGCCCGCCGGAGAGACCAGGTGGGCTGCTCAGAAGACGATCGTGCGTCCCTCGTGGACGAGCACACGGTCGTCGAGGTGGCTGCGCAGAGCGCGGGCCAGCACCATCCGCTCCACGTCGCGCCCGACCCGGATCAGGTCCTCGACGGTGTAGTCGTGCGCGACCCGCTGCACGTCCTGGTCGATGATCGGTCCCGTGTCGAGCTCTTCGGTGACGTAGTGGGCGGTGGCGCCGATCAGCTTCACGCCGCGCTGATGGGCGCGCTGGTAGGGCCCGGCCCCCGGGAATGCGGGCAGGAACGAATGGTGGATGTTCAGGACCGGACAGCCGACCCGGCGCAGGAAGTCCCCGCTCAGGATCTGCATGTAGCGCGCCAGCACGACGACATCGGCTGATCCTCCGATCAGCGCCAGGATCGCCGCCTCCGCCTGGGGCTTGGTCTCCCGCGTGACCGGAACCTGGTGGTAGGCGATGCCGAGCGTCTCGGCGTCCCCGCGAAGATCATCGTGGTTCGAGATCACCGCCACCAGGTTCATGTCGAGCTCACCACGCCGGTTGCGCCAGAGCAGATCGGTGAGGCAGTGATCCTCGCGGGAGGCCATGATCACGGCGCGTTTGCGCTCGCTCGCGTAGGTGACCCGCCAGTGCATCTCAAACCGCGACGCCAGCTCCGAGAACGCGGACTCGAACCCCTCTCGCTCGCTGTCGAGCTCGGGCAGGAAGAACTCGACCCGCATGAAGAACGACCCGTGCGCGGGATGGGTGGAGAACTGATGTGAGCTGACGATGTTTGCGGAGCGCTCGAACAGGAAGCCTGCCACGGCGGCGACGATCCCGGGGCGGTCCGGGCACGAGATCAACAGCCGGCCGCTGTGCGTGGCTCCGTGACCGAGGCTCGGCAGTGTCTCCGGCATCAGATCAGCCTGGAGAGCGTCCGCCCCGCTGCCTCCAGCGCATCCAGCGTCGTGGCCTCGAGCACGCGATCCAGGTCCAGCACCCGCGCTCCCATGGCGTCGAGCTCCCGGGTGCCCACGACGGCGTGGCAGGGGACTCCGGCCTGGCGGGCCCGGGTGGCCACTTCGGATACCGCCTTGCCGACCAGGCTCTGCTGGTCGAGCTTGCCCTCACCGGTGACCACCGCCCGCGCGGCCCGCATCCGAGCGTCGAAGCCCACCGCGTCGAGCACGAACGAAGCCCCCGGGACCAGCTCGGCGTCCAGCGCTGACCACAGTCCTCCGGAGAGTCCACCGGCGGCGCCGGTCATCGGCACCCCCCGCGGGTCCTTGGGCAACCGCCGGGCGTGAGCGTGCAGGCGCGCGGTCAACCTCCGCACCATCGCCTCGTCGGCACCCTTCTGGGGCCCGAACACGCGGGCAGCGTCCTCGAACGGAGTGCGCACATCGCAGAGCACGATCAGGCGGGCCCCGTCGAGCCCGCCGCCGCGCTTGATCGCCTGGATTGCGCCGGCTCCGCCGTCGGTGGTGGCGCTGCCTCCCACCCCCAGCGACACCGTCCGGGCGCCGGCGGCCACGGCGGCCAAGATGAGCTCGCCGGTGCCGGTGGTACTCGCCGCTACCGCGTCGCGTTCTCGCTCCTTCACCAGGTGCAGTCCGCTCGCGGCGGCGGTCTCCAGGAAGGCATCGGCATCCCGGATCGCGAATTGGGCCTCGATCTCCCGTCCCAGGGGATCGGTGACCGCAGCGCAGCGCAGCTCGGCGTCCAGCGCGGCCACCAGCGCATCCACGGTTCCCTCCCCGCCGTCGGCGATCGGGCACCGATCCACCGAACGGCCGCCCGCCTGCAGCCCGCGGCCGAGCGCCTCGGCCACCTGACGCGCCGTAAAGCTGCCCTTGAAGGAGTCAGGAGCCACCAGGATGGTCTGCGGAACTCCGGGGATCGGGCTCATGCCGGCAGTATCCGTCATCCTGTCCTCACCCATGGCGGAGCACGCGACGATCGAGGCGGCCGGGACCGAGGTGCGGATCTCCAACCCGGGCAAGGTCTTCTTCCCCGAGCCCGGGATCACCAAGCTTGACCTGATCCGCTACTACCTCGAGCTCTCGGGGCCGGTGATCAACCACCTGCGCGACCGCCCGACGGTGCTCAAGCGGTTCGTCGACGGCGCGAGCGGCGAGCCCTTCTTCCAAAAGCGGGTGCCCGACACCGCGCCGGACTGGATCCAGACCGCGACGGTTCAGTTTCCGAGCGGCCGCAGCGCCCGCGAGCTGTTGCCCAACGACGCGGCCGCACTGGTGTGGGGCGTCAACCTCGGGGTCATCGACTGGAACCCGTGGCCGGTGCGAGCCGCAGACCTCGACCATCCCGACGAGTTGCGCGTGGACCTGGACCCGACGCCCGAAGCCAGCTGGGACGACGTCCGCCAGGTCGCCCTGGTCGCCGGCGAAGTGCTGACAGACCACGGACTGACCGGCTTTCCCAAGACCAGCGGCTCCCGGGGAATCCACATCAACGTGCGGATCGCCCCCGAGCACGAGTTCGACGAGGTTCGCCGGGCCGCCGTAGCCTTGGCCCGCGAGGTGGAGCGCCGGGCGCCCCGGCTGGCCACCAGCAAGTGGTGGAAGGAGGAGCGCCACGGAGTGTTCGTCGACTACAACCAGAACGCGCGTGACCGGACCGTGGCGTCGGCCTACAGCGTGCGTCCGACGCCGGATGCGCGGGTGTCGACGCCGCTGGCCTGGGACGAGGTCGCCGACGTCGAGCCCGGCGAGCTGCGGATCGACACCGTGCCGGCACGGGTGTCCCGGGACGGAGACCCCAGCGCCGACATCGACGCGCGATCCGGGTCGCTGTCCTCGTTGCTGGAGCTGGCGCGCCTGGACGAGGAGTCGGGGCTCGGCGACGCGCCGTGGCCGCCGCACTTTCGCAAGCAGCGCGGCGAGCCCAAGCGGGTCCAGCCCAGCCGGGCCCGGCGCGAGCCGGGTTGACGGGTCACGTCGGATGCGAGACCGGTCGCTCGTCTTCCCTCCGTGGGGGAATTCATCCGAGATCACCGGCCCGTTCACCCCTGGCTCGGAGCTGGTCGCCGACACCCCCTGCGACGAGAACAGCGCACCCAGCACCTGCCCGGGCCCGGGATATCCCGCCAACCTCCTGGGCCGGGTGAACCCCTACACGGGCCAGGTCACGCCGGTTGACCTCGGCGGATCGGCGGTGGAGCCTCAGGGCATGATGTTCGTGCGCTAGCGGCCGCCTCATGCCCGCCGGGCAACCGGTCCGGCAAGCCGCGCGACGACTGCGACGGCGACGACAACGGCCCCGAGGATGAGCGTCGCCACCGCCGTGTCACGCAGCTGGCTGGTGGCGATCATCCACGCTGCCCGGCCGGCCGGGCGGTAGGAGGACTCGGACAGCAGCGCGTTGGCGATGATCGGTGCCAGCACCCGGCGCCCCACGAGCACCAGGACGCCCACTCCGGCCAGGCACAGCCCGACCCATCCGAGCGCGAGCCGCCGCCAGCCGCGCGCCAAACCCACGGCTGCGGCAAACAGGAGGATCGCCGCCACCGGGAGGACGACGGACAGGCCGCGGACCGTCTGCACGAAGCCCCGCGCCTTGCGCACCTGGTCGGATCGCAGGACGACGAGCTGCCCGGCGGACTCCGATCCGAGCCCGAAGATCTGCTGGCCGCCGCCGGGGAGGGCGCGGACGATGTCGCTGCCCAGCAGCGCCTGCACGATGTCCTCGAGCAACGGCCGCAGGTTGAGGATGACCGCCTGGTCGGATTGGGTCTGCGATCCGCTCTGCTCGAGGATGTGAAGCAGCTGGCTTTGAGCCTGCCGGTTGGCTGCACTCCAGGTCTTCTGCGCCGCCCGCGTGCCAATGACCTCGGCGGTCAGCCCCTGGGCCAGCCGTCGCAGCTCCGCCTCGCTCGGTCCCGCGAGAGCGCTGGGGAGCACGTCGCGCAGGGCGGCGGCCACGTTTGCCGTGGCGAACAGCTGCGCCACCGCGTAGGACCCGACCGCGTCTCGGATCTCTCGGTTGGCGATCAGCCGAGAGCTCGTCTGCGTCCACTGCTCGGTATCCAGCGCCTGGCGGTCGATCCACAGGGCGACGCTGCCGACCAGGGCCGCGAGCGTCGCCAGCACCAACAGCAGGGCGACGCCCCCGTGATGGCGTCGCGGCGAGGAGACCGGCCGTGCCGAGGCTGAGGACATGGTCGTCATTGTCGACGGGACCTGCGGCGCAGCTCGGGCAGCGCCCGGCTCAGGCCTGCATCTGCTCGAGCCGGCACTCGCGCGCAGCCTTGTCCTCGCGCCAGCGCAGGATCCGGGTGCCGTGGCGGATCCGTCCGTCGCTGGCGTGGTCGAAGGTAACCTCCACCACCAGCTCGGGCCTGAGGGAGATCCACTCCAGGTCCTTCTCGCTTTTCCAGCGGCTCGGATCGCCGTGGCCGCGCTCGCCGGTCTCATACGCCTCGAGCGTCTCGACGAGCGCGCGCTTCTCCGCCGTCCGCAGCCCCGAGGAATGACCGACGACGTGCAGCTCACCCTCGTCGTCATAGAGCCCGAGGATCAGCGATCCGACGGTTCCCGCCTCCTTGCCGGGGCGGTACCCGGCGACCACGGCGTCGATCGTGCGTACCCGCTTGACCTTGACCATGCCCTTGCGCTCGCCGGGACGGTAGGGGGCGCGGATGTCCTTGGCGACCACCCCCTCGCCGTGGGCGAGCCACGGGTCGGCGCCGGCCGGTTCAGAGGTCAGGGGCGTGAGGCTGATCCCGATCGCCTCGGTCAGCTGCTCCAGGGCGGCGCGGCGCTCGGCGAAGGGCAGCGCCAGCAGCGACTCGTCATCTCGGGCCAGAAGATCGAACCCGACATAGTGCGCCGGCGTCTGGGCGGCCAGCAGGGCGATCCGGGACGCGGCGGGATGGATGCGCTGCTGCAACGCCCCGAAGTCCTGCACGGGGTGGGCTGAGTCCGAATCTCCGTCGATCACGATCTCGCCGTCCACCACGTAGCGTCCGGGCGAGAAGGACAGCTCAGGGAAGTAGCGGCCCAGTGGCTTGCCGCTGCGCGACTGAACCAGCAGCTCGTCGCCATCGACGAACACGATCGCCCGGAAGCCGTCGAACTTCGGCTCATAGGCCCACTGCTCCCCCAGCGGCAACGCCTTGCCTGGACGCGCCAGCTGGGGTTCGATCGGGGGCTCGAGCGGCAGAGTCACGGTGAGGCCGATGGTAGCTGCGCGAAGCGGGCCTCGGTCGCCGTACTCCAGCCGCGCGGCCGCGGATCGCCGCTACGATCAGCCCATGGCCGACCACGCCACCGCCGCCGAGCAGGACTACCTGGAGTCGTTGTTCTGGCTGTTCGAGGCCGAGCTGCCGATGACCGGCGCCAACCTCGCGCGGGCCATGCAGCTCTCGGCGCCCACCGTGCACGAGATGCTCGGCCGGCTGGAGCGTGACGGCTACATCGACCGCGGCGAGGGACGGGGCATCCGGTTCACCGGGTCAGGACGCGAGCAAGCCGAGCAGATCGTCGGTCGCCATCGAATGATCGAACGGTTTCTGACCGACGTCGTCGGGGTCCCGTGGGACGACGTGCACGAGGAGGCCGAGCAGCTCGAGCACGCGATGACCCCGCGCTTCGAGGCCTACGTGCGCGCCACCGTCGGCGACGCCAAGACCTGCCCCCACGGCCATCCGATCAAGGTCGGCGAACGGATCGACGGTGTTCCCCTGGCCGACTGCGCGGTGGGCGCCACCGTCACCATCCTGAGACTCGAGAACGAAGCCGAGGATCTTCTGCACTACCTCAAGGCGGCCGGGATCGAGCCCGGACTGCAGGGCGTGGTGACCGCCAACGACGGAGACCAGGTGAAGGTGCAGGCCGGCGGCGTGACCTCGACGGTGACCTTCAGCGTCGCCGAGACGGTCTCGGTGCTCGCCGACCCATCGCCGCCCCCGCGGACCGCGCTGCCCGAGCAGCTGGTGCTCGGACGCGAGCGCTACGGACGCTGAGGCCACACTCCTCGGCGAGCCATACCGAGGCTGACGCCAGCCGGCGAGAACCAGTCAGGACAGGGTGACACCGTCCCCGGGGCTGCATCCGACCGGCGATAATGCGTCGATGACCTCACGGTCCACCGGTGCGCCAACCTCCTCACGATCCGCCGGCGCGCCGCGCGGGCGGTTGAGCCGGGCCGCCGGGTGGCTAGTGGACGTGGCAGCAGAGAATGCGGGCGGTGCCGTGTACGGAACGGTCGTGATCGGGGTGCTGTTCGCAGCAGAGGACGCCCGTCACGAGGGTTATCCGGAGACAATCGCAGCGGCCGCGATCATCCTGGTTCTCTACTGGGGGCTGAGCTTCTATACGCACACCCTCGGAGAGCGTCTGCGCACGCGCGAGCCGCTCAACGGAACCGTCTTCTGGCACGGCCTCGTGTATGAGTTGCCGATCATCGAGGGCGGCTTTGTGCCGGTGCTGGCCCTGCTCATCGCCTGGGCGGCCGGCGCTGCCGTGACCAGCGCCGTGAGCGCCGCGGCGTGGACGGCCGCAATCAGCATCGTGGTCCTGGAGATTGTCGCCGCCTGGCGGGCGCGCCTGCGTCCGCGCTTCGCGGTCCTGCTGCAAGCCGGCGCCGGGGTCCTCTTGGGCTTCGCGATCATCGCGCTGAAGCTCGTGCTCCATTGACCGCCGGTCCACACCGCCAAGGTCTCACTGTCAAAGTGTCTCTTGTCGACCGCGGCCGTTGTGAATCGACGATGGGTGTGGAAGACTTCGGCGCCGGAAGGCGTTCGACGAAGGGTTGGCCGGCCGTGACCATTCACCTCCTGGTAGTCGGGAGCCACCATGTTTGACGCCGATCCTTCGTTTCGTCCGGTGCGCCGGCGCGATGGTTACCTCGCGCTGGAGGACATGGCCCTGATCGGAGACGGGACCACGTCGGCGCTGGTCGGCCTCGACGGCACGATCCCGTGGCTGTGCCTTCCGCGCTTTGACTCCGAGCCGCTGTTCTGCGGACTGCTCGACGATGCCAGAGGCGGCTGCTTCACCATGGCGCCCACCGAGATCGTCGAGGCCCGTCAACGCTACGAGCCCGACACCGCCGTACTGACCACCGAGCTGCGGAGCCCTACCGGGCTGGTTGCGGTCACCGACGCGCTGGCGTTGCGCCCCGGCGCCGACCTCACCGATGACGCGGCGGCTGGGCGCCGCGAGCTGATTCGCTCGGCGGTCGTCCTCGATGGCTCTGTCTCGCTGCGCGTCGAGCTCGAGCCCCGAGGGGGCGCTTCGGCGCACGCCGCTACCGGAGGCCTGTCGATCGGCGCCTGGCGTCGGCACGATCTCGACTTGCATGTTCGCGCCAACCGGCCTCTGAGCTCGCTGCGCACCATCCACGAGCTGTCTGCCGGTGAGCGTCTCGACGTGGCGCTCTCCTGGGGAGGCGCGCACCGTCACCATCGCTTCACCGAGGACGAGCTGCTGACCGCCACGATCGGCGCGTGGCGCCGGTGGATGGAGGGCTTTCACTACCAGGGACCCGAGGCCGGCCTGGTCCGCAGGTGCGCGCTCACCCTCAAGCTCTGCGATCACTGGAGCAACGGTGCGCTGGTCGCCGCCCCGACCGCCTCGCTACCGGCGCCGATCGGAGGGGTGCGCAACTGGGATTACCGCTACACGTGGATCCGCGATGCCTCCTTCTCGGTGTATGCGTTGCGCCGGATCGGCTTTGAGCAGGAGGCCGGCGCATTTCTCGGATGGGTGCTGGACACCTTCGAGCACGGCAGCGTGCCCCGGATCATGTACGACCTCGGCGGTGGCGCGGTTCCCGACGAGCGGGTGGATCCCGAGCTCGAGGGCTACCGCCGGTCGGCGCCGGTGCACTGGGGCAACGGCGCCGCCGACCAGAGACAGCACGACGTCTACGGTGAGGTGCTCGACTGCGCCTACCAATGGGCTCGGGGAGGCGGTCCCCTCGACGAGCACCTCTGGACCCGGCTGGCCTCGCTGGCCGACCTGGCCATGGACGCCTGGCGCCTTCCCGACCAGGGCATCTGGGAGGTGCGCAGCGAGGGGCGGGTGTTCACCTACTCGGCGGGACTGTGTCAGGTGGCGGTGGACCGCGCTGCTCGCCTCGCCGAGCAGCGGGGCCTCCCCGGACCGGCATCGGAGTGGCAGCGCGGCGCCGACGCCCTGCGCCAGACCGTGCTCGAGTCCTGGGACGAGGATGCCCAGACGTTGAGCGAGCACCTCGACGGTGGGGGCGGCCTCGACGCCAGCCTGCTCGCCCTGCCGCTGCGCCGGGTGGTGCCTGCCGAGCACCCCAGGATGGAGGCAACCACGGCGGCGGTAGCCGACCGTCTCTCCGCCGGCGGGGGCCTCCTGTACCGGTATCTGCACGAGGACTCCCCGGACGGGATACCCGGAGACGAGGGCGCGTTTGTCCTGTGCAGCTTCTGGCTGGTCGAGAACCTGGCCAAGCAAGGTCGCCTCGACGAGGCCTCGGAGCTCTATCGGAGCCTGTGCGCCCGGGCGAGCCCGGTCGGCCTCCTGCCCGAGCAGATCGATCCCTCCACGGGCGAGTTCTTTGGCAACTTCCCGCAGGCCTTCAGCCACATCGGGGTGATCGCCGCCGGTGTCACCCTGGCGGCGGCAGCTCGATGAGTCCCGCGCCGTGATCGACCGGCTCCTGGTGCTCGGCGGCACGGGCGACCTCATGGGCCGCTATCTGCTTCCCGGTCTGGCCGCGCTTGTGGCCGGTGGACAGCTTGGCGAGAACTTCCAGCTCGTGGGCGCCAGCCGCGAGGACTGGGACGATGGGCACTTCCGAAGCTGGGCCACGGGCTGGCTGGAGGATCAGGCCGCCGACGTCGACGCCGGGGCCCGAGCGGCTCTGATCGACTCGTCGCGCTACCAGCGGGTCGACCTCGCCGATCCGGCCGATGTCGCGGCGCTGGTCGCCGGCGGCCGGCCGGTGGCGGTCTATCTCGCGCTCCCCCCCACCGTCGCTCCCACGGCAGTCGCGGCACTTCGGAGCGCCGGGCTGGCGCCTGAGAGCCGGGTCGTGCTCGAGAAGCCGTTCGGGGAGGACCTCGAGGGCGCGCGGGCGCTGAACCGGCAGCTCGCCGAGCTGCTCGACGAACGTCACGTGTTTCGCGTCGATCACTTCCTGGCCATGACCACCGTGCAGAACGTGCTCGGAACTCGACTCGCCAACCGCGTACTGGAGCCGATCTGGAACAGCGCCCACATCGAGGAGATCGAGATCGTCTGGGACGAGTCGCTCGCGCTGGAGGGAAGAGCCGGTTACTACGACCACGTGGGAGCGCTCAAGGACATGGTCCAGAACCATCTCCTGCAGCTGCTCTGCCTGGTGGCGATGGAGCCGCCGATCAGCCTCGGGGAACGAGATCTACGTGACCGCAAGGTCGACGTCCTGCGCTCGATCCGGCCATTCGAGGAGGCCACCGTCGCCACCGGCACCCGCCGTGCCCGATACCGGGCCGGACGGCTGCGCGATCGAGATGTCCCCGCCTATGTGGACGAGGAGGGAGTCACGCCCGCGCACGGCACCGAGACCTTTGCCGAGGTCACGCTGGAGCTCGACAGCTGGCGCTGGTCAGGGACGTCGTTTCGCCTGCGCACCGGCAAGGCACTGGGACGGGATCGCAAGGAGGTCGTCGTGCGCTTCCGTCCCGTCCCGAACCTGCCGTTCGGGAGCGCCCCCGGGTCAGCTCCCAACCGGCTCCACTTCGGGCTCGACCCGGAGGGGCTCAGCCTGGAGCTGACCGGCAGCGGCCCGGGCCCGCCGCTGAACCTGGTGCCGCTGACGTTGAGCGCCGCGATGGCGCCCCCCGAGCTGCCGGCCTACGGCCGGATCCTGCTCGACGTGCTGCGCGGCGACGCCACCCTGTCGATCCGCGCCGACGAGGCCGAGGAGGCGTGGCGCGTCCTCACTCCGGTCCTCGACGGGTGGTCGCGAGATCTCGCGGCCCTGCAAGAGTACGACGCCGGGTCCGAGGGCCCCGCCTGACGGGTCACATGCGACTCGCTGTGGTGGGCGCAGGACCGGCAGGCATCACCGCCGCCCTGCACGCTCGCGAGCTGGGCGCCGAGGTCGTGTTGCTCGAGGCCGACCGGATCGGGGGCACGAGCCTGAACCGGGGCCCGGCGCCCGTCCGCACGCTCGCTCGCGCCGCCCGGCTGGCCCGGGACTGGGGATCGTGGTCGACGTTCGGCCTCGAGGGAGGCCCTCCCGTGCCCAACCTGCGGGCGATGCTGGCCAACAGCGAACGGGTGGCTCGGTACGCACACGACAAGAAGCACATGGCCGAGCAGCTCCGCGGCCGGGGCATCGACCTCGTGGAGAGCCTGGGTCCGGTTCGTTTCACCGACCCGCATACCTTGGACGCGCCCGACGGTCGCAGCTGGCAGGCCGACAGCGTCATCATCGCCGTCGGGGGCCGGGCCGCCCGCCTGCCGATTCCCGGTGACGAGCTCGCGATGACCTACGACGACATCCCATCCTTGGAAACGTTGCCCAAGGCCGTGGCAGTCATCGGGGGAGCCGACACCGGGTGTCAGATCGCTTCCATTTTCGGCGACCTCGGGGTCGAGGTGTCGATCTTCGAAGCGGGGCCCACGCTTCTCCAGGGCGCCGACGCCAGCATCTCCGAGGAGCTGGGCAGGATGTTCGGAGCCCGGGGCATCGACGTGCGCACCGGCGCCCTGGTGCGAGCGCTCGAACGCCGGGGTCAGCGGATCCTGATCCAGGCCGAACGCGGCGGCGCGTCCGCCGAGGCGCTGGTCGACGCTGCGTTCGTCGCCGTCGGGTGGCCGGCCGAGATCGAGCGCCTGGGGCTCGATGCCGCCGGAGTGCAGATGGGACCCCAGGAGATACCCGTCGACGCGTATCTGCGCACCAACGTCGCCCACATCCTGGCCGCCGGCGACGTCAATGGGCATTCGAAGCTGGTCCAGACGGCGCGATACGAGGGTCGAATCGCGGCCGACAACGCCGTCCTGGGGCCCTCCCGCCAGGTCTCCTACCAGGTGGTCCCGAGCGGCAGCTTCACGGATCCGGAGTACGGACGGGTCGGGCTGACCGAGGCGCAGGCGTCAGGCGCATACGACAGCGTGGTCGGGATCGCCTGGTACCACGACCTCCTGCGCCCGGTGGCCGATGGCCGTCCCGACGGGTTCTGCAAGCTCATCGCAGACCGCGACCGGCACACCATCCTGGGGGCGCACGTACTCGGCGAGTACTCGGCCGAGATCGTCCAGGTGGTCGCGGTCGCGATGGAGGCCGGGATGAGCGTCAAGCGCGTCGCCGAGCTGCAGTTCGCGTTTCCCACCTTCACCGAAGCCGTGAGCATGGCGGCCCAGAAGATCTGCCGGGCCATCGGCCTGGGTGTGTTTCCGGCGGTATGGAGCGACCTCGAGTCCGAGGCGTGAGCCGGTCAGACCGCGTGGGCGGGTGAACGGATCTCCTCGTAGGCCTCGGCGAGACGCTTTATTCCCTCCCGGATCTCCTCCGGCGTGACCCCGGAATACGCGAGGCGAAGCGAGGACTCGCCGCCCTCGAGAACGAAATCGGTGCCCTTGACGAACTGCACCCCGCGGGCTGCCGCGGCGTCGTACAGGGCAGCGACGTCGGTGCCGCCGGGGAGGTCGATCCACAGGAAGTAGCCGCCCGCGGGGGACACGAAGCGGGCGTCTGGCAGGTGCTCGGCGAGCGCGGCGCAGAGCATCCGGGCCCGCTCGCGCAGCGCCTCGCGGACGACCTCTATCGAGCGGTCGATCGCGCCTGAGCGGCAGAACTGGTTGACGATCGACTGGGCGACCATATTGGGCGAGATGTAGGTGCTGGTGGCGAGCTTGGCGACCTGCGCGATCAGATCCTCGGGCCCGACCAGGTATCCGACACGGATCCCCGGACACACGGTCTTGGAGAACGACGAGGCATAGACGACGACATCGGGCGCGGTCGACACCATCCTCGGGAGCGACTCGCCCTCGAAGCGCAGCGACACGTAGGGATCGTCCTCGAAGATCGTGAACTCGTAAGCGCGCGCCAGCTCGATCAGCCGCTCGCGCTTGGCCGCCGACAGCGTGTAGCCGGCCGGGTTCTGGAAGTTGGGGATGATGTGGGCCAGCTTGGGCTGGGCGCCCGCCGCCAGCACCCGCTCCAGGGCGGCGGTGTCGATTCCGTCGGGCTCAAGCTGCACCATGCGAACGTCGGCCCCCCGGTTGCGCAGGGACAGCAGCGTGCGGTCGTAGGTGGGGCGCTCCACGATCACGGTGTCGCCCGGCGCGACCAGCGCGTCGAACAGAAACGCGTCGGCCTGCATCGAGCCGTTTGTGACCAGCACCTGGCGGGGCTCCACCCCGTGGCGCTCGGCGATCCACTCGCGCAGGGGCACGTATCCAATCGACGTCCCGTAAGCGGTGGTCCCCTGCGGATCCTTGGAGAAAGCCTGCTCGGCGGCGGCGCGCAGTCCGTCGACATCGACGATGTCGAGCGAGGGAGCTCCGCGTGCAAAGGAGATGGTGGCGGCCACGACCGCTAAGACTACGACGTTGGGCCGACCAGCCCGACCGCGGCCTCGGCGACCTGCGTGGGGGTGCGGCCCACTCGCACGCCCTTGCTCTCCAGCGCCTGCGCCTTGGCGGCGGCCGTGCCCTGGGAGCCTGAGACGATCGCGCCCGCGTGGCCCATGGTCTTGCCGGGCGGAGCCGTGAACCCCGCGATGTAGCCGATCGTGGGCTTGGTCACGTGCTCGGCGATGAAGTCGGCGGCTCGCTCCTCGGCGTCACCGCCGATCTCGCCGCACATGACGATCAGCTCCGTCTCGGGATCGGCCTCGAACATCGCGATCACGTCGATGAAATCGGTTCCGGGGACGGGGTCGCCGCCGATGCCGACGATCGTCGAGTTGCCGAGCCCACCCTGGGCCAGCACGTTGCCGATCTGGTAGGTCAGCGTGCCCGAGCGTGAGACCACCCCGACGTTGCCGGGACTGAAGAACGCCGCCGGGATGATCCCGACATTGCCCTTGCCCGGCGACAGGATCCCGGGGCAGTTGGGACCGATCAGCCGCGACCGGCCGTTCTTGCGCAGCGTGTTGTAGACACGCAGCTCATCGTGGGCCGGGATGCCCTCGGTGATGCAGATGATCAGCTCGATCCCCGCGTCCTCGGCCTCGAGGATCGAGTCGGCGGCAAAGCGCGGAGGCACGAACACCATCGCCGTGTTGGCGCCGACCCGGTCGACCGCTTCGTGAAAAGTGTTGAAGACCGGGATTCCCTCGACGTCCTGACCGCCCTTGCCGGGAGTCACTCCGCCGACCACGTCGGTGCCGTACGCGCGGTTGCGCAGCGTGTGGAAGGTGCCCTCGCGTCCGGTGATGCCCGAGGTGCAGAGCCTGGTCTCGGTTCCGACGAGAATGCTCATGCCGTCGCCGCCAGCTGCACGACCTTGGCCGCCGCGCCGTCCATGGTCGACTCGGTGTGCACGTTGGGCAGCTGCGCCTCGGCGAGCAGCCGGCGCCCTTCCTCGCCGTTGGTGCCGTCCAGGCGAACCACGAACGGAACGCTCGGCTCGATCTGCGCGAACGCCTCGATCAGCCCCCTGGCCACCTCGTCGCAGCGGGTGATGCCCCCGAAGATGTTGAACAGGACCGCCTTGACCTTGGCGTCGGACAGGATCACCTCCACCGCGCTGGTGATCGCGTCCGCCCGCGAGCCGCCGCCGGCATCCAGGAAGTTGGCGGGCGCCCCGCCGGCCTCGGCGACGACGTCCAGGGTGGACATCGACAACCCGGCGCCGTTGGCGAGCACGCCGATGTCGCCATCGAGCTTGACGTAGGTGAGACCGCGCTCCTGGGCCATCCGCTCCTGCGGGTCCTCGCCCGAGAGATCTCGCAACTCGGCGTTGCCGGCGTGACGAAACAGCGCGTTGCCATCCAGCGTGACCTTGGCGTCCAGCGCCTTGACGTCGCGCTCCGGCGTGACGATCAGCGGGTTGACCTCGACCAGCGTCGCCTCCTCGCTGGTGAACACCTCGTACAGCTTGGCCAGCATCGCGCCGACGGGCCGGACCACGTCGTCGTCGACGCCCGCCTCGAAGGCCAGCCGGCGGCCGTGAAAGTCCTGAAAGCCCAGCAGCGGGTCGACATGGAGCGCCGCGATGGCGTCCGGGTCCTCGTCTGCCACCTGCTCGATGTCCATACCGCCCTTCGTCGAGAGCATGACCAGCGGCGCCTTGGCCGAGCGATCGAAGACGACCGAGGCGTAGTACTCCGACGCGATCTGCGAGGCGGCCTCGATCCACAGCTCGTGGACGGTGAGGCCGCGGATGTCCATGCCGAGGATCGCCCGCGCCTGCTCCTCGGCCTCGGCGCGGTCGTGGGCGATCTTGATCCCTCCCAGCTTGCCGCGACCGCCGATCTGAACCTGGGCCTTGATCGCGCAGGGATAGCCGATCGCCTCAGCGGCGGCGACCGCGTCCTCCACCGTGCGCGCCGCCTGTCCGGCCGGCACGGGCACGTCGTGGCGGGCGAACAGCTGCTTGCCCTGATACTCGAGCAGGTCCATCGCGGCGGATCACTCTATTGATTGCGCGCCGCCGGCGACTCGAAGGCGCCCCAACGCGCTCGGCGAGGACTTCCGATGCGGCGGGGGCACACCGAAACGCAAGTTTCCCCTGCCTCATGGCATGATCAGCGCGCGATGGCGATTCCAAAGAACGTTTCCTTTGTCACATTCGACGTCTATGGGACGCTGATCGACTGGGATGCTGGTGCCTTCGACGCGTTCAGCGCCGAGGCCGACCGCGACGGGTTCACGGTCGAGCGCGACGTGGTGCTGCCGCTGTTTCACGAGATCCAGCAGCAGATCGAGGCCGGCTCGTACGAGCTCTACGCCGAGGTGCTACGCCGCACGGCGGTGCAGATCGCCAAACAGCTCGGGTGGCCGCTGGAGCCATCCCGGTCGGGCTTCCTGCCGGACTCGGTCCAGCGCTGGATGCCGTTCAAGGAGACCAACGCGACGCTCCAGAAGGTCGCCAAGGCCCACAAGCTCGGGCTGATCTCGAACATCGACGACAAGCTTCTGGGACAGACCCGTCGCCACATCCCGCTGGACTTCGACCTGGTCGTGACCGCCCAGCAGGTCCGCTCCTACAAGCCTGATCCCGCGCACTTCACCGAATGCGAACGGCGCATCGGCTCCAAGCGAGGCTGGGTCCACGTCGCCGCCAGCTACTACCACGACGTCGAGCCGTGCCTGAAGAAGAAGATCCCGGTCATCTGGGTCAACCGCACCAAGCAGCAGCTCGAGCCCGGGCAGAAGAAGCCTGACGCGGAGGTTGCCACCCTGCGCGAGGCCGCGAAGCTCATCGGCGTCGGGTAGGAATCGCCCGCCCGCGCGTAGTGGCGGCCACTGGATGCGCGCCGTCGCTCTGGACCCCGACGTGATCGTGTTCGTCTCCGACGTCTGGCAGACGACGAGCACCGCCGTGCGCGCAGGCGCCGAGGGCTTCCTGATCGACTCACCGGTCTACCCCGAGGAGCTGCGGGCGCTTCCCGACGTGCTCGAGCACGCGGGATTCCCGGTCTCGGGCCTCCTGGCCACCCATGCCGACTGGGATCACCTGCTCGGGCGCCAGGCGTTTGCCGACGCGTCGCTGGGATGCGCGGAGTCGACTGCGGAGCGACTGGCGGCCGAGCCCGGCGGAGCCCAGCGCCGGCTGCGCGCGTTCGACGACGAGCACTACGTCGACGGCCGAACGCCGCTCGCACTGGGCTCGGTCCAGGCCCTCCCGGTCCCGGGCCGCCTGGAGCTCGGCCCCGAGCGCGAGCTCGAGCTGCACGCCGCCGAGGGCCACACCGCCGACGGGGCCGCCTACTGGCTGACCTGGCTGCGGGTGCTGGTATGCGGGGACTACCTGTCCCCGGTCGAGATCCCGATGCTCTCCCCGGGTGGCTCGGTCAAGGTCTACCGCCAGACGCTGGAGCGGTTGCGCCCGCTCGTCGTCGAGGCCGCTTGGATAGTACCCGGGCACGGAGCGCCGATCGACTCGGGACGCGCGCTCGAGATCCTGGAGGCCGACGCCACCTACCTCGAAGCACTGGGGGCCGATCCGTCGGGGGCGAGCATGCCCTCGCGCGCTCGAACCCGCGCCTCGCAGCGCCGCATCCACGCCGAGAACATCGCGGCGCTGCGCACAGTCGCCGATTGACGTACGAGCCCGACAGGAACATAATCCCTGATGGACCGGGACGCCGGACCGGGCGACGGGGCATCGATCGTCAGCCGGGGGCTACCGGAGGGGCAGGACGGACCATTTCAGTTTGAGTTGGGTCGTGCCTGCGCACACTGTCATGCAGGATCGACCTGGGAGGTCGAGATGAGGAAGGTATTGGGGCTGGCGCTCGCCACCGCGACGCTGGGGAGCCTGATGATCGTGGGGCCGGCCGCGCTGGCCGCGGGCAAGCCGGCCGGCGGCCCGATCAAGTTGTTCGTGACCCCGGTCACGTCCACCAGGGACAAGGTCCTCGTCACGGGGGCGATCGGCGACTACGGCAGCTCGCTCAGCGTCAACAAGAACGGGAAGGTCTCGCCCAACGGCAATTACGAGAAGGTCACGTTGAAGCAGGGCTCGTTCGTGGTCAACGCGACCGCGCTGAACAAGAAGATCAACGCGACCTCGCCCAGCATCAACCGGGCCACGTGCTCGTTCCTGGGAGGCGGTAGCGGGCAGACCACGCTGGCGAAGGGCACCGGCCTCTACAAGGGGATCCGCGGCACGGCCAAGATCACGGTCACCTTCGCCGGCATCGTTCCGCGGTTGACCAGCGGAGCGAAGAAGGGACAGTGCAACTTCGCCAACAACGCCATGACACTCGGCGAGTACGAGTCGATCACCGGCACCGGCAACGTGACGTTCAGCTGACCCGGCACCCGGCGCCGCCTCGGGGTGGCGCCGGGTCTTCGGGCCTCTCGCGGCTCAGCCGTGCGGCCGATCGGCCGCGGCGCCGATGACCGGCGCCTAACCGGCCGCGTCGCCGATCAACGGGCGCCTAACCGGCCGCGGCGCTGATCACCGCGAGCGTGTCGCCCGAGGCCACCGAGGACCCCACGGCAATCGGCAGCTCGGACACCTTGCCGGCCTTGTGGGCGGTGATCTCGTTCTCCATCTTCATCGCCTCGATCACGCACACGAGCGCGCCCTCCTGCACCTCGGCGCCCGGCTGGACCGCCACCTTGAGGACCGTGCCCTGGATCGGCGAGGAGAGCGTGTCGCCCCCGCCGCCCCCCGCTCCGGCCCGCTCGCTGCGCCGAGGCGGCTTGCGGACGGCGGCCACCCCGGCTCCGGCCGCCGGACCCGAGCCGTTGACGCCGGCGACCGCCGGACCGATCACCTTGACGTCGAAGCGCTTGCCTGACACCTCGACCGTGTAGGCCTGCTGCACGGTGGGCTCATCCTCCTCGGGGGCGGACGGCTCGCCCGGGGCGAAGGCCAGCTGCTTGAGCCACTGGCGATCCTCGATCAGGTCGCGGCAGGTCTCGGCCCTGGCCCACTGGTCCGTGGCCAGGATCGCGCGGTGAAACGGGATCAGCGTCTTGAGCTTTGTGATCTCGTACTCGCCCAGCGCCCGCAGCATGCGGGCCGTGGCCTGCTCCCGGTCAACGTCCCAGACGACCAGCTTGGCCACCATCGGGTCGTACATCGGCGTGATCTCGGATCCGGGCCCCACCCCCGAGTCCACGCGGACCCCGGGCCCCGCCGGCTCCCGGTAGTCGCCGATCGGACCCGGCGCGGGCGCGAAGTTCTTCGAGGCGTCCTCGGCGTTGATCCGGCACTCGATCGCGTGACCGCGCAGCACCACGTCGTCCTGGGAGATCGACAAGGGCTCGCCGGCGGCGACGCGGATCCCCTCCTTGACGATGTCGATGCCGGTGACCATCTCGGTCACGCAGTGCTCGACCTGGACGCGGGTGTTCATCTCCAGGAAGAAGTACTCACCGTCCTGGAGCAGGCCTTCGATCGTGCCCGCGCCCGTGTAGTTGACCGCGGCCGCGGCCTCGGTGGCGATCTTGCCGATCCGCTCGCGCAGCGGTTCGTCGACCGCCGGCGCCGGTGACTCCTCGATCAGCTTCTGATGGCGGCGCTGCAGCGAGCAGTCTCGCTCGCCGAGATGGATCACGTTGCCGCGCGCGTCGGCCAGGACCTGGACCTCGACGTGACGCGGGTCAGGCAGGTAGCGCTCCAGGTACACGGTGGCGTCGCCGAAGAACTTCTCGCCCTCGCGGGCGGCCCCGCCGAAGGCGTCCTCGAGCTTGTCGTCGGTCAGCGCCACCCGGAAGCCCTTGCCGCCACCGCCGCCGGCGGCCTTGACCGCCACCGGATATCCGATCGTTTCGGCGATCAGCCTGCGGGCGTCCGCCACGGTGGCGACGGGCTCGGTGGTGCCGGGCACGATCGGCACGCCGGCCTTGGCCATCAGCTCACGCGCGCGGGTCTTGGATCCCATCGCCTCGATCGCCGACGAGGGGGGGCCGATGAACACGGTGCCTCGCTCCTCGAGCGCCCTGGCGAAGGCGGCGTTCTCGGCCAGGAACCCGTACCCGGGGTGCACGGCCTCGGCGCCGGACTGCTTGATCACCTCCGTCAGCTTCTCGATCGACAGGTAGCTCTCGCTCGCCGGACCCGGGCCCAGCAGGTAGGCCTCGTCGGCCCGCTTGACGTGCAGAGCATCGCGATCGAGCTCGGAGTAGACGGCGACGGTGGCGATCCCGAGCTCCTCGCACGCGCGTACGATTCTCACCGCGATCTCGCCGCGGTTGGCGATCAGGACCTTCGAGAACATGCGGCGCTGACTCTACCGTGGCGTCGCCCCAAAGGCCCGAGCGACACGGGCGATCACCGTGATCGGCTCGTCCTGCAGCGCAAGGCCAGCGGAGCGGCGCGTGTTGGCGATACGGTACCTGGGGTGGATACCGAGGCCCGGGGGCTTCAAACCGCGATCGAGCGCCCCGGGCGCCCGCTGCTCGAGCGTGAGCGCGAGCTGGGCGGCCTTGCGCGAGCGCTGGACAGGGCGCGGGACGGAGCGGGGCGCCTGGTCGTGATCGAGGGGCCGGCGGGAATCGGCAAGACGGCTTTGCTGCGCGCCGTGCGCCATATGGGTTCTGAGCTGGGCCTGTGCATTCTCGGCGCCCGGGCTCGAGAGCTCGAGCAGGAATTCGCGTTCGGAGTCGTCCGGCAGCTTTTCGAGGCCCAGCTGATGGACGCCGCGGGGGAGCGCGATCGCCTGCTCGAAGGGGCGGCCGGGCTGGCCGCCCCGCTGTTTGTCGCCGCCCGAGCCGGAGCCGGAGCCGCGGGCGACCGTCCCCCCACGCAAACACGTGAACGCGGCGACTCTGACCCGAGCTTCGCCCTCATCCACGCCCTGTACTGGCTCACCGCCAACCTCGCCGAGGAGCGTCCTGTTCTGGTCGCGGTCGATGACGCGCACTGGGCCGATATGCCCTCGCTGCGCTTCCTCGCGTACCTGGCGACGCGCTGCGAGGAGCTGTCGGTGCTGGTGGCCGTGACCGTACGCAGCGGCGAGCCGACAGCCGGGCAGGCAGTGCTCGCCGCCCTGCGCGGCGAATCTGGCACGTTGATCGTCAAACCACCGTCGCTGAGCCCGCGGGCGGTGCAGACGCTGGTCTGCTCACAGCTCGGCGCGCAGGCCGACGAGGGCTTCTGCCATGCCTGCGCCCAGGCCAGCGCCGGCAACCCGTTCCTGCTGGGCGAGCTGCTCGCCGAGCTCCACGATGAGGGCGTGGGCCCCGTGGCCGAGAACGTCAGCCACGTGAACCGGCTGCGACCCGCCTCGGTCTCGCACGCCGTGCTGGCCCGTCTGGCGCGGCTGGGCCGGGACGCTCGCAACCTGGCGCGCGCGGTAGCGGTGCTCGAGAAGGCACCGCTCTGGCAGGCGGCGGCGCTCGCCGAGCTGGACGAGGAGCAGGCCCGCCGCGCGGCCGATCGGCTCACGTCGGCGCAGATCCTCCGCAGGGCGTCGCCGCACGCCTTCGTGCACCCGCTGCTGCGCGGCGCCGTGTACGAGGGGATCCCCCCGGCGGCGCGTGCGGACGGTCACCGCCGAGCGGCGCTGCTTCTGGCCGACCAGGGAGCCTCGGCCTCGCAATTGGGCGCCCACCTGCTGCGTGCCGAGCCGGCGGCCGATGATCGAATCGTCGAGCTCCTGCGCCAGGCAGCGGCCGAGGCGGTGGACAGCGGAGACCCGCCGACCGCGGTGCGGCTGCTGCGCCGAGCCCTGAGCGAGCCGCCGGCGGCGCAGCAGCGAGAGCTCGTGCTCGGTGAGCTCGGCGAGGCCGAGGCGCTGGCCCGCGATCCGGCGGCGGCCGAGCACCTCGAGCAGGCCTTGACCCTCAGCGAGCGGCCTACAGACCGCGTCCGGCTGGCCTGCACGCTCGCCGAGTGGCTGGTCTGGAACGGCCGGCTCCATGAAGCGCATCGCATCCTCGGGGAGACGATCGACAGGCTCGGCGACGACCCCGAGCCGGCGCTGATGGCGACGCTGGAGACGCTTCGCGCGGGGGTGGCGTCGGTGGACCGGGTCCTGGTGGGCGAGATCGACCCGCGGTTGCCCGCCCTCCACGAGCTGGCCGTCGCCGCCGGGCCGGCTGGACGTTCGTTGCTGATCTTCGAGGCCTGCTGGCGAGCCCAGCGTGGACCCCATGACGGGGAGTGGCGCGAGCTGATGGACGCCGGCTTGGACGCGGGCCGATTCGTGGCCGACCACACCGCCGGATCGACGATCGTCGACTACGCGGCGGCGATTCTCGTGCTGTCCGACGAGCTGCCGCGCGCCGAGGCGCTGCTGGCCGACATCCGCGGCGACGCGCGGCGACGCGGCTCGATCCGCGCTCACCTCACCGCGGTGGCCTGGGACGCGCTGATGGCGCTGAGGACGGGTGAGCTGCCTCACGCCGAGTCAGATGCGCGCGCCGCGCTGGATCACGCCCAACGCCATCAGGTGCTCTGGACCACGATCTGGTCGACCGCGGTCCTGACACAGGCGCTGCTCTGGCGCGGAGATCTCGAAGCTGCGGCCGCGATCATCGAGGCGGCGCCGATCGAGCGGGTCCTGGGCAGCGCGCCCGCGCTACATGCGCTGCTCGCACGCGGCCGCGTGCGGCTGGCGCAGGGACGCCGGGAGGAGGCGATCGCCGACCTGCGCGCGACGGGAGCGGCGGTGATCGTCAACAACCCCAACTACGTCCCGTGGCGCTCGACCCTGGCCATGGCGCTGTCGGACTCTGACCCGGCGACCGCCCGGCGGCTGGCCGAGGAGGAGCTCACCCGGGCCCGAGCCCTCCGGCAGCCCCGAGCGATCGGTATCGCCCTGCGCGCCTGCGGGACGCTGGCGGCCGGGCCCGAGGGCGTCTCGGTGCTGGCCGACGCCGTCCAGACCTTGCGCGCCTCCCCCGCCAGGCTCGAGCTCGCCCAGGCCCTGTGCGATCTGGGCGCGGCTCTACGCAGAGCCGGACAGCGAGCCTCGTCGCGTGGGCCGCTGCGCGAGGCGCTGGAGCTGGCCCATCTCTGTGGCGCCCGGCCGCTGGCCGTACGCGCCCACGAGGAGCTTCTGGCCAGCGGCGCTCACCCGCGCCGCCAGCGGGTCTCGGGACCGGAGGCACTCACCCCCTCGGAGCTACGTGTGGCCGAGCTGGCCGCCGCCGGCCTCACCAACCGGCAGATAGCTCAGGCGCTGTTCGTGACCGCCAAGACGGTCGGAACACACCTCGGTCACGTCTACCAGAAGCTCGACCTCCAGGGTGCGCACGCGCGTGAGCAGCTGGCCGAGAGGCTCGCCGGATCGCCGCCGCCGAGCTCCACCTGAGCCGGCCCGAGCGACGCAGCGCTCCGGGCCGATGGCTTGCCTGCCATCGCCCGGAGCGCCCCGGTCCCGTCTGCCCACGCGGGTCCTGCCCCCTAGCTCCGTCTGCCCCTCGGTCTGCCGGCCCCCACCGTCTGTCTGTCCCCGCGGTCTGTCCGCCCGGATCCGATCGCTAGCCCCACCGGTCTTCAGCCCCCATGGAGGTTGGGCGCGGCCGCGGTCAGGCCATCGGTCCACCCCTCGTCGCCCCCGCCATCGCTTGCCTGCTGGATCAGCTCGGCCAGCTCCAGCCAGCCCCAGAACTCGAGTGTCCGGCCCTGGGTACCCAGGCTGCCCCGCAGCGGATTGGAGCCCGTTACCAGGCGGAGATTGAGCTCAACGGTGCCGTCTGCTCTGGCCATGTGCCGATGATCGACGGCCAGCCGCCGGTGCGCATCGGGAGCCCCCCCTTAACTTTGCCGGCTTCGGAGACCGCGTCAGGACGACGCGCTGAGGACCATCCCGGCCGCCACGGTGTCGTTGGTGGCCTCGTCGATCAGGATGAAGCTTCCCGTGGTGCGGTTGCGCTGGTAAGGGTCGAGGACCAACGGCGAGCTGGCGCGCAGGTGAACTCGGCCGATCTCGTTGAGGGCGAGCTGATCGGCCGCGACGTGTTGGAGCGTGTTGACGTCGACGCGGTGCTCGATCTGCTCGGCGATCACACGCGCTGTGCGTGTGGTGTGCTTGATCGAGTAGCGCCCGCGGGACTGCAGCGGCTGGTCGCTCATCCAGCACACCATCGCCTCGAACTCGCGCGCGCTGACCGGCTGATCCTCGGAGGCGACGATCATGTCCCCGCGGGAGACGTCGATCTCGTCGGCGAGGCGCAGCGCCACGGACATCGTCGGGAATGCCGACTCGATCTCGCCGCCGTAGGTGTCGATCGCGGATACCGTGGTCCGCTGGCCGCCCGGCAGGGCCACGACCTCGTCTCCGGGACGCAGCACTCCGCCGGCCACCTGGCCGGCGTAGCCGCGGTAGTCGTGGTGCTCGTCGGACATCGGCCGGATGACCCACTGGACCGGGAAGCGCACGTCGGCGAGGTTGCGGTCCGGCGCGATCACGACGTGCTCCAGGTGGTAGAGCAGCGTGCCGGCGCCGTACCACTGCATCGCGTTCGAGCGCTCGACGACGTTGTCCCCGTGAAGCGCGGAGATCGGGATGAAGGTGATGTCGGGAATCGCCAGCCGTGCCGCCCAGTCGGTCATCTCCTCGAGGATGTTGTAGAAGACGTCCTCGTCATAGCCGACCAGGTCCATCTTGTTGACGCACACCACCAGGTGGGGGATCCGCAGCAGCGAGGCGATGTAGGCGTGACGGCGGGTCTGCTCGGAGACACCCTTTCGAGCGTCGACCAAGACGATCGAGAGGTCGGCCGTGGACGCCCCGGTGACCATGTTGCGCGTGTACTGCTCATGGCCCGGCGTATCGGCGATTATGAATTTCCGCCGCGGGGTCTGAAAGTAGCGGTAGGCGACGTCGATCGTGATCCCCTGCTCCCGCTCGGCACGCAGGCCGTCGGTGAGCAGCGCCAGGTTCAGGTAGCCGTCGCCGCGGCGCTCCGAGGTCTGGACCACGTGCTCCATCTGATCCTCGAAGATCGCCTTCGAGTCGTGCAGCAGGCGTCCGATCAGCGTCGACTTTCCGTCGTCCACGGAGCCCGCGGTGGCGATCCGCAGCAGCTCGGTGGTGCGGCGCTTGACCGAATAGCCGTTCGGCGAGGCGGTGGCGGCCATCAGCGACGGCTGCCTGCTCGGACGTCAAGGGTCACTAGAAGTAGCCCTCGCGCTTGCGGTCTTCCATCGCCGCCTCGGTCACCCGGTCGTCGGCGCGGGTCTCGCCCCGCTCGGTGATCCGGGTGACGGCGATCTCGGCCACCACGTCCGTCAGCGTGGCCGCCCGGGAGCGGACCGCGCCGGTGCAGGTCATGTCGCCGACGGTGCGGTAGCGCACCGACTCCGGAAACGGAGCCTCGTCGTCGATCAGCTGCACGAAGTCGTTGTGGGCGTAGAGCATCCCGTCACGGGCGAACACCTGGCGCTCGTGCGAGAAGTAGATCGACGGAACCTCCAGACCCTCGGTGGCGATGTACTGCCAGACGTCGAGCTCGGTCCAGTTGGAGATCGGGAACACCCGCACGTGCTCGCCCTTGCGGATCCGGCCGTTGTAGAGCGCCCACAGCTCGGGACGCTGGCGCTTGGGATCCCACTGGCCGAAGTCGTCCCGGAAGGAGAACATCCGCTCCTTGGCTCGGGCCCGCTCCTCGTCGCGCCGGGCCCCGCCGAACGCCGCGTCAAAGCCGTGCTCCTCGATGGCGTCCAGGAGCGTGGTGGTCTGGAGCCGGTTACGAGAGGCCCGGGGACCGGTCTCCTCCACGACGCGGCCCCTGTCGATCGAGTCTTGCACGCTGGCCACGATCAGTCGTTCGCCCAGCTGCGAGACGATCCGGTCGCGAAACTCGAGCACCTCGGGGAAGTTGTGCCCGGTGTCCACGTGCATGATCGGGAACGGGAACCTGCCCGGGCGAAACGCCTTCTCGGCCAGGCGCAGCAGGATGATCGAGTCCTTGCCCCCGCTGAACAGCAGCACAGGTCGCTCGAACTCCGCGGCCACCTCCCGGAAGATGTGGATCGACTCCGCCTCGAGGGTCTCGAGGTGCGAGAGCTCGTAGTGGAAGGGGTTCATCAGACCGGTGGGCGGATCGGGGTCACTCGTGGATGCCGCACTCGGTCTTGTCCTCGCCGGCCCAGCGCCCGTCGCGCCCTGCGCCGGGGAGCGTGCACGGAGCGCAGCCGATCGAGGCGTAGCCGTGATCGTGGAGCGGGTTGTAGGGCAGGTCGTGCTCGAAGACGTAGCGCCAGATGTCCTTCTCTGACCAGTCGGCAAGCGGATTGAGCTTCCACATGTCGCGCCGCGCGTCGCGCTGCAGCTTGGGGGTCGCGGCCCGGGTGGTGGCCTGCTCGCGCCGGATCCCCGTGATCCAGGCCTCCATGCCCGTCAGCCCGAGCTCCAGCGCCCGCACCTTGGCCGCGCCGCAGCAGCGCTGGGCCGTCCACGGCTGGTCGGGGCTGCGGGCGTCGAGCACGTCGATCTGCAGGGCGAAGCGGTCCTCGAAGCGCTTCTGAGTGCTCAGCGTCTCGGGGAACAGCACGCCGGTGTCGATCGTGAAGGCGCGAATCGGATCCCGGCCACCGCCGCGGCCGTCATCCCGGCTGGCATCGATCTCCGAGAGCATGTGAAACAGGACCGACTCCTCCTTCTGGAAGGAGCAGGCCATGGTCAGGCGCGGGTGGAAGTTCTCCACCGCGTAGGTCAGGACCTCCTGGGCGGTCGCGCTCTCGAGGTCGGGAGCCAGCGTGGCCACTAGACGGCGCACTCTCCTTCGCCGCGCTGGACCTCGAACGGGGACTCGCGGTTGAAGTCGATGAAGTAATTCATGTTCTGAAGGTTGAATTCGACCGGCATCGTCAAGTCCTTCACGCGCTGCTCGAACTCCGGCGCCCCCACCCGGTCCACGAACGCCCGGAACGTCTCACCGTCGGCGCGATCAGACTCATAGAAGCGTAGCCAGCGCTCGACGGCTTCGGGCACCCGCTTGGCGGGCAGCCGTGCCTTGAGCCGTTGACCGTAGCGAACCTCACCGCCCTCGTAGGCGCCGCCGATGTGCGGGATGTAGGCGGGGATGGTGCGCTCGCCGACCTTGATCGAGGCCCCGTAGAAGCCGATGTCGGCGATGTGATGCTGGCTGCAACCGTTCGGGCAGCCGCTCATCTTGACGTGGATATTCCTGGTCAGGGCGTCGCGGATGTCCATCGCCCGGAGCCGCTCGGCGACCGCCTGGTTGAGGCCCATCGAGCTGGTGATGCCCAGCTTGCAGGAGTCGGTGCCCGGGCAGCTGACCACGTCGGTGATCTCGTCGGCGCCGGCTTCGCCGAGCTCGAGCGCGCCGAGCGCCTTGAAGACCTCGTAGACCGATTCGTCGCGCACCCAGCGCAGGACGAGGTTCTGGTGCACGGTGGTCCGGGCAGAGCCGCCCGTGTAGCGGCGCATGATCTCCCCGAGCCCCCTCAGCTGCTCGGGGGTGAGGTCGCCGCGTTGAATCTTGACCTCGACGGTGACAAACCCGCGCTGGCGCTGGGCACCCACGTTCGACTGCAGGAAGCGCTCGAAAGATCCTCTGTCGCCATTGGCCGACGCGCACTCCGGACCGGGTCGGGGAGCGCGACCCTCCTCGTCGACGTCGAACAGGATCTCGTGCAACGAGAAGTCGCGCTCTGAGACCCACTCGCCCCGTAGCTCTTCCTCGACCATCTCGCGGAAGGCGTCGATCCCGACCTTGTCGATCAGGACCTTGATCCGGGCGCGGGCGCGGTTGACGCGTAGGAACTCCTGCCGATCGAAGATCCGCATGCAGGCCTCGGTGACCTTCAGGTAGTCGCCGTTGTCGAGCTCGACGAACTGATACAGCGTGGGCGCGATCCGGGGCATGATCGAGGTGCCGCCCCCGACCCGAACCTCCACGCCGCGAACGCCGTCGCGCAGACGCGGGATGAAAGCCATGTCGTGGATGCCGGTGATCGCGTTGTCGTCGTCGTTGGCGGTAAACGCGGTCTTCACCTTGCGGGGCATAGCCTGGGTGGTGGGATGCCGTACGAAGTAGCGCACGTACGCGCCCGCGTAAGGGGTGATGTCGAACAGCTCGCCAGGCAGCGTGCCCGCGCGCGGATCGCCGGTGACATTGCGCATCGTGTTGCCGCAGCCCTCGCGGGAGGACAGGCCGGCATCGCCCAGCTCACGGATCAGCTCCGCGGCGTCCGCAAGCGGCACGTGATGCATCTGAATGTTCTGCCGGGTGGTGACGTGGCCCTTGCGCAGCGGGACGTACTTCTCGATCACGTCGGCGAAGGCGTCCAGCTGATCAGGCGTCACCCCGCCCATCGGCAGTTTGACGCGCACCATCTGCACGTCGGGCTGGCGCTGGCCGTAGATGCCCTGCTTGAGGCGGAACTTGATGAAGTCCTCCTCCTGCAGCTCACCCTTCAGATAGCGCGTTGACTCGGTGTCGAAGTCGTCGAACTCGCGCTCCAGGATCGGGATCACGTGCCCCGGGACGTCCTCGACGACCTCGGGGTTCTCCAGCGACCCGGTGCGGGGGACCTTCTTGGCGGTTTCGAGCGAGGCGGGCTCCATCGGGCTCCTTTTGGGCGGTGAATGCGGTGCGCCACGTCCAGCCTGGCGGTTTGAATCTACCAAAAGGCAATCCGCGTTCACTTATTTAGGAGCTCGGAGGCCCTAGCGCAACGTGTTCGACAGGCGCAGGCGCTCGCGAGAGATCGCCTCCGAGAGCGTCGTCAGCCGCTCGGACTGGGCGTCGTAGGCGCGAATCGCCGCGATCTGCTGCTGCTGCACCGATCTCGAATGGGTGGCCAGCGCGGCTCGGTCGAACTGGATCAGCAGCGGCCGGACGTCTCCCGGCGAGCCGGCGGCCAGAGCTCTGGCCAGGCTCCCGGCGCTCGCGCCCATCCCGCGCAGCGAGGTCAGCTGGGCCTCGTAGGCGGGCCTCGACACCGGCGGGGGGATGAGCGGCCGCAGATGATCGGCGATCTGCCGAGTGGTGCCCTGGAAGGAGCGGAGCGCCTGGGCCTTGGCGGCGTACAGGGCAAAGACCGCGGCGGAGCCCCTGGCCTGGCGCTGGGAGAGCACTCGCTCGAGTCGTGCCAGAGCGCCCTGCAGCGGCGACACGGCGGAGTTGAAGCGAGGCAGGAAGGCCACCAGCAGCGCCAGCTGGTGCGTGAGCGTGGCCTGGTCAGAGCTCATCGCCAGCACCAGCGAGCGCAGGTGCGCGGCGGCCGCCGGATAGGACAGGCCCCGCAGCCGCGCCTCCTGGGCCTGAATCTGGATCAGCGCTCCGTTCAGGCGGCGCTCCTGGGTGAGCAAAGGGGTCTTCCCCAGCAGAATGCGTCCGCCGTTGGCGGCGACCTGGGCCGAGACCTGGGTGACGGCCATGAGCGCCGGAGTGAGCGTCGCCTCCTCGCTCTTGATCTCGGAGATGTACCGCGCCACCTGCGTGCGCTGTGAAGACGACTGCTGACCGCAGCCGGCCGGCGCCACTGCCAGCACCAGGACCAGCACCGCGCCCGCCCAGCGGGCCAGGCTGGCTTCGTTCCTCGACGGCCCCAATGCCGGGCCGAGGTTAGCGGGCACTGCTGGTCAAGGAGCCCGACGGCCGCGCGGCCGGAACGTTCAGCGTGCAGGTGGCGCCCCCCACCTGCAGCTGACGCCGGACCTGCGCGCCGTCGGACTCGATGACCAATCCCCCACTTCCAGTTGTGAAGCTGCGGTCAGGCTGAGTTCTCGCGCCGGGACGGCGACCGGGGCCGTCCCGGCGCGGGAGAACTGCGCCCCAGGTGAAGGTCGTATTGCGGCTGGGCGTCAGCGTCCCCGGGAGGAGGGAGGGGCTGACGTCGCTCGAGTACGGGCAGGACTCCGCCACGTCGGTGGCCGCGATATGGGTGGAGGAGGGCGGGAATCCCGCGGAGGCCGGGGCGGTGGTCGGGTTGGTCCACGAAGGGATCTCGAGTGGATCACCGGTGGCCGGCAGATAACGGATCTGAGGCGCCTGGCCGATCGCTGTGCCGACGGTGACATCGTGCGGCAGGCCGGCGGGCGCGGAGGACAACGTGGCATCGCCCGTACTGATCGACCCACCAATGGGGAGCGGGATCGGTACGGGTCCATACGTGGTCGGGGGCCCGCGCGCCCCGAGGGTTCCGATTTCGATCGAGGAATGGTTGTCGGCCGGGGCCGCGACCAGGGTCGTGCTCTCCGGAGAGATGCCGGCCGGGGAGGACCCGGGGGCGGCCGCGGCGCCGGACGCCGGGATGCCGCTCGACGAGGCTTGGGTGAGCGCGGACTGGCTGCTCGGAGAGGTGTCGCCCGCTACCAGCAGGCTCCCGTTCGATCCCGAGTCCGATGCCGTGAAGCCGCCGGCCCGCTGACTGCCGGTGTCGACCCTGGTGGACGCGGCGCCGGGCGTGCGCGGAGAGCCGGCAGAGGAGCCGACGGTCGAGAACGTGGAGTCGGCCAGGCTCTCGGTCATCGCGCTGCCGACCGACTTGACGGTCAGGTCGGAGATCGCGGTGATCGCGGCCGACTCGGTCGAGGCGCTCACGACCGCCGGGTTGACACCGGTCGCGCCGGCCGCGGTCTGCAGCTCCTGGGCAGCGGCGGCGTTGATCTGCGCCGGCGTCACCGCGTCCGGCAGCGAGGAGGCGGTGCTCGACACGCCGAGGCTCTGGGTTCCGGTGGTGGCCGGCAGCGGGACGACGGGCGCGGCAGCGGGGGGCGCCGAGCCGGTGGCGCTCGTCGTCGAGTTCGTGAAGTCGGTGGTCGTGCCCGAAGCGGAGGCGCTCGTGCTCAGCGAGGAGGACTGCTCGGTGGTCACCGTCTGGCTCGGCGTCGCCGTTGTCTGACTCGAGCTGCCCGTGCTCGTATCTGAGCCGGCGGCCGCGGGGGACGAGCTCGCACTGCTGTCGGCGGGGGGGCTGGGCGCCCCGGCGGTGCCGTCCGCGGTGCTGGAGTCGCCGCCGGGGGCCGTGGCCTGGCTGCCCGCGCCATCAGCGGGAGCGGGGGTGCTCGAGTCGGCGGCGGGCGGAGTGGGAGACGTGTCGGTCGACGCGGGATCCGTCGCCGCCGGCGCGGGGTCGGTAGTGGTCGGTGCCGGATCGGTAGCGGCCGGCGCGGGATCGGTCGCGGCCGGCGCGGGATCGGTCGCGGCCGGCGCGGGATCGGTCGCGGTCGGCGCGGGGTCGGTCCCGGCCGGCGCGGGGTCGGTCGCGGCCGGCGCGGGGTCGGTCCCGGCCGGCGCCGGATCGGTCGGGGCCGGCGCGGGATCCGTCGACGCCGGGGTCGTGGAGACCGCCGGCGTGGTGGCCGCCGCGCTGCTGTCGGCCGGGACGCCGGTGTCCACCGGGACGCTGGTCGTGCCGTCGCTCGTCGACGGAGCCGCGGCGGCGGGCGCCACGGCCGCAACGCTCGCGGTGGGCGCCGGGGCCGGCGAGTAGCTGACGAACTCGGCCGCCGGCGGCTGCGCCTGACCCGCCTCGCCGCTCGTCACCATGGCCGCCGGCGCGTTGCTCGGCGGGTTCCCGGTCGACGGCGCCGGAGTTGGGCTGCCCGCCGAGGTCGGGCTGCCCGCCGGCGTCTGCTGAGCCCGCGGCCTGGCGCTTCCGACCGCCGTCCGGCGGGGACGCGGCGCGGTGTTGGTGACGATCGGGGCGGCGGCCAGGGCCCGGGCCAGCCGTCCGATCTGGACCGAGCTCGAAGAAGGCCCGTGGTGGCGCCGCCTCGAAGTGGCCGGGGTCGAGTATCTGCGCCTGGTCAGCCGAATCCGGCGGGTCCGGCTCACTCCATTGGCGGCGGCCGCGCCGTGCCCGGCCGCTGCGTGACGGGTCGGGACGAGCGTCATGTTCCGGCGGCGGGCGGTGGCGCCCGGGACGGGGCGGGATTCAGGCCGGGCGCCGGCGGTCGGCGACCGATGATGGCTGGCGGGCGCCGGGCGGCCATGTCCCGCGGCGCGAACGCTCGGCACCGCGAGGACCGGGAAGCGCGCGGACGGAAGGACGAGCTCGGGCAACTGCACGGCAACCGACGGCGGAGCGACGACCGACTTGACCGAAGCGGCGATCAGGCCTGCGTAGGGCATTGCCAGCGCGAGCAGACCGATGAGCCCGAACCAGATGCGCTTGCGGCGTGACCCGAAGACGCCGACGTCCGGCGGGCGGAAGGCGCCTGAGGTACCGCCCCCGGCGTATGCGAACTTTCTGTTCAGCAAATTTTTCAGGTTCCCGCTCCCGCGGGGAACTTCTCGCAAATCCTCCGCTCGGGCCCCCATTCCTGAGCTCCAACTATACGCCAGCCCCGGTGACCGGTCTTGTCAGACCTAAAAAAGGTGCCAGGACTTCCCATATTTGTCAATACGTTAACGCGGGGTAGGCAGATGTATTACCCCATCTCCAGTGGATGCAAGGGCGGCGCATTCTGCCTGGGCGGAGGTCCCTGCACGAACACCGTTCGGCCGCCGGGAGGCCACCGATGACTTGCGTATTCGCACTCATGGCATCCGGACCCACCCACGCGGTAGACCGGGCCTGGAGCGGCGTTCGTCGCGAACAACGTTCGGTATGAATGCTGACCGGATGGCCTAGAATCCTCGCCGTGGACCCTTGGCAGTCCACCTACCCTCGCCGGCCGCGGAGCACGAGGGACCGACCGGCCAAGCCGCCGCTCAGCACCGAGTCGATCGTCAAGACCGCCTTGGAGATCCTGCGAGCCGGAGGACTCGAGGCCGTGACCATGCGCCGCGTCGCCGCCGCACTGGACACCGGGCCCGCCTCTCTCTACGTCTATGTAGCCGACCGCTCGGGTCTGCGCCAGGCGATGCTCGAGCGGGTGACCGACTCGATCGATCTGCAAACGCCCGATCCGGCGCGCTGGCGCGAGCAGGTCCACGTGCTGCTCCGCCAGCTGCTCGACGCGCTTGAGGCCCATCCGGGGATCGCGACCGTGGCCGCCGGCCGGGCTCCCAGCGACGAGCTCACGCCCAGGCTCGCCGACGCTCTGCTCGGCCTCCTGAGCGCGGGCGGAGTCGACGCTCAAGACGCCGCCTGGGCGTGCGATGTCCTGCCCCAGATCGCGTTCGCGTCGGCGCTTGCCGGCAGCGGCGACGATCGCTTCGAGTTCGCCGTAGACACCTTCCTGGCCGGGCTCGTCGCCCGCGCCGAGTAGGTCCCCGGCTCGGTCCGGAGCGGTGGCGCGGCCGCCGCCTCGTTTAGCCAGGCGTGCGCGAAGATGTCAGCGAAGATGGTGACCAGCGATCTGCTTGCGTTTGTTCGCGCCGCCCTCCCGGCACCGCCTGTGCACGTGCTCGAGATCGGGGCGGGCGACGGAGAGCTGGCCGCGGCGCTCGACGCCGCCGGTTACCAGGTCACGGCGATCGACCCGGCGGCTCGGGACGACACCCGTGTCAAACGTGCGACGCTGCTCGAGGTGGAGGGCAGTTTCGACGCTGCGCTGGCGGTCGTCTCGCTGCACCACGTCGAGCCGCTCGAGGACTCGTGCGCGCATCTCGCCAGCCTGGTTGCCCCCGCCGCCCGTCTGGTCATCGATGAGGTCGACTTCAGCCGCGTCGATGAGCGCGCCGCCGCCTGGTGGGTTGGCCAGCGCCGCGCGCTCGGCGCCGAGGAGGAGCATGATCCGGTTGCTCTGATTGCCGGCCTGCGCGGACATCTGCATTCACTGGGCGCCATCCGCGAGGCCCTGAGGCCGTACTTCGCGCTCGGGGAGCCCGTGCCCGGGCCTTACCTGCACCGCTGGAACCTCGAACCGGGGCTCCGCGACGCCGAGGAGCACCTCATCGCCACCGGCCGACTGCCCGCGACGGGCGCGCGGCTGATCGGAACGCGGCTCCCCACCTGAGGACCGCTTCGGGGCCTCAGCGGTCGTCGTACAAGCGCTGAAAGAGAGGAAGGAGTCGCCGGCGGACGCACGAAACATCAGGCCATGACCGATCACGAGGCCAGCCGAACGCTCGTCAAATCCACACCCGAGCTGTGGGCCGAGTGCAGCGACGCGACGTCGCTGGCCAAGCATCTGGGTGCGTTCGGGGAGATCCGCATCACCCGGCTGGAGCCCGAGACCACCGTTGCCTGGGAGGGCGACGCCGCCAGCGGCACGGTGAGGCTCGAGCCCTCGGCCTGGGGAACCCGGGTGGTCCTGACCTCCACCTCAGCCACAGCCGTCCCCGAGCCCGCGGCGATGGCTCCTGACCACGGGCCACCCGCGGAGGCGGAGCCCGCGGACGCCCAGTACCCGTCCGAGCCGCCCGTCTCGAGTCAGGCGGCCGCCCCGGAGCTCGAGCCCGCCCGTGAGTTCGAGCCCGCCGCGGAGGTCCAGCGCACCCCGGAGCTCGAGCGCACCCCCGAGGTCGAGCGCGCCCCGCTGGGCGTGTTCGCCCGGCTCATCGGGCGGCTGGGCTGGGGCCGGCGGGAGCGGGACCTGACCCCGGCCAGCGCAGAGACGGTGCCGGCGGTCGACGCCACCGCCAGCGCAGAGACGATGCCGGCGGTCGACGCCACCGCCAGCTCGGAGACGATGCCGGCGGTCGACGCCACCGCCAGCGCGGATACGATGCCGGCGGTGCCGGTGGAGCAACCCGCTCCGATCGCCGACGCCCTAGATGCCGCGCTCGACAGCCTGGGCCGGGCGCACCACCGGCCGTACTCGCGCTCCTGACGGGCCGCCGCGGACGAGTGGCCCCCTGCGCCGGGCACCACTAGACTCGCGCGCCATGCGCGAGAAGGCACCCGAGACCTACGAGGAGAAGCTCGCCCAGCTCCAGGAGCTGCGCGAGGAGGCCGTCCACCACGGCACCAAGGCCGCCGTGGCCAAGCAGCACGAGAAGGGCAAGCTCACCGCCCGGGAACGGATCGAGAAGCTGCTGGACCCGGGCTCCTTTCAGGAGCTCGACACCTACGTGCGTCACCGGACGGCGGACTTCGACATGCAGCGCAACCGGCCCTGGGGCGACGCCGTCGTGACGGGACACGGCACGATCGACGGCCGCCGGGTGTGCGTGTTCAGCCAGGACTTCACCGTGTTCGGCGGCTCGCTGGGCGAGGTGATGGCCGAGAAGATGTGCAAGATCATGGATCTGGCCGCCAAGCTCGGCTGTCCGGTGATCGGGATCAACGACTCCGGGGGGGCGCGGATCCAGGAGGGCGTGGTCTCGCTGGGCGCCTACGGCGACGTGTTCCTGCGCAACGTCCGCTGCAGCGGGGTGATCCCGCAGATCAGCCTGGTGATGGGCCCGTGCGCGGGCGGTGCCGTCTACTCGCCGGCGATCACCGACTTCATCTTCATGGTCAAGGAGACCTCGCACATGTTCATCACCGGCCCGGAGGTGATCCGGACGGTGACCGGCGAGGAGGTGGGGTTCGAGGAGCTGGGCGGCGCGATGTCTCACAACTCCAAGTCCGGGGTGGCCCACTTCGCGGCCGACGACGAGGACCAGTGCATCGAGGACACGCGCTACCTGCTCTCCTTCCTGCCCCAGAACAACCTGGAGATCCCGCCCCGGGTGCTGCCCACCGACGATCCGCTGCGCGAGGACCCGGAGCTCGACCGCGTCGTCCCCGACAGCCCCACCAAGCCCTACGACATGCGCGACGCGATCCGCTACGTCGTCGACGATGGGGAGTTTCTGGAGGTCCACGAGCATTACGCGCGCAACATCGTGTGCGGGTTCGCCCGCCTGGACGGCTTCTCGGTGGGGGTTGTCGGCAATCAGCCCTCGCAGCTGGCCGGCGTGCTCGACATCGACTCCTCCGAGAAGGCGGCCCGGTTCATCCGCACCTGCGACGCCTTCAACGTCCCGATCGTCACCTTCTGCGACGTCCCGGGCTTCCTGCCCGGCACCACGCAGGAGTGGGGCGGCATCATCCGCCACGGGGCCAAGCTCCTGTACGCCTACGCCGAGGCCACGGTGCCGAAGATCACGATCATCACCCGCAAGGCCTACGGCGGCGCCTACGACGTGATGGGTTCAAAGCACCTGGCGGCCGACTTCAACTTCGCGTGGCCGAGCGCCGAGGTCGCGGTGATGGGACCCGAAGGGGCGGTCAACATCATCTACCGGCGCGACATCTCCTCCTCCCCGACGCCCGATACCCGGCGCGAGAAGCTGATCACCGATTACAAGGCCCACTTCGCAAACCCCTACGTGGCGGCCGAGCGGGGCTATATCGACGATGTGATCGTCCCCCATGAGACGCGGCCCAAGGTGATCACCGCGCTGCACACGCTGCAGACCAAGCGCGAGCCGGGGCCGCGGCGCAAGCACGGCAACATCCCGCTCTGAGGCTCGAGCGCCGGGCTGGGGCGAGAAACGTCCCCAATATGGACGTTTCTCGCCACGGGCCCTACAGCGAGATCGTCTGGGCCGGGACCGCGCCCTCGCCCCAGGCCGCGTAGGCGGCCGCGGCCACGGCCAGGTCCTGGATCGCCAGGCCCGTGGAGTCAAACAGCGTCACCGCGTCCACGCCCGGGCGCCCGGGGGAGGTGCCCGCCAGTACCGCGCCCAGCTCCGTGACCCGGTTTCGATCCACCAGACCGGCCTCGATGGCCCCCGTCAGCTCTCCGCCGTGAGACGCCTGCTCCCACTCGTCGCAGAACAGGGCGCACGCGGCGACGGCGTCGATCGTGGCCTCCGCCTTGCCGGGGCCGTCGGCGCCCAGCATGTTCAGGTGAGAGCCGGTCCGCAGGTCTCCGACGTCGACCACGGCCACGGCTCCGGGCGTCACGCAGCAGACGACGTCGCACTCCAGCGCCTGCTCCCGCGACCCAGCCGTCCAGTTCAGCTCGTCAGCCAGAGCCAGGGCCGCGTCCGCGTCCGGATCCGCGCACACCCCCGGCCCGTAGCCGGCGGCGACCAGGCAGCGGGCGGTCCAGGCGCCGTGCAGGCCGCAGCCGATGACTCCGACGCTGCTCGCATCGGGTCGCGCCAGGGCCCGGGTGGACACGGCGGCGGCGGCGCCGGTGCGCAGAGCGGTGACCGAGCTCGCGTCGAGCAGCATCAGCGGCTGGCCGGTCACCGCGTCTGACAGGCAGATCACGCCACTGACCGTCGGCAGCCCCCGGGCCGGGTTGCCGGGAAAGGAGGTGATCCACTTCAGCAGCGCGAGCCCGTCGCCGCGGGCGGGCATGGCTCGAAAGTCTCCAAAGGGAGGGCTCTGCAGGTACACCTTGGGGGGCATCACCCATTCACCGGCCGCGAAGCGCAGGAACGCCTGGGCGACGCGCTCTGTCGCCTGCGCCGGCGAGACGGCGGCCAGCACCGCGCCCTGATCTAACACCGGGATCGATGGCACCGCCGGCACGATACTGTGGCCCCTCAGATGAACCGCCGCCCTCAGCTCTCCATCGTCGCTCCCGGCGCCTCGCCGGAGGAGGCCGCGGCCGTGGTCGCGGCGCTGGCGCAGTTCATGCGGGCCACCATCCCGGAGCCGGCTCCGCAGGCGCCCCGAGTCGATCCCTGGCAGGAGGCGGCGCTGCGTGAAGGGGTCACGCGAGAGCCGGCGCAGCCCCTCCCCTGGCTGTGACCGCCCCCAACGCGCTCGCTGCCGGCGAGCAGATTCCCCGTGCTCTCGGGTGTCCGTGCCCTCGGGTGTCCGGGCGTCAGGCCCCGGCGTGCGTGGCCATCAGGAAGATCGTCACGACCACGATCAGCTGCAACGCGACGCCGGCCACCGACAGCACCCTGAATCCGGAGACGAACCTCGGGCTCCAGGTGGCGCTCGTGCGCCGGCCGCCCGCCGGGACCGCGGTGGCGGCCAGGTCCCGCTCTGCCATGCCGGCCAGTCGTCCAGCCAAGGCGATCACCACCACGCCCTCGATCGCCCCGATCACGAGCGCCGCCCCCACCCCCCACTGGACGTAGAAGGCGCTCCACTTGTGCTCGTCGGTGGCCAGGTAGACGCCGGCCAGGACCACGATCAGCAGGCCGGGGTTGACGAGCAGGCGTCCGGTTCGCTGGCGCGTGCGCAGCAGCCAGGGCAGCACCCCGGGGTCCATTCGCCGGGCGGCGGCGAACAGCAGCGGATAGGCGAAGAGCACGCCGAAGGCGACCACGACCGCCAGGATGTGGACGGCCAGCACGATGTCGACGAACGCGACGGCCGGGGTCAGCAAGATCAATACGACGGCTTATAGTCGCCGAACACGTCGCGCATCGCCCCGCAAACCTCGCCGATCGAGCAGCGGTCCTTGAGCGCCTGGCGGAGCGTCGGCAGCATGTTCTCGGTTCCTTGCGCGCGCTCGCGGATCTCCTGGAGGCGCTGCGCCACGACCGAGGCGTCGCGGTTCTCCTTGAACGTCTTCAAGCGGGCCACCTGGTCGCGCTCGGATTCGGGGTCCACGCGCAGGATGTCGGGCACCTCCGGCGAGTCCTGAACGAACTTGTTGACGCCGACGACGATGTCCTGCCCGGTGCGGTAGCGCTCGTGGTAGCCGAACGCCGATTCCTCGATTTCGTTCTTGATGAAGTCGATCGCCTGCACCGAGCCGCCGAGCTGGTCGACCTTGTCGATCAGCTCCTGGGCCCGGGTCTCGATCTCGTCGGTCAGGGCCTCGACGAAATAGGAGCCGGCGAACGGGTCGACCGTGTCGGCTGCGCCCGACTCATACCCGATGATCTGCTGCGTGCGCAGAGCGATCCGGGCGGCGCGCTCGGTGGGCAGCGCCAGTGCCTCGTCAAAGCCGTTGGTGTGCAGCGACTGGGTCCCGCCACACACGGCGGCAAAGCCCTGCAGGGCGACGCGCACGATGTTGTTCTCGGGCTGCTGGGCGGTGAGGGTGACGCCGCCGGTCTGGGTGTGGAAGCGCAGCCGCCACGAGCGCTCGTCCCGGGCACCGAAGCGCTCGCGCATGATCTGAGCCCACATCCGCCGAGCGGCGCGGAACTTCGCGACCTCCTGGAAGACGTTGTTGTGGCCGTTGAAGAAGAACGCCAGCCGGGGAGCGAAGCGATCGAGCTCGAGGCCCGCGTCGAGCGCGGCCTGCACGTAGGCGATCCCGTTGGCCAGCGTGAACGCCACCTCCTGGACCGCCGAGCAGCCCTTCTCACGAAAGTGGTAGCCGCTGATCGAGACCGTGTTCCACCTCGGGACCCGCTCGTCGCAGTAGGCGAACAGGTCGGTTGTGAGCCGGATCGCGCCCGGCGGCGGGTAGATGAAGTTCCCGCGCGCGATGTACTCCTTGAGGATGTCGTTCTGGGTGGTGCCGCGCAGACGCTCTGAGGGCACGCCCTGCTCCTCGCCGACGAGCTCGTAGAGCAGCAGGAGGACGCTGGCGGGCGCGTTGATGGTCATCGAGGTCGAGACCTGATCCAAGGGGATCTGATCGAAGGCGGTTCGCATGTCGTCGATCGTGTCGATCGCCACTCCGGTGCGGCCGACCTCCCCCAGGCAGCGCGGGTCGTCGGAGTCCAGGCCCAGCTGGGTGGGGAGATCGAAGGCCATCGACAGGCCCGTGGAGCCGTGCTCCAGGAGGTAGCGGTAGCGCTCGTTCGACTCCTTGGCGCTGGCGTAGCCCGCGTACTGGCGCATCGTCCACAGCTGCTTGCGGTACATGTCCCGGTGCACGCCGCGCGTGTACGGGTACTCGCCGGGCTCGCCCAGGCGGCTGTCCAGGTCCGGTGGGAGCTCTGACTCGTCGTAGAGCTCGCGGATCTCGATCCCCGAGTCGGTGAACCGACGGGGATCGTCGGGACCCACGATCGGGGCGATCGTGCGGTGCTCGTCGGCGGTGGCCATCGCCCCCGAGAGGTTACCGGCGCCCGCTCAGAGAACCTTGCCCAGGAAGTCGCGAGTGCGCTCGTGGCGCGGATTGCCGAGCACCTCGCCGGGCTTGCCGGACTCGACCACGACGCCGGCGTCCATGAACACGACTGAGTCGGCGGCCTCCCGGGCGAACCCGACCTCGTGCGTGACCACGATCATCGTCATCCCCTCGTCGGCGAGCTGGCGCATCACGTCCAGCACTTCGCCGACCAGCTCGGGGTCAAGCGCCGAGGTGGGCTCGTCGAACAGCATCAGCTTGGGCTGCATGGCGAGCGCCCGGGCGATCGCCACGCGCTGCTGCTGGCCGCCTGACAGGGCGACGGGATACGTGCTGAGCTTGTCGGACAGGCCCACGCGCTCCAGCAGCCGGCCGGCACGCTGACGCGCCTCCCCGCGCGAGACGCCGGCCACCCGCATCGGAGCCAATGCCACGTTCTCCAGCGACGTCATGTGCGGAAACAGGTTGAAGCTCTGGAACACCATCCCGATCTCGGCCCGCTTGCGCGCCACCTCTGACTCGTGCAGCTCGTGCAGCTTGCCCCCGGCCTCCCGGTAGCCGACCAGCTCGCCGTCGACCAGCAGCCGACCGGAGTTGATCTTCTCCAGATGGTTGATGCAGCGCAGGAACGTGGACTTGCCCGACCCCGACGGCCCGAGCAAGCACATCACCTCGCCCCGGTCGACCCGCAGGTCGATCCCTTTGAGCACCTCCAGGCGCCCGAAGCGCTTGTGGACACCCTCGGCGTTGACCATCGGCGTGGTCACGGTCTCGGCGTTGACCATCGATGCGGTCATGCGCTCACCCCGCCGGCCCCGCCGCGACCCAGGCCCAGCCACCGCCCCCGCATCGTCGCCTGCTGGGCGCGGGAGAATCCCCGCCCGAAGCGCCGCTCGATGAAGTACTGGCCCACGTACAGGACGCTGGTCATGACCAGGTACCAGATGCTGGCGACGATCAGCAGCGGGATCGTCTGGTAGTTGACGTTGTAGATCTGGGTGACCGAGTACAGCAACTCGGTGAACGCCGCTACGTAAAGCAACGAGGTGTTCTTGAGCATCGAGATCGTCTCGTTGCCGGTCGGCGGGATGATCACCCGCATCGCCTGCGGCAGCACGATCAGCCGCATCGTCTGCAAGCGGCTCATCCCCAGCGACTGCGCAGCGTCCGCCTGGCCCTCGGGCACCGAGATGATCCCGGCGCGGACGATTTCGGACATGTAGGCACCCTCGTTCAGCCCGAGCGCGAGCAGGCCCGCGGCCAGCGGCGTGATCAGCGAGTTAGACGATTCGTTGATGACCGCAGGACCGCCGAACGGGACCCCGAGCACAATCCTCGGAAAGAGGGCGGCGATGTTGTACCAGAACAGCACCTGAACGAGCAACGGCGTGCCTCGGAAGAACCAGATGTACAGCCAGCTCGCGCCCGCGACGATCGGGTTCGGCGAGAGGCGCATCACCGCCGCGATGACCCCGAGCACGATCCCGATCAGCATCGACAGGACCGTCAGATAGATCGTCGTCAACATGCCGCGGAGAACCCGCGGATCGAACAGGTAGTGACCGACAACGCTCCACCCGAAGCCCTTGTCCGTCACCACAGCCCGCACGATCGAAGCCGCGATGACCAGCACGATCGCCGCGGCGATCCACCGGCCGGGACGGCGAACCGGGACCGCCTCGATGTCCTCGGGGCGGTCCGCTCGTTCTTTGGAGAGCTCGGAGGTGCTCACCTCAGAGCCATTGTCCTACTCGCCTCGGGGCTCAGCTCGTGGCGCCGTTGATCTTGACCAGGGCGACCGGGATCGAGCCGTTCTGGATCCCCCACTTGCGCATGATCGACGCATAGGTCCCGTTGTGCATCACCACCTTGAGCGCGGCCAGCACCGCCGGGGCGAGCCCGCTGGTCTTGGGGACCGCCAGGCCGTAGGGAGCGGTTCCATAAGTCTGACCGACCAGCTTGAACGTGCCGTGGGACTGCTTGACCTGGTAGGCGGCGACCGGGGAGTCGGCCATCGAGATCTGGGCCCGGCCACTGGACAGCGCCAAGTTGGCGGCGGTCTGGGTCGGGAACACGAGCACCGTCACAGCGGCGTGGTGCGCCGTCTTGCACTTCGCGCTCTGCCCCTTGGCGTCGCTTTCCTCGGTGGTGCCGCTCTCGACCGAGACCGTATGGCCGCACAGAGAGGCCAGCGTCGTGACCGTCGTGCCGCCCGCCGTCTTGGTGAAGAACGAGGTGCCGGCCTCGAAGTAGTCGACGAAGTTGACGACCTTCTCGCGGGCCTTGGTGTCGGTGAACGACGAGGCGCCCATGTCGTACTTTCCGGCCGCCAGGCCGGGGATGATCGTGTCGAACGTGGCGTTGACGACGTTCGCCTTCAGCCCCATGACGGCCGCCAGCGCCTTGCTCAGGTCGGCATCCATCCCGACAACCGTGTGACCGTCGGGGCCGATGAACTCGTTCGGCGCATAGCTGGCGTCCGCGGCCACGGTCAGCGTCCCCTTGGACTTGATCGAGGCCGGAACGAGCTTGGCCACGGCGGCATTGGCGCCGGCGAGCGGAGCCGCGTTCGAGCTGGCCGCGCTGGCCGCACTGGACGCGGCCGACGAGGTCACCGATGAAGTGCTGCTGCTGCTACTGCTGCTCCCACAGCCCACGACGGCGGCCGTGCACAGCAGCGCCGCCGCCCCCGAGAGCCAGCTCCGTTTACCCATAGCTTCCTCCAAAGAAGATCGAATCACCCACAAACCCTGGGGGCAGCATAAGCAACATCGGCTTCACCGGAGAAGCTTCCTAATCCTGCGTAAACGTGGGGGGACCCGGCGCCGGGAGGGCGTAGCCTTCGTGGAGATGATGGTGAGCATCCGCCTGTTCGCCGGACTGCGCGAGCGCGCCGGGGCGCCGGAGCTCGCCCTGGAGCTGCCCGAGGGCGCCCGGGTGAGCGATGCGCTCTCGCGGATGCGGGAGCTGATCGGCGATGTGCCGGTGGTGATGGCCATCAATCAGGAGTACGCGGATCAGCTGACGCCGCTGCGCGCCGGCGACGAGCTGGCGCTGATCCCGCCGGTCTCCGGCGGGGCCCTGACAGCCGCCCATGTGCGCGTGACCGAGGAGCCGCTCAGCCTCGATGCCGTCTGTGAGCGGGTGCGCGACCCTCGCGCCGGCGCGGTAGTGACGTTCTCCGGGGTGACGCGAGAGGTCTCCCAACTCGACTACGAGGCCTACGTGCCGATGGCCGAGCGAATGATGGAGCAGATCGTGGAGGCCGCGATCGAGCGCCACGGCCTGTGCGCGGCGGCGGCCGAGCATCGAGTCGGCGTCGTGGGGCTCTCCGAGCCCTCGGTCGTGATCGCCGCCTCGGCTGCCCACCGCGCCGAGGCGTTCGCCGGAGCCCGGGAGATGATCGATCAGATCAAGGCCCGGGCGCCGATCTGGAAGAAGGAAGCGGGTCACTGGGTGAAGGGCTCCCCGCCGGGGTGAGCGCGACCCGGGGGGCGGACCTCCCTCCGACCTCGCTAGATTGCTCGCGATGTCCACCTGCCTAGTCACCGGCGGTGCCGGCTTCCTGGGGTCGCATCTGTGCGACGAGCTGCTGGCGCGCGGCCACCGCGTCATCTGCGTCGACAACTTCGAGACGGGCTCGCTGGAGAACATCGAGCACATCCGAACCGCGCAGTTCGAGTATCGGCAGACCGACATCATCGAGCCGTACTTCGTCGACGAGCCGATCGAGTTCGTCTACCACTTCGCCTCCCCGGCCTCCCCGATCGACTACCTGCGGTTGCCGCTGCACACGCTGAAGGTCGGGTCCTACGGCACCCATCACACGCTCGGGCTGGCCAAGAAGCACCGCGCCCGCTTCCTGACGGCTTCGACGAGCGAGGTCTACGGCGACCCGGAGATACACCCTCAGCCCGAGAGCTATTGGGGCAACGTCAACCCGATCGGGCCGCGCGGCGTCTACGACGAAGCCAAGCGCTATGCGGAGGCGCTGACGATGGCCTATCACCGTCAGCAGGGGGTCGATACCGCGATCGTGAGGATCTTCAACACCTACGGGCCGCGGATGCGCCCTCACGACGGACGGGCGATCCCGACCTTCCTGCGCCAGGCGCTGCAGGACCGTCCGATCACGGTGTTCGGCGACGGCTCCCAGACGCGCTCCTTCTGCTATGTCGACGACCTGATCCGAGGGATCATCGCGCTCGCCGAGTCCGGCTTCCACGAGCCGGTCAACATCGGCAATCCCCACGAGTTCACGCTGCTGGAGCTGGCCGAGCAGGTGATAGAGGTCACCGGCTCGAGCTCGGAGATCGTCTACGAGGCGCTGCCCACGGACGACCCCAAAGTCCGTCAACCCGACATCTCGCTCGCGCAGCGGCTGTTGAGCTGGAGCCCCGAGATCGAGCTGCGTCAGGGCCTGGAGCGCACGCTCGCCGAGTCAGGCAAAGAGGCGCTCGTCGGCGCGCTGCCATAGCGATTCGGGTCTCCGCTCACGCACGTCAGCACCCAAAAGCCCCGCCTGGCGCCCGCCGGACGAGCTTCCCCGTAACTTCGACGGGTAGATACCGTTACGACGAGACGGGGGTTTTTCTGAAAAACGGCCTTCCTGATCGTGACAATCGACCACAAAGAGGCAGTTCGGCCCCCGGCCAATGGACGGCGGGGCGCAGCGGACCCGCTCGGGCTGCCCGAGCGTGACGTCAGGCGCAAGCGTCCCATCCTGCTGAGCTTCCTGCTCAGCGGGGCGATGGTGCGCCGAGCCTGCCGCGTGTTCACGCTGCTGGCGCTCGACTTCACCGGGGTGGCGGCGGCGATCGTCACCGCCATGACCGTCAAGGTGGCGGTGCGCGGCGATTTCAGCTGGCACATCATCTGGGGCAACACCCGCTCCGCGCTCGCCTTCGCCTACCTGCTGACGGTGCTGATGTTCGCGCGCGCGGACCTGTACGCCGATCGCCCGCGCCGGCCGGGGCTCCCCAAGCTCGTGGCCGCCCTCTTCCAGGCGACCCTGATCTCGCTCCTGTTCGCCCTGGTGGCCGGCAATCACTTCTCCAGCTACTACATCTTCTACGGGTCGCTGTTCTTCGGGATCATCTACATCTGGGCCCTGCGCGAGCTCTACACGCGCGTCACCGGCCGGCTGCTGGAGCTGGCCGGCTACCGGCGACGGGCGCTGCTGGTGGGCTCGGGCAAGCACATCGAGGCCGTTGCCCACGCGCTGGGCGCGCGGGCTCGGACCGCGGTCGACCTGGTCGGCTACATCTCGCTCACCCCCCGGCCCCAGAACGGGCTGCGCTCCCTGGGCAAGCTCGACCAGCTCAGCGACGTGCTCGGAGCCGAGGGGATCGACGAGGTGATCATCGCCGATCCCGACTTCCCTCAGGAGCGGGCGCTGGATCTCGTCGATCGCTGCCACCAGCGTGGGGTCACGGTGCACGTCGCCCCGTCGACGATGGAGATCCTGGTGGACCGTGCCGAGTTCGTGCCCGGCGAGTCGGTGCCACTGTTCACGCTGCGCCCGCCGGTGTTCGAGGGCATCGACTACGCCGTCAAGCGCAGCTTCGACCTCGTGCTGTCGTCGGCCGGCCTGGTGGCGCTCTCGCCTCTGCTGCTGACGATCGCGGTCGCGATCCGGCTCAGCTCCCGCGGGCCGGTGCTCTACCGGTCGGTTCGTCCCGGGATGGCGGGCAAGCCGTTTCACTGCCTCAAGTTCCGCACGATGGGCCGGGACGCCGACCAGACGCAGGACGATCTCGAGTCGCTCAACGAGTCCTCCGGCGCGCTGTTCAAGATCCGCAGGGACCCGCGGCTGACCCGGGTGGGACGCCTCTTGCGCCGGTTCTCGCTCGACGAGCTTCCCCAGCTGGTCAACGTCGTGCGCGGCGAGATGTCGCTGGTGGGCCCCCGGCCGCTGCCGATGCGCGACTTCGACCGCCTCGAGGACTGGCACAAGAAGCGCTATCTCGTCCTGCCGGGAATCACCGGGCTGTGGCAGGTATCGGGTCGCTCGGAGCTCGACTTCGACGACCTCGTGCGGCTGGACTTCCTGTATCTGGAGCGCTGGTCGATCTTCTTGGATCTGTCGATCCTGCTCAAGACGATCCCCGCCGTGCTGTCGCGGCGGGGGGCCTATTAGTGGCCCTCCTCGCTCGCGGAGACGACCGCTAGCCACCCGCATCGGCGCGTCGCCGCCGCGCGACCGCTTCCCACCCGTGTAGGCTCCGGCCGCGGATGCCGCCCACTGACCGATTCGTGATCAGCTTCGCTGCCGAGCCGCCCCAGGAGGCGCTCCCGTACGGGCGCTGGGCCGACACCATGCGCGAGCACTTCCTGACCGCCTGCCGGGCGATCGACTCAGAGGGCGAGGATCTGGGCGAGGCGGGCGAGATCGCCTGGTTCCCGGATCGCACCTTCGGCAGCCGCACCTACGTGCCGGCGGTGGCCCGCACCACGACCGGCTACGAGCTCTTCGGCTTTGTCTCCTTCAGCGAGGGCTCCGGGGGACCCAACGACTTCGACGCCCGCGCCGACTTCACCGCCGAGATAGCGGAGAGCAACCCGGACTGGAAGCTCGATCTCAACGACGACGTGGTCGCGAGCTGGCGCGGGGAGCAGGGCAACACCGCGGACATGACGCTCATCTGGGGAGTTCCGCTGATCGCCGGAGGGGCGATCGTGACCGCCGAGCTGGCCAACCTGGCCGTCGACCAGTGCGAGCTGATCGACGAGCGCTTCACGCTGCTGGCGCCTGACAACTACCGCTCGGACTTCCTCGACGTCAGGCTGTGGGACAAGGGCGGCGGCGAGCTGGCCAGCGAGTCGCTGTACGTCGAGGACGGCGAGGAGGACGAGGAAGCCGGTGACGAGGGCGCAGGTGACGAGGACGCCGGTGACCAGGCGACCGGGGGGCCGGACTCCGACGGCTGAGCAGGGCCGCTCGGGCCGGATGCCGCTTTCAGGGGGTGGGCTGGGGCTCGGCGGGTGCCCGGGCGAGGCCCATCGGCAGCATGGAGGCGACCTCGCCGTCGGTGAGTGGGTAGTGACACGCGGCCACGCCTCCGCCCTGCTTGGGCTCCAGGAGCGGATCGATCTCCGAGCACCGGGGCTGGGCCTTGGGGCAGCGGGTGTGAAAGCGACAGGCCTGAGGAGGGTTGGCGGGACTGGGCACGTCTCCGGTGAGCAGGGGGCGCTCCTCCCGGGCCAGCGAGGGATCTGGCACCGGCACCGCCGAGAGCAGCGCGCCGGTGTAGGGATGGCGAGGCGAGCTGTAGAGCACGTCGCTGGGCGCCAGCTCGACCACCTTGCCCAGGTACATGACCGCCACCCGGTCGCACATGTGGCGCACCACCGACAGGTCGTGGGCGATGAAGATCAGCGTCAGCCCCATCTCGCGCTGGAGCTCGCGCAGCAGGTTCAGCACCTGCGCCTGGATCGACACGTCCAGCGCGGACACCGGCTCGTCGGCGACCAGCAGCTTGGGCTCGAGCGCGATGGCGCGGGCGACCCCGATCCGCTGGCGCTGGCCACCGGAGAACTCGTGCGGATACCGGTTGTAGTGCTCGGGATTTAGGCCGACGCGGTCCATCAGGTCCTGAACGCGCTTCTTGCGCTCGCCCTCTCCGGGGTACAGGCCGTGGATGACGAACGGGTCGGCGATGATCGAGCCGACGGTCTTGCGGGGGTTCAGCGACGAGTAGGGGTCCTGAAAGACCATCTGCATGTCGCGGTGGAGCGCCTTGAGGTCGTCGCCCTTCTGTCCGGCCACGTCGCGGCCGTCGAAGATGATCGTCCCCGAGGTCGGATCCAGCAGCCGGCACAGCAGCCGAGCCGTCGTGCTCTTGCCGCAGCCGGTCTCGCCGACCAGGCCCAGGGTCTCGCCCTGCTCCACCTCGAATGACACGCCGTCGACCGCTTTGACCGCTCCGACCTGGCGCTGGATGATGATCCCCTGCTTGATCGGGAAGTGCTTGACCAGGTCCCTGACCTCGATCAGGCTGCTCATGGCATCGCCTCGTGCTGCGAGCCGGTGCCCTCGCTGGACTCGTCCAAGCCGGTCAGGTGCTCGGTCACGGGGGCGGCGGAGCCGGCGGCCAGCCGCCGCAGGGAAGCCGGATCGCGACCGGTCTGCACGCCCTGCCAGATCTGAGCGCGCACGCCGGGGGTCAGCAGGCAAGCCGCGGCGTGGCCGTCGCCCCCATTGACCGGGGCCAGCCGGGGATCCACGCGCCGATGGGCATCCTGCACGTAGGGGCAGCGGGGATGGAAATAGCAGCCGCTGGGCCGGTTGATGAGGCTGGGCGGGCGTCCGGAGATCGGGACCAGCTCATCGCCGCGCGGGCTGTTGAGCCGCGGGATCGACATCAGCAGGCCCCACGTGTAGGGATGCTGGGGCGAGTGGAAGATCTCGTCGGCGGTTCCCCGCTCCACGATCCGCCCCGCGTACATGACCGAGATGTTGTCGGCGATCTCGGCCACCACGCCGAGGTCGTGGGTGATGATCACGATCGCCATCCCCAGTCGCCGCTGGAGGTCCTCCAGCAGGGCGAGGATCTGCGCCTGGACAGTGACGTCAAGCGCCGTCGTGGGCTCGTCGGCGATCAGCAGCTTCGGCTCGTTGGCCAGCGCCATCGCGATCATCGCGCGCTGACGCATGCCGCCTGAGAACTCGTGCGGATACGCGTTCACGCGCCGGGCCGGATCCGGGATGCCGACCACCTCGAGCAGCTCGACCGCTCGGGCCCGTGCCGCCGACTTGGAGACCTTGCGGTGGACCAGGACCGCCTCCATCAACTGCGAGCCGACCTTGAAGAAGGGATGCAGCGAGGACAGGGGATCCTGGAAGATCATCGCGATGTCGTTGCCGCGCAGCTTGCGCAGGCCCGAGTCCGGCATCGTGATCAGGTCCTGCCCGTCGAACAGGATGCGTCCCTCGATGTGCGCTCCCTGCGAGCGGGTGAGGCCGAGCATGGTCAGCGACGACACGCTCTTGCCCGACCCGGACTCGCCGACGACGCCTAGCGTCTTACCGGTGTCCACCGTGTAGGAGATGCCGTCCACGGCGTGGACGACGCCGTCCTCGGTCGGGAACGACACGCGCAGGTCCTCGACCTCGAGCAGCGGGCTCACCCGCGGTCGTCCTTCGCTCTCGGGGGCATGTCCTCAGGGAATGTAGTGCTCACGAGCCCGCGCCGTCGAGTCTCACCCGGCCTGCGGCGGCGGTCACGAGTAGCGGACCCTGGGATCGAGGTAGGCATAGCCGATGTCGACCGCGATGTTGGCCACCACGATGAACATGGCCGCGAGCAGCACCGTCCCCTGAACGATCGGGATGTCGGTGTGCAGGATCGCGTCGTAGTTGAGGCGGCCGATCCCGGGGATGTTGAAGACCGTCTCGGTCAGCACCGCGCCGCCGAGCAGGGCGCCGAGGTCCAGCCCGAGCACGGTGACGACGGGCGTGATCGCCGAGCGCACCCCGTGGCGCCAGATCACCCGGCGCTCGGACAGGCCCTTGGCGCGCGCGGTGCGGATGTAGTCCTCGCCCATCACCTCGATCAGGCTGCCGCGCAGCAGCCGCGAGTAGATCGCGGCCGAGGTCGCGGCGAGCACGAACCAGGGCAGGATCAGGGACGTGAACCATTTTCCCGGATCGGTGGTCAGGCCCACGTAGCTGCTCGAGCCCGGGAGGACCGGGAACTTGCCGATGTCCGAGGCGAACAGGTAGAGCACGATCAGGCCCAGCCAGTAGACGGGCATCGACACGAACACCAGCGCCGTCCCCATCGCCGCCCGGTCGAAGAAGCTACGGCGCTTGATCGCCGAGAGCACGCCCACCGGGATTCCGGCGAGCAGCCACACCACGACCGCGCCGACGGTCAGCGAGATCGTCGCCGGCAGCCGGTTCCCGATCAGGCCGATCACCGAGGCCCCGCTGTAGTAGCTGTAGCCGAAGTTGAAGTGAAGGATGATCCCCTTCATGTACTCGAAGTACTGCGTGTAGATCGGTTTGTTGAGGCCGAGCTCCTTGTTGATGTAGGCGATGATCGTGGGGCTGGGGTTGCGGCCGGCGCGCAGCTGCGCCGGGTTGCCGGCGGGGAAGATGTAGAAGAACAGGAACGTGAGCAGGCTGACCAGGAACAGCAGCAGCACTCCCCACAGGATCCGGCGGATTATGTAAGCGCTCACGAGTGTTGTCCCCAGCGGGTGTGGCGAGCGGGGGGCGGGCCCCACCGTGGAGGTGAGGCCCGCCCCATGACTCGCTCTGTGGTTCGGTCTATGGGTTCTTCAGGGACGTGAACTGGAAGTCGTACAGACCCTGATTCCACTGGTCGACAACTCCCTGGACGTCGGAGCTGTTGACCACATCTTCGTTGGCGAAGTACTCCGGAATCGCCGCGGCGTTGGCGACCAGCATCTTGTCGATGTTGGCCCATGCCTGAGCCCGCGCCGCCGGGTTGACGATCAGCGCGGCCTTCTCCATCGCCTGGTTGACCTGGGGGTTGTTGAACTGGCCGAAGTTCGAGTTGTTACTCGGCACGATCGCCGGCCCGTAGAACGGCACGTAGAGAACCGCGAACGGATCGGCGAAGTCCCGGATCCAACCGACGATCGGACAGGCATCGATCTGCTGCTTGGGAACCTCGCAGTACTTCGTGTACATGACCGACTGGTCGGGCTCGGAGGTGTGCACGTGGAACCCGAGGCTCGTCAACGCCGAGGCGACGACCTGGGTCCACGCCGGGTCGACGCCGTTGTCGGCGCCCACCAGCTGCACGGTCCCAGTGCCCGTGTACTTGCCGCTCTTGAAGCCCGCGAGCTTCATGTACTTGGTGGCCACGGCCATGTTCCCGTTGACGTTCGTGTTGTAGTCGACCTGCGGCCCGGCGAAGCCACCGGCCTGCTGGAACCCGATCGTCCCCGGGTAGATGAAGTGGGTCATCGGCTGACCCTCGAGCGGGCCGCCCACCACCTTGAGGATCGACGCCCGGTCAAGCGCCGCCCAGAACGCCTTTCGCAGATCCACGTTCTTGAACACGCCGTGAGCGTTGTCGACGCCCACGTACCAGTCGCCCGACCCCGCCGTCACCGTCAGCTGCGACGGGTAGGTCTGGTAGGCGAGCTTCAGGTTCGGGGGCGTCGCCTGGTCCATCGAGACCGAGGCCGAGCCCTTCAGGGCCTGCAGCTGGGACACGGTCGCGTCGACGCCGATCTTGTAGTTGATCTGGTTCAGGTACGCCGGCGGGCGGAACGCCGCGGTGTACGTGCTCGCGTCCCAGTTGGGATTGCGGACGAGCGTCAGCGACTTGCCCGTCTGGTAGCCGATGCCGGCGAACTTGCCGGTCTTGTCCGACTGGACCATGTACGGCCCGGTGGCCACCAGATACTGGGTGCCGTAGGTCGTCGGGCTCTTCTTGTCAAGCGGCCCCGCGAACTCCTGCGGGATGGGCGCCGACGTCGGCAGCGTGAGCGCCGGAACCAGGATCGCCGCTCCCGGCTTGGTCATGTGGAAGACGATCGTGGTGTTGTTGGGTGTCTGGATGCCCGGGATCGGCCCGCCCGAGTACTTCGGAGAGGTCGCCCCGACCAGTGGTGCCGGGGAGTTGGCACCGAAGTAGGAGATGAAATAAGGGTTGGCGACGTTCGGGTTGGCCCCCCGCTCGATCGCGTAGGCAACGTCCTTGGAGGTGACCGCCCGGTTGACCGGTGGGCTGAAGCGGACGTTGGGCTGGATGTGAACGGTGACGGTCTTGCCGCCGTCGGTGATGCCACCGTTGGCCAGGGTGGGCACCGCGGTGGCCAGGTCGGGAGCGAGCGTCGTGCTCGAGTTGGGAAGGAACGTGAACAACGGCCGATTGGTCACGTCGACGACCGGATAGTCGCCCCCGAAGTAGGACTGTCCGGGATCGAGGTGCGCGAAGTCAACGCTCGAGAAGACGGTCAGCGTGCCGCCCTTCTTCTTGCCGTACAGCACCTCGCTTGACGGGTTCTCCCCCGCCTTCAGGGGAAGGCTCGACGCACCCGGGGCGCCGGAGCCCGAAGTGGTGGCCGACTTGGTCGTGCTCGAGCTCGAGCTCGAGCCACAGGCTGCCAGCAGGACCGTCGCCAGACCGGCGACGACCAGGACTAGCACCGCGCGGGCGCGGTTCCTCATATCACTGCCTCCTCGTGTGGGTTCCTCGTATGACTTGTAGGTTTGGACACCCCGGCGCCCCAGTCGATGCCGGGAGGTCCTGGTTGAAGAAGTTAGTGGTCACGTCCGCTCCCCGCGCGGGTTGAGCGCGTCGAGCAGACCGTCGCCGAGCAGATTGAAGGCGAGCACGGTGATCAGCAGGGCGGCTCCCGGGAACACCATGTACCACCAGGTCGTGTTGAACGTGGGGGTGGCGTCGGCGATCATCTGGCCCCAGCTGGCCTGGGGGGGACGAATTCCCACCCCGAGGAACGACAGGGCGGCCTCGAGCAGGATGTTGGTGGGGATCAGCAGGCTCGAGTAGACGATCAGCGGCGCCATCAGGTTGGGCAGGATCTCGCGGAACAGGATCCTTCTGTCCGACGCGCCCAGCGACCGCGCCGCCTCGACGAACTCCTTCTCACGCAGAGACAGCACCTGGCCGCGGACGATCCGGGCGATGTAGGTGAAGCTGAGCAGCGCGACGATGAAGATCACGGTGCCCAGCCCGGGCTGGATCAGCCCCGAGAGACAGCCTCGCACGCTGCACGCCGCCCCGATGCCCAGCCCGAGCACGAGCACCGGGAAGGAGAGGAAGACGTCCACCGCGCGCATCAGCACGGTGTCGACCCAGCCCCGGTAAAACCCGGCCAGCAGGCCGACCACGGTGCCGATCGCGGTCGCGATCGCGGTCCCGAGAATGCCGACCTCCAGCGACACCCGAGCGCCGTAGATGACGCGTGAGAGGATGTCGCGGCCCAGCTCGTCGACGCCGAACGGATGGGCACCGCTGGGACCCGTCGGCGAGCCGAACACATCGAGCGCGCTGGTGTCGTTGACGTTGGGGCCGGGAAGCCCCAGGAGCTTGACGATCAGAGGCGCGGCGATCGCGACGATGATCGTGAAGACGATCACGCAGGCCGATATGAGCGCGACCCGATCGGCTTTGAAGCGACGCCAGAACAGCTCCGCGGGCGAGCGGGCGGTGACGTCGCCGCCGGCCAGCTCTATGGATTCAAGACTGGGCTCGACCTCGATCAGGAGGTCCTGGCCGGCGCCGACGCCCATGGCCTAGCAGCCGACCTCGCGTCGCACCAGCACAACCTCCATCCAGGCATCGAACCACAACTGCGGGGCGGTGTCACTCAGCATTAATGGTTCCTCAACGAAGTCCTCGCCGATACCCTCAGCGCTCTGCCCTCGTAGCTCAATGGATAGAGCACGCGCCTCCTAAGCGCGGGATGCAGGTTCGATTCCTGCCGGGGGCGAGTGCAGAGGTCCTGGACGAGTCGGGGGCATTGTAGGGCCCGGCGGCTTGCTACGGTCGGCCGGTCCGAGTGTCCGAGAGCACGCTGCAAGCCCCGCCCCCCCGGCCTGACGCTCCCCCGCCGCGATCCGAGTCAGGGCCCTGGACCCTGCTCCGGTTCATGCGCCGTCATCCGTGGTGGAGCACCACGGTCGGGGTGATCGCGATCTCGGTCGCGCTCGTGCTCTGGGCCCGGACCAGACCCGGCTTCGATCCCTACGGCTGGCTGGTCTGGGGCCACCAGACGCTCCTGGGGTCGCTTGACACCAACGCCGCGCCGTCCTGGAAGCCGCTCCCTTACGTGTTCACGGTCGTCTTCTCGCTGACCGGGCACTACGAGCTACGGCTCTGGATGTTCACCTCAGCCGCCGTGGCGCTGGCCGGCGTCGTGTTTGCGGGGCGGATCGCCTACAAGCTGACCGATGCCCCTCCGCAGCGGCGCTGGGCGGGCTTTGCGGCCGCCGCCTTCGCCGGGCTCGCGCTGCTGGGCATCCAGAACTACTTCCACTACATCCTGAGCTCCCAGTCAGACCCGATGATCGTCACGCTCTGCCTGGCCGCGATCGACTGCCACCTGGACGAGCGCCCGCGGGCGGCATTCGTGCTCCTCATCCTGGCTTCGCTGGGACGCCCCGAGGTGTGGCTGTTCCTGGGGCTGTACTCGATCTGGTGCTGGGTTGCGCTTCCGGGGACGCGCCTGTTGCTGATCGGGGGCTGGGTGGTGCTGGCGCTGCTCTGGTTCGGGATCCCGGCGCTGACCTCGCGGACCTTCTTCGTGGCCGGGGCCAACGCCCTGGATTCGGGGCGCGCGCTGAAGAACAACCGCGTGTTCGGCACGATCCACCGGTTCCTGGAGCTGCACTACTGGCCGCTGGAGGTGCTCGCCCTGCTGGGCGTGGCGCTCGCGGCGCTGCGGCGCAACCGCGCCGACCGGATCGTGCTCGCCCTCGCCGCCGCCGTCGTGGGCTGGGTGATCGTGGAGATCGCCTTCGCGCTGCACGGCTGGCCGGGCCTGCAGCGCTACATGTTCGAGGCCGCCGGCGTCACGGTCGTGCTGGCGGGAGCCGGCGTGGGACGGCTCCTGGCCGATCCGCCGCGCCTGGGCGGCCTACCCTCGTGGGCGGGCGCCGTGGTCGCCGCCGCGCTCGCGCTCGCCCTGGTCGGACCGGCGATCTCAGCCGCCCGCACCGAGCGCCGCGACCTCGGCGAGCAGCGGCTGCGCACCGCTGAGATCAGGGCGCTGCCGTCGGCGATCGACAAGCTCGGCGGCGCCGCCCGCCTGCGCGCGTGCGGGGAGCCGTTGACCCGGCTCCAGTACCAGACGACGGTGGCGTTCGCGCTCGGCGACAACGTCAACCAGGTGGGCTTCAAGTACGCCGAGTCGGTCGCGCACGGCAACCCGATCGTCTTCTTGAACCCGTATGAGCGGGGCATCGGCTGGCAGGTGTGGGCCATGCACCAGGTCAAGCCCCAGTGCCGCTCGCTGCCGAGCGCTCCCTGAGGTTCGCGCCGCACCGGCTCGCTGCCGAGCGCTCCCGGAGGCTCAGGCCAGGGCGGCGCGCAGGTCGGCGACCAGGTCCTCCGGCGCCTCCACCCCGCAGCTGAGACGGACCAGATCGGCCGGAACGGCGGCCTCGGACCCCTCCACGGACTGGTGGGTCATGGCCTGCGGCACCTCGATCAGCGACTCGACTCCTCCCAGCGACTCGGCGAGCGTGAACAGGCGCGTCCGGGCGGCGATCTCGATGGCCTGCGGGTGGCGGAAGCTGACCATCCCGCTGAAGCCGGGCCAGCTCACGTCCGAGACGTTCGGCGTGGCTTGCAGCAGCTTCACCACGGCGGCGGCGCTGCGGGCGTGAGCCTCCATGCGCAGGTGCAGCGTGCGCAGCCCCCGGTGAACGAGAAAGCAATCGAACGGCCCCGGAACCGCTCCCACGGCGTTCTGGACGAAGCGCAGCCGCTCGTAGGCGTCCGGGTCCCGCGTCACCACGACCCCGCCGACCACGTCGGAATGGCCGCCGAGGTACTTGGTCGTCGAATGCACGACGAAGTCGACCCCGAGCTCCAGCGGGCGCTGGTTGGCGGGCGTCGCAAACGTGTTGTCGACGACGACGAGCGCCTGCCGGCGCCGGCGCACCACCTGCTCGAGGTCGACGAGCTTGAGCAGCGGGTTGGTCGGGCTCTCCACCCAGATCACGCGGGTGTCCGGCCTCAGCGCCCCCTCCAGCGACGACAGGTCGGTCGGCTCGACCAGGTCATAGGCCAGCCCCCAGCGGCTGAGCACCTTGTCGACGAGGCGATAGGTGCCGCCGTAGAGGTCGTTGGGCAGGACGACGTGCGAGCCGGTCTGGCACGTCACCGTGAGCAGCGCATGCTCGGCGGCGAGTCCCGAGGCGAACGCGACCGCCAGCCCGCCCTCGAGCTCGCCGAGCGCCTGCTCCAGCGCCGCGCGGGTGGGATTGGCCGAGCGGGAGTAGTCATAGTCGCCGACGAACTCCCCGGGCCGGGTCTGGGCGTAGGTGGAGGTCTGGTGGATCGCGGGGATGATCGAGCGAAACGTCGGGTCGGGGGTCAGGCCGGCGTGGACGGCCCGGGTGCCGAAGGCATCCTGCTCGGGGCGCGCCCGGCTCACGAGGCCAACGCCTCCAGCAGGTCGGTTCGGGTGACGAGACCCTCGGCGCGCCCATCCCGGGTGACCAGCAGCGCCTGCTGATCGCCCACCAGCAGCTCGACCGCCTCGCGCACCGGATCCTCGCCGGAGACCGCCGAGAAGGGCGCCTCCATGACCTCGACGATCTCGGCGTCCAGCAGGGCCGGGTCCTCGGCGGCCCGGCGCAGCAGCCCTCGCTCGCCGATCGCGCCGATCACGGTCGAGGGATCGCTGGCGCTCACCACCGGCAGCTGGGAGACCCGGTGCTCGTGCAGCAGGGCCACCGCCTCGCGGACGCGGTAGTGAGGCTGGACGGTGACCAGCGAGGGGAGCTCTCCGGCCGCGCGCTTCTGGCGCAGCACATCGCCGACGGTCAGGTCGGAGTCGCGCCCCAGGAAGCCGTACTGGCGCATCCAGCTGTCGGAGAAGATCTTGGACAAGTACGATCGCCCGCCGTCGGGAAGGATGACCACGATCATCGCCTCGCGGTCCTCGACCTCGGCCCCCACCTCGAGTGCGGCGTGCAGAGCCAGGCCGCTCGAGCCGCCGGCCAGGATGCCCTCCGCCTGGGCCAGCCGGCGGGTGGTCAGAAACGAGTCCCGATCCGACACGGTGATCCAGCGATCGATCACCGACGGATCGAAGGTCTGGGGCCAGAAGTCCTCGCCGACCCCTTCGACGAGATACGGACGCACGCTGTCCTCGCCCCCCGAGTAGATCGATCCCTCCGGATCGGCGCCGACGACCACCAGATCGGATCGCTGCTCGCGCAGGTAACGGACGGCGCCGCTGACCGTGCCCCCGGTGCCGACCCCGACGACCAGATGGGTGATCCGACCGGCGGTCTGCGTCCAGATCTCGGGTCCGGTGGACTCGTAGTGGGCTCGTGGGTTGGCCGGGTTGGCGTACTGATTGGGCTGAAACGCCCCGGGAATCTCCTCGGTCAGGCGATCGGCCACCCGATAGTAGGAGCGGGGAGAGTCAGGCGGGACCTCGGTCGGCGCCAGCACGACCTCGGCGCCGTAGGCGCGCAGCAGATCGATCTTCTCACGAGACATCTTGTCGGGCATCACCGCCATCACCCGGTACCCCTTCAGCCGCGCCGCGATCGCCAGGCCGGTGCCCGTGTTGCCGGAGGTCGGCTCGACGATCGTGCCGCCCGGCCGCAGACGGCCGTCGCGCTCGGCCGCCTCGATCAGGGCGACGGCGACGCGATCCTTGATCGAGCCCCCCGGATTGAAGGTCTCCAGCTTGGCGACCAGCCGGGGGGCCAGCCCGGCGCCGATCCGCGACAGGGCGACCAGGGGCGTGTTGCCGATCGTGTCCAGGATCGATGCCGCGATGCGCGGCGCGGTCGGGTTGTCGGCCATCCGATGGGATTGTGATGCCTGCGCGGCGAGCCGGGGGGTCCCCTGGCGTCGCCGACCGGCCGAGTCGTCTTCCGGATGCCGGCGAAGGCGACCCGAACGCGGAAAATCTCCGTTGCCGGAAGAGATTTTCCGCATCGCTAGACGCCCCGGTCGGGCCGCTCGGGGTAGACCTCGTCGATCGTGGTCAGTGCCAGATACGGCGCCTGTACGACGCGCTCGATCGCCTCACCGCCTCCGGCCAGACGATCGCAGATGGCCAGCACGCCGCACACCTCGTGACCCTCATCGCGGATCGCGTCGAGCGCTCTGAGCGTGGAGCCGCCGGTGGTGACCACATCCTCGACCAGCAGGCAGCGGTCCCCGGACTCGAGCGCCGGCCCCTCGATCCTGCGCGCCAGGCCATGGGGCTTGGCCTCCTTGCGCACGAAGAAGGCCTTGACGTCGGCGCCCCCCGCCAGCGCGGCGCAGGCGATCGGGTCGGCGCCCATCGTCATCCCGCCCACCGCGGTCGCCGACCAGGCGCGCGCCTGAGCTGCCACCAGCTCGGCCAGGGCGGCGAAGCCCGCGGGCAGGAGGATCGCCCGCTTGGCGTCGACCAGGTACTGGGCCCGGACGCCGCTGGTCAGCGTGACCTCGCCGATCACGAGCGCGTGGCGGCGCAGCTCCTCGAGCAGCCGGACGCGCGCCGGCTCGTTCGGCCCGGGGCGATCGCCGGGCATCGCTACTGGTAGACGTCGACGGTGACGCCGTAGGTGAGCCAGTTCCAGACCGAGACCGCATCCGACATCGGCAGCCGCATGCAGCCGTGGCTGGCCGGATAATCGGGCGCCGGGTCATAGCCGTGGATGGCGTAGCCGCGGTAGAAGAAGTCGGAGTCAAACATCCCGTCGGGCAGGAATCCGGGCACGCGCGCGTAGACCTGGAAGTGCCCGAGCACCGTCGGAGTCGAGGGCTTGCCCGAGCTGATCGGGTAGATGCGGTAGACCTTCGAGCCGTTGATCAAGGCCAGCAGCTGGTCGGCCAGATCGCCCTCCACGTGCTGGCCGTCCCGGGGGTAGCGCACCTGGAAGGAGCCGCGCCCGTTCAGCAGATCACCGAGGGTGGCCGGGTCCAGGGCCTGCGAGGTGCCTCGGCCCAGCAGCCGGTGGTAGGCGTCCACCGCCAGCCTGGTCTGCAGGTCATAGACGCCTGAGAGCGGAAGGTAGAAGTGAAGCGCCACCAGGCGCTGCTGGATCAGGTCCACGAAGGACCCGTGGGAGCCAGGCCCGGTGGGGTTCAGCGCGGCGACCGCCCGGCCAATCTCGAAGCCGAGCATCTGGGGGGTGGGCTGGTGGGTGACCTGCACCCGGACCAGGCCCGGCTTGGGGCTCGTGACCTTCTCGACGAACACGCCATAGGTCTGCTTCGCGGACGGCTTGACCCGCAACCGGTCGGTTTTGATCACCTTGCCGTTGAGCGTGGACTGCACGGCGACCCATTGGCCGGCCACGTAGGGGCGCACGATCCCCTGCACTTGCAGCGTCCGGCCCGCGACCGTGACCGCATCACGGCCCACGATGAACACGCCGGGCAGGTAGAGCGCGGCCTGTACGTGGACCCCCGTGGTGGGCGCGGGGGGCGGCGGCGGCGCCTTGCGCTTGGCCGGCGGGGGCGGCTTCTTGGTGCGGGCGAGATTGCCCGTGGTGGCCGAGGTGGTGGTGCCCTGGGTGGCCGAGGTGGTGCCCTGGGTGGCCGAGGTGGTGCCCTTGGTGGCAAAGCCGGCGGCCAGAGCCGTCCCGGCGCTGGCGGCGAAGAGGACGATGGCGGCCGCCAGGACCGCGCCCAGTGGCCCCCACCGCAAGAACGGTCGCATTCGAGCGGCGAGATGACGGGGCATGACCGCAAAGTAAATCAGCCCGGACCAGCGCGCTTGCAACGTCCGTCACGCGGGCTGCTGCGCGCGACCGCTCAACGGGCCGGTGACCGCCCCGATCAGCAGCCACGAGGCAAGGATCAGACCCACGATCCCCAGCCCACTCCACCTCAGCTGGTTGACCCCCAGGGCAAGCGCGTTGTTGAGGCTGTGCAACGCCATGCACGGATACAGGGAGCGCGTCTTCCAGCGCACCAGGCAGAGCACGAAGCCCAGGAAGCCGAGCGGAATCAGATACTGAGACGACGCCGAGCCGGTGTGCGCCAGCCCGAACAGGATGCCGGTCACGATCGCCGCGATCCAGGGTCCGAGCTCTCGTCCCAGCACCGGCACCCGCAGGTTGCGCAGCGCCCCGAAGAAGAAGCCGCGAAAGAAGAACTCCTCGGCGATCGGGGCGATCGCGCACACGAACACCGATGCCGCCACCAGCGCAGCCGTACTGTGGGTGGCGCCGAGGTCCGAGGGCAGCTTGTCGCTGCCGTGCAGGTTGAGCGCCGCGCTGTAGATCGCGGTCAGCGCGTAGTAGCCGACGCCCGCCAGAACGACGGCCGTGGCGCCCGTCCCGAAGGAAACCCGGCGATAGCCGAAGTCGGCCGCCCGGGGGCGCCCGGTCAGCGAGGACAGCCAGAGCGCCGCGACCACGAACCCGAGATCGAACACGATGTCGCCGACGATGCTGACCGCGGGCGGCGGATGGCTGATGCTCGAGCCCGAGGCGCCGGCGACGATGTCGACCAGGATCGAGGCCAGCGCGCCGAATGCCAGGCCGAGGGCGATCCCCGCCGGTGCCGTCCACAGCTTCCACGGCGGAACGTCGTCCCGGCCGCCGGGGTCACCGGATCCCGGCGGTCCCGCGGCCGGGGTGACCGGTGGCAATGAAGGGCTGCTCGACACGCCTTGAGAGCTTAGGGGCGGGCAGCTACGGCCAATCCAGCTCCTCGAGACCCGAGATCGTCCGCACCCCTGGTGGGCCGCCGCTGCCATCGCGCGCCAGCAGCACCGCGGCGATGCCGCAGGCGCGGGCGCCGAGCACGTCTTCGCCGACGCTGTCGCCGACATGCAGGGCTCGGCCCGGGGTCACCCCCGCCACCGCCAGCGCGTGCTCGAAGATGGCCGCCGCGGGCTTGCGCGCGCCGACCGCCGCCGAGGTGACCACTCCGCTCAGCAGCGGCGACAGCCCCGTCCGCTCCAAGACCTCCAGCAGCGAGACGTCCCAATTGGAGACGACCATCACCCTGGCGCCGCGCGCCCGGGCGGCCAGCAAGCCCTCCCGGGCGTCGGCGAACGCGCTGAAGCGCAACGAGTCCAGCAGCACCGCGGTCAGCGACTCGATGTCGGCGAGGACGGGCCGGTGTCGGTCCGGGAGCGCCCGGCCCAGAACCTCGGCACATTGGCGGCGCAGCTCGCGCAGGCTGCGCTCGTCGCGGCCCTCGCCCATGTGGGCGCGATAGAAGGCGATCTCGCTCGCCAGCGCGTGTGCGGCCTCGGCTTCGGTGATGTCCGCGCCGAACCGGTCGGCCAGCGCGGCCCGCAGTCGCGGGGCCGGCGGCGTCAGCGACACGAGCGTGCCGAGGCCGTCGATCAGCAGCGCCACCGGATCCGAGCCTCGCTTTGCGTGCATCGCCGCAGGCGATCTTGCCAGCGTTTGCAGGAGCTCGGGTGGGTGAGACGAAAATCTCCGACAGCTAGACTGGGCCGGGAGATGCCTTGGTGCCGGCATCGTGGTCCAAGTGTCCTTGTCCGGCGCCCTCACGCCTCTCGATCTGCATGAGCCGACGCGAAAGACAGCGCCGACGCCGGCGCAACCGGGGGTCCACCCTGGGGCGGGTGTTCGCCCTCGCCGGGGTCTTGGTCGTGTGCGCGATCGCCATCGGAGCCCTGGCGATCACCGGGTGGGTGGTCAATGTCGCGCAGTCGGCACCGAACCTGAGCTCGCTGCACCCCCACATGCCGGGCTCGCCTTCGCAGGTGTTCGCCGCCGACGGCACATCCCTGGGATATATCTGGTCACCGAGCGTCCACAACGTGGTCTCCGGAAGCGCGATCCCGGCGCGGGTCAAGCGGGCCACGATCGCGATCGAGGACCGCCGCTTCTACCAGCACGGGGCGCTGGACTACCAGGGCATCCTGCGCGCTGCCGTCAAGGACGCGCTTCACCCCGGCAACGGGCTGCAGGGGGCCTCGACCTTGACCATGCAGCTGGTCGACAACCTGTACCTGCCGCACAGCATCCGGGTCGATCGCAACCTCAAGTACAAGATCATCCAGGCCAAGCTGGCCGAGCAGCTGGAGGCCAAGCACTCCAAGAACTGGATCCTGAACAGCTATCTCAACGACGTGCCCTACGGCACCGTCAAGGGCCAGACCGCCTACGGCGTGGCCGCGGCCTCTCAGATGTTCTTCGACAAGCCGGTGCAGAAGCTGACTCTCGCCCAGGCGGCTCTGCTGGCCGGCCTTCCCCAGGCGCCGTCCGAGTACAACCCGTTCCTCGATCCCAGCGCCGCGCGCCAGCGCCGCGCCGAGGTCCTGCAGTCGATGGTGACCGCCGGCTACATCACCCAGCACCAGGCCAACCGGACCAATCGAATGCCGCTCGAGGTCAAGCCCGACAACGCCGCCCTGGTGCACCAGCAGCCCTACGTGTTCGACTTCATCGAGCAGCAGGTCGAGCACGACCTGTGCCCGAACAAGCCCAAGCACTGCCAGACGCTGCAGCAGGGCGGCCTGAAGATCTACACGACGATCGACCTGAGAAAGCAGGCCCTGGCCGAGCAGGCGATCGTCAATCACGAGTCGCTGCTCGCCGAGCAGGGCGGTCCCGGCCCGGCCGCCGCGGCGCTGGCCTCGGTCGACTCGTCCAACGGCCACATCCTGGCCATCGCCTCCTCCGCGAGCTACAGCCAGACCAGCTTCGACTACGCCACCCAGGCGCACCGCCAGCCCGGCTCGTCGTTCAAGGTGTTCGCGCTCATGACGCTGATCCACGACTACAAGGGCAACCCCGGCAGCACGTACTACACATCAAAGTTCCTGCCCGCGGGGTGGCTGTCGGCGGATCCGACCTGGTCGGTGCACACCGCCGAGGACAGCTACCAGGGCAACATCAGCATCACCAAGGCGACGATCCTGTCCGACAACACGGTGTTCGTTCAGCTGGCGGCCGATCTCGGATGGGACAAGCTCGACGACACCGCCCATGCCATGGGCATCACCTCACCGCTGGACGCGAACCCGGCGGAGGTGATCGGGGGCCTGCGGGTCGGCGTCACGCCGCTGGAGATGGCCGACGCCTACGCGACGATCGCCAACGGCGGCACCCACGTCCCGGCCACGATCATCGACAAGGTCGTGTTTCCCGACGGCAGCTCCGACAACTTCGGAGACCCCAGGTCCACTCCGGTCTTTCCCTACAACGAGACCTACGCGGCCGACTCCGTGCTCAAGCAGGTGATCACCCGGGGGACCGGCACCGCCGCCGGCTACGGCTGTCCCGCGGCCGGCAAGACCGGGACCGCCAACAACCTCGAGAACGCCTGGTTCGTCGGCTACACGCCGCGGATGTCCACCGCCGTCTGGGTCGGCTACCCGCAGGGCAACCTCCCGATGGCCGACGGATTCGGCGGCACGCTGGCCGCGCCGATCTGGCACGACTACATGGAGACGGCCAGCGGCGGTTACTGCGGCGACTGGAAGCCGCCGACGCAGCCGTTCCAGGGCACGGCGTTCTTCGGCCCCCGCAGCGTCAGCGGCGGCTCGAACACGGTCGGGCCCGGCCAGGCGAGCACCGGCGCGCCCACCGGCAACACGGGCGGGGGCACCGGCAACACCGGCACGGGCGGCGCGACGCCGACCGGCGCCGGCCCCCCCTACAACAACCCGACTCTCTATGCCCAACCACCCCAGCCCCAGTCCGCGGCCCCGCCCGCCGGCACCGGCGACAACGGCATCGCCGGCAACGGGGGCCAGAACGGCAACGGCGGCCAGAATGGCACCGGCGGCGGCCCGACCGGCCACGGCCCGACCGGCCACGGCGGTCACACCGGCACCGGCGGCGGAAAGCCGCCCACCTCCGGCTCGGGCGGGGGCACCGGGGGCAAGAAGCACTGATCTCGGGACGGCACCCGGGGGTGACGAGCACGGCCATCCGCGGGCTGCTGGTAGCTTTGTCAGCGCGGCGTGCGATGGTGCGCGCCCTTAAAGACAGGTCCTGATCGCATGCCCAAGGAAGAAAAGGTCGAGCTGGAGGGAGAGGTCGTCGAGGCCCTTCCCAATGCCATGTTCCGCGTCAAGCTCGACAACATGGATCGCGTCGTGCTCGGTCACGTGGCCGGCAAGATGCGCCGCTTCAGGATCCGCATCCTGCCCGGAGACCGGGTTCGCGTCGAGCTCTCGCCCTACGACCTCGACCGGGCGCGGATCGTCTACCGGCACCGCTGAGCGGCGCCGCCGCGGCGGCGAAGATTGCGTGAGCGCGAGCTGATCGAGGGCCTGGCCCGGGTGCTCTCGCCCGAAGGTGCGCCCTCCGGTCGCGTCGTTCGCTGGCTGGGCGACGACGCCTCGGTGGTCCGCGGCCGCGGCTATGCCGTGACCTCTATCGACACGGTGGTCGAGGGGGTGCACTTTCGCTCAGACGAGCTCACGCCGGACGAGGTTGGACATCGGGCGCTGGGCAGCGCGCTCTCGGACCTGGCGGCCATGGGAGCGGAGCCCGGGGAGGCCTACCTGGCGCTCTGCCTGCCCTCCGCAACCGAGCTCGACGACGCGCTGGCCCTGGTGTCCGGGGCCCAGAAGCTCGCCTCCCGGTGCGGGGTGACGATCGCCGGAGGGGACATCAGCGCCTCGGGAGCGCTGACCGTCTCGGTCACGGTCGTGGGCTGGTGCGACGATCCCGGCGAGCTCGTGGGACGCGAAGGAGCCAGGCCCGGCGACCTGGTGGCGGTCACCGGAACCCTGGGAGCCGCGGGCGCGGGGCTCGCGCTGCTGGAGGGGCGAGCCGGTCCGGACACCGTCTCAGACGAGCTGGCCTCGAGCCTGCACGAGCGCTACGCGCGACCCCGGCCGCGGCTGGCGGCCGGCCGGGCGCTGGCTCGACTCGGAGCTACGGCCATGATCGATATTTCCGATGGCCTGGCCACCGATGCCGGTCACCTGGCGACCGCCAGCGGCGTCGGGCTCGAGCTCACGCTGGCGGCGCTCCCAATCGCCCCCGGGGTGGCCGAGGTCGCCCGGGCACTCGGGGTCGATCCCCACGAGCTCGCCGCCACGGCCGGAGAGGACTACGAGCTGTGCGTATGCGTGCCCGCGGCCGCGCGAGCCATTCTCCAGGCGTGGTCAGCGGCCGGCGACCGGCCGTCCCTGACCTGGATCGGCCACGCCCTGCCCGGAGCCCCGGGCATGAGGTTCGTCGACGCCGGTCCGCTGTCCGGCTATGAGCACGTCCCCTGAAGGCGCCTTGGGCTCGCCGGGTCGAGGCCCGTGCGCTCGCACGAGCCGGCGCACGATCGCGTCGGCGACCGCCTGCGCATCTACCTGATACCGACCGCGCACGACCCGGTCCCGGATCTCTGAGACGCGCATCTTCGCCTTCCGCTCCACTCAGTTGCCGATCAACATGTCTCAGGGCAGCTTCGACAGCCTGACGCCACACGACGACGTCTTCGGCGCCCGGTGGACGTTTGGCGGATACGGCTCGGGGGGCGGGCTCAGGCGCAGCTACGTGGCTCGCGCCGGCCCCAGGGGCGTCACCGACCTCAGGCGAGCGAACACGACGATCCGCTGAGCGGCGCTGTACAGCGGGTTGCAGGCGGAGAGCACGAGCCGGTCATAGCCGACGTTGTCGATCACCGACGTCTGGGTCGGCTTGACGATCCGCTGGTACTGGACGACATAGGTGAACTTGCCGTAGGGCATGGTGATCAGCACCCGGTCACCCTTGACCACCTGGTTGAGGAAGCGAAATGGCGCCAGGTAGGTGGTGCGATGCCCGGCGATGGCAACGGTCTGACCCATGCCGGGCAGTGCCGTCGAGGGATAGTGACCGGGGCCCTGCTCCAGGCTGTGGGCGTCGGTGCCCTGGACGATGTTGTAGGTGTCGCCGATGGTGGGGATCTGGATCTGGCCGATGGCGTCGCCGGTGGCGATCTGCCGGCGCTCACGGCGGGCCAGATAGTCGATCTTGCGGTCCAGAGGCCGGATGGCGCCCAGAGCGTGAGTGTCGACCCGTGACAGCGGATCGGTTCGGTAGCTGAGGTAGCGCTTGTCGACTTGGCCGCGCGCCACCAGGCCGATGGCGGCGGTCACCGGCTCCTGCCACAGCAGCGTCACCCCGGCGTCCAGCACCAGCAGCAGACCCGACAGGATCAGGATCGAGGAGATGTCGCGAATCAGCCGTCGCATGGTCGCCCCCGCCATGGTGGCACCCGGCGCCGTTGCGCACTCCGGTCGTCAGGGGCCGCCACCGGACGCTCTGTCAACGACGAAGCGCGGACTCGGTCCCGCCCAGCGAGCCCGGGCCGGCATATGTGCTCGGACCGCGAACAGTGACGGGCGCGGGGGCGCGCTTGGACTCGCGACTCGCGCTGCGGGCGAGCACAGCGCCAGTGAGCAGGCAGCCGAGGACCACGCTCCATTCCAGCGCGGCCACGAGACTGACTCCCTGCCCGGCCAGCAGCAGGATCGCCTCCCACGCCGCCTGGACCGGGCTGAAGCCGAGTCCGCCGGCGTAGTAGACGACCACCAGGACGACCGGCGCCACCCCGAGCACGAGCAGCATCACACGCGTTCCGAAGAAGAGCCGCAGGTCCGGGTTGATGGCCCACAGCCACAGGTGCAGAGCGGGAATGAGCAGAGCTGCGGCAAACGGGTTCTGCAGCCAGATCGCGACCGTCACCAGGCAGAGCACCACCAGCAGCGCCGCCACCGTCCCGTCCGTGGATCGCACCGCCGCGCGCGCCCGGCGGTGCGGCTTGGGCGGCCGGACGCGCCTGGCGATGACGCCGACTCCCGCCAGCGATCCGATCATGACCAACCCGGCCACGACCAGCACCGCGATCCCGGCTCCCTGAAGCGGCACGGCTCCCGGAGCCACCGGCCCCGGCAGGACGGGCACGACTCCGGTGACGCCGGCCAGCAACGCCACCACGCCGATCAGAACGAACGGGATCGCGGCCGCCAGGACCAGGACCAGCGAGCGCCCCAGGCTGTGCCCGCGCCGGCGCGCGCGGGCCAGCCCGTCGATCGTCGTCATCGCCACCGGCACCAGCAGCGCGAGCACGAACAGGGCCATCGCCCATCCGGGCACGACCTTGCCGTCGAACAGCACGTAGGCGGAGGGAGCCGTCAGGGAGGGGCCGGCGTCGAGCGCCGAGATCGTCTGCAGCACCGACCGCCCCAGGGCGGTGATCTGCGCCGGGCCGGTGATCCGGGCGTCGGCCGCCGGACCGAGCTCGCCGGACATCGACAGCTCCACCGCGGGGACGCCCGCCGCTCCGAACGGAGCCTGCCGGGAGACAGTGAACGGGAAGGCGAGGTGCGCGAACTGCCCGGCCAGACCGGTCCCCGAGACCGGCACCGAAGCCTGGGAGCCGAGCGCGGCGGCGAGCGTGTTGCGCAGCACCGGAGGCGCCACCTTGGGCCGGGTCGACCACGGGATGACGACCGGCTGGCGCAGATGCGAGCTGGCCAGGTCACCGAGGACGATCACCGCGTCGACCGGGCCGGCGACCGTGGAGGCCAGGCGAATCGCACCCGCGGTGCCTTGCGACCCGGTGGTGGAGGCGAGCACCACCGTCCGGTTGAGCGTCTCCCCCTCCAGGTCGCGAGCCAGCTCGAGCAGGGTGGCGGTTCCCGACAGGCTCGCCAGGGCCGGTGAGCCGAGGGCGTCGCGCGCGGCGACGATGACCACACTGCCGCTCTTCATGCCGGGTCTGACTCCGACCACGTTCTCGAGCGTGCGCGTGCCGTCCACCGTGGCACCGCTGAAGGTGTCGGTGGTGGGGTCAAAGCCATACTGCCGCAACGTGCTCGCCACCTGCGCGGCCAGCGCCTTGTCTCCGTCGGAGCCCGGCCGCCGGATCGGATCGCCGGCGGCGATCGAGTTCATCGAGGCATAGACGTTCTGGCCATTGAAGGCCTGGGGGGCCAGCGGCGAGCTCAGCGCACCCTGCTGGTCCTGCAGCGAGAACGCCAGCACGACCACGGCGAGCGCGACCACTACCAGGCCGGCCCGGTAGACACGGGGATCAAGCATCGCGGGGAGGTTATCTCCACCGGTGGGCGGCTCGATTACTCTTCGAAATGGAAGTTACCTCGTGCCCGACCGCTCAGCCCGCATCTTGCTGGTAGACGACGAGCAGTCGATTCAGACGCTGCTCTCCTATCCGCTGCGCAAGGACGGCTACGACGTGGTCCAGGCCGCCGACGGCCGCCAGGCGCTGGAGCGCTTCGACGAGCAGCCCTTCGATCTGGTGGTCCTCGACCTGATGCTTCCCCGAATCGACGGCCTCGAGGTCTGCCGCCGGCTGCGCAGCCGCAGCTCGGTGCCGATAATCATGCTCACCGCCAAGTCCGAGGAGATCGACAAGGTGGTGGGTCTGGAGCTGGGCGCCGACGACTACATCACCAAGCCCTTCTCCCTGCGGGAATTCTCCAGCCGGATCAAGGCGGCGTTGCGCCGGGCCGAGATGAGCCAGCTGGCCCAGGCGGGGTCCGACGAGGTACCGCTAGAGGTTCGCGAGCTCCGGATCGACTTCCCCAAGCGCACCGTCCGGGTCCGGGGCGGGGACGCCCAGCTGACCTACGTCGAGTTCGAGATCCTGTCCGCGCTGGCCCGCGCCCCCGGGCGGGTGCTCACCCGTGACATGCTGCTGGCGCGCATCTGGGGCGACTCGGCGTACCGCGATCCGCGCACGATCGACGTCCACATCCGCCACCTGCGCGAGAAGGTCGAGCGCGACCCCAAGGATCCCGAGTACCTGTTCACGGTCCGGGGCGTCGGCTACCGGTTCCGCGACACCGAGCTCTAGCGGGATCCCGATTCATGAGGCTGTCGCTGAGCAACCGGCTGGCGCTGGTGTTCTTCGCGATCACGCTGCTGGCCATCGGCGCCCTGTACCTGTACGTGGCTCCGGGCCTCCAGAGCCGGCTGATGGGCGAGAAGCTCACGCAACTGGCACACAACGCCAGTGAGCACTCTGACGAAATTCGCGCCACCGTGGGCAGCTCGACCCCGCTGCCGCGCGTGCGCAGGATCGTGAGACGGTCAGCGGCCGCCACCGGTGACCGGGTGACGCTGTTGTCGGTCAACCGGGTGTTCGGCCAGCTCCAGCTCTCCATCCAGGCCGACTCGGGCAACACGGCCGCCGGACCCGGGCTCGATTACGGGCTCGCCTACCGCGCGGCGGCGAGCGGCCGCACGGTCACCGGCACGGCTGCCTCCTCCTCTGGACCGGTGGCGGCCGTCGCCGATCCGGTGATCTACTCCCACCGGGTCGCCGCCGTCATCGTCTACTCGGCGCCGGTGGCCGACATCGTGCGGACGGTGAGCACGGTGCGCCACGAGATCCTGGTCGCGGGCGGGATCGCGCTGGCGCTGACGCTGATCGCCGGCTACCTGGTGGCCCGCGCGCTCACCCGCCGGGTCAAGCGGCTGGAGCTGGCGGCCAAGCAGATGGCCTCCGGCAAGTTCACCCAGCCCATCCCGGTGCGCTCCAACGACGAGCTGGGACAGCTCGCGGTCGCCTTCAACGAGATGCAGCAGCAGCTGGCCCAGCTCGAGGAGGCACGCAAGAAGTTCATCGCCACCGCCTCGCACGAGCTGCGCACGCCGGTGTTCTCGCTCGGCGGGTTCGTCGAGCTGCTCGAAGACGAGGAGCTCGATCCCGAGACCAGGCGGCGCTTCCTGGACCAGGTCCGCGACCAGGTGCAGCGTCTGGGCCGGCTCTCGGTCAACCTCCTCGACCTGTCAAAGCTCGAGGCGGGCTCGCTGGAGCTGCGGCCCGAGCAGGTCGATCTGGGGGAGCTCACGCGCTCGGTCTCCGGCGAGTTCGAGGTCAAGCTCGCTCAGCACGACTCCCGGCTCGAGCTGCGGCTCCCGGCGCGGATCGAAGCCCAGTGCGACCCGGTGCGCGTCGCTCAGATCGTGCGCATCCTGATCGACAACGCGCTCACCCATACTCCGTCGGGAACCCAGATCGTGGTCACCGCGGCGCGCCAGAACGGACGCCTGCGCCTGGCCGTGCGCGACGACGGCGAGGGCATCGACCCGCGGTCCGAGCCCCGGATCTTCGAGCCCTTCTACACCGCCGACGACGCCCAGGGATCGGGGCTGGGGCTGGCGATCGCCTCCGAGCTGGCCGAGCGGATGGCGGGCAAGCTGTCGGTGCGCTCGGCCACGGGAGAGACGACGTTCACGCTGGACATCCCCGGATGAGCGGTCACGAGCGGTCCGGTCGCACGGGGCCGGGCCGCCGGGCCGCCCCGGTCAGGGCCACCAGTCTCCCAGCAGCCCCAGCCACACCTCGCTGCGAGTGGGAAATGAGGGGACGGCGTGAACCAGGCGCGTCAGCGGGACTTCGCCGACGATCGCCACCGTGGCCGCGTGCAGGCTCTCGGCCACGTCGGGCCCCACGATCGTCGCCCCGACGATGACCTCCCGATCCTGATCGACGACGATGCGCGCGCCAGACGGCGCCCCCTTGCCGACGAAGCTCGCGCCCGCCGTGCTCCCGGGGTCGGCGTCGACCGCGCGGGCGGCGATGCCGGCCTGCAGCGCCTGCTCGAGCGTGCGTCCCACCGCGGCGATCTGGGGCTCGGTGAAGACGACCCGCGGCGAGAGCTCCCCATCCCAGACCGCCCTAGCCTCGCGATTCATGATCGTGGCCACCGCCACCCGCGCCTGGTACTTGCCGGCGTGAGTGAGCAGCGCGCGTCCGTTGACATCGCCCACCGCATACAGCCAATCGCGGTGGGCGGGCGAGGTCACCCGCATCGTGTCGTCGACCGCGATCGTGGCTCCGGGCTCCAGATCGACGGTCTCCAGGCCGAGGTCGCCGGTGTGCGGCGCGCGACCGACGGCCACCAGCAGCTCGTCGCTGGTCAGGGCGTCGCCGTCCTTCAGCGTGAGGGTGAACCGCCCGTCGGGACTCCGGGCGGCGCCCGTCGCCTGGGCGCCGAGGCGAACCTCCACGCCGTGGTCGCGCAACGAGCCCTCGAGCAGCTCCGCAGCGAACGGCTCCTCGCCGCCCAGCAGCCGGGGCAGGGCTTCGACCAGCGTCGTCTGCGCGCCGAGCGACGCCCATGCCTGGGCCAGCTCGCAGCCGACGGCGCCCCCGCCGAGCACCGTGAGGCTGCCCGGCACCGACTTGGCGTTCGTTCCCGCCCGGTTGGTCCAGGGAGCAATCTCCCGCAGGCCGTCCACCGGCGGGAAGGCCGCGCCGCTGCCCACGGCGATCACCACCGCCCGGCGGGCCGTCAGCAGCTGGTCGCCCACCCGGACGCGGCGCTCGCCGTCCAGGCGGGCCGGGCCGCGGACGAGCTTTACCGAGTGGCTCTCGAGCCACGGCAGCTGCGCCGAGTCGTCGAAATCGTGGATCACCTGGTCGCGCCGGGCGAGCACGACCTCGGGATCGAGCTTGCCGGTGACCGCCTGCGTGGCTCCCGGCACCCGCGTCACCTCCGCCAGGAGCTCGGCGGGGCGCAGCAGCGCCTTGGACGGCATGCATGCCCAGAACGAGCACTCTCCGCCCACCAGCTCCCGCTCCACCAGGACCACATCCAAGCCCTCGTCGCCCAGGCCACCGGCGCAGTGCTCCCCCGCCGGCCCGGCGCCGATCACGATCACGTCGTGCTCGCTCATCGAGCAGGAACCGTAGTCGACGCGGTACTTCGGCTTTAGGAGACCTCGCGCAGGCGCCCGCTCTCCACCTCGTAGACGAAGCCGCGGATCGAGTCCTGGCGGGGGAGGAAAGGCGACGCCTTCAGGCGGGCGATCGACTGGCGCACGTCCTCGTCGAGGTCGGCGAAGGACTCGGCGGCCCACTCGGGCTTGATCCCGGTGTCCTCGAGGATCGAGGCCTTGAAAGCGTCGTCGGTGAAGGTGAGCATGCCGCAGTCGGTGTGGTGAATGAGGACGATCTCCTCGGTGCCCAGCAGCCGCTGGGAGATCGCCAGCGACCGGATCGCATCGTCGGTGACCACGCCACCGGCATTGCGGATCACGTGCGCGTCGCCCGGGCTGAGCCCGAGCGCCCCGTACACGTCGAGCCGCGCGTCCATGCAGGCGACGATGGCGACCTTCGTCGCCGGAGGCAGCGGCAGATCGGCCTTGTCGAAGGCGGCGACATAGCGCCCGTTGTTGGCCAGCAGATCGTCGGTGTGGGTCATCGGCTTCTCTCCTGTAGCGGTGGAGGTGCCCCCGGATCGAAGGCACGCTAGCAAGTTCACCGATCTTGTTGAGTTTTGCTCCGGGTCGGTGATGCGCACGGGGACCACTAGCTTTCCGGACGTGCTCGACGCCCTCGCGTCACCGGCCCAGCGCCGCAAGCTCGTCCGTGACCTGGCGGTCAGCCTGCGCGAGCGCGTGCTTCCCGAGCTCGGCGCCCTGGCCGGGCGAGCCCACGCCGGGGCCGCGGCCGGGGGCGACGTCAGCTTCAGGATCGACCGGATCGCCGAGCGCTCGCTGGTGGAGTTCCTCGCCGACCGGGCTCCCCGGGTGGCCTTCTACTCCGAGGATCGTGGTCTGGTGGCCTCCGACGACGCCACCGAGGTGCTGGTCGTCGATCCAATCGACGGAACCCGACCGGCGCTGGCCGGGTTGGAGTCGGCCTGCGTGGCGGTCGCGCTGGCCCCGCTCGGCGACGGCGATCCGACGATGGGCGACGTGAGCGCCGCGTGCGTGGTCGACGTCAAGTCCGGGGAGCTGTTCCTCGCCTCCGCGGGGGATGGCGTCGTGGAGTCGACCCGGCCGGTGGCGCTGAGCGCCAACTCGAATTCGGGCCGGATGTTCTGGGCCTACGGGTTCCGCGGCCGCCCGGCGCGCGCGACCACCGAGGTCCTGGCCGAGCTGATCGACGGCTCCTCGGTCGGGGGCGGGGCCTTCGATCTCGGATCGCAGGCGTTCGGGATGACCCGGATCGCGACCGGGCAGCTCGACGCGGTGGTCGAGGTGGGCTCCAGGATGATCGACGAGGTCCCCGCCCTGCGGGCCGAGTTCGAGCGCGTGGGCGGGGGTCAGATCCTCAATAACTCTCCCTACGACCTGGCGGCTCCATGGCTGTGCCTGCTCGAAGCGGGAGGCGTGGTGAGCGACGGCTGGGGGCATCCGCTGGATGGTCATCGGCTGCTCGGAGCCGGACACGAGTTCCAGATGTCGTCGATCTCGGCAGCCAATCGGGAGCTCCATCGGGAGCTGGTGGGAGCCATCGATGCCGGCATCGGGCGCCTTGCGGGGTTTTACGGCTGACCCTGGGGTTATCGTCCCCGATACACACCGGTAAATCGACCATGCTCCAACCCGTCTCAGTAGCCCAGAAGCACCTCTCGGATTACGCGAGCATCGTCGGACGCGAGCTGATCGGAGAGATTCGCGAGCGCGCGTCGGGGCTGGCCGGCAAGCGGATCCTGCACGTCTCGGCGACGGCCTTCGGGGGCGGTGTCTCGGAGATCCTCTACACGCTGGTGCCGCTGATGCGCGACGTCGGACTCGACTGCGAGTGGCACGTCGTCTACGGCCGCGAGGAGTTCTTCAACGCCACCAAGGTGATGCACAACGCGCTGCAGGGAAGCCCGCAGGACCTGAGCGAGGCCGAGTGGGAGACCTGGCTGCGCTACAACGAGATCAACGCCCGCCAGCTCGCGGGCGATTGGGACGTCTGCATCGTCCACGACCCCCAGCCCGCGGCCATGGCCTCGCTGGTGGGTGAGCGGGCGCGCCAGTGGGTATGGCGCTGTCACATCGATCTCTCCGCCCCCAACCAATCGACGCTGGGGCGGCTGCTGCCCTACCTGGATCCGTACACGGCGGCCGTGTTTCACGTTCCCGCCTACGTGCCCGCCGGAATGAACGGGCGGGCGCGCACCGTGCCGCCGGCGATCGACCCGCTGACTCCGAAGAACATGGCCTTCTCCAGCGACGACGCCGTGTACATCTGCCAGCAGTTCGGGATCGACGTGGAGCGGCCGCTGCTTTGCCAGGTATCGCGGTTCGATCCATGGAAGGACCCGCTCGGGGTGATCGACGCCTACCGAATCGTCAAGGCGCAGATGCCCGAGATCCAGCTCGCGCTGGTGGGCTCGATGGCCACCGACGATCCCGAGGGCTGGGACTACTTCAATGCCACGGTCGCCCACGCGGACGGCGATCCCGACATCCACATCCTCAACAACCTGAACAACGTCGGCGCGATCGAGGTCAACGCGTTTCAGTCCCACTGCGACGTCGTGATCCAGAAGTCCAAGCGCGAGGGCTTCGGGCTGACGGTTACCGAGGCGATCTGGAAAGCCCGTCCCTTCATCGGCGGCGCTGTCGGCGGGATTCCGCTGCAGATCTCGGACGGCGAGAGCGGCTTCCTGGTATCCAGCGTGGAGCAGTGCGCCGACCGGGCGCTGGAGATCCTCTCAGACCCGGGGCTGGGCCGGCGCCTGGGGCGCGCCGGCAAGGAGACCGCCCGCAGGCGGTTCCTGACGCCGCGGCTGCTGCGCGACTGGTTGGAGCTGTTCGACGACCTTGACGCCTGAAGCATGCACAATAGGAAGCCGTGTCCCCTGAGACCCCCCTGGTGCTGGTCTCCAATCGCGGTCCCGTGACCTTCCAGCCCGGGGGCGAGGTCAAGCGCGGCACCGGAGGGCTGGTCACGGCGCTCATCGGGCTGGCCTCGCACCGCCCGGTGACATGGGTGGCCTCGGCCATGACCGACGAGGACGTGGAGCGGTCCGAGGAGAACGACGGGCGGCCCTTCCCCGTCAAGACCCCCGACGGCAACGAGTACCGCGTCAAGCTGGTCGCCTCCGACGCCGACGCCTACGACGGCTTCTACAACATCATCGCCAACCCGCTGCTGTGGTTCATCCAGCACTACCTGTGGGATCTGTCGAATGCGCCGGACATCCGCCGCCACGAGACCGAGGCCTTCGAGTTCGGCTACAACGTCGTCAACGAGGACCTGGCGCGCGCGGTACTCGAAGAAATCCAGGACATCGAGAAGCCGGTGGTGATGGTCCACGACTACCACCTGTACACCCTGCCGGGGCTGATCCGTCGCGAGCGCCCCGACGCCTTCCTGCACCACTTCGTCCACATCCCGTGGAGCCAGCCGGACTCGTGGCGGGTCCTGCCGTCGGTGATCCGCAAGGAGATCTACGACGGCATCCTCGCCAACGACATCATCGGCTTTCACACGCGCTCCTATCGCCACAACTTCCTGCAGTGCTGCCAAGACCTGATGGGCCTGGAGGTCGATTTCGAAGGCGGAGTGATCAAGTGCGACGGCCGTGAGGTCTGGGTCCGCGCCTACCCGCTGCCGATCGACTCGGAGGCGATCCAGAAGACCGCCGCGCGCCCTCGGGTGCTGGAGTTCGAAGGCGAGCTCCTGCGCCGGCGCCGCGATCACCTGATCCTCCGCGTCGACCGCGCGGACCTGAGCAAGAACGTGCTGCGCGGCTTCAGCGCCTTTGACACCTTCCTCGAGCAGCACCCGGAGTTCCGTGAGAAGGTGACCTTCATCGCTCAGCTGATGCCGTCGCGAACCGACGTGCCCGAGTACGCCGAGTACCTGGAGCGGATCGAGGCCGTGGTCGCGGTCGTCAACCATCGCCACGGCAGCCCGGACTGGATGCCGATCCAGCTCAAGCTCCGCGACGACCTGGAGGAGGCGGTCGCCGCCTACAAGCACTACGACATGCTGATGGTCAATGCCATGTTCGACGGCATGAACCTGGTCGCCAAGGAAGGGCCGATGGTCAACGAGCGCGCCGGCGTATCGGTGCTGTCGGAGAACACGGGGGCTCACGAGGAGCTTGGCGACTATGCCCTGTCGGTCAACCCGTTCGACATCCAGGAGCTGGCCGACTCGATCCACGCCGCCCTGACGATGCCGGTTCACGAGCGCAAGCGACGTCACGAGGGACTGATCTCGATCGTGACCGCCCGCGATCCCGGCGACTGGATCGACGAACAGCTGCACGACATCCGCGCCAAGGAGAGCGCCCTGGAGGCCGGCGTGCCGTCGGATGACTAGGCCGCTATTGAGGCGCTACGTGAGCGTCCGGCCGGCGTTGAGCAGCTCGACGTAGGAGGCGATCCGGCGGGCGCGCGCCTCCGGCGACTTGACGTTGTGTAGCCGGTACAGGAAGGCGTACCGGCGACTCCCGGTCAGGGTGGCGAAGAACTCGAGCGCCGCCGGGTTGTGGTCGAGCTCCGCCTGAAGGTCCGGGGGTACGGTGGCTCGGCTCTGAGGCTCGTAGGCCGCCTCCCAGCGCCCATCGGCCTGCGCCGAGCGGACCTGCCGGTGCCCGGCCTCGTGCATCCGTCCGGCGGCGATCAGCTCCAGTGCCTTGTCACGATTGACCTGGGACCACTTGCTCCGGGGTCTGCGCGGGGTGAAGCGCTGGAGGAAGAAACGGCCGTCGAATCCGCGCCGCTGCGCGTCGATCCACCCAAAGCAGATCGCCACCTCGAGCGCCTGGGCGTGGTTGACCGTCTGGACTCCCGCCGTGCGCTTGGCGATCTTCAGCCACACCCCGGGCGATCGGGCATGATGGGCCTGCAGCCAGCGTTCCCAGTCAAGGGCGCCGGGAAATTCGAGGGTCTCAAGCTCGGGCTCTGCGATCCCCTCATGTTGGCAACCACGGCGGCCTGTGGCGCACCCGCTATAGTCGGCCGCCGCCCGGCTTGTGCCGCGCCCCGGGCGTGTTTCGATGCCCACTGCACCCCGCCTATACGACCTCGTGCTGGTGCTCTCCACCGATGCCGAGGAGGACCGCCGCGCCAAGATCGTGACCGATGTCGAGTCACAGATCGCAGCCGCCGGCGGCGAGGTGTCACGAAACGACGACTGGCACACGCGAGCCCTCACCTATGAGATCCGCCACCAGCAGGAGGGCGAGTACCACCTGCTGCAGTTCACGGGCGAGCCGGCGCTGCTCGATGCGCTGTCGCACAACCTGCGCATCGATGATGCCGTGCTGCGCTTCCGGATCGTCAGGGTCCTGCCCGGGACTCCGCCGGCCCCCGACTCGCCTCCGCCGGTGCTGGCCGCGCCGGCGGCCGCGGGCGTGCCGACGCCGGCCGTCACCGACTCCTAGCGGGTCGCACCGCAACGTCTCGGTGGGGCCCACCAGGCCACGGGAGCTCGGTGTGAGCAACGGGAGATAATGACCACGCTCGAGAACCGGCCGAACGCCGCCCTGCTCGTCGTCGACGTGCAGAACGGCGTCGTCGACGGGGCTTACGAGCGCGACGCGGTCGTCGCTAACGTCGGCAGCCTCGTCGAGAAGTCGCGGCGGGAAGGGGTCCCCGTTGTCTGGGTCCAGCACTCCGACGAGCAACTGGCCAGGGAAAGCGACGACTGGCGGATCGTCCCCGAGCTGACTCCGGGCACCGGCGAGCCGCTCATCGAGAAGCAGTACGGCGACTCGTTCGAGGACACCACCCTCGAGACCGTCCTGTCGGGCCTCGGGGTCGGGCGACTCGTCGTGGTGGGCGCACAGACCGACGCCTGCATCCGCTCGACCCTTCACGGCGCACTCGTCCGCGGGTACGACGCGACCCTCGTCAGCGACGCCCACACGACCGAGGACCAGGCGGCATGGGGGGCGCCGCCGCCGGATCAGGTCATCGCGCACACGAACCTGTACTGGACCTACCAGACGGCGCCGGGGCGGACGGCCGGGACGGTCGAGACCAAGGCTGTCGACTTCGGCGGCACGTCCCGAAGCTGATTCCCGGCCCGCGCCGTCACAGGAGTGTTACGGCGCGAACGCCGGGTGCCAAAAGGCGAACCTTTCCGACCATTTTCCGCCCAGATCCGAAGTTGCCGTCTGGCGCGCCCATAGACTCGATCACGAGCTTTCAACGAACCTCGAGAGGAGCTTCGAGTAATGGCAGGCAGCAACATCAACCGCGTGATCATCACCGGCAACCTCACGCGCGATCCCGAGCTGAGCTCGTTGCCGAGCGGGACCCAGGTGTGCTCGCTGCGCGTGGCCTGCAACGGGCGGCGCAAGAACAACGAGACCGGTCAGTGGGAGGATCAGCCCAACTACTTCGACGTCACCGTGTGGGGCGCCCAGGGCGAGAACTGCTCGCGCTTCTTGAGCAAGGGACGCCCGGTCGCCGTCGACGGACGTCTGCGCTGGCGCGAGTGGACCAACAAGGAGGGTGAGAAGCGCCAGGCCGTCGACATCATCGCCGAGTCCGTGCAGTTCCTGGGCAGCCGCGAGGACAGCGGCAGCGGGAACGGGTTCTCGAGCAGCGCACGTACGACCGAGAGCGACGTGCCGATCGACACCGACGACTTCCAGCGCACGCCCGTGAGCGCGGGGGCGGACGAGGACATCCCGTTCTAGCGGCGGCTGACGAGGCCGTCTTGGCTCAGCCCTCCCCGGCCGGCCACTGCCGCGCCACATCGGCCTCCGGTCCCCGACATCCGGGGACGGGAGGCCGTCTGCCGAAAAACCACGCTAGTCTGAGCCTCGATGGCAAAGCAACGCAGACGACCGGTTCGCCGCCGCGACCGCAAGGGCGGCCCGACCTCGACCCGGCGCAAGTCCTGCCCGTACTGCCGGGACAAGATCGAGCAGGTGGATTTCAAGGACATCTCCATGCTGCGCCGGTTCATCTCCGATCGGGGGAAGATCCGCTCTCGGCGGATCACCGGTGCCTGCCGCCGTCATCAGAGCCAGGTGGCTCGCGCCGTCAAGCGCGCGCGTGAGCTCGCCCTGCTGCCGTACGTCGCCGAGGGCAGCGGCGATCACCGCGGTGGCCGCGGGGATCGGGGCGACCGCGGCGACCGCGGCGACCGGTAGGGCCAGGCTGACGATGCCGCAGGCGATCCTGCTACAGGACGTGGACCCGCTGGGCGAGCGCGGGACCGTGATCGACGTATCCGCGGGCTACCTGCGCAACTACCTGCTGCCGCGCAAGCTCGCCGAGCCCGCCACCGACGCCTCGATCAAGCTCGCCCGGCGCCGTCAGGAGGATGCCGAGCGGGCCGCGCGCGAGGCCGAGGAGCGCTCACGTGAGAGTGCTTCCGTACTGGGCCGAACGGTGCTGACGATCCCGCAGCAGGCCGGCGAGGACGGCCGGCTGTTCGGGTCGGTCACGACCCAGGACATCGCCGACGCGATCCGGGATGCCCGCGGGATCCGGGTCGACCGCCGCAAGATCCATCTCGAGGACCCGATCCGCAACATCGGCACCTACATGGTCGTAGTCGAGGTCGCCGACGAGGTGATGGCGACGGTCAAGACCATGGTCGTCGCGGCCTCGTAGCTGTCTCCCAGGTCACGCCGCCTCGACATCCTCGGAGCTCACCTCGTCGGCATTGACCGCGACCAGCTGCTCGAGGTCGAGGATCTGCAGCAGCGGGACCGACGCCGCGCGAAGGCGCTGAACCGCCTGTTCCAGTCGCCCGGGGACATCATCCGCCGTCCCCGGAACGGCACCCGCCCGGTCCGACTTCTCCGCGGTGATCGCAAGCGCGCGGGCGAACTCGCCCGCCAGGTGCTGGGCAGCCTCCAGGAAGGTTCGCGACAGGCGCGCGTCGATCAGCACCGGGGCGCTGATCAGCAGCATCACCATGTAGGTCCGAACCTCGTTCACGGCGGCCTCACGGTCGCCGCCGCCGTCGTTGTCGTCGCTGTTGCTGCCGCCGCCGCCGTCCAGCATGGAGGAGACGGACTTGGAGGACCGGTCCGCCTGCGACATGACGATCGCCGCCTGGGCGGCAATGGCGCGTGACCGATCCTGGAGCTGGCGTCCCTGCACCACCCGGTCCACGATCAGGACCGTCAGCGCCAGCACGAGCACTCCCCCCAGCACCGCCGTAGTGAACGCGTGATCGGCGAACCAGTGCCGGAGCGAGGCGTCGACCACGTCCAGGACCACCAGCGCCAGCGTGGCCAGCAAGACCGATGCCGCTCCCACCCAGGCTCGCCGGCTCGTCGTCACCTGGCGATCCTAGTGCCCCCCGGAGCTACCCACGGCCACGAGAGCTACCCCAGGGCCACGAGAGCGATCCCCGCCACCACCGTGATCGCGCCCGCCAGCCGCTCGGCCGTGACCCGTTCGCGGCCGCCGATAGCCAATGCCGCGGTGGCGATCACGACGCCGGACTCGCGCACGGCCGCCACCGAGGGCGCCGGCGCGAGCTTCAGAGCCACGAGGATCAGGGCGTAGGAGCCGAAGAACCCGAGGCCCGCCAGCAGGGTCCTGAGGCTGACGGCGGCTCGGAGCGCCTCTCCTCCACGGGCACGCCAGGCGCCGATGACGTACCCGCTCGCGGTCAGGCCGAACACGAGTTCGAGATAGGCGAGCGGATCGGCATGCGTGACGCCGTGCTTGTCCACGAGCGTGTAGCCGGCGATGCAGGCGCCCACTCCCAGGGCCAGCGCCAGGTCCCGGGCGTGTCCCGAGCTGCGCAGGCCGCGCACGAGCACGATGCCGATGGCCACGAGCATGACCCCGGCCACACCCAGGGCGGAGACGCTGGTGCCCAGGGCGATCACACTCACGACCAGCACCAGCACCGGGGCCGACCCGCGGGCGATCGGGTAGACGAAGCCCATCGCGGCCACCGAGTAGCCGGTGGCCAGGAGGATCAGGTAGAGCCCCTCCAGTGCGCTGGAGGCGGCCACGTAGGGCAGCGCCGCCGTCTCCATCCGCCAGCTCAGGATCGCGATCGGCGCAAAGGCGAGCGTGCCCATCGCGATCGCCGCCGCGGTCGCGCTGTAGGTGTCCTCCTCCCCGGAGAGCAGCAGGTTCCAGGCGGCATGGATGACCGCAGCGGCGAGGGTGAGCGCAAGAGCCGACGCGGGCATCAGCTCATGGAGCTAGCGCCCCTCAAACTGCGGCTTTCGCTTCTCTACGAACGCGTGGACACCCTCCTGGAAGTCGTGCGAGGAGCGCAGCAGACCGTAAGCGAGCCCTTCGACCTCGAGGCCCAATCCCAGCGGACCGTCGTAAGCGTGATTGAGCACTCGCTTGGCCATCGACAGAGCCAGCGGAGACAGCGCCCGGAGCTCGTCGATGAGCGCTTCCACGGCACCGTCGAGCTGGTCGGCCGGGTGAAGCTCGCTCACCAGGCCGTAGTCCAGCGCTTCCTGCGCGCTGCAGCGCGCGCCGCGCATGATCAGGTTCTTGGCGCGGCCCAGTCCGATCATTCGTGCGAGCCGTTGACTACCGCCACTGCCCGGAATCATTCCCAGGCGTATCTCCGGTAACCCCAGCTCAACGTTGTCGGCGGCAATCCGGAAGTCGCTGGCCAGCGCAAGCTCGAGACCGACGCCCAGGACGTATCCACGCAGCTTGGCGATCACGGGCTTGGCGCAACGCTCGGCCGCAGCGACGTTCCAGGCCAGGCGAGACAGCGTCGCCGGATCGGTGCGCAGGAATCCCATCACATCCCCCCCGGCGCTGAAAGCGCGCTCGCCCGCCCCAGTGATCACGATCACCGAGACCGCGTCGTCGCCGTCGAGCTGCTCCAGCAGGTCGGCCAGCTGAGGTCGCGCCGCCATCGGCACGCGGTTGTGCTTCTCCGGATCGTCCAGGGTGATTGTCGCTACGCCTCGCTCGGCGTCGCGCTCCAGGCTCAGGATGTCGGACTCGGTCAAGACTCGATCTCCTCTCTCAACTCCCGCCGCAGCAGCTTGCCGGTCGGGCTCTTGGGCAATTCGTCGACGAAGCGGTACTCCCGTGGACGCTTGAAGCTCGCGATCTGCGCAGAGTCCCGGCAGTGGCGGTCCAGATCCTCCTCGTCGACCTGATCGCCGACCACGAAGGCCACCACCCGCTGTCCCCAGCGCTCGTCGGGAGCCCCGATCACCGCGGCCTCGCTCACCTTGGGATGCTCGGCGAGCACGTTCTCCACCTCGATGGGATGGACGTTCTCGCCTCCCGAGATGATCATGTCGTCCATCCGGCCGACGATCCACAGCTCGCCGTCGTCGTCCAGGCGTCCGATGTCCCCCGGGTAATACCAGCCGTCGCGGATCGCCTTCTCGTCGGCGTCGGGCCGCTGCCAATACCCGGCGAACGACTCGTCGCCGCGCATGTCGGCGATCACCTGCCCCTCCTCACCGGGCTCCACGACCGCATCAGGCGAGGCATCGTCGTCGGTCTGCACGAGACGCAGCCGCGTGTTGATCGCCGGCCGTCCCGCGCACCCGGGCTTGGCGGCCTGGTCGCGGCTCACCGCCCAGGTGTAGTACTCGGTCGATCCGTAATGGTTGAAGAACACGCGCGCATCGAAAGCGCTCGCGCACCGCGCGGCCAGCTCCGCAGACATCGGCGAGCCCGCGTAGCCGATCGACTCCACCGAGGACAGGTCGGCGCTGTCTGAAAGCTCGCCCAGCAGGTCGTGAAACAGGGTGGGCGCCAGATACAGGGAGCTGATCTGCTCATCTTTTATCAGCAGCACGGCTCGACCCGGGTCCCAATCTGGCAAAGCCACCAGGCAGCCGTCGACGAGCGCCATCGCGATCATCGTGTGCATCCCCATCGTGTGATAGATCGGCATCACGCACAGCGAGCGGTCGGCCCAGCGGTAGCCGTGGTGGATTACCTGGCTGAGGCCGCCGGCGCGGTCGGCGCGATGCGAGCGCGGCACCCCCTTGGGCTTGCCGGTGGTGCCCGAGGTGTAGAGCATGAGCGAGATCTCATCCTCGTCGAGGTCGAGCGCCCCCGGATGCGGCGATTCTCCCGCCAGCTCTGACAGGCGCTCATCGCCGCGGTCGCCATCGCCGCCATCCCCCAGCGCCACGAGCGTCCGGCCCGGTTCGCGGCACCGTGCCGCGGCCTTGGCGCAAGCCGCCTCGAACACCACCACGCCGGCGCCGCAGTCTGACACGCAGTAGCGCACCTCTTCGGGGCTCAGTCGGAAGTTCAGCGGCACGAACCACGCTCCCAGCCACTGGGTCGCCCAGTAGAGCTCGATGGCCTCGCGCCGGTTCTTCAGGAGCGCGCACAGGGGCTGTCCACGCTTGAGGCCGAGCTGCGCCAGGCCCCCGGCGAGCGACGCCGCACGGCTCTGCAGGGTGACGTAGTCACAGCGCTCGTCGCCGTCGATGATCGCCTCGCCCTCGCCGTGGCGCTCGGCCGCGGCCAGGAGAGTCAGCGCCAGGTTCACGCCGAGCTCCGCGCCACGCGCTCGATCGCATCGACGATCGGCTTATAGCCCGTGCAGCGGCAGATATGGCCCGAGAGCAGGGCCTCGATCTCCTCGTGGTCGGCGTGCGGATGGCGCTGCAACAGATCGCTGGCGGCGATCAGGATCCCGGGCGTGCAGAAGCCGCACTGCAGGGCGTGGGCCTCGTGGAGGGCTCGCTGAAGGTCGGTCAGGCCGTCGGCTCCGGCGAGCCCCTCGACGGTCTGCACCTCCTGTCCGCCGGCCTGCACCGCGAGCATCAGGCACGAGCGCGCCGGCCGGCCCGCGACCCGTACCGTGCACGCCCCGCACACGCCATGCTCGCAACCGACGTGGGTCCCGGTCAGCCCCAGCGCGTGGCGCAGGAAGTCAGAGAGCAGCATCCGCGGCTGGACCTGCCCGCGCCGCCGCGCGCCGTTGACGATCATCTCCACGGGAACGAGCTCATCGCTCACCGGCGCGTACCTCCGTGCTTGCCGTGTTGGCCACCGGCGCGCTGCAGCGCCCGGCGTGCGGCGTCGGCCACCAGGACGCCCGCCAGGTGGCGACGGTAGGGCGCGGTGGCGAACTGATCGTCGTAGCCGGCGACGGCGGTAGCGGTGACCCGTCCGGCGGCGTGGGCGGTCGTCTCGGTGGCGAAACCTCCGATCAGCGCCTGCACCGCCTCAGGCACGAGCACCGGCCGGTCGGCGACCGCGCCGACGCCGACACGGGCATCGACGATCCGTCCGTCGCTGACCCGCAGCGCGCAGGCCGCGGAGCCCAGCGTGAAGTCTCCGTGGCGCTGGGCAAGCTCTGAGAAGGCTCGCCCCTCCCCGGCTCGGGCGCGGGGCCAGAGCGTGCGCACGATCAGCTCGTCCGCGGCCAGCGACGTGCGATAGGAGCCGACGTACAGCCGCTCGGCGGTGATCTCGCGCTCGCCGCGAAGCGAACGCACGATCGCCGTTCCGCCCAGGGTAAGCAACGTCAGCGGCAGCTCGCCACGGGGTTCGCCGTAGGCGATCGAGCCTCCGATCGTTCCCTGGTGACGGGTCGCGTAGTGGCCGGTATACGGCAGACACTCGCGCAGGGCGTCGTCCAGACCGGCGAGCTCGCCTAGCTCAAACTGGGTCACCAGCGCGCCAACCGACAGCATCGGCCCCTCGTCGGCCACCCGGCCGAGTCCCGGCAGCCGCGTGATGTCGACCAGTACCGCGGGCCGGACCCGGCGCATGTTGAGCAGCGGCATCAAGCTCTGACCACCCGCCAGGGCGCGGGCCGCGTGACCGTGCTCGCCGAGCAGCCCGAGCGCTTCCTCGAGCGTCTCGGGACGCCGGTAGTCAAACGGCGCAGGCTTCATCCGATCAGCCCCCAGACCCTCGCCGGGGTGAGCGGGAGCGGCAGCGGCTCGTCGCGATCCAGGGCATCGAGCACGGCGTTGTGGATCGCGGCCGGCACGCTCATCGTGGTGCCTTCGCCCAGCCCCTTGGCGCCAAGCGGCGTGAGCGGCGAGGGGGTCTGGCGGTGGGCGGTACGCAGCGCCGGGATGTCGGCGGCCGTCGGGCACAGGTAGTCCTTCAGGGTGGCGGTGAGCAGCTCGCCCTCGGGACCGTAGGCGACCGCCTCCTGCATCACCGCGCCGAAGCCGTGGGCGAAGCCGCCGAGCACCTGTCCGTGGGCCAGCAGCGGGTTGAGGAGCCGACCGGCGTCGTGGACCGACACGTAGTCGATCACCGACACCCGCCCGGTGTCGCGCTCGACCTCGACGACGGCGATGTCGACCACGAACCCGTTCTCGGCCGACGCGACGATGCGGTCGTCGCCGGCGGGCCCCAGCTCCGGCACCGCGTAATATGCCGTGGCGGCCAGGCCGGGATCGAACCCTTCGGGCAGGCCCTCGAGGTTCCAATGCGCCATCCCGGCCAGCCGACGGAGCGACACCTGGGTCTGGGGGTCCTCGCGCAACCGGGCGCTGCCCTCTGCCAGCTCGATCGCCGCCAGCGGCGCCTCGAGGACGTGGGCGGCGATCGTGCGCAGCTTGTCGCGCAGGCGCTCGGACGCCCGCAGCACCGCCCCTACCCCGACCCCCGAGAAGCGCGAGGAGTAGTTGCCCGAGGCGATCGTCCAGGCGCTCTGACCCGTGTCGGTCTGACTGACCACGGCTACGTCGGCGGGATGAACCCCGAGCGCGTCCGCGACCACCTGGGCGATCACGGTGGCGTGGCCCTGGCCCTGCGGGGTGGTCGACACCTGAACCGAGATCCCGCCCATCGGATTGATGGTCACCGTCGATCCCTCGGCATTGCCGGACTTCGGCAGCGACCGGCTCCGTGTTTCCTCGTCCTCCACCAGGGTGACGTAGCCCATGTTGGAGATCGAGGGTTCGACCACGCACGCGATCCCGATTCCGAACAGACGCCCCTGGCGGCGTGCCTGCGCGCGCTGGGTGACGCGCTCGGAGTAGCCGGCGAGCTCGCGGGCGTCGTCCAGGCACCCTCCGAAGTCCCCGCTGCTGTACAGACCTCCCGATGGCGTCCGGTATGGGAAGTCGGGGACCAGGTTGGCCCGGGCGAGCTGGAGCGGATCGAGCTTCAGCCGGCGCGCGGCCAGCGCCATCAGGCCTTCGAGCGGAAGGTAGTGCTGAGGTCCGCCGAAGCCGCGATTGAGCCCCGAGGGGCAGCGATTGGTCAGCACCACGCGGGCGCGCAGGGAGAGGTTGCGGACCTTGTAGGCGCCCGTCAGGGCACCGTGCATCCGGTACATGGAGGCCGGCTCGGGGGCGCGCACGTACGCGCCTACGTCGTCGATGGCGTCGATCCGCAGGCCCAGCAGCTCGCCATCGGCGGTGAACGCCCCCTCGATCTCGGTCAGCCGGAGCGTCGACGCCTGCGCGGAGGCCAGGTGCTCGAGCCGGTCCTCGGTCCAGCGCACCGGGACGCCCAGCTTGCGCGAAGCCAACCCAACCAGCGCCACGTAGACGAAGACGCCGGACTTGATTCCAAAGCTGCCGCCACTGTGCTCGGGCGTGATCAGGCGCAGCCTGGAGCCGGACAGCCCGAGCGCCGCGGCGACGACGCTGTGCAACGTGAAGGGGCCCTGGAAATTCGTCCAGGCGGTGAGTGCCTCCGCGCCCGGATCCCAGTCGGCCACCACGCCGTAGCCCTCCATCGGCATCCCGCTCCACGCGGGGAAGCGAAAGCTTCCCGACACCGTCAGGTCGGCGTGCTCGAACGCCCCGTCGGGATCCCCGTAGGAGAATCGGCGCTCCGAAACCAGCGAGTCCTGGCGCTCGACCGCGAGCTGGGGATCGAGCACCGGCGCGAGAGGCTCGTACTCGATCTCGATGTGCTCCAGCGCATCCTCGGCCAGATACCGGTCCGAGGCGACGACCACGGCCAGTGGCTCGCCGACGTAACGCGCCACATCGGAAGCGGCGGCATAGTAGGGCACGGGGGTCGGGCAGGCCGCGGCGAACGGACTCGACATGGCCTTGATCTCGGCGCCGGTGAGAACTCCGGTGACGCCGTCCTGGCTCAGAGCCCGGCTGACATCCAATGCCCGGATGCGGGCATGGGCATGGGTGGAGCGCAGGACGGCGGCGTGGTGGGCACCCGGAACGGGGTCGACATCATCGATGAAGCGACCCCGGCCGCGGAGCAGGGCGTCGTCCTCGAATCGCAGCAGCGCCTGCCCGACCCAGCTGTGCGTTGCCACCGCCTGTTCGGCCATCCGGTAATCGGTGTACCCGAGAAGCGTCCGTCATCAATCAGTCGGTCAAGCGCCACGACAAACCGTCGCTGCTAGCGGGATCACGGGGAGCGAGGACGCCGACCCCGAACCTATATTCGATAGGCCGATGAGCGCCGTCCAGAACATCGCGGTTCCGCCCCACAACCTCGAGGCCGAGAAGTCGGTCCTGGGAGCGGTGCTCCTCGACGAGCGCCACCTGCACTCGCTCCTGGTCGAAGAGCAGCTCCGGCCCGAGCACTTCTACCGTGAGCAGCACGGAGCCGTGTTCGCGGCGATGCTCGCGCTCTACGAGAACGACCGCAAGATCGACCATCTCACCGTCGCGGAGACGCTGCGCCAGCACGGCAAGCTCGATCAGGTCGGAGGCGCTGCGGTGATCGACGAGCTGTCGGGCTGGGTGCCGGCCGCGGGCCACGCGCGCGAGTACGGGCGGATCGTGCACGACAACGCCAAGTTGCGGTCGCTGCTCACCACCTCCTACGAAATCCAGGCCAGCGTGCTCGCCCGGGAGGCCCCGGCGCGGGAGCTGGTGGAGCGCGCCGAGCGCTCGGTGCTGGAGGTCGCCACCGACGACCGCCAGAAGAAGATCCGCTCCATCGCCGACATCCTGCACGAGGAGACCGACAAGCTGCACCGGCTGTCGGTGGCCAAGACCCCGCTGACCGGCACGCCGTCGGGGTTCAAGGACCTCGACGAGAAGACGGGCGGCTTTCAGCCCGGCAACCTGATCGTGATCGCCGCCCGGCCATCGATGGGCAAGTCGGCGCTGGTGGCCAACATCGCCGAGAACGCCGTGCTGGGCGGGCATGCGGTGGCGCTGTTCTCGCTGGAGATGTCCGAGTCCGAGCTCGCCCAGCGGTTCGTCGCCTCCCAGGCGCGGATCCGGGGGGAGGACCTGCGCCGCGGCAAGGTCGCCGAGCAGCGCTGGCCAAAGATCCTCGAGGCCTGCCAGCGGCTGGCCCAGGCGCCGCTGTTCGTCGACGACTCGTCAGACACGGGCGTGCTCGAGGTGCGAGCCAAGTCGCGGCGCCTGCACAGCCAGGTCGAGGGCGGCCTGGGCCTGGTCATCGTCGACTACCTGCAGCTGATGCGCCACGAGGGCCGGGTCGAGAGCCGGGTCGAGCAGGTCGGTCAGATCAGCCGCGGCCTCAAGGGACTGGCCCGCGAGCTGGGGGTGCCGGTGATCGCGCTCTCGCAGCTGAGCCGTGCCGTCGAGCAGCGGGGCGGGGAGAAGAAGCCGATCCTCTCTGATTTACGTGAATCTGGTCAGATCGAGCAGGATTCTGACCTGGTGATGTTCATCTACCGCGACGAGTACTACGACAAGGACTCCGAGCGCCCCGGGGAGGCCGACATCATCATCGCCAAGCACCGCAACGGCCCGGTCGGGGATGTCGTGCTGACCTTCCAGAAGGAGTATCCGAAGTTCATGAACTACGCAGGCGACCGGTTCGCGCCGTGAGCGACGATTGTCCGTTCGATCTGTGCGACGGCTCGGGGTTTCGCTACGACGTGGACACGAACACGGCCTATGACTGCCGGTGCCGGGCGCAGCGCGTCTCGCGCGCCCGGGCGCGCAGCCTGTCGGCGGTCATCCCCCGCCGGTATCGCGACGTCTCCTTCGATCGACCGCCCGTCAACGAGATCGAGCCCGCGATCGTGACCGCGACCCGCCGGTTCGCCGCCGGGATCGACCACCAGCTGGACGCCGGACGCGGCCTCTGGTTCATGGGGCCGGTCGGGACCGGCAAGACCACCCTGGCGATGCTCGTCTCCCAGGCGGCGTCCGACGCCGGACGCTCGGTGGCCATCTACTCGCTGCCTCGACTGCTCAACGAGATCCGCGACACCCATCGCGCCGAGCGCTCCCACGTGGCGCTGCTGGACCGGCTGACCGCGGTGGACCTGCTGCACATCGACGACGTCGGCGCCGAGCGAACCACCGACTGGGTGCTCGAGGAGCTCTACTCGATCGTCAATGCCCGGTACGAGGACCAGCGCTCGATCGTGATCACCACCAACATTCTCGATCGCGACGCGCTGTGTGAGCAGATCAGCGCCCGCACGGTCTCACGCCTGACCGAGATGTGCGACGAGCTGCCGTTGCTCGGCCACGACCACCGGATGGACCTCCGCAGCGCCTGAGCGGGGCCGGTCTACACTCAGGCGGCGATGCCAGGAGTGGTGATAGTCGGCGCCCAGTGGGGCGATGAAGGCAAGGGCAAGGTCACGGACATGCTCGCCGAGCGTGCCGACGCCGTCGTGCGCTTCCAGGGTGGCAACAACGCCGGCCACACGATCGTCCGCGACGGCCAGACCTACAAGCTGCACCTGATGCCCTCGGGGATCCTGCACCCCGACAAGCTGTGCGTGATCGGCAACGGCGTCGTGATCGACCCCAAGGTGCTCACCGACGAGCTGGACGAGCTGCGCCGGCGCGGGGTGGACACGCGCCTGCTGCGGATCTCGGCCAACGCGCACCTGATCATGCCCTACCACCTGATGCTCGATCACGCCGGCGAGGCCAAGCTCGGAAAGCTCGAGATCGGGACCACCCGCCGGGGGATCGGGCCGTGCTACGCCGACAAGGCGGCGCGACTGGGAATCCGCGTCCAGGACCTGCTGGACGAGAAGATCCTCAAGAAGAAGATCCTCGCCGCGCTCGATCCCAAGCGCCTCTCGCTGCGTCCGTTCGCCAAGGATCCGCGGCTGGACCTGCAGTCGATGACCGACGAGTACCTGACCTACGGACACGTGCTCGAGCCCTACATCGCCGATACCTCACGCCTGGTGTTGCAGCGTCTGGACCGCCACGAGACGGTCCTGTTCGAGGGAGCCCAGGGGGCGATGCTCGACATCGACCACGGGACATATCCGTTCGTGACCTCATCCAACCCGGTCGCGGGAGCCGCCTGCATCGGCGCCGGGGTAGGGCCCAAGGACATCGACGAGGTCTGGGGCGTGGCCAAGGCCTACGTGACCCGGGTGGGCGCGGGCCCATTCCCCACCGAGCTCGAAGGTCCGCTGGCCGACGAGATGCGCGACCGCGGCGGGGAGTACGGAACCACCACCGGGCGGCCCCGGCGGGTAGGGTGGCTGGACCTGGTGGCGTTGCGCTACGCGGCCCGGCTGAACTCGCTGACCTCGCTGGCGATCACCAAGCTCGACGTGCTGGCGGGCTTCGATCCGATCCGGGTGTGCGTGCGCTACCGAGGCGCCGAAGGAGCAGAGTTCGACTACTTCCCCTATCACCAGACGGTCCTGCACCACGCCGCCGGCGAGTACATCGAGCTGCCCGGGTTCGACGACGACCTCGGCGGGTGCCGCAGCGAGGAGGAGCTGCCGCCCTCCGCGCGTGACTACCTGCAGTTCATCGCCGACTACGTCGGCGTTCCCGTCGCCCTGATCGGAGTCGGCCCGGGTCGCGACCAGGTCATCTTGACGGGCACCCGCAGTGACATGTCCGCCACCCTCGCCTGACGCGGTCAGCGGTCGCGCCGCTAGCGCCAGCGCTCGAGCAGATCGGCGTCGGCGACCTGACGGACTGGCCGGGCCGGAACTCCCATCACGACCTCGCGGGGGGCGACATCCCTGGTCACCAAGGCCCCCGCGGCTACGAATGCCTCCTCGCCGATCACCACCCCCGGGGTCAGGACCGCGGCGGCGCCCACTCGGCAGGCCCGCCCGAGCACGGGCCCCCGCAGCGGCTCGCCCCGGGCGTGGCGGCCCATCGAGTCGTCATTGGTGGTCACGACTCCCGGGCCGATGAACACGTCGTCGTCAACCAACGAGCCGCCGGTCAGGTAGGCCAGGGTCTGTATCAGCACCCGCTCGCCGACCCGGCAGTCGAAGTCAATCGTCGAACCCCGCCCCAGCACGGAGCGCTCGCCGACCACGGCGCGCTCGCGCACCTGGGACTGGTCACCGATGATCGTGCCCGCGCCCAGGTGGGCCCCCGCATAGACGACGGCGCCGCAGCAGATCGTGGCGCCGTCGGCGATCTCGAGCGGCCCCACCGCGCCCGCGGCGCTCGACTCGGGGCGAAGTCGCGGGCGCTTGCCCAGCACGGCTCCGTCCTCGACCACGCACCCCCGGCCGATCACCGTGCCCGCGTGGATCACCGCCCCCGCGCCGACGCTCGTACCCGCTCCCACGCGCGCGTCCGCGTAGACGACGGCACCGGGAGCCAGCGCCACCTCGGCGGCGATCCGGGCCGCGGGCGATACGAAGGCGCCGCCGAGATCTCGAGGCGGAGACTCAGCCGCCACCCAGGACCGCCGGGCCGTGGACCTCGTCAAGCGACCGCTGCAGCTGCTCGAGCACGCTCACCACGCGCACCCCGTCGGCTCCGTCCGAGAGCGGGGTCTGTCCGGTACGAGCGCAGGCGACGAAGTGCTCGCACTCCACCCGCAAGGGCTCAAGATTGGGGACTTGGGGCGAGAAGATGTCCCCGCTGCGGGTGATGTACTCGCCGTAGCTCCGCGCGTCCTCGTCGAAACCCTTGTCGTAGATGGTCAGCTTGCGCTCGAGCTCCATGTCGTCGAAGGTCGCCATCCGGCGCGATCCGACGACCGTGAAGCGCCGTTCCTTGTGGGGGTCCAGCCACGAGAGGTGCAGGTGGGCGACCAGCCCGGATGGGAAGCGCAAGAAGCAGAACACGACGTCCTGGACGCCCGGCCGCACGTAGCTCTCACCGTGGGCGGTGACCTCCGTGGGCTCCTCACCCGCCAGGTACAGGACCACCGACACGTCGTGAGCGCCGAGGCTCCAGAGCGCGTTCTCGTCGGCCCGGAGCTTGCCGAGGTTCAAGCGGTTGCCGTAGATGTAGTAGATCTCGTCGCCGAGCTCGCCGGAATCGGCCAGATCCTTGAGCTTGCGGACGCCGGGGTGGTATTCGAGCAGGTGCCCGACCATCAGCACCCGATCGCTGCGCCGGGCCGCGTCGGCGGCGCGCTGAGCGTCGGCGACCGATTGCGCGAGCGGCTTTTCGACGAAGCAGTGCTTTCCGGCCTCGAGCACGCGGGCGGCGAGCGCCGCGTGACTGGGAACGGGCGTGGCCAGCGCCACGGCGTCCAGCTCGGGATCGGCGAGCAGCTCGTCGAGGTCTGCGGCCGCCCGGGCTCCCGGGAACATCCGCGTCACCCGCTCCCGAGCCGCCGGATCGGGGTCACAGCAGTAGGCGAGCTCGCAGCCGGGGATCGCGGCGAAGTTTCGCGCCAGGTTGGGACCCCAGTAGCCCAGTCCGGCCACGCCGATTCGCAGCGCCCCCTCGCCGGCTATGCGATCTGTGGCGTCCAGGGTCATCGGGGCAGGAGTGTAAGGGCGTTCACCACGCGTTGACCGGCGTGCCCGTCGCCGTACAGAGGCGGGTGAGCCGCCGGCGCCGGGCGCTCCAGGGCCGCCAGGCTGGCGGCGGTGTCGAGATCGACGAGAACGTTCCAGCCCCCCTCCACGGTCTCCGTCCATTCGGTGCTGGCCCTGAGAGTGACGCAGGGCACGGCGGCCAGATAAGCCTCCTTCTGCAGGCCGCCGGAGTCAGTCAGGACGGCACGGGCGTGACAGAGCAGCGCGGTGAGCTCGAAATAGCCGAGCGGCTCGGTCACCACCACCCGCTGGGCGCGGCGCAGCTGCGTGAGCAGCCCGGTCTCCTTCAGCCGAGCTTCCGTGCGCGGGTGCAAGGGCACGAGCACGGGCAGCGGAATCGCCTCGAGGAGGTGCACGAGGCGCCGCAGGCGCACCGGATCGTCGACGTTGCCGGCCCGGTGCGCGGTGGCCAGCACGTACTCTCCGGGCTCGATCCCGCGCGCTCGGACGAGATCGTCACGCTTGCGGGCGTGGGGCTGGGTGACCAGGGCGACGTCGACCATGACGTCGCCGACCAGCTCGGCGATCCCGGCCACCGATTCGCGGCGCAGGTTTGCGATCGCCACCTCGGTCGAGCACAGCAGCAGCGAGCTGGCGTGGTCGACGAGAAGCCGGTTCAGCTCCTCGGGCATCGAGCGGTCGAACGAGCGCATGCCCGCCTCCACATGGGCGACCGGTACCGCCCCCTGGGCGCCGGCCAGCGCCCCGGCCAAGGTCGAGTTCGTGTCCCCGTAGACCAGCACGACGTCGGGCGCAACGTCCGCGAGCACCGGCTCCAGCGCCGCCAGCATGCGGGCGGTCTGCGAGCTGGCCGAGCCCAGCGCCACCCCGAGCTCGCGATCGGGGGCGGGCAGACCGAGCTCGGCGAAGAAGATCGCCGATAGCCGGTCGTCGAAGTGCTGGCCGGTGTGGACCAGGACCTCCTCGTGGTGTGAGCGCAGCTGGGGCGAGACCGCCGCGGCCTTGATGAACTGCGGGCGGTTGCCGATGACGGTGAGGACCCTCAGGGATGCAGCTCCGAACGGATCCGCGCGAGGACCGCCGCCCGGATGCTCTCGGTGGCCGGCCTGCGGCCGTCGAAGCGGTGCTCGTCGATCGCCGTCACCGGCTGAACTTCCCGTGTCGTCGAGGCCAGGAACACCTCGTCCGCGGCCGCCAGCAGGTCAAGCGTGCATGCCTCCTCGCGGGCGCCGGTGACCTCCAGGACCACGGCCCGGGTGATCGACGCCAGGATGTGGTCCTCGAGCGGCGGCGTCCGGATCTGCTCGTCCTTCACCCAGAAGATCGAGCTCGTGGGCGCCTCCAGGACGCGACCGTGGGGAGTCACCAGCAGGGCCTCGTCGAAGCCCTGCTCGCGAGCCAGGCGACTGGCCAGCATGTTGGCGGCGTACGAGAGCGACTTGATCTGATCGAGGATCCGCGTCGGGGCGTAGGTGACCGATCCCAGCCTCACGCTCTCCGGGGTGGGCGGCAGCGGCTCGGTGAGCAGCAGCCGGCGGCCGCCGCGAGTGATCACGATCCGCAGGCACTCGTGGTCGGGGCCCGCGCCCGCGTGGGCCAGCAGCCGGTTGGCGTCGGCACGGACCGCCTCCGAGTCCAGCGGCAGCCGCAGGTTGGTGGCCGAGCGGTTCAGGCGCGCCAGATGCTCCTCCAGCGCGTAGGGCAGCCCGTCATAGACGCGGATCACCTCGAACACACCGTCACCCCGGATCAGGCCCTCGTCGGTGGCCGGGATCATCGTCTCGGCCGCGGGCATGATCTCGCCATCCAGGGAGGCCAGAGAGGCTTCTCCGACCGGGCTCATCTCGCCTGCGCCCCGGGGGTCGGCGGGGCTTGCGCCGGTGGGGCCGCCACGTCGCCGCCGGCCCCGATGCGACTCCAGACCTCGGCCAGGCGAACGATCGTGGCCGCCGCGGCCGCCATGTCCTGGACCGATACCCACTCGCGCACCGAATGGAAATCGTGTCCCCCGGCAAACAGGTTGGGCGTCGGCAGCCCCATCTCGCTCAGCCGCGAGCCGTCGGTCCCGCCGCGAATCGGGTGGCGCACCGGCTCGATGCCCTCAGCGCGGAGCGCCGCCTCGGCGGCCTCGACGATCTCGGGCAGGGGCTCGAGATAGACGCGCATGTTGCTGTACTGGCGGCGCACGTCGATCCGAAGCCGGGCTCGGGGCTCGCGCTCCACCACCTGGCGTGCCGTGCGCTCCAGCAGCTCGGCGTGCTCGCGCAGGCGATCGTCATCGAAGTCGCGCAGGATGAAGCGGATCTCCGCCCCCGCGGCGGTCGCAGTGAGCGAGTAGGGATGGATGAAGCCCTCGCGGTCCGCGGTCGTCTCCGGAGTCAGCCGGTCTGACGGCAGCGCCGCCACCACCTGCGCGGCCAGGCGCAGGGCACTGACCAGCTTGCCGGTCGCCTGCCCGGGGTGCACGTCGACGCCGTCGATCGAGACGATCGCCTCCTCGGCCGAGAAGGTCTCGTCCTGGAGCTCGCCCAGCGCGGAGCCGTCCAGCGTGTAGGCGCAGAGAGCGCCGAAGCGCTCGATGTCGAACAAGGTGGCCCCTTCGCCGATCTCCTCGTCTGGCGTGAAGGCGACCTTGAGCGTCGGGCGCGGGAGATCGGGGTGCGACGACAGATGGGCGACCGCGGCGACGATCTCGGCCACCCCCGCCTTGTCGTCGGCGCCCAACAGCGTGTCACCGCTCGAGGTGACGATGTCCTGACCACGCTGACCGGCGAGCTCGGGGATCGACTCGGGATCGAGCCGGGTTCCGTGGCGCGGCAGCTCGATGACGTCGCCCTGGTAGTCACGGTGGACGAGCGGCTCCATCCCGGCGCCGGGCGCGTCCGGGCTGGTGTCCATGTGGGCGATCAACCCGATCACCGGGCCGCCGGTGCCGCCGTTGCCGCCGGTGCCGCCGTTGCCGGGCAGCGTCGCCGTCACGTAGCCGTTGTCGTCCAGCTCGGCGTCCTCGAGTCCGGCCGCGGCGAGCTCGCTCACCAGCCGGCGGCCCAGCTCGAGCTGCCCGGGGGTGCTCGGCGATTGCTTGCGATCACGCTCTGACTGGGTATCGATCCGGACGTAGCTCTGAAACCGCGCCAGCACGTCGGGAGCCAGGGTCTCGGCCAGCTTGGAGGTGTAGACGGCGTCGGCCACGAGCCACAGTATCTCGCACGCGGGAGCCCGCACGTCCGGCGCCGACCGTCTCTACCGAATAGAATTGCCGCTTGATCAGGGCGTCGGAGGGGAGAGCCGATCCCGTGCGATGCAGGCGTCAGATGGTCCTACCAGGAGTGTCGTGGTGGCCAAGCTTAATTCCGTCGCCACTGGCGGGTTGAGCCATGGCGCTCGTGATCGGTTTCGCTCTGGCCGCCGCCCTGTGCAACGCGGTGTCCTCGATCCTGCAGAAGCAGGGGGCGCAGGGGGTCCCGACTCGCACCGGATCGGGACTCGGCTTCGTCGCCGGCCTGGTCCGCCAGCCGGTCTGGATCCTCGGGATCCTGGCCATGGTCGGTTCTTTCCTGCTGCAGGCGGCCGCCCTGGCCAACGGAGAGCTGGCCACCGTCCAGCCCGTCATGGCGTCCGAGCTGCTGTTCGTGTTGGTCATCCTGGTCGTCTGGTTCCGGCAACGCCTCGGCCGCCAGGAGTGGCTGGGCGCCGGAGGGCTGGTGGTCGGCGTCGGGGGGTTCCTCCTGGCCAGCGCGCCCTCAGGCGGGCGGGACTACGCCGGGACCCTGGCGTGGGTCGTCACCGGCGTGATCGCGTCCGTGATCATCCTCGGGGCAGCGCAGCTCGGCCGGGTGAGCTATGGGCCGCGGCCGGCTATGTACTTCGGGGTTGCCGCGGCCGTCACCTTCGCCGTCACGGCCGCGCTGGTGAAGGTGGTGGTCGACACCCTGACCCATCACGGCATCGTGGCGCTGATGACGTCCTGGACTCCTTACGCCCTCGCGATCACCGGGGCGATCGCCGTGATCCTCGCGGGCAAGGCGTTCGAGCGAGGCTCGGTCGCGGCGGCCCAGGCGGCGTTCTGCGGAATCGACCCCCTGGCCAGCATCGTGATCGGCATCGGCCTGTTCGGCGAGCATCTGCGCTCGGGCCCGGTGGCTATCGCCCTCGGGGTGATCAGCCTGGCCATCATGATGAGCGGAGTGGTCCTGCTCAGCAACTCGCCGATGGTGTTCCGGGCCGAAAGGCTCCCCACCCCGGCCCGGCGCCGGCTTCGGCTCCGCGGACGCCAGGCCGGTCAGGCGGAATCCGGGCTCGCCGAGCCCGCTGCTCAGCCCGCCGAACACGTCAAGGACAGCGCCTGACGGGCTCCGATTTGGGAGGCTGAGGACTCGTGTACAGCACGATCGTGGTCGGCACGGATGGGTCCCGGGAGGCGGTGCTTGCGGTGAAGCGGGCGGCCGGGCTGGCCGCTGCGCTCGGATCGAGAGTGGTGGTGCTCCACGCCGACGAGCCCGGATCGCCTCACCACCGGCTGGCCGGGCCTCCGGGATCGTCCCCGGATCCATCCAGGAAGCTCAGCCGGAAGGAGGAGGACGAGGAGATCCTGGCCCAGGCCAGGCAGCTGTGCCTGGATGCCGGAGTCGACGCGGAGCAGGTCGAGACCAGGAGTGCCCGCACCGGGCCCGCCATCGCTCTGCTGGACCTGGCCGCGGAGGTCCAAGCCGAGCTCATCGTCGTGGGGAGCAGGCGGATGATCGGCCCGAAGCGCTTCCTGCTCGGGAGCGTGTCGCAGCGGGTGACCGACCATGCCCTCTGCGATGTGACGATCGTCGTCGCCGGCTCTTCCGAGGACTGAGCGCAGCCGGCCGCCCTGGGAAGCGGGTGGCGCCCGGGTGGTAGCTCGCGCCCGGGTGGTAGCTCGCGCCCGGGTTGGTCAGCGCGCGCTCGGGGTACCTGACAACCAGCTCACTTCACTACCCGAGGTCCCAGGATGGCAGAAGAGCCCGAACACACGGGGGAGTCCGACGAGACTCCTCGGCTCGATTGGAGCAGTGCCCAGGTCGACAAGGGCACGCTCGTGGTGGCCTTGTCAGGCGAACTGACCGATCCCTGGCGGGGAGTGTTCGAACGGACGGTCACGTTGCTGGGCGGCGGGGACTGGGACGAGGTGGAGCTCAAGTCCGAACAGGTTCAGGTCACCGGGGTTCACGAGGGTGTGGAGGAAAGCCTGCGCCATTTCTTGGAAGGGGTGGTCCAGGAGGCGAACGCCACGACGTTGGCCCGCAACCAGGAAGAGGACGAGAAGGACGAGCCCGAGGCCGAGCACGACGACGGCGACTCGCGCATGACCGAGCGCTTCCGTGACCTTGGTTCATGAGCGGCTCGACCGGCGTCATCGATGCCCGCCCCCGGCGGGCCCGTCTACGGCGCTCTGACTGCTCGGGGCCCGGGCTGGGGCGGCAGCGCCGGGGTAGGGGCTTCAGCTACACCGATGCCTCCGGCCGGCCGCTGAGGGACCCCGAGGAGCTCCTGCGAATCAAGGCGCTGGCAATCCCGCCGGCGTGGGGCGAAGTGTGGATCTGCCCCGATCCGCTGGGTCACCTCCAAGCCACGGGCGTCGATGCCGCCGGGCGGCGGCAGTACCTCTATCACCCGCGCTGGCGCGAGCTTCGTGACCGTGAGAAGTTCGACCACATGGTCGACTTTGCCGAGCGGCTGCCGAGGCTGCGACGGCGGCTGCTCGGCGACCTGCGGGGCAGCGGGGAGCTGGACGCCACCCGCGTCCTGGCCTGCGCCGTGCGATTGCTCGACGTCGGACTGTTCCGGATCGGGAGCGAGCAGTACGCCGACGACGACGGTGGAGTGGGCCTGGCCACCGTGACCCGGGACGACGTCAGCGTCAGCGCCGACGAGGTCGTGTTCGACTATCTCGGCAAGGGCGGCATCCGCCGCGTCCAGGCCGTCCGGGACCCGCTGGCCGGCGACGTCGTGCGCGCGCTCAAGCGGCGGCGCTCGGGCGGCGAGCATCTCCTGGCCTATCGCGAGCGGCGGATCTGGCACAGCGTGCGCTCAGAGCAGATCAGCGACTACCTCAAGGCCCTGATCGGACAGGGCTACAGCGCCAAGGACTTTCGGACCTGGAACGCCACCGTGCTGGCGGCGGTGTCGGTCGCCGCCGACGGACGCGGCGCCGCCACCAAGGGCGCCCGCAAGCGCGCCATCGACGGCGCCGTGCGCGGGGTCGCGCAAGTCCTGGGCAATACCCCGGCGGTCGCCCGGCGCTCGTACATCGACCCGCGCGTCTTCGACCGCTACCTGTCGGGTTGGACGATCGGCGGCGAGCTGGATCGGCTCGGCGCCCTCGAGGGCCCCGACGACCGGCGCCGAGCGCGGCTGGAGAAGGCGGTGCTCGACCTGCTCTCCGACGACCGGAGCTCGCCGGCGGTCCAGCGCTACGCGGCTCATGCGGGCCGAGTCGCGTCCTGACGCACACCTCGTGGACGAGGGGACGGCCGCCTCCGGTCCGGAGCTTTCTCCCGGCTGACCAAGGCGCTCAACCTGAACGTCAACGACGGTACGGGACTCGGCTACCAGTACACCGGCACGCTCAATCTCGCCAACGATCCGACCGCGAAGGACGCGCTCGTTTCGCTGCTGAATCCGTCGAGCAGCCAAACCGAGATCTCGCAGCTCAGCCACCAGATCGCCACCCAGGGCAGCGAGCGCGTGCAACCGTACAGGCTGACCCGCTCGCAGGGAGGGGCCGGCCTCAAGCTCGAGATCGCCGACGTCGGCGGGGGCGGCCAGACGACCGTCAGCCGGCAGAGCCAGACCTATCAGCCCGGCTGGGTGAAGAATCCGGGCCAGACGTGGCAGGCTGTGATCTGCAAGCAATGAAAGCCCTCCTGCTCAGCATGCTGGCGCTCCTCACCGCCTGGGCCGTGACCGCCTGCGGTGGTGGTGAGGCGCAGGTGCGGATCCCGGGCTCGACGCCCCGCGGCAGCTTCACCACCTACACCGGACCGGAGTACTCGGTCGCCGCTCCCTCGGGATGGCTGCGATTCACGGTCGGACCGACAGCCGACGGGCGGACGATCACGACCTGGAGCCAGACAACCGGCTCGACGGGGGGCGTGGCAGCCGGGTCGAGGTCATCTACTACGCGCACCCGAGCGTGACCGGCACGACGATTCCAGACCTGATCGACACGCTCAAGAGCACCGAGAAATACGCCGCGCCGACCCTGCGAGTGAGCTCGCTGACGACAACCCCGGCGCGCGTCGGCGGCGCCCGCGCCGCGAAGCTGATCACCGAGCGCGGGTCAAACAGCAACGGGCCGCACTTCGGGCAGGTGCTACTCGTGCAAACGCGCTCCGGACCCCTGATCCAGCTGAGCGCGACTCGCTTTGCCGGCGCCGGCGGGTTTGACCCCACTCAGGTGATCAACTCGCTCCGTCTCATCCTCTCGGTCTGAACGGTCAGCGGCCGCGGCGATTCAGATCAGGCGGCGGCGAGCCGGGGGAACTGCCGCGGACGTCAAGTCCCGAGGAGCTCCTGCTCGACGCCGGGCCGGGGGACTAAACGTGCCCAGGGCAGCACGAGCTCAAACCTGGCTCCGCCCAGCGGCGAGCTCGACGCTCGTATGTGCCCGCCATGCGCCCGGGCGATCGCCTGCACGATCGCCAGACCGAGCCCCGCCCCTCCGGCGGCCCGGCTGCGCGACTCATCGGTCCGGTGAAAGCGCTCGAAGATGCGCTCGCGCTGGTCGCGATCGATCCCCGGCCCGTCATCGCTGACCGAGAAGCGCACCCACCCCCCCGGGAGCAGTCGCACTTCGAGGGCGACGCGCCCGTCCGGCACGTCGGTGTGGTCGATCGCGTTGCCGATCAGGTTGCGCAGCGCCTGGGCCAGCCGGTCGGGATCTGCGGTCAGCGTGGCCCGGGGAACCTCGGAGAGATCGAAGCGGCGTTCGGCGCCGATGCTGACCCCGGCCCACAGGTCGGCAACGAAGCCGGGCAGCTCGATCTCCTCCGGGCGCAGGAAATCGCCCTGCTCCGAGCGTGAGAGCACCAACATGTCATCGACCAGGCGCGACGTGCGCGCTATCTCGGCCGACACCAGCCGCTGGACGCGCCGGACCTCATCGGGAGAGGGATGCTCTTGGGCCGCGAGGACCTCGAGCTGGCCGGCGATCACCGTGATCGGCGTGCGCAGTTCGTGGGAGGCGTCGGCGATGAACCCCCGCTGGGCCGCGAAGGCCTGCCCCAGGCGGTCGAGCATGTGGTTGAAGGACTCGGCCAGCACGCGGATCTCGGCACTGGCTGAGTCCGGCGGCCGCATCCGGGGGCGCAGATCGCCCTCGTCGACGCGGGTCGCCACCCTGGCCATGCGCCGCAGCGGCAGCGACACAGACGCTCCCGCAAGGTAGGAGGCGAGCAGGGCGAGCACCACGGCGACGGCGCCGGCGATCACGAACGAGCGTGCGATGCTGCGCTGGGCGCGGGTGACGACGATCAGCGCCTCGCCGGCGCCGACGCGCACCGGCAGGCGACCGGCCGTCACCAGCCGCTCGTCGACGCGCATCGGCCCAGTGTCGGGGACCTGCCTGGTGCTGAGCCCGAGAGGTCCGCTCAAGACCGCGTGGCTGAGCTGGTTCTCGTGCGCCTGCTCGGCCCCGGTCTCACCGTCGTCGGGCCGCTCGTCGGCGAACAGCTCTGGATGATTGCTGACCGTTCCGGCGCCGGGCACCACCGCGAACAGCAGCGACGAGGTGCCGGTGAACGGCTGGGCCCGGACGTAGCGGCGAATACCGGTGAGCACGTCGCGCGCCGAGTCCGGCCTGAAGTCTCTGACCGCCTGCGAGAGCTGATTGGTGTCGCCGACCACGTCGGAGTCGATCTGCGAGCGCAGCTGGCTCCCCGTCTGCTCGTAGATGACCAGGAAGATGGCCGCCGAGGCCACGAGCAGGACCCCGGTTACCCAGGCCACGAGCCGCCATTGCAGGCTCCAGCCGCGAACCCAGCGGCGAGTCAAGCCCGATCCTCGAACAGATAGCCCCGTGAACGGACGGTCTTGATCGCATCGTCGCGGCCAGCCGCGCGCAGCTTGCGACGCAGGTAGCCGATGTAGACATCCACCACGTTCGTCCCCGGATTGTGCTCATAGCCCCAGACCGCCCCCAGGATCTGCTGGCGGGACAGCACGTGTCCGGCGTTGTGCATGAAGTAGGCGAGCAGCTCGAACTCGGTGTTGGACAGGTGGACCGGATGCCCATCGCTGCTGACCCGGCGGGCCAGCAGGTCGATCTCCAGCCCGGAGCGGCGCAGCGTCGTCGTCGGGGCCTGCCGAGCCGTGCGCAGCTGCGCGCGGATGCGGGCCTCGAGCTCGGCGAGCGCGAACGGCTTGACGACGTAGTCGACCGCGCCCGCCTGAAGGCCGTCGACCCGATCCTCGATCTCGCCCCGGGCGGTGAGCACGATCACCGGCAGGCCGGGGCGGCGTCCGAACAGCTCGGCGAGCACCTCCATGCCGCTGCGGACGGGCAGCATCAGGTCGAGCACGACCAGGCTCACGTTCTCCTCGAGCGCCAGGTCGAGCCCTCGGCCGCCGTCGAGCGCGACGCGCACCGAGAAGCCCCGGGCGCTGAGCCCGCGATCGATGAAATCGACGATCCCCGGCTCGTCCTCGATCACGACGATATGACTCACGTGCCCATCATAAGATGGGCTTCGACGCTGCAAACGGCCCTAAAGAGAGTTCTCACGCGTAGATAAATGCGTCTTTAGGCAGAGGGGTCAAAGTGACGAGGGTGAGCAATGCACCGCGTTCCCTGACCCCTGCCCAGCGCGACGCCGGCCTCCGGCGGCTGCGGCTGGCCAATCGTGGCCTGATCGGCGCGATGGTCGCGCTCACGGTCGGGCTGGCCGAGTTCGCTTCGCGCGCCTTCCCCGGCCACGCCCGCGCCGCCACCCCGGCCGCCAGAGTCGTCCCCCACCCGGCGACGGCGAGAGACAGCAAGCATTCCCATACGCAGTCTGAACGGGCGCGGTCCAGAGCGGCCGCGCACCGCCGCCATTCGGGAGCCCACGCCCGAGGGGGCGCCTTGAGCCCGCCCTCCGAGCCGCCGACCTCCGCGCCCGCTCCGGCCGCGGCGCCCGCTCCGGCCGCGGCGCCCGCTCCGGCCCCCGCCCCGGTCGTCTCCGGCGGATCGTGAGCGCGGTGCGGGCCGCCCAGCGACCGGCGGCGTCCGCGGCCGATCAGTGGGAGGCACTGGGAACGACCGCCGTGCTGCGGGTTCACGGCGCGGATCGGAGGCTGGCTCGCGAGGCTGCCGAACGCGAGATCGAAGCCATGGACAGGGCGGCCAGCCGCTTCCGTTCCGATTCCGAGCTCACCCGGGTCAACGCCAGCCAGGGGGCCTGGGTGCAGATCAGCCCCCTCCTCCTGGAAGCGATCGAGCTGGGGCTGCGAGCGGCCGAGATCTCCGGCGGCGCGGTCGATCCCACCGTCGGCGAGAGCCTGCTGCAAGCCGGCTATGACCGGGACTGGCACGAGCTGACGCCCGTTCCCGGGAACGCGCCCCTGCGTGGCCGGCCCCGCCTGAAGGTGACCCGGCGCCGGCGTCCGCGCTGGCCCGCGGTGCAGCTCGCCACCGACCCGCCCGCGGTCCGCGTGCCGGCGGGCGTGCGCCTCGATCTGGGCGCCACCGCCAAGGCGCTGGCCGCCGATCGCGCCGCCCGGGCCGCCGGGCGCGCGACCGAGGGGGGAATCCTGATCGGGCTGGGGGGCGACATCGCGACGCAGGGGCCCGGTCCGGCGCATGGCTGGCCCGTCCACGTCACCGAGGACCATCGGTCGACTGCCGACGCTCCTGGACAGACCGTGTCGATCCGGTCAGGCGGACTGGCCACGTCCAGCATCGCCGTCCGGCGCTGGCTGCACAACGGCCGGCCGATGCACCACATCCTCGATCCGCGTGACGGCCAGCCCGTGGACCCGGGGTGGCTCACCGTCAGCGTGGCCGCTGCCAGCTGCGCCGAGGCCAACATCGCCTCCACCGCGGCCATCGTGCTCGGCGAGCGAGCTCCGCGGTGGCTGGAGGAGCAGGCCCTTCCGGCGCGGCTGGTGTCGGTCGACGGGGGTGTCCGGATCCAGGGCGGGTGGCCGCGATGAGCATCGGTCCCAGCTTCGCCGCTGCGACCGCCGGGCCCAGCGACTACTGGTACCTGACCCGGTCCACCGGCGTGGTCTCGCTGGTGCTGCTGACCCTGAGCGTGATCCTGGGCATCGTCTCCATCGGGCGCTTTCAGACCAGCCGGTGGCCGCGCTTCACCGTCGACGGTCTGCATCGGACCAGCTCGCTGCTGGCGATGGCCTTCCTGGTCATCCACATCGCCACCTCCGTGCTCGACAGCTTCGCCCCGGTCGGCTGGCTCGATGCGGTCGTGCCCTTCGTGAGCAGCTATCGCCCCCTGTGGCTGGGGTTGGGCGCGGTCAGCTTCGATCTCCTGCTCGCGGTCCTCATCACCAGCCTGCTCCGGGCGCAGCTCGGCTACGGGACGTGGCGGGCCGTGCACTGGCTGGCCTACGCATCGTGGCCGATCGCTCTCGTCCATGGCTTTGGAACCGGGAGCGACGTCCGCCAGACCTGGATGATGGCGATCTCCGTCGGCTGCACGGCGGCGGTGCTGGCCAGCGTCGTCGCGCGCGTGACCATTGGCTGGCCCTCTCACCTGCGCCTGCGTCTGGGCGCGCTCGGAGGCGCCGCCGTGTTCGCGGCGGCCCTGCTGGCCTGGCTTCCGGTCGGCCCGCTGGGCAAGAACTGGGCGCGGCGGTCCGGAACTCCCGCGTCACTGCTGGCGCCCGCCACCCGCTCGCGGGGAGGCGCGACGTGAGCCTGCCTCGTCTGTTGACCGAGGCGACCGCCGAGCCGATGCCCTACCGACAGCACCGGCTCGTCCATGGAGAGATGCCGGCGCTGGGCCGCCACGGCGACGCATTGATCGGCGAGCTCGCCCGCGCCGCGCTCCGAGGGCGCGGCGGAGGCGGTTTCCCGCTCGGCCGCAAGCTCGAAGCCGTACGCCGAGCCCGCGGTGATGCCGTGGCCGTGGTCAACGGCTGTGAGAGCGAGCCCATGAGCGTCAAGGACCTGATGCTGCTGCAGTCGCTCCCCCACCTCGTGCTCGACGGGGCGCTGGCCTGCGCGCGGACGCTCGGAGCCCGCGAGATCGTGGTGGCGGTCGAGGAGACATCCCTGACCGCGATCGAGACGATCGAGCTGGCGCTCGCCGAGCGGCCGGACCTGGGGCCAAGCGGCGTGCCCACATCGATCGTCGAGATACCGCCCGGTTATGTCGCCGGCCAGGAGACCGCGATCGTCAACTTCCTCAACAGCGGCGCCGCCAAGCCGACTCATGTCCCGCCCCGGATCACCGAACGAGGGGTGGACCGCCGGCCCACCCTGGTCGCCAATCCCGAGACGCTCGCCCAGACTGCACTGATCGCCCGCCGGGGTGCGCGCTGGTTTCGTGAGCTCGGGACCGCCGAGGAGCCCGGGTCGGTCCTGATCACCCTGAGCGGATGCGTGGCCGCTCCCGGCGTGTACGAGACCACCTACGGATCGAGCCTGCGCAATGCGCTGACGAGCGCCGGGGGGCTGAACGAGCCCGCCCGAGCCTTCCTGTTCGGGGGCTATGCCGGCACCTGGGTGAGCGCCGCCGACGCCCATCACGTGCGCCTGTCACGGGCCGGTCTGCAACCGCTGGGAGCCTCGCTGGGCCCCGGCGTGATCGTGGGGCTGCCCCAGAGCGCCTGTCCGGTCGCCGAGGTGACGCGGGTGGCCGGCTGGATGGCCTCGCAGGGCTCCGGCCAGTGCGGCCCGTGCACGCATGGGCTGTCGGCGATCGGCTCCGCGCTGGCGAAGGTGGCGCAAGGCACCGCCCGCGGCAATCAGCTTCACGACATCCGCCGATGGGCGGGCCTGGTCGCCGGGCGCGGGGCCTGCGCGCACCCCGACGGCGTGTCGCGATTCGTGACCAGCGCTCTGTCGGTGTTCGCCGAGGACTTCGCCGACCACGCACAGCATGGGCCGTGCGACGCCTGCGAACGCCGGCCGCTGCTCATGACCCCGAGAGCGCGCAGCCGGGTACGGTGAAGATGTTGCGCATCGAGGTCGACCCGATCGCCTGCGAAGCCCACGGGCTGTGCGCCGAGCTGCTGCCCGAGCACATCCAGCTTGACGACTGGGGCTACCCGATAATCGATGGCGCGCCGGTTCCGCCGGCGCTCGAGCGGCTGGCCCGCAAGGCGGTCAGCGCCTGCCCGACCCTGGCGCTGCGCCTGCGCCGGCAGGAAACGCTCAATGGGTCCACACGTGAAACTGCGGCACCAGAGCCCCCGCCAGCACGAGCCCGCCGATCAGCGCCACCGACAACGACAGCGCGCGGCCACCCCGGCCGGGGAGCCCGTTCCTAGCCGGTGGCCCCGGTCGCCGGCGGCGCTCGGTGCGGGGTGCGCGCTCGGTGTGGCCCTCGCTCTGGTGGCACGTGCGCCGCGCCATGATCTCCCGGCGCGAGGTCCGAGCGGTGCGGACGTAGCGCCCGATCTCGGGCAGGTGGCCGACCACGTGCAGGCCAGTCAACGCGATCCAGGCGAAGAACGTGACCTTGTGCAGCAACACGAGCGGCTGGCGCGAGCTCGGACCCAGGATCAGCAACACCACCCCGGTGCCGAATACGGCGAGCGTCGAGGCCACCACCAGCGGCCCCAGCGCACGCAGGCCCGGGGCCGGAGGGCCCTCGCGGCGATAGGCCGGATCGAACGTGTAGTAGCGAACGAACCGGTAGCCGGTGCTCGCCAGCTTCAGGGCCACCGGACCCAGCAGCACCAGGCCCAGGAAGAGATGCAGCCAGAGCAGTTGCCCGATCCTCACGATCGTCACCCCCAGGACTGCCAGCAGCACGATCAGGACAAGGCTCGTCAACACCGTCAGACGCTCGTTGCCTTCGGTGCCGCCGGCCGTCAGATGACGCAGCCGTGAGGGCGGCCGTGGCGGCCGTAGTCGTCTCCGAGTCGCGTGGGCAGCGGCGACCCGCTGATTGGATCGGACCGGCTCGCTCATCTTGCGACCGTCAGTGTCGGCGAGGGCGTTAAGAGGTCGATAACACCACGATGAGAATGCTCTTCGCAACAAGCCTGTACAGAAGATGACGATGCGTTCTGCGCTCCGGAGAGCTGTGGTAGAACGAAAATTGGGATCTGTCTGCGACTCAGGGAGGTCGATCACGATGGTCACATCCCCATCGGAGATGGCCGTGGGCTCTCCGGAGCTCTTCGATCGGTGGTTCCGGCGGCACGATGTTCGGGCGAGGGATGCCTTGATCGAGCGGTTCCTGCCGCTCGCCCGCAAGCTCGCCCGCCGCTACGCGGGATCCAGCGAGCCCTACGACGATCTCGTCCAGGTCGCCAGCCTCGGGCTGGTCAAGGCGGTGGAGCGGTTTGACCCCACCCGGGGCTTTGCCTTCAGCTCGTTCGCGGTGCCCACGATCGTCGGCGAGATCAAGCGCTACTTCCGGGATAGCTCCTGGGCTCTGCACGTGGACCGCAGCGCTCAGGAGCTGGCGCGCAAGATCTCAGACGCGCGCCGCGAGGTAGGCTCGCGCCAGGGCCGGTCGCCCACGGTGGGCGAGCTCGCGGAGTACCTCGAGCTCTCCGACGAGGAGGTGCTCGACGGACTCCAGACCGGCGAGGCCTACGACACGGTGTCGCTCGATGCGCCCCGGTCGGGCAACGACGAGACCGCCCGGCGACTGGACGCCCTCGGCGACGAGGATGGGCGCCTGGGCCTGGTCGACGACCAGGCGACGGTGTTCGCGGCCGCGGCGCGACTGCCCGAGCGCGAACGGCGGATCCTGTACCTGCGCTTCGGCGAGGATCTGACCCAGGCCGAGATCGCGCGGCGCGTCGGCGTCTCGCAGATGCAGGTGTCGCGACTGCTGCGCAAGTCGGTGCTGCGCCTGCGAGAGCTCACGGAGGACCGCCTGGGCCTGGACGATTAGTGCGTCGTCCCCGGTGGGGCGACTAGCCGGATTGCGGCTGGGGCGCGGCCTGCAGGGTGAATCCCGCATCCCGCAGGTTCCCCGCCATAGGCAAGCCCATGACACCGGTGCCGAGGAAGGCGAGATCGGTCACGCGCCGCTGATAACCGGGGGGCCCCGGGGGAGACCGCCCGGCCCGGATGGGCGTGCCAACCGAGCTCTGCGGCCGCCCAACTCCGGCAGGTCCGCGCCCGGACTTCAGGCCCAGCACGTCCCCCCGCAGATCGATAGGCTCGGCCCAAGGTGCCAACCGATTTTCGTGTAGAGACGCGCAACGAGGGCCAATCGGCGGTGATCACGGTCGCCGGTGAGCTGGATCTGGCCTCGGGACCGGAGCTCGAGACGGCGCTGGAGCGGATCTCGGGCCCGGAGACCGGACTGCTCGTGGTCGACCTCAGAAGGCTCGAGTTCATGGATTCGACCGGCCTGAGCATCCTGGTTCGCGCCCATCAGCGTCTGGCCGAGGAGGGCTGCGAGATGGGACTGGTCAGAGGATCGCCCCAGGTTCAGCGGCTGCTCGATCTCACCGGGGTGGCCGAGCGGCTCACGCTCGTCGATCAGCCCGAGGAGCTCCTCCAGCGTCGCTGAGCCAGGTCCGACCAGCGCCGCTCGGTGCTAGCGTCCGACGCGGGTGATCGCGGTTTCGGGATCCTGTGGCTCGAAGGGGCATTCCTGTTGATGTGCCCAGCTCCGGCACAGGGCGTTGACAGGGCGGCGTCAGGGTGACCGAGGCGCTGCGGGACGTGAAGTTGGATCCCCCAGGTGTCGTTCGCCGCCATCCGCTCAAGCCCCATCAGCTAACCGCGGATGTGACCCCGACCGATCAGTGCATCGTCCTCGCCCACCTTGGGATCGCGCGCGTCAAGCTCGAGAGCTGGACGCTGCGGATCGACGGGCTGGTCGGCAAGCCGCTGGCGCTCACGCCCGAGGCTTTGCGGGAGCTACCGAAGCGTGAGCTCACGTGCTTTCACGAATGCGCGGGCAGCCCGCTTGAGCCGACGGTCGCCCAACGGCGGATCGTCAACGTCGTCTGGGGGGGCGTCTCGCTTCGCGACGTCCTCGCCCTCGTCGATGTCGATCCCCGAGCCAGGTATTTGTGGTCCTACGGTGCCGACAGGGGGGTGTTCGCCGACACCCACAGTGACGCCTACGTCAAGGATCTGCCGCTTGAGCGTGCGATGGCGGGCGACGTGCTGCTCGCCTACGAGCTCAACGGTCGGCCGTTGGCAGCGATCCACGGCTTCCCGCTGCGCCTTGTGGTGCCGGGATGGTACGGCACCAACAACGTCAAGTGGCTCACGTGTCTGCGTTTGGCCGACCGGCGGTGGCAAGGTCCTTTCACGACGCGCTTTTACGCCGATCCCGTGCCCGGCAGACCGGGAACAACCCGCCCCGTATGGGAGGTGGCACCCGAGTCGGTCATCGTCGCGCCCGCCCCGGAGACCAGGCTCGAGGTCGATGCCGAGATCGAGGTGTGGGGCCGGGCATGGGGCGCGGCGGAGATCGCCGAGGTCCAGGTCAGTGCCGACGGGGGCGCGACATGGTGCACCGCCGTTGTCCAGCGGCGCCATCAATGGGCGTGGCAGCGCTTTGCCCTGCCCTGGCGACCCGTCACGCGCGGGGCTACGACTCTGCTGGCGCGCGCCACCGACACGACCGGGGCGACTCAGCCGACCAGCGACGCGCGTAACGCGATCCACTCCGTGAATGTGACGATCGCGCCGTCGGCCGGACGATCAGACGGCCGGGTCCGAAGCCAGCCTTCGATGCGGCCGGCGGCGGTCAGGAGGCAAACATGACGCAGCGCCCGGGCGACGAGTTTCCTCGCTACCGCGTCGCGGCCGTCCAAGCGGCGCCGGTGTTTCTGGATCGGGAGGCGACGCTCGACAAGCTCGGGGGGCTGGTTGCAGCGGCCGCGGGCGGCGGTGCCCGACTCGTCGTGTTCGGCGAGTCGTTCGTACCCGGCTTTCCGGTGTGGAACAACGTGCTGGCGCCGCTTGACCAGCACAGCTTCTTTCGGCGCATGTACGAGAACGCACTGCTCGTACCGAGCCCTCAGACTGAACGAATCGCGGCGCTCGCTCGCCGCCACGGCGTGTATCTCTCAGTCGGCGTGACCGAGCGCAGCCCGATCAGCATGGGCGGCCTGTACAACACCAACCTCCTGTTCGCCCCTGACGGCAAGCTCCTGAACCGCCATCGCAAGCTCGTGCCCACATGGGCCGAGAAGCTCACATGGGCAGGCGGCGACGCCAGCCAGCTGACCCCCGTCGAAACCGAGCTCGGTCGTCTTGGCGTGCTGATCTGCGGAGAGAACACCAACCCGCTCGCTCGCTACGCCCTGCTTGCGCAGGGAGAGCAACTGCACATCTCGACCTACCCGACCGCATGGCCGTTCAAGGCCGCCGACCAAGCCGGCAACTACAACATCGGCCGCGCCATCGAGATCCGTGCCGCTGCGCACGCCTTCGAGGGAAAAGTGTTCAACGTCGTGGCCGCACTCGTGCTCGACGAAGACGCGATCTCCCAGATCGCTCGAGGCGACGATCGTGTCGAGGCCGCTCTGCGCGCGGCGCCCGAACCGATCTCGCTCGTCGTCGACCCGAACGGAGAAACCTGCGGCTCACCGCCGCCGAATGGCGAGGGCATCGTCTTCGCCGACATCGATCTGAGCGCCTCGATCGAGGCCAAGCAGATCCACGACATCGTCGGTTCCTATCAGCGTTACGATCTCCTCTCGCTGCGCCTGAACCGACGCCCGCAGGGCCCGATCGAATGGGTCGACGCGCCGGAGGCCGAGCCCACGCCCGACGCGGCTCCTGTCGCCCGGGAACCGGCCTCACCGGCGGTGGTCGATTACCACCACGCGTAGAAGCTCGCCGGCTTCGCAGGGCTGGACCATGACCTGATCTGAGATCAGCAGCAGCGGAGAGGCGGTACGTGCGCCCGCCGCCTCGGTCAGCGGATCGCTGGTCCCGGCTGCGAATGGGCCCAGCACGAGCTCCAGGCGCCGCTCGGCGGCGAGCAGTCGCGCCCCGATCCGGGGCCCCGCGGCCGCTCTGGTGGCGTGCGCCGCAAGCGCGTCGGTGACCAGGTAGATGTCCGAAAAGCGATCCAGCGAGAAGTGGGCGGCCGCGGCCAGGGTGCGGGCCAGGCGCCCGAGCACGCCGGACAGCAGGGTCACCGGCGACAGCGAGATCACCAGCTCGCCGTCTCGCTCGGGCAGAAGATCGTCGTCGGGAGCGGCAGCGGCGGGAATCTGGAGCAGGGGTAGCTGTTGACGGTGCGCCGCGAAATCCATCTCGACCTCGGTGCCGCCGCTCGGCCGTGTCCGGAACCGCACGTCCTCGGTCAGGGCGCGGATCACCGACACGCCGATCCCGTGGGCGGGATCAGGAGAGGCGTCGGGCAGACCGACCCCCTCGTCCTCGACCATCACCCGCAGGCGATCATCGTCGACGAACAGCCGCACCTCCATCGGCCCGGGCCCGCCCCCGTAGGCATGGCGGACGACGTTGTTGCAGGCCTCGCTGACCGCGGTTTTCAGGTCGTCGAGCAGCTCGGGATCGATAGCCAGGACTTCGGCGACGCCTCCCAGCATCCCTCGCACGATCGTGAGGGTCTGCGGCCTGCTCTCGAGTTGCAGACGCACGGTGGGGGCATCGGTGATCACCTCAGCCCTCACGAATTGCCCCCCTCGATGCCGGCTAAACCTCCGGCGGACATCGGCACCCTTCAGGCGCGCGCGGGGCCAGCGTCAGTGATCTCCGAGAGGCGGGTCGTCGCGCGCCTCAGGATGCGCGAGACCTGCATCTGGGAGACGCCGACCTGCGCGGCGATCTGCGTCTGGGTCAGATCGCGACCGAAGCGCATCAGCAGCACCTGGCGCTCGCGTTCCGACAGCTGGCGAACCGCCGCCGTCACGGTGACACGCTCCTCGACGAGGCGGAGGCTGGGATCCTCTCTGCCAAACGTCTCGACCACCGTCCCGCCCTCGCCTTCGCCGTCGTCCTGGGGCGCGTCCAGCGAAGAGGCGTGGTGGGCTCTCGCTGTCTCCAGGGCATCGAGCACGTCCTCCAGGCCGAGCTCGAGGTACTCGGCCAGCTCGGCCACGGTGGGCGCCCGTCCCGTGCGAGCGCTCAGCTGCCGGCTGGCATCCTCGACCTTGACGGCTCGCTCCTGGGCTCCGCGAGGCACGTGGACCGCCCAGCCCAGGTCACGGAAGTAGCGCTTGAGCTCGCCGAGGATCGTCGGCACCGCGAATGAGGAGAACGCCGTGCCCCGCCCGCTGTCGTAGCGATCGACGGCCTTGACCAACCCCAGGCAGGCCACCTGGAGCAGATCCTCGAAGGGCTCACGAGCCCCGCTGTAGCGGCGGGCGAGCTTCCGCGCGAGCGGCAGGAAGCGCTGCACCAGCTCATCTCGGGCGCGCTGGTCACCGTCCCGCTGCCACCTGCAGAAGAGCTCGTCGGCGTCGAGACGAGCCGCGCCGGTCATCTGATCGCCGGCGCGCAGCGAACCGTTCCCGGGGACGACTGTCATCTCGGAATCTGTACCCGGGTCCCGCCGCCTTCAACCAGGGCTCCGATTCTCACGCTTTTCTGATCTAACTCTCACACAACTCCCAAGTTGAAGTACGAGGATCTCCATGTGACCGAGGAAGCCGAGCGCCTTCGCGTGCTCGTCGTCGACGACGAGCCGAGCATCGTCGACGTGGTAGCGATGGCGCTGCGCCACCACGGCTACGACGTCGCCTGCGCCGACACCGGCGCCCGGGCGCTGGCCGAGGCCCGGGACTGGCGCCCGCACGCCATGGTCCTCGACGTGATGCTGCCGGACATGGAGGGGTTCGAGGTGGCCCGCCGGCTGTCGGCTCAGCGCTCTCCGGTCCCGATCCTCTTCCTGAGTGCGCGGGACAACACGTCGGACAAGATCCGCGGGCTGACCACAGGCGGCGACGACTACGTCACGAAGCCCTTCAGCCTCGAGGAGCTGGTCGCCCGGCTGCGCAACATCCTGCGCCGCAGCGGCGCCTTCGAGCAACCTTCAAGCCGGCTCGAGTTCGCCGACCTGCAGCTCGACGAGGACACCCACGAGGTCACCCGCGACGGTCATGCCGTGGAGCTGACGGCCACCGAGTACCGGCTGCTGCGCTATCTGCTGCTCAACCCTCGCCGCGTCCTGACACGGGCCCAGCTGCTGGATCACGTGTGGAGCTATGACTTCGGCGGCGATGCCCGGGTGCTCGAGACGTATGTGAGCTATCTGCGCAAGAAGATCGACGTGCACGGGCCGCCGCTGCTGCACACGGTTCGCGGGGTCGGCTACGTGCTCCGTCTGCCTCGAGGCTGATGGCGTCGCTCCGCGCACGGCTGCTGGTCGGCATGGTCGTGCTGGTTGCCGCCGGGCTGGCGGTGGCCGGGCTCGTCACCTACGAGGAGCAGCGCTCGTTCCTGCTCGATCGCGTCGATCAGCAGGTCGAGTCGGCACTGATGCCGATCTCGTTTCAGCTGCGCCTCACCGGCACCGGCGCGAGCCGTCCGGGCGCTCGCCCGGGAGCTCCGGGCGGCCGGTTCGGTCCCGGGTCCACCCTGCGCCGGCGGTTTGCCTCGGCGGCGCTGCTGCCCCCCGGGACCTTCGGCGAGCTACGGGGCCCCGACGGCCGGGTCCTGCGTCGGCGAACGTTCAGCTACGGAGAGAAGGAGACGGCCACGCCGGCGCTCCCGGCGCACCTCCCACTCACCCGCGCGGGCCAGACGCCGCGCCTGTTCACCGTGGCCTCGACCACCGATCCCGGCCTGCGCTACCGGGCGAGCGCCTTCGCGCTCGGGGCCGACACGGCCATCGTCGCCGTGCCGTTGCGCGAGGTCGACCAGACGCTGCACCGCCTGATCGTGGTCGAGGCGCTGGTCGCCGCCGGAGTGATCGTCGCCCTGATCCTGCTCGGCTGGGTGGTGATCCGGATCGGCCTCCGGCCCCTGGAGCGAATCGGGCGCGTGGCCTCCGAGATCGCGGGCGGCGACCTCTCGCGCCGGGTCAGCCCAGCCGCGCCGGGCACCGAGGTGGGGCGCCTGGGTCTGTCCCTGAACGAGATGCTCGGCCAGATCGAGCGCGCCCTGGGCGATCGCCGTGACAGCGAGGACCGCCTGCGCCGCTTTCTCGCCGACGCCTCACATGAGCTCAGGACTCCGTTGGCCGCGATCCGCGGCTATGCGGAGCTGTTCCGGATCGGTGCGGCCGATGAGCGGGCGACGCTGGAGCGGGCCATGAGCCGGATCGAAGCCGAAGCGGCCCGAATGGGGGTGCTGGTCGAGGACCTGCTGCTGCTCGCCCAGCTCGATCAGGCGCCGGAGCCGCGCCGGGTGCCGGTGGACCTGCTGGAGATGGTCGGCCAAGCGGCGCAGGACACCCAGGTGCTGGCCCCCGATCGCGAGGTCACCGTGCGGGCCGACGAGCCGGCGACCGTGCTCGGAGATCCTGACCAGCTGCGCCAGCTGCTGACCAACCTGATCGGCAACGCGATCACTCACACGCCCGCGGGCACGGCGATCGAGCTCGCGCTCGATCAGGACGGCGGTCAGGCTCGCCTATCGGTCCGCGATCACGGCCCCGGGCTTCCCGCGGAGGTCGGCGACCAGCTGTTCGAGCGCTTCTGGCGCACCGAGGGCGGGCGCCGCCGCGGGCCGGGAGGAGCCGGTCTGGGCCTGGCCATCGTCCGGGCGATCGCCGGCGCGCATCACGGGACCGTGCGCGCCGAGAACGCATCCGGCGGCGGGGCACGCTTCGTGGTCACGATGCCGCTGGCGGCGGCCCCTGTGTCTTCTCAGGAAGATCTCAGCCTTCTCAAGGCGGACTCTTACTCGTATCCAGCACATTGAGCGCGAGATGATCGTGTCAGCCACGACGAGGACGCCTGCGTGAGACTTCGCGCCTCCTGGTACCTGGTGGCGCTCGGTGTGGTGGCCGCTGTCGTGATCGCCGCCGCGGTGCTCGAGCTGGGGACGCCGGCGAGCTCGGCGCGCACGGCGCGCGAGGTGGTGACCGCCCAGAAAGGGGTCGTGCAGTCCACCGTCTCGGGCACCGGCAACGTCGAGCCCAGCACCGACGTCGAGGCCAACTTCCAGACCAGCGGGACCCTTCAGAATCTCTACGTCGGGGTCGGCGACCATGTCGTCAAGGGTCAGCTGCTGGCCACGCTGGATCCCACCGCTGCCCAGCTCACGCTCTCCCAGGCCCAGGAGAACCTGACGTCTGCCGAAGATCAGCTGACGAGCGCCGAGGACGCCAAGACGACCACCAGCACGAGCCTCGAGCAGGACCCTGCGACCACCGAGCTCGTTTCCTACAAGCCGGGTTCCAGCACTTCCACCACGCAGAGTCAGACCACGACTTCGTCGGCGACCACCCCGAGCACCGGCAGCACGCCGACGACCACGCGTCCTGCGTCGGTGGGCTCCGGGTCGGGATCCGGCTCCGGCTCGGGGTCGGGATCCGGCTCCGGCTCGGGGTCCGGCTCCGGCTCGACGTCAGGCGCAAGCGGGTCCTCGGGAACACGGGGGTCCTCCGGCACGAGCGGGTCCTCCGGCACGAGCGGGTCGTCGGGCATCAGCACCTCTTCGAGCTCCTCCAGCGCCTCGACCGCCGAGAGCCCGACGGCGAAGGCCGCGAACGTCGCCGCGGCGCAGGCTTCGGTCGACAGCGCGGAGGCGGCGGTCACGACCGCGCAGACCGCTCTTGACCAAACGCATCTGTACGCGCCGGCCGGCGGAACCGTCGTGTCGGTGGCCAGCATCTCGCCCGGTGACACCGTCTCCGCGGGCTCGGGCTCGGGCTCGGGCTCGAGCTCGGGCTCGGGCTCGGGCTCGGGTAGCTCCTCCTCCGCGGGCGCTGGCTCGGGCTCTGGCTCGGGATCGGGCTCTGGCTCGTCTGCGGCCGGGAGCGGCGCCGGCACCGGGACCACGAGCGCCGGAAGCCTTGGCAGCTCGAGCAGCTCGTCGTCGACGAGCAGCTCCGGCATCGTGCAGATCGTCGATACCGGCACGATGACGATGACCGTCGCGTTCAGCGAATCCGACGTCAGCAAGATCAGGGTCGGACAACCCGCCACCGTCACCATGGAAGCCCTGACCAACGTGGAGCTGGGCGCGCACGTGACGTCGATCTCGACCCTCGGCACCAGCAGCAGCGGCGTGGTCAGCTACGACGCCACACTCACGCTTGACCAGCACGACAGCCAGGTCAAGCCGGGCATGAGCGCCTCGGCCGCGGTGGTCACCGGCCAGGCGACGGGGGTGACGCTGCCCAACAGCGCGATCACCGGGACCGGCTCGGTCTCCGACGTGAACCTCCTGCGCAACGGCAAGACGGTTTCGACCCCGGTCGTGGTCGGCCTCCGGGGAGACAGCCGCACCCAGATCGTCAGCGGCCTGAGCGCCGGCCAGCAGGTGGTGGTGACCACCACCCTGCCCTCGCTGTCCTCGAGCTCCTCCAGCTCCTCGGGCTCGGGCTCCAGCGGAACGCTGGGCGGAACCGGCGGCCTGGGCGGTGGCCGGTTCGGGGGCGCCGGCGGGCTGGGTGGCGGCGGCGGCTTCGCCGGCCGGTTTGCCGGGGGCGGCGGTTTCGCCGGGGGCGGCGGTCTCGGTGGAGGCGGATGATGGTCGCTCGGTCGCCCGTGATCGACCTCCAAGAGGTCACCAAGACCTACGAGCTGGGCGAGATCGCGGTTCACGCCCTGCGCGGCATCACGACCTCGGTGCAGCGCGGCGAATACCTGGCGATCATCGGCGCCTCGGGCAGCGGCAAGAGCACGCTGATGAACATCCTGGGTTGCCTGGACATTCCCACCGAGGGCGTCTATCGCCTCAACGGCCTGGACGTCCGGTCAGCCGACGACGACGACCTCGCCGACCTGCGCAACCGCGAGATCGGCTTCGTGTTTCAGAGCTTCAACCTGATCCCGCGCACCCGAGCCCTGGCCAACGTCGAGCTCCCGCTGTCCTACGCCGGCCTGGGACGAGCCGATCGCCGTCGCCGCGCCCTGGGCGCGCTGCACGAGGTGGGGCTCGATTCCCGGGCGCACCATCTTCCCTCCGAGCTCTCCGGCGGTCAGCAGCAGCGGGTGGCGATCGCCCGCGCCCTGGTCACCAACCCGGCCATGATCCTGGCCGACGAGCCGACCGGCAACCTGGACACGACCTCGACCCGGGAGATCCTGGCAGTCTTCGAGCGCCTGAGCGAGGAGGGGCGGACGATCATCCTGATCACCCACGAGCACGAGGTCGCCGCCCACGCCGATCGTGTGATCGAGCTCAGCGACGGACTGATCGTGGCCGACGCGCCCAACGCCGTGCCGGAGCCGGCGCCGTGAGCGAGACGATTCGAGTGGCTCTCGGGGGTCTGGGCGCCAACAAGCTGCGCTCGGGCCTGACCATCCTCGGCCTGACGATCGGCGTCGGGTCGGTGATCATCCTGATCGCGGTGGGCACCGGATCCTCCGCGGCGGTCCAGTCCCAGATCGAGGCCCTGGGATCGAACGTGCTGCTGGTCACCTCCACCCCCACGCTCGGGGGCCTGCGGGGCGGGGCAGCCACCAACCTGAACCCGCTCACCGTGGCGGACGCGAACGCGCTGCAGAACCGGTTCACGACGCCCGACGTGGCCAGCGCCTCACCGGTCGTCAATGCCAACGGCGTCACCATCACCTACAACGGGACCACATACACACCTTCGTCATTCGTGGGCACCACGCCCAGCTATCAGACCGCCCGGTCCTACACGATGGCCAGCGGCTCCTGGTTCACCGCGGCGCAGAACCGCCAGCACGCGAGGGTGCTGGTCGTCGGCCCGACGGTGGTCAGCGAGCTGTTCGGCGGCGCGGACCCGGTCGGGGACACGGTCCAGGTCAACGGAACCAACTTCGAGGTGATCGGCGTCACCAACTCGAAGGGATCCAACGGATCGACCGATCAGGATGACGTCGCCGTCGCCCCCCTGACCGCGGTCCAGGACACGCTCACCGGCTACGGCTCGATCAACTCGATCACCGTTCAGGCCAAGTCACGCCAGCAGCTGAGCGCGGCCCAGACCGAGGTCACCGGCATCCTGAACCAGCGCCACCCCATCACCGGCGACCAGACGACGCCCAGCTTCGAGGTGATCAATCAGGGTTCGATCCTGCAGGCCTCCAATTCCACCAGCAGCGTCTTCACCACGCTGCTCGGAGAGGTGGCGGCGATCTCGCTGCTGGTCGGCGGCATCGGCGTGATGAACATCATGCTCGTGTCGGTGACCGAGCGCACCCGGGAGATCGGGATCCGCAAGGCGGTCGGAGCGCGGCGCAGCGACATCCTGATCCAGTTCCTGGTCGAGGCTGTGCTGGTTTCGGTGTTCGGAGGGCTGGCCGGAGTGATCGCGGGGATCATCGGCAGCCAGTTCAAGATCGCGGGCGTGGAGCCCGTGATCGCGCCCTACTCGGTCGGCCTGGCATTCGGCGCCGCGGTCCTGATCGGGCTCTTCTTCGGGACCTACCCAGCCGGCCGCGCCGCCTCGCTGCGCCCGATCGAGGCCCTGCGATTCGAATGACCAGCGGACCGAGCCCCCGCCGACCCCTGTCCTCCCGTCGACCCCGGAAGATGCCCATGAACACGATCGCCTATGACCGCCGCGAGCCCGGGCTCGACCCCTACCAGGACGAGCCCACAGACCAGCCGCTGCCCCGGCGTCCGCGCCGGAACTTCTTCAATCGCAAGAGCGCCGCTCTGGTGGCGATCCTCACCTGTGCCGCCGGCTTCTATGCCGGCGTGCGGATCGAGAAGGGTCAGATCGCGAGCACGCCGTCGACCTTCACGCTCCCCACCTCCGGATCGGGCGCCTCCGGCGCACGCGCCGGTGCCGCCGGGTCCGCCGCGACAGCCGGAGGCGCCTCCCGAACGGCGGGCGCCGGTGGCGCCGCAGGCGGATTCGCCGGCCTCGGGAGTCGCCTCGGTGCCGGCGGCGCGGGGAGCGCATCGTTCGGCTCCGTCTCCACGGTCGACGGCAGGACATTGGTCGTGACCGAGGCCTCGGGCAACACCGTCAAGGTCAAGCTATCGCCGTCCACCAAGGTCACCAAGAGCCAATCGGTGCCCCACTCGGCGATCCGACCCGGGGACACGGTCGTGATCGAGGGCGTGCCCAACTCCAGCGGCACGGTCGTGGCGGCCACGGTGTCTGACACCGGTGCCGGGCGCGCCGGCGGCTCCGGGGCGTTCGGAGGCGGAGGCGGCGGCGGCGCCGGGTCTGCCTCTGGCGGCTCGGGCTCCGCCTCGGGCTCAGGCGGATCGAGCTCGGCCGTCGGCTCGCTGTTCTCGGGCGCCGGCGGCAAATGAATTCTCAGCACCATGAAAGGAACAACCACATGAGATACACACGCGCACCGCGAATGGCGGCGCTGGCGATTGCCGTGATGGCGATCGCCGGGCTGATCGCGGCATGCGGAAGCAGCAGCTCGACCTCGTCGAGCGCGTCCAGCTCGTCGGCCGCCGCCGCGGGCAGCTCCGGCTCCGGCTCGGCAAGCTCGGCGACCAGAAGCGCGCAACGGGCAAAGCTGGTCGCCTGCCTGAAGCAGCACGGGGTCACGCTGCCCGCCCGGCCGCCCGGCTCGGGCTCGGCCAGCGGGAGCCAGTCCGGCTCGGGCTCGGCCGGCGGGAGCGGGTCCGGCTCTCGGCCTCCCGGCGGTTACGGTGGCGGAGGCCACTTCTTCGGCGGGGGCGGCTTCCAGGCCAACCCCAAGCTCCGGGCCGCCTTCCAGGCCTGCGGCGGAGGCCGCGGCTTCGGTCGACCAGGTGGCTTTCACATCTCCCACGCCGCGATCGACAAGTTCGTCAGCTGCGTAAAGCAGCACGGCTACAACCTGCCCACGCCCAACTTCTCGGGCAAGGGGTCGATCTTCCCGGCCAAGATCGAGAGCAACCCGAAGTTCCAGGCGGCCAGCCGGGCCTGCCGCGCGGCGCTGGTGCCGCCCGGTGCCTCACCGGCCAACGGCGCGCCGGCCAGCGGCTGAGCTTCGTCTCAGAGGCCCGGGCGGGCTAGACCGCCCGGGTCGCTGACGGCGGTCCGGGTCGCTGCCGGCCCCGCGCCACTCGAAACGGGGCATCCGGCCGCGCGGTTTAGGCTGGGCCAGATGCGTTTTCCCCGTCTGCGCCCCGACCTGTCCCCACTGCGCGACAGCCGCGACATGCGGCTGGTCGTCGGCGGGGGTTTCGTGTCGAACCTGGGCACCCAGGCGACCCTGGTCGCGCTTCCCTATCAGCTGTATATCGTCACCCACTCGGCGCTGCTGGTCGGTCTGCTCGGCGCCGTCGAGCTGGTGCCGCTGGTCTCCATGGCCCTGCTCGGAGGGGCGATCGCCGACCGCCTCGACCGCCGGGTGTTGCTGCTGCTCGATCAGATCGGCACCGTCGCCGCCGCCGGCGGCCTGGCGGTGGCCGCCTTCGCCGGACACCCGTCGGTGCTGGTGCTCTACGCGCTCGGCGGCCTGCTCGCCGGCTTCAACGCGCTGCAGAACGTCGCCATGTCTTCGATTCTGCCCAACCTCGTCGAGCGTGAGCGGCTGCCCGCGGCGATGGCCCTGAGCTACGGGCTGTCGACGCTGACGATGGTGATCGGTCCCGGGCTGGGCGGGATCCTGATTGGCGCCTTCGGCGTGCAGGCCGCCTACACCGTCGATGCGGTCAGCTGCCTGGCGGTCGTCTTCACGGTGATCCCGGTCTCGGCCCAGCCCCCGCACCAGGCGGGAGGCCACGACAGCGTGGCGCGCTCGATCGCCGACGGTCTGCGCTACGTGCGCGGCAACCGGGCCCTGGTCGGCTCCTTCGCGATCGACCTGGTGGCGATGACCTTCGGCATGCCCCGGGCGCTGTTCGCGGTGCTGTCGGTGAGCGTCTTTCATACGGGCGCGACCGGGACCGGCGTTCTGTACGCCGCAGTGGCCGCGGGGGCGACCGTGTCCGCGCTGCTCACCGGCTGGCTCCGGCACGCCCGGCGCCTGGGACTGATCGTCATCTGGGCGGTGACAGTCTGGGGCGCGGCCGTCGCGGTCGCCGGGTTCATGCAGTCGCTCTGGGCGGCGGCCGCGCTGCTCGCCATCGCCGGCGCCGCCGACTCGGTGAGCGCCGTGTGCCGGTCCACGATCAACCAGAGCGTGACTCCAGATCACATGCGAGGCCGCATGTCGGCCGTGTTCTCGCTGGTGGTGACCGGCGGTCCGCGGGTCGGCGACATCGAGTCGGGCAGCGTCGCGGGAGCCCTCGGGGTTCGGACCTCGGTCGTCTCCGGTGGTCTGCTCTGCCTGCTCGGGGTGGCGGCGATCATGGTCGCGTTCCCGGAGCTGGCCCGTTATGACACGCGCGATTGGCTCGGGGCCCCGGCGGCGGCGAGCGCAGCGTAGCCGTCCGGCCCTCGGAGGCCGGCGGTCGCCGAGAACTAGACTCGACAAGCCCATGCCCGACCGCCGTTCCCCCGCCCGCCCGTCGCCCTCCGGCCGCCCGTCGCCCTCCGGCCGCCCGTCGCCCGCCGGCCGCCCCTCGCCTGCCGGCCGCCTGACCGCGCCCGCTCCCGTCGCCGGGACCGGCCACTTCACCGACCAGTCGATGATCCGGCGGGTGATGCGCGAGCGCGCATTGGCCCTCTCTGCCCCCCGCGCGCTGTTGATGCAGGCGGCGCACCCGCTGGCGGTCGCAGGGCTGCTGGCCCACTCCGACGCGCTGGAGGATCCCTACGTACGCCTGGCTCGGACCGCGCAGGTGATGAACATGATCACCTTCGGTCCCCGGGAGGAGGCCGACGCAATGACCCGCAAGGTCCGAGCCATGCATCGCGCCGTCCGCGGCCGGCTGCCCGAGACCGTCGGGAGGTTCCCGGCCGGCACCATGTACCGGGCCGACGACCCACGGCTCCTGATGTGGATCCTCTACTCGCTGATCGACTCGAGCATCGTCGTGTATCGCACCTACGTGGGCGGGTTGAGCACGAGCCAGCGAGGGGAGCTGTGGAAGGACTACAAGCTGCTGGGCCGGCAGTTCGGGCTCAAGCGCGCCGAGATGCCCGAGACCCTCGCCGAGCTCGAGGACTACGGCCGCGAGATGCTGGCCGGCGACCAGCTGCAGGTGGGGCCCTGGGCGCGTCGGCGAGCCCGTGAGATCGTGCTCGAGCCGCCGGTGCCCAACCTGGCCCGGCCGTTGCGCGAGACCGTCAACTTCATCACGATCGCGCTGCTCCCCGACCGGCTCCGCTCCGAGTACCGCTTCGCGCCGCTGCCGCCCGCGACGATTCGCAAGGCGCTGGTCGCGGCCGGGGCCGTGTATGTCCGCCGGGGCCTGCTGCCGCTGCTTCCGGCGAATATCCGCCAGGTTCCGGCGGCCCGGCGTGCCGCCTGATCACGGTTTCGGACCGGCAGCGGGGATTCCCGATCTCCATCGGCACCTCAGAGCGATGCGGTATCCGGAGCACAGCTTCGTGTCACCCGGCAAGATAGGTTGCCGGCGATGACCCGAGTGGCCGTGGTCGGACACGTGGAATGGGTGGACTTCGTGGTCGTCAAGCGCTACCCCGAGCGCGGGGTGGTGGAGCACGCCGAGCGCGCCTTCGTGCATGCCGGCGGAGGCGCCGTGGTCGCAGCCGCCACGCTGGCCGAGCTCGGCGCCCAGGTCGACTTCTTCTGCGCGCTCGGCGACGACGACACCGGACGCGCCGCCGAGGCCGAGCTCACGCGGCGCGGCATCACGATGCACGTCGGGCTGCGAGATGCACCGACCCGGCGCGTGTTCACCCTGCTCGACGGCGGCGGCGAGCGCACGATCGTGACGGTCGGCGATCGCCTCCAGCCCTCGGGAGACGATCCAGTGGACTGGAGCAGGCTCGAGCACGCCGACGGCGTCTACCTGACAGCGGGGGATGCCGAAGCGGCCCGCTACGCCCGCAAGGCGCGGTCCCTGGTGGCGACGCCCCGGTTCCGGGAGTCGCTCGGCGATCAGGAGCTGAAGATCGATGCCCTGGTGTTCAGCCGATTCGACGGCGACGAGGCCCGATGGGCCCGGCGGTTTGCGTCCCAGACGCGGTTGATGGTGGCCACCGAGGGAGCCCACGGCGGCCGCTGGTGGGGTGAGTCCGCGGGCCGCTGGGACGCGGTGGCGCCGCCCGGCGAGCCCCGCGACAGCTATGGATGCGGCGACTCCTTCGCGGCCGGCTTCACCTTCGGGCTCGCCGAGGACCGGGACGTCGCGCAGGCGGCCGTGATCGGAGCCCGCTGCGGCGCCGAGATGCTGACCCGCGTGGGTGCTCCCTGAGGGCCGCCCTGGACACGTGTGGTTGAGTACCCGCATGGCCGCCGACGCCCCCACTCAGGCAACGACCAACGTCGAGCCCCATTCTCCGTTTCCGGCGATCGAGGACTACGCGTTCCTGTCTGACTGTCACACGGGCGCGCTGGTCGCGCCGGACGGGTCGATCGACTGGCTCTGCTGTCCCCGCTTTGACGCGCCGAGCGCCTTCGGGGCGCTGCTCGACCGTCAGGCCGGCAGCTTCCGGATCGGTCCCTACGGCATCAACCACCCGACGGCGCGAGAGTACGGGCCGGGCACCAACCTCCTGATCACGACCTGGAAGACGCCCCAGGGGTGGCTGATCATCCGCGAGGGCCTGACCATGGGTCCGCGTGATCACGAGGACGAGATCACCCCCCACACGCGCCCGCCGGCCGATGACGACGCCGAGCACATGCTCGTCCGGGTGGTCACCTGCCTGGAGGGCGAGGCCGAGGTCGAGATGGTGTGCGAGCCGGTGTTCGACTACGGCCACTCGCCCGCCGAGTGGTCGCTGGTCGGCTCGGACCGGCACACGGCGGATGCCACGGGCGCCGGCCAGACCCTGCGGCTGCAGACCGATCTGGCGCTCGGGATCGAGGGAAACCGGGTGCGCGCCCGGCGTCTGCTCAAGCAGGGCGACCAGGCGTTCTGCGCGCTGTCGTGGGCCGAAGGCCTGCAGGTTCCCGGCGATGTAGACGATGCCAACCGGCGACTGAACGCCACCGGCGTCTTCTGGCGCCGGTGGCTTGCCCAGGCGCGGATTCCCGACCACCGCTGGCGAGACCCGATCCAGCGTTCCGCGCTGGCGGTCAAGGGCCTGACCTACATGCCCACCGGGGCCGCGATCGCCGCCCTGACGACCTCGCTGCCCGAAACCCCCGGAGGCGAGCGCAACTGGGACTACCGCTTCACCTGGATGCGCGACGCGACGTTCACGCTGCGCGCCCTGCACATGCTCAACCTCGATTGGGAGGCCGACGAGTTCATGCAGTTCGTCGCCGACCTGAAGCCCAACGATGACGGCGGCCTGCAGATCATGTACGGCATCGACGGAGAGCGCGATCTGACCGAGACCACCCGTGACGAGCTCTCGGGCTACCGCGGGGCGCGGCCGGTGCGGGTGGGCAATGGGGCCTTCGATCAGCGCCAGAACGACGTCTACGGCGCGGTGCTGGACTCGATCCTGCTCCACACCCAGCGCAGCCAGCGGCTGCCCCGGCGACTGTGGCCGATCGTCGAGGCCCAGGCGAGATGTGCGGCCGCCGTCTGGCGCGAGCCCGATCAGGGGATCTGGGAGGCCCGCGGCGAGCCCAAGCACTACGTCTCCTCCAAGCTCATGTGCTGGGTGGCGATGGATCGGGCCGCGCAGCTCGCGGAGATAGTCGGCAACCCGACCCGGGCCGCCGATTGGGGTAAGACGGCCGCCGAGATCCGGTCCGACATCCTTGAGCATGGCGTCAGCGACCGCGGCGTGCTCCGACAGCACTACGACACCGACGCGCTGGACGCCTCCAACCTCCTGGCAGCCCAGTTCGGACTACTGCCGCCGGCCGACGAGCGGCTGCACAACACGGTGAACGCGATCGAGTCGGAGCTCACCGAGAACGGTTTCGTCCTGCGATACCGAACCGACGAGACCGACGACGGGCTGTCGGGCAAGGAGGGCTCGTTCTTGATCTGCTCGTTCTGGCTGGTGTCGGCGCTGACGATCGTCGGGGAGCTGCCCCGGGCCCTCGACCTCATGACCCGGCTGCTCAAGGTGGCGTCCCGGCTCGGTCTCTACGCCGAGGAGTACGAGGTCCCGACCGGACGCCACCTGGGCAACTTCCCGCAGGCCTTCTCCCACCTGGCCCTGCTGGACGCCGGCTTGCGGATCATCCTGATCGAGCGCCTGAGCGAGCTCTGAGCACCCTCGGGCGGTGCGTGGTGCCGCTTCCCTCGGGCGTGCGTGGTGCCGTCACCCCTCGGGCGTGCGTGGTGCCGTCACCCCTCGGGCGTGCGTGGCGCGTAGCGGTGATGGAGCATCAACGCATTGCCGTCGGGATCGGCGAAGAACGACATGTGGCACACGCCGGTGTCGAAGATGTCGCCTGCGAACGTGATCCCGGCCTGCTCCAGGCGGCCGCGCGCGGCCTCCATGTCCTCGACGTGGAGCGCGATCGCGTTCCTGGACGGCTCGTATGGGAGCCCCATCTTCTCGGGGGACATCACGTTGAGAGTCAGGTTGCCGGTCTCGAACTCGGCGAAGCCCCGATCCGGGCGGTAGGCGGAGCGGCGCAAGCCGAGCACGTCGCCATAGAAGGCCACCGCTCTGTCGAGGTCACGGGTGGGGACCGGGACGAAGTCGACACCGGTTACCAGCTGAGCTTCGGCGGTCATGCTTGCTCCTCTCCGGTTGGCTCTCACGCCCGGCGCACGGGTGGAAGGGTCAGGCTCTGCTCAGCAAGACGACGATGCCACCGCGGCCCGGCGGCGATCACAGCATCCCGGACTGCGCCAGCGCCACACCCGGCTGACGATCCGGGCTGCGTCTGCGTCGTCGTCAGTCCAGATCCTCACAGGCGGATATTAACCGCTCTGCCCGGCATCGATGTGGTCAGACACCGGCCCGTGCGGGCATGCCTGCGGGTGGGCGCCGTGGAGGTCGTCCCGGGAGCCGTCGCCGGCCGTCGCCCGGCTCGCGGTGCGCAAACGCAGAGAGTTCGCACCCGCGGGCGAGATTTTCTGCATCCTGGTCCCCCAGGCGACATCGGGAAGAAAACTCCGAGGCGCCGCGCAAATTTTCTGCATCGCGGTCGTGCCTTGGCCGGCCGGACTCAAGTTTTGCGCTGGGTTTGCGATTCCTCCCCCAGAGGGCGACGCAGGCTCGAGGGCGCTCGCCACCGACGCCGCTCGACACCGTGGTATGAGTCCAAGCAGGTGAGCGACCGCTCATTACAGGAGACGGTATCCATCCGCATCAGATGGGAACATGTGTTCGTGTTCGAGGAGCCCACGATACTGCATGCGGACCTGGATGCGTTCTATGCCTCGGTGGAGCAGCGCGACGATCCGGCTCTCACGGGACGACCCGTGATCGTGGGTGGCGGGGTGGTGCTCGCCGCCAGCTACGAGGCCAAGGCGAGAGGAGTGAGGACGGCCATGGGGGGCTCGCAAGCGCGCGCGCTGTGTCCGAACGCGGTCGTCGTCGCACCTCGGATGTCGGTGTACGCGGAGGCGAGCAAGGCGGTGTTCTCGGTGTTCGAGCGCACGTCTCCGCTGGTCGAGGCGCTGTCGATCGACGAAGCCTTTCTGGACACCCGGGGGCTGGGCCACATCTCCGGAACGCCGACGGAGATCGCCGTGCGGCTGCGCCGCGAGGTGCGTGATGAGGTGGGGCTGGTGATCACCGTGGGGGTGGCGTCCACGAAGTTCCTGGCCAAGGTGGCCAGTGGAGTGGCCAAGCCCGACGGACTGCTCGTCATCCCGGCGGGCGGCGAGCTGGCCTTCCTGCATCCGTTACCGGTGGAGAGGCTCTGGGGCGTCGGCACGGTCACCGCCCGGCGCCTGCACGACCAGGGGCTGATGACTGTGGGCGATGTCGCCCGGCTGGGCGAGGAGATCTTGGTGGACATGCTCGGACGGGCCGGCGGGCGGCAGCTACACGCCCTGGCCCACAATCGGGACCCGCGGCGGGTACGAGCTCGCCGGCGGCGGCGGTCGATCGGCGCCCAGCGAGCACTGGGCCGCCGGGCACGGGCTCCGGGCGAGATCGAGGCGGCGTTGATGACGCTGGTCGACCGGGTGGCGCGGCGGTTGCGAACGGCCCACCGCGCCTGCCGGACGGTTGTGCTGCGGCTGCGCTTCGACGACTTCTCGCGGGCGACGAGGTCACACACGATCGCCGAGGCGACGTCGCGGACCGCGACCCTGCTGCGGGTGGCGCGGGGACTGCTGGCCGCCTCCGATGCGGTGATCGCGACGCGCGGCCTGACGCTGATCGGGATAGCGCTCACCAACCTGTGTGACCGAGACGCCGTCCAGCTGGCGTTGCCGTTCGATCGAACGGCGGGCCTGGACGCCGCGTTGGACGAGCTGCGCGAGCGGTTCGGAACCAAGGCGATCTCACGCGGCGCGCTCGTGGGCCGCGATCCGGGGCCATGGGTGCCGCTGCTTCCCGATTAGCGGCCCAGCAGTGGCCGCGGCGTGACGTGCCCGCTATTGCGCGAGCTCGGCCAGACGGCGCTCCAGGAAGCGACGCTCGGCGTCGGTTCGCGTCAGCTCGAGCCCGCGGCGGTAGGCCGCCGCCGCCTCCGCGGGTCGGCCCAGGCGACTCAGGAGCTCGGCTCGGGTCGAGTGCAGATAGCGGTAATCGTCGAGGGCGAGGCCGTCGACGATCTCCAGCGCGGCTTGGGGCGAGCCGGCCTCGGCCACCGCCACGGCGCGGTTGAGCTCGACCACCGGGGACTCGGTGAGCTGCGCCAGCTCGCGATACAGAGCCGCAATCTGAGCCCAGTCGATCGGAGTCTCGGTCTGCAGCGAGGCGATCGCCGCCTGCAGGACATACTGGTCACGGCCGCCGAGCGCCAGGCCACGGTCCAGGGATTTGAGACCGGCGCGAATCTGGTCGGCGTCCCACAGCGAGCGATCCTGATCGGCGAGCAGGACGAGATCGCCTGCGGCGTCGAATCTGGCCCGTCGCCGGGCGTCATGGAGCAGCATCAGGGCGAGCAGGCCATGCACGGCGGACTCATCGGGCATCAGCTCAGCCAGGAGGCGACCGAGCGCCAGCGCCTCGGCGGCCAGGTCGGTGCGACCGCCGTAGCCCGCGTTGAAGATCAGATAGACGATCGCCAGAACCGCCGCCAGGCGGTCGGGAAGCAGGCGATCAGGCGGAACGCTGAACGGAATTCCGGCCAGACGGATCTTGGTCTTGGCACGCGACAGGCGCCGCTTCATGGTCTCCGGGGAGACGATGAACGCCTGGGCAATGTCCTCGGTGCTCAGGCCGCCCAGCGCGCGCAAGGTCAGCGCCACCTGGGCCTCTGTCGCCAGCGCCGGATGGCAGCAGGTGAACAGCAGCTCCAGGCGCTCGTCGCCGAGCGACCCGTCATCGAGGACCTCGATCTCGTCGGACACGGCTTCTGGCACTTGCAGGAGAGGGACCTTGGCGGCCAGGATGCGCTCGCGGCGCAGGCGGTCGATCGCCCGGTTGCGAGCCGTGGCGATCAACCAAGCCGCCGGGTTGGACGGCTCGCCGTCCCGGGGCCAGCGCTCGGCGGCGATCGCAAACGCCTCCTGGGCAGCTTCCTCGGCGCGCTCGAAGTCACCGAGGAAGCCGACCAGGGAAGCGAGCACGCGACCCCACTCGTCGCGAAAGACCCGCTCGAGCAACCTCAGGTCTCCACCACCGGGCGGACCTCGATGGTGCCGCCGAGGCGCGCGGCCGGGATCCGGGCCGCCAGGTCGATCGCGGCGTCGAGATCGCTGGCCTCGAACACGTAATAGCCGCCGAACACCTCCTTGGTGTCGGCGAACGGGCCATCGGTGGTCAGCGTCTCGCCATTCTGGACCCGCACGCTGGTGGCGGTCTCGACCGGCTGAAGCTGGGCGCCGGTCACGCAGTTGGGATCCTCGCGGAGCTCCAGGTACTCGCCGTATACGGCTTTGCCCTCGGCCTCGTCCAGCGCCTCATGCGAACCGGGCTTTGCATAGATCAACAGGGCGTACTTCATGCGGTCCTCCTTTCGAAGGTGTTGGCTTGTTCGTCTTTCAGACGAGCGAGCCCCGGCGAAGGGGACAGCCGCCGCCGATCATCCCACCGGGCCCCTAGGATCTTCTCGCACCTCACCCCGAAAGCTTCTCGCGCCCGGGCCAAAAGCGCCCGGACAGGAACATGATCTTGTCGCTGCCCCGCCTGCCCCTCGTCTCCGATCCGCTGCGACGGGTGCGCCTCCCCGCCGACCTGGACTCGGTGACCGCGGTCGGACCCGAGCAGGACGGAGACGAGCTGGGCTCCGATGGCGTGCCGCGCATCTGGAGAGCGGCCGTCGATCTCTACCGCAGCGGCGTGCATCCGGCCGTCCAGGTCTGCGTCCGCCACCGAGGGGCCGTGGTGCTCAACCGCGCGATCGGTCACGCGCGCGGCAACGGTCCCCAGGATGCAGCCGACACGCCCAAGGAGCGCGCCACGCCCGACACCCCGATGCTGATCTACTCGGGCGCCAAGGCGATCACCGCGATGGTCGTGCACCTGTTGCAGGAGCGCGGGCGGCTCGACATCTCCGATCCGGTGGCGGACTACATCCCCGAGTACGCCCAGAACGGCAAGCAGGGGATAACCATCGGCCACGTCCTCGCTCATCGCGCCGGCGTCCCGAACCTCCCCCGGCAGGCGCTTGACCTGGAGCGGGCCACCGACCGGGAGTTCATGGTGCAGACGATCTGCGCCGCCAAGCCGATCTCGGCGCCGGGGCAGTTCCTCGCCTATCACGCGATCTCGGGCGGCTTCATCCTGGGGGAGGTCGTGGCCCGGGTGACCGGGAAGGACATCCGCGACGTGCTGACCGAGACGATCCGGGATCCATTGGCGATGCGCTGGACCACCTACGGGGTCGCCCCGCAAGACCTGAAGGCCGTCGCCCTCAACTACGTCACCGGGCCACCGACGCTCCCCCCGCTCTCGCTTCTGCTCACTCGGGCCCTTGGCCTGCCGTTCGACGAACTGGTCAGGGCCAGTAACGACCCAAGGTTCCTGGACGCGATCGTGCCCTCGGCCAACATCGTCACCACCGCGCACGAGCTCTCACGCTTCTATGAGATGCTCCGGCGCGGCGGTGAGCTCGACGGGATCAGGGTGATGTCCCGGGAAACGATCCTGCGCGCACTCACGGAGCAGTCACACCTCGAGGTCGACCTGTCACTCGGATTCCCGACCCGCTTCTCCTACGGCCTGATGCTGGGCGCCCGCCTGCTGAGCCTCTTCGGACGCGACACCCAGCACGCCTTCGGGCACTTGGGCTTCACCAACATCCTCGCGTGGGCCGATCCCCAGCGCGAGCTGTCCTGCGCGCTGCTGACCAACGGCAAGCCCGCGCTGTACCCGGAGCTGCACCGGTTCTACGGGCTGGTGGGCCAGATCACGGCGCGGGCCCCGAAGGTCCCTGGATCCGAGATGCGCGTGTGGGATCCGGTCGCCGGACGACCGCGGTAGCGCCGCCCGCGCCTCGATATCACCCGGGTTGGATGATGTCGCCTCACCCCTTCTTGCCCAGAATGCGGGTGCCGGGCATCAAGCTGGCCGGGGCCGCTGGCGAGAGCCGGCGGCGCAAGCTACACCGCGGCGCAGAGTCACACCGCGGCGCAAAACCACACAGGAGGTACAAGCTAAAGATGAAGGGAATCGGCCGGGCAATGTTCGCCGCCGTTCTGCTGGTGGTGGGCGGCGTGCTCAACATCATCTACGGCATTGCCGCCATCAGCAACTCGAGCTTCTTCGTCCACAACACCCACTACGTGTTCTCGGACCTCAAGACCTGGGGCTGGGTCAGCCTCATACTCGGCATCCTCGAGCTACTGGCCTCCATGTCGCTGCTGGGCGGCGGCCTGTACGGCCGCTGGTTCGCGATCCTGGCCGCATCGCTGGCGGCGATCGGGGCGCTGCTCGAGATCCCCGCGTATCCGTTCTGGTCGCTGGCGGTGTTTGCGCTCAGCCTCTGGATCATCCACGGGCTGGTGATCTACGGCGAGCCGGACGTGGCGTGATCCGAGCCCTCGCCCGCTGTGATCCGGATCAGGGACTTCGGAGCTCGCGCCCGGCCCGGCGCAGCGCGAGCGCGAACGCCAGCTCGAACAGGCCGCGCAGCAACAGGTAGATCCCGAAGAACAGCGCGAGGGCTGCCAGGCCGAGCTTGGGCGCCGCCAGGAAGACGATCCCCGCGATGATCTCGAGCACGCCGCGGACGATTTCCGCGCGCCGGTCTCCCTGCATCCTCGCGGCCAGGCCGAGGTGGGCGAGGCCCGAGACGACCAGGTAGATCCCGAACACGATCCGGACGCCGTGGACGGCCGCGCCGGGCCGGTCGATGACGAACGCGCCGGCGATGATCGCCAGGATCCCGAAGGCAACCGGGAGCCAGCGGTCCTGCGAGCGCCCCAGGCCGCTGCTCACGATGAGGATGCCCGCGATCACCAGGTAGATGCCGACCACCAGGGCTATCGCCAGGAGGCTGGTGTGCGGCTCGATGAGCACCACGAGCGCGGCGATCACGTTGACGACGCCTACCAGCAGGGCGACCCACCAGGCGCTGGCCAGGATCTCGATCGCCGCCCGATCGTGGGCTGGAATCTGGTCGGCCATGGGGGGCGACGCAGGATCGGACACGAACGCGAGTCTGAGGCCAGGCCGGGTGAGCGCGCCTCACCCGGCCCGGGTGACTTGGCTGGACGGCGCGCTTATGATCCCAACCCGGATGCAGCTGCCAAGACGCGTGACGAGAACAGCGGCGCGATGACGGCCGGTCGCCTCGGGGGCGTCTCACCGCTCGCCGGAGCTCCTCCTGAGCCGCTCAACGTGCTGCTCATCGAGGACGACCCGGCCGACGTCCTGATCGTCGAAGACCTGCTCGCCGAGGCCTCACTGGACGTACATCTGAGCCACTGCCGAACGTTGCGGGAGGGGCTGGCCCAGCTGCCGGGCCGCGTCGACTGCGTGCTGCTCGATCTCCGCCTGCCCGATGTCACCGGCCTGGACGCGGTGCTCCGTGTCCGGGCCAGCGCGCCTCGGATCGCCGTGATCGTGCTCACCGGAGTCCAAGACGAAGCGGCCGGCGAAGGGGCCGTCGAGTCTGGGGCCCAGGACTTCCTGGTCAAGGGCAAGGTCGACGCCGAGCTGCTGGCCCGAGCGATTCGCTATGCAGTCGGCCGCCGCCAGGCCGAGGAGGTCGATCAGCAGCTTCGGGTCGCCCAGATCCGGGCCGAGGAGAACGCGCGCCTGGAGCGCGGGCTGGTGGCACATCCGCTCGTCGCCGACGGCTCGCTCTGGATCGCCTCCGCCTACAAGCCCGGCCGACGCCGGGCCCTGCTCGGGGGCGACTTCTACGACGCCGTCGAGACCGTGGACGGGCACCTGCTGGCGATCGTCGGCGACGTCTCGGGACGTGGTCCTGACGAGGCGGCGCTCGGCGCCTGCCTGCGCATCGCCTGGCGAGCGCTGGCCCTTTCCGGCGCGCCTGGGGACCTGGTCGTCCCAACCCTGCACCGGATGACCGAGCAGGAACGCCAGGTTCCGGGCGCCTTCGCGACGCTGTGCACATTGGACATCGCCCCCGATCGGCGCGAGCTCTCGCTCCGGCGAGCCGGCCACCCGGCGCCGGTGCTCATCGACGGAAGCACGGTCACCAGCCTCCCCCTGGACGGCGGTGGGCCCCCGGTCGGCATGTTCGCCGGCTCGCATTGGCCGGAGTCGCACTTCGAGCTCCCCGCGGACTGGTCGATCCTGGTCTACACCGACGGCGTCATCGAGATCCGCCACACCGAATCGGGACACCTGGGCGAGGACGGCCTGCGCGCTCTGATCGCCGAGCACGTGCAGCACGCGCCGGATTGGCGCCACGACCCCCAAGCCATGCTCCGTCACATCGTCGCCCGGCTGGAGGAGATCAACCAGGACGAGCCGGGCGACGATATCGCGATGCTGCTGGTGGGGACCCGCTAGCTCTCGCCCCCCGCCTGTGAAGCGTTAACAGAACCGCTGCACTCGGATAACCCAAGCTCGGCTTTTGACGCGTACCTTACGCGGCGTACCGAGATGCTGATCGCAATCCCAGACGATGATTAGGCGTGCTCCGGCGGCCGCCTCCCTCCAAACCGGAGCACCGAGGCGGTGGCTCGCTGGCCGCGGCCGCGCTGGTCGTGGTCACGTTCCTGGCCTTCGGCGTCCTGGCCGTAGGGTCGGCGCTCGGCCTGGACCTCGACGTCTCGGGCTCTGGACCGCCGCCCCCCCACGTCGTCGCTCACCGCCATCGGCGTGAGCGCCGGAGCTCCCCGCTCCCGCAGCTGGCGCTCACGATCGGAGCCCAGGAGCCGCTGACCAGCATCCCGCGCTCGTTCTTGGGCTTCTCGACCGAGTACTGGACGCTGCCCGTAGACGAGCGCCACATCATGCTGTACCGGCGCGTCATCTCGCTCGTGCACGTGCCCGGCGACGGCCGCTTCGTGCTGCGCATCGGAGGCGATTCATCCGATCACGCCCTCTGGGAGCCGGGGGTTCGCCACCTGCCCCACTGGGCGTTCCCCCTGACAGCCCGCTGGATGTCCCGTACCGCGCGCGTGGTAAGAGACAGCGGGCTGCGGGTGATCATCGATCTGAACTTCATCACCGGGTCGCCGAAGCTCGCGGCCGCCTGGGCCCGCCACGCCGAGCGCGAGCTGCCGCGTCACAGCATCATTGGATTCGAGGTCGGCAACGAGCCCGATCTCTATGTCCGCAATCTGTGGACGCTGGAGCTTGGGCACGGCGCTGCCGCCGGCCTGCTCCCGCGCACGATCACGCCGCTCACCTACGTCGGCGCCTACGGCGCCTACGAGCGGGCGCTGGCCGCCGTGGCCCCCGGGGTACCGCTGCTGGCCCCGGCGCTCGCCGAGCCCCGCCGCGATCGGACTTGGATCCAGACCCTGGTGCAATCGCCGCACCCTCATCTGGGCACGATCAGCGTCCACATGTATCCCTACACGGCGTGCGCCCGGCCCAGGGCCGGCAACTATCCGACGGTGGCTCGGCTGTTGAGCCGCCACGCCATGACGGAGATGGAGACCGCCGTGGCGCCGGCGGTGGCGCTGGCTCGCCAGGAGTCGCTGCCGGTGCGCGTCACCGAGTTCAACTCCGTGGCCTGTGGGGGTCTGCAAGGGGTCAGCAACACGTTCGCCACAGCCCTGTGGGCGCCGGACGCGCTGTTCGAGCTCGCGCACGCGGGCGTCACCGCGGCCGACCTGCATGTGCGCGTCTTCTCGGTCAACGCCCCGTTTTGGTTCGACGCGCGGGGGATCCAGGCTCGTCCCCTCCTCTACGGGCTGATCCTGTTCAGGCGGATGCTCGGTCCCGACTCGCGGCTGGTGCCCGTGAGGCTGCAGGGCGCCTCCTCCTCGTACGTGACCGCCTGGGCGGTGCGGCACGCCGGAGGGCGGCTCAACCTGCTGCTGGTCGACCGGGGAAAGCGGTCGGTGAGGGTCAGGCTCAGACTGCCGAGCTCGGGGCCGGCCAGCGTACAGCGGCTCTTGGCACCGACGCCGGCCTCGACCTCAGGCATCACCCTGGACGGCCAGCACCTCGATGCCGATGCCCGGTGGCGGGGCCGGCGGGTCACCCAGACGGTGGCTTCGCTGGCCGGCCGGTACACGGTCGTGGTGCCGGGCTACAGCGCCGCCCTGATCACCGTCAGGGTGGCCGACGACACGCTCACCGGCTAACGCGCGGCCCGGCGCGCCGGCGGCTACTGAGCTCGCATCGCCCGGTAGCGCCGGATCAGGGCGTTGGTCGAGCTGTCGTGATCGAGCTCGGGCTCGCGCTCGCTCTCGAGCTCGGGAATGATCCGCTGGGCCAGCGCCTTGCCCAGCTCGACGCCCCACTGGTCGAAGGAGTCGATGTTCCAGATCACCCCCTGGGTGAAGACGCTGTGCTCGTAGAGAGCGACCAGCACCCCCAGGATCCGCGGCGTGAGCTCGTGCGCGAGGATCACGCTGGTCGGTCGATTGCCCTCCATCACCCGATGGGGGACGATCGCGTCGGGGGTGCCCTCGGCGCGCACCTCGTCCTCGGTCTTTCCGAACCCGAGCGCCTCGGCTTGGGCGAACACGTTGGACATCAGCAGGTCGTGGTGATCGCGCAGCGGGTTCAGCGACTTGGCGAACCCGATCAGATCCACCGGGATCAGCTTCGTGCCCTGATGGATCAGCTGATAGAAGCTGTGCTGACCGTTGGTTCCCGGCTCGCCCCAGTAGATCGCTCCGGTCTCGTAGTCGACGTGAATCCCGTCCAGGGTCACGTGCTTGCCGTTTGACTCCATCGTCAGCTGCTGGAGGTAGGCGGGAAAGCGCTTGAGATACTGCTCGTAGGGCATGACGCCGACCGTCTGGGCGCCGAAGAAGTCCCCGTACCAGACCGCCAGCAACCCCATCAGCACCGGGAGGTTGCGCTCCAGCGGGGCGGTGCGGAAATGCTCGTCCATGTCGTGAAAGCCGGCGAGGAGCTCGGCGAAGGCTCCCGGGCCGACGGCCAGCATGGTGGACAAGCCGATTGCCGAGTCCATCGAGTAGCGGCCGCCCACCCAGTCCCAGAAGCCGAACATGTTGTCGGTGTCGATACCGAACTCCGACACCTTCTCGGCATTGGTCGACACGGCCACGAAGTGCTTGGCGATCGCCGCCTCGTCCCCCAGCGCGGCCAGTGCCCAGTCACGCGCCGACCGGGCGTTGGTCATGGTCTCGAGCGTGGTGAAGGTCTTGGACGAGACGATGAACAGGGTCTCCTCGGGGCTCAGGTCGCGGGTCGCCTCGACGAAGTCCGTGGAGTCCACGTTGGACACGAACCGGAACGTCATCTCGCGGTCGGAGTAGTACCGCAGCGCCTCGTAGGCCATCACCGGACCCAGATCAGAGCCGCCGATGCCGATGTTGACCACGTTGCGGATGCGCTTGCCGCTGTGCCCCTTCCAGTCGCCCGAGCGAACCCGGTCGGCGAACGCCGCCATGCGGAAGAGCACCTCGTGCACCTGGGCAACGACATCCACGCCGTCGACGATCAGCGAGCTTCCCTTCGGCATGCGCAGGGCGACGTGGAGCACCGAGCGGTTCTCGGAGACGTTGATTCGCTCCCCCGCGAACATCGCCGTCCGGTGCTCGGCAAGCCCTGACTGCTGCGCCAGCTCCACCAGCAGGCCGACTGTCTCGTCGGTGATCCGGTGCTTGGAGTAATCGAGGAACAGCCCCGCGCCCTCGGCGACCAGGCGCTCTCCACGGGACGGGTCGCGGTCAAACAGGTCCCGCAGATTAAGCTCGCGGATCTCCTGGTAGTGCTTGGACAGGGCGCGCCACGCGGGGCGATCGCGGAGCATCGGGATGCTCGTCTTCGTGCTCATCAGGCCTCCAGGAGTCAGGTGCCGTGGACCGTTCACGCTACCGGCGCGCAACCACCCGGCAGCATAGGCTGTGCTGTTAGGTGACGGTGATGTTCTCGCTGTTGGACGCCTGCCCGGACGCCGTTACCGTGACCGTCGCCGCACCGGGACTGATCGGGAACGAGCCGCTGGAGGACGGAAGCTGGAAAGTGATGGAGGTGTCACTCCAGCTCGTGATGGTGAGCTTGGCGCCGTCGCTCGGCGCCCCCCAGCTCGTCGTGCCCTGGGACAGGGTCAGATAGCCCGACCCCTGGGTGGAGCCGAAGTTCTGGCCGGTCAGGGTGACCGTGGCTCCGGCCGCTGCGCTCGACGGCGACACCGAGGAGATCGACGGAGCCGGCGTCACGATCCCGGCGATGGTGAGGGTCTGCGCCGGCGAGGTCTGACCCGCGACGGTGACGGTTACGGTCGCACTTCCGGGCACCAGCGGGTAGGGGCCGCTGTCAGGTGGCAGCTGGAAGCTGATGGAGGTGTTACTCCAGCCGGTGATCGTCACCTTCGCGCCGTCGTAGGGCGCTCCCCAGCTGGTTCCACCCTGGGCCAGGGTGAGGTAGCTGGCCGCCTGGGTCGCACCGAAGTTCTGCCCGGTCAGGGTGACCGTGGCCCCGGGCGCAGGGTTCGAGGGCGTGGCCGAGCTGATCACCGGCGGGGGAAGCGGGGCCGGGGCGGGCCCGGGCTGCTGGCCGGCGGTGACCTGCTGGGCCTGCCCGCTGCTGGTGTAGGAGGCCTGGGCCTGCAACGCTGCCGTCACCGGCGAGGTCGACCCCGCGGGGGCGGTGACCGTCCAGGACTGGGTGGCCGAGGCGCCGGCTGTCAGGTTGCCGGCCGCCACCGGCGAGGCGGGCTTGACCGTCCAGCCGGAGGGAGCGGACAGGCTGACCGAGATGCCCTGCGCCGCGCCCGGGCCGTTGTCGTGCTCGGTCGTGGTGATGGTCGTGGAGGCTCCGGCGGCGACGCTGAGCGGCGTCGACGGCGTGATCGACAGGTCCAGCGCGGCCGGCTCCGGGGAGCTGATCGGGGTGCCACCGAGCTCGCTGATCAAAGCGCTCGCAGCCTGCGGCAGGTTGTCCACGGGAACCGTGAGCGTGTGGGTCGCCGAGTCATAGCTCCAGCCGCGCGGGCTTCCCGCTCCGCCGGGAGGCACCGGCCGGCCATCGACCAGCACCCGGCCTGGACGGGTGACGGTCTCGATCTGGACCGAGAAGCTCCGGGTGGAGGCCTGACCCGGGTAGTGGCCGGAGCTGGGACCGATCTCGACGTTGGTGCTCGGGCCGCGGCGGCGCCAGGAGCGCCCGCCACCCGGGAAGCGCCTGAAGCCGCCGCCCTGCCAGGTGGAGATCGAGGTGTGGCTGTCCTGCCCCCGTTCGTAGCCGGTCCCGGTGCCGGCATCCTGATACAGCGAGAAATGGCCCGCCGATCCCGGATACACCCGCAGGATCGTGGGAGCGCTCGGGTCGGCTCCGACGTGGCTCATGGCAACCTGCTCGGGGACGATGCCCCCCGCCTTGACGAACACCGGCATCCGGTCAAGCGGCACGGTCAGCGTCTGCTTGGAGGGCCCGGTGAACGTGGCTCCGGTGAACCAATCTGTCCAGCGGCCGGGCGGGAGCCACACCGATTGCGTGGTCGTCGTGCCCGGGGTGCTCACCGGCGCGACCAGCACGTCGGGACCGTAGAGGTACTCAGACGGGTTGGAGTAGGCCGCTGCCTGACCGGGGTAATCGAGGTACAGGGGCCGAGTGATCGGCAGACCGCTGTCCACGGCCTGGTCGGCCAGGGTGTAGGTATAGGGCACCAAGGCCTCGCGCAGGCGCAGGAAGTCAGACGCGATCGAGTCGGCGGGCTGCGGATAGTCCCAGGGCAGCCGGTTGCCGTTCGAGGAGTGCAGCCGGAGAATCGGCTGGAAGGTTCCGAGCTGCACCCAGCGCGCGTACAGATCGGGATCGTCGTTCGGGTTCCCCGGCGGCGGGCCCAGGAAGCTGCCGATGTCGTCGCTGACGTAGGGCTCGTCGATGCTGGCCTCGTCAGCGGACAGCTGGGCCTGGAAGTTCAGCACGTTCCATGTGCCCCAGGTGTCGCCGGTGAAGGCCAGAGTGGAGGTGTGGCCCGCCCACGGTCCGGCCGGATACACCTCATCGGGGTTCTGGAAGGAGCTGCCGACGCGTGACAGGACGAACCCCCGCTCCCCTTTGTTGGCCATCTCCTGGGCGTACAGGTGGTTGATCCAGTTATCGGGAGTGACGCCGGGATTGGACGCCGTCGAGGCGTCACAGCACCAGTCCAGCCACCAGAAGGACACGCCCTGTGACTCGAAGGGCTGGTGCAGGGCGAAGTAGGACTCGGCCTGGGGGATGCTGCTCCAGTCCCATACCTTGCACGGGCCGTTGAAGCAGGTGTAGTCGGCGAGCGAGTTGCCGGCGAGCGCCTCGGTGGCGGCGAGCTTGGGGTCGTTGTCGGCGATGCTCGTGTGGATGTTCAGGGTGACGTGAATCCCCTGTTGCCCAGCCCACTTCAGGAACGCCTCGGGATCGGGGAACAGGGCCGGGTTCCATTCCCACCCGTCCCACTGGTTGGGCGACTTCCAGTCGGTATCGACCGACAGGGTGTCAAGCGGAACGTCGTTGGTGCGGAACGCGGGGATCAGCGTGTTCTCGTAGTCGGCGGTCGTGTAGGCGTGGTAGTCGGAGTACCAGACCCCGAAGTTCGACTCGGGCAACAGCGGGGAGGGGCCGGTCAGGCGGCTCAAGTCGCGTAGCGCCTGCTCGTAATGGTGCCCGTAGACGAACAGATAGCCGTCCTGGACGTCGCCGCCACTCGGCCGGGCAGCGACCCAGCCGTTGGAGGTCCAGACCGCGCTCTGGGAATCGTCGAGCAGCCGGTACCCGGCCCGGTCGAGGATCCCGGGGTGCATCTCGGGCAGCGCCGCGGTGCACTGCGCCGCGCTGGGCGTGCCCGCGGGGCAGCTGTAGCCCGGCCCGTAGGTGGCGGTGTCGAACCCTCGCGTGTACCCGCCCAGGTAGTTCATGGTCGGCTCGGTGGGCGCCGGTCCGCTCGCGGGCGACACCGAGATGGTGTCCACGTTGACGTTGCAGCTGTCGGCGGCCGCGCAGAGCACCCCGACCGTGTTGGTGCCGGCGGTCAGCTGCACCTTGGCGGTGACCGTCGACCACGCGTCCCAGCTGCTGGTGGCCGGCAGGGTCAGTGTCTGCACGTCCTTTCCGCCGACGGTCAGGTCGATGGTGCGAGGCGCGGGTCCGCCAAGGGCACCGATGTAGTTGGAGTAGCGCAGCGTGACCACGGCCTGGCCGGCCGGAGCGCCGAGCACCGTCCAGTTGGCGCCGGCCTGGTTGCCCTGGCCGAGACCGCCGATGAACCCGGCGATGCTCTGATAGTTGGCGTGGTTGGTCTGAATGTTGGCGGCGCCCACCGGGGCCGCGGCTCCGGCGTCGCACACCTGGTCGAAGGGGCACGCGTTCTCCCATTGCGGGCTGACCGTAGCCGGCGATTCCCCGTCGGTGAACCTCACCGACGTGTTGCTGGGGCCGAACGGTCCCGATCCCAAGCGGTAGCGCAGCGTCGCCTGCGAGGTCGAGATGGTCAGCCAGCCGTTGGCGCGACTCGACCGATACCGGGGGACGGCGAAGCGCCGGTTGACCGCGTTGACGGTCGGAGCGTTGGCGAAGGTCGCAGTCGGCGAGTACTCCATCCGGATGAGACCGCTGCCGAGGACCTGAAAGCGCGCGTCCCCTGCTCGCACGGTAGCCCCCGGCGTGGCCTGGGCGGCCGAGAAGTCGACCGGCGTCGCCAGGTTCACCGGTGAGGTCGGTGACGTGGCGGCGGCCTGTGCCAGCCCGGACAGCGCCAAGGCGGTGGCGGCCACCAGGATGGACACTACGGCTACCACAAGCCGGCGCTTACGCATCTTCTTCTCCTCGTACCCGACCCGCCTCGGCGGGTCGCCGGGCGAGTTGACCTCTATCCCGCGCGCCAGCCTACCACCGGCGCGAGGTGGCCTCGGCAAATTCCGGGGAGGCGTTGGTTTTGGTGTAGGTACCGGGCTTGAAGCTGGCAAGCAGCGCGAGCTTGGCCGCTCGCGGCAGGCGTTTGATGCGGGCCTCCTCGAGCCGGGCCGCCGTCCGGTGGGCCATCGGCAGCGCCAGCTCAAGCTCGATCGGCAGCCGGCTGGCCGTGTAGCGGCTGGCGGTTCCCGCGCGGTGACGCGCCAGCCGACGATCGAGATCGACCGTCCAACCCGTGTACAGCGAACCGTCACGGCAGCGCAGCAGGTATACCCAGGCCTCCGGCACAGGCATGGGCTTCGCCGCCGCGACCGCTGTCCCTGCGCCCGCTCTAGCGCGGCTTGGGCCGCAACAGGGGCTGCAGCGAGGGTGTGCAGGGGCACGCGGCGCCGCGCATTCGCGGCAACCCGAGGAGGTCCTCGATCGTCTGCAGGACCGAGTAGTGGTCAGCCGGAGTGTGCATCCGGGCGCCGGGGCGGGCTCCGGGACCGGCGACGATCGTCGTGATGTGCCCGCCGGAGGCGAGCCGGCAGCACCCCGCGTCGGTTGCGCCCTCGTCCCAGGTGAGGAACAGCAGTCCGTTGCCGCCCAGCGCCCGCAACAGTCCCGGAACCAGGCCGGCGAGGAAGTGGTCACCCGTGGCCGCGCTGCAGTCGTGCATGTCGTGACACAGGTTGGGGGTGATCCAGATGAACCTCGGCAGCGTGCGGGCGCGCTCGTCTCGGTAGAGCCGATCGAGCGAGACGATGTTCGCGCAGCGCGCCGGGTCCTCGGTCACGCGCGTGTAGTAGACGAACGGGTCGTGTTTCTTGGCGTACTCTCCCGCGCCCGCCCCGGTGAAGCACCGGCTGGGCAGGTCCTCCATGTACGCCTTCCACGAGATCCCTGCCGATTCGAGCTGGTCGACGAGGCTCGTGGCATGAACCGAGCAGTCGGTGCAGTCGCTGGCGATTGAGAATGTCGAGCCGCCGGTGAGCGCCAGGTAGTTGGGCAGCGACGGGTGGCGGATCGCGTACATCGCGGTCGCGAGCGCGTACCGCTTGGCAAGACCGTTGATGTAAGGCGCCGAGCTCGCGCCGATGATGCTGCCGTACTCCTCGTTCTCCATCAGGATCACGGCGATATGGGCGGGGCGGCCGCCCCGGGCGCGCGCCACGGGCGACGCGGCCGTCTGCACCGGTCCCTGGCTGGCGCTCGACACCGCGCCACCACAGCCGGCTCCGGCCAGCGCGGCCAGCAGCGCGCAGACCGCGGCTCTCAGGGTTTCCTCACAGAGCTACATCGCATCGGCGTCGAGGCTACTGGCGCCGGCAAACGACTCCGGCCGGCGATGCTCGTCAGACCTGCACCCCCTCGCCACCGATGCATGACAGCCTCACAGGCATGTCCCGGCGGGGTGCCGTTTCGAGGATCATCGCCCAGCGTGACGATCTGGTCGTCGAGCGCGACCCGCGGCGTGCATCTGGACGGCTGTTGCGCCAAGGCGACATGGACGCTTCGTACGTCGACCTGGCCGACCCGTCCCACCTCGAGTTCGACTACCTGCGATGGATGTGGATCGTGCTGCGATCCGCTCGTGCCAGGAGAGTCCTGCACGTGGGCGGGGGGGCGTGCTCGCTGGCGCGGGCGCTCGCGGCAGATGATCCTGGCGGACGCCAGGAGGTCTGCGAGGTGGATCCGGGCGTGCTCGCGCTCGCTCGCGAGCATCTGGGGCTTCGGCGCGCGCCCGGACTGCGGGTGCGGCACGCCGAGGGACGCGCGTTCGTCGCCTCCCAGGCCGATGCCAGCCGCGACGCGATCGTCATCGACGCCTACGTCGGCGCTACGGTGCCGCGAGGGCTGGTCACGGTGCAGGCGCTGGGCGACATCGCCCGCGTGGCGCCGCTCGTGCTCGTCAACGTCGTCGACAACCGTTCGGCGCGCGACGTGCGCGCCGTCGCGGCGGGACTCGCGATGACCTATCCGCGTGTGTGGGCGCTCGGGGGGCGCGCCGGCAACACCGTCGTGGCCGGCTGCGTGGCCGAGCTGAACCTCGAGCGGATCGCCGCCCGGGCGGCGGCAGACCCCTCGCCGGCGCGGCTCACCGGTCCGGACGCGATCGCGCGTCTCGTCGCCGCCACGCCTCCCCTGCGCGACCCGGGTGGCGCCTTGTAACGGCTCTGCGAAACTGGGATTCTTGGGGTCTGTTTGAGCGATTCACAGAACGAGCTCGCCAAGTCGTCGTCCTGGCTCAGGAAGAGGCCCGGGCCCTCAGGCACAACTACATCGGCACCGAGCACATCCTGCTCGGGCTGCTGCGCGAAGAGGAGGGTATGGCGGCGCGGGCCCTCGAATCGCTCGACGTCACCGTGGAGCGCGTACGCGCGCGGGTGGTGCAGATCGTCGCCTCTGGCGAGGAGGTCACCTCCGGCCAGATCCCGTTCACGCCCCGTGCCAAGAAGGTGCTCGAGCTGGCGCTTCGCGAAGCGCTGGGCCTGGGCCACAACTACATCGGCACCGAGCACATCCTGCTCGGCCTGGTGCGCGAGAACGAGGGCGTCGCCAGCCAGGTCCTACTCGACCTCGATGCCGACGCCGAGAAGATCCGCAACGAGGTCATCCGCGTGCTGTCGGGTCCCGGTGCCCGGGAGCCGCGGGAGCTCACGGTGGCGGGCCGCGGCCACGTCAGCCGGCGAGGATTTGACGCGGCGTGGCTCGACGGTCTCGGACCGGTCCTGGACCGGCTGGCGGCAGACATTCGCGACAGGCTCGGTCGCGAGCCCGACGCGGGAGATCTCCTGCTCGCCCTCGCCTGCGCACCGAACACGCTGCCCGCCCAAGCGTTGCGAGATCTGGGAATCGGACTCGACGCGCTCTGGGGCACGATCGAACGCGCTCGAGAACAGGCCGTCCGCGTCCAGGAGCAGGAGCGAATCGCTCGGGAGCAGCTCGCCCACCAGATCCGGGACGTCCGCGGAGCCAAGCATCAGGCGATCGAAGCCCAGGAGTTCGAGCGCGCCGCCGGGCTCCGTGACCAGGAACGCGAGCTCGTGGAGCGGGCGCGCGCCCAGGCGGAGATGCAGCCCGAAGCCCTCGAGGAAATCCACCGGCGGCTCGGGATCCCCCGGATCGACACCCCACCGCCCCAGTCAGAACAGCGGTGAAGACGAGGCTCCGTCAGTCACTCTGTCCCCCTTAAGCTCCCGAGCCCGAGCGAATCGTCCCCGGCTGTGTCCGGGGCCGAATCCTGCCCGGTCGCGGCTTCGGCTTTCCCCGGAGTCGGCGGATCGTCGAGGAAGTCGATCGTCGGCACGAAGAACAGGTTGCCGGTCACCGCGGTGGAGAAATCCAGGATGCGATCGGTGTTCCCCGGCGGCTTGCCGATGAACATGTTCGTCAGCATCTGCGCGATCACGTCAGGGGTGCGGGCGTAGGCGATGAAGTAGGTACCGAACTCGCGCACGCCGACCTGGCCGAACGGCATGTTGAAGCGCACGATCTGCTGTTGCTCACCGTCCTCGTCGACGATCGTGTTCAGCGCCAGGTGCGAGTCGGGGGCTTTGACCTCGTCGGGCATCTCGAGATCGCTGAGCTTGGTCCTGCCGAATGCCTGCTCCTGCTCCTCGGTGGTCAGTGCATCCCAGGCCGCGAGGTCGTGCAGGTACTTCTGGACGATCACGTAGCTGCCGCCCGCAAACGCCTGATCCTCCTCCCCGATCGCCACCGCGGCCAGCGCCGCAGCGCCCTCGGGGTTCTCGGTCCCGTCGACGAATCCGAGCAGGTCGCGCTCGTCAAACGACTTGAACCCGTGCACCTCGTCGACCACCTCCGCGAAGCCGCTCAGACGCTCTGTCAGCCGCTGCGCGAGCTCGAAGCACAAGTCCACGCGGTGAGCCCGGATGTGGAACAGCACATCGCCAGGCGTGGCCACCGCGGTGTGCCGCCCGCCGGTGAACCCCGGGAAGGGGTGCAGCCCGGCGGGACGCGGCTCGCCGAACAGGCGCCCCCACAAATCCGCTCCGAGACCGACCACGCAGCTCAGATCACCCTCGGGGATCCGAAAGCCGACCGATCTCTTCAGTCCGCTCACGTCCGCCAGCAGGTCACGAAACTCGTCCTCGGCCCCCGCATCCACCGTCACCACGAGGAAGATCGCCGCCTCGGTCGGAGGCGCCAGCACGCTCTGGGGCTCGCCCGTCACTCCCGCCATTGGAGTGGAGATGGTATCTGGAGCGCGCCGGCTAGAGCTGCCGAGGCTCGGCTGTCATGTCACCGCCGGCGTCGCCGGTGTTGACGGTCCCCCTGGGCTCGATGAGCAGCACCTCTGTCTCCTCCAGGGCATCAGGGCAATGCTCCACGCCGCGCGGGACCACGAACAGCTCGCCCGCGTCGAGCTCGACGTCTCGATCCCGGAGATGGATCGTCAGGTGACCGCTGATCACCAGGAAGAAGTCGTCAGTCTCGTCGTGCTTGTGCCAGACGAACGGCCCCTTCACCTTGACCACCTGCAGCTTGTAGTCGTTGAGGTAGCCCACGATCCCGGGTTCGTAGGGGTTCTCCAGCAGCGCGAACTTCTCCGCCAGCTTGACCTTCTCGCTCATCGCATCCGCTCCGTTCGCAGGGGCGGCGGACCCTAGCTCGGCCTCAGGCGAGGTGCGCCACTCCGCTGACCAGCAGCAGGACGCCGAACACGGCGCAGATCCAGGCCATCATCTTGCTCTGGTGGGCGATCAGCCACTGCCGGACGACGTCGAGGATCCTGCTCGCCTGCTTTGGAACGACGAGGTAGATACCCAGCGGGATGAGGATGCAGAGGTCGATGGCGACGATCAGCAGCACGGCCAGGCGGCTGCTGATGCCGGTCAGGATCGCCCTCGGCGGCCGCCGACAACGGATGCTTGGCGCCCAGCAGGTTGCGCAGCCCAAAGCTGAGCAGCAGCACTCCGATGATCACGTTGAGCAGCGCCTTGGTGGAGTCGCTGAGCGCGGCGCCATGCCCGCCGAATAAGGCCAGGAACGCGGCAGCAAGACCGACGAGCAGGAGGGTCCAACCCAGGAGCAAACCCGAAGGCGTTGCGCACTCGATGACGACGAGCGGCCAGCATGGCGATCGTCGCCATTGTCGCCACCGGCGAGAACGCCCCGATGACCGCAGCGGTCACGAGCTGGGGGATGAACTGGTTCACGGCGGCTACTCGCTATCGCCGTCCGTTCCGATGCGAAGATCCTCAAGCGTTTACGGGTGATGCCACTTCACCCGAGAAGGGTGATCATGATCGCGTGCGTTCGGATCACCGAGACCCGCTGGGACCGGCGCTTAGACCAAGTTCAGGGACTTGGCCCGGCGAACCGCCTCGGTTCGGGTCCGGACCCCGAGCTTGCGGTAGATGTTCTTGGTGTGGGTCTTGACGGTGTTGACCGAGACGAACAGCTCCGATGCGATCTCTGCCTTCGACATGGCCGTGGGTAGATAGCGCAGTACCGCCTCCTCCCGGTCGCTGAGCGGATCGAGCAATAGCGCCGGAGCTTCGATGTCCGGAAAGCGCCCGTCGTGGTCGAGCCGCTCGATCAGCTCGCCGGCCAGGGCGCGATGGGCGGTACCGGCACGGATCCGTCGCCTGAGCAGATCCCGCAGCGACGGGCCGACCGTCAGCAGCGGCGACCGGTAGCCCTCGGGCTGCGCGAGCTCGAGCGCCTGCTCGACGAGCGCCAGGGCGCCGGCATCGTCGTGCAGCTGGTGCTTGCACACGGCGGCGAGCGCGATCGCCTCGATGCGAGTAGCGGGATGCATCGCGCGCGCGTTTCGGGCCCGCTCGGACTGCAGATGGCGGAGCCCGTCGATGGGCCGGCCGACGGCGAGAGCCAGGCGTGCCGAGACGACCGCGAACTCGACTGGTGCCCGACGTGCCACCTTTCCTCTGCTCAGCGCGGCCCTGGCATGATCGTGGGCGCCGGCCTGCGCGGCGAACACGGCCTCCAGGAAACAAGCGCTGGACACGAGCACCGGGGGCAGCTTCCAGGACTCCGCGTTCCTCCCGGCGGTGGATGCGATCCTGATGGCCTCGCCGACGTCCGCGCGGGCGACCACCCGGGCTCGACTCAACTCGATCAGGCAGCGCGTCGCACGGACCTGGGAGGCGCGGGCGGCACTCAGGGCGCGCTGCAGCCGCTCGACGCCTCCCTCGAGGTCCGCGCGGATCAGATGCGCGATCGCGAGCGCCAGGAACGCCGGAGCGACCGCCGCATGCTCGTCGCACCCCTGGCGCAGAGCGAGGCTGACGGCGCTCTGGCCCAGAGCGACAGCCTCACCCAGCGCTCCGCCCAACGCCTTGAACAGCGCGAGCTGACTCAAGCAGTCGAGCACGACGAACTCACTCGAGTCGCTGCGCGCGAGCGCCAGCGCCTGCTCCAGGTGCTCCACTCCATGGGCAACCGGCGCCCAGGATTCCGCGCCCCCGTCAGCGTCCGGCGACCAGCATTCCGCGACGCCGAGGTTCTCGTGCGCGACCGCGAGCACGTGTCCCGGAAAGTCCGCGAGCTGATGCGTGGCCAGCACCCGCCGGGCGGCATTGCGCGTGGTCTCATAGTCACCTCGCACCCGCGCGTCGAGCATCGTGACGATCGCTCTGAAGAGCACATACCGGGCCCGGCGCTTGCCTGGCACATCGCGCGCGCCGGCATCGGCAAGGGCCGCGTACCCCCTGGCCCTCTCCTGGTCCCCGGCCGCCAGCGCCGCCCCGGCGCCCGCCAGCGCGAGCTCCGCGCTGGCGGCGACCACTGGCTGTGCCAGCCCGTCGATCCAGTCACGCAGCTGCGCGCCGTGGCCCTGGACGATCAGGGTGAGCCAGCGATCCGAGAGCAATCCGGTGGCCATCGCCAGGTCTCCGGCGGCCATCGCATTGTGCACGGCGGTGGCCGAGCGTCCGCGCGCCGCATACCAGCGGGCGGCGCGGCGATGCTCGAGCGCGAATGCGTCGGGCATCCGGTACTTCAGCTGGCTGCGCAGCAGCTCCCGGAACATCGCGTGGTAGCGGTAGCGCTGACGGTGGTCGTCAAGCGGCATCAGAAAGGCGTTCGAGCGCTCCAGGAGCTCGAGGGTCTGGGCGCCGTCGTCGCGTCCGGTCAGGGTGTTGGCGAGATCGGGTTCGAGCTCGTCGACGACGCTGGTGCGCAACATGAACTCCCGGATCGCCGTGGGCTGCTGGTGCAGGACCTCCTCCACCAGGTAATCGGCGACCGTGCGTTCGTCGCCGTCGAAAGCGCGTACGAACGCGTCGGGGTCGGGACGGCCCCGCAGCGACAGCGCGGCGAGCCTGATCCCCCCGGCCCAGCCCTCGGTTCGACCGTGCAGCTTGTGCACCTGATCGTCACTGAGCGTGATGCCGGCGGTGTCGAACACCTCCCTGGTCTCCTGCAAGGTGAACGCGAGGTCTGAGGAGCGCAGCTCGGTGAGCTGCCCGGCGAGCCGCAGCCGCTGGAGGGACAAGCCGGGATCCCGGCGGCTGGCGATGATCAGCCGGACGTGAGTCTGAGGGCTGCGCAGGAACCGGTCGAGGCTCTCGATGACCTTCCACGAATGGAGCTGCTCGAAGTCGTCCAGGACGGCTACCACCGGCGCGGGGAGCGCGTCGCACGCGGCACCCAGGGCCGCCTCGAAATTGCGCTCGGTGGGATCGGGGAGCCGGTCCAGAGATCCCTGGGACACATCCCGCAGGACCTCCAGCAGGTTGCTCCAGAAGCGAGCGAGGTTGCCGTCGGAGAGGTCGAGCGACATCCACGCCGCGGGACCGAGCGCGGGCCGCGCCTGAAGCCAGGTCTCCAGCAGAACCGTCTTACCGGAGCCGGGAGCAGCCGTCACCAGCGTGAGACGCCCCCGGAGGCCGGCGTCCAGGCGCTCGAACAGCTCAGGGCGCTCCACGACCGGACCACGCCAAACGCGGCGATGGCGCGAGACGATCCGATTCGCCGCTTCTGTGATCATCCCGCCCCTTAGGCTGTGCAATGCGGCGCCGCGCCTACCTGTACACGGCCGCTGTCCGGTCACTCAAGGCTCGCTCACCAACTTGCTTGCACTCTAGACCCGCGGCAGGCGTTTGCCCAGCGTCCGGAGACGAGGAACCGGTCGCCCACCCCGAGGCTCCGTTAAGGATGAGGAGCTTTCAGGCCGGGCGTCGGGAGTCCCCGCGATCAGTCCTCGCTCGGGTCTCTGTTTGAGATCAACGACCTGGACGAAATCCAAGCCGCCTTCGACGGACGTGGAAGCCCGGCGACTTCGAACCGACGACCTGAGACGAGATCGATCGTCAGCCGTCGGCCCGGCCACGTGTCCGCGCCGGGGTCCCGCCGCGAGCCGGCTTGCCGTCGACGGCGTCCTGCACGCTCGCGTACACCTCCTTGAGGTCGTCCTGCGCAGCGGCCTTGCGCAGGACGTCGCGCACCCCGCCGATGTCCCGCGCCACGCGCAGCGCCACGCCTTGCTCGTGAAGCGAGTCAGCGAGCTGATCGAGCATCTCCACGGCCGTCACGTCCAGGAACGCGATGTTGCTGGCGTCGAGCACCACGAGCCGGGTGCCGGGCTGCGCCGCAGCGGCCCGGATGTGATTGCGCACCCAGTCCGAGTTGGCGAAGAACAGGCCACTCTCCACGCGCAGGATCGCCACCCCGGGTAGCTGCTCGCCGGTCTTCAGCCGCTCGGCGTCCGCGTATCGGTCGGAGGTGCCGGGCACCTTGACCAGCTCGGCGACGCGGGGCCGGGAGGAGCGGTACAGCAACAGGACCATCGACACCGCGATGCCGATGAACAGTCCGGGCAACGTGTCGAACACCGTGACGCCGAGCAACGCGGCGATCGCGGCGATGAAGTCCGGACGTGCCGCCACTCCCCAGGCCCGTCCCAGGCGCCGGGTGTAGACGCGGTAGAGGCGGACGATCGCGGCGTAGTCGACGAGCTCGATCACCGCGGCGATCACGACCGCCGCCAGGGTCGCCTCGGGCAGCTTCTCGAACAGACCGGTGAGCAAGAGCAGGGTGACGATCGTCATCACGATCACCACCAACCCCGAGACCTGGCTCTTGGCACCGGCGCTGCCGTTGACCGCGGTCTTGGACAGGCTCCCGTTGACCACCATGCCGCTGGACAGCCCCGCGGCGATGTTGGCGGTTCCCAGCCCCAGCAGCTCCCGGTCGACATCGATGTCGTAGTGGTGGCGGGCGGCGTAGGTCTTGGCCGCTCCCAGCCCCTCGGCGAACCCGACCAGCATCACGCCGATTCCCCCGCCGACGAGCTTGACGTAATCAGAGAAGCCGACGTCGGGCAACCCGAGCGATGGAAGCCCCCGGTTGATGTGCCCGACGATCTCGACCCCGTGACGGTCGAGGTGGAACACCGCCACCGCGGCTATGCCCAGGGCGACCGCGACGAGCGATCCCGGCACCGCCGGCGCGCGCCGGCGTAGCAGCAGAACCACGATCAGCGAGACGCCGCCGACCAGGAGCGTGAGCCCCTGTACGTGTCCGAGCTTCGTGATCACGTCCCAGAGCTTCTGAAAGAAGTCGCCGGAGCCCTTCTTCACGCCCAGCAGCTTGGGCACCTGACCGATGATGATCGTGAGCGCGAGACCGACGATGAACCCCTTCATCACCGGCTCGGAGATGAAGCTCGCCAGGAAGCCGAGCCGCAGCAGACCGGCGATCACGGCGGCCAGGCCGGCGCTGATCGCCAGGGCGGCGGTCATGGCGACGAACCGCCCGCTGCCCGCGGTCGCGTAGGCGCCAACCGTGGCCGCCGACAGCGCCGCCGTCGCCGACATCGGGCCCGTGATCAGATGCCGTGAGCTTCCGAACGCCGCGTAGAGCAGCAGCGCACCGGGGGCCGCGTAGAGTCCGACCACGGGCGAGACGCCGGCGATCGAGGCATAGGCCAGCGCTTCCGGGATCAGCACCGCCCAGACGGTCAGGCCGGCGACCACGTCGCCGCGCAGCCACGACCGCTGATAACCGCGCAGCGACGAGAAGAGCCAGTGCGGCATGTAGTAGCCAGACCTCCAAGCTGGTGGACGGCAGTAGGGTCGCCGAACTCGGGGTGATTCGTCCTCACCCACGCGGGGTGAGGCCCGGGAGGATGACCCGACCGCGCAAGATCAGGCACACGGGCTCGGGGAAATACCTCCGCTGCTAGGGTGAGCTTGCGGCCCGGGAGGGTCGGTTGCGTCTGATTCGGATTACTGCGATCGCGATGGTTCTGCTGGCGGGGGCGGCCGGTCAGGCCGGAGCGTCGTCAACGCGAGCGCCGGCCTCGGCTTTCGGTCCCCTGCGGACGTGGGGCCATACCAGGATCCGCTCGCTGGATCCTGGCTCAGCGACAGCGGCCGAGACTCCATCACAGCAAGCCGGCGCGTCGCCGTCGCAGGGCTCGGGCTCCTCACGGTCATCGCCGAGCACCAACTCGCCGCCACCGCGGCCGGATGAGATCCTCTCCAACGAGACGTCGGTCACGCGGTGGGCCTACGTGGCCGAGCTCGCCCCCATCTACCGGCGGCCGGCGATCGACTCGGGTCGGGTGGTACGGCTGCACTGGTACACCGAGGACGGCTTTCCGGAGATCTATCTCCTGCTCCGCGCCCACTGGGACACCCGAGGCCAGGAGTGGATCCGGGTGCGCATCCCGATGCGCCCCAACGGTATGACCGGATGGGTGCGCCGCCAGGACCTGGGGACATTTCATGTCACCCACCTGCAGATCGTCGTCAACCGCGAGCGGCTGCGGATGTACCTGTATGACCAGGGCCACCAGATCTGGAGCGCCCCGGTCGCGGTTGGCAAGCCCTCGACTCCCACACCGTCCGGGCACTTCTGGATCCGCGAGCGGTTCAAGATCGAAGACCCCAGCTCCGGCTATTGGCCCTACGCGTTTGGTACCAGCGATTACTCGACGCTGACCGACTGGCCCGGCGGCGGTGTGGTGGGCATCCACGGCCCCTACTACCAGCCCTGGGCGATTCCCGGCCGGATCTCTCACGGCTGCATCCGGCTGGGTGACTCAGACGACACCTGGCTGGCCGCCCACATCGCGCTCGGGACCCCCCTCGAGGTTCTCTGACCGGGGCGCTCGCCGTCAGCGAGCGTGACAAGGCAAGCTGACTGTCTATGGCACGATGACCGGCCGTATGTTGTTGGCGCCAACCCCCGTCAGGCTCGCTTCCAACGGGATGGTCTGCGCAATCGACCATCTGGCGGCCGGCGCGGGCGCTGACATTCTGCGAGCTGGCGGAAATGCTGCCGATGCTGCGGTCGCCACCAGTGCGGTGCTTGCGGTCACCAGCCAGCATATGTGCGGTATGGGAGGGGATCTCTGGGCGGTCGTGCATCCCGGCCCGGCTCAGACGCCCGTCGCCTTGAACGCGTCAGGCCGGGCCGGCTCTGGAGCCGACCCGTCGCGGCTGCGCGCGCGAGGCTTGGACGCGATGCCAGATCACGAGGTTGCCGTCGTCCCCGTGCCCGGCTGTGTCGATGGGTGGGTGGCGCTGCATGAGAGCTACGGTCGATTGCCCCTCGGTGAACTGCTCGAGCCCGCGCGGCGCTACGCGCATGCTGGTTTCCCGGCGTCTCCCGGCCTGGCCACGGCTGCCGGGCAGGTAGCCCGACTGCCCGGGGCTGCTGACTACCGCAGTCCCGGTGGGCTGCGCGCCGGCACGCTGGTCCGACGACCGGGCGTGGCCCGGGCGCTGGCGGGGATCGCAGACGGTGGGCGGGACTCGTTCTACCGCGGTGAGTTCGGGGCCGGGCTGTTGGCCCTCGGAGCCGGCGAATACACCGAAGCCGACCTCGCGCGCTGTCAGGCCGAATGGGTCGCCGCCGTACACGCCGATGCCTGGGGACACCGGCTGTGGACCGCGCCGCCCAACTCCCAGGGCTATCTGACCCTCGCCGGGGCCTGGATCGCGGACGGGCTCGACCTGCCTGAGCCGGGTGATCCCGGGTGGGCGCATCTCTTGATCGAGGCGGCCCGCCAGGCTGGACACGACCGGCTTGAGGTTCTTCACGAACGGGCCGACGGCTTTGATCTGGTCGCTTCGGATCGCCTGGCTCCCCGGCGGGCAGCGGTTGACCCGCACGCGTCCTCGATGCTCCCGGTGCCGGCGGCGGCGGGCGACACGATCGCCCTGTGTGCGGTCGACGCGGACCGTCAGGGCGTCAGTCTGGTGCAGTCGAATGCCTCGGGCTGGGGCTCGGGACTGATCGAGCCGGGAACCGGGATCTTCCTGCACAACCGGGGCCGCGGCTTCAGCCTCCGCCCAGGCGATGCCGCCGAGTACGGTCCGGGGCGGCGACCTCCGCACACCCTTTCACCCACCCTGGTCACGGCCGCCGACGGTCGGCTGCGAGCCGTGCTGGGCACGATGGGCGCCGACAGCCAGCCACAGATCCTGCTGCAGCTACTGGCACGGCTGCTGCATGCCGGGGAAGCGGTCGATGGCATTCTCGCCGAGGGACGCTTCGTCCTCGCCCCGCCGCTTGATCCCGAGCGGCCGCAGACCGGTGACGGGTTCTCGACCTGGCGCTCAGGGGGTCAGGTCATCGTCCGGCTCGAGGGTCAGGCGCCGAAGAGCTGGAGCGAGGGGCTGCGGGCCCGCGGCCATACAGTCGTCAGCGACGATGCCTTCTCCGACCTCTACGGCCACGCCCAGTTGATCGACGTCAGCGACGAGCTGCTCCAGGGCGCGACGGACCCCCGTCCCCGGGCCGGCGCGGCCGTCGGCTGGTAACCGCTCTCCCCACGATGACCGCTCAGATCAGCGCCGGCGTCCTGCGGCGTGCAGGTCGAGGCTGACCCAGCCGTCGTCAGCGGTGCTGAAATTGGTGCCGGGCGCTGCGGGCGTCGATCGTGCGCGGCCCACTGGGCCTCGACGATCGTCGAGGCCGAGAAGTGGAGTGACCCGGGAACGGGCTTTATCGCCGATATGGGCAGGCCGGCCCGGGAGGCACCGTCAGTGCCTGCTCAACCGCCTCTCACCCCGCCGGGGATACGTGCTCGAGTCCTCGGCGGCGGCCTGCGTGCTGCTCCCGGACTAACAGCGGGTGCTCCCGGCAGAATTTTCTTCCGGATGCGTGCTGGGGCACCAGGATGCAGAAAATCTTGGTCGCGGGTGCGAGCTTTCTGCGTTTGAGCACCGCGAGCCGGGCGGCGGCGGGCGACGCTCCTGGGACGACCTCCATGGAGATCGAGGCCGAGGCCGAGGTCACCGCGCAGGCATGCCCATGGGAGCATTTCTGACCACTGCGATGCCGGGAGAGCCTGCCGGACCCCTTTCCGATCCACTCCGTACGGTCACGAAAATGCGCAAGCGCGCTACTCACGGCGGATGAGGCGCGCCGAGCCTCGCGTGTTCCCAGCTCCGGCGCGCCGCCCCGACGGCAGATGGGAGGTCGGTGCACGCGAAACGCGGTGAGTCGTTAGGCTGCCGTCCCCCGAGGTGCCGAAACCACACCGGGCACGGTCAAGGTAATCCGAGGTGGGGGGGCTCATGCGTGTAGTGCGCCCGTGCAGTATCTCATTGGTCATTGTCGCGGTGGCGCTGGTCGGCACGGCTTCGGTGGCGCAAGCCAACGATGTGAGCGTCGAGGCGGCGATCAAGGCTCAAGACCGCGCGATCAGCCAGAGTCCGCAGGTCAAGCGCCTGCTCAAGACCAAGAAGTTCACCGCCGGTCAAGCCCCCAAGGCGATAAAACTCTTTCAACCGCTCGTTGCCAGGTTTGCCCACGCCGCGATGGTGGTCGGAAAGACGACAGCTTCGACCGCCCAGGGGCAGGCGGGCAAGAGCAACTGGGTCAAGGGTGTGCGGGGCCTGGCGCCCGGGTTCTCGCAGCTGGTGACCGCGCTCAAAGACGACGAGCACAACAACAAGACCGCCGCACAGACCGGGGCGGCCGCCGCCGTGAAGACGATCGCCAACGCCAACGCGCTGGGCGTCAAGGCCGCCCATCAGCTAAAGCTGCCAATCGGCAGCTGACCAGCCTGCGCCCAGGTCCGATCACAAACGCAACTTCCGTCCGGGCTCCTAATAGGCTTGCTTGGCCAGCCAAGGACCAGTCGACAATGTAACCCGGCGCCGGAGATCGAGGTCACTGCTCGGACGGCGCTGACAGCCGTCCGAGCTTGGATCATTCCTGGCGGAGCGGGAGCTGAATGTGGGCGGCGGCGCCAGGCTGATCGACGCTGAGCTGCCGCTCACGCTCGATCTCGGAGTCGAGTTCGATGCCCAGCAGCAGGGCGGTGTTGGTCAGCCACACCCAGATGAGAAATGTGACGATCGCGCCGAGTGTCCCGTACGTCTTGTTGTAGGAGCCGAAATTTGCGATGTAGAGGCCAAACAGGGCCGTGGTCAGGATCCATACGATTACGGCGAGTGTCGCGCCGGGAGTCAGCCAGCGCCAGCTGGGCGGGCGAACGTTCGGGGCGATGTAGTAGAGGCCGCTGATCATCAAGGTGACCACTACGACGATCGTCGGCCACTTGGCAAGGCTCCAGATCCGAACAGCGGTTGATCCGATCCCAAGCTGATCGCCGACGGCGGTTGCTATCGGACCGGTCAGGACGAGAGCGCTCAGGACCGCGGTTATGAGCATCAGCGCGAGCAGCGTTACGGATACGTTGAATGGCCATTGCCGATACCAGGAGCGGCCACGCCTGGCCTCCCAGATGACATTCGCAGCCCAGGAGAACGTCCCGACATACCCCGAGGCCGCCCAGACGGCGCCTACCAGGCCGATCCCCAACAGAGCCCCGGCGCCCCCCTTGTCAGTGATTACTTGACGTACCGGTCCGGACACCGACTGGACCGTTGAAGAGGGCGCGAACCCGCCTACGATCTGCAACACCGCGTTGAACGTCTGCGGGTACTGGCCCAACACCCCAAGCAGCGCCACCAAGGCAATCAGGCCCGGGAAAACCGCCAACACGCTGCGGTAGGTCAGCGCCGCGGCTAGATTCGTCACCCCATCGGCCCGGTACTGATCAAAGGTCCGCTTCGCCACCCGCCTCCAGGATCCCGGTGGAAGCTCACCGAATGTACGAGGTTTCCGACGGTGGACCCACCATCGAGAGGGGCGGCGCGGAGGCGCCGCCCCTGGCCTCGAAGCTTGACCGCGCTCCATCCACCAGTGCTACCCCTATTCGGCGATCTTGCGACCGCCGGCTACCCCGGGCTCCTGCCACGCGTCAGCGTCTCCTACCGCCACGTCGTGTTCTGCCGCGGCGACGATCCCACAGCCATCTCAGAGTTAGAAACTCCAGAATTCGCTTGAACATTTTTCCCTTTCTGCTGGTCGTTTGACTGGAAGGCTCCCGACGCGCTCAGGCAAGCCACTCAGCCCGCCCGGACTGCGCAATGCTAGACATCGCAATCCACACCCTGCTTGGGCCTGAGCCTGAGCCCGAACTCTTTCCCCGGTGGGATCTTCTGCCGTCGCTCGTCGCCGGCATCGCCAGTGGGCGGTCCCGCTTCAACCTCAACGTCTCCCGGCCGCTCAGACAGGTACATCTCGATCGAAGCTCGCCTGCGTGCCAGACAGCGCGGACAGCGCTCCAGCATCAAATAAGGAGCGCGCAAGCGAATGCTCAACCTGCATTTTGGACAATTCATGTAAGTCATCGCAGCTTTCTCGAGTCATAAAGGAGTCCGGCGGCGGCCCAATCCCCGACCGCCGCCGGCCGCTTGGCGCCCCCCCGACCGGGCTCTCCAGCAAGCCGAAACGGGTCGACGGCAAGCTACTCATCACGACGAGCTGTCTCCAATTCCCACGTCTGACCAAAGACGTCCGCGCGGAGACCTACGACCCCGGAGCGCGACAGCCCGCCGGCAAGCGTGACCGTCGCCCGGCGCCGACGCCCAACCGGGGCGCCGTTTCAGCCCCGGATGCCGAGGCGGGGGCGCGGTTGGGGCGCGGTGGTCGAGAGCGCGCCGGCCAGACGCCGGACTGCTTCATCCAGCTCGTCGGGGTCATGCACGGCGGCGAACGACAGGCGCAGGTGCGGAGCCGGTGGCTCGGCGGCGAAATAGGGCCGGCCGGGGCTGACGAGCACCGCGCACGAGCGGGCGCGGACCGCGAGCTGCAGGTCGTCGACGTGGTCAGGCAGTCGCGTCCAGAGGTGCAGTCCCCCGGCGGGGGCCTGGCTTACCGGTGCCTCGGGGAGATGTTCTGAGAGCGCGGTCAACAGAGCGGTTCGGCGCTCGATCAGCGCGGCCCCAAGCCGCGATACGTGCGTGCGCCATGCCGGAGCGCTGACGAGCTCGAGCGCGGCCTCCTGGAGCATGCGCGGGACGAAGAAGTCATCGACCAGCCGTAGTGCGGCCAGCCGTTCGGCGACGGGGCCGCGGGCGATCAGCGCTCCCACCCGCAGGTTGGCAGAGATCGGTTTTGTCAGCGACGCAATGTGAACCACGCGTCCGTCTGGATCGTCAGCGATCAGCGGGGGCGGCGCCGGGCGTTCGTGAGCGAGCCAGCGAGCGAAGTCGTCTTCGATCACGAACGCGCCGGCGTCGCGGGCGGCCGCCAGCACCTCCGCGCGTCGGTCTGCGGCCAGCACGCTGCCGGTGGGATTCTGGAACGTCGGCTGGCAATAGAGCAGACGCGAGCCCGTGGCCTTGAACGCAGCGGCGAGCAGATCGGGCCGCACTCCGCCGCTGTCGGCGGGAACCGGGATCGCCCGCAGCCTCGCCGCCCGGGCTACAGCGATCGCGCCGATGTAGGTCGGGGACTCCAGCAGCACCGGCGCCCCCGCCGGAGCGATCGCGCGGAACGCCGACGAGATCGCCGCCTGCGCGCCGCCGGTGACGATCACGTCCTCGGGCGAGATGCCGGCGCCCAGCGAACGAGCAAACCACGCCCGCAACGCGGGGATCCCGCCGGGCGGCGGGCGTTGCGCCGCATCCGGGCGCCGCGCGGCGCGAACGAGCGCCGCTCCCAGCGCCCGGCCGGGTAAAAGCGATGGGTGCGGGTAGCCGCCGGCCAGCGAGATCGCGCCCTCCACGTCGGCTTGCAGGAGGTAGGAGACGCTGGTCGCCTCGATCGTACGGTCAGCCAGCGCCGGCGTCTGCCAGGCGAGATCCATGGGCCCGCGGGCGTGCACCGAGGGCTCTGCCACGTAGGTGCCGCTACCCGGCCGCGTCACCAGCACTCCCTCGCCGGCGAGCATCGCGAGCGCCCGCGACAGCGTGACCGGGCTGACGCGATGGCTCGCGGTCAGCTCGCGAGTCGACGGCAGCCGCTCGCCCGGACGCATCGATCGCGCCTGCTCGCGCAGGGCCCACGCGAGCCGGTCGATACTGCTACCGTTAGGCATGGAGACAGAGGGTACCGCTACTGGCCGTGGTCGGGTAGCGCTTCCCAGCCTCGGCTGGGCGGCGCTCGGCGTGCTGGCGTTCTCGTTCACGTTCCCGGCGACGGCGCTGGCAGAGCGCGGCTTTGACGCCTACCTCGTCGGCGCGGGACGCTCGGTCATCGCCGCGGCCGTGTCGGTCGTCTGCCTGCGCGCGGTACGCGCGCCGCTGCCGACACGCGAACGCTGGCCGGGACTGATCGCCGTCGCCGTCGGCTGCGGAATCGGCTTCGGGCTGCTTTCGGCGCTCGCGCTGCGGCACACCAGCTCGAGCCACGCCGCGGTCGTCGTCGGGCTGCTGCCAGCCGCCACCGCGATCGTCGCCGTAATCCGAACCGACGACCGCCCGGGTCCTGCCTTCTGGGCGGCGAGCGGCCTTGGCACGATTGTCGTCGTCGCCTACGCGATCTCGCGCGGCGCGGGGACGCTGCACCTCGCCGACGTGCTGCTGCTCGTAGCGCTCGCGGTCGCTGCCGTCGGCTACGCCGAGGGTGGCCGGCTGGCGCGCACGATGCCCGGCTGGCAGGTGATCGCATGGGGAGTCCTGCTCGCTCTGCCCATCTCGCTACCGATCACGATCGTCGCGCTCGCGCACAACCCTCCTTCTCATCCAAGCGGGTCAGCCATCGCGGGCTTCGCCTACGTCGGGATCATCTCGATGTTCCTCGGATTCTTCGCCTGGTATCGCGGGCTCGCCGAGGCCGGTGTGGCAAGAGCCAGCCAGCTCCAGCTCGCCCAACCGCTGCTGACGATCACCTGGTCGATACCCCTGCTCGGCGACCATCTCGACATGACCGGACTGCTCACCGCGGTCATCGTCACGGCCTGTGTACTCGTCACCCAGCGATCCCGCTTTGGCGCTCACGCCGACACACGACCCAGCCCGAAAGGGCGGGATCGCCAGGCTCCGCCGAGCCGGGATCAGTCACCAAGCCGGCCGGTTCTCACATCACGCTCGGGCAGCAAAGGACCGTGACAAACCTCGGCCGGCGCTCATGCGGCCACGCCGTGGTCCTGGTTCTCGGGGACGAACTTGCTCGCGGTGAACGTCGCACCTTGCGGATCGGTGATCACGGTCGTCCTGACCCAGGGGGCATCGACGGGCGCGACGATCACTCGGCCACCCAGCTCGCTGGCTCTTGTTGCCGTCGCGTCGGCGGAGTCGACTGCGAAGGTCACGCTCCAGTGCGCGGGGACATCATGGTCCTCGGTGATCGGGACGAGGGTCGCGATCACATCCTCAAACCCATCCGGAGCGCCGCTTTGGGCCATCCGAGCGCGCAGTCCGGGGTCGCTGCGCTCCAGAAAGTCACCGTAGCCCGGCAGGCGCCACATCCCGGCGCCGCCGGTCTCGAGGCCGAGTGTCTCCCAGCCGAACACCGAGCCGTAGAACGATTTCGCGCCGTCCGCGTCTCTGGTATTGAGGTTGTTGAAGTTCAGCGAACCGGGTTCGTTGACGATCTGCGCGCCTTTGTGGTTGTTCGCCTGCCAGGCGCAGAATGCCGCCCCTTCGGGGTCCGCGAACACAGCCATTCGTCCTGCGTCCATGACGTCGAAGGGGTCCATCAGGACACGGCCGCCGGCATCCCTGACTCTCGCCGCGGCGGCGTCGGCGTTCTCAACCCAGATGTACGTGTTCCAGACCGCGATCGGGGGCGCCCCTTCGGACCGCGAGCTGATGGCGGCGACGTCCCCGCCACGGAGGCGGGCAAGGAAGTAGTTGCCCCCTGACCCCGGCGGCATTACGTCCTCGAACTCCCATCCGAAGACGCCGCCGTAGAAGGCGACGGCGGCCTCCGGATCGGGCTGGCCGGTGTCGATCCAACATGGGACCCCGGGCGGGTATCCGTCACGCTTCAGCAAGGGGTGCTCCCTTCCGGTCGGTGGACGTCGCGAGGCACGTTAGGGACGGTCGGGGTCAGGATCTGTCCTGAATGCAGCAACGATCGGATGCGGTAGCGGTCGCCGCGTCTACACGTTCGGGCTCTGGTAGCGACGCCGGCCCCAGGGCCGGTAGCCCCAGACGAAGAACCGGGCCAGGAAGAACAGCGGGATCAGTACCCACAGTCCGGCGTGATGATGGCCGGCGAGCGCCGAGATCCCGATGATCAGGAACAGGACCGGGATGATCGGAAACATCCACAGCGATCGCCGAGCAGGACCACGGCCGAAACGCCCGGGCTGCGGATGACGCGGAAGGTCGCTGACGAGCCGGCGCAGCTCGCCGACGGTCTTGGCGTGGTAGGTGCGGTCGAGCCGCTCCTGGAACTCGGTGACGTCGATCCGGCCCTCGGCGTGGTGCTCGCGCAGCCGCTCGGCGGTTGCCTCGCGGTCGGCGTCGGCGGCGCGCACGCTCGGGTCGGTGGGGGCGTCGTAGTCATATCCGTAGTACCCGTACACAGCGGCTCCTTTTAGTTGGGCAGTTGGTTCTTACGCCAGCCATCGTCCCGCTCGGAAGGCCCGGTGTCATCGCCTGTGGAGATGCTTCTGCGCTGCGTCCGCGGGGCGATCGGCGCAGCCGGCCCTACTCCCTGCGTGGTAGCGCCGGGTGCTCCCGGCAGGCGATGACGGAGCGCTCACGCGGGGCTAAGGTGCCGATGTGACCAACTGGCAGAGCAATCTCCGGGCTGCGCGGCGGGGAGGACCGGGACCGAGCGACTTGCGCATGGCGGTGATCGCCGCGGTGATCCAGATCGGCGCCACCACCGGGTCGGCGGCGCACGGCCACGGTCGCCACGTCTGCTGGTGGGCTTCGTCGTGCCAGGCGCCGAGCCACCTTGACGCGGTGGCTTACGCGCTGCTGGCGCTCGGGCCGCTGGCGCTGGTCTTCCGTCGCCGCCATCCACGAGCGGTGCTGGCGTTCGTGTTCGGCGTGACACTGGTGTACGTCACGCTCGGGTACGTTCAGGGACCGAACTACGTGTCGCTGTTGTTCGCGGTGGTGGCGGCGGCGAGGACCGGCGACCGGATCGCGGCGGGACTGGCGCTGGCCGCCGGCTGGGTTGCGTTCCTGTGGCTCCCGCCGGCGCTTGGGATCACAGGAGCGCCCACGGTGCTCGCGGCGCTTGCGATCGCCGCCTGGATGCTGGTGCTGCTCGCCGGTGCGGAGGGGATGCGCATGCGGCGCGAGCGGGCGGTGGAGGCGCGGCGGGCGCGCGAGCTCCAGGCCCGCGGCCAGGCGGACGAGGAGCGGCTTCGGATCGCGCGTGAGCTGCACGACGTGCTGGCGCACAGCATCTCGCTGATCAACGTCCAGTCCGGGGTGGCGCTGCACCTGATCGACGAGCAGCCCGAGCAGGCGCGGACCGCGCTGGCGGCGATCAACGACGCCAGCGCCGAGGCGCTGCGCGAGGTGCGCTCGGTGCTCGGGGTGCTGCGCGGCACCGGCGAGCAGCCCCCGCGGGCGCCGACCGCCGGCCTGGCCCGGCTTGACGACCTGGTCTCGGGGGCGGCGGCGGCCGGCGTCGAGGTGTCGCTCGATATCGGCGGCGAGCGGCGGGCTCTGCCGGCCAGCATCGACCTGGCAGCATTTCGGATCGTGCAGGAGTCGCTGACCAACGTCGTCCGTCACGCGGGGACGGGGGCGGCCACCGTGACGCTGACCTATGGAGGCTCCGAGCTGACCGTGCAGGTCGACGACGAGGGCCGCGGGGCCGATGGCACGCGCCCGGGCGGCGGTGCGGGCGCGGCGCCGGGCGCGGGGTCGGCCGCCGGGTCGGGCGCCGGTGAAGCCGGACCTGGGATGGGGAGCGGAATCGTCGGGATGCGCGAGCGGGCGACGGCGCTCGGCGGCTCGCTCGACGCCGGTCCGCTGCCGGCCGGCGGCTTCCGCGTGCGGGCCCGCCTGCCGCTGTTACCGGGCGGCGGGCGATGATCCGGGTGCTCCTGGCGGACGATCAGGAGCTGGTGCGCGCCGGCTTCCAGGCGCTGCTCGACGCGCAGGATGGAATCGATGTGGTGGGCTCGTCGGCAGACGGCCGCGGGGCGGTCGCGCTGGCGCGCAAGCTCAAGCCCGACGTGATCCTGATGGACATCCGGATGCCGGTGCTCGACGGGCTCCAGGCGACCCGCGAGATCGCGAGCGACGACAAGCTCGACGATGTGCGGATCGTGATCCTGACCACGTTCGAGCTCGACGAGTACGTGTTCGACGCGATCCGCGCCGGCGCCGCCGGATTCCTCGTCAAGGACACCAAGCCGGCCGACCTGATCGAGGCGGTGCGGATAGTCGCGAGCGGCGAGGCGCTGCTGTCGCCGTCGGTCACCAGGAGGCTGATCGCCGAGTTCGCGGCGCGGGCAAAGCAGCCGCCCAGCTCGGCCGCGCTCGACGAGCTGACCGACCGCGAGCGCGAGGTGATGGCGCTGGCGGCCGGCGGGCTCACGAACGAGCAGATCGCCGAGCGGCTGGTGGTCAGCGCCGCGACCGCCAAGACCCACGTCAGCCGCGCGATGGTCAAGCTCGGCGTGCGTGACCGTGCCCAGCTCGTCGTGCTCGCCTACGAGACCGGGCTTGTCCGGCCGGGCTGGCTGGAGTAGCGCCTACCGGCCGCGCTTGCTGTCGAGCGCCCGCAGGGCGAGCAGGGCGAAGATCCCGCCTTGCACCGGACGGGCCGCAAACGGGGGGCTGAACGTCGCCACGGCGCTGATCGTGCTGTAGAGGTCGGAGAACGGGACCCGGCTCGTCGTCGTGTTCGCGTACAGGTACTCACGCTCGATCAGCTCCCGACTGATCGGGTACTTGCGCAGCCATGCCGCCGTGAACATCTCCCAGTCTGACTTGGCGTAGCTGTGGGGGATCTGCAGCGGCAGGCCGAACAAGTTGGTCACCGTCGGGTAGAAGGCGGCCTGCTCGGCGGCGAGCGACTCGGGCACAAGACCGGTGCCGAGCAGCGAGTCGGCGAACGCGTTGTACGTCGTGCCCCAGGTCCCGTCGCCGTCCCCCGAGCCGTTGTAGGTGAGGTCGAGATGCTTGTCCGAGGGGTCCTGGGCATGCTGAATCCAGTACGTGATGAACGACCGGGCCTCGCCCTCGAACGAGGTCGCATCCGTGCTCTGGCCGACGATCGTCGCGATCTGGCTCATCGCCGCCACCGCGACGATGCCCTTGAGGGCGAGGTTGACGCTGTGGGCGATGAAGCCGGCGAAGTCGTCGGTCTGGTTCTGAAAGCCCGGATCGGGCAGGACGGAGACGAGGTAGTTCGCCCATCCCTTGAGCGTGTTGTAATGCGCTTTGAGGTACGCGGTGCTCGTCGCTCCCGGCGCGGCCCGCGCGTAGGCGGCCGCCATGATGATCATGTTGCCCGACTCCTCGACGGGCATGTTCTCCCCGCCGTTGTTCGGATAGCCGTTGCCGTTGGGGTAAGGGCCGAGGTCGTGAGGCGAGTACGGCGCGGTCCACTGCCCGCTCTCCACGTAGCCGAGGATCGGCTTGAGCAGCAACGACAGATACTGGGGATCGAGGTACATCCACGCCGGCGAGGCGGGGAAGATGACGTCGACGGTCGAGGTGTCGCCGTCTGAGGAGATCTCCTTGAGGAACGCCCACGGAGTACCGTCGGGCCCGATCGCGAGCTCGGTGGCGCCGTAGGCCTGTCGCAGCGAGAGCACGCACAGACCCTCGTACTCCTTGCCACCGGCGCTCTGAGCGTCGGCGGTGATCCTCGCGTCCAGCGCGGTCGCCCGTCGTCCGGCGGCGGCCGCGTCGCCGTGGAAGAATGCGAGCATCTGCTGCCAGCTGCCCCAGTACTGGGTCCACAGCGGCTGCAGCGGCTTGTTCAGGTAGCTCACCAGAGGGGTACGCACCTGGCCGAGCGAGAACTGCCGCGTCTGGCGCCTGGCACCGGTCCGCCCGAGGTCGAGCGCGAAGGCGAAGATCGGGTAGCCGTCGCCGTTGATCGACGTGAACGAGGTGTCGTTTGAGTTCGAGAGCACCCCCTGATCGACGAACTGCGCGCGCACCGTCGCCGAGGGCCCCGACTGCCAAGAGAGGCCGGGAACCTGCGGGGTGGCCCACACGATCGTGCCCCAAAGGGCGCGGTCGCCCGACTCGGTGAGCGGCTGCTGGTCGGCGAGCTGCAGCGCCCACACCTGAAGCGTGCCGCCGCTGAACGGGATGGTCGAGGGCGCCCAGGTGAACTGGTCGTTGGCGTCGCCCGAGAGCCACTCGCCGGAGATGTCGAGGTACAACGACACATCATGGGCGCTTCCGTCGAGACTCTGCGCCGAGGCGAACACGTAGGCCATGGGGATCGACTGGCGGCGCACGTCGCCGGGCTCGACCGGAGACAGGAACTCAAGCGTGAGCTGCACACCGCCGCCCTGCATCGTGTAGACCGAGCGGGTGGCGGTCACCTTCAGGTTGCTCTGGTCGAGCGCAGCCTCGAAGTCGCTCGTCGTGGTCTGCTGGCCGTAGCCGCCGTTGGGGACATCGAGCACGATCGTCGGGTCCCCGGCGAACATGTAGGCAGCGCCGTCGACGCGGGCAATGCCGGCGATCGCGGTCACGTCGCCATCCCAGAACGTCTCCCACGTCCCCGCGGCCACCGTCGAGGCCTGCCAGGTGCTCAGGTACGGCGAGCGGACGACAAGCGGGGTCGCCGGCGGGCGGATCGGCGTCGTCACGAGGTTCTGGGGCACGGTGATCGCCTGCCCCACTCCGGGCTGGGCGACCTCGGGCTGGCTGCCGTGGCCGGGTCGCGGTCGCAGCACCTCGGCGACCTGGCTCTCGGCCGAGGCGCTCCCCGCCGCGGTCATCCCGCCGCCGACGGCTGCCACCGTCGCCCCCGACACCTGCAGGAAGCGACGCCGGTCGAGCATTCCACTCCCGTTCGGAGCCCCATCGGTCGTGGCGGCCGGCTCGGGGACCGAGGTGGCCGGCTGGCCGGCTGGCTCGGGGAGGGTCTCGCCCCGGTTCTCATCGCGGCCTTCCGGTGACGGATGCTCGTCGCGCATGTTGACTCTCCCTCTCGTCGGAACGGCGCGTGGTCGCCGGCCACGACCCCCGCCATGACGCTGGTGTCTGTACCCACGAGGATGTGATCGCTAACCCGCAGTGTCAGGTCATGGCAAGCACGCTCAGCCGCCGAGGAGGTAGACGAGCTGACTGGGCCCGCATCAGTGCGTCCGGGCGTGAAAGGCCTCGGCGCGCCCCAGATCTAGGGGGCGAGGCGGAATGGCGGGTAGCGATCGGTGACGAGAACGTGGGCGTAGGCGATCACCCGGTTTGTCCAGCGGCCGACGCCGACGAGGAAGTCGAACATCACGCGTGGGAAGCGACCGGTGAACAGGATCACGAACCAGGCCGCGACCACCACGAAGAACGCCGCGATGTAGAGGAAGAACAGGAACACGTAATGGGGGATGGCCAGCAGCCACTTGACGAGTGGCAGCCACCGGTTGAGATCGTTGCGCGCGTCCGGGTAGGGGAAGTCCAGATCCACTGCCTGATGCTCGTCGGTGGAGGGATAGCGATCGTCCATCAGCGCAAGAAAGACGCCCACCCGGGCCGAGAAGCGCATCAGCTCGAGGTTCCAGTCAAACCACCAGCGCGGGTACTTCTGGCGGAACAGGATCATCAGCAGGACGGGCAGCACGAGCAGGCCGCCGGCGGCGGCGATCGTGACCGCCCGGCCGGCGCCGTAGCCGTAGGTGTAGCCGCCCTCCACCAGGGAGAGCACGATCGCGACCGGGATGACCACGATCAAGCGAAAGAAAGTAGTCAGGCGGTTGAGCGGCCGGTCTGGGTAGTCGACCGAGTAATGGACGGGATAGGGGACGGCCGGGCCCGGCGGCTGAGGGGGATGCGGCTGATCCATGAGGTGCCTCTCTGTCGATCCTTCAGGTGTACGGCGTACACTCCGGTAGTGGATCATAGGTGTACGCCGTACACTTGTCAAGCACAATGAGCCAACCCACGCACACCCCCCGGAAACGCCTGAGCAGAGCCCGTGTGCTGCAAGCTGCCGTTGCGCTCGCCGATGAGATCGGGCTCGAAGCGTTCAGCATGCGCGGACTCGCGCAGGAGCTCGGGGTGGTGCCGATGGCGCTCTACAAGCACGTGGCGAACAAGGAGGAGCTCCTCGACGGCATGGTGGACATCGTCTTCAGCGAGATCAGGTCTCCTAACCCTTCAGGCGCCGAGGACTGGAGGTCGGCGCTGAGACGCCGGGCGATCTCCGCGCGCGAGGCGCTCAAGCGCCACAGTTGGGCGATCGGGCTGATGGAGTCACGGCACCCCGGCCCGGCCAACCTGCGACACCACAACGCGACGATGGGCTGCCTGCGCGAGGCGGGCTTCTCGTTCGAGACCGCGGTCCACGCCTACTCGGTCCAGGACGCCTACATCTACGGCTTCGCCCTGCAGGAGAAGGATCTCGGATTCAAGACACCCGGAAGCGCCGGAGAAGCTGCACAGCGAAGGGCCGAGACGATCGGCCCCCTCGGCGACTATCCGTATCTCGTCGAGATCGCCACGACGCTGCCCGGATCCGGGTACGACAACGCGGTCGAGTTCGCGTGGGGACTCGATCTCATCCTCGACGGCCTCGACCGGCTCCGCCGCGAGGCCTGACGGTCGTCGCATCGCCGGTCCGTCGCCTCCTCGATCCCGCCCTGGAAATCGGTGGCGCCCGCCTCACTCGTAGCCGAACAGCGGCCCGGGCCCGGCACTCAGCTCAGGCGGCGCAAGCAGCGTGCCGGGCCCGACGTGAACCGTCAACAGCGCAGCGCTCTGGCCTCTGAGCCGCACGACATACCCCCTCCGGCTCGGCTTGATGGTCTCCAGTTGCTCCTTGCCTTGCCATTCCGCCTGGTTGTCGAGCCGCTGGCCTGCCAGCGTCACGCCCGAGGTTGACGACGCCGAGGGTGCCAGCAGGCGCTCCACGAAGGCCTGGCCGCTCGTGGGTAGGTGGAGGTTGATCACCCCTGAGCTGCGTCCCTTGTTGATCAGCAGCACGTTGAGCGTGTTGAGCTTGTTGGCCCCTTCCCTCACTGCCCACACCTTGAGGTGCAGCGCTCCCCCGCTCCGCAGCTGTACGGGGACCAGGCGAGCGTGGGCACCCAGCATCCGCTTGAAGAGGATCATCCCGTAGAGCAGCGGATGCGTCTGGAGCCCCTGCGAGGTGAAGAAGAACGGATCGTTGATCGACTGCACGCGGGCGTGCAGGTTGACCCCTTCGACGCCGGCGCGCATCAGCTCGAACAGGGCATCCGGGGCCCACAGCGCGGTCGCGAACGTGTTGCTCACTCCCTTCACTCCGCCGCAGGTCACCGAGTTGATCTCGGTCAGGCGAAGCGAATAGCCGGCCTCGTGGGCAAGCGCGACCGCCGGGGCGATCGTCTTGGCCATCCCGGCTGTGGCAGTCTGGCTGAGCAGCTTCTGCACTGTCGGATAGGTCCGGCTGCCGGGTCGCGAGCATGCCCCGTAGGGATAGAGGTGAGCGGAGATCACGGCCAGCCCCCGGTGCGGGCGGCGCAGCAGCGTCGAGACCCACGGCAGGTGGCGGGGGATCAGGGCGATCGCTGGAGCCACCAGAGGCACATCGGGTGCTGCGGAAGCGAGCGCGCGAGCGAACGCGCCGTAGGTACGGGCATAGCTCGCCGCCGTGATCCGCTTGGGCAGCCGCGCCGGGCTGAAGCCGGCTTGCTTGAGGGCCGATGGAGCGTTCGCTGCCAGGAGGTTGCCTGCAAACGTCTTGGGGTTATAGATGTCTGGCTCATTCCCGATCTCGAAGGCGGCGAGGCTCCCGGCCGGCAGGTTGGCCGCCCGTATTGCTGCCCGCACCCAACCGCCGGTCAGGCGCGGGGTGGTGGAGATCGTGTTGAGGTCGATGATGACCCGCAGCCGGAGGTCCCTGATGATGCCGACGGTGTTCGCCACCAGAGAGGGGGTGACCGGGAACGCCCACGGCGGCAGGACATCTGTCGACGGGGCGAAGATCGCGTGGTCTGAGGAATCGCCGCCGATGCGCAGAACGAACCGCCCGTCTCCGGGCACGTGCAGCTCCGACAGCACGCGCTCGTAGAGAACCGTGTGCTGCTCGACCAGGGGCAAGGTCGCGTATTCGGTCGACAGGCCCAGAAACGCGCGCGGAATGGCCATCGTGCTCGCCTGGGCCTGGACAGTCACATCGGCCTGATTTGCCCCCAGCGCTGGTCTGCTCGGCGCCGGTGCGGACACCTCTGCACTGGCGACCGGGGGCGATCCGAGCGATCTGGCACCACTGCGACCCGGGCCGCCTCCGAGCAACAGTCCGGCGATCAGCGTCCCGAGCAGCAACACTGCGAGCAGGCCGCGGCCACTGCTCCGATCTTTACGGTCTCGGATCAACCATGCCCCGTGTCGCGGCCAGCCCCATGCCGCGTAGATCATATACCAGCCTCCGCAGAGCGGTGTCAGCGTGACCGGCAGCTCGCACTGAACGACGCCCACCCCGGCCGCCGCGCGCTAGGCCAGGTGCACGAGATCCTCAAGGTCTCCTGGGCCGGGAATCGCTGTGACGTCTCGGACACCGATTGGCTTATCGCAGGCAGAGCAGACCAGCTGGGGCTCTGAGACCTGGCCGCATTCCTGGTGGATCAAACGCAGGGGCGGGCCGTGTGGCGCGGCGTGCTTGTCTCCCCACTGGCGCATGGTGTTGATCACCGGCCACAGGTCGCGGCCGCTGTCGGTCAGGCGATAGTCGAATCGCGGTGGGTGCTGGCTGTAGGGGACCTTGGTGAGAACGCCTGCCTGGGTCAGGCGGTTTAGGCGCTGGCCCAGCACGTTGCGAGAGATCCCGAGTCGCTCCTGGAACTCGTCGAAGCGGGTCACGCCCAGGAAGGCGTCGCGGACGATCAAAAGGGTCCACCACTCGCCCACGATTTCGAGGCACTGTGCGACCGAGCAGTGCATGCCGGAGAAGCTCTTGCGCTCCATGCCTTCAGGATAGTGGGTTGCATCATGAAACGCAACGCTATAGAGTGTGCGTTCTGTCAAAGAACTCACACTTTGGGAGTCCATGTGTCCGTCATGGCTGATCTCCGGCCAAAGCAAGGGATGGTGCCCTCCGGGCTATCGCGTCGTGACGCGTCGCCGCGATTGGTCTTGGTGATCGTGTGCGCGGGCGTCGTGCTCGCGAGCCTCGACCTGTTCATCGTCAACGTTGCGCTTCCGCAGATGGGCCGCGACTTTCATCTGCGCGGCGGGGCCCTGGGCGACCTGTCGTGGGTGCTGAACGGCTACGCGATCGTCTACGCCGCGTTGCTGGTGCTGTTCGGGCGCCTGGCGGAGCGCTATCGCCGCGAACGCGGCTTCCTGCTCGGCGTGGTGGTGTTCGTCGCCGCGTCGGCGGCCTGCGGGCTGGCGAGCAGCCTGCCGATGCTGGTTGCGTTCCGCCTCTTGCAGGCGGCCGGGGCGGCGCTTTTGACGCCGACCTCGCTCGGGCTGATCCTCGCGACCTTCCCGGCCGAGCGCCGCCGGGGCGCGGTTCGGGCCTGGACCGCGGTCGGGGGGTTCGCGGCCGCGCTGGGTCCGGTGATCGGCGGTCTGCTGGTCGCCGCGAGCTGGCGCTGGGTGTTCTTCGTCAACGTTCCGATCGGGTTGATCGCGCTGGCCGTCGGCTGGCGCCGGCTCCCGCACGTCGCCGGGCACCGGGTGCCGGCGCCGGACGCGCTCGGGGCGCTGCTGGTCACCGGCGGCATCGGCGCACTGTCGCTCGGGCTGGTCAACGGCGGCGCCTGGGGGTGGGCCAACGGACGGACGATCGCTTCGCTTGGGGTAGCCGCGGCCGCGCTCGGACTGTTCACAGCCCACGTGGCGCGTCATCGCAACCCGCTGATCGATCGGGCCTTGTTCCGTATGCGACCGTTCACCGGCGCGTCCGTCGTGGCGCTGCTGTTCTCGGCCGCATTCGGCGCGATGCTGCTCTCCCGGGTCCTCTGGACCCAGGACGTCTGGCACTGGACCGCGCTCGCGACGGGCCTGTCGATCGCGCCCGGGCCGCTGATGGTGCCACTGTTCTCGTTCCTGGTCGCCGGGCGGCTGACCGCCAGGTTCGGACCGGGGGCTGTGATCGCCGCAGGGTCGACGATCTTCGCCGCCGGCGCCGCTTGGTGGGCGATCGCCATCGGGCTGACACCCGACTACGCCGGCGAGATGCTCGGCGGGATGCTGCTGACCGGGATCGGCGTCGGCCTCACCCTGCCGACGCTGATGGCAACGGGCACCTCGTCGCTACCCCCGCATGCCTTCGCGACTGGCTCGGCGGTGGTCAACATGCTCCGCCAGGTCGGGCTCGCGATCGGCGTGGCTGCGCTGATCGCCGTGCTCGGTACCCCCCGCTCCCCGCTGGCGACGCTCATCGCCTACCAGCGGGCAACGTGGCTCGTGGCGGGGATCGCCCTCCTCGGCGGAATAGTCGGATTTGGATTGCTGGCCCTCAGGCGCCAGCCCGCGCCGACCGCGGCCGGGAGCGAGACGATCGCTCCCGCGGTCGCGATCGCCACGTCGGGCGAGCGCCACGGAGCATGACCCACGATTCAAACCGGACCGGCCTGCCCCGCCCCAGCGAGCTGCTGCGGCTGCTCGAGATCGACTTCGATGCTCACCCGCCCATCCACCGGTGGGGTCAGCAGACGCCCGCGGACCTTTCGAGCATCCATCAGCCGGTGCTCGTCATCAACGGCGAGAGCGACAAGATGGTGCCCTCCAAGAACACCGTCGACCTCGATCGACGACTCCCCAACAGCCAGCTCGTCGTCTACCCCGACGCCGGGCACGGCGGAGTGTTCCAGTTCCACGAGGACTTCGTCCAGCGGGTGCTCGAGTTTCTCTGAGAGCCCCGCGCCGCCGCACACCCGTCTGGCGAATCGGCGTCCACATCTCGTCCGCGCCGCAGCCCAGACGCGGTGGTGTCGTTCCTCGACCCGTGACCAGGCCAGGCGCCCCCGGCGACGAGCGGCTACCCGAAGCCAGCAAGCGTAGGGGCGGCCGAGAGCGAGAAACCGAAACTGGGGCAATACCGGCCCCGGCCGTTTCTCAGAACCCGCCGCAGCGGCGGTGATAGCGCTAGGGCGTCGGCGCTGACCCTGGAACGCGCCAGACCCGCAGTAGGACACCCGCCCACCGGAGAGGACCCGATCATGAAGGCCTACCTAGTCAGCGAGTACAAGAGCCCGATGCAGGCCGGCGAGGTCGCGGAGCCGGCAACGGGCGACCGCGACGTGCTCGTCGACGTCCACGCGGCCGGCGTGAACATTGGGCGATGAGGTCTACGTGCGACCGCGTGACGGCCGCATCGGCACCTTCGCCCAGCGCATCGCCGTGGACGAGGACGATCTCGCGATCAAGCCCGCGAACCTCTCCATGGCCCAGGCGGCATCGGTGCCTCTCGTCGCGCTGACCGCCTGGCAGGCGCTCGTCGAGCGAGCAAACCTGCAGCCCGGCCAGACGGTGCTTGTCCATGCCGGATCCGGGGGGGTCGGCACCTACGCGATCCAGCTGGCCAAGCACCTGGGGGCGACGGTTACCACGACGACCGGCACCAGCAACGTCGAATGGGTCCGCGACCTGGGTGCCGATAGTGTCATCGACTACCGAGCGCAGGACTTCGAAACGGTCGCGCGCGACTACGACATCGTCCTTGACTCCCAGGGCGCAGACACGCTCGCCAAGTCCCTCCGGGTGCTTGAGCCGGGAGGGGGCGGCGATCGGCATCGCCGGCCCGCCGGACCCAGACTTCGCCCGCCAGCAAGGACTTCGCCTTCCGCTGCGGCTGGCCATAACCGGGCTGAGCCTAAAGACGCGCCGAGCCGCACGCCGCCGCGGCGTGCGGTACTCGTTCCTGTTCATGCGCGCCAGCGGTGCGCAACTCGACGAGATCACCAAGCTCATCGATACCAACGTCCTCCGACCCATCATCGACCGGCCGTATCCGTTCGACAACGCCCCGCAAGCCCTCGCCCACGTCGAAGGCGGCCGGACCAAGGGCAAGGTCGTCATCGCCATGGTCTGACACGCACGCGGCCCGTTTGGAGTTATGGCTAGGTGCGAGACCGATCGGAGATGGCGGCGGCCTTTGCATAGGCGGGTCGGGACTCGCTGCGTTGCACGTATGCCTCGAGGCCAGGCCAGGGTCGTAGCATCTCCCGGGAGTTGGCTCCCTGGAGCACGCTCGCGCACATCACGTCAGCGACGGTGAACCGAGCGTCGAGCAGCCAGTCGCGGGCGTCAAGCGCGGCCTCCAGTATGACTGCAGCTTGTGTGAAGCGGTCCCGCGCCGGGGACTCCATCGTGCCTTCGCCGAGCTCGCGGATCCAGCGAAACAGCGGTGCTTCGAGCTCGGCAACCGCGAACACGACCCACTGGTAGACAAGCGCCCGTTCGGCCGATCCCAGCGGGGGAATCAGCCCGGCAGCCGGGTTCAGGTCGGCAAGCTGAAGGCAGATCGCCGCCGACTCGAACATGGTGGTGCCATCGCCAAGCTCAAGCGCCGGAACGCGTCCCAGGGGATGGCGGCGCAGATGCTCGGCAGACTGGCGCTGGGCGCCCGCGATCTCGGTCAACTCGTACGGCTCACCGATCTCCTCCAAAAGCCACAGAACTCGGCTGGAGCGGGTGCGCGGCATGTAGTACAACCGGGGCGGCGGCGTGGGACCGAACATCGCGCACACCCTACCCGGCGACAGACGGTCCGGCTCCCGGGATAGCCGACCGCTCCAAAGCACAGGAGGCTACTGCCGACGCACATCTCGTCCCCGGCCGCTGAGATGCGACAGCAGACATGATCTCGGAGACCCTCGGCTCGGCTCCAGGTCGATGCGGCGGCGCTTCCCGAGCCCGAGCCCCGAGCCGAGCGGATGGTCGCCGGGACCGCGGGCGAGGACGCTCACAGCTTGAACGAGACCGCCTTCCAGCCCCCATCCGTGCTCGGTCACCGTCTCGCGCAGCGGGTCCTTGATCTCGCTGGAGTGGAACTTGTAGTTGTAGACCTCACCGAACTCGCCCTGTTCAGTGAACCCATATGCCTGGCCAGAGTCGATCTCGTTGATCTGACCGCGGGACCACGATTTGCTCACAGACGGGATCCCGTTGCGCCACGTCACGCTCGCCTGCTCGTCGACGTTGCGCACCTCGTGTGCCTCCTCGTCGAACTTCATCTTGACTCGGAAGACCTTGCTGAGACCGTACTCAAAGAAGATTCCGCACCAGTCCGCGCGACGATTCGCCATTCGGCCACCAGGTCACAGTCCTCCTCCGCGCCGTCACGAACGTGCCAAGGGGCAGTGTCGCGGCTCAGGCCGAGCAGGGTCGAGCGCAGATCGCTGACCGAAACCGGCGTGACACCGGGCTTCGCCGGCCTGGTCCCCTTCAGCTTGTCCAGCAAACCCATGTCCACGTCCAGCCGGCTGTATGGGCGCAATCCCGTCCCAGCCGTCTAGACGCCCGCATCGCCGGAGACTGTACCTGCTCGGGCACGACCCGTCAGATCACAACGGCTGGACAGCTCCACTGGCGTGGAGGCCAGCCCGGTGCGCAGGTCACCTGCTCTACCGCCGGCGGAACGCGGCGTTCAGCGCCGTTGTGCTGTGATTCCACATGTTGTCGGCGACGTTGATCGTGACGCCGGGCGGCACGATCTGGTCGATGCGGTCAAGCAGATCGCTGGAGAGGTCGATCCGGTCGGCCGCGAGGTAGGTGTCGAGGTGCTCCATGGTGCGTGGGCCGATGATCGTGGAGGTGACCGCGGGGTGGCGGGTGACGAACGCGATCGCCATCTGGATGAGCGTGATCCCCGCCTCGTCGGCGAGCACAGCGAGGGCGTCGGCGGCCTCGAGCTTGTCGGCGTTGGCTGGGTTGGTGGAGTCATAGACCCCAGGAAAGAGCTGCCCGCGAGCGGCCGAGCCCGGCCCGCTGACTTCCTGACCCTTTCGATATTTGCCTGACAGCCAGCCGCCGGCGAGTGGGCTGTAGGTAAGGACGCCCATTCCGTGGCGCGCTCTACACCGACGAGGTCGACGCCGTATGCGAGGCGGCCCGAACCCTCGAGGCAGAGACGCCGGGAGTTGTGCTCGTCGCGTGGCTGCTTCGGTTCTTTGCCTTCTTCACCAGCAAACACCCGGTCGGAACCGAGCTGCTCAAGCACTCAGAGGGAAGCGCTCCCGTCATGGGCGAGAGCCGCGCCCGCGTCATGGCGGCCGGTCGACCGCTCCTCCTTGCCGCGCAGCGCACTCATGAAGTCCGCGAGGATCTCACGCTCGAGCAGATCCTCGACATGATCGTCGCCATCGCCTCGATCCACGGCGACACCGAATACCTCGAGCCGATCCTGCAGACCGCACTCGACGGCCTCCGATCCCCGACCGACGCCGAGCCTGCGGAGGCGGACGTTGATCAGTCGGGGGCTGGTGCGTGATCGGTCGGGGCCTGCTCCCATGCGTCATCGGCGGGGGTGTAGCCAAGCTGGCGTTCTGCATCTCCGAGCTCAGCGCCCCGGTAGCGGTTGGCCGAGATGCCGTTGACGATCGTCAGGCCGGTCAGGTCTGATTCAACAGCCGCTCGGATGAGTCGTGTGCAGTCGGCTGGGCTCAGCCAGGCCGACACGTTGTGCGCCTGCATGCCGGCCGGGGGATGCTCTGAGAAGTAGCCGATGCGCAGCGCCACCACCGAGGTTTGTGAGGTCGCGGCAACCCAGGCGCCCAGCGCCTCGGCCCATGCCTTGGTCGCGCCATACAGGTTCGCGGGGCGAGCTGGATCGTCGGCGCGTCGCTGGCGGTCTGGTGGGTAGGCCGAGACGGCCTGAAGGCTTGAAGCGAGCACGAGTCTGCGAACGCCCTCGTCACGCGCCGCGCTGGCCACGACGTAGGTGCCCTCGACATTTGGGCCATGCAGCCGCGCCCAGCCCGCCTCAGGGTCGGGGTCGGCAGCGAGATGGACGACCGCATCCACGTCCCTGAACATCTCCCGGCAACCGGCCGGATCGGTCACATCCAGCTCCTTGACCCCGCTCTGCGGGCGCACGTCAGTCGCGCGAATCCGCCACTGGCCGCTCAACGTTCTGACGACCAGCGAGCCGATCGCGCCGGCCGCGCCGGTCACGACCACGCAGCGCCGAGTGTCCTGCGCGTCGGGCATCTCGACGTGTATACCGCTCCGTGCAGCGGGGATGGCGCGGATGCCCGGCTTCTGATCGACCAATGTATAGACCGCGCTTGGGGTCGCGCTGCCGCCAATCCCAAGCGCCAGCCTCACCCCGTGATCGCTGGCTCGCAAACCAGCGCTGATTGAACCTCGAGGGTGGTCTCAGCGGCGCCATCTCGGACGGGCGCCGGGGCCGCATCGAAGAGCCCGGGTCGTCAACCTGGCTGCCGGCGCTCAAGGCTCAGAGGTATCGGCGGCGGACGACGCTCGGCGCCCGCCGCCGCGGCCGGATGCGCTACCGGGTCGATGGGCTACGTCCTGCTCACGCCGGACGTTCGTCAACGACGTGACTCAGTTGAGTCGGGCCTGCAGTGCTCGTAGCTCGGCGCTCATGGCGGTGCGCAGCGAGCCCTGAGCCGGGAGCATGAGCCGCATCTGGGCGGCGCGGATCGCGAGGCTAAGGTCGCCCCGGAGCTGATAGCTGGCGACCAGGTTGTTGAGCATTCGCGTCGCGATCTCGTGGGGATGCCAGGGCCTGACGATGCTTTCTGAGACAGGTGCGTCGATGCGTGTCCCGCCGTTGAAGGGATCAAGCAGCACCGGAGGCTCGCTGCCGAAATGTCCGACGACGAAGTGGCCCGGTAGTCCGACGCCGACCAGTGAGATGTCAGCCCGGCGAGCCACTTCGATGTAGATGACTGACAAGAGGATCGGCAGGCCGCGTCGTCGTTTGAGCACGATGTCGAGCATCGAGTTGTCGGGATGGTCGTAGCGCGTGCGGTCGCCGGCGAATCCGTGCTCGCGGGCCAGCAGCTGTCCGCAGGCGAGCGAGAGGTCCAGCGGGCGCTGCTGGGTCCGGCGGGCGGCGCGCGAGAGATCCTCGCCGAGAACGTCGAGCATCCCGATGGCTGCGTCGGAATCGACGACCCTAAACTCAGCAGCCAGGGCGAGGGCCAGGACGTCCATCGCGGACTCTGAGTTCGAGGCAAGCTCCGCAAATGACGGCAGCAGCGGCACCGCTAGATTGTGCCGCGCGCATGCGGGTCACATCGAGCGATGATCGACCTCTCGGCCTGGTGGGGTAGATCGGCACGATGCGTGGCCGCCGAAGCGCTCGCGTGCGAGGACGACAACCCCGCCGCGAACGAAGGACGCCGGCAGCGATCGGGCAGGGAGTACGCTGACGCCATGCCGATGCCCAAGCGGTCAAGCGTCGATGACTTCTTCGCGCAACTGAACGACGCCCAGCGGCCGCACCTCGAGGCGCTCAGGGAGCTGAGTCTCGATGCCGACCCGGAGGCGCGGGAGGAACTGAAGTGGAACCTGCCGGCGTTCGTACGCGGCGAGAACACGAACCTGTGGATGCTGCAGAACTTCAAGAACCACTGCTCGCTGCGGTTCCCGCCACCGTTCTTCGCCACGCAGAGGGCCGCGGTTGAGGCCGCCGGCTTTGAGGCCGGTGAGGGCTTCATCAAGCTCCCCTACGACCGCGAGCTGCCGACCGAGCTCCTGAAGCGGCTGATGCAGGCACGGGTCGAGGAGTATGCAGCGACCGGTGCCGGCTGGAACGACCGCTGACCCCGGCTACTTCCCGTGAGGGTTACGGTCGTCGAGGTGCCGAGTTCGGTCCAGATCAGACCGAATGCTAGGGTTTTCTAGCTTCTGCGCTGCGATCTTGGGGACAGGCCCCGCCAGGACTGAGGAGGGTCGTCGTGCTCACCGTTATCTGCGCCCTGGGTGCCGCGTTTTGCAACGCGTCGTGGGCGGTGATGGCCCGTTTGGCCGGCGTGGCGACGCCCGAGGGGCAGTCCCGATGGCGAACGGGGTGGTACCTGGTCCATCAGCCGGTCTGGCTGGTGGGACAAGCGTTCGCGGTCGGCGTGTTCGTGCTGAGCGGGGTGGCGCTGTACTTCGGTGAGCTGGCCGTCGTGCAGCCGCTGCTGGTCGTGGAGCTGATCTTTGCCCTGGCGCTGCGCGAGTTCCGCCTGCATGACGTCATCCCGGTGAAATCCTGGTACGCGGCCGGCTTGGTCTGCTTGGGGCTGGGCGCGTTTCTGGGCGTGGCCCAGTTCCACGGTGGCAAGGGCGACCCGAGGGCGGTGGAGTGGGCGGTTGTTCTGTCGGTGTGGAGCTTCGTCGCGCTCGTCTTGGTGGTGGTCGGGCAGCGCGGGTCTCCGGCTCGGCGGGCCGGCTGCATCGGCGCCGCCGCCGCAGTGGTGTGGTCGGTGGACGCCAGTTTTGTCAAGAAGCTCACCGACACGCTGCAACAGCACGGCTTCCTAGGGGCATTTGACCACTGGCCGCTCTACGCGCTGGTGGTCAGCGGGATCCTCGGCGCGGTGCTCACCCAGGCCGCCTTCAACGCCGGCCCGCTCTCGGCCTCGCAGCCGGCGCTGCTGATCGTCGACCCGTTGGCGAGCATCATCCTCGGGGTCCTGATCTTCGGTGAGCGCCTCGACGGCGCTGTTCCCGCTCTGATTGGTGCTGTGTTTACGCTCCTGGTCATGTGTGTCGGCGTGGTGCTGATGTCGCGTTGGGCGCCCCCGTCGATGGAGCCGATCGCCGGGGATCCGCTGACGATTATGCGCTACGGCAGGCGGGCGGCGACGCAAGCGACGGATTGACAACTGCTTCTGGTCGACCCTACCGAGGTTGAGGTGTAAGTTCCTCACCAGCTCTCGCACGATCTCTGAGCGGTAAGTGCATCTCTCGCCATGATGGTCACTCGGGCTCGCCGACGGGGCGCTGAGGAGGTCATGACCCTCGTGGGGCACGAACCGTCCGTGCGGCCACCTCTTGCACCGTGGCGGCGTGAATGTCGACGATGTCGTGGACGTCGGGGGCGTAGCCACCGGCCAGCGTGACGCACACAGGGGTCCCCTCCCCGCGCAGGACGTCGAGCACCAGGGCATCGCGGTGGCGCAACCCGGACTTGGTCAGCGCCAGCGAGCCGAGCCGGTCGCCCTCCCACGGATCGGCGCCCGCTAAGTAAAACGCGATGTCGTAGGCCCCGGCGCGTAGTGCGATCACCAGCGCGTCATGGAGCGCTCTGAGGTAGGGGGTGTCCGCCGTACCAGCGGGGAGGTCGACGTCAAGATCGGACGGAATCCGGCGAAACGGGTAGTTACGCGCGCCGTGCAGCGACAGCGTGAACGCGTCCGGGTGATCGCTTAGCAGTTGCGCTGTTCCGTCGCCCTGATGGACATCGCAGTCGACGACCAGGGCGCTGCGCGCCAGCCCGTCGGCGCGCAGCGCGTCGTACGCGAGAGCGACGTCATTAAACAGGCAGTAGCCGCGGGCAAAGTCACGCCCCGCGTGATGCGAGCCGCCGCCCAGGTTGATCGCCGTCCCCGTGCGAAGCGCCTCGTAGCTGGCCAACACCGTGCCATGCGAGACGCGCCGACCCCGCTCCACAAGCTCAGGCGACCACGGCAGCCCCAGGCCGCGCTGCTCACGCGCGGTCATTTGCCCGCGCCGGATCCGCCCCAGCAGAGCCGCATCCTGCACCCGCGTCAGCGTTGACCAGGGCAGCGGCTCGGCCTCGAGCAGATCCTCGGACCGGTACACGCCGGTCTCGAGCAGCCGCTCACGCAGCATCCGGTGCTTGGACACGGGGTAGCGGTGACCCGCGCCCAGCGGAAACGACCAGCGATCATGAGCCCAGGTGCGCATCGACGACACAGTGTGAGACAGACCCACATCCGGCACAGGTCCGCCGATGATCAGCCGCCTGGCACCCTGCCCAGGCGCGCCGGCTTGCGGATCAGCGAGGCACCAGCGTGGGCCGGAAGCGACCTGGATGCAGGCCGGGGCGCGATTCCTGGTCAGCACGGCAACGGTGGCAAGCGCCACGAGGTCGGATGGATCGCTGAGCCTGGGAGCAGCTCGTCCCGTGGCTCACGCTGCGCTCCACGCTCCCGATCGCGCGCTGTTCTGCACACTGCGCGGTCCAACCCGCGGACGGCCGTGGGCCCCAGCCGGCCTCGCCGATTCTCTTAGACAAACCTGGCCAGGGCAACATCGGTGCGACCGGGCACCCGAGTGCAATCCGCCACAGCGAAGAGTCCCGAACTGCTCGAGGGACCCTGCGACGAAGCAGACGCCGTGAGCTACAGGTCTCCTTTATGGTCTTTCTGTGCGTGCGGTGCGTACGTGCCGGCTGGGTGGCCTCGGTTCCTTGAGCTGTCGTTTTTCGAAGAGGGCGAGAGCGACGATCGCGCATGTCAGGTAGCAGCTGGCCTGAACATTGAGCAGGGCAGCGAGTGGCATGAAGCTGCCGAGCACGCCGGCGGCGAGGATCCCAATTGCCTGACCAAGGGCCTGGGCGACGGTGAACAGGCTGAGGATGCGGCCGAGTAGGTGCGGTGCGCTCGTCTGTTGGATGCCGGTGATCAATCCGGTGCTCAGCATGGTTGCCGGCATGCCGACGAGGATGAATAGCGTGACGTACCACCAGGCTGCGGTGGTGAGCTGCGGGCTGTTCCAGGACAACGCCGAGATGGAAGCGAAGGCGCCCAGGCCGTAGACGGTGAGAGTCCGCGGAGACGAGTTCCTGAGGCAAGCCGCGACGAGCAAGCCGCCCAGCACGCCTCCGATCGCTTGTACGCCGCGCAGGAGCCCGACGAGCTGATCGCCGGCGTGTAGGGACCGCAGCACGAAGAGGACGAAGAGCACCAAGAACAGGCCTTGTGCTACGGCGGCGAGGAAGGAGATGATCATCGCCGCGTACAGCGTTGTACTGCCGCGGACGGCGCGACAGCCCTCGATGACCGCGGTGAGCGGGCCGACGCGCGGGGATGCAGACTGCTTCTGGGTTGGGGTGACGGTCGTTCGCAGGCCAGCGAGGAGGGCGCCGCTGATCACGAAGGTCGCGATGTCGCCGATCACGAGACCCCGGAGACCCAGAACGGGCAGCAACGCCCCGCCGAGCGGGGAGCCGACGAGCCGTGCGACGTTGCTGGCCGTCTCGATGATCGCGTTGGCGCTGGCGATGCGCCGCGCGCTCACAAACGACGGGACGACGGCCTGCTGGGCTGGCGTTGTCAGGCTCGTGAACGCGGCCTGCACGGCAGCGACGACGTACACGAGCCACACCCTGTTCGGGCCGGCCCACATCAACGGGAGCACGACGAACGCCTGAGCGGCGGTCAGGCAGGCGAGCAGGTGGCCGGGGTCGCGGCGATCGATCAACGGTCCGCAGGTGGTGCCGACGAGTACTGCGGGGACAAGCTCGGCGAGGAACACCATGGAGGTGGCCAGCGCCGAGCCCGAGTCGTGCAAGACGTAGAGCGGAAGCGCGATGAACAACAGCCAGTCGCCGGCTTCTGAGACGACCACGGCGGCGCACAGCCCGCGGAAGGCGTTGTTGCCCGACCACGCCGCGCGCGTCACGGCGAAGGCCGTGTGTCGGCGACCCTCGGGCGCGGCGGCGCGTCTCAAGACGGTTGTGGATGGCGAAAGGCGAGCAGCCGGAGCAGCGCCACCTGGGCGTCCTCGGGGGGCTGCTCGCGCGTCATCGCGATGAAGGGGCGCACCAGGCCGTCGATCTGGTCGGTCAGCTCGGCCAACTCGGCTGCTGTGAGCTTCAGCCCATAGTCGTGGTAGGCCTCCGCCGCGCGCCACTCCGACGGCTGCCTGGGGTGGCGCCTGCGGGCCTGGAGAGTCAGCTCCTCATCTCGCGCCAGCGACAGCTCATCCAGCACGAGCGCGGCCCCGGCAGCCGCCGGTGAGCGCTCGGCGTCAACTGGTCCGTACGTCAGACCGCTCGAGGTTGCTCGCCACGGACGCTCGCGTCGATCGGTCGAGCTCGTCGGCTCGACGAGCCCCACTCTGGAGAGCGCGCGTAGGTGGTAGCTGCAGTTCGACGTCGTCGACCCGATGGCCTCAGCGCACTGGGCCGCGGTCTGCTCTCCGAAGGCCATGAGTCGGTCGAGCAGCGCCAGCCGCAGTGGGTGGGCGAGCGCGCGTAGCTCTCGAGGGTCGGTTAGGCGGCGGCGCCCCGCGGGATCCCCAGTCGATGCGAAAGACATGTTTCATATCTTCGCAGCCGGGATGCTCAGATTCAAGCTCCGCTCAACCTTGTCAAGCAAGCGGAACAACATGTGCGCGGATTCCGCCGCTGGTCGGCGGATAGGGATGTCGTGCCAATGCGCCTGACGCGAGCGGGCCGGCTAATGGGCGCTTCCGTTGGTTGTCGCACGCGTGAGCGAGCACGGGCTCGGCGGGCAGTCCTCGCAGGGACGACACTCTTGCGCGGGTCGCGGGGTAGCTCGCTTGGACGAGCGACGCTCTGCACCGCAGGCTGCGCGTCGCATCAGAATGCTCCGTCATGCGCGCGGTGTGCGCGCCGCGCTCGGCAAGCCCTGGCAATGCGAGGGCGTCCGGTTGCGCTAGGTGCCGTCCGCCTTTCGGCAGATGACGAGGGCCTCGATATAGTCGCGGCGATAGCGGTCAGGAGCATCGGCGACGCGCTCCTCGAGCGTTTGGAGGAAGTCGGCGAGGAGAGCGGGGGCGCGGTCCTCGCCCTCGCGCGCGAAGGCGCGTCGCATGAGCGGCTCGCCCCAGGCGAGGACGCTTCGCACGTATTCTCGCGCGAACACGGCGGGATCGTCGTGCCAGTAGGGATTGTCGAGACGGAAGAACTCGGCGCTCTCGAGCTGGAGGCCGTCGACGCTCCCGCCGCCCGCTTCGAAGGGGTCTCGGATCTCCTCGAGCGTGCGCATCCACACCGGGACGACGACCGCGGCGACGGTGGCCGCGCTGATGCGCCCCGCGCGGCGCCACTCCGCGAGCACCCGGTTCATGTCGCCGATGAGCTCGACGTAGAGCCCCGTTCTCTCGGGGTCCGGAGCGGGCGAGGCCGGGAGCGCGGCGATGAACCGGCCGTCTGGTGCGAGCTCCACCGCGCGCATCTCGAGCAGCCGCTGCCACTGGCCCACGGCGGCCGCGCGCCAGGCTTGCCGCTCGGCCTCGTCTCTGTGGTCCGGGTAGCCGGGGAAGACCGATCCCGTCGACGCCAGGGCGCCTGAATCGGCGATCCAGTGCATCGTCGTCCCGGTGACCGCGATGTGCACGCTGCCCGGCGGCAGGCAGGGCGCTTGATGGAGTGGGATGCCCGCCATGCTGATCACCGTGGCGGGAGGCGGGTTGTGCTCGATCGCTCGACGGCAGGCCTCCCCGTGCGCCTGCGGCGAGGCGTAGTGGACCCCCGTGCCGGCATCGGCGACGCCGGGGCCGGCATCACCCGGCGCGGGGATCACGACGACCCCCGGCCCGTCCGCCGCTTCGCCGAAGGCGCGCCGAAGTCGTTCGGCGGCGACGCGCCACGGGTTTGTCGGCAGATCGACGAGCGCGTAGATCAGCGGCCGGCCGGCGCGCTGCTCCGCGAGATCGCGGATCAGCCCGTGCGAGTTGACCCCGTCGGCGGCCCCGAGATCGACCACGCGCAGCACCCGTTCGTCCGCGAACAGCCGCGCGGCGCGAAGCGCAGCCGGGAAGGTGGCTTCGAACGCCGCGCGCTGCGAGAGCGCGCCTCGGGCGTATTCGTCCGCCATGCTCGAGAGTTCGGGGTGGTCTGCCGGCGTGGCGCCTCCTTTTAGAGCGTCGGAGCGGGCTTCTGCATGGGCCGTGGAGGAATCGAACCTCCAACCTTGGGATTAAGAGTCTCCCATATGCAGGGCTTTTGCGGTAGTTACGGGCATCTGAGTCTGGTTGGAAGCGGTGAGACTCGCTCAGAATTGCTGAGTTCGGGACATATTTCGGGACACGGTTCACGTGATGGGATCTATGTGTGCGCGGACCTTGTCGGCCACGGACTGAGGAGTGGCGCCGGCGCTGAAGCTGACGATCCAGTCAGCGAGCTTGCGGTCGGTGGCGTTCACGCGATAGCCGTTGATCTCCAGGAACGTCAGCATCGCCACCAGCGCGGTTCGCTTGTTGCCGTCGAGGAAGGGCTGGGTCTCGGCGATGCCGTTTGCGAGCACGGTCGCCTGGAGAGCGAGGTCAGCGTGCTCGTAGTGCGCATAGCTCGCCGGGCGTCCGAGTGCGCCCTCAAGCGCGTCACGGCTGCGGAGCTGATCCGCCGCCTGGGTCGCGTTGCCCGCGATGATCGCGGCAAAGATCTACAGGGCGTCCTCGAAGCTCAGATAGACGAGACCAGTCGGCTCGTCGTCTGCCTCGTCCACGCCCTACGCCGACGTGCGTGGGGGGTCAGGGTCGTGGTTGGCGAGGATGTCCATCGCCTCAGGATGCTCACTGACGACGCGCGTCGCTATCCGCCGCACGCGCTCACGCACCCGGTCGGTCGGGAGAATCCGCAGCTCCCCATCGCCGACATCCTCGACCAGCACCGACGAACCCGGCGTGTATCCGCTCGCCTCGAACTCACGGGGAATCGAAACGACGTTGCTGTTTCCGACTCGGCGGACCTTGACGATTCTCATGAATTGAGTATATACGCGGCTATCCGGCGGTCCTCACGTGGGCCGCGCCAAACCGGCGGGAGCCATCCCTCGACGTTTGATGACGGGGGCGACCGCACGGACTGGAGCGGCCAGCACGAGCGCGGTGGTCCGAGTCGTTTCGGAGGGCCGGACTCGGCGACGGCGGGCGTCAGTTGGGGGATGTCGGTCACCCGCGTGTCTCGAGTGGCGCCCAAGCTTTACGGATGCGCGCAGGCCAGCCAAGCGCGTCCCTAGCCGCAGACGACGGCAAAGCGAGCCTTCTGCTCTGCGAAGCTGCCCGCGCCGAGGACCTCGTCGAGGTACCGCCAGACCTGCGGCCGGCCCCACCAGCGGTCTTTACTCACAGTCCAACTGTCTGGCGGGTTCGCCTCGAGCTCGGCGACCGGGGTGTCCCAGTTGGGCCAGCCGGATGCCTCGATTGTGAGCCAGACGTAGGGTAGGTGGCGATACGCCTGGGGTGACAGCGTCAGGTCATCGTCGGAGTAGTTGAGCCCAACGCCGATCAGCTCACCGGTGGCCGTCCTGAAGTCCTGATAGACGTAGGTCATCTGTGCCGAGGACCGATTGGAGTGCGGTGTGGCCTCTAGCGCGTCTGCGATCGCATCCTTGCACGCCCGGAAGTAGTCGTGGAACCGAGCGACCACCGCTTGGCTGCGGCTCCAGAGATCCGTGAGCTCGTCGCCCGCCAGCGGCTTGACTGGAATTAGCCCTTCCTCGGTGAGCATGTCGAGGAACTCTTGCACAAGACGCGCCGAGATCCCGTCGAGATCGGCCGAAGTCGTACCCGTGGTCAGCGACTCGAGTGCGACATACAGGTCCTCCCAGCGCCTCGCCGCCGCCCGCACGTTGACCGACGCAGCGTGCGCGAGATCCTCAGCAGGCCAGGGGGGCGCTGTCTCGCGTCAGGGTCATGAGAGCACGCTGAGCGCGCTCTACGTGTTCGGCGATCAGCCAGTCGATGTACTTGCGCAGCCTGACCCTCGCCATACGATGCCCCGAGCTTGCTTTCGACGATGACGGCACTTTCCGCGGTCGTGATCAGGGCATCGAGGCGGCCGGGCGCGATGCCGTGCTGGGTAAAGAGTTCAAGCACTGAGAACTCGACGTCGACGCCGTCGTGGGCGAGCCGGAGCAAGACTTCGGCGGCAGCCGGCACGGCGTCGCACAACCACACAACCATCTCGGTCAGCTGATCCTCGTCGCCAACCTTGCGGCCAACGAGGAAGATGCTCTGAGGTTCGGGCGAAGCAACTCCTTTCTGATGCTCCTCGGCCCAGTAGCCTAACCATTGGCGGCCATGGCGATTGTTTGGCGCAAGGCGGCTGGCCGCCGAAACCAATCGCGCGGCCCGCGACCGGCCGCGCTAGGTCCTGGGCTACAGGGAAAGCGCGCCGCCTCGCCGACCGCGCTGATCGTGGACGATGTCTATGTCGCCATAGGGATGGCCAGGGTCGCGCTGGACCTCACGATTGCTCTTGCGGGAAGCGCTCGTGCGAACGCAGACCGCTCGTTGTCCGCAAAAGCGCAGCTAATAGGTTGTACTTCTGCGACCTCATGAGGTGACAACGGTGTCGCGACCTTGCCCTCCCTCCTCCGAGAGAGGCGGGCTTCACCGGCGCCAAGATGGTGCCGTTGGCGCATTCAGCGAAAAATCGCGCCGTAGGCCACCCGACCTGGTCACTTTGGTCCGGGGGTTTCCCGCCGTGCGAAGCGTCGCCGAGAAGCCGGGATTCCTGGGGTTCGTGGTCTTGAGTCTCTGCGAAACCTCAGTCTCGGAGGTCGTCCGACCCGGTCACTCCGGTCGAGAGGTTTCCCGGGCAAAAACCCCAGAGATGCTGGCCTGCACCCGTCTGAGGAGCTCGCTACCGAGTTAGGGAACCCTGTTTCCCAGACTCGCTGGCCCCTAGGGCCGGTGCACCACTTTCCATGAGGGCTCGTCGCCGGCGCCAGACTCGGCGCCTGGGTGCTTTAGGTCGACGGCTGAATTATCCGCGGCGCCCGGGGTGGTGCGTTGACCTCTTGAGGCTCAAGGAGCGTGAGGACTTCTTTGAGGGCGTCGGGGAACCGACGCCTGGCTGTGCTGGCACCTGGAGCGGGTTGTCTGGCTGCTTCGGTTGCCATGGCGCGGGGTTGACGCGCGGCGCCGCGCGTGGGCGCGGCGCCCGTGGTCACTGTCTACGCGAGCCGCCGGCCGGCGTCGCTGAGGGGGCGATCGGCAGACGCTCGTGCGGCTCGGGGTAGGTCGTTGTAGGCGCGCAGTCGGCGGATTCGCTCGTGGACGGGGGGATGGGTCGAGAACAGGTTGGCTAGATGCTGTCCCGGTAGGGGGTTGATGATGTACATCGGCGCCATCGCGGGATTGATCTGCAGCCCTGGGGTGCGGCTGGCGTGGAGTGCCTGCAGCGCGTCGGCCAGCGGCTTTCCGGTGCCCATCAGCTGGGCGGCGGTCGCGTCCGCGAGATGCTCGCGTTGACGCGAGACTCCGAGTTGTAGGAGCATCGCGCCGATCGGGGCGAGGATCATCGCGGCTAGCGTGCCGAGCATTCCCAGCGGGCCTTCTTCGTCCTGGCCACCGAATAGGAACGACAGTTGCAGCACGCTGGTTACCGCGGAGATTGTGCCGGCGATGATTGCCGCGATCGAGGAGACGAGGATGTCGCGGTTTTTGATGTGCGCGAACTCGTGCGCGAGAACACCTCGCACCTGTTCGGGTTCGATGTCGGTGAGCAGGCCGTTGGTCATCGCCACCGCGGAGTGCTGCGGGTCGCGTCCGGTCGCAAACGCGTTGGGTTGCTCACCGGGCATGACGTAGAGGCGCGGCAGCGGGATGCTGGCTCGCTGGGCGAGGTCGTGGGCGATCTCAAATAGCTCGGGCGCCTGGCGTTCGGTCAGCGGCTGGGCTCGGGCGGCGCGCAGCGCGATCCGGTCTGAGTAGAAGTAGCCGGCGAGGTTTATGGTGATCGCCAACCCTGCGAACAGCCAGAGGAAGGATCCACCGATCAGCGCCCCAAACGCGATTAGCAGGCCGGTGAGCCCGGCGACAAGGACCCAGGTGCGAAGCCGGGTTGTTAGTTGCATGGTTGAGACGGTCATCGAAAAGGCTGCCTTTCGGGAGTGGTAGTGCCGGTGCCCTCTCAGCATCGCTTGGGGGATGCCGTCGGTCCATGGGGCCAGGCCCCCATCTGTGCCTCCAGCGAGCAGGTGACCTGTGACCGCTCTCGTTCCGGGCGTGAGGGCATGGTGATGCGGATGAGTGCATCGCTATCTGCCCGCTTCTTGCGGGAGGGTTGGCGCCGGCTCGCACTGCGCGCCGGCTCGCACTGCATCCCCTCGGTTGATCTCGAAGGTCGCTTTGCCGGCCACGCAACTGGGCGCGGCCGGCGGAGTTCAACCCTGTCGGTCGATCACAGATTTCTCGGGCTCTAAAGGCGCGTTTGTGGTCGGGTCACCTGGTGCTGGTGGCTCGTCCGCCGCGTGTGCGTACATCGGCGTGCTCGGCGCCTGGGGTGGGAGGTCGGGTGCGCTCGTCACCCGGAGCTGCGTCCCATCGGCGGGTGGCGGGCTGGCGGTTAGAACGGGCGTGGCGTCCGAAGAGGAGGAGTTGACCTCGTCGGCTGAGGGCGATGGCGAAGATGAGGAGCAGCCCTAGCCACGGGGCGGCGATCAGTGCGCCGAGGGCTGTGGCGACGAGCGCCACGATGGTAATTCGGGCCCAGAGGCGAAGATCAGAGTGCGAGTTGGTCATGCGAAGCTCCCGTGTGCGTTGAGGTCGTGCTTCTTTCCTGGGAGGATCGCCGCTGCGGGCGCGCAGCGAAATGGGGGTGTGACTCCATCTTTGCGAGGGTCAGTGCGCTGATGGTTGTAGCTCTCAGCCATCCGCCGGACGCTCGGCGCGCTCACGGTTTGCCGAGGTCGCTGCCTGGGTCTGGGGTCGGCCGGGATCGCAGGGAGCCGGCGTGGGCTTTGAGGCCGGGGTTGGCGCGGACCTTGGCCAGGCTGGCGAGGGTGGTCGCGAGCAACACCAGCATGATCACGCCGAGTGAGACGCCGGTGGAGATCTCCGGGACACCGTGGGCGTGCAGGTGGGCGAAGTGAAGGACGAGTTTGACGCCGATGAACGCCAGGATCAGCGAGAGGCCGATCGAGAGGTAGATCAGGCGGTCAAGCAGGCCGGAGACCAGGAAAAACAGGGCTCTGAGCCCCAGGAGCGCAAACGCGTTGGCGCAGAACACGATGTAGGCGTGTGAGGTGACACCGAACACCGCCGGGATTGAGTCCAGCGCGAACAGCACGTCGGTGGTGCCGATCGCGACCAGCACCAGGAACATCGGCGTCAGGGCGCGGCGCCCCGCGCTCCGGGTGAGCAGCTGACCGCGGTGGTAGCGGTCGGTGATCGGCAGCGCGCGTCGCGCGGCGCGCACGAGCGCGTTGTCTTCGACTGAGGGGTCCTGGTCGCGGTGGCGAAACAGCTGGATCGCGGTGCGCGAGCAGCGCGACGCCGAAGATGAGGAACATGAATGAGAACGCGTCGAGCAGCGCTGCTCCGAGGGCGATGAAGATCCCGCGGAGGATCAGCGCCAGGACGATTCCGATCGTCAGCGCTCGTGACTGGTGCTCGGCCGGGACCGCGAACGTGCTGATGATGATCACGAACACGAACAGGTTGTCGATCGACAGGCTTTTTTCCACGACGTAGCCGGCGAAGTACTGCACGCCCAGGTCCCAGCCGGCGAGCGCGCCGAGCACGACCCCGAAGGTGAGCGCGACGGCGATGTAGAACAGCGACCAGCCGACCGCCTGACGGAAGCTGATCGCGCCCGCCCGCCGGGCGGATATGAACAGGTCGAGCACGAGCAAGCCCGCGACGACAGCGAGCGTCAGCACCCAGGCCAGCGTCGTTACCACCAGATCACCCCCGGTCGGCGCGAGTACGCCGGCGTCGAGCACCAATCACGTGGCTACTGCGCGTCACGGTCATTGCAGGCGGGCGACTGGGGAGACAGCGCCGGCCGGGGCGGCTGAGACCGATCGTGTCGTGATCGGCCGCGGAGGTGGCGGTAAACCACGGTGATTGCAACGGCTAGCGCGATTACCGCGGTGAGGCCAAAGGTGCCTTGCTTGGTGAGCGCGATCAGCTGATCCAGAGACTGCCAGAACAAGTAGCCCAGCACACAGAACGTGGCGGCCCAGATCCCGGCGGCGAGCGTGGTCAGCGGGATGAAGCGCCGGGCTGACATTTTTGAGGCGCCGGCGATGAACGGTGACACGGGTCGGATCAGGCCAACGAACCGGCCGATGAAGATCGTCTTGCCGCCGTGCGCGGCGAAGAACCGCTCGACCTGCTCCAGGCGCTGGTGGCTCATCCCGACCTTCGGTCCGTGGCGGACCAGGAACTCTCGTCCGAGCCGGCGACCGAGAAAGAACGAGGTCAGATCCCCGGCGAGCGCGCACGCCCACACGAGCGCGATCAGCGGGATCAGCTCGATCTCACCGTGTCCGGCGCTCACCCCGCCGAAGATCACCGCCAGCTCCCCCGGCGCGACCAGGCCGACCCCGGCGCCGGTCTCCAAGAACGCCAGCCCGCCCACCAGCGCGTAGGTGTAGGGCCCCAGCGTGCCGGTGACGTCACGCATCACAGTTTCGACGCTGGGTGGATGCACCAGTCCGCAGCCGTAGACGAGCAGTCCGAGGATCAGGATCACGGCCAGCCCGCGCGCGAGGTCAGACAGCTGCCGGCGGCGGCAAACGACCACGAGCGCGACCAGCGCGGCGAAGATCAGCGGGCCGGCTTTCATCAGACGCTCACGAGCGCGCGCGAGGCGTCACGCGCGAACGCGAGCTCCGGCGTGCGCGCTCATAGTCCAATGGCATCCGTGTCGCGGTTGGTTGCCGCGCCCGGGTGGCAGCGGGAGCGATCACCGCGAGGATTGCCGCCCGTTCAGCTTCGAGCTCTGAGAGGGTGATGCCAAGCCGGGCGGTGATCAGCTGCGGCGAGATGCCGTGGACCAGCATCCCGAAGATCGGCTGCTGGCCGGGGCTAAGGCGCGCGCTCATGGCGCGGGTCACCGCCGGGGAGATCGCGGGGAGATAGCGCTGCCCGGCCGCCAGCCGGCGGATCGCCGCGCACAGCTCTCCGCCGATCGCTGATTTGCTAAGCAGGCCATCAGCACCAGCCACGACCGCGGTGAGCGCGAGCGCTTGGTCGGTAAACGCCGAGTAGATCAATACCCGCGGCGGCGGGTCAAGTTGACCCAGCCGGCGGGTGACCCAGAGCCCGTTGCGGTCCCCGAGGTGATAGTCAATGACCGCTACCTGGGCTGCCGCGGCGTTGGTGGTCACCGCCTCGATCGCGCTGACTGCCGCGGTGACGACTCGCATGTCGGGCTGCTCACCCAGGAGCCGGCAAACCCCCACCCGCACCGCGGCATGATCATCGGCAATCAGCACCCGAATCCGCTGATCGGGCTCGCTGGCTTGGCGTGCCGCGAGCCGCTCGGGTTGGTGTGCTTGGGAGGCGTGGGTGCTCATGCCGTCAAGGATCGGGGGTGACCCGGCCCGGTGAAATGGGGTCATGGCCCCATCTGCCTCCGGCCTGCCAGCCATGAGAATCCTGGCGTGCTTGAAGTCACGCTGGTGGTCATCTCGTTGGCGGTAGCTGACTCGGTCAACCCGGTCACGATCGCGGTCGCGCTTTACCTGGCGTCCACAGACAGCTCGCGGTCGCGCTTGGCCGGCTTCGCGGCCGGCGTGTTCGGCGCGTACGCGCTCGGTGGCGCGGTGTTGATCCTCGGTCCCGGCCAGCTGCTGGACGCGGCCGCGACAAGCTCTGACACCCGGGGCTTTCACATCGCCTCGATCGTGCTGGGTGTGCTCTTGCTGATCGGCGCGCTGGTCCTGTTTCGTCGCCGTCGCCAGAGCGCCCGGGCAGCGCCCGCGGTCGCTCAGCTGAGCGCCCGCTCGGCGCTCGCGCTGGGCGCTGCCGTGACCGCGCTTGACCTGCCCACCGCGTTTCCCTATTTCGCCGCGTTGGCGGCAATCCTCGGCTCCGGGGTCGCTACCAGCTCGCAGCTGGCGCTCCTCGCGGCGTTTAACGTGATCTACGTGCTGCCCCTGGCGTTGATCCTGGCGGTCCGGATGATCGCCGGCGAGCGGTGTGACCCGATGTTCGCCCGCGTCCGCCAGATGATCGATCGTGTCGCCCCAACACTCCTGGTGGCGCTGACCGCCGTCACCGGCGGTGGGCTGCTCGTCCGCGGCGCCCACGGCCTGCTCAGCTGATCACCACTCCTGTCGTCCGGGCACACCGCTCCACGTAGCTCTCAGGCACTGATCTGCCTAGGGCTCGACGAGGCCGCGACGGATCGCGTAGCGAGTCAACTCCACCCGGTCGTGCATCCCCAGCTTCTCGAGAATGTTGGCGCGGTGCCGCTCGACGGTCTTATCGCTGATCACCAGCGCATCGGCGATCTGCTGGGTGCTGTAGCTCTCGGCGATCAGCTTGACCACTTCGCGCTCGCGCGGGGTCAACGGATCTTCGCGGACCGGCTCGTGGTCGCGAGCCTGGCGCAGATAGTCGCCGATCAGCGAGGTCATCGCGCCCGGATACACAAACGCCTCGCCGCGCATCGCCGCCCGGCACGCCTCCACCAGATCGCGGTCAGCGACCGTCTTGAGCACGTAACCCGACGCCCCGGCCTTAAGCGCCTGATACAGGTAGCGCTCGTTCTCGTGCATCGACAGGATCAACGTGCGCAACTGCGGCCGGCGGCGGTGCAGCTCGGCGACCGCCTGCAGACCGGTCATCCGCGGCATCGAGATATCGACGATCGCGAGATCGACCTCCGGGGCCAGCCCGAGCTTGATCGCCTCAGCGCCATCGCCGGCCTCCGCAACAACCTCAAGGTCGGGCTCTGCGTCAAGAAGCAGCCGCAGTCCGCGCCGGACCAGTGCATGGTCGTCGGCGAGCAGGATCCGTGTCTTGAGCGGTGTCATGCGCTCCCCGTTGCCTGTCGGGGCTTGACCGCGAGCGTGACCTCGCATCCGCGGCCGTCCGCTCCCGGAGTGATCTTCAGTTCGGCGCCGATCAGCCCGGCTCGCTCGCGCATCCCGCGGATCCCGCTGCCCGGCGCTTCGTCCTCTACCCGCCCGCGACCGTGGTCACTGACGGTCATCACCAGGCCCGCCGGTCCGTTGTGGAGCAAGAGGTCGGCGTGATCGCTGCCCGAATGACGCGCAACGTTCGTCAGCGCCTCCTGGGCGACGCGATAGACCACCAGCTCAGACTCGGGGTCAAGCTCGGGAAGGTCGTCATCGATGTGCTGGGTGACGGTGATCCCGGAGCGCTGCGCAAAGCGCTCACACAGCACTGCCAGGGCGCTGATCAGCCCGAGATCATCAAGCGCCTCCGGTCGTAGCTCCAGGGCGATCCGCCGCACATCCTCAAGGCTTGAGCGCACCGCCTCGCCAACCATCGCGACCTCGTCACGCAGAGGTGGCTCAACTTGCCCCTGGACTCGCGCCAGCCCCAGCAGCACCGCGGTTAATTCCTGACCGACCTGGTCGTGCAGCTCTTGAGCGATCCGCAATCGCTCCGCTTCCTGGCCGGCCAGCACCCGCCCGGTGGCCTCCCGACGCTCGGCCTCTAGCCGCGCCAGCATCTCATTGAACGTCAACGCCAGCTCGCCCGCCTCTGAGGTCGGGGCGGCCTCGGGCATCCGCTCCCCGGGGCGGGTCAGATCAACCCGTCGCGCCAGCGCCGCCAGCGCCTCCAGGGGACGCACCACCCGGCGCAGCACGACCAGGTTAACCAGCGCCACCAGGGCCAGTCCGAGCGCCAGCACCACCGCCTCATCGGCCGCGAAGGATGAGAACTTGCCCGGCGCGAGCACCACCAGCGTGACCACTACCGCCGCGATCAGCAAAAACGCGTTGGTGCCGGCCACGCGGTAGAACAGCGGCAGATACCGTCGCCGTCGCGGCGGCTCAGATGCGGTCATTCAGTTCACCGGGTCCAGCCGTTCGAGGTTTCGCAGCATCGCCCCCAGCCGCGCCTCCAGCTCACCGTGGCCGAGATTGAGCGCGCGGGCGATCTCCTCGACCGCGATCCCGGCCAGCAGCAGCCCATAAATTGCCTGCTCCTCGGGGTCCAGACGCCGTCGCATACTGTCGGCCAAGGCGGGCGGAACGATCGGCAGCCGAGTCACACCGCGCGCCGCCTCCCGGATCCGGTCACACAGATCTGAGCCCAACGCGGCCTTGCTGACCAGACCGTCGGCCTGCGCCACGACACACGCCGCGGCCAGCAGATAGTCAGAGAACGCCGAGTAGATCAGCACCGCGGGAGGATCGGGCAACCGCTTGAGCTTACGACTCACCCACAACCCCGACCGGCCCCCCAGCTGATAGTCCACGACCGCGACATCCACCCGGGTGCGCTCGGCAAACGCCACCGCCGCCTCCGCCGTCGCTAGCGCGTCGAGGACCTCAAAGCCGGGCTCGGCAGCCAGCAGCTCCCGTAATCCGACCCGGACCGCGGGATGATCATCGACCAGCAGACAGCGAACCGGTGTTAATCTCGTGCCCGCCGGAGTGCTGTCGTCAGCGCCGCGCGGGGCCAGGACTGCTGGTCGACCGTTCGCGGAGACGACTTCTGGCTGAACGTTCATTTGATCCTCCTTCGGGGTTGATAGCCACCAGGATTGGCCAGGCGACCCCGCCCGGCAATGGGGTCAGCCCCCCATCCTGGCCAGCCGGCACCAGTCGCTATAGCCAGTTGCGCTCGCTACTGCCGCACCGGCTGACTGTCCTTCCTGACACCCGGCTCCAGCTTTGCCAGGCCGAGCGCTGCCCGCCGACGAAATCGACTTGAGCACCGACCAGACGTTCCCCCGGCGCGGGACCGGGGGAAGACCACTTCGGCTTATCTACAGGCTGGACCCCATCGACTCAGAGATGGTGGGCTGCGAAATTGGCTGGACTGCCAAGCCCAAGGTGAAAGCGAGCAGCCATGAGCTCCACATCGATCAGTTCCCCTCCGCGAAGCCGCGGATCTAGAAGGTCAGTCAGCCGCCGCGGCGACCAACTTACCCACCGCGGCGAGCTTGATCTGCTGCTCGTCGATGATCATCTGGCGGCGCGCTACAACCTCTGGGCGCTACTGCGCTTCAAGCGTGGCATCCGGACGATCCACACCGCCAACAGCAGCATTGAGGCGCTGACGCTCGCCAGGCGTCATCGGCCGCACGTGTGCTTGATCTCAGCCACGCTGGGCCACGGGGAGGCGCTGAGCCTCGCCTCCAAGCTCAAGCACCTAATGTACCCGCCGCGGGCGCTGATCTTCGCCGATGCCATCGATGCGCACGTGACCGGAGCGGCAATCCTCGCCGGCGCTGACGGCGTGCTCTGGCGCTACGCAGATCCTCAACAGCACGCCCGGGTCATCCGGCGGGTCGCCAGCGGCGAACAGCACTTCCCCAACCTCCGGTCAGACGAAGTGTTCGCGCTCTTGGATCGCGTAGACGATCGCGATCGACCGATCGTCGCGATGCTGCTGGAACGCATTCCGCGCGATGACATCGCCAGAACGTTGGGGATCAGCGCCCGCGCGGTCGAGCGGCGACGCCAAAGCATTCTGAAGCGCCTCGGCAATACCCACGTCCGCGACGACCCGCGCGCCGGCGAGCTCAACCTGTCCAGCCGACTGGACTGTCAAGAGCGACCTCAACCCCCGATCGGCGGCCAGCTCATGCCCCGAGCCTGATGAGCATGGTCTGGCGTGCGCCAACATGGTCAGGGCTGACCGTCGGTCCCTGCGGCGCGAACGCTCGTGCTCGCGGGCCGCTGGTCAGATGGGACGCTGCGGACACGCCGGTGGACGCTAACTCATCACAGACCAGCGGCAAATGAGGTCCTCGCCCCATTTACGCCACGCCGTTAGCCGGGCATACTCGGCGTCCACTTCAACCCCTTCCAGGAAGGAAAGACCGACGGAGGACACCCGTGTTGATAGCACTCATCATCGTCGCAATGTTGGTGCTCGCCATCCTTGAGCTTTGGCTGTTTTGGATGCTCGGCGAGCACCAGGACCGCCGCCGGCCGCGCCCAGCGGTTGACCGCCCTCCCCACCGGCCTCGCAGGCCGATGTCTCACCGAAACCGGGCAAGGATGAGCCCGCTCGACGCCCGAGCCCTCATGACGGCGCGGTCCGGCCGGCAGTCGAACCCCTCGATCACCCCTCCAGGCAATCGCCCGCATCCACCGCATGCCCAGTGTGCCACGAAGGGTTCCGACAGCAGACCGCTGGGCACTCGGCAGCTCCCCCGTTTCGCCGCCCGTTTCGCCGCGGTGCGCGCTGCTGATAGGCAGGCCCCGCCGTCGGCATCCTCAAACCGGCCGTAGATCCTGGAGAGCGTTCGCCGGGAGCTATCGGCGTCGCTGCGGAGACTGCGCGGCGCCGGTTCTGACCGCCGTCAGCGCGGGGCCGTGATCACACCGATGGCGCGCCGCGGTGACGATTGGAGAATAAGGATCCAGCGATAGCGGATGTGACCGCGTAGCTGCTCGCGCGGGCGCCGGACAGACCGGTGGTGAGTAGGGATCAAGCGCCAAGGGATCCAAGCTGCCCACAGGCGCCGGGGGTGGTCGCTGCGGGCCAGCGGCCGCCCTGGTTACCGTGCTTCGCCGACGCTGTTGTTCCGGGCGCGCTCTCGGCCGGTCAGAAACGCCGATCGGCAAGGGGTTTTGTGGTGTCGGATGCGCCAGCATGACCAGCATGATCGGCTTGGGTTGCCGTCTTGGCCATGGGGTCTGGAGTGCATCTGGCCCAGCGCGGGCGGCAAGTCCGCGACACATGGTGCGTAGATCGATGAGATGGGGTGTGGCCCCCATCGTCAACCCCACCGCCCATAGCGATCATGAGATCATGGTTTCCGCTAAAGCGACGTTCTCCCGCGACCTTGGCCTGCAGCTGCGCATGCTGCTCACGATGGCGCTGCTGGGGTTGCTGTACGTCGTGTTCATCGTCGTCTTACTCGCCGCCGGCGTCGGAACGACGTTGATGTTGCTCATCGTCGCGGGATTGGCCCTAGCGCAGCTGTTCTTGTCCGACAAGCTGGCGCTACGCAGCATCGGAGCACGCGAAGTCTCCCCGCACGAAGCCCCCGAGCTGCACGCGATCATCGACCGATTGTGTATCCAGGCCGACCTACCTAAACCGCGGATCGCGATCGCGCAGACAGCGGTCCCCAACGCGTTTGCGATGGGCCGCTCCCCGCGTCACGCGGTGGTGTGCGCAACCACGGGGATTCTCGAGCTGCTCGACCCCGCCGAGCTTGAAGGCGTCCTGGCACACGAGCTGGCCCACGTCAAACATCGCGACGTGCTGATCATGACGGTGGCCAGCTTCTTTGCCAGCATCGCAGCGATGATCCTGCAGTTCGGACTGCTGTTCGGCGGCAGCGGACGTGATCGCGACGGCGGCCAGCCCGCCTTTGTGGTCGTGCTGTTCGTGTCGGTGATCGTCTACGCCGTCTCGTTCGTGCTCATGCTCGCGCTGTCGCGCTACCGCGAGTTCGTCGCCGACCGCGGCGCCGCGCTCGTCACCGGACGCCCGAGCGCCCTCGCGTCAGCGCTGATGAAGCTCTCCGAGGGTATGCAACAAATCCCCGACCGGGATCTACGCGCCACTCGCGAGCTCAACGCGTTCTTCATCGTCCCAGCCCGCGCCAAAGGGGTCTTTGGGTCGCTGCTCTCCACCCATCCCCCGCTCGAGCAGCGGATTGCTGCGCTGCAACGCCTCGAAGCAGATTTGCAGCGCCCACGGGCCAGTGTGGCGTGAGCACGCGAGTCCACGATGCCCAATGTTGAAGAGATATCTGACGATCGATTAGCTGCCTGGAGTAGCGATGGTGTTTGAGCTGATCATCGCGCTAGTGCTCATCGCCGCGAACGGGTTCTTTGTGGCTAGCGAGTTTGCGGTGGCGCGGCTGCGGCTGACCGAGGCCGCCGAGATGGAGCGCGCCGGGCGACCCGGGGCTCGTTCAGCGCGCCACGCGGTCGAGCACATCGACGCCTATCTGGCCGCCTGTCAGCTGGGGATCACCCTGGCCAGCATCGGTCTCGGGGTGATCGGCAAGCCCGCGTTCGAGGACCTGCTGCGCCCGCTCTTTGGCGAGGGCGCCAGCATCGCCGGGTTCGGGGTGGCCGCCACGCTCGCCTTCCTGATCATCACCCTGCTGCACGTGGTGGTCGGTGAGCTGGCGCCTAAGAGCCTGGCGATCTCCCGCACCCGACGCACCGTGCTGCTGATCGCGCCCTGGATGCGAGCGTTCTACCTGGCGACCAAGCCAGTCGTCGACTTGTTCAACGCGATGGGCAACTTGCTGCTCAAGCCGTTCGGAATTCCGCCGGCCAGCGAAGCCGGGCACTCTCCGCACTCCGAAGACGAGCTCCGCGCTCTGCTGCGCCAAAGCCAACACGCAGGACTGATCGGGCGCGATGACCACGAGCTCACCGAAAACGTGTTTGTCTTCGGTGACCGGCGCGCCGGCGAGATCATGACGCCGCGGTCCGAGATCGACTTCGTGACCACCAGCACGAAGCTTGACGAGATCGCCCGCTTTGCCCTGACCAGCGGCCACACCCGACTGCCAGTCTGCCAACCGGACGCCGGGTTAGACTCGCCCGCCGGCGTGATCCACGTCAAAGACCTCCTGCAGGCGAAGCTTGACCAGCCCGAGATCGCTCCCGTCCTCCTCGCTCGACCCCTCGGGCGCGTAACCGAGTCCACACTGCTCAGCGAGCTGCTGCGCGACCTGGGTCACCAGCGCCAACACATCGCGCTAGTAGCCGACGAGCACGGAACCACCACCGGCCTGGTGACCCTGGAGGACATCCTTGAAGAGCTGGTCGGCGAAATCGAGGACGAGTTCGACGGCAACACCAGCGAACACAGCCGCCGCGACGGCACTGCCGCGCTGATCCAAGATGAGACGCCCGAGCCGGCCGCTGGCACACGAGTATCACAGCGAGATGCGCTAACCGCACGACGCGACGATCGCCACTCGGTCAGGATCCCAGGCCGCGTCCCCGACGTCTGAGGTCATCCAGCTCAACCGCGGGCCACGCCATCAGCAAGCGGCGCCCACGGATGCCCGGATCAACGAGCTGGGATTCAGATCGTTATCGGCGGGATCGAGGCTTCGGCAGTCGCCAATTCAGCTTACGAACGATGCCCGCGAGCGCCGCAGCCATGCCGACCGAGCTCCGGTCAAGCCGCACTTTGCCGGTCCGGATCGGCGAGATGGGGGTCAGACCCCATGGCCGCAGACCAGCTTGGCTGAGAGGCTATGTGCAAGTAACCGACACGAGAGGAGCCCGCCAATGGACACCCTGACCAGCAAAGTCGCTCGTCTCGTCCGCGGCCAGCACAGCCAGCGTCTGGCGGCGAGCCAAACAAAAGTCCCGCGACCCGCAGACGCGCCGGCAAATCGACCGGCTACGCGAGCGCCTCACCGCACAGCTAGGCCCAAACGAGAAGGAGTCAGACGATGACTGACAAGAACATCGACGAGGGCAAGGGCCGCATGATCTACTCGATGGGTACCTCGGTGGACGGCTTCATCGCTGACCGCGAGGGCGCGTTCGGGTGGACTGTCCCTGACGAGGAGCTGTTTGGCTTCTATCTGGCGGGAGTGCGCGAGCTTGGCTGCTATCTGTGCGGCCGCAAGCTCTACGAGGCGATGCTGGTGTGGGAGACCGATCCGTCGCTGCGCGACACCGAGCTGCATGCCGCGTTCGCCGACGCGTGGTGCGCGCTTCCAAAGGTCGTCTTCAGTCGCACGCTCGACAGCGTCCACGGCAATGCTCGGCTCGCCGAGGGGTCGGTGGAGGAGGAGGTCGCCGCCACGCTCGCCGCGACTGACAAGGACATCGCGATCGGCGGCGCTGGCCTCGCCGCGACGGCGATCAAGCTCAGCCTGGTCGATGAGCTGCGCATGTTCCGCCATCCGATCATCGTCGGTGGCGGCACGGCGTTCCTCCCGCCGGTCACCGAGGACGTCCCGCTCGAGCTGATCGAGACTAGGACGTTCGGCTCGCGGGTGATCTACGAGCGCTACGGGCGCATCCGAGCTGACATGAACTGAGACCTCTGACGGTGCGGTCACGCGATCGCAGCGCGGAGCGTAAGCGATCATCGACCCGCCCCTGTTTCGGCTACAGCGCGCGACTCTTGATCGTCGGGCGCAGCTCTCGCCTAGCGCGGAATCCAGGCAGGTGCCCGTCACAGTGCTAGCAGGATTGCAGCTAATCATTCGGTCGAAGCGGAAGTCGCCAGCGCCGAAGGCCGGCTTCTCCATCGTCTCCGGACGGGCCTGTTGACCGCGCAGCTGCCTACCCGTAGATGCAGAAGCCGGCCTCAGGCGACCAGCGGCGAGCGTGCGACGTGCGAAGCAGTCCTACGGGACCTTCTCCTCGGCATGGATTCGGTGGGCGGCGAGGTGGCGATAGAGCGTTGCCTGCCCCACGCCGAGCTCGGCGGCGATCTGGCTCATGATCAGCTCGCCGTTCTCGCGCATCGCGACCGCAGCGGCCAGCTTTCGCTTGGTGACCGTGGATGGGCGTCCGCCGACTCGTCCGCGAGCCCGGGCAGCCTCCAGGCCAGCACGAGTGCGTTCTTGGGCCGTCGACCGTCAGAGAACGGTATTTCCCTGACGCGTCCGGGGCTGCCGCTCCCAACAAGCGCGGGGCCCGTGGTCGGGAAATCCGCCGTCGGAAGTGACCGGGTCGCGGGAGCTAGCCCCGGTACGGTCGCGGCAGGTCACCGGGAGCGTCACCCATCTCCACGCCGCCGTAACCGGACAACCCCGCCCGCACCACAGTCGGCTTTACGCTTGGGCTATGGCGATCCCCGAACCAATGCTGAGCACTCGCGCCGCTGTGTGGCCGGCGCAGGGTGACTGGATGATGGAGCCCAAGTGGGACGGGTTCCGGCTGCTCGTGGCGATCGACCACCATGGACGTATGCGCGCTTGGTCGCGCCGAGGCACCAGTCTGGGCGATCGCCTCGACTCGCTCCTCGGGCCGCTCGCCGGGTCACCCCGCGGGACGGTGTTCGACGCCGAACTCGTCGCGCTCAGCCCCCGCGACGGCCGAGCCGTGCAAGACTTCGCGGCGGTGTGCCGAGCCACGCTCCAGTCCGACGCCGCGGCGGCACGGAAGCTCCACGTGGTTGCCTTCGATCTGCTTGAGCTCGCCGGCGAAGACGTCCGATCGCGGTCCTGGGTGAGGCGCACGGAGCTTCTGCGGGAGGCGTTTCCCGCCGACGAGCGGCTGCGGGTCATCGAGACGCGGCCCGCCAGCCGTGCCGCGCACGACCAGCTGGTCGCTCTCGGGTTTGAAGGCTCGGTGCTCAAGCGGCCCCGGTCGGCGTATCGCCCCGGTCGCCAGACCACTTGGCGCAAGTACAAGGCCAGCCACCGCGCCACCGGAACGCTGCGCGACGTCCGGCTCGGACGGGACGGGCACACCTACGCAACCTCTGATCTCGACGGCCGCCGTGTGACCACTCTCTGCAGCCCGCGGCTCGCCGCGCTGATCGGTCAGCAGGTCGAGCTCGCCTACTCCCGGATCGATGCCGACGGCTCGCTGCGCGAGGTCAGGATCAGCGCGGTCGACGGCTAGCCCGCCTCGATCGCGGCATCAGTCACAACGGCCCATCCGGATCGCCGATCACGCGCCTCATCCTCCGGGCGGCAACCCCCGCGCAGGTCCTGCACCGCCGCCAGCCTGCTCGTGGCGGGGCGGAGGTGAGCCATAGCCGCACGGCCGCCTCCTGCTCTCCGGTACGGACGGGCGCACGAGCGACGAGCAGCTTCTCGTTTCCGGTCAGAGCGGCAGTGAGGTCGAGACTGCCCCCTCGGCGACATATGCGGAAGCGATCGATCGTCACGGTCGCGGCCGAGATTCGTCTCTTGGGATCGCCTCGGCGTCGCGCCGGCCGGCCGGCTGGCGCCCAGCGGAAGCAGCAGTGACGCTGACCTCCCGTGAGTGCGTCCACTTGCTCGTCGGTGGCTAGCACCGCGTCATCGCAGACCTGCGCTTGCTCGCCGACGCGCTCGTCCACCGCATGGGCGCCGGACGACGAAAGGGATCGTCCGGCACCGTGTTCGGCCACGCGTGCCTCGGGCGATTGCGACAGCGCCCCGATTTTGCTGAACTGCCGATTCAGAGCAAGCGCGCTCGCATCTTGCCTAGGCACGAACCGTCTCGAGGGTCGCCGCGACCTTGAGCAGCTGGCTGTCGCTTGGCCAGGCGGAGCGGTCAACTCATTGCCACTGGCGCACGCGCTGCTCCACCTCGTCCCGACCACCAAGTGTCGTCGGCGTCGGCGCTGTGTCCCGCAACGCCGTGGCGGGAGCGGAAGCCGCCGAGCGCCGGTCGCGCGGCCGGCCGTCGACTGCTCGTTTGCATCAGGAGCAGTGACGTCGGCAGCGCGGATCGCGTCGCTGCATCACGCCTATTGCAGTCACGACGGCTCCGTGGCCGCTTCGCACCGGCAGCGAGAGCATCGAGGTCCGGCTCATGGTGGCTCCTATCACGCGGAACCACCGGCGCGCCACGGGCTCCGCGAGACAGCTGCCTTTGGGCGGGAGCGCCCGCGAGCAGCGCGTGAGGATCGGACCGGTCCGGACGCATGCTTTCTGGGAGAGCAGTCGTCCGGAGGTGAACCGAGGCGGAGGGTCGCTCATGGCCTTGACGTCGGCGTGTCCTTTCACGCGATAGGAGAAGTCGTTGGGACGCCGCCGCCGTGGCTGCCGTAGCTGTCGCTTTCGTGGCGCCGCTCGCAGCGAACCGGCTCGCGAGCTAGCAGCGCGAGCGCCCCGCTTCTGGCGAATCTCAGGACTGAACCGCGGCGTCCTGAAAGTCCTGCTTCGCTGCTGGCACGGGTATGTCGTGACGTAGCGAACTCTTCGGCATGCTGAGTGACCGTCAGCCGCTCGTCATGGCGGTCGCGGTTCACCTGGTCGTTCGACTCATCACTCTCTTGGCGCTCTCCCAGGATTGGCCGCCCGGGCGCCCGGGAGCTTTTTCGGGACGCTAGCGCCCGTCCGAGGCCGGCTAGGCGCCCGAACGGGCTCGTAGGTGAGGAAGGCGACGCCGTCACCGACGGTCCGGTTGTTAACCAGGCGCATGGGTTTCTCGTCGCTGGTCTCGCCGAATAGGCGCTCGCCGGCCCCGAGCACGACGGGGTAGATCATCAGCCGCAGCTCATCGACGAGGTCGTGCTTCAGCAGCGTGCGCAAGAGTTGGAAGCTGGCGTAGACGACGATTTCCCCGTTGAGCTCCTGCTTCAGCTTCGAGACCCCGTTCACCACGTCGCCTCTTAGTACCGCCGAGTTGTTCCAGTCGGGATCTTCGAGGGTCGAGGACACGACATACTTGGGCAGGCTGTTCAACCTGTCCGCGAACACGCCACCCCGGGATGGCCACCGTGCGGCGAAGAACTCGTAGCTCCGCCGACCCAGCAGCAGGGCCTCGGCGCCCAGCGCCTCGTCGAGCTTGACCTTGTTGGCGTCTTTGACCTCGCCGACCCAGCCGCCGAGCCTGAACCCCTCGTCCCCGGCCGGGTCCTGGATGATTCCGTCGAGCGAGACGAACTCGCTGATGATGATCTTTCCCATTTTCTGGTCTCCTTAGGTGTTGACGTGGTCAGCTATGCGGCTCTGGGGGTGGGTTTGCCTTCGCCGGTGAGCGCTCCGTGATCGCCTGCGCCAGGTTGGGCAGGTCCTCCGTGGGCTCCTCCTACTCGCGCAGCTCGAGGGATCGGTCCGCGCGGCGAGCGCGCCAAAGCGTGCGCCGGCGTCTCCGCGATCGTTCGCTTCGCCAAAGCCCGCGCCGGCTCGAAGAGCTGTTCGACATTCACCATCTCATGCACCCTCGGTGCTGAGCGATGCGCGCGGTTGCCGCCGAACGGGCTGTGTCGTTTTGCTTCTTCGGGTTGTGAGCGCGAGGACGGCGATCGCGCCGGAGAGCGATAGCACTGCGGACACACCGAGCGCGGGCGCGAACCCGTGGGTGAATGCTTGGGCGGAGGTGTAGCTGCCGGTGCCGGCGAACACGGCGACCAGGATCGCTACGCCGAACGCGCCGCCGAGCTGGCGCATGGTGCTGAACGTTCCCGACGCTTTGCCGATGTGTTCGGGTGAGACTGACTTGATCACGGCGCTTTGGGTGGCGGGTATCGCGATCGAGACGCCGGCGCCGGTGAGGATCAGCGGCACGATCATCTGCACGTAGGGGAGGTGGGGCGCGGCGATCAGCGCGATCCAGGCCATCCCGACTGCCTCCAGGAGCAGCCCGCTGACGATCAGCGGCCGCTCGCCGACGCGATTGATCAGGGCGCCGGCGATCGGCGCGATGAAGAACAGGGTGGTTGTCAACGGCAGCAGCCGCAGCCCGGCATCGAGCGGCCCGTCGCCTTGTGCGGTCTGCAGGAATTGCGCCATGAAGAACACGGCCCCGACCAGGGATGCAGTGAGGAAGAAGATCGCCGCGTTGCCTGAGGCGAAGTCGCGCGAGCGGAAGAGGCGCATCGGCAGCATCGGCTCGCGGGAGCGCGTCTCCCACGCCACGAACGCCGCCAAGCAGAGCACCCCAAGCACTAGGGCGGCGAGGACCTCGACGCTTCCCCAGCCGGCCGAGTTGCCGCGCACGAGGCCCCACACGATGCCTAGCGCGGCGCCCGTCTCCAGGATCACGCCACCGACATCGAGGATCGTTTTCGGGCCGAAGCTCTCATCGATCCGGCGGAGGATCAGCGGGATCGTGAGCAGTCCGATCGGGACGTTGAGCCAGAAGATCCACTGCCACGCGATTCCTTGCGTGATCGCCCCGCCGACGACCGGGCCGCCGAGCACGGCCAGTCCGGTAATGCTGCTGAAGATTCCCAGCGCCCATGCTCGGCGCTCGGGTGGGAATGCCGCGCTCAGCTGCGCGAGCGCGAGCGGCATCACCATCGCGGCGCCGGCGCCCTGAACGGCGCGTGCGGCGATCAGCGAGCCGACGTCGGGCGCCAGCGCGCATGCTGAGGACGCCGTTGTGAACAGTCCGAGGCCTGCTGTGAAGAGCCGCCGGCGTCCGAACCTGTCGCCGAGCGCAGAGCCCGTCATCAACAGCACGGCGAAACTCAGGGCGTACGCGTTGACGGTCCACTCGAGCTGCTCGATCGAGGCGTGCAGGTGCAGCCTGATCGTGCTCAGTGCGGTCGTCACGACGAGCGCGTCGAGCGCGACCATCAACGCCGCGACCGACGTCAGGGCAAGCACCCACGTCCGTGCCGATTTGCAGCCTGGCTGTGTGTGTTTGGTCGTCATGTGTCCTCCTGCTCGTGTGTCGCGGTTGTCGCTACTGGTTCAACACGGCCGCTGCGAGGAACTCACCGATGACTTTCGGGCACCGACGGTGTTGTTCGTAATGATGGGTGTGAAAGGAAGACGCTGTGCGAGACTGCTCTCGTGACCGAGAGGACGCTCAGCCGCGCCCGTGCGGGAGACGAGCAGGCGTTTCGCGAGCTCACCGACCCGTACCGTCGCGAATTGCAGTTGCACTGCTACCGGATCCTCGGCTCGGTGCAGGACGCCGAGGACGCGCTCCAGGAGACACTGTTGGCGGCCTGGCGCGCACTTGAGCACTACCAGGACCGCGCCTCTCTACGCGCTTGGCTGTACCGGATCGCCACCAACCGCTCCCTGAACCAGCTGCGCGACACCGGGCGCCGTGCGCAGCCCGAATCGGTCGTTCTCGCGTTCCAGCCGCCCGAGCCGACCCGGCTTGCTGAGCTCACGTGGCTCGAGCCCTACCCCGACGCGCTGCTCGAAGGCGTGCCCGACAGCGCGCCGGGTCCCGACGCCCGCTATGAAACCAAGGAGACCGTCACGCTCGCGTTCCTGACCACGCTCCAGCGCCTTCCACCGCGCCAGCGGGCGGTACTCGTGCTGCGCGACGTGCTCGGCTTTCGCTCCGCCGAAGTCGCGAGCATGCTCGATCAAAGCGAGGAGTCGGTCAATAGCGCGCTGCAACGCGCCAGAGCCGCGCTCGAGGCGCGCCAATCACCCGGACCAGACCGCGCGCCACTGCCACATTCACCGGCCGAGCGCGAGCTCGTCGGCGCCTTCGCGGACGCGTTCGAGAACGGCGACATCGACCGCGTCGTTGCGCTGCTTACCGACGACGCCTGGCTGACGATGCCACCCGAGCCATACCAGTACCAAGGCCACGACGCGATCGGGAAATTCCTCGCGACCGCGTACGGCGTGCACGACGCCAGCCGCCTCCGACTGGTCTCCACCCGCGCGAACACCCAACCCGCGTTCGGGAGCTACCACAAAGACCCGCATGCGGACATCGCCCACGCTCGCGGAGTATTCGTGCTTACCCTCGAAGGCACCCAGATCTCAGCCATCACCCGCTTTGGCGACCTCGCGATACTGCCGCACTTCGGGCTCCCGCGCACACTGCCCTGGTGAGCGACCACCCGGCAGCAAGGAGCTCGGATATGGAACATGGCAGCTTGATCGGCACGCCCGCGCAGGTGGAGCGCGACGAGAGCGCTCCGGGCTGGGCCAACGGCTACAACGTCGAAGATCTCAAGCGCATCACCGCCCTGTTCGAACGCCACGACGAGGGCCAGGCGCACGGCCCGTTTGACCGCTACAGCGCCCATAACGCCGCCAACGACCTCCGCGACGACTGGCTGAAGGTGGGCCCCCGCAACGACGAGCGCGTCCCGGTATGGGCCTGCGTCGTGCGCGAACTCGATCGAAAGCAGCCCGTCCGCGACTTCACCGGCAGGCGCATGACCCTCCCTCCCGGGACCCTCTACTGCACACGCATGGCGTTCACCGATGAGACCACCGCGGTCTCGATCCTCGACCAGCTTTCGGCCTGCAACCGCCCGATCGCCGTCGAGTGCTGGCAGGAGCACCCGGACGAGCGCACGCTCGTCACTCGCCTGCGAGCCATCGACGCGACCGGCCAGCCGGGCGGCGAGCCCGCGATGGGGCACGGGATGAGGCTCGCCGCGGTCAAGGTCATGGCGTCGTCGTCGATGCGCGGCGTCTGGATCTCGCACGACATTGAGGACCCGCCGTGGGCTCGCAGAGCAGGCGAGCGCTACACCCCCTACCCCAAGCAGGAGCTGCTCGGTCTCGCCCAGCTACCGCTCGAGCTCCCGCAGAACGCGATCCTCGCGCTGAGCTCCCGCCCGAGCGTCTGCGACGAGAGCGCCTACGCCGTGCACCACTCCTCCTACGGCAACGACGACACCGGGATGGCGCTCGCGCTCCGCGGCTTCTACAACGAGCCCGAACGCACCGAGAAACCCAGCGAGATGAACCGCCGCTGGAAGAGCGAGCACGAGAAGACCGCCACCGCGAGCCGCGCGACACGCATCTGCGCGCGACCCTCGGACCTGCCGCCGAGAAAATCCTCGCGGCGCTCCCGTGCGCTGGCTTCCAGCGCATCCGTCTGATGCGCCTAGCGCCCCGCGGGGGCAAAGTCTCCCGACACGCCGACATCACCGACCCCGACGCCGGAACCGTCCGCGGGCAAGATCGTCCGCTTGCACATCCCGCTCATCTCCAACGAGCGCAGCGTGTTCCAATCCTGGGGTCTGGACGGCAACACAAGCAGCATGGTGATGCGACCGGGCACGGCCGCATATCTCGATATACGAAAGCCACATGCCGCGGTCAATATGGGCGACACACCTCGCGTTCACCTGGTGGTGGACTGCTACGCCAATGACGCCACCGTCGAGCTGCTCAGCAACGCGACGCCTGCGCCACTCGATAAGTCGACCGAAGTGCCGGGAACACCAAGCCGCGCTTTATGACTGCCGTCAGGCGGCGCTCGGACATCCTCAATCGGGCACCCACGCCGACTGCCTTCCCGAGGATGGCCGACGCCCAGCCGACGCCGATAGAAGGCTCCTGCATTCGTCCCACGACGAGCATCTCCTAGCCACCGGTTGCGTCTCAGAACTGCTGTAAATAGGCGCCGGGTGCTGTCATAGCGACGGCGTAGGTTCCCTCAAGTCCTGACAGACGATGAAGGAGGCCTACGCCGTGAGACGCACCGACAACTTCCCTGCTCTGCGCGCGGATAGCGGGTCTCCCTCGTCGCAGAAGCCGATCGGCTACCGAACGTCGCCGAGAAACCAAGTCGGCCGCCGGAGCGTCTCCGCGGAGAGTCGCAGACGCCCAACCATTGCTGTGAGCTGCGCCTGCCGTAGGATGGCCGGAGCGCCGTGAACGATCGAATTGCCGCTGAGCTGGCGTGCCTCGCTCAGGCAGACCAGGACTTTCGCAACTCCCTTCCAGAGGGTCCGCTTGACTTGGAGGTGGTGATGCAGTGGGCGCGGCTCGATGTCGGCCACACCGACCGGCTGCGGGAGATCATTGACGAGCATGGCTGGCCGGGACACAGTCTCGTCGGCGAAGACGGAGCCAACCACGCCTGGCTGCTGGCGCAGCACGCGGATCGACAACTCGATTTCCAGCGCCGCGCGCTTGGTCTACTCACCGAAGCGGCGCAGCGAGGAGACGCGACTATGCGCCAGCTCGCGTACCTCACTGATCGCGTACGGGTCAACGAGGGGCGCGAGCAGGTCTTCGGAACGCAGATGCGCGGCGACACCGATCGACGCGCCGTGCCCTGGCCGATCGAAGATCCCGGACATGTTGACGAGCGGCGCGCGGTTGCCGGTCTCGAGCCGCTCGCTGACTACCGCAGACAGTTTCAGACCGGGGAATGAGGACCAGGCACTCGGAAGCGAGATCGGCAACCCCCCGGGGTCCGGTCCTCGCCACGCGACCGACCAGCCGCCAGGCCCCGTCGCGACAGGGGAACCCTCATCGAACACCGCACCGTGCGGGTGTGGGCTCCTGGTGGGGAGCGGCGAGGCCGCGCTGGGGCGAAACGTCCTCCCCGGTGACTACGAGGCGTCTAACGCATCGGCGCGGGGACCGTTTTCGACACGATTGAGAGGTGAGCGAGATGCGGGAGCCGCTGCGATCCACGTTTGACTCGGCAGCCGATCTGTATGACGCAGCGCGGCCAGCGTATCCGGAGGCGCTGTTCGACGATCTCGTAAAGCTCGTTGGACCCGCCTGACGTCTCATTTGCGATAGCCGCCCGAATCCGCCAACGATCACGGCGACGGGGAATCTCCGAGGCGTTTGATGCGTGACCGCCAAGGCTCCTGCACACGGGGCTCGCGGATGTGGTACACGCATGGCGGCATTGGGTAGCACGAGGCAATCGTCGGCGCGAGCCTTTCCATCCTGGCCTTTGTACCGGGCACGGGGATTCTCCGGTGATCCTCGTGGTGATTGTTGCCATGGCGGTTCTGGTCGTCCTTTTGCTCAAGTGGCGCCAATGAACGGCCTTAAACGCGAGTCGCATCGTGTCAGGGCGCGGTACTTGGAAACGGGGGTCGATGTCCTGGTGGCGGATCGCGCCGCCCACCCGCTCAAGCCAAGAGATGCTCCGACCGCGTCGCAGTAGCCAATGTTCAACGCGACCAGGCGCTACGGACGGCCCCGGCGCGAACTCACGGCGGACTCGGCGTGGAAGCAGGCACAGAGCAATGCCGCATGGCGACGTCAAGAGCGCCGCTCTCTCGTGGGGAGCGGGACTCAACACAAGGCCTCTAATCCGAAGGTCAACCGAGCCTGCGCGGGATCGGTTAGGTCGTGTCTGTCCGTCCGGAGACAACGAGGTCGGCGCGCTCCTGCGGTCGCTCGGCGTCGATGTACTCGTCCTCGCGCGCCATCCACTCCCGCCACAAACCGATCGCGTCTTGTCCGTCTCGCTCTAGGCCGCGCCGCAGCCGCTCCTCACGCGGAGTGTTCACCCAGACGCGGAACGCCAGGTAAGGGGCGAACGCTGCCCGCGAGCAGGACACGCCCTCCAGCACGAGGAATGCTGCGACTGGCACGTCGTGCCATTCCGCGAGGGTTCGTGTGTCCCAATCTGAGCGCTGGTAGCGGCTGGGCTGGTTGTGCGATAGCGGGTCGAGCACTTGCTCGATCAGCCGAGACGACCACTCAAACGGATGCTGCCAGCTGGCGAAATCATCGGTGCACACAATCTGAGCGCCCAGCCGCGTCGCGACGTGCCGCGCCAGCGTGCTCTTGCCCGCCCCGCCGGCTCCATCGATGGCGACAATCCGGCACTTCATCGGCGGCGGCGCGGCGACGCAGCGAGCATGCTGCGCGACGATTGTCGCCGTAGAGGCAGCCGAGCTGGGGCGCACATGTTCGTCTCCCACAGGTCCACCATATGCACTACGACCTCCGCGGATAGGGCCGCTGCTCCGTGGCCAGCAGGGCGCTTGACCGACACTGCTGGTTCACGCCGAACGCAGGCACGCCGACCAGCCGGGCTCGCAGAAAGGGATCCTCTTGTGGGCGCCCGATGGCCTCACCGGGCCACGCGCGAATCGAGACCCGCATTGCTGGTCGCGCAGGCATGCGAGGTCCGCGGCCTAGCGACCGTAGGTGTCCGAAAGGGTCAGGCGGTCGGCGCTGATCTGGGCGGCCGCCTTCCGCGCCGAGCAGCGACCTGTCGGCAACGTCTCAGATGGCCGCAGCGCGGCGCATCGGGCACCTGCGGATCTAACGCGCCGCGCCGCGGACTTGTGGGCGGTACACAACGGCGCTGGCTCGTCGGCGCCGATGTCGCGGCCGCGTGATCGCGCGGCCACCGCCACCGGCGGTAACCCCAGAGACCACCGCAACCGGCCCAGTGATCGGCAGGATCGCACGACTCCTGGGCCACCCCCGCTCCTGTGGACACGGGAATGCTCGCACGCCGACAGACCTGGGGCGGGTCGCGGAGCGCGCATGACTCACGGGCGGCTTTGCACGCTCGTGTGCTCGGGTGGTGCGATCCTGTATCCGATGCCTGGGGTGGTTTGGATGACCGGTGGCGCGCCAAGCTTTCGGCGCAGGCGGTGGATCGTGACCGGAACGGTCTTCGTGAACGGGTCGGCGTTTTCGTCCCAGGCTTGTTCGAGGAGTTTCTCGGGGCTGAGAGCGGCCGGGCTGGCATTGAGCAGGGCTTCGAGAACAGCGCGTTCCTTGGCGGTGAGGTCAAGTGTCCGGCCGTCGCGGGTGACGATGCCGGTCAGCGGGTCGAGTTCGATGCCGGCTGCTCTGAGGGTTCTGCCTTGGGCTGGTGTATTGCGGCGGGCGAGCGCCCGGACGCGGAGCACGAGTTCAGGGAAGTGAAATGGCTTGGGCAGGTAGTCGTCGGCGCCGAGAGTGAGCCCGGCGACTCGGTCCGTCGGTGTGGCGGCGGCGGTCAGCATCAGGATCATGGCGGGATTTGTGCTGCTGGTGATCATTTGGCAGAGCGTGTCGCCGTGGATGCCGGGAAGGTCGCGGTCGAGCACTACGACGTCGTAGGAGTTGACGGCAAGCTTGGTAGCGGCGTCGTGCCCGTCGTAGGCGATGTCAACAGCGATTGCCTGGTCGCGCAACCCTTCGGCGATCGTGTTCGCCAGCCGCGGCGCGTCTTCGACGACCAGGACTCTCACGCCGACACTGTGGCGGTTTGCGCGGCAGTCGCGTCTGGGAGGGTGATGTGGACTCGGAGCCCGCCCTCAGGGCGGGCCGTCAGCTCGAGGTTGCCGCCGTGCGCGGTGGCTACGGCGGCGACAATCGAGAGCCCGAGTCCGTGCCCGTTCTCTGAGCCGGTGCGCTCGGTGCCGAGTCGCCGAAACGGCTGCGCGAGCTGTGTGACCGCGCGCTGGTCGATGATCGGGCCGCCGCTCTCGACGCCTAGCCGCGCTTGAGTGCCGTCGAGTCCGAGCGCGACGCTCACGAACCCATCTGCCTGGTTGTAACGCACGGCGTTCTCGATCACATTCTCGATCATCCTCGCAAGCAGCGTCTCGCTGCCGGCCACCCACACCGGGGTTAGCGCGGTGCTGAGCTCGAGCCGTTTGGCGGCGATCGCCCCGCTGCAAACCGCTAGCGCCTTGGCGACGAGCTCCGTCAGCGACACTGCGGCCGGCTCGCCCAACTCGCGGTGCTGCGCACGCGCGAGGGTCAGGAAGCTCTCCAGCAGCCGGTCGGCCTGGTCGAGGTCCTCGCGCAGGTTCGCATCCAGCGCTTGAAGCTGCGGAGGGACGTCGGGTTTAGCGATCGCGACATCGAGCGTGGCGCGCATCGTGGTCAGCGGCGTGCGTAGCTCGTGCGAGGCGTTGGCGACAAACCGCCGTTGGGCATCGAACGCGGCCTCGAGGCGCTCAAGGAGCCCGTCGATCGTGCCGGCAAGCTGGCTGAGCTCGTCCCGCGGTCCGGCGATCGCCAGCCGCTGGTGGAGGTTGGTCTCTGAGATCTGTCGCGTGCTTGCGGTGATCGTGCGTAGTGGCGCGAGGACGCGACCGGCAACCAGCCAGCCAAGCGCGGCGGAGGCGATCGCCATGATCGCGAGCGCGATCCCAGACTCGATGATGAGCCGGTGCAGATCGGCGATCCGTTGGGTTGACCGGACCTGCCGGAGGGTGCCCTCGACTTGTCGTGGGGGCAGCAGCGCTTGGATTCGACGCGGCAACGCCACGACGCTAGGGCCTGTGTGCGTAATGCTGGCGTGGGCAACGAGGGCGTAAGTAATCGCGAGCAGCGCCGCGCCGCAGCCGAGGAACAGGCTGCCGTAGAGCAGCGTCAACCGCCACCGGACCGTCGTCCGCGGAGGCCGAAACCGCCGCGTCGCGGCCAACGGCGGGTCGGAAAGACTCATTCCGACGTGCAGCATGCCTGAATGCGGATTACAGCGAGTTAACGGCTTTATCGCCGTGTAAAGCGCCGCCGCGTACAACTCCCGCGATGACACAGGATCCGACCCCGTGGCTCGCTTCAACATCCACCAGCCGGGACGGCCACGCACAGCGAAGGCGGGACCGGCGATGGGAGAGATGAGGCGCGATCGCCAGTACGATGCGGCGCGCGCGAGAGGCCGGATCACCCGCCCACGCTCCAGCGCGGGGATGCCGGTAGCGGTTGGCTGTGTGACGATCGTGGCTTGCGGATCCTCTAACGCAGCCCTACGGCCCACCGGCTCAGGCGCCTCCTCGCAGGGGGTCAAAGCGCGCGGACTGCATGCGCTCCGAGGGGGTTGCGAACTTTCCCGACCCGAGCGCAGGCCGAGGCGGGGCGGGGGGATTCGGGCCAGTTCCGGGATCAACCCGCAATCGCCCGTGTTCAACTCCGCCAGCCGGCATGCGTCAAGGAGTCGCCGGCCGCCGTCGGCGGCGCTCACTTCACTGAGCGGCAGAAGATCCAGGCGCTGCGCACCGGCCGAGTGCATGCGGCAACACGGTCTGTCCGGCTTTCCCGATCCGATGGCATCGCGGCCGTCGAGCCTCGCGGCCTACAGCGAACTGCAGAACAACGGCGGGCTGATCACGCGATCAACACGATCGACCCCGCATCGCCAGCCTACGAGCGGGCCGCAGTCATCTGCGGACTCAGTGGCTGAGAGCGGAGGCGGATGCAACCTAAATCGATGATCCGCTGGCACTCTCCCGGAGAGCGTGCCGCGTCCAGGAAGGAGCAAGCATGACCGAGGGAGCGACCGCCGTCGCGAGGCAAGCAGGCTCAGCGCACGATGCGCTGATCACGCTGAGCGAGGTAACCAAGCGCTATGACGCCGCCGGGCATCGCGCGGTGGATGACGTGAGCCTGGCCGTCCAGTCACGGGAGGCGGTCGCGGTGATGGGGCCCTCAGGCAGCGGCAAATCGACGCTGTTGAACCTGATCGCCGGGCTTGACAGGCCGTCAAGCGGCGCGGTGACGGTCGCTGGCGAGCGGGTGGATCAAATGAGCGAGACCGCGGCGGCACGGTTTCGCCGGCGGGAAATCGGGATGGTCTTTCAATTCTTCAACCTGCTCGAGGATCTGACGGTCTTAGACAATGTGCTGCTGCCGACCCAGCTAGCGGGAATCCGCCGGGCGCCGGCACGTGCGCGGGCCAGCGAACTGCTGGCGAAGCTGGGGATCGAGAAATACCGCGACAGCTACCCGGGACGGCTGTCAGGCGGTGAGCGACAGCGAGTCGCGATCGCCCGGGCGCTGGTGAACTCGCCGGCGCTCGTGCTCGCCGACGAGCCGACGGGCGCCGTGGACACTGCGACGGGCGAAGAGATCGGCCAGCTGCTCTTGGAGCTCAACCGCGAGGGGCAGACGCTCGTGCTGGTCACCCACAGCCGGGAGCTGGCGACCAAATATGCCAAGCGCACGGTGCAGCTCGTCGATGGCCGTGTCGAGGCCGACACCGCTGCCCCGGGCAAGGAGCCCCGGCTGTGAGCGCCAAGGCGGTGCTCACAGCCGCTTCGGGCGGCGCATCCCGCCGGCTCGTGCAGACGGGCGTGATCTTCCTGCTGTTGGCCGCGAGCGCAGCAGCGGGCACGCTCGGCCTCACACTGTCGACGAGTGCAAACGCACAGTTCCTCAATGCGTTGACCCGTCAGCACGGCGCCGATCTCGCGGTGAGCATCAATGCGTCCGAGGCGACCGCCACCGATCTGGCAGCCACTCGGCGCCTGCCAGGCGTGACACAAACCGCCGGCCCGTATTCCGAGACCTACATCACCGTGGCCGACGTCGGATCGGGAGCAGCCGCCCGCGGTGGGTCGGGGAAGAACCTCACCCAGGGCCGAGGGCCGGCCGTAACCCCCGGCCGGCGCTCGGCGCGCCCCAACGCTCTGACGGCGGGGCCGTCGCCGCATGCCGGGCAGAGCGGGTTGATTCCACGCGGCGACGTGAAAACGAACGCGGAAATTCCAGGGCAGGGGATCAGCGTCATCGGTCGCGCGTCAATGGGCGGGCCCCTGGACGACCTCATCCTCCTCACTGGCCGGTGGGCGCGCCGTCCGGGCGAGATCGTTCTGTCACACGACAGGCCGGTGTCCGCCGTGCCCGGCGGGACGGTCACAGTTACCAGCGCACCGGGCAGGCCTAAGCTGAAAGTGGTCGGTATCGCCGTCTCGATCACCAGCGCCGACCTCGCGTGGGTCGTGCCGAGCCAGCTGGCTGCCTTGCGCCCGCGGGATCAGCCGCGGGTCGTGAAGATGCTCTACGCCTTCAGTAACGCCGCTTCCACCGAGCAGCAGGTGCGGGCCGACCTCAACGAGATCAGGCGAGCGCTGCCGCCAGGCGCGGTCATCAACTGGGTTCCATCGCTCGATACAGCGGAGGGGCTCGCCGCGGTGCAGGGCATTAACACGCCGTTCGCGGTGGCGTTCGGGATCATCGCACTGGTGCTGGCCGTGCTGATCACCGCCAGTATCGTGGCCGCCGCGGTGATGGCCTCATATCGGCGGATCGGGGTGCTCAAGAGCATTGGCTTCACCCCGGGCCAGGTCGCAGCGACCTACCTCGTTCAGATCGGGATCCCGGCATTGGGCGGAGCGATCGCCGGCACCGTCCTGGGCCGTCACTGGGTGCTCCCGCTGGTCAACGGCGGACCGGGCGGCGGCGCCGCGGTCCCACTGTGGATCTACCTCACGGCACCACTCGGCCTGCTCGCCCTCACCGGCGTGGCCGCACTCGTCCCAGCACTGCGTGCCGGACGGCTATCTGCCGTTCAAGCGATCGGGGCCGGGCAGGCACCCCGGATCGGGCACGGCTTCGCGGCCCACCGCCTCGTCGGCAAGCTGCCACTGCCGCGGCCAGTATCGCTCGGGCTGGCGGCCCCGTTCAACCGCCCCGCCCGCTCGGCGCTGACACTGGGCACCCTGACCTTTGGCCTGATCGCCGTGGTGCTTGCGGTAGGCCTCGACGCCTCGATCGCCAAGATCGACTCAGCCACCACTCAGACGCTGCGGACCGTACTGGTCGGCGCCGGCGTGCCACCACACCTACAGCCGCTCGCCCCGAGCCAGCAGCACAAGGTCCTCGCCACGCTGCGCACCCAGCCCGGAACCCTGGGGTACTTGGATGACGCGAACGCCACGGCCAGCGCGCCAGGAGTAGGAAGAGAAGTGCCGATCACCGCGTACCAGGGCAACGCCGCCGGGTTGGGCTGGGACATCACCAGCGGAACCTGGTTCCACGCCCCCGGCGAGGTCGTCGTCAACACAGCGCGACCTGGCACCGCGCACCTCGCGGTCGGGCAAACGATTCACTTCAACCTCGACGGCAGAACCGTCACCGCCCGGATTACCGGCGAGGTCTACGCCCCTGAACCGCCACTGGCGGTCGGGACGCTGCTCACCAGCCAGCAGACGCTCGCGAATGCCGGCATCCACCTACCCATCACTTGGGACATCGCCACAATCCGCCCCGCCAGCCAGCACGGCTACGAAGCGTCGCTCGAGCGTGCCCTCGGTCCGAGCTACGACGTCACCGTCATCGGGCTCGGCATAAACCACGGGGTCGGGGCATTCGCCCTGGTCGACACCTCGCTCATGCGGCTACTGACCCTCATGATCGCGGCGTTGGCCGCGCTCGGCGTGCTCAACTCCGTGCTCATGCTCACCCGGGAGCGCGTCCACGACCTCGGGATATTCAAGGCGCTCGGAATGACTCCCGGCCAGACGCTCACCATGGTCACCTGCTGGGTCGCCCTTCCCGCCCTCGCGGCGACCATCGTCGCGCTCCCCGCCGGAATGGCGATCCAAGGCACAGTCATACGCGCGATCGGCAGGGACAACCCTGGAATTCTTTTGCCGCCCGGCGTCGTCCACGTCTACACCGCCGGCGGGCTCGCCCTCCTCGCCCTCGCAGGACTTGGCATCGCGATTGCTGGCGCGCTAGGCCCAGCCGGACGGGCCGCCGCGTCGACGGCAACCACCGCCCTACACACCGAATGACTTCCGCTTGGCAATCGAGGCGCGCAACGCCCGCTTGGTCGAGAGGCGGATCAGTCAATTGTGTCTCCGAGCGGCTAATTGGCAGCCGTGTGCGAGCGCCAGAGCGGTTACAACGCCGCTCCGCCGGTTCAGGCGTGGAGGAGCCAGACTCGCACCGGCCCGCGACAGATGCCGCAGACCCGCCTTCGTTGTCGTACGGGCATCTCGTCGGCGACGCCACGAGGCTTGCTTGGCGCGGAAAGTGGTCGTCGGCGCCGCAGAATGGACCCCGGGCGCGGCCATCACTGTGATGTCCTCTCTCGCGGCGACGTCATCCCCGCTGCGGCCGGAGGGAGGGCTGTTGGCCAGCGCCTGCGATCGTTGGCGAGCACGGATTGTCGTTCTCGGGTCACGCGACCCGTGACGCGCTGGTCTGATGCCCGTTGCCGCCGCGGTCGGCGACGTCGAGGAACTCGGTCAGGACCGGGGCCAGCAGGTTGACCTTGAGGTTGTGACCGACGCCTTCGAGTGAGCGAAGCTGCGCGTTGGGCAGCACGTCGGCGAGCGCGTGTGCTCCCTTCGTGAGGTTGGCGGGGCTCTTGCCGCCGCATACGATCAGTGCAGGCACGCGGACCGAGGACCACTCGTCCGGCTGCAGTGGGTCGCCTTTCATGTTGTGCTCGCCGAGTGCCGCCCAGTCGTAGCTGAGGGTGTGGGCGTTGGCTGTCATGTCCTTCCACATCGGCATCAGCCGCATCATCGTCACCATCGGAGCTGGCATGCCCATCGCGTTGCGCATGAAGTGCTTCACGGCGCCGTTGCTGTCGCTTGCGGCGATCAGGTCCTCGAGCCGTTGACCGTAATCGGCCGGGGGATGCTTCTCGGCCCGGTCAACCATGAACGGTGCCTCGTAGACGGCCACTCGGTCGACGCCGATCCCGGCGCCGGCCGCGCGTAACGCGAGCGCGCCACCGGAGGAGAAGCCGAAGAGTGCTGCCCGGCCGCCGCCTGCGGCGATCAGTGCTGCGATGTCGTCGATCTCGCGCTCGACGGCGAAGGGTCCGGCCTCGTCGCTGTCGCCGCGTCCACGCCGGTCGTAGTTGATGACCGTATGTGACGGGGACAGCAGCTCGGCGAGGCCGATCATCTGCTTGAAGCGGCGGTCGAGCTTGCGGTCGCCGAGCGCGCCGTTGACGAGGATCAGCGGAGGTCCGTCGCCGTATTGGTCGTAGGCGATCGTGGTGCCGTCGGTTGACGTGACGGTGTTCATCTCTTTACTCCTGTTCTCGCTCTGCGTGGTGATGATGGTTAGACCAGTGCGGATCGTGGAAGTGAGCGCTGGTGGGGTTCGGGTGCGACGCGCGGGCCGCTCGGTGCTTGTGGGGGCCAGGCGCAGGGACACGACGCCGGTGGTGAACCGGGCGGCGTCGATCACGTCGAACGACGCCGGTACGTCGGCACCGTCGAACAGCCGCTGCCCGGACCCGACGATGACGGGGTGGATCAGGAGATGCAGCTCGTCGAGCAGACCCTCGCCGAGCAGGAAGCGGACGAGTGTCGGGCTGGCCTGGAGGCTGATGGTGCCGCCCGAACGCTGCTTGAGCTCGCGGATGCGAGCGGCCACATCGCCGGTGATCACGGTCGTGTGACCCCAGCTGGTGTCCGTGCCGTTGGTCGAGACGAGCACCTTCGGCGTGTCGTTCATGAGGGGCGCGTGCCCGATCCGCTCCGAGCCCGGGCCGGTGAACACCGAGCGGAACATCTCGTAGGACCGCCGCCCGTAGAGATGCGTGTCGCTGGCCGCGAGAGCTGACTGCACCGCGGCGGTCATCTCGTGGTTGTAATACGCCGGGTTCCAGCTGTGTGGGTCCTCGACCACCCCGTCGAGGGTGATGAACAGTCCCGAGGTGAGCTTTCGCATGAGTGTCTTCCTTCGGTTGGATCTGTGGTTGACGATGAGGATCGGCGGGTGCGTGAGTCAGCGGCCCGCGTAGGCGCGCTCGAGCCAGCCGATCAGCTCGGGGTCCAGTTCACTCGCGGTGCGGAGTCGGACCCGGTGGGTGACCATTGCGTTCCAGCTCCCCGCTGACTCGAAGCGGTCGCCGGCGGGTTCGTCGTCCAGCTTGATGCCAACGTCGAGTCGGTCGGTTGTGACCTGCACGATCGCGAACTTCTTCCCGGCTCGGCGCAGGCTCAGGTAGCTCTTGCCCGCGTCGACGTCGATGTCGGGCCCGAAGCCGGTGACGGTGCTCACGAGGTTGTCGTAGACCGGGCGCCAGACCGCCTTGCGCCCGGCGAAGTGGCGGTCCACCTTCTCGTCGGTGGACGCCTGTGGCTCGGTCTGGCGCCTGATCACGGACACGATCGCCATCGCGTGACCACGGCCCAGTCCAAACTCGTCCCCCAGCCACGTGATGATCGCCTGCGGCTTGACGCCGGGTTCGAGCAGGCCCTCAGCACCAGCCAATTCGATGATCTCCTCGGGGGTCTTCCCGGTCTTGGTGGTGATCGTGTCCAGGTATGCCTGCATCGTCATTTGGGGGTTCCTTGGTGTCGGGTGCTGGGCTGTGAGTGCCTGGCTCAGTAGGCGCGCGCAGATCTCAGACTTGGGGATGAACGTGTATCCGGTCGGGGCGGTCGGCGGAGGAGTGCTCGCCGTCAGCACCACCCGCGCCGCGAGCCCCGTGAGCGCGCCTCCGCGCGCGACCGCGAGTGCTGAGCGGGCGTCGACGTCGACGATCGCGATGTCGGGCTTCGCCTGATCGGCGAGCGCGAGTCCCTCGGCGGCGGTCGCGACGTCCCCCACTACCTCGAGTCCCTCGGTTCGTAGCAGCGCCCGGATCGCGGCCCGCGACACCTCGTGGCGATCGACGATCAGAACGCGCAGCGCCGGCGGGTTGAGCTCGGTGTCTGGCATGCGGGCAGTGTCGCCTCGCGACAGACATCTCGCATCAGGGTGCTCACCAGTCCGCGGCTCGTTCAGTCGGTCCTCGTCGAGAGGTCTCCGAGCCGCACCAGCTCGCTCCGGGAGGCGATCCCGAGCTTTGTGAACACCTTGCGCAGGTGATACTCGATCGTGCGCGGGCTCAGGAACAGCTGCGACGCAATCTCAGGGTTGCTCAGCCCGCTTCCCGCGAGCCCCGCGATCTGCAGCTCCTGCGGGGTGAGTTGATCAATCGTGGAGGGCTCCCGACGGCGCGAGCTCTCCCCGGTCGCACGCAGCTCCCGCTCCGCGCGCTCGGCCCAGGGCGCAGCGCCGATCGAGCGGAACCGCTCAGCCGCCTCGCGCAGATGCCCACGTGCGTCCACACGGCGGCGCTGGCGCCTGAGCCATTCGCCGTAGACGAGGTGGGTACGGGCGCGCTCAAAGGCGGTCAGCGCCTCCTCGAGCGCGATCGCCTGTGCGAAGCGCTCCTCGACAGGACCCGCTCCGGCCAGCGCTTCGCAGCGCGCGAGCCGCGACAGGTTGGCGTCGCTGGGCGCGTGCTGCGCCCAGTCGCGCACCAGCGCCAGCGGGGCACTGGCTAGCTCGGTGGGCAGTCCGCCGCGGACGATCGCCTCGATCGCGTCGGCCGCGGGTGCGGCGGTCGCGACGAGGGTCAGGTCCTTGCGATCAGCGGACGCAACCACGAGCAGCGCCGCCGCGGCCACCTCGGGCCGCCCGAGAGTGAGTTCGAGCAGGCCTCCAGCCGCGCGCACGCCGGCATCGAGATAGATGTCACCGTTTCGCTGAGCGATCTCGAGCGCCTCGTCGATGTGTGCCCGCGAGGCGTCCTCGAGCCCCCGGATCGCCTCCACGTGGGCCATCGTCTGTAGATGCCATCCCGAGCCGTGGCCCAGCTCAGTCGAGAGGGCGTACCCCTCCTGCGCGGCGACGTAGGCGAGGTCGATCCGGCCCGCGCGCAGCAATTCCTTGGCGTGATGCTCGAGAGCGACCGGGAGCACGCTGAGCAACCCCTGCGCGCGCGCGAGCGCGACCGCCTTGGTTGTGTACGCCAGCGCGGTGCCAGGCTCCCCGCCGGCCGCCCGGGCGGCCCAGATCTGCGCGCGCGGATCCTCGCCCAGCGAGGCTGCCAGCGCGAGAGCGCAATCGAGCGTGGCCCGCGCTCGCTCGAGCTCGCCGGCCAAAAGCGCAGAGGCACCAACGAGGATGCGCTGGCTAAACTGGGCCCGCAAGCTCTCTGGCGCGAGCTGGGCCGCCCGCTCGCCGATCTCACGCACCATCGCGACATTTCCGATCACGCCGGCGGCCTCCGCCGCTTCGTGCAGCATCGCCAACGCCAGATCGCTGTCAGCCTCTCCGGCGCCGTCAAGCAGTGTCGCGACCGCCTCCCTCGCGCTTCCACAGCGGGCCTCGATGACACCGCGGAGGTACAGCGCACGCGACCGCAGTTGGTCATCACCGAGCGAAAGGGCGCGTGCGATCAGATCAAGCGCGCGTTGGGGCTGCCCGGCGTCCCAGGCGGCCTGAGCGGCCGACGCCAGCCGGGGTGCGACGCGGCTCCGCTCACGGGTGAGCTCGGCGGCGCGTTCGTAGGCGCTCGCCGCCGAAGCATGACCCGCGCGCAGCTGGGCGCGGCGGGCGGACGCCTCAAGCGCCACCGCCACCTCCTCATCACCGGTCACGGTCGCCATCGCCTGATGCCAGACCCGACGATCGACGTGCTCATCGCCCGCGAGCGCCATCGCGAGGGCAGTGTGGACACGCTGGCGCTCTCCGAGTGTTGCCCGCTCGTGGACCGCGGCTCGCACAAGCGGATGGCGGAACTCGATCCGGGCGCTGTCGGTGCGGATGAGCGCGGCGCGCTCGGCAGGCCCGAGCGCGTCACTGTCAAGCCTGAGCTCGCCGAGCGCGCCCAGAACAACCGGCAGCTGAGCGGTCCCGTCGATCGCGGCCACAAGTAGCGCCTGCTGCGCATCGGCCGGTAGCCGCTCGACCCGTCGGCGAAAGAGATCGGATAGCCGGGGGGTGAGGGGCATCGACTCGGGCAGCGGTGCGCGTCCCGCCAACTGGTCCTCACTCAGCGCCGCGGGCAACTCGATCAGCGCCAGCGGGTTGCCGCGCGCCTCGGTCAATAGCCGGGCCCGGACGGCGGGCACCGCACGCGATGCGTGCTGCGCCAGCAAACCCTCCGCCGTGTCGGCCGCCAGACCCCCGACGTGCAGCTGCGGCAGCCCCTGCGCCTCGAACTGCCGGCGGTCGCTATCGCGAGCCGCGAACAGCATCACCACGCGCTCACCCCGCAAACGACGCGCGACGAACACCATCGCATCAGCAGACGGCGTGTCCAACCAGTTCGCGTCATCGACCACGCACACCACCGGCTGGCGCTCCGCCGCCGCGGCAATCAGCCCTAGCGCCGCCGCGGACACCAGGAACCGATCCGGATCAGGCGACGGCGCTAGCCCGAGCGCACCCTCCAACGCCGCCGCCTGAACCGTCGGCAGCCCACCAGCGAGCCCGAGAATCGGCCGCAGGAGACCAAGCAGCCCAGCAAACGCCAGATCGGACTCAGTCTCCACCCCCGTCACCCCGAGCACCGTCATCGCGACCGCAGGACGCAGCGCGAACTCGAGCAGCGCGCTCTTACCAACCCCCGCCTCGCCCCGCATCACCAACACCCCGCTCTGACCCTCGACCGCACCAGCCAGCAACCGCTCGATCGCCGCCCGCTCGGGCTCACGACCGACCAGACCGGCAGACAACCCAGCTTCGGCGGCCTCAAGCATTGCCTCGCATCGTAATTGCGCGCGGCGGAGCGCCGATCACCCCGACGGCAAAGGGACCCCCGTCCGTCGGTCCTGCGGCCCCAACGCGAGCGCCAGGCCGAGGGCAGCTACCGAGGGTACGAAGCGGTCGCCACAAAGCGGTCGCCACACTGGCGTCATCCGGCAGCGCCGACCTTGCCCTCAAACCCTCGATCGGATTGCGCGCGAGCCCTGCTCTGATTCGGCAACGAGCATCTCTCGCGTGATGCTTGCTTCCCT